>JBBAEU010000001.1:0-397867 GCA_041655765.1 Brumimicrobium sp.
AATCCAAATCCTACTGTAACATTAACAGCATCATCACTAGAAATTTGTGCGGGAGAAAGTGTTACGCTTACTGCATCTGGAGCAAGTTCTTACACTTGGACAGGAGTAGGGACGAGTGGAAGTGGAAACACACAAACCGTTTCTCCAACAACACAAACAACTTATACTGTAACAGGAACAACAAATGGTTGTGAGAGTACAGTACAAAACGTTGTTGTAAATGTAAGTTTACAAGAAAATGCAGTAATTGTTTATCCTCAAGCTACAATTTGTATTGGAAGTCCAAATGTTACTCCAACAATTGCAGGTACGTCAGGAGGGACATTTACAGTTACACCAGCTGGATTAACAGTTGATCCAGCGACAGGAGAAATTGATATGTCAACTTCGACCGAAGGAACATATAGCATAACTTATAAAACTCCGGGAGTTTGTTTTGCAGAAGAAACCCAAGTGGTAACAATTACTTCTTCTCCAAATGCAGATTTTAGTTATCCAAACACTTCTATTTGTCAAGAAATTGGGATTGTTTCTCCTATTTTCCCTGCAGGTTCAAGTGGTGGAGTATTTACATCAACAAATGGGTTGGAATTAAATCAAATTACAGGAAACATTGACTTTTCATTAAGTTCTCCAGGAACATATATTGTTACGAACAACATTGCTGCATCAGGAGCTTGCCCTGCGAGCAGTGCAACTTACGAAGTAACGGTACTAGAAACACCAATAGTTACAGTTGGAATAGATGCAGGAAGTACGCTCTGTCCAGGTTCAGAACTAACTTTAACGGCTGATGGTGCAGGAACAAATGGAACTTATAGTTGGTCAGGGCCGAATGGTTTTACTTCTACTGATCAAAATCCAGTCATCGACCCAGCAGGTGTTAATGCATCTGGTGATTATACAGTGGAAATTACAACAGAGGAAGGTTGTGTTAATGATGACGTAGTTTCCGTTTTAATTGAAGACACAACTCCTCCAGATTTTGTAAATGGATGTCTTGATGATTTAATTTTGTATTTAGATGCATTATGTGAAGTAGAATTACCCGACTTCACAATAAGTACTGAATTGGAAATTTCTGATAATTGTGGAAATGGATCATCAAGTAATTTGATTATTACCCAAAGCCCTGTTGCTGGAACAATTCTTGGAATTGGAACACATACTGTAACAATTACAGCTGAAGATAACTCAGGAAACACTGCCGATTGTTCGTTTATTGTAACCGTAGAAGATTCAATAGCACCAACTTTTACTTCGGGGTGTTTGAGCGACACAACGATTGTGGCTACTTCTGCAAATTGTAATATTGATGTTCCAGATTTTATCACTGGTAATAGCGCAATCAGCGTAATAGACAACTGTGGAAATTTAACAGATGGATCAATTACATTGACTCAGAATCCTGTGGTTGGAACAGTATTAGATGTTGGAGCTTATACAATTTGGCTTTATGCAACCGACAATTATGGAAATGTTGATTCATGCTCGTTTGAGTTGACTGTAGAAGGAGAACTTCCTACTTTACCAGAGTTGAATTCATATAATTTAAAAGTTTGTGCTGGCTCTGATGTTGCATTAAGTGTTGCGAATGCCGATAACGATTTGACTTATACTTGGATTTTTGATGGAGCAGAAGTGGGAACAGGAGTCAATTATGGAATTTCTAAAGCAACAACTTCAGATGCAGGAATTTATACCCTAATTGCCCAGAACGCTTCTGGTTGTCAGGCTTCAGTAGAAACAGTGGTATCGGTTGGTATCTGTGATTTAGACATTTCTGAAAGTTTTTCTCCAAACGGAGATGGTTTGAATGATCATTTTGTGATTGAAGGCATTGCTGCATATCCGAATACGAAAGTTTGGATTTATAACCGATGGGGATTAGAGGTTTACCATAATGAGGATTATCAAAACGATTGGGCTGGAACCTCGGAAAGTAAACTGAATATTGGAGGGAACGAACTGCCTGAAGGAACATATTATTATATTATCCAATTAGGTGGAGAGGAAGGACAAGAAGGTGCTGGAGATATCTTAAAAGGATTTTTATATCTGAAGAGATAAACTTTGCAGAAAACGCTTCCTTTGTTTGGAAAAACAATGAATGAAATCCGTTCTGAATAAGTGCTAAAAAGAAATATACGCATTTATACGTATTTCATAAAGTATGATAATGAACTAATTTTGTCTTAAACAAAATGAAAAATTATATTTTATGAAAAAAACAATTTTAATTTCAGGAGCATTGATTTTTACTTTAACTGTTGGACTTACTTCTTGTAAGAAAGAAGGTTGTACAGATCCAACGGCGATAAATTATGATATTGCTGCTCAAAAAGACGATGGTTCATGCGAATTTTCTAATGTGCCAGAACCTTCAACCTATATTCCTTCATTTAACGGAGAATTTGGAGCATTGATTGCTTTAAAAACAGTGACGACAATTGAAACACCAATTGGAAATCAAGAGCAAAACATAGGAACTGCCGTAGCTGTTTTCTCAGAAAATGGAGGAACTTCTTTTGTTGGCGCAGGAACGGTTTCTTTAGATGATAATGAACTTAATCCTCAAGACAACAATTCTTATGTCTTTACGCCGTCTGCTTCAAGTTACACAGGAATCAATTTTCCTGCAAACTTAACTTGGAAAGGAACTGGCGGTGTTTGGCCAACTTTTGAAGTAACAACAAATCAAGGTTTTTCGACGGTTGGAGAAATAACTTCAAACGACCCAGCTGGCTCATCCAGTTATACGCTTACTTCTTCGGGAGTTGTTGGAGCAGACTCAACACTTTTTGCAGTTTATGGAGCAAATGGACATGTATTAAAAACGGTTGGAGGAAATGTTTTTTCACACACTTTCACTGCTGGAGAAATGTCTTCAATCGGAACTGGATTTGGGTTTGTTCAAGTGGTTGGACTTCGTTATGACATCAAAAACGACTCAGGCAAAACATATTATCTAATTAATGAAACAGCAAGAACAAAACAAGTAAATATAGATTGATATTGTAGTTTTTTAAGTGTTTTTATGATTGATGAATAGTGCGAATTAAATCTACTGCTAACAAAAAGGCGTTCGTTTTCGAATGCCTTTTTTATTCATTATGGTGTATAGCTCTAAAATAGCGATACACAAAATTTTTATCATTCCTCCAAAGAAATATTAAAATCAGAAGTTAAAACCAATCGACCATCTTTTTTGTTTTCGCTTCCTGGAATAATAAAACCTTTGATTTTGGTCGTTTTTTGCTTTAAAATGATGTCTGAAAGTTGTTTGTCAGTTAACTTCTTACCCAAAAACTCAAATGGTAAAACAAAATTGCATCCGTCTTTGTAATGTGAACAACCATAAGCTTTTTTACCTTTTAAAAGACCGTTTTTCTTGCATTTCGGGCAGTCCAGTTCGGACAATTTTATTTTTTTGACCTTACTTTTTTTCGTTGTTGTTTTTACAGAAGAATCTTCGTTTTCAGGAGCAATACGAATGGCCTTTTTCTTCGTGTTGAACAGTACCTCGTTGGTTAATTCAACAACCATTTCGATTAGCTCTTTCTTAAATAATTCAGGTTCATATTCTCCTTTTTCAATTAGGTGAAGTTTTTTTTCCCAAGTACCAGTCAATTCAGGTGATTTAAGAATGTCGTTATCTATAATTTTAATCAAATCGATTCCCGTTTCTGTAGCATAAATAGACTTTCTTCTTTTAGTAATGTATCTGCGTCGAAAAAGTGTTTCAATAATATTTGCTCTGGTTGATGGTCGCCCAATACCATTATCTTTCATTAATTCTCGCATCTCTTCGTCATCCACTTGCTTTCCAGCTGTTTCCATCGCTCTAAGTAACGTTGCTTCCGTATAAGGTTTTGGCGGGGTGGTTTGTTTTTCATCTATCCGGGCATCATGTGGACCTTTTTCTCCTTGCTGGAAAACAGGCATTATGCTTTCGTCTTCTTTCTCATCACTTGGGTTTTCATCTTTTGTATAGATAACGCGCCAACCTGGCTCTAGAATCTGCTTTCCAGATGCTTTAAATTCTAACTTTAATACTTCTCCCAAAACGGTGGTTCTGCTTACAATACAATCAGGATAAAATACCGAAATAAATCGTTTTGTAATCATGTTGTAAACCTTTTGTTCGTCAGGAGTCACACCACTTACTCGTTCTCCAGTAGGAATAATTGCATGATGGTCAGTTACTTTTTTATCGTCGAATACTTGACTACTTTTTCTGATTTTTTTACCTAAAAGAGGCTGAGTAAGCTCCTTAAAGTATTCTAATCGCTCTAAAATTCCAGAAATTTTTGGATAAATATCGTTTGGAAGATATGTTGTATCTACACGTGGATAGGTAACCAACTTCTTTTCATATAATTTTTGAACAATTTTCAAGGTTTGATCAGCTGAGTAACTCAGTTTTTTGTTTGCTTCAACTTGCAAAGCAGTTAAATCAAAAAGTTTGGGTGGTTTTTCCTTACCTTCTTTTTGTTCAAATGAGGTTATCTCAAACGGTTCATCTTTGATTTTTTCTAAAGCATATTCTGCCTTTTCTTTCTTCTTTATTTTGCCAAGAACACTATTAAATTCAGTATCTCGATAAATAGTTCTCAATTCCCAATAATCTTCAGGTATAAAATTATCAATCTCTAATTGTCGCTCCACAATCATTGCAAGTGTGGGAGTTTGGACCCTTCCAATTGAAAGGACTTGGCGGTTAAATCCGAATTTTTTTGTAAAAAGTCGGGTTGCATTAATTCCCAAAAGCCAATCGCCAATGGCACGAGAGCTTCCAGCAGCGTATAAATTATTATATTTTGAGCCTTCTTTTAAGTTGGCAAATCCTTCTTTTATTGCCTCTTCAGTTAATGAACTAATCCAAAGTCGTTTTATTGGGGCTTTAACTTGCGCTTTCAGAAAAACCCAGCGTTGAATCACTTCACCTTCTTGTCCAGCATCTCCACAATTGATAACTTCTGTGGCATTATTCAGTAATTTTTTTGCAATATGAAATTGTCTTTTAATTCCATCGTCTTCTATTAGTTTTATTCCAAAACGAGAAGGAATCATCGGCAATTGTCTTAAATCCCAATATTTCCATTCGGAGAGATAATCATGAGGTTCTTTTAGAGTACACAAATGTCCGAAGGTCCACGTAACTTGATATCCATTGCCTTCATAATAGCCATCGTGCCTTTGGTTAGCACCAATGACTTTTGCAATGTCCTTTGCAACACTTGGTTTTTCGGCAATACAAACCTTCATTTAACGACTATATTTAACAATCTTAATAGAATAGGGGTTATTTTCATCTTTTGGATGAAATAGAATTTCTTCTTGATCCCAATGATCCCAATTTACATAAGGGAAGAAAGTATCTGCATCAGGAAAACGTTTATCAACATGCGTAATATACATTTCATCTATTAAGTCATAATCCATTGCTAATTGGTAAATTTGTGCGCCACCGATAATGAAGCATTTCTCGTCTTTTTCGGTAACAAACTTTGAAGCATCCCTTAAGTCAGTAATGAGTTCAGCTCCTTCAATTTTATAGTCAGGATTACGTGTGACAACAATGTTTTTTCTGCCTGGAAGTGGCCTAAATTTTTTCGGAATAGATTCCCAACTTTTTCTACCCATGATAACTGAATGTCCCATGGTTGTTTCTTTAAAAAAACTCATATCTCTGGGTAAATGCCAAAGTAATTTTCCTCTTCGCCCGATTTCTCTCTGACGTCCCATTGCTACGATTGCTATACACTTCATTCTTTTACCATTAATTAATTCATTAATAAACTTGTAAAGAAATTCAATTAAACTGCCACTTTCGCTTTTATGTGCGGATGTGGGTCGTAATTAAGCAATTCGAAATCCTCATATTTAAAGTCGAAAATATTTTTCACCTCTGCATTAATCTTCATGGTTGGCAATGCCCTTAGTTCTCTTGTCAACTGAAGTTTTGCTTGTTCAAAATGGTTTGAATAAAGGTGTGCATCTCCAAAAGTATGAATAAATTCTCCGACTTCTAAATCACAAACTTGAGCCAACATCATAGTAAATAAAGCATAGCTTGCTATATTAAAAGGAACACCCAAGAAAACATCGGCTGAACGTTGGTAAAGTTGACAACTTAATTTCCCGTTTGCAACATAAAATTGGAATAAACAATGACAAGGAGGGAGAGCCATCTTTTCAATGTCGGCTACATTCCAAGCGCTAACAATATGTCTTCTTGAGTTTGGGTTGTTTTTTAAATTATCAACCAACTTTGTGATTTGGTCAATTGTTCCTCCATTACCGTCTGGCCACGAACGCCATTGGTGACCATAAACGGGACCTAAATCTCCGTTTTCGTCTGCCCATTCGTCCCAAATAGACACGTTGTTATCCTTTAAGTATTTAATATTTGTATCACCACTGATAAACCATAGAAGTTCGTGAATAATTGAGCGCAGATGTAATTTTTTTGTTGTAATCACAGGAAATCCTTTGCTTAAATCGTATCTATTTTGATATCCAAAAACAGATCTTGTTCCCGTTCCTGTTCTGTCTCCTTTATCTACTCCATTTTCGAGTATGTGTTCTAAAAGTTGATGATATTGCTTCATGATAATTTGTTGTTGAAATTGTAAAGTTATAGCTTTTTTAAATACAAAAAATATTGCTGAATTATTATCTTTCAACAATCAATGTTAACTATTTGTTTTTGATGATAAACCAAATTTATTTTTAATTTTGTGTAATAAAAAGACAAATTTTTACTCTATATAAACACAAATGAAACAACTGTTTTTGTATCTATTACTTGCTTTTATTTTTGTTTCTTGTGGAAGCAACAAGGTTTTTCCAAATCGATATATCGGCAATTTTCACGGTGTGCAAGATGCTTTTGTGGTTCAGATAGATGGTGAAAATGTAAACGTTCCAGCACAAAGTTTTGATGTAACACTGAATGATAATCATCTTTGGTTGAAATCGGATAAACAAACCATTGAAGGCAAGGTTATCCTGAGAGGAGAAACAAAAATGTATTATAGCTTGGATGTTGAGTTTGAAAATAACATAAAGGAAGAGTGGCAATTGTGGAAGAAAGGAAAAAGATTAATCCGAAAAGGAATCCATCCAAAACCCGAAGTTATTTTTATTAAAGATTAGTTGGGGATAAAATTCTGCAAACATTTTAAAAATCATTCCCTTTTATTCAATAAGAATTACTACTTTTACGGTATTAATTGATAAATAATAAAAAAATGTCTGACAAATCTGGAAATAGAGTTTATTTTGAAAATTCAACAGTGGCATTAGGAACAATTTATACTGTTATCTTGCTTGCAGTAATTGCAACATTGCTGATTTTTGGATAATTGTTCGCACAAAATTTTCATTAAAAAATTAAAAAATTGGAAGATTATAAAATGGATGCTCTTTCTTATAATACAGAACGAGCTAAATTACATATTGCTGAATATGGAAGAAATGTTCAGAATATGATTAATTACGCAAAACAGTTAGAATCGAAAGAAGAACGAAATGCAGCGGCTGCTTCAATCATTGATGTGATGGGGCAACTGAACCCTCAGCTTAGAGACGTGGAAGATTATAACCATAAGCTATGGACGCATTTGTTTATTATGAGTAATTTCGAGATAGATGTCGATTCTCCTTATGAAATCCCGAAAAAAGAATCTTTAAATCAGCGACCAAAACCTATACCTTATCCGAAAAACTCTTCGAAATATGGTCACTTTGGCTATTATACAGAACAAATGATAAAAGAGGTTGCTAAAATTGAAGACGAAGAGGAACGAAATGTAATGGCTGAAAGATTGGCTAATTTATTAAAACAAGATTACCTTATTTTTCATACTGAAAATGTTGAAAATTCAGTGATTAAAGCTCATCTGGAAGAACTTTCTGACGGAAAATTAAAATTAGATGATTCCGTTGAATTAAAATCAACAAATTCAATTTTAAAACAAGCGGGTGTGACAGTATCAAAACCTACATCAAAGAGAACAAAAAGAAAGAGAAAAAAATAATCTAACATGGCATCGTTTGAAGTTCACGGCGGAAAAAAATTAAAAGGAGAACTCGTTCCTCAAGGAGCTAAAAATGAGGCACTACAAGTGTTGTGCGCTGTATTGTTAACTCCTGAAAAAGTTACCATTTCAAATTTACCCGATATTATTGATGTAAATAAACTCATCAAATTGCTTCAAGCAATGGGAGTAAAGGTGGAAAAAGTAGAAAAAGGAACCTATATTTTTGAAGCAAAAGATGTAAATTTAGATTACTTAAAATCAGAAGATTTTAAAACAAGAGCAAGTAGTTTACGTGGGTCTGTTATGATTATCGGTCCTCTTTTATCTCGATTTGGAAAAGCATACATGCCAAAACCGGGTGGCGATAAAATTGGAAGAAGAAGGTTGGATACACATTTTGAAGGTTTAATTAAACTTGGGGCTAACTTTAACTTCGACTCAAAAGAACATTTTTATACCGTAAAAGCAGATAAGTTAACAGGAATTTATCATCATATGGATGAACCTTCTGTTACTGGAACTGCTAATATTATTATGGCGGCTTCGTTGTCAGATGGAAAAACTACAATTTATAATGCTGCTTGTGAACCTTATTTACAACAATTATGCTCAATGCTCAATAGCATGGGGGCAAAAATATCTGGAGTAGGAAGTAATTTAATTACAATCGAAGGGGTAAAAGAACTCAAAGGTTGCTACCATAGAGTTTTACCAGATATGATTGAAGTTGGTAGTTTTATTGGATTGGCAGCAATGACACAGTCTGAAATTACCATTAAAAATGCAGGCGTTAAACATCTTGGAATTATTCCGCAAACTTTCCAAAAATTAGGAATAAAACTTGAAATTAAAGGTGATGATATTTATATTCCTGCACAAGATTCTTACGAAATAGAAACATTTATCGATGGTTCGATTCTTACTGTATATGATGCGCCATGGCCTGGATTTACTCCCGATTTAATAAGTATTATTTTGGTTGTCGCTACACAAGCAAAAGGAAGCGTTTTGGTACATCAAAAAATGTTTGAATCAAGATTGTTTTTTGTTGATAAACTCATTGATATGGGAGCGCAAATCATTTTATGTGATCCACACAGAGCAACAGTAATTGGTTTGAATAGACAAAATCAACTGCGTGGAATAAAAATGACTTCACCAGATATTAGAGCTGGGGTTTCATTGCTGATAGCAGCACTTTCTGCAGAAGGAACAAGTGTTATTGACAACATCGAACAGATTGATAGGGGTTATGAAAATATTGATATTCGATTGAATAACCTTGGCGCAGATATTCGTAGAGTATAAAGGCTCGATTCTTGTAAAACATTTATAAAAGACCTTGATGAAATTACAATCGCTTTTATTCATTTTATTTTTGCCAGTTCTTTTAATTGCTCAACCAAGTACAGGAAGTAGAGCAATTGATTTTACAGGTAAGAATTTGAAAGGAAAGGATATTAACCTATCTGATTATCGCGGACAATTAGTCTTGATTGATTTCTGGGCAGCTTGGTGTGGCCCTTGTCGCCGAGAAAACCCCAATGTTGTTGAAGCATACAACAAGTATAGAAAATCTCAATTTAAAAACGCCAAAGGGTTTGTTGTCTTAAATGTTTCTTTGGATAAAACCGAAAAAGACTGGAAAGATGCAATAAAAACAGATAAATTAAACTGGAATAGTCACGTATGGGACCAAGATAGAGCGATTTCTTCAAAATATGGTGTTCGTAGCATTCCTTACGGATTTTTAATAGACGGAGAAGGAAAAATCATTGCACAAGGCAATCAATTAAGAGGAATAGGGTTGCATATAGAAATTGAAAAACAGTTTGTCGATTAACCTTGATGCTTTTTTCTTTTAGCCACCAATTCTGTCTATAACCTTTAGTTTGCTCGTGCTTTTTGGCAAACAATATGTTTAAAATGCGCTCCTAAAGTCGCATTTTTAAACATTTGGCTGCAACAAAAATCGCTTTACAAAGCTATCGGTCTTCGCCAGGGTGGAATCCGCTCTTAGGAATAAAATCTAAAGTTTTACAGTTAAACTAAATGCAGAGCATCATTTGCGTGAGGGATAGAAGCGAAAAGCCCACAGCAAGGAACGAGCGAGGACTTGTAGCGGAAAGCCTGACCCGTAGGGACACGCCCCAAAAAAACAACGCAAATCAATCACGAATACCAAAAATCTTACTTCCAACCCGTATCATGTTACTTCCTTCTTCTATGGCAATTTTATAATCACTACTCATACCCATTGAAATAATATTAAAGTCGTTGTTAAACTTAAAGTAATGACTTTTTAGAACATGGAAATAATTGTGAAGAGTTCTAAACTCATCTCTTATCTTTTCCTCATTTCCAGTTAGTGTAGCCATTCCCATGACGCCCCTGATGTTTATGTTTTCTAGTTGTAAAAACTCATCGCTTTGTAAAAGACTTTGAACTTCATCAAAATCAAATCCAGACTTTGTGTCTTCCTCTGCAATGTAAAATTGAATTAGGATGTCAATTATTCTATCATTTTGTTTGGCTCTTTTATTGATTTCTTTGAGTAATTTGAATTTATCGACGCTATGAATCAGCGAGATAAACGGAGCAATATATTTAACTTTATTCGATTGTAAACTTCCAATCAAATGCCATTCAATATCTTTGGGTAAAGACTCATACTTCTTAACTAATTCTTGCACCCTGTTCTCTCCAAATATTTTGTGACCAGTATTGTAAATTTCTAAAATATCTTCATTTGGTTTTGTCTTAGAAACAGCTACTAATTGTACATCTTTTGGTATTTCTGAAAGAATATTTTTTAAATTTTTTGTTATCATTCATCAATTTTAAAAATAGTTAGACCACTTCTCATTTTTGGTTCAATCCATGTCGATTTTGGTGGCATAATTAAGTTGTTGTCTGCCACAGACTTTAATTGCTCCATTGTCACTGGATAAAGAAGGAACCCTATCTTATTAACATTGTTGTCGATAGATTGTTTTATTTTTTTATGACAATCTGCACCACTTAAAAATGAAATGTTTTCATCCTGCGTTAAATCCTCGATTCCCAAAATTGGTGTAAGAATGTATCTCGTTAAAATTTCTGCATCTATATTGGCAACTACACTTTCAACTTTATGTGTGTCTAATTTAAGACTTAATTGATACCACTCACTATCCAAATACATACTTATATCATGCATTTTAGCAGGATAAGGGGAAGTTTCATTTTTGATTTTAGAAATAGTAAAGTGTTTTTCTATAAATTTTAAAATATCACTTGGTTTATGGCCATTTAACGATTTACAAATTCGATTAAACGAGAAAATATTTAGTCGTTCTTCATCAATAAAAAAGCTTAAAAAATAGTTGTAGTTTTTTTTGGGGTCATAATCAGGATTTAATTTGTATAAATCACATAATCGTTCTGATGAAGCTGTTCGGTGGTGACCATCTGCAATATAACAAGCGTCTATTTTTTCATAAGCTTTCTGGATTTGTGCTACTTCTTCCGCATTACATATCCAAAGCTCATGAAGCATCTTATCGGTTGTTGCAAATTCATATTCTGGTCTTTGCTCTACGATTTTCGCTAAAATATCATCCAATTCATGACTTTTTTTGTGGCTCAATAAAACAGGTTCAGCATTAAATCCTACGACTTGCAGATAATTCGTAAACATAGCCTCTCTAGAAAACAGTGTTGCTTCGTGCTTTTTTATTTTGTTGTCCTTGTATTCTTGAATACTGGCACCTCCAATTACTCCTAAGTAAGAATGTTTTGGATTTGATTGTCGATAAACATAAAGAGATTCGTTTTCATCTTTTTTCAATATATCAATCTCACAAAACTCTTTATATTTTTCTTTAACTTTCAAAAATCTTTCTACGGAGTTTGGCTCTGTTTTTTCGCCTTCTTTTTCTGAAAATTCAGGATGAATAATGTGGATGAAAGTATATGGATTCGACTCTAACTTTGCCTCTAAAACAGATGACTTGTATGTTGCCACTGCTCTGGATGCAACCAGATGAACTTTATTTCTAACAGGTCGAATTGCCCGAAAAGCTTTGATTTTTGTCATTTCTATAATAGTTAAATCATGTTTTTAGAATCTTAATAACTATACTTAACAAATATAGGAATTAGTTTGAGTTTAAGTGATTTTGCAGTGTGAAGTATAAAAAAAAGGTGTTCAAAAATTGAACACCTTTCTTAATATTAGCAAGAAATAAATTATTTCTGAATTACCAATTTGTTTGTTTTTACAGAATTTCCATTCTCATCAAGTATTGTGTAGATGTAAACCCCATTGTTTAAGTTAGATACATCAACTTTCGCTCCGTTGTTTACGTTAGCTGTAGTAACAACTTGACCTGTAATTGAAGCAATTGTAACAGTACCATTTACTCCTTCAGCATTGATGTTTAAAATATCAGATGCAGGATTTGGATAAACGTTTACTGAGTATGCATTGTTTTCTACAATTGAAGAAGTTGGGTCCTCAGTTAAAACAATGTTATCTGCTGCAACCCAAGAATCTACAACAGCTGTAGCTGTACTACTAAATACTGCCTCACTAGCTGCGATAATAATATCGTAATGTGTTGGAGTAACTCCTCCTTGCCAAGTTATAGGTACAGTAACATTAGTCCATGTTGATTGAGAAGAACCTCCTGAAAGTTCCAACATTCCCCCACCAGCAAAGGTTGTATCAGTTGGTGTAATATTTAATGCTTGGAAAATTATAGTTGCTTTCTCTCCTGCCAATACATCATATTTTATATCTAAAGTCATATTTTCGTAAACAGTTGTAGATGCAAAAGTTTGTGCAGCAAACGATCCTTGAGGTCCGTCAGGCATACCGAATCCTGCAAAACCAGTTAAGTTAAAGTTCGTAACTTTGATATAAGAATTTCCGTCAGTAGGATTATCAGTTTCGTTTGAAACAGGGTCTATAACAGCTCCACTGCTATTTGTTGCAGCATTTCCATTAACTCCAAACGCACTTAAGTTTGCATTAGCAAAGTTAAGTGTTTCCCAATTTTCTGGAGCTTGTTTGTCTGTTGCTATACCTGCTCCAGGAACGTAAGATGGTCCCCAAGTTTCAAAACTTAGATTTGTTTGTCCGAAAGTGAATGCCCCAACAAACATCGAAGCAGCTAATAAGTAAATTTTTCTCATAATTATTATGTTTTAAGATTTATAATTGTACAAATATAATTAATTAAAAATTAAAAACAACTATTTTGATTTTTATTAAATTTGGCAGATTCAAGTTTCAAATAATACATTCCCGTAATTTTATGTTTATAAAGTTATAAAATATTTTTTCAGGAGTTTTAAAATTTAATTTTTTAAATAAAAAGAACGAAATAAAAAAGAGGATACAACTTGCATCCTCTTTACTATATTTAAGTTAGTTAAAACTTACTTGTCTTCTTTTACCTCTTCGAAGTCAACATCTGTTACTTCGTCGTCGGTAGGTTGTGAACTGCTTTCACCGTTTGCGCCAGCGTCAGCACCGCCTTGTTGATACATTTCTTGTGAAGCAGCTTGGAAAACAGTATTTAGTTTATCCATTGAAGCATTGATTTTATCCAAATCTTTTGCTTCGTATGCAGTTTTTAGCTCTGCCAAAGCATCTTCAATAGGTTGTTTTTTGTCTGCTGGAATTTTATCTCCATATTCCTTCATCTGACGTTCTGTTTGGAAGATTAAAGAATCAGCCTTGTTTAATGTTTCCACTTCTTCGCGTTTCTTTTGGTCTTCTGCCTCGTTAGCTTTTGCTTCGTTTTTCATTCTCTCGATTTCTTCGTCGCTTAAACCTGATGAAGCTTCAATCTTAATTGACTGTTCCTTACCTGTTCCTTTGTCCTTCGCAGAAATATTCATAATTCCGTTTGCGTCGATATCGAATGTTACTTCAATTTGAGGAACACCTCTTGGCGCTGGTGGAATATCTGTTAATTGGAAACGTCCTAATGTTTTATTATCTGTTGCCATAGAACGCTCACCTTGTAATACGTGGATATCCACTGACGGTTGGTTGTCTGCTGCCGTAGAGAAAACTTGTGATTTTTTCGTTGGAATGGTCGTATTGGCATCAATTAATTTTGTCATCACGCCACCCATTGTTTCAATTCCTAAAGAAAGTGGTGTAACATCTAATAAAAGTACGTCTTTTACTTCACCTGTTAAAACTCCACCTTGAATTGCAGCACCAATCGCCACAACTTCGTCTGGATTCACACCTTTAGAGGCTTCTTTTCCAAAGAAATTTTTCACAGCATCTTGGATTACAGGGATTCTTGTAGAACCTCCAACCAAAATTACTTCGTCAATATCAGAAGTAGATAAATCTGCATTTTTTAATGCTCTTTTACACGGCTCAATTGTTCTAGAAACAATATCCGAAATTAATTGCTCAAATTTAGCACGCGTTAAAGTACGAACCAAGTGTTTAGGAATACCATCAACTGGCATAATATATGGCAGGTTAATTTCAGTTTGTGAACTTGAAGAAAGTTCAATTTTTGCCTTTTCAGCTGCTTCTTTTAATCGTTGAAGTGCCATTGGGTCTTTACGTAAATCTAATCCTTCTTCATTTTTAAATTCTTCTGCTAACCAATTGATGATTTCGTTATCAACATCATCTCCTCCTAATTTCGTATCTCCGTCTGTAGAGAGAACTTCAAAAACTCCGTCTCCTAATTCTAAGATAGAAATATCGAATGTTCCACCTCCAAAGTCGAAAACAGCAATCTTTTGGTCAACAGTTTTCTTGTCTAATCCATACGCCAAAGCAGCTGCTGTAGGCTCGTTAATGATTCTTTTTACTGTTAAACCTGCAATTTCTCCAGCTTCTTTTGTTGCCTGACGTTGTGCGTCGTTAAAATACGCAGGAACGGTAATAACTGCTTCAGAAACATCTTGACCCAAATAATCTTCTGCCGTTTTCTTCATTTTTTGAAGAATCATTGCTGAAATTTCTTGTGGTGTGTATGTTCTATCATCAATTTTCACACGTGGTGTGTTATTCTCTCCTTTAACAACTTCATACGACATTGATGCTTCATCATCTTTTGATTCATCGAACGATGTTCCCATAAATCTTTTGATTGATGAAATAGTTTTTTGTGGATTAGTAATCGCTTGACGTTTTGCAGGGTCACCAATTTTTCTCTCTCCACCTTCGACAAACGCAACAATTGAAGGGGTTGTTCTTTTACCTTCTGCGTTTGTGATAACTACTGGCTCATTTCCTTCCATTACTGAAACACATGAGTTTGTAGTTCCTAAATCGATTCCAATAATTTTACTCATAATGATTTTATTTAATTTTTCAATTTCTCAAATTCGATTATCTATTGTCAATGTTTGTGCCAAGTCCTATTTTTGAATGAATAGGTAAAAAACTGTCAGATTTTATGACAAAATAGATGAAATATACTGACAAGTTGTCGGAAATTATCGTTTGTGCTGGGTTTATGTCAGAAGTGGAAATCGAAAAATTAAATCATACAAGCGTAAATTCTCCTACATTTGCACGACTATAAAATTTGTTATAATAATTCAACGTATCGATTAGATGATTTCTCACATTTATTTTCTTTCTATATTTAGAAAGTATTCAAGAAAAACTACTTGCCAAATGAAAAATAATCAAGTGGATTGAGTGGTCCACTTCCGCTCCATAATTCAAAGTGAAGGTGGGGAGCCGTAGAGCTTTCCCCTGTATCTCCTATAATCCCAATCATTTCTCCAATTTTGACTTTTTGACCTGCTTTTACATTGATGGATTGGGCATGTTTATATGTAGAAATCAGTTCATTTTCATGATTAATAACAACTGTATAACCATCCATACTTGTATATGAAGCATAAACAACTACGCCATCTAAACAAGACTTTATTTGGGTGTTCTTTCTAGCTACAATGTCAACACCTGGATGTGTATTTGCATTAAATTTTTGACTTATTTCTCCTTCAATTGGGTCAAACAAAAAGAGATTATCAAACCTTGCATCTCTTCTTTGTTTTAACCTTTCTTCAGATATTTGTAAGTTTTTGTCTAATTCCCTTTCCTCTTCAGAAAAAATGGTATCAATTTCAACATTAACACTCTCAATCTGTATTGTGGAATCAAGAATCATCGTAGAATCTAATGAAATTTCACCCAAAATTACTTTTTGAAGGTTTTCTATGTATCGCTCTTGAAGTGCAAGTTTCTCATCAAGTTCATTTAACTTTACCAAAGATTTTTGCATTTCCTGACGATCTGAATTTTGTATGTGCTCAGGCAATAACCTGCCCAATGGTGTGTATGAAAACAAAAGAAAACTAATCCCAAAAAAAATGCCTGCAATAATCATAATCACACTGATAAACTGAAGATTGGTGATTCTGAATTTCCAAAGTTCCTCAAAGGTAGTTGGGTTCATTCCGACAATTCTAGAGGTACGTTTAAACCAACTTTTTTTCTTTTTATTCTTTTTTTTCATTGCTTTGGCGAATATACTTTAATTTTAAACTTTAGAAGGATAAATTTTAGTCAAAAAAATAAACAATGTCTATGAAGGCCTAATAAAGGGTCGCTTTATATGATTCAATTAATATACACTTACAAATAAACCTCTATCCCTACGTGGAAGCCAAGTGAATAAGGATGTCGTCCGTGCGGAGCTTGCTTTACATAGTTATCAACCAGTTGGTATCTGCCTTCAACCATCGCATAGATTCCGTAGTGCTTGTTTAATTTGATTTGTGTACCAATTGTTACCACTCCATCTAATAAAAATCGGTTAAATTTATCCATTTCCCGCCAAGAATCTGTAACTTCTTGTTTATTAATGTCTAATGTTGTTTCCTCTCTTTTCATGGAAAGAAAAGCTTTTGGAATAATCCCAATTCCTCCATAAAATGAGATGTCACCTCCAAAAGTATAAGCAATTCTTATGGGAAAAGATAAGTTTCTGTATGTATTGATATACCTGAAAACTGTGTCTTTCTCTTCGAAGTCAAAAGTTTCTTTATTCGTATAATATCCAGCTCCAAATTCTATTTTAAAGTTCTCACTTAATTTGGATCTTGCTCCTGCATGAATGCCAGTCGTCCATTTTCCCTCTTCCTTCTCTCTGATTCCTAATGGCTTTCCAAAAATACCTTCAGTCTGTTGTAAAACTCTAAAAGTATATGCAGGACTTACTCCCACAAAAAGTTCAACACCTGATTTTTCTCGTTGCTCTCTCGTTTTTTTCTTTTTTTCTTTCTTATGATTAATTTCTTCTTTATTTTTTGTTTTCTTATTAGAAGTCTCAGTTTCATTGGTGATAATCTGCGCATTTACTGAAAATATAATCATTGATAATGAGAGAATAAGGTACTTTTTCATAATATTTTTAAAATTTAAGAAAATTTATCTACTAATTTACATTATTTTAGCAATATATGTGCAAATTTATTATTCCTTTAAAAAGATGTAATTATTATGACGAAAAAAAAAGATAAAAAAAACAAATCTCTCTTTAAAAAAATACTTATTTATAGTGGAATTGGTTTTTTAGTGCTATTAATAGCAATGATTTTAACGCCAATCTTTTTCAAAGATAAATTGAAAGATATGGCAATTGAAACCGCAAATACAATGCTCAAAGCAGATGTTGCATTGGGAGATTTTGATTTGACTATAATCTCTACATTTCCAAAAATGAAATTATCTTTTGAAAACGTTTCTATAACTGGAAGAGATGAATTTGAAGACATTAAACTTGTCGATTTAAAGAAAATTGAAGCAAAATTAGATTTTTGGAGTGTTATAAATATGGAAAATATTTCCATTCGTTCTATTGAAATCACCGAACCATCAATTCATGTGAAAATTTTAGAAGATGGAAATGCAAACTACGACATCGTTAAGTCAGAGGAAGAATTAGAGGAAGAAAATGTTGAGACAGAAACAGCCTTCGAACTAAATCTGGATTATTTCGACATAATAAGTGGAGATGTGTTTTATGAAGATTTAGATACCATTTCTCCAATGTTTGCAGGTATTCAGGGATTAACGATGATTGGGAGTGGAAGACTGACCGGAGATAAAATTAAGTTTGAAACTGAAAACACAATTCAAGAACTTGCTTTTCAAATGGGAGAGGAGATGGATTTATCTGGTCGTGATATTATTCTTCATGGAGATATTGACTTAACTGGTGAACTCAGTAGCTTCGATGTAAAAGCAGATTTGGGTGAATTTTTAATGAAAATGACTGATCAAGAAGCAGTTGTGCAAAATTTCACCATCGAAGGAAATGCTAAAATGAGCGATAAGGATTTGGTGGTTGAAACAAAAACAAATGCCGACGAAATTAGTTACATGCTTGGAGCAATTCCTTATCTTACAAAGGTTAAAACTGATTTAGATTTAGACCTTGTGATGGACTTTCTGGATGATGGATATCGCTTCACATTGGCTGATAATAATTTACAATTAAACGCATTGAGTCTTTCGTTTGATGGATTTTATGAGTACTTGGAAAGCGGTAGCGATATGGATTTGAAATTGATAACAAACCAAATCAGTTTTAAAAATCTTCTTTCCCTTGTACCTGCTTTTTATCATACTGGATATGAGAGTATGATTGCAGATGGAAGTATGAATGTTGACGGTTATGTGAAAGGTAAATTAAATGACAATTCATACCCAAGTTGGAACTTTAATGCAGGAATTAAAAATGCTTCAATCAAATATCCAGACTTACCTGAAAGCATTAACAATATTAATATTCAAGCAAATACAAAATTCCCAGGTGGTTCAAACCTTGATGACATGACAGTTGATATTGATAATTTAAATGCGCTTTTTGCAGGAAATAAAATTGATGGAAACTTTTATTTAAGTCAACCGATGTCAGACCCATCTATCCGTTCGCAATTGAATTTAGATATTGATTTGGCTACAATTGAAAAGGTTTATCCTTTGGAAGAAAAATATTCTGGAAAATTGACCTCTAACATTGAATTAGAAGGGAAATTGTCAGCAATTGAAGAAGAAAGATACCAAGATTTCCATGCAAAAGGTCAACTGCGTTTGCAAAACTTTAATTATGATTCAGAAGATTTACCAGACCCAGTTTATATCGATGATTTAACATTTAATTTTTCCCCTAGAAGATTGCAAGTTGCTGAAATGAATGCAAAAATGGGAGAGAGCAACTTTGCAGTAAACGGAGAATTGTCAAATTATATGAATTATTTATTTAAAGAAAATGAAGACTTAGTAGGAAACTTAAATGTTTACACCAATTATCTAAATGTAGATGATTTTATGCCGGCGGGAACTTCAGAAGACGAGACAACTGAAACCGTGGAAGAATCTACTGAAACAGGAGATGAAGAGCCAATTTTAATTCCTAAACATATCAATTTTGTTATGAAAACAAACGCAGATAGAGTGGTTTATGACGGAATGAACATTGACAATTTAAAGGGTGTTATTATAATTAAAGACCAAGAGGCTAATTTACAAAATCTTTCAGCAGACGCTTTGGGAGGAAGTGTAACTTTGAATGGAAAATATAATACACAAAATAAAAATGAACCAAAAGCTGATTTCGGCTGGTCACTCAAGAATTTAAGAATTAAAGAACTGGCGGATAATTTTATAACCGTTGATAAAATCGCGCCAATTGCTAAGTTTTTAGATGGAAATATATCGTCTGATTTTAGTATGAATACAAGTCTAAAACCTAATTTTGAACCAGTTTTTAACACACTCAATGGAGAAGGAAATCTATTTTCAAGTAGTTTAGATATATTAGGATTTGAACCGCTTAATGAGTTGGCTTCTAAACTGAATATAAGCAAACTTAGTGAGCAAACGATTAAAAATGTACGCGCATCATTCTCTTTTGAAAATGGCAAAGTAGAGGTTAAACCTTTCGATGTTAAATTAGGAAACATCAATACTTTGGTAAGTGGAACAACATCCTTCGAACAAGAAATTGACTTTAAATTAGAGATGATGATTCCGAAAGAAGATATTCCTAATCAGGCACTCGACTTAGCCGAAAAAGGTATTGCTCAAGTAAAGAAAATCCCTGGTTTTGATATAAAGCTAAATGATTTACCAAACGAAATTCCAGTTACGGCTTTTATTACCAATACAATAAAAAATCCAAAGGTTACGATGAATTTACAAGAAAAGCTTATGGAATTGGGGGGAAATGTAAAAGAAGGTGTTAAGGATTTAGTCGATGCTAAAGTTGAAGAAGCAAAAGATTCAGTAAGAGAAGTCATCGAAGAAAAGAAAGAAGAGGTAAAAGAAGAGGTAAACAAAGAAATAGAAGCACAAAGGCAAAAAATTATTAACGAAGCGCAAGTTCAAGCGGATAAAATTATTTCCGAAGCGAAAAAACTGGCGGATAAAACGAGGGAAGAAGCTAATAAAAACGGACAAAAACTTATTGACGAAGCGGGAAGCAATTTCTTGAAAAAGAAAACTGCAGAAGCTGCCGCTGGTAAGATTCGAGATGAAGGAGAAAAAGCCGCGCAGAAAATTGAGAATGAAGCACAAACCCGCGCTGATAATCTAATGAAAAAGGCAAGGGAAAATGCAAGTAAAATTGGTATTTAAAAGAAAACGAGAATGATTAAAGTACAAAACTTAAAAAAAGTTTATGGTGATCGATGTGTATTAAACATTGAAAATTTAGAAATACCAAAAGGTCAATGTTTTGGATTGGTTGGAAATAATGGAGCAGGAAAAACAACATTTTTTAGTTTACTATTAGATTTAGTTCAAGCTTCTAAAGGTGGAATTATAAATAATGGTGTGGTTGTTCATAAAAGTGAAGATTGGAAACCTTTTACAAGTGCTTTTTTAGATGAAAGTTTCTTGATTCATTACTTAACTCCAGAAGAGTATTTTTATTTTGTTGGAGATTTGAGGGGCGTATCTAAAACTGAAGTTGATGAATTTTTGCCCCAATTTAGAGAACTGTTCAATGATGAAGTCTTAAATCAGAAAAAATACATTCGTGATTTATCTAAAGGAAATCAAAAGAAAGTAGGAGTAGTTGCAACTTTTATTGGAAACCCACAGGTAATTATTCTAGACGAACCTTTTGCTAATCTTGACCCAACAACACAATTTCGATTAAAGAAACTTTTTAAAGAAATTGCTGCCAAAAAAGAACAAACTTTATTGATTTCAAGTCATGACTTAATGCACACGACTGAAGTTTGTGATAGAATTGTTGTTCTTAACAAGGGAGAAGTTGTAAAAGACATTAAAACTACACCTGAAACATTGAAAGAGTTGGAGAAATTTTTTGCTGATGTTTCAGAAACATTTCAAGAATCCGTTTATACGGAAGAAACGTAATTTTAGTGTAAACTTCATTTATTTTAATGCAAAACGCAAACCTAAAAACATTCTAATTCCTTGATTCGACCCGTAAATATAATCTGGATCAAATTTTAGACCATAAGGATTGTCAGGTGCTTCCAATACACTTCCACTTGAATCATATTGAACATGTTTATCAAAAGGATCGTGCGTTCTTGCAATGATAAAAGGATTTCCCTTGTTTGGTGTCCAATTTAATAAGTTTTTGACGCCTCCAAAAATTTTCAACCCATTTTTAAATGATTTTGTCAATTGAATGTTTTGAACACTAAATGGTTTGGATTTACCCATTCTTGGATCTAATTTGCTAATTAATGGCAATAACATTGGTCCATATAAATTCCCTGTATATTCAATTTTAAATCCAATTTTGCTAAAATTATATGTTAGATTCCATGTCATACTATAAATTTCTTGAAATTCTTGTTGAATACGCACTCCATTTTCTATGCTCGAAACGTCAACGAGTGTCCCACCAATGTTGGCTGAAAAGTCTTTATATAGTACATCTATACTTAATGAAATACCTTTAGACTCTGCATAACCGTCAAGATTATCATAGATAATTAAGCTAGGGTCTGTTTCGTAGTCGGGAATGATTTTATTGTTGAAATAGGTATAAAATACGGTAAAATCAAAATTAAGAAACAGATCATTATTAAATTTAAACTTTCTCACATAATTCACGTTTCCATTCCAAGATGTTTCGGGTTTTAATTCAGATAAAAACACAACATCTCTAGCACCTGTTAAAGCAGCGTGATCTTCAGTAAAAACATTTGCTACACGATAACCCGAACCTGTACTCAATCGTAAAATATTCATTTTATTTTTTGATGACAACTTGTAGTTGATTCGAGGGGTAAAAATAGACCCATGTATGGAGTTGTAGTCATAACGAATTCCTGTTAATAAAGTTTGTTGAGTACCCAATTTCCATTCGTGTTGAATAAAAATACCTGGTAGATAAGTATTAGACGGTTCATTAATGATTTCTTCGTTTATCACTTTTTCAGTTACGGTGGTGTTGTCATCATAATGTGTATAACGCAACGAAGCCCCAACCAATAACTGATGTTTTTTTATCTGTTTGTCCCACACCAACTGACCAAACCCTGTATTTTGAACAGCGTCAAATATATCATCTCCGTAACGAGCATTTTGTTCGTGTCCGTTTGCACTAAACATCAATAAAAGTTTCTCTCTGAAAGGTAATTGATAGGTTCCAAATATCTCCCAACGATTTGTATAAATACTTTCTCCATAAACCTCATCACCTCCTCGGTGTTCAGAAGTCCAATTCATATCTCCTCCCCAACGATCTTCATAAACGTAGCGAGCTGCCAAAGAAAAAACACGTCCTTCATTTCTTGAAAAATCCCATTTATTAAATACTGAAATTCTGTCTTGTAGCGTTAAATCTGTAAATCCATCACCGTTCTTATCCATTGGAATGCTATAATTAAAATAATTTACTCCCAATAAAGTAGAAACGTTTTTTCCAATATTAGCACGATATCCCAAATCAGTATTTATTTCTCCCCATGATGTCCCAAAAACGTCAATAGAAAACAATGGTGCTTGCCCTGGAGATTTCGTTATCACATTGATTAAACCTCCAACTGCTTCTGAGCCATAAAGCGTTGATGCTGGCCCTTTTACTATCTCAATACGTTCAACCAACGACTGTGGAATACCATTTAATCCATACACTGTTGATAATCCACTTACAATGGGCATCCCATCAATTAATATCATTGTATAAGGTCCTTCTAATCCATTGATATGAATATCTCCAGCGTTACAAACACTACAATTTACTTGCGGATGTACGCCATTTACATGTGCCAATGACTCAAAAATTGAAGGAACAGGGTTTGAAGTAAAAAACTCTTTAGAATAAACTTCAATGGGAACAGGGCTTTCTGACTTTCTAACGCTTCTCATTGTTCCAGAAACAACAATTTCATCAAACTCTGTGGTTCGAGATTTTAAGGTGAAAACTACGTGAGTTGTATCTTTGTTGTTTAATTTTACTTGTATGGTGTCATTGATGAAATCAGAAGAACGAGTAACAATGCTATAAGTCCCTGAAGATAATCCAGAAATTGTAAATTCTCCAAAATTATTGGTTGTAGCTCCTTTGTTCATTCCAATTATAAAAACATTAACCCAAGATAATCCCTCAAGTTCTTCATTTTGAATTATCCCGCTTATGGTGTTTTGAGTAAAAACGCTCTTAGAAGGAAGAATAAACAATAATATGAGTAATAAAAGATAAAAGGAATTTGTTTTTTTCATTTTAATATCAATTATTGTTTAAAGTTTTTAGGCAAATATAAAAATATATTTTAGATTAGTCTAAATATTTTTGGTAAATGTAAAGAATACTTGAAATTATTCAAATAAAAACTGTTGTTTTATGATAAATTACTAATTTTACTCACTCAAAATTTATTGAATTGAAGAACATACTTGTAATATATTATTCCCAAACGGGACAATTAAAGGATATCTCTAGTAATTTGCTTCAACCTTTTGAAAATAAGGAAGATTACTTAGTTGATTATTATAATATAAAGCCAATAAATGATTTTACATTTCCTTGGAATCCGGATAAGTTTTATGATACTTTTCCTGAATCTTTTCAGCAAATACCCATTGAGATAGAAAAACCACCGACTGAAATTTTAGAGAAGCAATATGACCTTGTTATTTTTGCCTATCAAATCTGGTTTTTGACTCCTTCGATTCCCGTGAATTCCTTTTTAAAATCAGCGTATGCAACAAAGCTATTAGGAAATAGAAAAGTAATCACAGTGATTGGTTGTCGAAATATGTGGGCAAAGGCTCAACAAAAAACCAAATTACTTGTTGAAAAAGCAGGAGGACAACTGGTAGGAAATATTGCATTTGTTGATAGAAGTCCGAATTTAATTAGTGTTATTACCATTGTACATTGGGTAATAGGCGGAAAAAAAGACCGAAAATGGGGGGTTTTTCCAAAACCTGGTGTTTCAGATGAAGATATTCAAGGCGCATCTAAGTTTGGAGACCTAATTTTAAATTCAATTGAAAATGATAAGTTTGATAATTTACAATCAAGTATTCAAAAAGCAGGTGGAGTTGATATTCGCCCGTTTATTATTTTTATGGATGAGAAGGCAAACCGTATGTTTTCAATTTGGTCAAAGTTAATTTTGAAGAGCTCAAAAAATAGAAAATTTAAAATTAAATTGTTTAAATATTATCTTTTGATTGCTTTATTTGTAATTTCGCCAATTGTATTTTTGATTTTTTGTTTAAGCTATCCTTTAAGGTTAACTCAAATTAAAAAGAAAAGAGAACTCTATTGTGGAGTTTAGTAGATGTTATAGAGAGAAGAATGAAAGAAGTTTACATTACAAGAACAGCAAAGTTTTTGCCTAACAACCCTGTAGATAATACGGAGATGGGAGACTTTATTGGTTTACTAAATAATTCTCAGAGAGTTAAAAATATTGTATTGCGCAGTAACGGAATATTGAAAAGACATTATGCTTTCGACAAAGATGGAAACCGTACGCATACAAATGCCCAACTTACCTATGAAGCAATTAAAAACCTGTTGGACAATAGCTTCAAAATGGAAGATATTCAACTTTTATCTGTTGGAACAACTTCTCCTGATCAAGTTGTGCCATCTCATGCTGTAATGGTACATGGTTTAATGAAAGGAAGCAATCACATTGAAGTTAATGCAGCCGCTGGCAACTGCACTGCAGGAATGAATGCCATTAAATATGGATTTATGGCAATTAAAGCTGGTTTAGTTGAAAATGCAGTTGTTGCTGGTTCTGAAGGAATAGCAAAGTGGTTGGCTCAAGATAAATTTGAATACGAACTCGATACAGCAAGTAAAATTGAAGAAAGGCCTGTTTTGGCTTTTGAAAAGGAGTTTTTACGTTGGATGCTTTCCGATGGTGCAGGTGCGTTTT
Source organism: Brumimicrobium sp. (assembly GCA_041655765.1). GTDB lineage: Bacteria > Bacteroidota > Bacteroidia > Flavobacteriales_D > Crocinitomicaceae > Brumimicrobium. The sequence continues at coordinate 25,425 of JBBAEU010000001.1, forward strand.
TATTAGAGGACAAACCCAATCCAAATAGCAGAGTAAACTTTAAAATTGAGTGGATTGATGGACAATCATTCGCTGATAGTATAGAGACCTGTATGTATGCTGGTGCTGAAAAAGGAGATGACGGAGAGCTAATCCCTTGGTCAAATTATCAATCATCTGAATGGGCAGAAAAGTCGATTTTTGCCATTAAACAAGATATTAAATTATTGGATAAGCACATTGTAGATAAAGGAGCAAAAAGTTTGAAAGCTGTCTTGGAAAGAAATAACTGTTCAGCAGAAAGTTTAGATTATTTCTTGCCGCATATATCTTCATTCTATTTTAAAGATAAAGTAATGGACGGAATCAGAGCAGAAGGAGTAAATATTCCAAATGACAAAATGTTTACAAACCTTGAGAGTGTTGGAAATATTGGTGCTGGTTCAATCTACCTTATTCTTGATGAAATTGCTAAAACGCATGACTTAAAAAGTGGACAAAAACTATTGCTTTCTGTGCCTGAAAGTGGTAGATTTAATTACATGTATGCATTGTTAACAGTTGTATAGATCGTATGAAATCATTGATTCCTTCTGATAAAATTAATGAATTATTACCGCAAAAACACCCTTTTGTGATGATAAAAGAAATGCTTGATTATCAAGAAAATGAAATAACAACAAGAACAGAAATTGATGCAGAAAATCTTTTCATAGAAAAAGGAAAGTTTAATGAGTCTGGTTTGATTGAAAATTTTGCTCAATCCATTGCATTACATACAAGTTACGGTTACTTCTTAAGAAATGAAGTGGCACCAGTCGGATATATTGGCTCTGTGAGTAATGCTATCATCAACCGACTTCCAAAAGTTGGTGAGGTTATTATCACTAAAATTGAAATTATCACAGAGTTTTCTGGAATTACTTTGGTTCAAGGAGAAACTCGTTGCAATGGAGAAATGATTCTATCCGCTAAAATGAAAACTTTTATTGCAAATTAATTATGTCTGATTCTAGTCTGCTTTTTGATCTACCCATCAGTATTCGCCAATTTTTACCGCATAGAGAACCTATGCTTATGGTTGATGATGTTTTGGAGCTAGACAATGAACATATCACTACGAATTTCAAAATATCAAGTGATAATATTTTTGTAGAAAATGGACTATTCAGAGAAGTTGGAATCATTGAGAATGCTGCACAAACCTGCTCAGGGATTGTTGGTTGGCCTCATTTTGAAGAAAATAAATCAAAAGAAGATTATTCGATTATCGGTTATATCTCTCGTGTAAAATCTGTTGACATATTTACTTTGCCTCCTGTTGATGCGGTTTTAATAACAAAGGGAAAATTATTATCAATGCACGAAATTGGTGGTATTTATAATTGTGATATGTCGTGTAATACGGAATTAGACGGAAAAATAATCGCAATTAGTAAGTTTGGATTGATAATTAGACCATAACACATCCTAAATTCAATTTGTTAGCCTGCATTAATTCACGGCATTTTCCTCATTTATTTATCTTTTTAGAGAAAATCCCCTATATTTGTGCTTCTAAAAATTCAGGAAAAATGAAAAAGGAAGAAATTCCTCAAGATCGAAGCAAATTAGAGGATAAAAACATTCGAGAAGTCTGCTATGCGGTTGATAAAGATGGTAAATACACAACAGGTTTGAGTACCGGTTGGGAGGCAAAATCTATTGCCCTCGATTTATCCATGGAACATTTGAATGAACAGATTGAAGAAGCAAGACAAGCGGTATTAAACGGCAGTAAAAGTCCAATTTACTATTTTATGTGGAAGGAAAAGATGGATGTTGGAGTTTTGGCAGGATATATGCATAAATACCGTTGGAAAATTAAACGACATTTTAAACCAAAAGTTTTCAATAAATTAAATACCAATACGAAAGCAAAATATGCAGAAATATTTGGTATTGAACTGAAACAGCTAGAAAATTTTAATGAATAAATTAGATTTTGAACATAGACAATCAGCACACTGTGAAAATGGTGTGGCTGCCAATATTTTCCAATATAATGGAATAAATATTGATGAACCTTTGGTTTTCGGTATTGGTGCTGGGCTATTTTTTATTTATATTCCTTTTTTAAAAGTAAATCAAGGTCCTGCAGTGAGTTATCGTCCAATGCCTGGATGGATTTTTTCCCGCGCTTCGCGAAGATTAGGTATTGACATAAAAAGAGAACATTTTAGAAGTATCGACAAGTCTTTTGAAGCTTTGGATAGAAATTTAGATAAAGGAATTGCATCAGGCTTGCAAGTCGGCGTATATCATTTACCATATTTACCAGATGAATACCGTTTCCACTTTAATGCACATAACCTTGTTGTTTATGGTAAAAAAGGAAATGAATATTTAATCAGCGACCCTGTTATGGAACATACAACTTCGTTGACAAAAGATGAGTTGGCAAGAGCACGTTTTACAAAAGGTGTGTTCTCACCTCGTGGTCACATGTATTATCCGACCACAGTTCCACATTCTTTCGATTTTGAAAAGGCAATCTCAGCAGGTATAAAACGTACTACACACGATATGTTGGCTCCTGTACCTTATATCGGTGCAAATGGTATCAAATATGTGAGCAAAAAAATTCTCTATTGGAAAGAAAACCATGGAATTAAGAAAACAAATCATTATTTAGCACAAATTATCCGAATGCAAGAAGAAATTGGAACGGGTGGAGGTGGATTTCGCTTTATCTATGGTGCTTTCTTGCAAAGAGCTTCTGAAATACTGAATCGACCTGAACTTTTTGAGTTGTCCCATAACATGACAAAAATAGGGGACGACTGGAGAGCTTGGGCGTTGTTAGCATCTAGGGTATGCAGAAACAGAGATAAAGAATCGGATGGATATGAAAGATTGTCAAAAATGATGATCCAAATATCTAAACAAGAAAAGCAATTCTTTTTAGACCTTAAAAAAACAATGAAATAATAATGAGTAAAAGCATTGAAATATCAAATTTAATTCACCGATATCCAGGAACGGATTTTAATGCTTTGCATAAATTAAACCTTTCTATTGATAAAGGCGAGATTTTTGGACTATTTGGTCCAAACGGTGCAGGAAAAACTACTTTGATTTCTATCTTGACAGGCTTGCTTAAAATCGATATTGGGACAGTAAAAATTCAAGGAATGGATTTGCGTATCGAAACAGAAAAAATTAAAACTGTTATCGGTGTTGTTCCACAAGAATACGCTATTTATCCAAAATTAACAGCAAGAGAAAATTTACAATTTTTCGGCAGTATGTACGGCGTGCCAAGGAAAGACCTAAATCGTAAAATTGATTCGGGAATTGCAAAAATGGGACTGACGAAATTTGCAAACAATAGAATTGAAACATTTTCTGGTGGAATGAAAAGAAGAATCAATCTCTTGGCTGGAATTTTACACGAACCAAACCTAATTTTCCTTGATGAGCCAACCGTTGGAGTTGATGTTCACTCTAAAAGATTTATCATAGATTTTCTTAAAAAAATGAACGAAAAGGGAACGACAATCGTGTATAGCTCTCACATTCTACACGAAGCCCAAGAGTTTTGTAGCCGTGTAGCAATTATTGATAATGGCGAAATTCAAATCGAAGGAAATACACAAGATGTTTTACTGGATAATGGAGAGTTTAGAACACTTGAAGAGATCTTTATAGAAACAATAGGAGCAGATAGGGTACATGTTTAAAATTTATCACGCAATACTGAAAGAATTAAGACTACTTCGACGAGATTTACTTGGAGTAGCAATTATTTTTCTGATGCCCATTGTATTAATTATTACGATCACATTTATTCAAGATAGTATTGAAAATAATGTTGAAGGAACACTCCCTGTTTTAATCGCAAACGGTGATGACGGTGATTTGTCAAAAACTATCATAAACAACTTAAAGGATAATAACCAATTAAAGATTATTACCGAATTAGAAAACGAACGACTAACGCAAGAAGTAGGCGTAAATCTTTTAAAATTGGGACAACAAAAGATTTTAATTGTAATTCCTGAAGATTTTTCTAACTACATCCAAAATAAAACCGATGCACATATCAATCGACTATTAAGCGAAGTGATGCCAGACATAGAAGAAGCAGATTTATCAATTTTTGAGCAAGAAACAAAGGAAGTATTTATCTTCTTTGACCCAGCAGTAGGATCAAATGTTCGTAATGCGCTAAAAAACGCAATAGATAATATGATTTCTAAATTAGAAACACAGGCTATCTACAAAACTTTTGAAAATGAATTTGAAGCAGATTTTAGCTATATCACGGAAGAACCGTTGATTCAGTTTCAAGAAAAATCAATCACAACAAATCATGAGAACATTACCCCAAATGCTGTTCAACATAATTTACCGGCTTGGACGCTTTTTGCAATATTTTTTATTGTTATTCCTTTGTCTATAAACATTGTTAAAGAGAAAAATCAAGGAACTTATATTAGGTTAAAAACATTACCATTTTCTTCTTTTGAGTTTATAATTAGTAAAATTCTTGTCTATTTATTTGTTTGTATGGTTCAGTTTTATGTAATGCTCTTGGTCAGTGTTTACCTTTTTCCTATAATTGGTCTGCCTGCACTTGAAATTGAAGGTAGATTTTTCTTATTAAGTGTTGTGGCGTTGTTTTCTGGGCTTGCAGCCATCGGTTTTGGTGTACTGATTGGAACAATATCTAAAACACACGAACAAGCTGCGCCATTTGGAGCCACTTCTGTTGTTATCTTGGCTGCGGTTGGTGGACTTTGGTTTCCTGTTTATGCAATGCCAGAAACAATGCAAATGATCGCTAGAATATCACCAATGAATTGGGGATTAGAAGGATTTTATGATGTGCTTTTAAGAGAGTCAAATTTGCTCCAACTATCACCTTATTTATTGTTGCTTTTTGCCTTTTTTCTACTAAATATGACGATTGCCTTGATTTATGAAAAGAAATTCAACCAGATATAAACGAATTGAGCATTTAACGACAATCTATGAAGGTCGCGTAAAGTTTAATGAAGTCGATTCTTTAGGAATTGTATGGCACGGGCACTATATTTCTTTTTTTGAGGAAGGAAGAGAGTATTTTGGTCGTAAACATGGACTTTCATATTTGGATATAAAAGCAAATAATTATACAGCACCAATTGTCAATGTTCATTGTGATTATAAAGCTTCCTTGAAGTTTGGAGATACTTTTACAGTAAAAACATTTATTTTAGATTGTCCTTCTTCAAAGTTGATTTTGGAATATGAAATTTATAATCCCACAGGTGAATTAATGTGTGAAGGTAGAACAGTTCAAGTTTTTCTTGATAAAAATGGAAATTTAGCACTATATTCGCCTGATTTTTTTACCAAATGGAAAAATAAAGTAAACTTTTTCAGTGATTCAAGATAAAAATAATATATCTGTATTTGCTACTACAGGAAACTGTGTGACGCCTTTGGGATTTAATATCCAAGAGAATATAAAAATGGTTTTACAAGGAAAATCAGGGATTAAAAACTTTTCGGATGAGTATTTGCACAATGAACCATTTGTTGGAGGGATTATTGACAAAGAAAAATTAAATAATGCTTTTCAAACTCTAAATTTAAAAGGAGAGTTTACCGATTTGGAGCAAATGATGCTTCTTTCAGTTAAAAGTATCCAACCATTGTATGATGCTATTTTGGATGATAAATGCGGACTGATTATTTCCAGTACAAAAGGAAACATAACTTCATTAGAAAAAGGCAATATTGAACAATATTATTTGTCAAATTTAGCCGATAAAGTTGCTAAGGTTATTGGAGTTAAATCAACGCCAATTGTACTTTCTAATGCGTGCGTTTCAGGAATTATGGCAGTTTCAGTGGCGAAATCGTTGATTCAATCAAACGTATATAATCATCTAATAATCATTGGAGCCGACTTGTTTTCTAGATTCGTTTTTACTGGATTTCAGTCATTTCAAGCTGTGAGTCCCAATCCTTGTAAACCCTACGATAAAAACCGTGATGGAATTACTTTAGGAGAAGCTGCTGCATCTATATTGGTGACTAAAAATAAAGCAGTTATTCAGGGTGAAGTTTACTACGAGATTTTGGGCGATAGCAACATCAATGATGCAAATCACATTTCAGGTCCCTCACGAACAGGCGAAGGACTTTTTCAAAGTATTCAAAAAAGCATAGCAGAAGCACAAATTTCAGCCAACCAGATAGATTGTATTTCCGCTCATGGAACAGCAACAGCATATAACGATGAGATGGAAGCACAAGCCTTTAATCGCTTGGGATTAGAAAACACACCTGTTTATAGTTTAAAAGGATACTTTGGTCATACTTTGGGGGCATCAGGACTTTTAGATACGGTGATTGCGTTAAAATCTGGAAGTAAAAATTTAATTCCACAATCTTTGGGTTATTCAGAACATGGGGTAACTTTACCGCTGAATGTTACAACAGAAAATATATTCACAGAATGTAATATAATTTTGAAAACAGCATCAGGATTTGGAGGAACTAATACAGCAGTAATCTTTAAAAGGCATATCAACAATGAAAAATAAGATTACACATTACTGCAATATAAAGAATGGGAAGATTTCTCTTAATGGAAAACTTGTTTTTGAGAATCAAGATGAGCCAACATTTTTAAAGTTTATTAAATCTGCCTATAAAACTTTGAAGATAGATTATCCAAAGTTTTATAAAATGGATCCACTTTGTAAACTGTCGCTCGTTGCTTCTACAATACTTTTGGACTCAATGGAAAGTATTGATTCAGAAATGGCATTGTTGCTTTGTAATCGCTCGTCTTGCATTGACATTGACAAAGAACATCAATCTTCAATTTCCTATGAAAATGGTGGTTATGCAAGTCCCGCAACATTCGTTTATACATTGCCAAATATTGCCCTTGGAGAAATAAGTATCAAATATAAGTTGAAGAGTGAGAATTCTTTTTTTATATTTGAAAATTTCAATCCAAAGTTTATGATTGATTATTCCGAAAGTTTGATTAATTTAGGAAAATCAAAAAGCGTGCTTTGTGGTTGGTTAGAGGTAAATCAAGATGAGTATAATGCTTTTGTATTCATTGTAGAACCTAAAGAAGGAGAAGAATTATCAGTTGAAAAATTAAATAAATTGTTATAAAATTATGGAAGAGTTAAAAAAAGAGTTGAAGGAAAAAATTATCGATGCTTTAAACCTTGACGATATGTCTATCGGGGATATTAAAGATTCAGATTTTCTTTTTGGAGATGGTTTAGGGTTAGACTCTATTGATGCTTTGGAATTAATTGTGATTCTTGATAAAGATTATGGAATTAAATTAACAGACCCAAAAGAAGGGAAAAAGATTTTTGAATCGATAGAAACAATGGCTCAATATATTTCTGAGCATAGAACCAAATAAAGTGAGTAAGAATATTGCCATAACAGGAATGGGAATTGTTTCTGCTATAGGGATGAATGTCGCAGAAACTCTTTCTGCTTTAAAAGGCAATAAGCATGGCATTTCTCGTGTTGAAAACATAGATACTATCTTAAAAGATAAAATTTATGTTGGAGAAATTAAGAAATCAAACCAAGAACTTCTCGATATTTTAAGGATTAAAGATCCAAGTAATAATTTTTCTAGAACGACAATGCTTGGTGCAATTGCAATACAAGAGGCGGTTGAACAAGCGGAGATCGATGTGAAAAATGAATCCTCAATTGGGTTTATCAATTCGACTACAGTTGGGGGAATGGATATCATTGAGAATTATTATTTTGATTTTCACGATAGAGAAGATTTACAGCATTATATCACCATTTATGATGCGGGGACAAATACCAATATTCTGAGCGAGTACCTTGGTATTAATGGCTTTGTAACTACAATAAGTACAGCTTGTTCGTCGGCAGCAAACGCAATTATGCTCGGAGCAAGAATGATTGAAAACGGTCGCCTTGACAAAGTGATCGTTGGCGGAATGGATGCGCTCTGTAAATTCACTATGAATGGATTTAATACTTTGATGATTCTTTCTGATACATTAAATCAACCTTTTGATGATAATCGAAAAGGATTAAATCTTGGAGAAGGCGCTGCATATTTGGTGCTTGAATCTGAAAAATCTTACAAAGAAAGAGGAAAAAAACCGATTGCTTATTTATCAGGATACGCAAATGCAAATGATGCTTTCCATCAAACTGCATCTTCTGAAAATGGGGAAGGAGCTTTTTTAGCAATGAAAAATGCTTTTGAATTGGCAAAAATGAGCCCGTCGCAAGTCGATTATGTAAATGTTCACGGTACAGCTACTCCCAATAATGATTTGTCAGAAGGAAGGGCAATGATTGAGTTGTTTGGAGAAGGAAATATCCCAAAATTTAGCTCTACAAAACCATTTACTGGTCACACCTTAGCTGCTGCAGCTTCTGTTGAGGCGGTTTTCAGTGTTTTGTCACTGAAACATGGGTTAATTTATCCAAACTTAAATTTCTCTACAAAAATGAAGGAATTTGATTTGGTGCCTCAATTAGAATTAGAATATGCTAATGTTTCTACAATTTTATCTAACTCTTTTGGATTTGGAGGAAATTGTTCCAGTTTAATCTTTGAAAAAGCATAAATTATGAAAAATAAATGCTATATCAACGGTTTGGGAATTGTTTCTGCACAAAATACAAAAGAAGATTTTCTGAAAGAAATAATTGAATACAAGGATACAACTCAGGTTCCTGCTTTAAAACAAAATTATAAAGAATATATCCCTCCTGCATTAATTCGTAGAATGGGGAAAGCTGTAAAAAATGGTGTCGTGGCTTCTTCAAATGCAATGAAAGATGCAGTGGTAAATGAGATAGACGGAATTATCGTAGGTACAGGAATTGGGAGCGCGAAAGATTCTGAAAAGTTTTTGGAAAGTATGATCCAATACAATGAAGAATACTTGACGCCAACACCTTTTATTCAATCGACACACAACACCATTGCAGGACAAATCGCTTTGGGAATAGAATCAAAAGCATATAATTTTACTTATGTTCAAGCTGCTAATTCTTTTCAATCTGCTTTGTTAGATGGTTTGATGCAAATCCAGTCAGAAGATAAAGAGAATATTTTGGTTGGCGGAATGGAGGAAATTGGATCTTTTACTCAAGGACTTTATCGTTTGGTTGGTTTTTATAAAAAAGTAGAAGAAGGAGAACACAGTATCTTTCAACCAAAATCGAGCGGAGGTGTACAAGGAGAAGGTGGTGCATTTATGATTCTTTCTAATCAAAAACAAGCTTCAACTTACGCTGAATGTGTAGATGTTGAAATGAAAAATCATATTGAAGAAGGAAAACTTAAAGATTTTACACTTAATTTTTTAAAACGAAATGGTTTGAGCACACAAGACATTGATGCTGTTATTCTTGGAAACAATGGCGATGTTAAATACGACCATATTTACGAAGAAATGTCAGCTATTCTTGAAAAATCTACGTCTTTATATTTCAAGCACCTTTTCGGAGACTTTTATTCTTCTTCGTCTATTGCTACGTGGATTGCGTCAAATATTTTGAAAAATCAGGAAATTCCAGAAACATTATATCATCCAAATAGCAGCAAAAGAAATCCAAGAACCATCGAAAATATCTTGATTTTTAACCAAACTAGAGGTAGAGACTATAGTTTAATACTTTTAAAAAATGTCTAAACATCAAGTTGGATATATCGCTTTTGGATTATTTACCTTATTTTATTTTTTTGCTTTTTATTTTTGGAACTGGCCAATCATTGTTTATATAGGTTTCTTTGTTCTATGGATACTAGTTGTTATTTACGGTTCATTTATTATCCAATTAAACTACCACGTAAAATCAATTTGTAGTGTAAAATCAAAGGAAAAAGTTGTTGCCATTACTTTTGATGATGGTCCTACAGAATTTACAACCAAAATATTAGATTTATTAGATGAATATCAACAAAAAGCAACTTTCTTCTGCATAGGAAAACAAATTGAAAAACATAATGAAATTCTATCTGAAATTGTAAAACGACAACATGAAGTAGGAAACCATACCTATTCTCATCAAAAGTCGATGGGATTCAAATCAACAAAAAACATGGTGAAAGAAATTCAGGATAATGCAAAACTGATTGAGGAGAAAGTGGGAGTGAAGGATGTTTATTTTAGACCGCCTTTTGGTGTTACAAATCCAAGGATCCGTCGTGCAGTAAAGAAGTTAAACCAAACGGTTATAGGATGGAACATACGTTCTTTTGATACTGTGAATCATGATGAGGAAATGATTTTTAAACGCATCAAAAGACGAATTTCTCCGGGAAGTATTATTTTGTTGCACGATACGTCTGATAAAACCGTGAATGTTGTTAGAAGTTTATTAGAATACTTGAAAAAAGAAAAATATAAAAGTGTGACAATACATGAATTGCTCAATTTGAAATAAAACTAGTTGATTGTCTTCAAATTAAAATAAGAATAATGAAAGAAATATGTATTTTGCACTCGAATAAAGATAAATTGATAATTACAAATCATAACATGACATTATGAACGAACTGGCGAAAACTGATGAATTATTTAATAAGGACGATATGCGTGCAATTGACGCGTTGCATCGAGCACACTTTATCGCTTTTGCTCCTTATGTTTGGGAAGCATCAAAACTTTTAAGAGAAAAAGGAATTTTGAGAATTGTGTTCAATCATAAAGACGGAATTTCTTTTGATGATATCTTTAAAGAAATTAATATTTCGCATTATGGATTGAGAATCCTTCTTGAAGCTGGTTTAGGAATTGGCTTGTTGTATGCGCAAGATAATCTCTACTTTTTAACAAAAACAGGTTACTTTTTTATCAACAACGAAAGTGTTCATGTGAATTACAAATTCATGAAAGATGTTTGTTTTGATGGGGTGCCAAGTTTGGAAGAAAGTATTAAAAAATCTCGACCAGAAGGATTGAAAAACTTTGGACCTTGGTCAACCGTTTACGAAGGGCTTTCTAAATTGCCAGGAGAGGTAAAGGACAGTTGGTTTGGGTTTGACCATTTCTACTCTGACAATACGTTTGACGTTATTCTACCAATGATTTTTAAAGATAAACCTAAAAATATTTTAGATATTGGAGGAAACACAGGGAAATGGGCGTTAAAATGCCTGGAATATGACAAAGATGTGCGAATTGGTGTTGTGGATTTAGAAGGACAAATCAATGTAGCTAAAAAGACAATTGCAGATGCAGGTTTTAGCGATAGAGTTGATTTCTATACAATTGATATGCTAAGCGATGCTGAACTACCGCAAGGATATGATGTTATTTGGATGAGTCAATTTTTAGACTGTTTTTCTGATGATCAAATTGTGTCAATTTTGCAAAAATGTCATGAATCTTCCGATGAACACACAAGGGTTTATATCAACGAAACATTTTGGGATTTACAAAGATTTGAAACATCAGCATTTATCTTGCAAATGACATCACTTTATTTTACAACCATCGCTAACGGTACGAGTCAAATGTACGACAGCAAAGTATTCCTCCGATTTACAGAAGAGGCAGGATTCAAATTGGTTGATAAAAGCGAACTGATTGGTCATGGGCATACGCTCTTGATGTTAAATAAAAAATAGAAATTTACTTGAAAAATATTATTTTCTACTGATTTTTCCAATCAATTTCTCTCTTCCTACAATTTCACAACAAGTGTTTACGGCACCTATGGTAACACCCATGATTCCGTGCATGTTAACGGTTTGACCAGTTACAAAAAGGTTGTCTATTTTTGTTTTTGGAGAAAAATAAGCGTTAAGAGGAGCATGTGAGTCTTTGAGAAAACCATACATATTTCCATTGCGTCCGCCAATGTAATCACGATAAGTGAGTGGAGTAGTGGCATGAACTGAGTGGATTGCTTCCCTGATTTTTGGATATTTATTTTCTAATTCTGATAAAATAATTTCTATATATTCAGCTTTGAGTTTTTCATAAGATTTTCCCCTCTCGTTTTTGTTGACAATGGTATTTGTGGTTTCTTCCCATTTTTTAAAACGATTGTAATCCATATAAGTTAAGATTGACAAACTTTCGGCAAATTCCATGTTTTTACGACTTGCTCCCATAGAAATCATATATGCTTTCGGCCAATCGTTTATATCGAATTTTGTAGCATTCCATACCTTAGAAGATTCTTTTATATGGAAAATATTGTAATTAAAGTAAGGAAAAGATTCAGGTTTTAAAACAATGTGTACTGAAAACGAAGAAGGCGTATCTTGTAATTCTTTTACGCGCCGACGAAACGATTTTTTGTAAATAGAATCTCCTGCCAACTGTATGGTTCGATTCAAGTCGATGTTAGAAATAAATTTCTGACCAAAAAATTGATCTCCTTGCTGAGACTCTACGCCAATTAATTGATTGTTTTCATATAAAAATTTTGTTACTTCAGTTCGGCGTAAAATATTTCCGTCTAACCTTCTCAGTTCTCTAACCAATGCTTTAGCAATCTGACTTCCGCCACGCAAACATCTCCAAGAGCTATTAATGTATGAGTTAACCGATAAAGCATGAATGTAGAAAGGAGTTGTTTCTCCGTCGCCCGAGTAAAGCAAATTCGAACCAACAAGCACAGCTTTTAGTCGTTCATTATCTGTTAATTCGTCTAAATAATCTTTTAAATTTAACGATAGAATGTTTAAATCGTAAAGCGTGTTGTTCTCAAGGTTGTAAAGAGGAAATTTAGAGCAAACATCTTGAATTTTGTCACAATATTTACGGATTTTATCAATTTCATCAGGGAAGTGTTTACCCAATTGATTGATAAAGTTTTCATAGCCTTGAGCATGTGGATATGCAATTGTATCATCATCAAAAGTAATAATATCATACGCATCCATATTCATCCTTTCGAGCGACAGGTGTTCTAAAACCCCTAAATAATCAAAAAAACGGTAAAGGTTTTGTCCTTTATCAAGTCCGCCGATGTAATGAACGCCTGTGTCAAATATTGTTTTGTCGCGCACAAAAGTTTGAAGATTTCCACCAAACTGATTGTTTTTTTCGAGTACACAGACTTTGTAACCTTCTTTGGCTAAAATAACAGCAGAAACCAATCCGCCCATTCCGCTTCCAATAATAATTATGTCATAAGTATTGTTCAAGAAAAGTGGTGTGTAAGATTGTTATTTTAATTTTTCTTTTTCTATTTCTGTGAAAACATCCGTGTCTTTTGCAATATTTCTAATATAGGTTTTCAAATCGTTTTGAGCAGAATCAAAGTTTGAAAGAATATAGTTTTTATCTTCATTAATCTCGCTTTTGTAGCCTAAAACTGCAGGTGTATTGGACTGAATCATCAAGCGAACCAATCGAATTTCAATGTGATTTGGATTATTTTTTACAGCCTGTTCAATCATTCCCTTTCCTTCTTTAAATAGACTTATCTTTGTTGAAATTCCCGAAGAATGCTTTGCAACCAATGTAACTGCCGCACCATGATACGCCAATTGGAGATTTTGATTCATTGAGATATTTCCCTCCATCATCTTCTTAAAAGAATCTGCCGCTGTTGCATTTACTTCTGCCTTCTGAAATGCTAACCGTACATCGTTGATAGAAGTGCTGGAAATACTAAAAATAAGAAGTACACTTGCTAATAGAATTTTCATATTATTTCGTATTTGGCACCCATTTTTAAAGCCAATGTATCATCAAAATAAGATTGATTCTTAACAGCAAATCCATTTTCACTCTCAGAAATTGAAATTTCTAATCTCAAATCTGGCGTTTCCTCTGGATTGATTAACGCCATAAACTTTATATTATTGGTGCTTTTCATTATTAAATCTTTGTCCACAATTCCTGCAACAATCTCCTTCAAAATCTGTACCATACATACACCGGGCGTGATGGGATTGCCAGGAAAATGTCCTTTAAAAATGTCATGTTCCTTATTCAGCTTAATATGGGCCTCATAATTTTCCTCGCTTATTTGTTTTAGTTCTTTTAATTCGTAAAAATCTTTAATTAACATTTCTCTATTTGTTTTTTTTAATGCTTCCTATAAGGCATAACGTATAAACGCTTTGTTTCTGTATATTGATTCACTAAATTTGTTGTTTGTTTTAAATTTCATGGAAAAACATTTCTATATTTGTGAGGTTTTTCACGAAAACTATATTTACTATAAATATAAACAAAAGTATTTAAATGATTACACTAAACAAATTTTTGAAGACTAAAGATTTAGTTGATTTGGTTTTTCATAACGCTACGTTAGAATTAGATAAGAAACTTATTAAACGGATTGATGATAACCATGAATTTTTAAAAGAATATTCAAAAAGTAAGGTAATCTACGGAGTAAATACTGGGTTTGGACCAATGGCGCAATATCGTGTGCAAGATGATAGAATTATAGAACTGCAGTTTAATCTCATTAGGAGTCACGCCGCAGGAACAGGAAAAGTATTTCCTCCAGAACATGTAAAAGCAACGATGATTGCAAGGTTGGTTTCCTTAAGTAAATGTAAATCAGGTGTTAATAGTACAGTTGTTAAAGTGCTAGAGCAAATGATTAACAAAGATGTTTATCCCTTAATCTTCCAACATGGAGGTGTTGGAGCAAGTGGAGATTTGGTGCAATTGGCACACCTTGCTTTATGTGTTATTGGAGAAGGCGAAGTTTTTTATAAAGGTGACAGAAGAAATACAAAAGACGTTTTTAAAGAAGTAGGAATCGAACCAGCAGAAATTAAAATCCGAGAAGGATTGGCAATGATTAACGGTACTTCTGCGATGACAGGAATTGGAATTTTAAACCATTTTAAGGCGCAACGTTTATTAAGTTGGTCGATAAAATGTAGTGCTATGATTAATGAATTGGTTCAAGCGTATGATGACCATTTTTCTATTGAATTAAATAGCGCAAAATTACATGAAGGTCAATTAGAAATTGCAAAAGACATTCGTGACCATATTTCGGATAGTAAATTGATGAAAAACCGTCAGAATACGTTATATTCAGGAGAAAATCAAGAAGAATTTTTTAAAGACAAAGTACAAGAATATTATTCGGTGCGTTGTATTCCACAAATTTTAGGGCCAGTTTTAGATACAATAAACTATACGGGAGAAATTTTAGAGAAAGAACTAAACTCTGCAAACGACAATCCAATTATTGATAGTGAAAGGCAACAAGTTTATCACGGGGGAAACTTTCATGGTGATTATATTTCGTTAGAAATGGACAAATTACGTCTGGTTATAACAAGAATGACAATGTTAGCAGAAAGACAATTAAATTTTTTGCTCAATCATAAGATTAATGAGATTTTGCCTCCATTTGTAAATCGCGGAGTTTTAGGGCTAAACTATGGAATGCAAGCAGCTCAATTTACAGCGACTTCTACAACCGCTGAAAATCAAACCCTATCTAATTCGATGTATGTTCATTCGATACCTAATAATAACGACAATCAAGATATTGTTAGTATGGGAGCAAATGCGGCACAATTGACAACAATAGCCATTGAAAATGCCTTCGAAGTTTTGAGTATTGAATTAATTACCATTATTCAAGCCATTCGCCACAATGAAATTCAAGATAAATTATCTTCTAAAAGTCAAACTGTTTGTGAAGAGTTAGTTTCTCTTATTCCAGATATAATCGAAGATAAACCCTTGTATCCAATTATTCAGAAAGCGAAAGATTATATCAAAAATCATTAATGACATAAAGTACTTACAATCTATTTGAATTTAGTTGATTTTCTATATGCAAAATGTAAAAAACTATCAAAATTCTATTTATTCTTAATTGATTATAAAGTTATTTTACTATATTCGCAGTAAATTAACTAAATAAAAAAATATAATTATGATTAAAAACTTATTATTTATTGCTGTGGTAGTGGGTGCTTTTGCACTAACTTCTTGTAAAAAAAGTCATACTTGTACATACCCTGACGGTTCTTCTGTCACGTATAGTAAAGATGATCAGTTTGTAGCAGGTTCATGGAGTGCGTATGTTAAAGCTGCAGAATCTAGCTGTAAAGCTGCTGGCGGAACTTGGAAATAATTTTTTTATAAAATTATAAAAGTAGGGCTATTTCTTAATTGAAGTAGCCTTATTTTTTTGAGTAATATTTGTTACTCTACCATAAACCTTATGTTAAAGTATCGATTTTTTATTAGAAAATACCTAACAAAAGTTGTATCTTTGTTAATCAATTAAACAGATAATAGAAGTTAAACTTATAAATTCAGGTTATGTTTTTTAAACATGTGTATGACGAAACCTTAGCACAAGGCAGTTATGTTATAGGTTGTCAAGCAACAGGAGAAGCAATTGTTATTGATGCACAAAGAGATATTGATGTGTATTTAGAAATTGCTAAAAAGAATAATTTAACAATAAAATATATCACAGAAACACATATTCATGCAGATTATTTGTGTGGTTCAAGAGAATTAGCTACTGTTACTGGCGCAGAAATGTATCTTTCTGACGAAGGTGGAGAAGGTTGGCTATATGAATTTGCCCACAAAGGATTGAAAGATGGTGATGTTATTAAAGTGGGAAATCTAACTCTTGATGTTATGCACACACCAGGACATACACCAGAAAGTATTTCTTTTATTTTAACAGACCATCCAGCATCAAGTCAACCCGTTATGGCGTTTACTGGTGATTTTGTTTTTGTAGGAGATATTGGTCGCCCAGATTTATTAGAGGAAGCCGCAGGGATTGTAGGAACAAAAAGAATCGGAGCTGAGCAAATGTATGATTCAATCCAACGTTTTGCAAAACTTCCAGACCATATTCAAGTTTGGCCAGCACATGGTGCGGGGTCTGCTTGTGGAAAATCATTAGGTGCTGTACCTAGTTCTACTATTGGTTATGAAAAAATATCAAATTGGGCGTTTCAATATAAGAATGACAAAGAAGGATTCATTGATTATTTATTAATGGATCAACCTGAGCCTCCAAGATATTTTGCAATGATGAAATATTTGAATAAAGTGGACCGACCACTGCGCGTTCAAGTACCTCAAATTCCCCAATTAACAACAAATCAGTTTTTAACTGCATTTAATAACGGCTTAAAAGTAATTGATACACGCGAAAAAGAAGACTATTTACAATTACATATCCCAAATACCATTAATATTACAGGAAATAAATCGTTTTCTACTTGGTGTGGTTGGCATCTTGATTATCAAGAGCAGTTTGTTTTGATTTGCAAGACAGAAAAAATTGAAGAATTGACAAGAAAGTTAATGCGTGTAGGATTAGATACGAATATGTATGGATTTATTACTGAATCTCAAATGATTGAGGTGAGTTCTGAACTTGGATTTATTTCTGCAGATATAGTTACCGCAGAGGAGGTTAAAGATAAATTAAATAATAACAACACGCAAATCCTTGATGTCCGTAATGATGTCGAGTTTAAAAGTGGTCACATTGCAAATGCAACGCATGTTTTTGTAGGTAATCTCTTGAAAAACTTGGACAAAATCAGCAAAAGTAAAGAGGTGATTATTTATTGTCACAGCGGTCAACGTGCAGCTAACGCATATTCTATTCTTGCAAAAGCCGGATTCAATAATCTTAAGGTTTTTGTTGGTGGTTCTGCACAATGGAGCGAATTAGGATATGAAGTGAAGACAGAAGAAGTCGTATTGGCATAGGCTGTTGAATATAATTCAGATTTAAGGCTAAACCTTCTTTCTATGTATAGGGTTAGCGTTTAAACAAAAAAATAGAATATTATGTATTAAAGGTCATAAAAAACCATTTTTTTTTATATTTACAAAATACTATGTTGGGCATAAAAAATTCAACTTAAATCATTAGAATTAGAATAAATTATGAGCGTATTTCTATTGGCTACAACAGTTTCGTTTTTATTTGCATTATTCCTGTTTGTTTTAGGGGATAAAACATTTAAACGAATAACCTGGGTTGCAGCATTGCTTCCAATTTCTCTGCTCATTTATTTTTCAAGTTTTACCAAATCAATTATGGATGGTGAAATCTTTGATTTTTCCTATACTTGGGTTCCGTCGTTGGGGATTAATTTAGATTTCCGATTAGACGGCTTGGCTTTACTATTTGCCTTGCTGATAACAGGAATTGGAAGCATTGTGTTTTTATATTCTACTCAGTATTTAAAAACACATCCCAAAATTTTGCGATTTTTTGCGTTTCTTTCCTTCTTTATGGGAGCAATGATTGGTGTTGTAACAGCCAATAATATCCTGACACTCTTTATTTTTTGGGAACTAACCAGTATCAGCTCTTTTTACCTGATTGGGTTTAATAACAAAGAGGAAGGCTCTCGAAAGGCAGCCATAACGGCACTAACCATTACAGGACTTGGAGGATTAACCTTGTTGGCATTTGGAGTTTTAGCAGGAAGTTTAACAGGAACATATACCATATCAGAAATGTTAAACTCAACGGGCGTATTTGAAAATCACCCTTACACGGTTTATTTGATGATATTTTTGTTTTTGGCGGCGTTTACAAAGTCTGCCCAATTCCCATTTCATTTTTGGCTGAATGGTGCAATGAAAGCTCCAACACCGGTATCTACATACTTACACTCTGCAACCATGGTAAAGGCAGGAATTTATTTACTGTTGCGGTTTAGTCCACACTTTGAAGGAAATTCCAATTACTTTTTAATATTACTCATTGTTGGTGGTGTCACAATGCTTTATGCGGCAATTAATACTTTGTTTAAAACAGATTTAAAAGGAATTTTAGCTTATTCTACGATTGGAGCTTTGGGAATTATCGTGTTTTTGATTGGAATAGGAACGAGCGCTTCTATTACTGCTGCCATTGTTTTTATTGTTACTCACGCATTGTATAAAGCAAGTCTATTTCTGATTACAGGAACAATTGACTATCAAACAGGAACGCGAGATATAACTAAATTAGGAGGATTGAGAAAGACTTTATTTCCACTCTTTATTGCGGGTTCACTTGCCGCTTTGTCAAGTGCAGGTTTTCCTCCAACCATTGGGTTTGTAGGGAAGGATTTGATATACGAATCTACGCTTAGCGGAGGCATTTCTCCAGCATTTCTTACTACAATTGCACTGATAACCAATGTTTTTATGGTTTTTGCAGGATTTGTTGTCGGAGTTAGACCTTTCACAGGAAAAAAGCACGATTCAGTTGAAATTAAAACAAAAATGCCTATTTTACTATGGATTATGCCCATGATTTTGTCAGTGTTGAGCTTGTTCCTTGGGGTTTTTCCAAGTGTAGTCCAAAATCTATTTACACAACAAATTACTCCTTTATTAACAGGTGAAGAAAGTTTGCATTTAATATTGTGGCACGGATTTAATCTTATTTTGCTGTTGAGCGCAATCACATTAACGCTTGGAATATTACTTTATTTGATATGGAAACCAACTTATAAAAAGGAAAACGCATTAGCAAAGATAGAGTTTCTCTCTCCAAAGTCCATTTTTTTAACATTTTCAGATTGGTTCTTTTATTTATCCTATGGCTTAACACGATTATTTCAAAATGGATATTTGAGAAAATATGTTATGGTATTACTCATAATGCTTACTATTGCTTTAGGATCACATATTATTTTAAACCTTAATGTTTCTAACGTATTGTTAGATATTAAGTCGTTGAGTGTTAGCGAACTGGTTATGCTAATTCTTATCATTAGTTCAGTATTTCTTACATTATTTACTTCTTCTCGACTTACAGCTATAATCGGAATGAGTGTGATAGGCTACACAATGTGTTTTATCTATATTTTTTATGGCGCTCCAGATTTGGCAATGACACAGTTTTCAATTGATACGTTAACCGTAATTCTTTTTGTTTTGGTAGTTTATAAATTACCGAAATACTTAGATATGTCAAATAATAGAATAAGAATTAGAGATGGAGTTATTGCTGCATCATTTGGAACGTTTTTGGCCTTTACGATTATAGAAATAATGAATGAAACGCCTGTAAAAGCAACGACTGATTTCTTTGCAGAAAATGCTTATCTTCTGGCAAAAGGTAAAAATGTGGTCAATGTGATTTTGGTCGATTTTAGAGGATTTGATACCATGATTGAAATTACGGTTCTCTCTATTGCGGCGATTGGCGTATTTGGTCTATTAAAGTTATATTTAAAAAGTCATGAGAAATAATACAAAAATATTATGAAAAGTCTAATCTTTAGTACAGTATCCAAAACATTGCTCCCTTTGTTGATTTTGTTCTCCCTTTTTGTTTTATTGAGGGGACATAATTTACCAGGAGGTGGTTTTGTTGGGGGATTAATTTCTTCCATCGCATTTGTACTACATTCTTTTGCAAATGGACTGGTTAATACAAAGAAAATCTTACGTTTACATCCAGGTTTTTTAATTCCTACAGGATTACTCATTTCTATATTAAGTGCTTTAGCTCCAACTATTTTTATTGGGCAACCACTTATGACAGGTATGTGGTTTGACTCACAATTATTCGGAACAATAGGAAGTTCTTTATTTTTTGATACAGGAGTTTACCTTGTTGTAGTTGGAATAGCATTAACTATTATTTTTACAATATCAGAAAGCGCTTAAAAAAATGGAAGTACTTTTAGCAATAACAACAGGTATATTATACGCATCAGGAATTTATATGATTCTTCGACGAAGTTTAGTCAAATTAATCATCGGAATTGTTATTTTGGGAAATGGTGTGAATTTATTGATTTTTTTAATGGGAGGGCTCACAGAAGGAAGTCCAGCATTAATCGCTGATAGCGGAGAAATTTTAGAAGGTATTTATGCTGACCCTGTACCACAAGCACTAATATTAACTGCAATTGTAATTAGTTTTGGGCTTCAATCATTTGCGATTGTTTTAATTAAAAGAGCATACAAAGTATTAGGCACAGATGACACAGATAATCTTAACAAAACAGATAGCATAATATGAATGAGCATTTAATAATGTATCCGATTATCGTCCATTTAATCACTGCAATTCTTTTATTGTTTTTCTGGATGAAGCCAAGTTTCCAATATTACATCAGTGTTGTTGGTAGTGCGATTGGTATTATCATCAGTGCAATCTTATTTCAATATGTTTGGGCAAATGGGATTCAAAGCATCCAGCTTTCTAATTGGGAAGCACCGTTCGGTATTACCATGGTGGCTGATACACTTGCCGTAATTTTGGTGCTTTTGACAAATATTGTTGCCTTTGCTTTGTCTATTTTCTCTACTGAAAATATGGTTTCCTCTCGGGTGAAATTTGGTTATCACGCTATCTTCCATTTTCTAATTATGGGATTATGTGGAGCTTTCTTAACGGGAGATTTATTTAGTCTTTATGTCTGGTTCGAAGTAATTATAATTTCTTCTTTTGTTTTATTAACAATAGGTGGGCGAAAAGACCAAATAGAGGGAGCAATGAAATATTTTACATTGAATATGCTTGCTTCTATTATATTCTTGACTGGAATAGCGATGCTTTATGGTGTTGCAGGCTCACTGAATATGGCGGATTTGTCTCGAATAATACCAGAAATTGAAAACAGAGGAATTGTAAGGACCATTTCTTTTATCTTTTTTGTCGGGTTTGGTGTGAAATCAGCAATTTTTCCACTTTATTTTTGGTTGCCAGCATCTTATCATACACCACCGACATCCGTATCTGCTTTATTTGCAGGATTACTTACAAAAGTAGGCGTATATGCCATGATTCGGATTTTTACGCTGTTATTCCCTTTGGATGAAGTCAGTCAAGTTGTCTTTATGGTTATCGCAGGATTAACCATGTTTATTGGAGGGATAGGAGCATTGGTTCAAAAAGATATCCTAAAAACATTCTCTTATTTAATCATTTGTCACATTGGATTTATGGTTGGAGGATTAAGTTTATTTACAGAAGTAGCTATTGCTGGAGCTGTTTTATATATGTTCCATGATATTCTTGTAAAATCTACTTTATTTATGACGGGAGGCGTATTATATCGTATTTTTGGTTTAACAAAACTCAGTAGAATGGGAGGATTGATGGATAGTCATCCAAAACTATCATTGCTCTTTGCTATTCCGCTATTTGCAGTAGTTGGCGTTCCACCACTTTCAGGATTCTGGCCTAAAGTATCTTTGTTTTTTGCAAGTTATGTAAATGGAAACGTCTTTATAACCATACTTTTTATTTTTGCGAGTTTAATAACATTGGTAATTGTTGCTAAAATCTGGAATGCTGTTTTTTCAAAGAAATACGAGAAGATTGAAAGAGATGATTCATTCCGATACTTTAATGAGTTCAACTTTAAAGAAAAATTGTCGTATATTTTACCAATAATTATTTTGGTTGGTGTAACTTTATATTATAGTTTTTTTGCAGAAAACTTTCAAGTTGCAGCAGATCGAATTGCAAATGAATTGATAAGTACAGAGCAGTATTACAATGCTGTTTTCAAGTTAAATTAATAATAAAATGAGAGTACAGTTTCTATTAAATGTATTACTTACAATTGTTTGGGTGTTTTTGACAGGAGTATTCAGTGCGTATAATTTTTGGGCTGGTTTTATTCTGAGTTACCTCGTGCTTTGGCTAATTAGTGATAATGAAAAAAGCAAGAAATATTTTGTTATTGTACCACGTATCTTAGGATTTGTTTTTTACTTTATTTTTCAACTAATTAAGGCAAATATACAGGTCGCATCTGATGTTATTTTACCAAAAATTAGATTGGAACCAGGAATTATTAGGTATCCGCTGGATGCAAAAACAGACTTGGAGATAACCATGCTTGCCAATGTGATTACATTGACGCCAGGTTCTTTTAGTTTGGATATTTCTGATGACAGAAAAGCTCTGTATATTCATGCTATGCATATTGATACAAAAGAAAAGTTTATTCATGGAATTAAAAATGGATATGAAAAGCGAATTTTGAAAATTTTACGATGACACTAGAAGCGTATTTGACATATATTATTTTACCGATATTGAGTTTAGCAGTTCTGCTAGTATTCATCCGTTTTCTATTAGGTCCAACCTTATCAGACCGTGTAATATCATTAGATTTATTAATAACCATAGGTATTTCAATTATTGCTGTCTTCAGTATTATTTATAATATGCCATCGTTTTTGGATATTGCAATGATTTTCGCATTAATTGCCTTTCTGAGTACAGTGGCTTTTGCATATTACCTAGAAAAAGGAAAGAGAAATGAATGATATATTAATAATGATAATTGTTTCTTTTGGTGCGTTGTTTATATTACTTGCAGCGGTTGGTCTTCTCCGTATGTCGGATTTTTACCTAAGAATCTCAGTTACAACAAAAGCAGCAACATTGGGGGTTGGTTTAACACTTTTGGGGTTGGCGATGTACTTCACGAAAACCAACATAACAACAAATGTTTTTGCCATCATTATTTTTTTATTTCTTACTGCACCCATTAGTGCTCATGTTATTGGAAGGGCTTCATATTTTGTTGGTGTTCCTCTATGGAAGAAAACAAAAATTGATGAAATTAAAGGTAAATACGATAGCAGCACACATGATTTATTAAGTGGCTTTGAAACTGAAGAAGAACTCCAAGAGAAAGGCGACAAAAAAGAGAAACCTAATCAAGAGTAATAAAACACTAATTTTAAGCTCCTTAATGTCTCGAAGCAAAGTATGACTCTTTTCTACTTTTGTGAAAATTAATGTACAACCAAAATATCCAAATCGTTTAATTTATACTTTAAAGTCTTTCCCTTTTCATTTTCAAAATGAATCACCGCATTATATTGTTCGCTTTCTTTTATGTTACGAACGACATTTTGATACAAAAGCCCGTCTTTGCCCGAAAAACCCTCAATCTCAAATTCTGAATACCTGTCCTTATTGAGTTTAAAAAACTTTAATTGCCATGCTTCAGTTAGTTTTGAATCTTTTGCTCGAAGAATTACAACAGCATAAATAGAATTTGCTGCTGGAGTGGGCGAGGGCATCTTGTTATTGTAGATTTTTACCTCACACATGTAGGTATCTCCGTTAAATTCAATCAATTTTGTTTCTTTACAACTTGTAAACATAACGAGTAATAAAATAAAAGTAATATTTTTCATAGCTTTAATTCTTTAATTTAACTGATATCTGCATTTCAAAGGTTGCAACAATTTCATTATCTTCGTTTTTTGCTACAACCTGTATCCAATCATTGATACGTTCCCCTGACTCCTTTGCTTTTTCAAATATTTCTTTCACTTTCAACCCTTCTTCTGATACAAACTGAACAGTTGACGTTGGTCGCTTTAAAAATTCGGTTTTCATTGCTTTAAATACAAAAGAAATTTTAGCTCTTGATAATTCTGCATAATAAAAAGAATGTAATCCTGCGGTAACATCTGCTCCCACAGCTAATGCCCCAAAATACATAGATTTTAAATGATTTTTTGTTCTTCTACGCAATCTCACATTGACTATGGCCACTTTATCATCAAGGTGAATCAGTCTTGGACGAACATAGGCAATCATCGGAATTTTGAAAACTCCCATCATCCACAACATTTTGCGCATCTTTTTTAATTGTACTTTTGTATCCATTATTCAATTTCTGTTAAAAGATCTTTTGCAGGTTCAAGATAATAACCTTCTTCTTTAATTATTCGCTTTAAAAAATGTCGTGACCCAATTAAGTTATCAATTTCATAATTTGCAAGCGCAGTAAACCACATTGCTTCTTCTCGAAAATTTCCGTATCCGATTGAATAAGATTTGTCGAAATAACCCACTGCTTGTTCAAATTCGCCCAAATTAAAAAAGCAAATCCCCGTGTAAAAGTTTGCATTTACATCATTAGGATAGTTCGATAGAATTACCATATATTTTTGCAATGCTTCCTTGTATTTTCTTGATAAAAATGAAAAAGTTGCAGATTCTATCAAGTCGTAATAAGTCGATTCAGATTCATTGTAAATGGACTGATTAACCAACGATTCTGTGTTAATCATTTGGTCTCGATAAGTTTTATAATCAACAATTTTAATTTTATTTAGATAAACTTCATCAGCAAAATGGAAAAGTACACCACCGCTATTTTTAGATGGATTTTCTTTGACGACTTTGTAAACGGTTATGGTATCGTTTATCACTTTGACGATGTTTTTACTATCAAAATCAGATTCATTAAAGTTGAAATCGGATATATTTATTTGTTTTTCTTTATCAATTTCTTCTAAAGTATTGATAACATCGAGCGAATAAGGAGCTTGTTTAGTAATAATCTCAGCCTTAGTTTGGTCTTGATAAACCTTATTTCCATAGACAGTAAATAAAATCAAAACAGCAAAAACAAGTATTAAAACTAAGAAATTAATTAAGCGCTTAGTTTTTCCTTTCTTACTTTTTTTTTGCTCGTCCATGATTCTACATAATTTTAGGTCTATAAATTTTTAAGGTTTTGTATGGTTTTTGCAGGATTATCAGAGCCAAAAACAAAACTTCCAGCAACCAAGGCATCTGCACCAGCTTCAACGAGTTGCTTACCTGTTTCAAGGTTCACGCCTCCATCAACCTCAATCAAAGTTTTTGTGTTTAACTCATTAATCAAACTTCTTAGTTCCTTCACTTTATCAATCGAATCAGTAATAAATTTTTGTCCTCCAAACCCAGGGTTTACTGACATAATCAACACCAAATCAATCTCGTTTAAGATTCCTTTTAATAAAGAAACGGGAGTGTGTGGATTAATAGCAACACCTGTTTTCATACCTTTGTCTTTTATACTTTGCAAAGTACGATGAAGGTGTGTGCAAACTTCGAAATGAACAGTCAATATTTCTGCACCAGCATTTTTAAAATCATCGATAAAATTATCTGGAGTAGCAATCATCAGATGAACATCCAAAGGCTTTGTAGCGTGTTTATGAATGGCTTTCATCACGGGCAATCCGAATGAAATGTTCGGTACAAATTGTCCGTCCATAATATCAATATGAATCCAGTCAGCTTGACTTTTATTAAGCATTTTAATATCTCTTTCAAGATTGGCAAAATCTGCCGATAGTACTGATGGTGAAATAATTGTACTCATAATTTAATTGAATTTACTACTTTTTTTTAATTATTCCTAATCGTTGTCTAATTTCGTCTAATCTTCGTGGTTGTTTTGGAAGATTTTTTAATTTTTCTTGTTTTTCTCTTTCCTGTTTTGCTATTTCTCTGGCTTTGTCCATATATTTCTCCAGTTCATCCAATTCTCCCGTTATTCCAATACCGAAAAGAGCAAAATCAAATTTTGCAGGGTCGTTTGGGTCTAAATTCCGCAAATATTGCATCAACGCTTCCAATGCTTTCCAGTCATTTTGCTTTCTCTCTAAAATTCCAAGCGAACGAGCAATTCGACTCGTGTGAATATCCAGCGGAATATACAATTCATAGCTTTTGATGTCTTTCCAAATACCAAAATCAACTCCGTTTGAGTCCTTCCGAACCATCCAACGTAAAAACATGTTTATTCGCTTGGCTGCTGAGCCTTTTTCAGGATTAGGAATGTGCTTTTCACTTCTTTTTTCGTGCGAAACACTTAGAAATTGATTTCTAAAATTAACAATGCGTTGCTTTATCCCAAATTCACCTTGATTTAAATAAAACCAAGATTCTAAAGATTCGTTTTTTGAGTAACATTCCCTCAATGCTCTTAAAAAGAAATCCAAATCAACTGTATTGAATGTGCGGTGGACAAATTCAGAATTAAAAACCATTCCATCTTCGTAATCTTTTACGTATTCATAAGGAGATTCACCCATTATTTTGACTAATTTTTTCCCGCTGTTGATAATCGATTCTCGTTTCCCCCAAGAGATTGTCGCAACTAAAAAACCGATAATTTCTATATCTTTCTGATTCTTGAATTGTTTCGGAATAGAAATCGGGTCATTCTGAAAAAAACTAGGAGTGTTGTATTGTTCTGAGCGAACCATCAGCAGTTCATTGACTTCTGTGGGTTTAAGATTAAATGAATTTTCCATCGGCCATTACTAATTTTCTGTCGGAGATATCAGCTAAATGTTCGTTGTGTGTTACGATGATAAAAGTTTGTCCAAAATCTTCTCTTAATTGAAAAAATAACTGGTGCAGTTCCTCTGAGTTTTTCGTATCTAAATTACCAGAAGGCTCGTCAGCCAAAACAACTTTGGGTTGATTAATTAATGCTCTTGCTACGGCAACTCTTTGTTGTTCACCACCAGATAAAGCAGCAGGTTTATGCTCGTCCCTATTTTTTAAATTTAAAAAAGAAAACAGTTCTTTTGCACGTTTTTCCGCTTCTTGCTTCGATGTTCCTTTAATCAACGCTGGTAAAATTGCATTTTCTAAAGCTGAAAATTCAGGCAATAATTGATGAAACTGAAAAACAAACCCAATTGCTTCATTTCTAAATCTTGAAAGCTCTTTTTGTGATAGTTTTTTAGGCTGAACCCCATCAATCTGATAACTTCCAGAATCATAGGTGTCTAAGGTTCCTAAAATATGAAGTAAAGTGGTTTTTCCCGCACCAGAGGAACCAACAATAGAGATTAATTCGCCTTTGTTAACAGTCATATTGATGCCTTTTAAGACCTCAACTTCTCCGAATCTTTTTGTTATGTTTTGAACTTCTATCATTATCTCACGAATTTAATATTAAATTTGGTTAAATTCCTTATTTAAGTTAAATTTGTTATTAATACATAAAAAAAATAAAAATGTAAATTACAAAAAAATAAATGCTATAGAATGGAAGAATTTGAACCACAATATCCAGCTAAACCAGAACTCCTTAAACGAAATAGGGAAGGACACATCTCTATTACCATTCTTTCTATCGTTGTTTTTGCAATTACTTTCTACTTTATTTTTAGTGATTATTTTTTAATTGCCCTTTTGCTTTTTGTACTTATTTTTCATGAATTAGGACATTTCGTCTTTATGAAACTGTTTAATTATAAACAATTAAACATGCTTTTTGTCCCATTTGTTGGTGCCTTGGTTTCAGGTCATAAAAAGAAATATTCACAAATAGAAGGCGGAATTATGGTTTTGGCGGGACCGTTGCCAGGTATTGTTCTTGGGGCAACATTGATCCTTTATAATTGGTTAGAACCTAATAATTTATCCATTCAATTAGGAACAATGCTTATCATGCTCAATGTGATGAATTTGATACCGGTTAATCCTTTGGATGGTGGTAAATTAATGCAAATTTTATTCTTTGGTAAGTTTGAACTGGTTCAGTTAATTTTAACTATTTTAATTTCATTTATTGTTATTGGAGTTGGGATTTACGTTAACTCATGGCTTGTTGTAGCTTTTGGATTTATCATTGGATTTCAAGTGAAAAATCAACATAAACTTTACCTTATTAGAAAAGAATTAGTGAATGAAGAAGTTCAAATTGAATCTAATTACGATGATCTTACGGATAAAACATTTTGGCAAATTAAAAATGTATTGATGAATCATACTACAAGTTTGAAAGATTTGGATGATTTGAACGATGTGGACAACAGAATCGATCAAATCTTCGCAAAGCAAGTTGCCAGTATTCTTTATCCTCCAACGAAAAAGGATGCGTCTTTTGCTTTTACTTTTTTCTTGTTGACACTTTGGCTGGGAGGAATTCTTTTATCAATATTTGCTATGTTATCAATCGACTTAAATACAGTAATTAATGCGTTTCAATATCGGTGAGAAAGTAGGTTTTTTAAATGAGGTAGGTGAGGGGATTGTATTATCATATAAATCACCTTTTATTGTTGTAGTAGAAGATGAAACGGGCTTCAATTATGAGATGAAAGAAGATGAATTGGTGAAAATTCATGGGGATCAAACAGGCGTTGTTGAAGAATATGAAAAAGAAGAGGCAAAAATTGAAATTTTAGACAGTTTCGGTCAATCTGCCCTGAATGGATTAACGAAGAATAAAGATTTCTGGGAGGTAGATTTACATTCACACTTTATATTAGAAAGTGAAAGAGGATTGTCAAGTTATCAGATTTTAACGCAACAATTATACGTGTTTAAGCGTTGTTTTAGAGAAGCACAAAGCTCTAAGATACGAAAAATGATTGTAATTCATGGCGTTGGAGAAGGAGTTTTAAAATCAGAAGTGAGAAATTTTCTTGAAGGAAGAGCGGGGATTGAGTTTTATGACGCAGATTTTAGAGAATACGGAAAAGGAGCAACAGAAATAAGAATTTATTATAAAAACCAATGAAAAATATACTGATGTTAGGAGGAATTTTGATGGCTTTGATGGCTAATGGACAAACTGAAACAATCTACGATTACGAAGTAGAAACAATTGAAGGAGAAACAATTTCTTTATCTAAATTTAAAGGAAAAAAGATGCTTATTGTAAATACAGCATCAAAATGTGGGTTCACACCACAATACAAGCAATTAGAAGAATTGTATCAAATGTTTAAAGATAAAGATTTTGTGATTTTAGGTTTTCCATCAAACGACTTCTTGTCACAAGAACCTGGAACAAACGAAGAAATTGCAGAATTTTGTCAAAAAAACTATGGTGTTACTTTCCCAATGATGGCAAAAATAAAAGTAAAGGGAAAAAATAAAGCACCTTTGTATAATTATTTGACGAGCAAAGAATTAAACGGACATTCAGACTCAAAAGTTAAATGGAATTTCCAAAAATATTTGATAGGAAAGGATGGGAAAATTGAAGGTATGCATTACTCGAAAGTAATTCCAACTGATCCTGAAATTGTAAATTGGGTTATCGGAGAGTAAAGTTTTTAGATGATGATTTTGTAGAGTACCATGCTGATTTGTCATCGTTCTAACAAGTAAAAAAATCTCTTAAGACTTAAATATACTTAAATAAAAAAAAACAATAACCAATTGAGATTATTGTTTTTTTTATGAGTTATAAATACTCTTTTATAAGTATATTTCTACTAAGACCTAGCTTATTAGTTTACAATGTCATCATAAAGGTCAGACCACTCTTCTATGTCTTCCATATAAGGAGCAATCAAATTCATATAGCTTTTAGCTTTATCTGCTTGCAAATTTTCAGTTAATACCTGTGCTGTTTGATAAATTCCAACCATTAAGATTCTTTTATCACTCTCTGGCCAAGTACTCAAATCTTCTTCTGCTAATAATTTGTCTCCAGTTTCCCATTTAATACGAGCTGTTGACTTATCATCATTTCGATGTCTTAAAGCGGCTTCAAGAAAATAAGCTGGCGTATAATCTCTTCCAAACTTATACAATCTCATTGTCCAACCAAACGCACGTCTGTATTCTTCTGAATCTAAGTCGTTTTCGATAAGTTCAAGTAGTGACAATTTCAATTCTCCAAGAAATTCTGAATATTTCGATTGGATATCTCCACTTTTGTCGTACCTCAACATTTTTCCAACGGCATTAAACGCATCTTTGTAAGCATTTTTGTACTTATCATCTCTATCCGCTTCGTACGAAATTTTATAAAGACCGTAAGCCAAATAATAATAAGGCTCTGCATCTTTTTTCGTTTTATTTGAAAGTGTATATTGTTCAGATTTTTTAATTAGCTTATCCCAATCTCCATCAGCCCTGAAAATCAATAAATCTTGATAGCTACCTTGCTGTGCAAAAAGAGTCGCTGAAAAAATTAAACTCAATGTTAGAATAATTGTTTTTTTCATAATATTTTTTTTTGAAATTATAACTTCAATAACTGTGCCTAATATACAAATAAATTGTGAAATCTCCCAAAAGGCTATGTAAATATATAAATTAAAAAGTTTTATCAAAGTAAAAACGGTTAAAATTTGGTTATTAAATGAGAAAATTGTATCTTAGGCAAAATCAAGAAAGGCTTGATTGTAAAATGTTACAAAAAAGTAATAAAAAGTAAAGGAATTATGGGAAGACCTCCAACAAGACCAGCAAAATTAAAAGATGGTTTTTATATCGAAGTAAGAAATGAGGGATCAAGAACAAATGGCGTGAGAATTAGAAGAGATACAAAAGAAGAGATGATTATGGCCATTGAAGACTATAGAAGAATCAAAGATGTTATTGTTTTAGGTGAATATCGCAATGAGAAGTGGATCAATGTTAAACTTCCTTCTGATGTTCAGATATAGCAATAATCACAGTTTAAATATAAAATAGAAATAAAAAGTTATTTACACACTTTACGAGACAGTGTCTCATCTATTATCATCTATCTTTTTCAGAGTATTTGTTTTTTAAGTCACTAATATATAAAAGGGGTTAAAATATTGCGTTTTAACCCCTTTTTTAATACACTTAAACAGTTTAGAATATTCTAAAATATCTATTATAACGCTCTAAAAGAAACGCGTCGGTTTTTAGCAGCTCTTAGGTTATCATCATCATTTTCCTCAATATATTTTGAATCTTTTGAATTTTGCCCATCCATTGCAATGATTCTTTTACCGTCAATTCCCTTGTCTTCAAGTAATGCCTTTATATACTCTGCTCGTCTTAAAGAAGTGATTGCATTCTCTCTGCTGTCTGCTTCATTAGCATCTGTATATCCAGTGATTTGAATTTTCATTGATGGATTTTCTTTCATTATTTGATAAACAGCATCAATTGTTCTTTGACCGTCAATCCTCACATCGTATCTTCCTGAAGCATAATATATATTGTGTTGCTCCAATTTTTCTGCAGGAGTCATCGACAAATCAATTTGAGGAGCACGTTGATACAGCGTAAGTGTTTCAAATTCGAATTCATCAGAATATCCACAATCACACTCTTCATCTGGATTTAAAAGCGTTATAGAAATATTATCAATATAAAAGTATGCAGCAATAATCTGTTGTCCTTTTACATCTCTTGGCTTACGAACCCTTTCAACTTTCATATCTCCTTCGTTTGAAAAGTTTCCAATTGTAAGAAACTTCTCACCTCCTTCGGCAGTATATTCTCCACAAACAAGATCCCAACCGTACATTCCAGTAAAGACAACTTTATCTGGATGTTCAATATGTGTTTTATCAGTGATGATAGCAGGTACTTTATCATCAGAACCAATCGCCTTTTTAGAGAGGTATGCACCCAGCCGGTTTGTTGTATATTTTGAAAGTTCTGCTAAAGAAGCGTTGAATGAAACTTTGTATCTCATTCCTTTTTTCATAGGATACTTTAATTGTGTCTGTAAATAAGTTCTACTTTCTTTCTCTTTATAAGAATAAGCTATAATTCCAGCGTAATTTGTTCCGTCTTTTGCTTCTTCTGAGCCATAAATATTATTTGGAACCTGAACTTCGGGAATGTTGGCATTACTTGAAAATAAGTCTGCACGTGCTTTTGTCGCAGAAGTCCAATTGTCCGCTCTTTCAATATCTCCAAGTTTACGTATTTTTTTTACTTGGGCATTTTCAAAACTAGGATTATCAACCATATTATCACTATCTTGTGCCATTGCCATTAATCCAAGAAATAATGAAGAAGCAGTGAATAAAAACTGGTTTAATTTAGTACTTTTAAAATTCATAGTTTTTGGTTTTTAAATGAATATTTTTGTTAAAGTTAGCAATTGTAAATTAAACGACAAAATAATAAACAAGTTGCAATTTTAGACGATTATTAGCAAGACTTATGCCAAATTAAGATAAATATTTATTATTTTTAATAAAATAAACAAAAAAGGAGCCTAAAAAGCTCCTTTAATAATTTTATATATTAAACTATAAATTATAGTTTAGAAATATGAACCGCTAAACCTGATTTTAAGTTTGCAGCTTTTTTCTTATGAATGATGTTTTTCTTCGCAATCTTATCAATCATACTAACAACTTCAGGGAAAAGTTTTTCAGCTTCCTTCTTATCCTCTAAACCACGTAATTTGCGAATTGCATTACGAGTTGTTTTGTGTTGGTATTTGTTTACTTCTCTTTTTGCCTTATCAGATCTTACTCTTTTAAGTGTTGACTTATGATTTGCCATAGTTTATTTTATTATAATATTTAATTATGTAGCCCATAGGAGAATCGAACTCCTGTTTCCAGGATGAAAACCTGATGTCCTAACCACTAGACGAATGGGCCATTTTATTTAATTTATTTTCAATTTTTTAAGTAAGATAAACAGAATCTTTATCTTTTTAAACTTTATTTCGCTTAATAAAGTTCAGTAGCCCATAGGAGAATCGAACTCCTGTTTCCAGGATGAAAACCTGATGTCCTAACCACTAGACGAATGGGCCATTTTATTTAATTCTACTAAACTTTTTAGAAAAATAGATATAAAGTCTTTCAAATTCATTTCAAAAATCGGAGTGCAAATATAATTTGTTTTTATAAATAAACAAACCTTTTAATGAAAAAAATGATTTTTATTGAAGTGATTGATATTAAAATTTCATTTTTCTTTGTCAATCACCCTCAAATTGATATTTTTGTACCGAATTATTAAAAAAAACTAATAATTATGAGAGTTGTTGATACAATCCCTCACGAGAGGTTTAAAATACAGATTTTTTCTTATAATGGTAAGTTCACAATAAAAATTGAATTGGGTCAATTTGAACAAAGTTATAAAATAGGAGAAACAGACGTAATGGGCGTAGCTGATGTAAAAAATATGGTAACCCAAGAATTTTTAAATAAAGTACTAAAACGTTTTGTTGAAATGCGCCAAGATTGGTACGACGCATTTCAAAATAAAAACCTACAAGATATATCTTAAAACAAAAATGATGAAAATAAAAAATGTGTTTTCTTTAATTACAATTGCATTTGTAATCGGTGGTTTAACAACTTCGTGTGGAGATAAAAATGCAAAAGATGATACTAAAAGTGCTAAAACAAACGGTGAAACATCTGTAAAATCAGTAAACAATGGTGGGGTGAGAATTGCCTATTATGTTCAAGACAGCGTGGCCACTCAATTTAGATTTTATGTTGAAATTGACTCGATGCTTAAAGCTAAAGAGTTAGATTTTCAATCTAATTTAGAGAGTAAATATCGTTCGTATCAAGCTTATGAAGCGGATATTCAAAGAAGAATTGAAAATGACGAAATAACAGGTTATCAGTTTGAAGAAATTCAGAAAACCGCTCTTCAAAAACAACAAGCAATTCAACAGTTTGAGCAACAAAAGGGAATGGAACTACAAAGAGAATCTATGCAATATCAAATTGCGTTGATGAATAAAATTTCTCAAGCAGGAGAGGAGTTCTCTGAAGAAAACAATATTGATATTCTTTTTTTCTATCAAAAAGGTGGTCAAATCACATACATCAGCAATGCTTTTGATGTAACAGAATCTTTTATTGAGTATTTGAACCAAAGAGAAGATGAACTGAAGTTAGGCTTTGATAAAGAGTTAGAAGCAGCTGAAACCCAATATGACAAGCAAGAAACAGGTGGTTTACAATAATTTACTTTAACCTATAAAAGTATGTATGTCGCACAAGAAAAGCTAAATTCAAATATTGCAGAATATGTACTTTATATGTATCAGCTTGAAGATTTAATAAGGGGATACAATTTTGATATTGATAAAATTACTGAAAACTTAATTCGTCCACAAGTAAAAAGCAATAGCTTCGAAGCCGAGGCAATCAAATGGTACCAAGAAATCATTGATGAAATGAAATCTCGCCAACTCGAGCAGAAAGGTCATTTGTTTCGTGTAAATGAAATAATTACAGAACTGGTTTATCTCCACCAAACACTCAAAGAAGTTGTGAAAGACCCGAAGTATTTGGGATTAATAGCTGCTGCCGAGAAAAATATTGAGGATTTTCGAACAAAAAGTGATTTACAAGATAACGCTCACCTTGTTGAAGTCTGCTTCTATGCTATGTACATGAAGTTGCTTATGAGATTACAACAAAAGGAAATCAGTGGAGAAACAGAAAATGCTTTTGATTCGATGCGTGTTGTTCTTGGTTACCTCGTGAAAGGATACCACCAAATGAAATCTGGAGATATGAGTATGTTTGAAACCAATAATTAATTTCGAAAACGTTTCTCAAATTCCAACTTGTGTTTATCGTGTAATACATCAAGGTTATTTGGTATATCTCTTTTCCATCGGTTGTGTGACCAAAGCCAATATTCAGGTGCTTTTTGTATGGTTTCTTCTAATAATTCGGTAAACTTTAATATTATTTCTCCATACTCAGTTTCACGTGGTTCAGTAGTAATTTCTTTGAGACGCATTCTGTAATATCCTCGCTTTTCCTTAATAATTTCAAAATAAACAACTGCATGGTCGTATTTATTTGCAAGAAGTTCAGGTCCAAATACAAATCCTGACTTTTGATTAAGAAAATTTGTCCAATAACTTTTCTTTGAGTCGCCCGGTGATTGATCGGCTAAAACCAAAGTAGCAATCACTTTCTGGTTGTTATCGAAAAAATCATAAACATTTGCTGAGTGGATGATTTCCATTCCAAATCGCGCTCTTTTTGTATTTAATTTCTTATTCCAAAATCCATTAGTTAAAGGCATTCCAACTCCAACAGCTTGGTGCGAAAAAATTAAATTTTGAGCGGAAATCAACCATTCCCAGTTGTTATAATGGCCGGAAACGAGTAAAACGCTTTTCTTATTTTGATAAAGTTGGTCAATAATCTCCTTATTTTCTACAACAAAACGTTTTTGTAGTTTTTCTTTAGAAAGACTTAAATTTTTTGTGCTCTCTGCAAGTAAATCTGATAAATGTCGATAAAAGTCACGTTTTATCTTCTGGATTTCTTTTTCTGATTTTTCGGGGAATGAACGTCTTAAATTTTTAAGGATTATTTTTTTTCTGTAGGGAATAATAGTAATGAGCAAAAGGTAAAAAAAATCTGAGAATCTGTATAAAACCCATAAAGGCAAGAGCGATAATGGATATACTAAAATGTAATATGCAGCTGCTCCCAACATTATTTTTTTTGTAAAATTAAAAATTTATGACTAAACTATTTCTAAATGTATATAAACTTTAAAAAATAAGATAAAAAAAGAGATCGCCATTCCGACGACCTCTTTCAATAAATGTTCACTCTATTCGATTGTTAACCAATTACTTTTGAACCAATTACTTCAGCCATTTTTTCTCCGATTTTAGCGGGAGAATCAACTACATGAACTCCACATTCGCGTAAAATTCTTTTTTTTGCTTGAGCTGTATCGTCAGCACCGCCTACAATTGCACCAGCGTGTCCCATTGTTCTACCAGCGGGAGCGGTCTCACCAGCGATAAATCCAATAACTGGTTTTGTTCCATTTTCTTTAATCCATAAAGCAGCCTCAGCTTCAAGATTACCTCCAATTTCTCCAATCATGACAATCCCTTTTGTTTCAGGGTCGTTCATTAATAACTGAACGGCTTCTTTGGTCGTTGTTCCGATAATTGGGTCACCACCAATTCCAATGGCAGTTGTAATTCCCAACCCAGCTTTAACAACCTGATCAGCTGCTTCGTAAGTTAATGTTCCTGATTTTGATACAATTCCGATTGATCCTTTTTTGAAAACAAATCCAGGCATGATTCCCACTTTTGCTTCATCTGCTGTGATTACACCAGGACAGTTTGGACCAATAAGTGTACAATCATATTCAGAAATATATTCTTTTGCTTTAATCATGTCTTTAACAGGAATTCCTTCAGTAATACAAATGATTACTTTAATTCCAGAATTTGCTGCTTCCATAATGGCATCTGCTGCGAACGCAGGTGGCACGAAAATAATTGAAACATTAGCTCCAGCTTGGTCAACAGCATCTTGTACTGTGTTAAAGACTGGCTTCCCCAAATGAGTTTGTCCTCCTTTTCCTGGAGTTACTCCACCTACAACGTTTGTACCATATTCAATCATTTGCTCAGCATGAAAAGAACCTTCTTTCCCTGTGATACCTTGTACAATTACCCTCGAATCTTTATTTACTAATACACTCATTTTAGTCGTTTTACTGCTTTTAAAATTTTTTGTCAAAAATAGAATTAACAACTAATAAAGACAAGTAAAAAGCAGAAATGTTTTGAACACTTTCTTTTCTTTTAAAAAAATAAATGTATAATATATTGATTTTAAGGGTTATAACTAATAAGTTTAAAAAAAACTTTAAAAAATGTATTGTTAATCAAAATTGTTTATATATATTTGTAATCATAATTATTATGGTTTTAATAATTAAGGTTTTATAGTTTTAGCATGGTTTAGTAAAAAGAGGAATAAGTGTGACGCATTTATCCCTCTTTTTTTTATGATTTTCTAAAGAAGCCTAATAAAGTCTAAATGATTTTCTAAATCTCGTTTCCATACTCATAATAAATTGATTACTTTTGTATCCTATTAAAAAGTATAAAAAGTAGCGGATGAAAATTTCTTATAATTGGTTGAAAAATTATGTAAAAACAGAACATTCTGTTGAGCGTTTATGTGAGATTTTAACAGATACAGGATTAGAAGTTGAAGGAATACATAAGGTTGAAAGCATAAAAGGTGGACTGGAAGGGGTTGTTATTGGAGAAGTTGTTTCTTGTGAAAAACATGAGAATGCCGATAAACTGAAAGTTACAACCGTTAATGCCGGTCGAGAAGAACCACTTCAAATTGTTTGCGGAGCTCCAAATGTAGCAGTAGGACAAAAAGTTGTGGTTGCTTTGGTAGGTTCAACGCTTTACCCCAATCCTGATGAGCCTTTCAAAATTAAAAAATCAAAAATTCGTGGCGTAGAATCTAACGGAATGATTTGCGCTGAAGATGAGCTGGGAATTGGTAAATCTCATAACGGAATTATTGTTCTTCCAGAAGACGTAAAAGTTGGGCAACCTGCTTCTACCTTTTTTAACTTAGAAAATGATTATCAAATAGAAATTGGATTGACTCCAAACAGAAGTGACGCACTCGGACATATTGGAGTGGCTCGGGATGTTATCGCATTTAATAAAGTTCATAAATTAGAAAGAAGTACATTGAGAATGCCAGATATAAGTGATTATGAGGTCCTTGAAAGTGGCGATAAAATATCTTTAAAAATTGAGAGCAATGATGATTGTCCTAAATATATGGGGTGCATAATTTCTGATGTTAAAGTCGCTGAATCACCCGAATGGATTAAAAGATATTTAAATACAATTGGCGTGGTATCTATCAATAACATTGTTGATATTACAAATTTTGTGATGCATGAATTGGGAGCACCATTACACGCTTTCGATTTTAGTAAAATTGGTAATGAAATTGAAGTGAAGCATGCACAAAAAGGTGAGAAATTTGTCACCCTCGATGGTGAAGAAAGAATTTTGTCAGACCAAGATTTAATGATTACCAACGGAAAAAGGAATATTGCTTTGGCCGGTATAATGGGAGGAAAAGATTCAGCAATTGATGAAAATACTTCATCAATATTTTTAGAGGCTGCATACTTTAATCCTGTTACAATTAGAAAGTCAGCAAAACGTCATGGATTAAATACAGACGCTTCTTTTAGGTTCGAAAGGGGTGTGGATGTGGAAATGATAGAGTATGCAATGAAAAGAGCTGCTACACTAATTACAGAGATTGCAGGAGGTACAATATCATTCGAACCGATTCCGTTTTATCCTATTAAGATTGAACCTACAACAGTGGTGTTTCGCTATTCAAAATGCAACGAACTAATCGGGAAAAAGTTAGATAAGGACATTGTTAATGATATTTTAAATTCTTTGGGCATCGATATTTTACACAATAATGATGATAACTTAAAGTTACAAATACCATCTTATCGGGTTGATGTAACAAGAGAAGCAGACGTTATTGAAGAGGTACTTCGAATTTATGGATTTAACAATATAGATCTTCCAACAAAATTGAACATCAGTCTATCCAGACAAAACTTGAGGAACGAAGAAAAAAGAATGAATGAAATCGCTAGTCTCCTTGTTGCAAATGGATATTTTGAGATGATGAATAACTCATTGACATCTTCTAAATTTATCGATGAAAATGGAGGAGAAATGCTGTCAAATAATCATTCCATTATTATGTTAAATCCCTTGAGTGAGGAGCTAAATGTATTGCGCCAATCTTTGATTTTTCAAGGGCTATCTTCAATTGCACATAATCGAAATCGCCAAAACCCAAATTTAAAACTGTTTGAATTCGGAAAGATTTATCAAAAGTTCGACAATGAATATGTTGAAAATAAACGTTTGTCAATTTTCGTTACTGGCCAAAAAGAAAAGGAACAGTGGAATAGTAACTCGTCGGAAGTAACTTTTTATACAGTTAAAGGAATCGTCTTTGCGGTTTTAAATCGACTTGGGTTGATGAATATGGTTTCTACAAAAGCCCTTAAAAAGTCAGTGTTAGAAGACGGAGTCCAATTGTATGTTCAAAAAAATAAAATTGGAGAAATGGGATGGACATCAGGAAAAACAAACAAAGCATTTGGTGTAAAACAGAAAGTTTTTATTGCTGATTTAGATTGGGATATGTTGCTGAACCTTGGAGATAGAAATAAGATTCAAGCAAAATCTTTACCAAAAACATTTGCCATTCGCCGAGATTTTTCTTTACTTATCGATGAAGTTATCTCGTACGCAGAAATCGAAGAAATTGCTTACAATACGGATAGAAAACTCTTGAAGGAAATGAACTTATTCGATGTGTATGAAGGAGATAAACTTCCTAAGAATAAAAAATCGTATGCAGTTAGTTTCTTTTTTCAAGATGACGAAAAAACGTTGAAAGATGAGCAAGTTGATAAAATAATGAATAAAATCCGGGAAGGATTAGAAAATAAATTAAAAGCGGAATTAAGATAATTAAAAAATAATAAGATGATAGAAGGATACAACCATACAGTAACAGAACGATTTATAAAATACGCTAAGGTACATACGACATCTGACCCAAATTCAACATCTTTTCCCTCAACAGAGCGACAAAAAGATTTAGGGAAGATTCTTTTACAAGAGCTGAAAGATTTAGGCATTGAGGATGCTGAAATGGACGAATGGGGTTATGTTTTTGCAACCATTAAAGGGAATGTGTCAACTGCTCCTACAGTTTGTTTTTGTGCACACATGGACACAGCACCAGATGTTTCAGGGGAAAATGTAAAACCAATTATTCATAAAAACTATGACGGTACTCCAATAGTTCTTCCAGATGATAAATCGCAGGTTATAACAACTGAAAAACATCCATATCTAAAAGAAAAAATTGGAGATGATATTATCACTGCGAGTGGATTAACACTTCTTGGTGCAGATGATAAAGCTGGAGTAGCCATCATCATGGATTTTGCCGAATACTTAATGAAGAACCCTGGTGTCAAGCATGGAGATATTCGAATTTTATTTACACCAGACGAAGAGGTTGGTCGTGGTGTGGACAAATTAGATATGAAAAAACTCAATGCAGATTATGGTTACACTATGGACGGCGGAGTTTTAGGTTCAATCGAAGATGAAAGTTTTTCAGCTGATTCTGTGAAAATTACAATTCATGGAGTAAGCGAACACCCTGGTTATGCAAAAGGAAAATTAGAAAATGCAATTAAAATAGGTGCAAGAATTTTAGCAGCATTGCCTTTGGATAGCTGGTCGCCTGAAACTACTGAAGGAAGAGAAGGGTTTGTTCATCCTGGATCTTTTAACGGAATTCAAGAAAAGGCTACGATTACCTTCATTATTCGAGATCATGAAACAAGTAAATTGGCTGAATATGAAAACCGATTAGAAGGAATTGTAAAAGATATAATGGCAGATTATCCAGGCTCTAAATATGAGTTTGAAGTAAAAGAGCAGTACAGAAACATGAAGGAAGTTATTAAAAATGTTCCTTTTGTTACGGATTATGCTATTGAAGCCATGAAAAAAGCAGGTGTAGAACCAAAGCATGTAATTATTCGTGGTGGAACAGATGGTTCACGACTTTCATTTATGGGATTACCTTGTCCGAATATCTTCACAGGAGAGATGGCCATTCATTCTCGCCACGAATATGTGAGTATCCAAGATATGCAAAAAGCAGTGGCTACCATGAAAGAATTGGTGCAAATTTGGGCGGAGCATAAATAACAAAGTTAGTAAAAAACCTTTTAAAGGCAGAAACATAATTGTATTTGTGTACCTGTAAATACTACAGAAGTTCAACTAGCTTGGTTGATTACAACCGATACAAAAAAGGCTCTCATAAAATGAGAGCCTTTTTTGTATTTCTATACTTTATAGAAGATAAACTATTTTAAATAGATAATTTTTTATTCAAATCTGCTAAATAGGCTTTGAATTGTTTATCTGTTTCTGCAAGATTATTAACGGTTCTGCATGCGTGAAGTACAGTTGCGTGATCTCTACCTCCACAATGGTCTCCAATATTTGCGAGTGAAGATTTTGTCAATTTTTTCGAGAAATACATGGCTATTTGTCTTGCCTGAACAATCTCTCTTTTTCTTGTTTTTGATTTCATCACATCAATTGGAATATCAAAATAATCACAAACTACTTTTTGAATATATTCAATTGAAATTTCTCTTGCAGTATTTTTAACAAACTTATCAATCATTTTTTTTGCAAGGTCAAGTGTGATTGATTTTTTATTCAACGAAGCCTGTGCAATGAGTGAATTTAAAGCACCTTCAATTTCACGTACGTTTGTGTTTATGCTGTATGCCAAGTATTCGATAACCTCTCTTGGAAGCTCCATTCCATTTGCATAGATTTTCTTTTCTATGATAGCAATTCGAGTTTCTAACTCTGGAGCCTGTAAATCTGCTGAAAGTCCCCATTTCAAACGACTCAATAAACGTTGCTCCATACCTACTATTTCTACAGGAGGTTTATCCGAAGTAAGGATAATTTGTTTTCCATTTTGGTGTAAATGGTTAAATATATGGAAGAAAACATCTTGTGTTTTATCTTTTCCAGAGAAAAACTCAACATCGTCAATGATTAAGACGTCAATCATTTGATAGAAATGAATAAAATCGTTTGTTGTGTTCTTTTTAATGGATTCAATAAATTGGTGTACAAACTTTACAGACTGAACATATAAGACAATTTTGTTGGGAAATTTATTTTTAATTTCAATTCCGATTGCATTTACAAGGTGTGTTTTTCCTAAACCAACACCTCCATATAAAAGAAGTGGGTTAAATGAAGTCCCACCGGGCTTGTTTGCAACAGCATATCCTGCTGATCGTGCTAAATGGTTACAATCTCCCTCTACAAAATTATCAAATGTATAAGATGGATTTAAGTTTGAATTAACATCAATTTTTTTTAGACCTGGAATTACAAATGGATTGTGAATTTTATCGTTACCTATTTGCAACGGCGCTGTAACAGGCCTATTGGTCAACGCTTTAGTTCCAGAAGTTGGAATGCGTACCGTGTATGGAGTAGAGTTAGGCGTGTTTATTTCCATAACTATACTGTATTCTAATCTTCCATTGCTTCCAATTTCTTTTTTAATTACTTTTTTTAATAAATCAATGTAGTGTTCTTCTAACCACTCATAGAAAAAATGCGAGGGCACCTGAATAGTCAGCACATCATTTTCTAATTTAATTGGTACAATGGGAGAAAACCACGTCTTAAAAGCTTGTAAAGAAATATTGTCCTTAATTACTTTTAAGCATGCATCCCATTTTTCTAAGTGTAATTGGCTCATTGAATAAGTTGGTTTAAAATTTTCTATTGTTTTTTTATATAATTTCTATTATATTCTCTTTTTCCTTTTTAATTTCTAAAGACAAATATTCAGATAAAAAAGTTAAAAAAAAAATCAAAAGCCTATTGACTTTTAAAAATATTTTACTTGTTGCTTTTTTAAAATTATTGTCATGTTTTTATTTTGAGTTGTCTAAAATTATGTTATTTTAAACGACATTTTTCTTAATTAAGGGCAATTTTTACATAATAAGTGTTTTGTTTATTTCATTTCCTATTTTGGGGGATTCAATATACATAAATATTTTATATTTTTAAGCTAAATTAATAAAATGAACTCAGAAAAAGAATATATTTTTAAATCAAATGTAAAAGTTCGTGTCAGATATGGTGAAACAGACCAAATGGGATACTGCTATTACGGAAATTATGCCCAGTATTTTGAAGTAGGTCGTGTTGAAGCACTCAGAGAATTAGGAATGTCGTATAAAAAGTTAGAAGAAATGGGGTATATGTTGCCTGTTTCATCTTATGGTGTAGAATATCTTTATCCTGCTAAATATGATGATTTGCTGTCTATTGAAACGAGGGTTATTGATTTAAAGGGAGTAAGATTATACTTTGAATATACAATTACCAATGCGTCAAATCAAATTGTGGCAACAGCGAAAACATTGCTCGTTTTTGTAAACAAAGATACAATGAAACCTGTTTCTCCACCAGATAGTTTTACAAATCTATTCCAATAAAAACTTAAATAATATACCTTAAAATGGATTTCAATCTACAACTTTTTAGCCGTGAAGATTTAGATAATCTAATTTCTAAAAGAACTGGAGAAATAAAATTAGGTTCAACTTTAACGACAAAAATAAACGATGCAAAATTTGTGATTTTGGGAGTCGAAGAATCAATAGGTCCAAAAGCAAATTTTGGTAAAAGTGGATCCGAAAATGGTTTTGATGCATTCCTGTCCGCATTTTTAAATATGCAATCCAACGAATCGCTTTCAGGAGAAAAAATTACTGTACTTGGGAAAATAATATCAACTTCAGATTTTGAGGGTGATAATTTAAGAGAAGGGGTTGAAAAATTAGATGAATTTATTCTGTCGATTTTAAATGAATATATAAAAGAAGGACAGATTCCTATATTGATTGGAGGTGGACACAACAATGCTTATCCATTAATTAAATTCTCTGCACAACGATTTAATAACAAAATCAATGTAATTAATCTGGATGCTCACGCAGATTACAGGCCCATTGAAGGAAGGCATTCTGGAAACTCGTTTTCTTACGGATTTAAAGATGGTTTTATCAATAAATACTACGTATTGGGATTACACCAGCGTTATAATAGTCAACAAATTCTTGATGATTTACGTCGCGATAAACATTTTTTTACTTTTCATGAAGATTATTTATTTGGTTCGCGAAATTATTTAGACGAATTTAGAAGTTTAAGATTGAAGTTGTCTGATAATAATAACTTTTTGGGTATTGAGTTGGATTTAGATACAATTGAAAGAATGCCCAGTAGCGCGTTATCTCCAGTAGGGATTTCAATTTTTACAGCAAGGCAATATCTCTATTGTTTAGGTAAATCAAAAAACGTTGCATACCTTCATTTGCCAGAAGGCGCACCTCAAAATAAGCATGAAGATATTATCGTTGGAAAAACTTTGGCCTATTTAGTATCAGATTTTGTGATTTCTTATGGGATTTAATTTCATTATTTATTATATTAGGGTGAAATTTTCAATTCCTGTTGAATAGATGAAAAATTTTTTAGAAGGTATATGGGCGTTTTTCCCCTTTCATTTAATATTTACACATGTTAAAAACAATTTGACAATGTTAGTTTATTGGGCATTTTTGTTCGGCCTAATAAATAATTCAATCGGAACTGGATTAGGAATTCCTTATTTATTTTTGTCGCCAGAGTACCTTGATTCTACCGATCCGTTAGCTTTTTTAATGCTCGGAGCAGGGGTGGGTGGCTTTATCATGGCATTTCATTTATATAGTTATATCCAACTGGGGCCACATTATTCTTTTTTAGCTACCTTATCACGTCCATTTTATAAATTTTCTATCAACAACAGTATTATTCCCACTGTTTTTATAATAAACCTCGCTGTCAATATATTTATCTTTCAGAAAGAACAAGAA
Organism: Brumimicrobium sp.; assembly: GCA_041655765.1. Lineage (GTDB taxonomy): Bacteria > Bacteroidota > Bacteroidia > Flavobacteriales_D > Crocinitomicaceae > Brumimicrobium. The sequence goes on from JBBAEU010000001.1 coordinate 70,209, forward strand.
AATGTTGGAACGATTGAAATACTTATAAATATCTTTGCCTTAATTGGTGGCGCAGTATTCTTTCGTTTTTTTACAATGTTGTATTTCATCCCTACAAATAAAGATTTGTATAAATTAACAGGGAAGAAATTTGAAGAATCTTCTGAGTCAAGTAATATTCAAGCTACATTGCATAAGAGAGAATCGTGGTACAATCCTTTCCTGCGGAGAAAAGACGATAACTTTTATTACTTTTCGGGCTTTTTTAAATTGAGAAAATCTCGTAGTACAGCGCATTACGATAAAGTAATCCTGAACAAGGTCTTTTCCCAAAATCATGTCAATGCATCCGTGTTTGAGATTTTACTTTTGTTATCTTTTTTCTTGATTGGTTTATTTGGGAATTATGAAATATTTCAATTGCCAGCAGGTGTGAGTATCTTGATGATGTTAACAATTGCTACAATGTTTGTCAGTGCAATGTATTCATGGTTAAAGAAGTGGACACTTCCTGTCATAATCGTAGGACTGTTAATGATTAATTACATTTCAAAAGTATCGGATTCATTCAAATACAGAAGCTATGCTTACGGTTTATCGTATAAAAAAGAAGACCTAAAGGATTTTAGAAAATCTGATTTTACAATTGCAAAAAATGATTCAATTATTCAAAATGATTATAATAATTATACCAAAACATTGGATAATTGGAAAGTAAAAACAGAACGAAAAAAGCCTAAAATGGTGATTGTAAATGTAAGTGGTGGCGGACTGAGAAGTACTACATGGACGTTCAAAGTCTTTCAACATTTGGATAGCATCACACAAAAAGATTTCTCAAAACAGGTTCAGATGATAACTGGAGCCTCTGGTGGTATGGTTGGGGCTTCATATTACCGAGATTTAATCATTTTAGAAAAAGATAGTCTGATTAATTCGCGTTTAGATAAACGTTATCTGTCAAATATTTCTAATGATTTATTGAATAGGGTTTCTTTTTCAATTCCTACTAATGATTTGTTTTTGAGACTTAAAAAAGTCGAAGTTAATGGAAATAAATACGCGATTGATAGGGGTTACGAATTTGAACAAGACTTGATTAAGAATTTAGACGGAGCTTTAGATCATCCTTTGTCGTATTATACAGAAAAAGAAATACAAGCAGATATACCAACGATGCTTTTTACTCCGACAATCGTAAATGACGGAAGAAGAATGTTGATTGGTGCTCAACATCATGGATACTTATTGGCGTCTGATAAAAATGATGATATAATTGGTATCAACCCAGCTATAGAAACCATAGAATTTCTAAAATATTTCGAAGATAATAATCCTGAAGATATTCAATTGACATCTGTTTTAAGAGCAAATGCGACATTCCCTTACATCTTGCCAATGGTTTCAATGCCAACATATCCCGAGATGTTTCTAATGGATGCTGGAATTAGAGATAATTATGGTGGGAAAATAACTTCAAGATACATAATGAATTTAAGTAAATGGATTAAAGAAAATACAAGCGGTGTGCTTTTAATTAAAATCAGGGACAAGAAAAAAGATTTGTCTGAAGATGAATATTCAAATTTTTCGTTTTTTAATAAAATGACAACTCCTTTCTTTAATATGTATGGGAACTTTCCAAGGGTGCAAGATTTTAATCAGGACGAACTCTTTTCCGCATTAAAAGGTTCTTTGGATTTTCCTTTTGATATAGTTACATATAATTTACAAGAAGCGAGTACTGATAAAATTGCTTTGTCTTGGCACCTCACGACGAAAGAAAAAGAAAAAATAAATATGGCGATAAATTCTAAAGGTAATAAGGAAGCGACAAAACAAGTTTTACAGATTTTAGGATTCTCTTCAAAAAAATAAACATTATGGGAAAAAGTAAAAATAGAAAGGGAGTTGTGTATAGTACAAACCCAGATTTTAATTATGATGACGAAATAAACGAAGAAGAAACCTTGGCAAATGAAGACCAACTTCTTTATGTTTCTATTGACCGTAAACAAAGAAAAGGAAAGGAAGTTACTTTAATTGAAGGGTTTGTAGGGACAGATTATGATTTGAAAACATTGGCAAAATCTTTAAAATCGAAATGTGGAGTAGGAGGAACCGCCAAAGATGGAGAAATATTGATACAAGGAAATTTTAGAGATAAAATTATCGAAATCCTACAAAAAGAAGGGTACAAAACAAAACGAAAAGGAGGATGATTCCTTGATTTGTTAACAAGTTAATAGTAAAGCACCTTATTATATAACCAAGTTTTGGACGAATCTATGTAAGGTGAAACAATCTATGTAAGGTGAAGCAGTGAAGATTACTTAACTTCTATCACAAGATATTTAGAAACCTTCCAAAATCTTTCTGGGTCTAAAATCTTAATTTTATTATCTTCCAACTGATAAGAAGAAGATGGATGATCCGTAATTAATTTCGGTTTCTTACCAATTATTGGAAGTTCATTCACTTTAAATTTATCAAATTCTTCAAAATACTTTTCATTAAAGTCATCGGCCATACTTGTTTCTCTCCCAATTCCGATAAAACCACCTTCTTTTACAATAATATTATTATCTATCAACTCCTGATTTGTTCCATATACAAAATAAACTTTATTCATTTCTTTCATTACGTCCAAAGCCAATTCTACTTGCTCTTGATATTCATCAAATAGGCTCGCATATTCCATATCTTTGTCAATTAATGCTTTTTGTAATACTGAAATTTGTTGGTCTTTGTCCTGAATTTGAGAAACCAAACGATTAATCATATTGTTTAATTCCTCTATTTGCAAGTTGTTTTTTGAAATTTCATTCCTCAAATTTCTGATTGCTTTGGCATTTTCATTTCTTAAAAAATTGATTTCCTGAATTTCTTCTAAAATCCAAGTTTTATTTTCATCAGAAATCTCTGGGTCTGTACTTACGATTCTAATCTCATTTTCTTTAAGACTAATTTTTGCTAAATTGGCTTGAACTTCATTGAAAAATGAAATACTTTCATTTATAACTGAATCTTTTTGTGCGTTTTCAAGTTTTAATTGCTCAACTTGATTGTTCAACTCAATGATTTTTACATTTACTTCTTCATCTACCATTGAACCAGTGCTTTGGTTACAAGATGTTGTTGCAAATAAAGTTAAAACTATAATTGACCTGCCAATGAAACTTCTCATGTTTAAATTTTTTTATATATTTTTTTAATGTATTTATAACGTAAAAGTAAATAAATCTTTTGTCTAAAATCGTATATTTGAAAAAAACAATCAATATACCATGAAAATATTATCATTCTTAGCATTTTTTGCTTGTGTTTTTACAGTCTTCGGTCAAGTAATTCATCACAAAGTATCAATGCCTAATCCTGAAACTCATTATTTCCACGTACAAACAACTTTGAAAGATTTTAAAGATAAAGAGTTGATACTTACCATGCCTGTTTGGAGCCCTGGCTCATATTTAATCAGAGAATATCCTCAAAATGTGAATCAAGTTAGGGCAAAAGATAGAAATGGCAATGCGCTTCCAATTAGAAAAATTACAAAAAATCAATGGAAATTAGAAAAAGGAAGAGCCAAAGAAGTTACTATTGAATATGAATATTATGCGTTTGAATTGACAGTAAGAACTTCTTTTTTAGATGAAACGCATGGTTATTTTAATGGTTCAAACTTATTTACTTGCCCTGAAGGTTATGAAGACTTAGGCGGAAAATTAACTATTGTTCCTCATTCTACATTTAAAAAAATCACCATTCCTCTACCTGAACAGGCCGATGGCTTTGCTGCGGATGTTAACGCAAAAACATATATTTTTCAAGATTTTGAAGAGTTGACAGATACACCATGTGAAATTGGTAATCAAGAAACATTTAGCTTTGAAGCCGCTGGAACGATTCATCATGTGGCGATTTATGGTGTGGGAAGTTATGATGTTGATTTGCTAAAAAGAGATATGGCAAAGATTGTGGAATCGGCGACCAAAATTTTTGGAGAAAATCCCAATAAAGAATATTGGTTTATTATCCACAATGTTGTCGGAGGAACTGGAGGATTGGAGCATAAAAACTCAACCACGTTGAGTACAGACCGGTGGGTTTACAGCGGTAATACGTACAATAATTTTTTGTCGCTGGTGGCGCATGAGTACTTTCATGTTTGGCTGGTTAAAAGGTTGCGCCCTTCTGAACTGGTAACGTATGATTTCAGTCAAGAAAACTATACTGATTGGCTTTGGGTGATGGAAGGTTTTACAGCTTATTACGATGAATTAATCTTAAGAAGAGCGGGAATCTATACCAAACAAGAATTTTTTAACAAGTTTCGAGGCACGTTGAATTGGATTGAAGGTACAATCGGAAATAATGTTCAGCCAGTTGCCGATGCTTCTTTTGATGCTTGGATTAAAGCTTATCGTCCAAATGAAAACAGCTCGAATACAACAATTTCTTATTATTCAAAAGGAGGCATTATTGCTGGGGTTTTTGATGCGATGATTATTAGCAACTCAAATGGTGAAAAGTCTTTGGACGATTTTATGAAAGAACTGTATCAAAATTATTATGTCAAGAAAAATGTAGGAATAAATTATGACAATTTCACCAAAACATTAGCAAAATATACAGGGAAAGAAATGCATGATTTTTTTGAAAAGTACATTTATGGGACAGAACAGATTCCTTTTGAAAAGTATTTTACGCCAATAGGTATTGAGGTTAATCGATATGTTTCAGAAAGGTTGGAATTTGGGGCTTCACTTTCAAACTCAGGCGGAAAGTTAATCGTAAATTCAGTAGCTTCTGGAAGTGCCGCAGAGAAGGCAGGACTTTCTCCTAACGATGAGATTATTGCTTTTAATGGATTTAGGGTTAATAAAAATGATTTTGAAAGATTTATCTTTCAGCTTGATGAAGGAGACGATTTTAACCTTATCATTTCCCGAGATTTAAAACTCATTAGCTTAGATTCGAAAATGGAATATATAAAAACGCCCAAGGTAGAAATGAACTACGTTGGGAGTCGTCTAGGTGAATACTGGTTGAGAGAAGACTAATCTTTATTAAAGTGTTTTTTTACTATTGGGAAAACCTCTTTTCCTAATAACTCAATACAACTCATCATTTCCTTATGTGTTGGTCCGCCACTGTCGATGTGTGCAACAAACCTTGTTAATCCAAAAGTTTCACAAATTAAGATTATTTTTTCAGCTACTTGTTTTGGTTCGCCCATAAATAAAGCTCCTTCCATATCTGTGCCGTTGATAAATTGTTCTTTTGTGTAAGAACCTTTCCATCCGCGTTCTTTTCCAATTTTATCCATTTGTCTTGCATAGCGAGGATAATAATTTTCAAAAACATCTTCCTTTGAAGTTGATACAAAGGCGTGTGAGTGAACACCAATCTGCATTTTGCTTGGATCGTGACCATAAGTTTCGTAAACTTTTTTATAATAGTCAATCAACTGACCAAATTGTCTCCACTGTCCACCAATGATTGCAAAAATTATAGGCAGTCCTAATCTTCCAGCTCTTTCCACCGAAGCTGGAGTTCCGCCAACAGCAATCCAAACCGGAATTTCTCTTTCTGGCCGTGGATAAACCGTTTGGTCAACAATAGGAGCCCTGAATTGACCTTTCCAATTGACAACGTCGTTTGAACGAACTTTCAGAAGCAACTCTAAGCCTTCTTCAAAAAGTTCGTTATAATTTTGAAGATTTTGACCAAATAAAGGGAATGACTCAATGAAACTGCCTCTCCCAGCCATAATTTCAGCACGATTGTTCGATAACAAATCTATCATTGAAAAATCTTGGTATAATTTTACTGGATCAGCAGAACTTACAACGTTTACACCACTTGAAAGAATAATATTTTTTGTAACAGGAGCAAGTGCGGCCAACATAATTTCTGGCGCAGCAACAGAATAATCTTCACGGTGATGTTCTCCAATCGCAAAATAATCAATGCCTAAATCATCCGCTAATTTTACTTCTTCGACAATTTCTTTTAATCTATCTCCTGAACTCTCATATTGCTGAGTTTCCATGTTGAAGACATTGTCCCCAAACATTCCTATTCCTAATTCCATACTTAATTTTTTTTTAATACAAATTTACCCAATTGGAATAATAGAAACATTGATGTATGGTAATTTGTTTTATGGTGATGATTAGTTGATTTTGGCACATTCAATCTTGAAATTTAGTTTCATTTCTTACTATTTCACCTCTGTCAAAGTACGTTTTTTCAATATTTTGATTGGACTCATTGTTTTCGCTTTCTTCAGACAACAGCTTAATATTATCACAACAGGCATAATAGGGTTTTTCAAATTGAAAAGGCTTTTTTGTTGTGTATATAAATTTTTCAATCTAAACTCCTGCTTACATGCTCTCAATTACAAAATCCGTTCGACGGTTCATCGCTTTATTAGCTGCGTTTGTATTCGGGACTTTTGGTTGAGTTTGACCGTAGCCTTTCGCTTTTAACCTATTAGGATCAATTCCAGTAGAAGATAAGAAATCTTTTACACTGTTTGCCCTGCGGTCGGATAATTGCATATTATTATCAGCATTACCTTCATTGTCGGTATGACCTTGTATCAATACCTTAATGGTAGAATTGTCTTTTAAAAATCGTGCAAATTGCTTTAGAATAAATTTAGAACGCTCAGTTAATTCAGCTGAAGCCGTAGCAAACAAAATATCGTTGATTGTATATGGCTCATTTACTTTGATTTCTCGCATCTCCATATCTTTTGCTTCAACGGTTTTACCTTTTGCTAACTCTTCTTCGGTAATAATTTTTGAATCAAAAGCATAACCTTCTTTTTTTACACTTATCATAACGTCTTCTGGTGTTTCTGTTTTAATAATGGCTGCGTATTTTCCATCATTTCCATTAACTCTAATCTTTTCAACTTTATCGCTGTTTGAATATGCGATTTCAAGTTCTAATTGGTCAACTGGAATTTGATTTTCCGCTGTAACCTCTCCTTTGACAACAACAACAGATTTTGGTCGTGCTTCCTCGTATAATTCAAATGAATAAATATCCCAATTCCCTTGCTGAAACGATGAAAAATAGGCTTCGCTACCGTCCACAGAAACAAACAATCCAATTTCATCTTCTTCTGTATTAATTGGATAACCAATGTTTTTGGGTTTAGTCCAATTGCCTTCTTCATCTTTACGGATGTAATATATATCTGTTCCACCCATTCCTTTTCTGTCCTTCGCAACACTAGAAACAAAGTAAAATGTTTCGCTATCTTGGTGGAAAAAAGGACTTTTGTCTTTTCCTGGTGTGTTGATTAATGCAAATGGCTTTGCAGCTCCCCACGTTCCGTCTTCTAAACGTTCAGAATAAAAAATATCATCGTTTTGTGTACTCGGACGATTTGCAGCAAAATAAAGTGTGTTTCCATCGGCTGATAACGAGGGCTGGCCTTCCCAACCATCGTTTGTGTTGATCCCTTCTCCTAAATTTTCTAAAGGTGTCCAAATGTAATCGTTGCCTCCTGCTCCTGTACGCTCATAATACGTTACATATAAATCGCAATTTCGGTATTTTTGCCCCCGAACCATTTCATCTTTACAAGCACAAATAATCATTTCTTTGTTGTCAACGGATAGGGTAGAAGCTCCATAACTGTCAAAAGTTCCATCGTTAAATGGATAGTCTAATGGCGTTCCACCATCAAAAGGACTGTCCATACTTTGCCTCTTCGACCATGTAAATTCTTCCCGAATGGTTGAGGTAATATCTCCTTTTGCGGTACGGTCAACTCTTCGTGTGTAAAACATCAATTCGTTGTCTGGTGAAATCATTGGAAAATACTCGTCTTGATAAGTACTTACGTTTTTTACTCGTTTGGGTTGAAATGGCACAGGGTTATCTAAGAATGAGCTTTCTTCTTCATTAAGTTTGATGACTTCGGCAACATCTTGTAAGCGTTTGTTGTGGTCAGGTGAAATTTTACTAGGGTCAAGACTCTTAAAGTTTTGAAATTGTTTGAAATATTTTGTAGCCATTTTTTGGTTGTCAAAACCATAGTTTATCGCACCTAAATAATAATAGCAATCTGAATGATAATCAGGACATTTTTCCAGTGTTATTAAAAAGTAATTCTCCGCAATTTTCATGTTTTGGTCGCCAACCCTCGGATTTGGATTGTTCTCATACATATCTAATCCACGGTTATATGCATACATTGCAAATTGAAAATACACAGTTGCGTTTTCTGGCTCCGAATCAATGGCTTCTAAAAATAATCTAGACGCTTCTTGCGATCTCGATTTAATAGCCTTGTCGATGATTTTTTGTGTTTTTTTACTTGGTTGAAGACAGTTTTCATCCTCTTTATCTTGAGAAAAAGCAATCAAGGGAATAAGAAACAAAATTAAAAAGTAAATTTTTTTCATTTAATGATGGAATTTGGAATCGACTTAAGTCAGTTGTTTAAAACGATGTTTATGCAATTTTGTTACAAAAATAAAGCCATATTTTTATATAAAATGATTTTTGAGAAGATGGTGTGTTCTTTTTAAGCCTAAATTCGATTAAAATTATATTCAGAATAATCTAAAATACACAGTTTTTTAGCTTTTTGTTATGAATTAATCTCAATCTCACAACTAAACTATTCTATAATCACCTTTTTTGTTACAACATTACCGCTTTTTACACTTAAAAAGTACATTCCACGTTGTAATTCTAATTGAAAAGAAGATGAATTTATTTCTTTTTCTTTGAAAATTTCTTTCCCAAGTAGATTGACAACACGAATTTCTTCAATACTTCCATTGTTCCATTGAAGTTTAATAATTCCCCGACTTGGATTTGGGTAAATACTAAAATCCAAATGTTCTTTTTGAAGACTTAAATTGTTGTATTCATGGATTACACCAACCGCATTCAAATCAAAACCGCCTGAATTGAAAGGAGTAGGAAAGAGGTCGTTGATTTTGTTGCCAAAACTGTCTGTTGTTCCTTTTTCTCCAAGCGTTCCGACAACATCGATGATTTTTATATGCGTGATTTTTTCAACATCCAAACCTACTTCGTCCTTTAATTCTTCCAAATCAAATGGCGTTCCAAAACCAACACGATATTTCCCTGCTAAATTGTACAAGTTCGTAGGATTTAAACTGCCAAACGAACCAACTGGAGTTGCTGTTTGTGTTGCCGAATGTGAAGGAAATCGGAAGAAATTGATGCCGTCAGAACTTACTTCGACATGCGCCAATTCTAAAAAATTATCGTTTAATCCATTTTCAAAAATGGCGAAATCGTAATCTAAACCATTGGTTATCGGCTTGTTAAATGTTAAAATTGCAATTCCGCTATCGCCCAAGGAAACTGCATCGGTGGCGATGTTTGTTGCTGCACCTAATGCAATTTCAGGAGTGCCAAAGCTCGCACGGTTGGTGCCGTCATATTCAATCAATGTATCTTCAATGTTAACATATCCTCGTGTGAGTTCGATTCCTGTTGCCCAAGCGACAAATCGAGAGTCGTCAAAAGAAATTGCAGTTGAGCCAACTTCTCCAGCTGCTGGTGCATAAGGTTGAGATAAAACAAATGAAGAAATGAACACCGAAATAATTAAAAAGCTAGTTTTTTTGTTTTTGATAAATTGTGTCATGATTTTATGTTGAAATTGTTATAAATTTATCGAATTGAGATTATAATTTAAGGATTGCCGTTGGATTTAAACCTACGTGAATGCTCTTTTTTAATGTTCCATTGCTATCAAAAAAGCGTAAATAACCGCTATTTGTGTAATTCATTGCATCTAAACAAATAATTCCTCCTTCAAAAGGGAAAATTCCATACAAAGTCTCAATGCTGTTGCTGTTGATGAAATTCGGGTTTTCAAGACTTTGAGATGCGCTATTGTAAATGGAAACAATGGAATTCCCAGTGTTAAAATCATAATGCGAAATGTATAATTTATCTCCGTCTTTTGCAATGGATGTTGCAGGAATTTGAAGATTCACAATTTCTTTGGTTTGCGTGTTTATTTTTACCAATTCAGATGGATTATTGATGTAATCACCTTGTTTTACTACGTAAGCATTTCCATAATCATCGGCAATCATTCTTCCCGGATTTTCCCCAACAACAAAAGTATCAACAACTTCCAACGTGTTTAGGTCGATTTGCATGACAGTTGAATCCATGTTTCCAAAATCTAAACCGCCAGAGTTGGCAACGAAAATTGAGTTTCCTGAAATGCAAATTCCATCAGGATTTCGACCAACCTTAATGCGTTTTGTAACATTTAGCGTTGTTGTATCAATGGCTGAAACATAACCGTCAAAACTGGTTACAAAAACTTTGTTTTTATGCTTTGCAAAATAGCGTGGTTCTTGCGCTTGGTTGTTGTAATTAAACGAAATTTGCTTGATACTTTTTAAGTCGTTTCGGTTTAAAATCTCAACTGTACTCGAAGTCGTTGCGGCGATGTAAATTTTTCCTCCGTAAAGCAACAAATCATTTCCTGTGTCGCCAAGCAATCGTTGGTTGATGCTTTCAAAAATATTAGAAGAAACTTCTTCTGTTTTTAAGTCAATCCAATCCAAAGTGCTATTGTTTTGATGAAATAATCCTTCATTTAAAACCAATAATCCGTCAGAAAATTGATTTGGAATAGGATTTTCAACAACGTCTTTTTTGCATGAAAACATCAGCGATGTAAAACACAAAAGACACAATATTATCGTATATTTCTTTTTAAAATTCATATCCTAATTTTATAAAATAATTAATTCTGGGCATCACGTAATAACGTATAAAACTGTACGATTCGTTGGTTGCGTTTTTGATGCCTGCATGTAGTTTTATTGTATGTTTTTCTTTGAGAATGAGGTTGTAACTTGCAGAAATATCCATTGTAAAATAAGAAGCAAGTTGATTTGAAGGAATGTTTTCATTTAAACTGTATCGCTCGCCAATAAAAAGAAAAGCAACATGCAAACCAATCGTTTTGTATCTTCCGCTGAGCATGAAATTTCCTGTAAATTCTGGTGTGTAAGCGATTTGATGACGATATGTTGGCGATTTTTTTTCTGAAATATCCATTGCTTTTTGATAATTGGCTCCAAGTTGAAAATCAATTCCCCAATTTTGCTGAATATTCCACTTTCCAATTACATTCAAGTCTGCTCCGTAAATATCGACTTTTCCAAGGTTTTGAATCGACCAAATAAACATATTTTTTGTAGGAAGTGCTAAAATCTTGTTTTTTACCAAGTTTTTAAAACCGTTGATTTGAATTTGTAGGTCGAACTGATTCATTTTCTTTGCAAATCGAGTCCCGATATCGAATTGATAAGATTCTTCGGGTTTCAAATTCTTATTTCCGATTTGAGAAAAGTAAAGTTCATTAAAAGATGCAGCTCTTGAAGATGGTTTGTACCAAGCAAATAGTTGCCAATTTTTGAATAATTTATCCGATGTTGAAATGGAAAGCTGCGGATGAAATTGGTTGTAATTATTCCTAAAGTCTTGATTTTCATCAATAAAAACTTGAGAAAAAACACTTGCTTCAACAGAAAAATATTTCCAATCAAATTGCGCTTTTAGCATGGAAATGTTGGATTGACGTTCGGGATTTCCTAAATTTCGGTTATTTTCTAAAACATCAAAGCTGAAATCATTGCCGAAATGTAAACTCAAATTTTTCCATTTATATTCAAGATGAAATCCACCAATTACACTGTTTAAAGCGTATTTGTTTGTGATAAATCCATCAAAATTCAAAAAATTCGGGTCGTGATAGTTCAAATAACGATGTGTAAATGTTCCGAATGTGGATAACCTAAAATTTCCTAATAATGCGTGATATTGGATTCCTCCGTGTGTATTCCAAGTTTTTAAAGTTTCTTTGTTAAAATCGTTGTAAAGAACGACAGCACCAGACAATTGTTGGTCGATTTGATGCGTGTTTCCATTGATTTTTATCGTATGAACATGATTTCGTTTTGATTTCCATTTCCAGCCAGCTCCAAGCGAAATTTGATAATTATCTAACGCATTATTCTTCCGAATATAAGTCGTTTCTGTATCGCCAAAAGGCAAACGATAAGGATAATCGCCTTTATACGTTCCGATTCCACCAGAAATGCTGATAAATTTGGATTGATCACCTATTTTTCCTGCAACAAACGCTTCTTTTTGTCCAAAACTTCCTAATGTAAAATTGCTGCGAATTGAAATGGGTTGGGTGGGAAATTCTTGTTCATAAGTTCGAATCAAAACATTGCTTCCTTTTACAAGTGCAGAAACAGGAAGTAATTCAGATTGTGTTTTACTACGTAAATCGACACTAATTTGTTCGACGTTATTGGATTGAATTGTGGCAAAATTAATTTGTCCGTTTTGTACATCGTTAATGGGTTGACCGTCAATGATTAATTGGCTATGTTCACCTCCCAACCCACGATTCGATAAGGTTTTCATTCCTCCAATTCCGCCATAATTTTTTACAGTTACACCGTTCATGTATTGAAGCAATTCGCCAATATCAGCTGGAGCTAATTGAAGAATTTGTTTTTTATTCAATGTTGAATGTTCTTCAATGCTTTTGTGAAATCTAATCACTTTAATTTCTTCTATCTCTTTGATTGTATCATTCTGTGAAAACGCAAAAAAAGGAATAAAAAGTCCACTCAAAATCAAAATTTCTTTGAAAAATGAACCTTTTATTCCTTTTAATTTCATTTTTTGTAAATTTTAAAAGAGAATTACTGGACGACAACTTTTCTTGTCACATTTTCTCCTTTTAACAAGTAAATACCTGAATTTAGCATTGAAACATCAATTGTTTTGGCTTGATTTACTTCAAATTCCATTACTTGTTCACCAGTAATTGAATAAAGTACGAAATCGCCAGTTATTCCTTGGATATTTAAAACATTGTTAGCTGGATTTGGAAAAACAGAAACCTTTTCAGCATCATTTTTCGCAATTGAAGAAACATCATCAGAATAAACAAGGTTATCCAATGCAAAATAAGTTGGCGTATTGATTCCATAACCTCCAACATCAGAAGAAGTATATGAAAAAGTTACGTATTTCACACCTGTAAAAGCACTTAAATCTACGTTTGTCCATTCGTCCAAAATATAATGTTCACTTGCATCGTTTGAGCGAAAATCAGCTAAGTAAAAATCAAGCGAAGAAACGGCATTACTGTCGGCGTCAAAACCAGAAAATGTGATAAAAAAGTAATCTTTTCCTTCTGTTCCGTCGTCATCGCCACTTGCGTTTGTAGAACTTCCGAATACTTTGCCTATTGCGTCGCCATCACGCATAGAAAGGAAAGAATAAGTTGTATTTGTGATTTGCACATTTTGAAGAGAAACTTCTTGTGCAAATTCAAAGTAACCACCGCTGTAATTCACAGCAAAATTCTCAGAATTTTCTGCACCACTTCCTGTAATTACACTAAATTCATTAGTAAAACCAGGTGTTTGTGTATCTGTTTGGTTAGAATAGGCAAATCCACTTTCCATAAAACTCCATTCTGTATTGTAGTTTGTTTTAAAGAAAACATTGTTGGATGTGAACCCGCCTTCTCCATCTGAGCCATTGTAGGAAGTCTCTTCTTGTAGATTTAATTCTTCAAAATCTACGATAATTTGCGCTTGTATTGTTAGAGCAGTGAAAAGCGCACCTGCTAAAAAATAAAATTTCTTCATTTTAGAAAATTTTAAAAAATTAAACAAAATGAAGACATCAGCTTTTGGGAAATCCCGTTGGTAAGAAATATCAATGCACTCAGCACTTTGATAAGTCCGACTTTAATCTGAAGTCTCCTTAACTTTGTTTTAGATCAGTCTTCTGACTTACTTCTTGCCTTGCACCCTTCCCGCCTTCCAAAGCTGGCCTGACAGTGGTTTTTGCACAAGGAATTTGAAGATTACAGCTGCAGATACAGTTCTTGATTCTCACAAGATTCCTACGTATGATTTCACATACATCTAAAACGAAAAACAAAGTTAACCTATTTTTCTATTTAAGCCTGAAGATTTAGATTTAATTTTTAATTTAAGCGCGTAAAACTGATTTTAAATTATGAAAAATTGGGTCAAATCCAGTATCGGAACTTTGTTAATGTTTGTTTCTGTAGCTTGCGTTCAACAAGGAAATGTTGGAGTAAAAACGGATGACATTGAAAAACGAGACACGTTAAAAAATGATTACGCAGAAACTTTTAGAATCATTTATCTGAAAGAAGGTGTTCAAATTGATATTATAGATTTAGATACAAAAGAAAATGTTAAAAGCTATGTAATTGGGAAGGATTCAACTCAAAATCATGCATCTTTTTCATCTGAGATTAATCGTGTTGCTACAACTTCAACGACACATATTGGAATGCTTCGTGAACTTGGATTAGAAGATAAAATCATTGCAGTTTCTAGTATTCAATATCTCTGTCAACCTTTTAAAGTTGGAACCGTAACAGAATTGGGCGAGTTTGGTTATACAGCAAATGCTGAAAATTTTGTAAAAGCAAATCCCGATATTATTTTTTACTCAGGATTCGATATGAACGACCCGATTTTAAAAAAATTAGAACATACAAAGTTGAAGACATTTTTAATTTACGAATGGCAAGAACAACATCCGCTGGGGCGTGCAGAATGGATTAAGGTCTATGGAATACTATTTAATAAAATTAATGAAGCAAATGAAATTTATAGCAAAATCAAGGATAATTATTTAAGGTTGGTTCAACAATTAAGTGGAGTGGAAAACCGCTCTTCTGTTCTCGTAGGAACTCCTATTGGAGATATTTTTAATGCTCCAGCAGGTGACAGTTACATGGCGAAGTTATTAGCAGATGCCAATGTAAATTATGTTTATGCTCATACCGAAGGTACAGGTAGTTTAAGTTTAACACTGGAGGAAATAATTACTCAAAATTTAAACGTTGACTTTTGGATTAATATGAATGCACAAGATAAAATGGAGGTCTTAGATTTGAATGCAAAGTTTGAAATGCTCAATTCCTACAAAACTGGTCAGATGTTTTCATACATACAAAATGTTAATTGTTTTTGGGAAAAATCATTGATTGAACCAGATAAAGTATTGGAGGATTTCGGCAAAATTTTTCATGAAGAGTTATTTGAAGACTCAAAATTGAGCTACTATTCTAAAATTGAATAGTTAGGAAAGAAATTAAAATTTATATTTCCTTATTAATTTTGATTATAGCTCCAAGTCTAAGAAAACATTTACATTTGCACTTTATGGAAACAACAACTAAAAATTATTATCTCAGTTCGTTGATATTGCTACTGTTGTTAGTGGTCTTGGTTGTTATAGACCTAACTTTAGGTAGTTTTTCCATATCAATTAAAGATGTTTTTAAAGGAGTTCTAAGTGTTGACACAACTTCTTCAGCTGAGATGACTGCAAGGATTTTTCGTTTTCCACGAGTTATAACGGCAGTTTTGGCTGGCGTGGCTCTGTCAATTTCAGGACTTCTGATGCAGACATTATTTCAAAATCCTTTGGCTGGTCCTTATGTTTTGGGAATAAATTCAGGTGCGTCTTTGTTGGTGGCAATTAGTACAATGTCCACATTCTCTATATTTGGATCTGATTTTGGTATTGTTACTTCTGCTATGGTAGGTGCATTTGGTGCGGGGTTATTTATCTTATTTAGCTCAATTTATGTCAAAAATAAAATTTCATTGCTCCTCGTAGGAATTATGTTTGGGAGCTTTGCTGGAGCCTTGGTAAATGTGGTACAATCTTATTCCGACCCTAATAATTTAAAGAAATTTATGTTATGGAGTTTTGGTTCCCTTCAAAATGTTGAATTTGAACAACTTGGTGGTTTGTCTTTCATTGTTTTGATAGGTGTTGGATTGACGTTTTTACTTGTAAAACCACTGAATTTATTGCTTCTTGGGGAAAAAAATGCATCTCTATTGGGTGTAAATATTAAGTTGGTGCGCTTGTTAATTATTTTTATCACAGCAATTTTGACAGGTGTGATAACGGCTTTTTGTGGACCAATTGCTTTTGTTGGTTTGGTGGTTCCTAATTTGGTGAAATTGGTATATAAAACATCCAATCATTATCATTTAATTGTTGGGAGTATTTTTAGTGGTGCAATTCTAATTGTACTTTGTGATATTGCTATGCAATTGCTTGCACCTGTTGTAAATTTACCGCTGAATGCACTGACAGCACTAATTGGTTCGCCTGTGGTAGTTTGGATAATCTTACGGAAATTCTGATGCTTAAGTTTGAAAATTTACATATCGGTTTTAAAAATGGAAAGAACAAACGCTTGCTCCTTAAAACTTCTGATATCCAATTTCAACAAGGAAATTTCGCGGCACTTATTGGACCAAACGGCTCTGGTAAAACAACTTTTTTTAATACCATTTTAGGGCTTCATTCGCCATTGTCTGGTGAGATGATTTTAAACGGAAAAAATTTGAATGACCTTTCTAAAAAAGAAAAAGTAAAGAAATTTGGTTTTGTTCCTTCTAAAATTTTAGGCGTAAATCACCTCACAACTTACGATTTAATTGCAACGGGAAGAGCGCCACATACCAATTTCTTAAATCGACTCAGTGATAACGATAAGGAAATTATTCAATCAATCATCGAACAGTTAGGTTTGGAAGAGTTGGCGCATAAAAATACTTTAAATTTGAGTGATGGAGAACGACAAATTGCGATGATAGGGAAGGCGTTGGCACAAGAAACGGATGTTGTTATTCTTGATGAACCAACTGCTTTTCTTGATTATAAAAATCGTAGGAAAGTATTATCTATTCTACAAAACATTACAGAAAATCAAAGGAAAATTGTTTTGCTCTCTTCACACGATTTATCTTTGTGTTTTGAATTTTGTAATCGGATAATTGCAATTGATAATAAGGTGAAAAAACTAAAAAGCTATCCAAAACCTTTTGATTCAGAGGAAATCATTAAAGAGATTTTTTAATTTATTTTTATTCTTTGATCAACTCCATTATTCCACCTAAATTCGGTGATAAAATAATTTCTGTTCTTCTATTTTTTGCTCTTCCAGATGCAGTATTGTTGTTTTCTCTCGGGAGAAATTCACCACGACCAGAAGCTGTTAGTCGTAGCGGATCTACTTGATATTCTTCTTGCAAAATTCGGACAATTTCTGTTGCTCTGTCCACACTTAAATCCCAATTATCTTTGTATCTACTTGTACTGATTGGAACGTTGTCTGTGTGTCCTTCAACTAAAATTTGAAACTCTTTATTTTTCTTTAAAACAGAAGCTAATTTCGCCAAAGCATCTTTCCCCTTTGCTTGAACTTCTGCTTTACCAGATGCAAACATGAGGTTTTCAGACATTAAAATGTAAACTTTTCCGTCTTTTATTTCTGTTTGTAAATCATCACTTTCAAATCCTAGTAATGCTTCTTTCAATAATTGATTCAACCTTTTGGCTAAAGAGTCTTGTTTTGCAATTTCAGATTCTAAAGATTGAATTTGCTTTTCTCTTTCTTTTAGAAGAGCCATTTTACTATCTAATTCAGCTTGTTGGATTGCCATACGACGTTCTTTTTCCTTGATGCGTTCGTCGTATAAGTGACCTTGATTTAATTTTTCTGTAATTGCTGAAGAATACTGTGTACTTAAATCTAAGTGCTTTTCCTGTAAAGCGTTATGTTCAGTTTTCAATGTTTTAAATTCTGTAATTAAACTGTCTTTTTCCCTATTTATTGAATTATTTAATGATATTAAACTGTCATTTTTTGAATGAAGAATTTGATTTTGTTGTAAGAAATAGTTAGTTTCTTTACTCTTAATTTCCAGTTCATCACACAGTGCGTCACGTTCTTCAACCACAGCAATTAGTCGATTACTACCTGATAACGGTCGGTCTGGCTTTGCCTCGCCACATTGATAAACAGGAGCACAAGCATATAAGCTCAATAAAGTAACAAAACTTAGAACTGGAAGAATATAATTTTTCATTGTATAAATGTTAGTTGACGACAAAAGTACAAAAAACTATTAAACCGTTTCAATCAAAGCCACGCTAATTAATTTTATGTTTTGAGGCAATAGTGTTTTCACTAATTATACGGTGATATTATGTTTACTGGGCTGATTTTTTTAGCACATATTTGGACTATCTGCGGGAGTTTACCATTTAATATGAATGCAACATTAAAGATTATCCAAGCTAAAATGTTCCTGTTTTTTTTATATTCAATGTTTTATATGATTCAAGTTTATTTAATAACTCATCACTTTTATTGATTTTTATGGCAACTTTTAAAAAGCAAGAAGCCTCAAAAGTTTGTTCTTTGATAATGGCATCACTACTTTTTACAATTTCCATGATGTGAGGCATGTCGATATAATCAAACCGAAGCTCAAAGTAATTTTTTACTACTTCAGTAACAATTTTTCCGTTTTCGATAGCTTCTTTAGCCGCTGTCCGATAAGCATTTATGAGTCCACCAACTCCCAACTTTACGCCTCCATAATATCGAATAACGCCAATTAAAACGTTTGTTAAATCAAAAGATTGAATCTGACCTAAAATAGGAGCTCCTGCACTATTACTTGGCTCTCCGTCATCGTTTACTCGAAAAACATATTTCTGAATCCCAAAACGATATGCATAACACAAATGCCGTGCCTGATGATGCGTGTTTCTCCATTCGTTTAAGAAGTTCTTAACATCTTCTTCATCTCCACAAGGAACAGCAATTCCGATAAACTTAGAACCTTTCTCTTTGTAAATTCCTTCAGACATTCCTTTTAATGTTTTGTATGTTGTTGGTATTTTCAGTACTTTTGATTTTAAATTGATTTGCAAATATACTAAAGTAGATTCTGAATCTAATGAATAGACAGTTTGTTCTCTTATTTTTGTCCTTTTTCTTTCTTATGTCTTGTAAGAAAGAGAAACAATCTTGTAGCGATGGAATCTTTGACCCAAAATATGAGGAAGAAATGGATTGTGGAGGGGTTTGTCCGCCATGTAACTTTGTTCCGACGCTAATACCATCTTTTTTGTTTGCAAAAATCAATAATAAAGAAGTGCATTTCGAAACTTTTGGAGTCACAAAGAACCAAACATACAATTTATTTTTTAGCAACGATAGCATACAAGTTGTCATCAATTTTGGAGAAGAAGATATATTGGGTGGAAGAGAAGGGGAAGTACTTGGTTCTAATGCCTTTTATAAAAACTTACCATATTCAACTTTGGTTGAGGGATCCGCCGTTTTTTCAGAATTAGATACAAATGAAAAATTCATTACGGGTTATTTTAGGGCGAAATTTCTCTCTGATAATCAGTATGACACATTGTTTATTGAGGATGGTGAATTTAAGAGGGCAAAATGGTATTAATCGATTTTGAATAAACAAAGAATGAATCTACAAGAAAGAATATGGCAACATTCACGTCCTTTTGTAATTGCAGGGCCATGTAGCGTTGAAAGTCAGAGTCAAATGATGACAGTTGCAAAAGAAATTCATGAGAATTTTAAAATTTCTTTACTGAGAGCAGGAGTTTGGAAACCACGAACTCGACCAGATTCATTTGAAGGTGTAGGTAAAATTGGGTTGTCTTGGCTTGTGGAAGCAGGGAAAAGCATAGGTGTCCCCGTAGCAACGGAAGTTGCTAATTCGCATCATGTAGAATTGGCACTCAAAGCAGGTGTAGATGTGTTGTGGATTGGCGCAAGAACTACTGTGAATCCTTTTGCTGTACAAGAGGTAGCAGATTCACTCATAGGTGTTGATATTCCGATAATGATTAAAAATCCGATTAATCCTGATTTGAATTTGTGGATTGGGGCTTTTGAAAGATTCCAAAATGCAGGATTTGAAGATTTAACAGCAATTCACAGAGGTTTTTCAGTATATAATCACCCGAAATATAGAAATGAACCCAATTGGGAAATTCCGATTGCTTTGATGGAAAAAATGCCTCAGATTCCAATTATTTGCGATCCAAGCCATATTTCTGGTAAAAGAGAAAGGTTGTTTCCTGTTGCACAAAAATCTATGGATTTGAATTTTTCAGGATTGATGATTGAAACACATTCAAACCCAAACGAGGCATGGTCAGATAAAGAACAGCAAATAACGCCAAAAGGATTGGCGGATTTATTAAACCGTTTAGTTCTTCGAAAATCAATGATTAAAGAAGAAGGTCTAATGTATATGGAACTTCAAAGAAATAAAATTTCAGAGATTGATGATCAGATATTCTTCTTATTAAAAAATCGAATGGAATTGGCTGAAGAAGTAGGCGATTATAAAAGAGAAAAAGGAATTACAATCTTGCAAACTGAACACTGGATGGAAATAATTAATCAACGACTTGTGCAAGCAGATAAATTGGGTCTGTCACAAGAGTTTATGCGGGAGATTCTAGACGCCATTCATCAGGAATCAATTCGCCATCAAAATATGGTGATGAACAAGAGTAAGGAATAAGAATACGAAGTATTTTGCGTGAAAAACAACTTTTTTCAAAAAATAATGAGTAGAATCCACGAAAAAAATCTAAATAATTGTGTTAAAAATATTATTAGATTATCTTTGCCGAGTTAAATACAAAAACTAAAGAAACTATGTCAACATTCGACGCTTTTATTGAAATTCCTTCAAAGAGTAGGGTAAAATATGAATACGATTTTAAGTATAAAAAAATTCGATTTGATCGTTTATTGTATTCCAGTTTGCAATATCCAACGGAATACGGATTTATACCGAATACTTTAGCAGAAGATGGCGATCCATTAGATGTTTTGGTTTTAACAGCAGAACCATTAATTCCAGGTGTCTTGATTGAACTTAAAGCAATCGGTGTAATGTACATGGTTGATGGTGGAGATAATGATGATAAAATCGTTTGTGTTCCTGTTGATGATCCACAATTTAATAATTTTGAAGATATCAACGATGTGAACGATCACCTAAAAAAGGAAATTGAAGAATTCTTTAAAACATATAAAAATTTAGAAGGCAAAAGAGTTGAAACCAAAGGGTTTGCTGATAGAAGAACAGCAGAACAAATGGTTGAAAAATGTAAAGTCAGATACAATAATCTTCCAGCTGATAAAAAATGGGAATGTGAATTGTAATCTTGATTACACGCTTCAAGAACGTTTAAATAGATTGTACTTTAAAAAACGTCTTCGGTTAATTTATCGTTGACGTTTTTTGTTTTAACATGATGTGCCTATAAACCAATTATATAGGGTGCATTTCTCTCCCAATATATACCTTAATTTATAATTGGATTAAATATAAATGTCTTGAGAAACATGAAATAAAATTAAATTGGTCTTTTTTATCCAATTTAGTTTTTATATTTGTTCTGTATGGATTTATTAATAAGATACTAAAATAAGTGGTTGTTTTTTTTAATAAAAATCACTAAGTTTATATAAACTTTATAAATTAAAAACTATGAAACCAATAGGTACTTTAAAATTCGTAATAATAATGTTTCTTTTTGTTACAACTACTTTTTCGTGTAAGAAAGATGAACCCAAACCAGATAATAATACGACTGATGTAGGTAAGGCAGTAACCTTTAATTTTAAAGCCACTGTTAATCAATCATCAGACTTTATGAATCAAGGGATAATTTTTCAAAACGCCTTTGGAAATGAATTTGGAGTGACCAAATTAAGGTATTTAATCTCAGATATTACTTTGAATAAGACTGATGGTACCTCACATACTATTGATGGTTATCATTATATTGATATGGACGACGCTGGTACAATTAGTTTTACGCCTTCTGAAAAAATCACTTCTGGAAATTATGAATCTATTGATATCGTATTCGGTCTGATTCCTGATAAAAACATTTCTTTTGCTTATCCTGAATTGAATCAAATTTCTTGGAATTGGCCAGATGCCATGGGCGGTGGTTACCATTTTATGCAATTGGAAGGTAATTTTATTGATAATTCTGGAGATCCTGCGGCCTACTTAACACATTTAGGTCCAACCGTTAATCCGAGTACAAGTGAAGTTATCAATAATGATGTTCGTCTTGAACTGATTAAAAATTTCGTCGTAGCACAAGGAGATACTGATGTTTCTATCGATATTGAAATGAATATAGACGAATGGTTTACAAACCCAAATACCATTGATTTTAATCAATTTGGAGCCATGATAATGGGGAATTATGATGCACAAATCCAATTCCAAGCAAATGGGGAGGTTGGTGTATTTAAGGTTGGCGATGTAATAAGTAACTAATAAAAAATAGAACACTATGAAAACAACGGGCAACAGAATTATCAAAGTTTTTTTCTTAATTGTAATAATTTTTGTAACGTTGCCCTCTTGTAAAAAGGGTAAAATTACACCAGTAGATACAAATAACCCAAACCCTGGGGGCGGAGTTAATAACCCGTATGTGCCGACAGAACCGTATAATCCGACAAATTTTTATATTCCATACTCTTACTTATTCCTCGAGCGTTTGTCGCCCATGCAGATTCCAACCGATAACCCAATGACAGAAGAAGGCGTGGCTTTGGGAAGAAAGTTGTTTTACGACAATATTCTTTCTGGAAGCAATAACATGTCTTGCGCCTCTTGTCACAATCCACAAAAAGCGTTTAGTGACAGTCCAAATGCTTTAACAACAGTTGCTGGTTCTTCCACAACGAGAAATTCACCTGCAATTATTAATTCTGGCTGGGCTACAAGGTTGTTTTTTGATGGTCGAGCAACTTATCCTGCACTTGAAAACCAAGCATATCAACCCGTAACGAATCCAGATGAAATGCATTCACTTTCTTGGGTCGAAGTAGTGAACAAATTATCACAAACGACTGATTATCCAGAGTTGTTTTATAAAGCTTTTGGCATTGTGACAATTGATTCTACGTACGTTGTAAAAGCGCTTGCGCAATTTGAAAGAACACTAATTTCAGATAATTCTCGAATGGACAAATATTTGGCAGGACAAGGAACGCTGAATGCTGATGAGTTAGCAGGGTTAGACCTCTTTTTATCAGAGGTGGGCGATTGCTTTCATTGTCATGGAGGACCAGGAAATCCATTGTGGACAGATAATAACTTTTACGACATTGGTTTAGATCCTGTTTATACAGATTTAGGACTTGGAGCAATCACAGGAAACCCAAGTGATAATGGTAAATTTAAAGTTCCAACCTTGCGAAATTTGATTTTTACAGGACCATATATGCATGATGGACGATTTGAAACTTTGGAGGAAGTAATTGAATTTTATAGTACTGGCATTAACAATACACCAAATTTAGATCCAAATATTGCTTGGCGTGTTAACCAAGGTGGTGCGAATTTCACTCAAGAACAAAAAGACCAATTATTGGCGTTTTTAAAAACATTGACAGATAGCACTTTTATTAATAAACCGGAATTTCAAGCACCTTAATGGTGAAAGTACGAAAGTTCTAAGATTATTTTTTTTTTGATTTTGACGACATAAATTCTTTTTGTACTTTTATCAGTAATGTCTGAAAATCGAAACATATTTACACTAACCAAACTGAATCGTTCGTTAGAAAATTTATTCTGGGAAAAATTCTCTCAGAGTAATTTTTGGATTACTGCTGAGATATCTAAAACCAATCAAAAAAATGGACATTGGTATATTGAATTGGTGGATAGCGTGGATGGTAAAGTTACCGCTAAAAGTCGTGCGACAATTTGGTCAACAACCTTCCAGTCAATTGCTGAAAGAATTGGTGTAAGAGAATTAGTGAGCATTCTTCAAGATGGAAATAATATCTTAATGAGTGTAAAAATCGAGTATCATAAGATTTACGGTCTTTCATTGCGAATTCAAGATATTGACCCAAATTATTCCTATGGAGAAATTGAACGGAAGCGACAAGAAGTTATAAAGAAGCTCAAAACAGTTGGTATTTTTGATAATCAAAAGAAAGTTCATCTACCACTGATAATCAAAAGAATAGCCTTGATTGGTTCACCCAATACTTCTGGCTATCGAGATTTCTTGAATGAATTGTTTAACAACTATGATTTCAACAATTTTAAAATAAAAGAATTTCCTGTTCGCGTTCAAGGTCAAGAAGCTGTTTCTGAAATTGTAAATGCGATTCATGAAGCCAACTTATTTGATGCCGAAGTAATTGTGATTTTACGTGGTGGCGGAAGTAAGATTGATTTAGCTTTGTTTGATGATTATCTAATTGCAGAAGCTATTTGTCATTCACATTTACCTGTGTTAACTGGAATTGGCCACGAAACTGATGAAGTTGTTGCAGATTTGGTTGCCCGTCAGTATTTTATTACACCAACAGCTGTAGGTCAACATATTCAATATGGGATTCAATCTTTTAAAGAAATAATGA
This sequence comes from Brumimicrobium sp., assembly GCA_041655765.1. Classification (GTDB taxonomy): domain Bacteria; phylum Bacteroidota; class Bacteroidia; order Flavobacteriales_D; family Crocinitomicaceae; genus Brumimicrobium. The sequence goes on from JBBAEU010000001.1 coordinate 94,576, forward strand.
GAGATTTACACGATAGAACCATTCATAAAGCACAACAATTGGTAGGAGAGAGTAGAACAGAATTTTCACATTACAACAATTATTTATCGCATTTTGCCATTCAGTTGATTCATTCTTGGAGATCAAAATTCCGAGATATTGAATTTGAGGTGCTTACAAATAGTAAAAATTTGTTGTTTACAGGTAAAGATTTTCTCTATAATTTAAGTCATTCCGTTTCTTTTGAATTGAACAAATTGGTTCAGCAAAACAACAATGAATTGGATTATATAATGAATCAGATTCAAATTTCAACCTCTCAAAATATCTATTTAGAAAAAGAACTAAATTTGAAAAATTTGGTAGATAAAACCCAACTTTTAAGTTTACAATTTGTTGAGAAGGAAAGGGTAGTGATAAATACGCAAGCAGAGTTGCTGGCTTTGTTGAATCCTTTAAAGATTTTGTTGTCAGGTTATACGATATCTACAATTAATAACCAAGACGTTAAAGATGTTGATATAAAAGTAGGAGATGAAATGAAAACCTTGTCTTCTCGTTATATAATTACAAGTAAAATTATTGCAAAAGAAGAAAACACAGATGGAAATAACTAAAGAAACTACATACGAAGAAGCGCTTCAAAGATTAAAAAAAATTGTTGAAAAATTAGAAGCGAAAGAAGTAAAAATTGATGATTTATCTAAAACAGTGACAGAGGCCAAATTGCTCGTTGATTTTTGTCGCAAAAAACTTGATAAAACAGAAGAAGACATAAAGCGGATTATAGATCCAGAAGAGCAAAATGAGTAAGGAATTTCGGAAAATAATTCACATTGATATGGATGCTTTTTATGCATCTATAGAGCAGCGAGACAATCCTGAATTAAGAGGTGTACCAATTGCCGTTGGAGGAACGGGTGGGAGAGGCGTTGTGGCAACAGCAAGTTATGAAGCTAGAAAATATGGTATTCATTCTGCGATGCCAGCACACCTTGCGTTACGAATATATCCGCGTTTGGTATTTGTTCAGCCAAACTTTGAAAAATATCAGCAAGTATCAGCAAAAATTCATGAGATTTTCCGTCGTTACACGCCTATTATTGAACCACTTTCTTTAGATGAAGCCTTTTTGGATGTAACATATTCTGATTTCCACCTTCCTTCGGCAACTTTGCTTGCAAAGCAAATAAAGAAAGATATACAAGAAGAGCTCAATCTCATTGCTTCAGCTGGAATTTCCTACAATAAATTTTTGGCAAAAATCGCCTCAGACCAAGATAAACCTGATGGATTATTTGTGATTTTACCCGAACAAGGTCCAGAATTTATTAAAGAATTACCCATCGAAAAATTCTTTGGCGTGGGTAAAGTAACCGCCGAAAGAATGAAAGATAATGATATTTTTAAAGGTGCTGATTTATTGAGATTTTCTAAAATTGAACTGTATCAGTTATTTGGGAAAATGGGCGGATTTCTATACAATATCGCTCGTGGAATTGATTATCGAGAAGTAAAATCTGAAAGAAAGCGAAAAAGTGTCGGTGTAGAATCAACTTTTCCCAATGACATTGTAGATGAAATTGTAATTATCGAACGATTTACACAAATTTTTGAGGCTTGGTGGAAACGATATCAATCACACCAAAAAAGTGGAAAATCTGTAACGTTAAAAGTGAGAAATCAAGATTTTGAAACGCTTACACGCTCATTTACAGATGAAAATTATATCACTGATAAATTGAAAGTCAGAGCCCAACTAGAAGAACTCCTTTTTGAAACCATAGAATTGGGAGCACCTTTACGTTTGTTAGGAATTTCTATAAGCGGGTTTGAAACCAATGAAGAAGGTATCGGGAGACAATTAACGTTGTGGTAAATTAATTAAACTTTCTCGCTTTCTTTATATTTTCATAAGCCTCATTTATGTTTTGGAACTTCTCTTTTGCGCCTTTTTGATATTCTTCGCCCATTTGCGCTACTTTATCAGGATGATAGCGTAATGCCATTTTTCGATAGGCTTTCTTTATTTCTTCGTTTGTAGCATCTTTTGTAACTCCAAGGATTTTATAATCACTGTCTGTGTCTTTTTGGAACATGCTACTCACACTTGTAAAGTCCATATTTGGAATGCCCATCATCTGAGCAATTTTTTGTAATGTATGCGTTTCAGCAGGAGAAACTGTTCCGTCAACCTTAGCAACACCAAATAAAAAGTGTAAAAGTTGAACGCGAACCTCAGGAGTTGTTCTCATGCGAACATCGTTACAAATTTGTTGAAGTGGAATTGTATTAGGTTGGTCAAGAAATGTTTTTAAACGTTGGAGGTGCTGATTGGTAAAACTATTTCCAAATTGTTGTGTAAAGAAGGCTTTTACGTAGTTTAATTCAGACTTCATAACACGGTTGTCGGCTTTCATGATTACTGCAGATAGCGCGAGTAACATTGTCTGAAAATCATATCGTTGAGTTTGTTGTTGATAGAAGTTGAAAATATCATGTGAAGAACGAAATTGTCTTCCTCCTTGTTGATTATTATTTATGTATTGTGAGGCTCTAGCGAAATTATCAATAAACGCACCAAATAAAAAACCCATCAAACCGCCAAAAAAACTTCCATCAGTGAATAAAAGTCCTAATCCTAATCCAATCCACTTGTTAAATCCTCTCATATATTATGTGGGGAAGTTGTTCTTCAGACCCATTTTTTGCTCAATGTTAATAAAATTTCAAGAGTGAAATTATATTTCCACTCTCGAAATTAAGTTTTTTTATACCAACTCTATATTTCTATTCACAAAGTCAGTCAATTCCTCTCCTTTTAAAAGTCCTTGAGATAACCTTGCTAAATCTATGAGTTGCTTTGCTTTTATTACTTTTTGTTCGTCATCAGCCGATAAAACTTCAGATATTTTCGGGTGATTGCTATTGATAATCAAATTATATGTTTCAGGGAAAGCACCATAAAAACCAGTACCGCCTAAAGATTGTTGTTCTTGCATTCGCCTAATAAATTCTGGTTGAGTAATAACAATCGGTGCGTCTTTTTCAGACATGCTTTCAAATTGGATTTTGAATTTATCTTTATCGATAATATCTTCAAGAACTGGTTTTAGTTTAGCTTGGTCTTCTTCAGATAGTTTTGAAGGAATTACTTCATCTTTCTGAATAAGATTTTCAAGCGTATCAGCATCTACTCTTGCAAAACTTACGTTTTCTAAAGTCATTTCCATTTTTTGAATCCAGTGCGAAGCTAACGGTCCGCTTAACTCTAAAACTTTATACCCTTTATCTTCTGCAGATTTGACAAAACTAAATTGTTCATCCTTATTGTTGGTGTATAGGAATATTGTCTTTCCATCCTTATCTGTTTGCGAATCTTTTACTTCATTTAAAAATTCATCAGTAGTAAAATATTTTCCATTTGTAGTTTTTATCAAATGGAAATCTTTGGCTTTATTAGCAAATTTATCATCGGATAACATTCCATATTCAGAAAAAATCTGAAGATCTTTCCATTTATCTTCAAAATCCTTTCTATTGTCTTTAAACATCTTTTTTAGTTTATCAGAAACCTTTTTTGTGATGTGAGCACTGATTTTCTTAACATTGCTGTCACTTTGTAAATAAGAACGAGAAACGTTTAATGGAATATCAGGAGAATCAATCACGCCATGTAGAAGGGTTAAAAACTCAGGAACAATTTCTTCTACATTGTCAGTTATAAATACCTGATTGCTGTATAAATTAATTTTATTTCGTTGAACTTCAACTTTTTCGTTGATTTTTGGGAAATATAAGATTCCTGTGAGATTAAATGGATAATCAACGTTCAAATGGATATGAAAAAGTGGGTCTTCAAAAGTCGATGGATACAGATCTCTATAAAAATCTCTATAATCTTCATCTTTCAAATCTACAGGAGATTTTGTCCATGCAGGTTCTGTGTTATTAATCTGATTTGGAACTTCTTTTGATATTTTTTTGATGTTTCCTTGCTCATCTTTCTCTCCACTTGGATCATCTTGCCATTCAGTTCGTGTACCAAAAATAACAGGAATCGGAAGGAACTTAGCATATTTGTTAAGAATGCCTCGAATTCTTGCATCTTCTAAAAACTCTTTGGATTCTTTTGAAATATGAAGGATAATATCCGTTCCTCGATTTTCTCTGGTTGTCTCTTCAATTGTATATTCCGTTGTCCCGTCACTTGTCCATTTTACAGGTTTTGCATTTTTTGTGCTACCCAATGTTATGATTTCAACTTTGTCTGCAACCATAAAAGCAGAGTAGAATCCAAGACCAAAGTGACCGATTATTGATTCTTTATTTTCTGAATCTTTATATTTTTGAACAAACTCTTCTGCACCAGAAAAAGCGATTTGATTTATATATTTATCAACTTCTTCTTCAGTCATCCCAATCCCATAATCACGAATGGTTAAAGTTTTTTTATTTTTATCTAAAATGACTTCAACCCTCAATTCACCTAACTCTCCTTTATATTCGCCGTTTTTAGCTAAAAACTTTATTTTTTGTGATGCATCAACAGCGTTGGAAACGAGTTCACGTAAAAAAATCTCGTGATCCGAGTATAAAAATTTCTTAATAATGGGGAAAATATCCTGTGTTTCTACACTTATATGTCCTTTCTTCATTGCATAAAAATTTAAGTCCGAAATCCATACCTCAATCACTATGCCATACGCTTTCCACTGTCAATTTGGCAATAAATCAAAAGAAAATTGCGAAAAACAACGAATAAATGTCAGTTTTTTAACTAAACATATTAATAAACTCTTCTTGGATACTTACACCTTTGTCTTCGTTATACCATTTTTGCAGTGCTATTTTGATTGTTTCAAAATCTTCTTCATTTTTGGTAAGATTTTGATATAATGTTTGACATTCATCAGGTCGTGGTCCCCAAACATGTAAATCTTTTTCATTTTCGTCCCGAATCACCAGTTTTGGAATAGATTTACCACCATTTGTAAGATAGTTTTCAATCATAAATGGTTCTGTATCTCGTAAAACAATTTTTAATTCAATGTTTGGATTGATTTGACTCAATAAATAGATAAATGGAACGCTATGCGCAGCATCTCCACACCAAGGTTCTGTAATAAGATACCAAGATTGCTTTTCTTTGATGCCTTTGATTATATCGACTAATTGAGGATTCAATTCTCCTTTTTTGAGCCATCTGTTTTGTCGATTATGATTTAACTTTAAATAATTAAAATAATCTGGATTATCATAAGGTGGATTTGGAGAGGGGTTGTTTAAAATATTTTCGAATAATTGTAGGTATTCGTCCCATTTAATTATGTTTTTCATATTATTTTAAATTTTACTTTTATTATGAATCTAACAACTTAAACACTTGTCTGCAAAGAAATGTTTATAATCGCATTTGTATTGTAACATTAGATACTTAAACAGATTTATCAACTCCATTGAATTCATGAAATTTAGTTTTAAAACTATTTTTAAAAAAAATAAATAAAATTGGCAACCGAGGAAAAGTTTCAGCGTCATATTTATATAATTATTAGATTGTTAAAGAAAAGAGCATATCTTTTCATTTCTTGATTAAATTTGTATTATTTTTAAAAAAGAGATGAAGCCTTATTTTAATTTTTCACTTATGGAAAAGAAACATTACATATTATTTTTAAGTATAATTTTATCCCTTTCCTCAGGCGTGTTAGTTGCACAAAATCATGGAACCGAAAACAGTGAGAAATGGGAGTTTATTCGTTCCTTTTATGAAACTTATCCTGTCAATGAATTAATAAGAAATGAATCTCAGTGTGAGTTTTCTCTATTGTTTGATCAATATTCTGAAGCAGGGGAACTGGATAAAGACCTTCTACAAGAAAATTTTCAAAACATTATTAACGATTTAAAAACAACAGGACAATTAAATACTTCATATAGGTTATATTCACCATTTGATGCAGAACATGAACATAATCTTATAAGAGAAAGAGCGTCGCAATTGGATTTTATATATATACCACAATCAGAGGATGACCATTCAAATGGTGATGGAAGTAATTTTACACGATCAACAGATTGTGTGAATGCAGACTTTGAATCTGCGGACTTTGGAGACTGGGAATTGTATTGGGCAAATAATGGCGGACCTGCAAATTTGGCCCTTGGAATTAATGATGGAGGTTTAAATTCTACAACTGGTCAACACGCAATTATGGGACCAGGTGCAGGAATGGATCCGAATACAGGTAATAATGTTCCAAGGGTTTATCCGGGCGGAGGTGCATATTCGTTGCGTTTGGGTGATGAGGGAACAGGATGGAGAGCTGCCAAAGCAACTTATACATTTCTTGTAACACCACAAACAGAACTATTCTATTACCATTATGCTGTTGTTCTTCAGGATCAAGGTCACTCCCCTGCTGAACAGCCTTTTCTTGAAATTCGTATGACCATTGATGGACTTGATGAAAGTTGTGGGTACTATTATCAAGCAGCTGCAGCAGGTGCAGCTGGATATGAAACATATAATCCAGGTGGAATATTCGGAACTCCAGTACGATATAAAAATTGGACAACCGTAAGTATCAATATGTCGCCATATATGGGGCAAGTTGCAACGGTTGAGTTTATTACTTCAGATTGTGCACAAAGTGGGCATTATGGATACGCTTATATTGATGCTGAATGTTCAGCCTTACCAACTGTAGATAATTCTGTTTTGACTTGCCCAGAACCTGTTCAAACACTTTCAGCACCTCAAGGAGCTTCAAGTTATCTATGGAGTGGACCTGGAATTGTTGGACCAAGTGACCAACAGACGGTAGATGTGAATTTACCAGGTACATATCAAGTACAAGTTATCCCCGTTTCTGGAGCTATTTGTGGATATACGTTAGATATTGATGTAACTGAAAATATTGGAGAAGTTATTGCAGTTTTAGATGCTGAGCCAACACAGGTCTGTCAAGGACTCGCAATAGACTTTAGTAGCCAAGGTTCTACCTCAGATGCAAACGCAGGTCCTATAACATCTTATTCTTGGGATTTTGGAGATGGGAACACCTCTTCTGATGCTAACCCAAGCCATACTTATACAACTCCAGGAAATTATACTGTGGAATTAACATTAGGTTCTCAAACGAATTGTCAGGACGTTGTTACACAAAATATAACAATCTTTCCTTTTCCAACAGCCGACTTTACAGCTGATGCAGTTTGTCAGGGTACAGTTACTTCTTTCCAAGACCAATCAACTATTGATTTGAATTATGGAGATGTAATTAACTCTTGGACGTGGGATTTTGGAGATGGAAATACGGGAACTGGTCAAAACCCAACCCATACTTATATGAATGAAGGAATTTATGATGTTACTTTAACAATAGGAACGACAAGTGGTTGTACAGATGTTGTAACTATTCCTGTAGAAGTTTATCCAAATCCTGTTCCTCAGTTTGTTTCAACCTCAGAATGTGAAGGAACTCAAAATGAATTTACGGATCAATCTACGGTAAGTAATCAATATACAACAAACCAAATTGTAAACTGGTCGTGGGCTTTTGGTGATGGAAACTCAGCTACAGGGCAAACACCTACAAATACGTACCCTAATGAAGGAGTTTATGCGGCAGAGCTGACTGTTACAACAGATAGAGGCTGTACGGCTTCCATTACAAACGATGTATTAGTTTATCCAAATCCAGTTGTTAGTTTCTTACCAACAGAGGTGTGTTTGGGAATACCTACACAGTTTACAGATGAAACTACCTTGAATAATTCAAATACACAAAATCAAATAATTGGATGGGATTGGGATTTTGGTGATGGTGTTACATCAAATGTTCAAAATCCTCAACACACATACCTAACAGAAGGGATTTATAACGTTGAATTAACAATAACAACAGATAACGGCTGTATAATAACTGAGGTTATTCCTGTTACTGTTTTCCCAAACCCTGTTGCAGATTTTATAGTCGATGATGTTTGTTTAAATACGACTTCTGTGTTTACAGATTTATCGACAGTGAATCCAACCAATGGAGACGCTATTGTTACTTGGACTTGGGATTTTGGGAATGGAGTTTCTAGCGGTAGTCCAACGCCAACACATACCTATGTGAATGAGAATGTTTATCAAGTAACTTTAACAGTTAAAACAAATAATGGATGTGTAGATTCAAAGATAAAACCAACAAAAGTATTCCCTAATCCTGTGCCTAATTTTACACCAACAGAAGTATGTTTTGGTGAGGTTACCGAATTTACAGATTTAAGTACAGTTAGCAATGCAAATACAAACAATAATATAATCAGTTGGGAATGGGATTTTGATAATGGTGATATTTCAAATGCACAAAATCCATCCTATAATTATCCGCAAGATGGTTTATACGATGTTGAACTAACTGTAACAACGGATAATAACTGTTCGACAAGTACGATAATTCCTGTTTGGGTATTTCCACTTCCTGAAGCTAGTTTTACTGGTATTGATTTAGAGGGATGTTCTCCTGTTTGTCCTACGGTTACCTCTACGTCTGTTGTAAATAGTCCTGGACAAATTGTTAATTACGAATGGATATTGAGTAATGGACTGACTTATCAAGGTGCTAGCCCATCTTTTACTGATTGTTACCAAACAACTACAAGTGATGATATAACTTATGATGTTACTTTACACATAACAACTAATCACGGTTGTACTGCCGAGCATACTGAAACTAATTTTATTTCGGTTTATCACAATCCAGTAGCTAATTTCTATATGGATCCAGATGAAACGGATGTTACTGACCCAGTTATTGGTTTCTACAATCACTCTATGTACGCAGATTACTATGAATGGGACATAGATTTTTACGGACAGTCATCTATTTTTGAGCCAGGTGAAATTACTTTTCCAAGCGAACCAAATAGATACGAGGCGCAATTAATTGCTTACACTAATTATGGTTGTACAGATACCATGAGACACGTTGTGGAAGTGCTAGACAATGTTATTTTTTACGTGCCAAATACCTTTACTCCCGATAATGATGATTATAACGAAGTTTTCTTACCAATTTTTACACATGGTATAGATTTGGAAAGAGGATATACATTGCTTATCTTTAATCGTTGGGGAGAACTCATATTTGAATCACATGATACCCAAGTTGGTTGGAATGGAACATACGGTGTTAATAGCTCAAGAATTGTAAAAGAAGGAACCTACATCTGGAAAATTACGTTTAAAGAAACAATGAGTGACAAACATCATACTTATGTTGGCCACGTTAATTTGTTGAGATAACTTGCTGAGACAATTTTAAAATTATTTATAATTACTCCCTCAGGGAGTTTCATACACTAACAGGCAAAATATAACTTACTATTATAAGAAAACTTGTATATTTAATTGTACTAATAAATGGTTCGTTTTTTGCACAAAACTTTAATTTAGTGGCCATTCGTCCTCATTAGGAGGAGATTGTTACGAACTAACACAAGCAGTCAATGCCCAATCAGGATGTATTTGGTATAATCAACAAATTAACTTGAATGATGATTTTGATATCCGTTTTGAACTGAATTTTGGTAGTAATGTTGACGGAGCAGATGGTATGGCATTTGTTTTTCAAACTGCAGGTCCATATTTCCTTGGCGGAACGGGAGGAGGAATGGGGTATCAGGGTATCATTCCTTCATTGGGAATTGAGTTTGACACTTATCACAATGTTACTTCTTCTGACCTAATAGCGGATCATATTGCCATATCAAGAGACGGGAATACAAACCATGCAAGTCCATCTAACTTCGCAGGACCTGTTCAAGCTAACCCTCTTCAAGCAAATGTTAAGGATGGAAACAATCATAATGTTCGTGTAAAATGGAATGCAACAATCCAAGAAATTACAGTTTATTTCGATTGCCAAGAAAGATTGTCTTATTCTGGCGATATCATTAACGAAATCTTTGGAGGTGACCCGATGGTGTATTGGGGCTTAACAGCAAGTACTGGTGGACTTAACAATTCTCACCGTGTATGTATTAGTCAAAATGTTATGGGATTAGCAAAGGAAGTAAAAACATGTGGAAACGGATCTTCCATTTTGGTTCCTCATATTCTAGATGGAACAGATTACACTTGGACACCAACTACAGGGCTAGATGACCCAAACACTATGATACCTAATGCATCTCCTACTTCAAATACAACTTATATTGTTTCTTACTTGGATGACTGTTTTTTCCCAGTGAGTGATACAATACACCTAAATGTTGATGGATTTGGTGTTGATATTTCTCCTGATGTTGAGATTTGTGAAGGAGAAGTAGCAAACTTATTTGTAGATGCACCTGATGCATTTGAAATTTTTTGGGAACCACATGCTACTTTAGACGATAGTGATGTTCTTAATCCTATTGCAACACCAACAATAACAACAACATATTTGGTTCATACAAAATTTCTGTCTGGAGATAATCTGGTTATTAACGGTGATTTTGAAAGTGGAGATGTTGGTTTTTCTTCTGATTATTATAGTGTTCCAGCGATTGGAACATTGGGTGGCCAAGGTTTTTATTCTGTTGCAACCTCCATTCTTAATGGTTGGTGGGTAGGTTGTACAGATCATACAAATGGACTCGGAAATATGTTGATTGTTGACGCAGCATCTGGAACAAATGCTATTCCTATAGGTGCAAATGTATGGTGTCAAACGATTAATGTTCAGCCTAATACTGATTACGCCTTTACAACATGGATGGCAAATTTGAATGGAGAAACACCCTCAACGCTCGGTTTTTACATTAATGGAATGCAAGTTGGTCAGCCCCAAGCTACACAAGCAGGTTCATGTAATTGGGAAGAATTTTATGTGGTTTGGAATTCTGGTGCCAATACAATTGCAAATATTTGTATTTCAGAAGAATCGGGTGTTGTAAATGGAAATGATTTTGCACTTGACGATATTTCATTTTACGAAATCTGTGAAGAAATTAATGAAGTTGAAGTCACAGTTAATTATGCTCCAAATGCTACAATTGGAGGAACTCCAGAAGGTTGTTACGGTGTAGATTTACCAGAAGTTATTTTTACAGGAGTTGGGGGAGAAGCTCCATATACGTTCACGTACACGATTGATGGTGGAGCAAACCAAACTATTTCATCGTTGCCGAATGAAAGCACGGTTATACTTCCTATTTCAAACTTAACTCCTGGGGTTTATCTGTTCCAGCTAGTTTCTGTAGAAGGTGCAAATGGTTCTTCTTGTATTCAACCGCAAACAGGAACAGTTGAGATTTTGATTGATCCTTTACCAATTGCCGATTTTATAATTGAAAATGGATGTGTAAAGGCTGATGTTCCAATCCAAAATACTTCTTCAGTTTCTTCAGAAAATAATGCTAATATTAACCAATACGAATGGGATTTCGGAGATGGTTATCAAACTTCAAGCCAGCAAAATCCAATCCCTTCATTTAATGATGAAGGTCTATATGATATCCGATTAATTGTTACTACAAATCATGGTTGTAAAGACACCATTACACAACAAATTGAAATTTATCCATTGCCTGTGGTTGATTTCTCTGCCAATGAAGTGTGTTTAGACTTTTTTACAGAGTTTAATAATCAATCAACAATTAACATAGGTACTGGTATAGCTGCAAGTTTTATAGAAAATTGGACGTGGAACTTTGCGGATGGAAATTCCAGTTCACTTCCTAATCCTACGCATACTTACGGTGCCGATGGCGTTTATGATGTTGAATTAATGGTAGAATCGAATCATGGTTGTATTTCAAGTATTGTTAAACCTGTCATCGTTTATCCGAAACCTATCGTATCTTTTACAGGAACTGATATTTCAGGGTGTTCACCAATTTGCCCACTGATACATTCTACCTCAACTGTAAATCAACCTTCTCATATTATAGATTACACATGGAATTTTGGAGATGGTACTTCAATGAGTGGAAGTCAAATTTCAATCGAAGATTGTTTTTATAACAACTCTTCTTCAACATTATGGTATGATGTGGAATTAATCGTAACGACGGACAAAGGTTGCACGGATAGTCACATCGAAAACAATTTTATTGAAGTTTTTCACAATCCTGTTGCTGATTTTTATTATACACCTGACACAATAACAGTCATGAATCCTGAAGTGAACCTCATTAATACTTCATCAAAAGCTGATTATTACCAGTGGACCTCTTCTTATCAAGGGTTCTATCAAGGTGGACAGACAAGTCCAGTAGTTGAGCTTCCACAAACGCCAGGCTCTTACGAGTTTTCACTTTTTGCCTATACAAATGAAGGGTGTATGGACTCAATTTCAAAAGTATTTAGGATGTTAGATGAGGTGATATTTTATGTACCTAATACTTTTACCCCCGACGCAGATCATGTGAATGAGATTTTTAAACCAACATTTTCATCTGGATATAATCCTTACACGTATTCATTAAAAATCTTTAACCGATGGGGCGAATTGGTTTTTGAATCTTTTGATGTCGATGTGGGATGGGACGGAACTTTTAACACACGGAATGCAGTGAGAGTGATCGATGGAACATATATTTGGACAATAGAATTTAAGGAGATGTTAACTGATAAAGTACATACTTATTCTGGTCATGTGAATGTTTTAAAATAATCAAGACTTCTTAACAACATCTAATACAAATGTACTCTTTATTTGGTTAACGTTTTCTAAAGCTGCAAGTTTGCCCGACGAAAACTGATGATAATGTTCTAGGTTTTTAACCAGTACTTTTAGTAAAAAATCGTTTGCACCACCCATTAAATAGCATTCTTGCACCTCGGGAAGTTTTCGTATTTCCTCCTTGAAATGATTTATTTCCTTTAATTTCTGAACATCTAAGGATACCGAGCAAAACACAAACATTCCATCATTTAATTTGCGGTTGTCAATAATGGCTACGTATTTCTCAATGATTCCAGAGTTTTCTAATTTTTTGATTCGCTCATAAACTGGAGTTTTACTCAACTCAACTTTCTCTGATATTTCTTTTAAACTTAGTTTAGCATTATTTTTTAATACGTTAAGGATTTTTTCATCCACTTTGTCTATCTGCATTTTCTATTCAATTTTAGAATTTATTTCTCTTTTGAATCCAAATTTAACCTAAAAAAGATTAAATCATCTATGTAAAACTAAATATAAAGAATATTTTTCTAATTATTTGAATGGAATAGATAATTGTCTATTATTTATTATCTTTATTGGAAAATAAAGTCAGTAATTATGAGTAAAAAAATGAAGCCAGAAAGTTTGATGATGACATACGGATATAAACCCGAATTATCCGAGGGAGCAATAAAAACACCTTTGTTTCAAACATCTACTTTTGTATTTAAAACCGCTGAAGAAGGGAAAAACTTCTTTTCCATTGCTTATGGATTAAAAGAAAAAGGGGCTGATGAAGAGTTGGGATTGATTTACAGTAGAATCAATAATCCAAATCTTGAAATTTTAGAAAACAGATTGTCATTGTGGGACAAAGCTGATGATAGTGCCGTGTTTGAAAGCGGAATGTCTGCCATTAGTACAGTTTTGCTAGAGTTTTTAAAGCCAGGAGATTTGCTTTTGTATAGCTCTCCTATTTATGGTGGGACAGACCACTTTATTCATGATTTTTTACCAAAGATTGGTGTCGAAGCGATTTTTTTTCATCCTGAAAATACAAAAGAGGAAATCATTGAGATGGTTAAAAAGTCGGAAAAAAAAGACCGATTGGGTATGATTTATATCGAAACACCAGCCAATCCAACAAATGCACTTATAGACATTAGGATGTGTGTAGAAATTGCGAAACAATTTAAAAATGGAGACGACAAAACTTATGTTTGTGTTGATAATACATTCATGGGCCCAATCTGGTCAAAACCTTTAGAAATGGGAGCTGATTTAGCCGTTTATTCTGCTACAAAATATATCGGAGGACATAGTGATTTAATTGCTGGTGCAGTCTTAGGAAATACAAATGTTATCGGTCGTGTAAAAGTTTTACGTACTTTTTTAGGAAATATGGTTGGTCCACATACAGCATGGATGATGCTTAGAAGTCTTGAAACATTAAAAATAAGAATGGAAAGACAAGCTTTAAGTGCCGAGAAAGTTGCAAATTTCTTAAACAATCACCCTAAAGTAGCAGATGTTAAATATTTGGGATTAATTAAAGAAAATCATAAGGATTATGAATTGTATAAACGACAATATACTTCTCCTGGGGCAATGATTTCTCTCTATGTTAAAGGTGGTGAGTCGGAAGCATTTAAGTTTTTAAATAATCTGAATTTGATTCAGTTAGCCGTAAGTTTAGGAAGTACAGAAAGTTTGGCACAACATCCTGCATCTATGACTCATTGTGCTGTTGATAAAAATGAAAAAGAACGAATTGGAATTACAAATAACTTGGTGCGTATATCAATTGGTGTTGAAGACCCAGACGATTTAATTTCTGATTTAAAGAATGCTTTAGAAGCGATATAATATAAATAAAAAGAGGTTGCCTAAAAAGATAATTTTATCCAGCAACCTTTTTTTATTACTTATTATGATAATTACTTATTTTATCTAAAATGGTAGGTCATCATCACTTTCATCTATTAGTGTTTCTGCATCATCTGTTGTTGCAGGCTTTACTTCAGTTGGGGTAGGTGAACCTCCGACTTGTGCCTTTTCAACTCTCCAAGCATCTAATGAATTAAAGTATTTTACTTCTCCTTGTGGACTTGTCCATTCACGACCTCTAATATTAAAAGTCACTGTAACAATCTCTTGTTCGTTGATACCATCAATTAAGTCAACCCTGTCTTGTGTTAATTGGAAAAGTATGTCTTGTGGATAATTTCCTGAAGCGTCAGTGACAACAAATTCTCTTTTTTTAAAAGAATCAGTTATTTGCTCTGTGTCTTTTTTTAATTTTAATAAACCTGATAATGTGTACATGTTGTTGTTTTTATTTTTATTGATTGTTAAATGTTAATAATGTTTTCCAAGCAGCCTCAATTTCGTCCTTTTCTAAATGATTATGGGCTAACTTATGGAGTTCAATTTCTAATTCAGTTGGTTTATCCTCCAAAGATATAAAAAGCTCTGATAATTCCAATAATTTGTAATCATTTACATCGGTTTCGTTTGGCAAATCTTTTACACCTGCTAATTTTACGAGATCATTGCCTGTTAGTACCGAACTTTCTCGAATGTCTTTTGGAATATTATCAAATCCAATTACAACTTCCCTAGCATGACGATGCATGGTAAACATTGAAGAACTGTTGGGTCTGCAAAACCAATCCCCTCCTAATCGACCAATGAGGTCTAATTTTAATGGGTCAATATCTTGGTTTTCATCTAAGATTTCTTCGTCTAAATGAATTTTTAGAATCTCACAGATAATAAGATTTCCTGCTGCACCACCTGTTCCAGTTTCAATAACCTGCAAGACTTTACATTCCATTTGAATGGGTGATTCTTTAACTCGGAAAGGTTTTATATCCTCAGAAGGAATAGGAGTTAAACCGCTTTTTACAAACTCATCTACGTCCGCCGGAAAAGGAGATGAAGATAAATTCATTTGTTCTAAAATGTCATAAGTAACAATGTTAATTACACATTCTGGAACTTTCTTTACATTTTCATGACTGTCCTTTGTTTGGGTTGTTTTTCCACTTCTTGCTGGTGAAAATACCAATATAGGAGGATTTGCACCAAAAACATTAAAGAAGCTAAAAGGTGCTAAGTTTGGAACTCCGTACTCATCAATGGTAGATGCAAATGCAATTGGTCTTGGTCCAACCCCAGAAGTCAAATAATGATGGAACTTTGGTATAGAAACATCCTTTGGTGTTACAGTTAACATATTTTGATGATTTGAAAATTAATAAACAACAAAAATAATATTCTTAAATTGAAGAATAACCTAAAATAGCTCAATGTTGATAAGTTTCTAATAATCAAATCGTAACAAAACATTAATAAAGATATAGTTAGTTGAATATCAAGGGTTTACGTGGTTTGTTCTTTTAATGTTGCTTGTAAATTGTTAACATCAGATCATCATGCTTGAAAACATTTTGATAATATTACTTTTTAGCTATTCATTAAGACAATGGCAAACTTCGCCACATTCTCTTCGTTCCTTTGATATCACTAAGTCTGTCATAATTTCCACCCTGACGGAGACCGATAGCTTTGTTTAATTCTTTTTGTTGCAGGAAAACGCTTTAAGTTGCACCCTTGTGAAGCACACGCAAAGCGTATTGACTACCAAAAAGAGCAAACAAACTAAAGGGTGTAGGCAGAAATGGTGGCTAAAAATTTAAACTTATCAAAAAATCACCAATGCTACAATAAAAATTATAAGCCCAACCATACACAATAAAAATGTATAAGGTAACAATTGTTGAGGTTTTAGCTTTGTTATCCCGAGAAGTGGTAAAGCCCAAAAAGGTTGTAGCATATTTGATAGTTGGTCGCCATAAGCCATTGCTAAAATGTTTTTGGGAATGTTGGAACCGAGTTGTTGTGCCGTTTCTAAAATGATTGGACCTTGAACCGCCCATTGTCCGCCTCCACTTGGTACGAAGAAATTAACAATGGAAGCGCTTATAAAAGTGTATATGGGTAAAGATTCTGCTGAAGCGATAGAAGTAATTGAATCTGAAAAGAGATTAATTAATCCGCTGCTATTCATAATGGCTAAAATTCCGAAATAGAATGGGAATTGAATCAAAATACCTGAAACATCACCTATTGCTTTTTGAAGTGCATTTCCAAAATTGGTTATCGTCTGATGCAATGTCAATCCTAAGCCTAAAAACATAAAGTTAATAAAATTGAGTTGGATAAATCCCAAAGTACTTTCTCCTTCGTATTGAGTGGCTTTATAAATGCCATAGATTACAAATAAAGAACCTAATCCAATGCCAAATGCACGACTATAATCTAGTTTTTCGGCACCTTTTCTTTTAATTGTTTTGATAGCTTTATCTTCTTCAAATTGTTCTTTAAAATGAGGGACTTTTTCTGTATTTTTTGTCTTTTTTGAAAGAAAATAAAGAAATAAAGGGATAATAATTAAGCAGGCAATGGTAACAGTTATATTTAATGAAGAGCCAATCGTTTCGTTGAAAGGAATGCTGTCAGGAAAAGTACTTGTGCTTCCTATATTTCTCATCATTTCGGGGATATAGCCTTCTTCCATAGATTTTGTAGTGGCACTTCCAGAGAGTCCGCCATGCCAAACCATCATGGCTACATAAGCGGCAGCTCCAACCAAACCGTAATTAATGGGGCGATTTTCTTTGGCAAATTTTTCACCAACTTTTCTCGCTAAGATTGCTCCAAAAATTAATCCCATGCCCCAGTTGATTAATCCGATAATCATTGCGCCAAGTGAAATAATGATAACGCTGTTGGAAGTATTTGTACAATATTTTATCAATTGTTGAATGAGTCGGTTGATAAAAGGAGTTAAGGCTAAAACATGACCTAAAACGAGAATTAACATCATTTGGAAAGCAAAGTATAATCCTCCAGGTGAACTATCCCATAAACCATCTTCCCATGAGGTAATCAACTTTAATAAATAGGAAGTATGAGAAGTGTCTGCTGGTTTTGTTAAAATTTGCGCAATAATTATCGTAACGATACTGAGTAGAATAGCAATCGTAAAAGGACTTGGTAGGATTCGTTTAAAGATTTCAATGGCTTTATTTGAAGTTTGACTCGTTTTGTCCATAACGTGTAATTTTATTTGACAAATTTAGTAATTTGTAGTAATTATTTTTTATAAAAAAAGAGTGATTCGGATGAAACACTCTTTCTCTCTAAAATAATATTTAAAAATTCTTTTTTTATTTCGGCATTGGAACGTCCCAACTTGGCATTTCTGCTTTTCTATTGCCTGTTTTTAGATAAGTGTCAAACCATTGCATCATACGTAAGGCATAATCCAACCTGGCAGATGCATTTCTGTTTCCGTGTCCTTCGCCTGGATATAAAACCAACCTTACAGGAACTTCAGGTTTTCTAACTTTAATGTGTCTGTGAAGCTCCAACGATTGTGCGGGATGAACCCTTGTATCTTTTTCTCCATGCATAATTAAAATTGGTGTTTCTGCTTTGTCAACATGATAAATTGGACTCCTTTTTAAATAATTCATCCACATATCGTCTGATGTCCAAAGTCTTTCCCTTGAATGCACATAAAATAACTCGTTAGGGATGTCGCTTGTTCCCCATTTTGATAGGTTATTACTGATTCCAACAAACATTACGGCTGCTGCAAAACGATCAGAGTAATAAGTACTCATCCATGCAGAAGCATAGCCACCATAAGAACCTCCTGTAACGCCAACTCTGTCTTTATCTACGATTCCTTTTTCAATTAAGTAATCCACGCCATCGACGATATCATCAAATTCCTTTCCTGATAAATCAGATTGACTGCTGTAAGTAAACTCAATTCCGCGACCAGTGCTTCCTCTGTAATTTGGATAAAAAACTGCATAGCCTTCTGCTGTAGCCATTTGTCCTGGTGATGAATAACTCGTTAACCAGCCATTTTTGTAATGTGATTCTGGTCCACCATGAACGACTGTAATCAAAGGTACAGCTGTTCCTTCTTCGTAATTAGTTGGGTACATTAAAATTCCTTGAATGTCGAATTTCCCGTCTCTTGCTGGGTAAGTGATAACTTCTTGTTTTCCAAATGATTTATCTTTTAGCCATTGATTGTGAAAAGTTACTCGTTTTAAATCAATTTTCTTTGAATTTTTAGCAACAAATAATTCGGTCGGGTGTTCTGGAGTACTTCCGATTAAAGAAATTTGTTTTTCTGATAAACTAAAGCTACTTGGTGCATGCACATCACTTTCAAAAATAACATTTTTCTTACTTCCGTCCTCTTGGATACTTCCCAACATAGATGAAGTGCCTTTACTTGCCAAAAAGAAAATCCCTCCGTCTTTCCAGTCAATTTGTTCATATTTACCTTCAAAATCTCTATCGATAATCGTTGGGATTCCCCCTGTTGCATCAACAATTAATATTCTTCCGTCTGTTGGATCGTTAATATCTGCTCCAGCTTTTATCGCAATTTTATCGCCTTTTGGACTCCAAGCTATTTGTCCAATTTTCCCTTTATTGTTAATTTCGGCAATAATATTTCCGTTAGATGGATTAATAACTTTTACTTCTTGTGCCATATAAAAATCATCAACTTCTGATGTAGGTGCTGAAGTTATTGCTAATTTGTCTCCATCTTTTGACCATTCTAACATATAAACTGAACCTGCAACCATAATCTCCGTTGGATTATTGCTATTAAAATCTACAATATAACCTTTTCTATTTGGTTTATTTTCCTCGAACACAGTTGCTTGATAAGGAAGTTTACTTTTTGTTTCTTCGGGTTTTTCCATTGAGGTGAATGCAATCTTGTCACCGCTTGGATGCCATGCATAGCTACTTATGTTGCGTTCAAACTCATATAGGACAACCGGTGCACCACCAGAGAGAGAAATTTCGTAAAGAACTGTCTTTTTTAGTTCTTTCGAATTACTTAAATATGTAATGCTATTTTTTCTTGGTCGAAAAGAAATAGCGTGAGCTGAAGCTGATGTTAAATATGGAATAGAGCGATTGTTCTCTATGTCATAAATGTATAAATGACTGCCAGCAGGTTTGTTTTCTTTAAATGGATCGATAGGTTGTGTAACCGTGTAAGCAACAATTTTACCATTGTCTGACAGTTTTTGACTACTTACCATTTGAAGATTTAAGACATCAACTGGCGTTATTCCATCTTTTTGAGCGTTTATCTGCAGTTGCATCGAAAGGAAACCGATAGTAAAAAGCAGGGTAAAAAACTTAGTTTTGTTCTGAATTACTTTTCTTTGAATCATAATTTATAAAATAAGTGAATATCTTGTGATTTAAGTGGATGAAAATAAGAATAATAATTGAATCTTAAGATGTTTTTATCAAAACGTAAATTTTTCGCACTTAATTTTATATGATTTTAGTGATAAATTTATGTGTTTTGAAAAAAAAATGATTAAAAATCAATATAGGAAAGAATAGTAGAAGTTTACTTGAATCTTTGTGTTTTATTAAAGTACAATGAGTTGATGTGTAGCAAACTTATTCTAATTATTAGATAGGAACTAAGATTTAAAAAAGTTCATTTTATTTCATTTTTAATTAGATTCCTATATTTGTACAAATTTTTGAATCATGGAAGAACATGTTTATGATATTGCTATTATCGGTGGCGGAATTGTAGGAGCAGCAACTTTTTATAAGTTGCAAAAAAGGAACCCGAGTCTTGATATCATTATCATAGAAAAGGAAAAACAGTGGGCAAATCATCAGACAGGCAACAATTCAGGTGTTATCCATTCCGGACTATATTATAAACCAGGTTCATTAAAAGCTACTAACTGCGTTAAGGGTCGCAGGGAATTGGTTGAATTTGCTAAAGAAAATAATGTACCTCACGACGTTTGTGGAAAAGTTGTGGTTGCAGCAACAGAAGATGAGCTTACTCGATTGGATAAAATTTTTGAAACAGGACTTCAAAATGAAATAGAAGGCATCGAAAAAATAACAGCAGAGCAAGTTAAAGAACGAGAACCTTTTGTTGAAAGTGTTGGCGGAATTTGGGTTCCGTGTACTGGAATTATTGATTATCGTATGGCAACAGAGAAGATGATCGAAAATGCTGTTGGAATTAATCCGAATTCCAAAACCTGTCTTGGTAAAAAAGTTGAGGCGATTGAAAAATTTGAAGATTATTCATTGATTATTGGAGAAACAATCAAAGTAAAAGCAAAATATTTGGTTTTTTGTGCTGGACTTCAGGCAGATAGAATGGCGAGAAAAGATGGCGTAAAACTTAAAGAACAAGTTGTTGGTTTTAGAGGTGACTACTACGAGTTGACTAATGAAGGGAAGCATAAAGTCAAAAACTTAATTTATCCTGTCCCAAATCCTGACTTTCCATTTTTAGGTGTACATTTTACAAGAATGACTGATGGTGAGATTGAATGTGGACCGAATGCTGTTTTTACCTTTAAAAGAGAAGGGTATGGGAAAACAGACTTTAGTTTTAAAGATACAGTTGATGCTTTAGGATACAAAGGAACGTGGAGACTGTTTTTCAATAATATGTCCTTTGGAATTAATGAATACAGACGTGCTTTTTCTAAAAAGCTATTTCTAAAAACATTGCAACGTTTGATTCCTTCCTTAACAATGGAAGATTTGAGACCAGGTCGCTCGGGTGTTCGTGCGCTTTTGTTAAACCAAAATGGCGATACAAGAGATGATTTTAGGATTGAGTATCTAGATAACTCTATCCACGTTTTGAACGCCCCATCGCCAGCTGCAACAGCATCTTTGGCAATTGGAGAACAAGTAGCAGAAATGGCCGAAAAACATTTTCACTTGAATAAGTGATTGATACTTCTTAAATTTAGTTAAAGTATTAATTTTTAATCTGTTATATGGTGAATTGTATGATTGTATTAATTTTTTTATCGTATTTTTGTATCTAAAACATAAAAGATTTAGTTGTTAATAATAGTAATTGTTAGTAATATTAAATTGAAAAAGAGAAATCAACTGATTTCTCTTTTTTTGAATACATAACTTTTATAAAAGCGAATTTTTTAATAACTTGGATAAGGATATTCCTCTAAAGCTTTTTCGAGACAAGTGAGTGCTAATTGGAGTTGTTGTTTGTCCAATACATAAGCCAATCTTGCTTCTTTCATTCCAAGTCCAGGCGTTGCATAAAATCCAGCTAAAGGAGCAATCATAACTGTATTGCCTTTATAATCAAATTCTTCCAAAAGCCATTGAGCAAAATGTTCTGTGTCATCTACAGGAAATTCAGCAATACAATAGAAGGCACCTTTTGGTTTTGGGCAAACAACACCTTTTATTTTATTCAATCCATTTACTAATAAATCTCTTCTTTCTGAATACTCCTTGATAACATCTTCAAAGTATTTGTCAGGAGTTTTTAAAGCGGCTTGTGCTGCGATTTGCTCATAAGTCGGAGGCGAAAGTCGGACTTGAGCAAACTTCATTGCGGCTTCAATCACTTTTTTGTTTTTAGAAATTAAAGCACCAATTCTCGCTCCGCACATGGAATATCGTTTTGAAACAGAATCGATAAGAACCACATGTTTTTTAATTTCTTTTAGTTTCATTACAGAAAACGGTTCCTTTCCGTCGTAGCAAAACTCTCTATACACTTCATCTGCGATTAGATATAAATCATACTTCAGTACAATTTTCTTTAGTTTTTGCAGCTCTTCTTTAGAATATAAATATCCTGTAGGATTGGTTGGGTTACAAATTAAAATAGCCCTTGTTCGCTCGGTAATTTTCTCCTCAAATTCCTCAATAGGAGGTAATGCAAACCCATTTTCAATTGTTGAAGTTACTGGAACGATGTTTATTCCTGCAGAAGTGGCAAATCCATTGTAATTCGCATAAAAAGGTTCAGGGATAATAATTTCATCACCTTGATTTAGACATACCGAAAAAGCAAAAAGTATTGCTTCAGAACCACCAGTTGTAACGATGATTTCATCTGAAAAAACTTGAATCCCATGCTTTGCATAATATTCTGTTAATCCCAATCGGTATTCATATTCACCTTGCGAGGGAGAATACTTTAAAACACTAATATTGGTTTTTTTAATAGCATCTCTTGCTACTTTTGGCGTTTCAATGTCGGGCTGACCAATATTAAGATGAATAACATGTTTGCCATCTCTTACTGCTGCATCAGCGAAAGGACTAAGTTTTCTGATTGGAGAAGAGGGCATCCGAATTGCTTTTAATGAAATTCCTGGCATAGCTATAAATTTAAGACACCAAAAGTAATAAGGTCTTTTAAATATGCGAGTGTTTCTTTAGAAATAATTTTGTTAAATGCTCGCACAAGCTATTGAATGTAGTTCGAATAATAAAATAAAAACAAATTGCAGCTTTTAAATTGAGGATTGATTAATAAAACTATATGTTTATTTTTTTTAATATTCTTTTGGAGTATAATTTTTAAGTTGTATATTTACATGATATAAAAAATAAAACATATAATTATGAAAAAACATTTACTTGTCGTTGCTTCTGTATTTTTTGGATTTACAAGCTATTCTCAGTTTACATATAGCAACTCTCCAGCGATTGGAGAATCGATAATACTTCATGAAATTGATTCTTTGTCCCCAAATTATGAGGACATTACAGGAAATGGTGCTTATTGGGATTATCATACTTTTGGTTCAAGAGCTGTAACAAGAAGTGTCTCTGTTGTTGATGCTGATTTAGTTGATCTTAATGGTAGATTTACTGGTTCTGAAAAAGCGATTGTAATAGAAAACCTTTTAAAAACGTATATTACTGACAATACAGCTCAAAAAATAGGACAAGGTTTTTCATTTATCGACCCAACAGTTGGTGAAACTGATGCTGTTTTTGATCTACCAGGTGAAACACTATACGAATATCCATTTGATTTTGGAGATTTAGAAACTGGAAATGTTTCAGGAACTGCTTATGTAAATTTTGCTGGAACGCCAATGGAATTGCCTTTCTCTGGAACATATACATCTGAAGTAGATGGTCAAGGAACACTTAGCTTGGCTTTAAATGAATACCAAAACGTAACAAGATATAAAATATCTGAAAATATTGAAATTACATCTCCTTTAGGTCAAATAAACCTTGTTCGAAAACAGTTTGAGTATTATGATCATAACATTTCTAATTTGCCAATCTTTTTACACGTCTCAGTTTCATTAGGTGGCTTTGGAGATCAATTTTTGGTATTGAGTCTTGAGGATCCAGGGTCATTGGTGTCTGTTCCTACAAATGTGTTGGAACAAATCAATATTTATCCAAATCCTGCACAAAATATTGTAAACGTTAAATTACCAGCAGAAATTGATGAAGCAACTTTAATTATTTTTGATGTATTAGGAAATGAAATCAAAAATATTAGTGCAAACCAAACAATTACCTCAATCAATGTTGAAGATTTAAACAGAGGAACTTACTTTGTTAAAATTGCAACACGTAACAATTCGATTATAAAAAATGTTGTAATTAAATAAAGATTTTAATTGACAAAATGATAAAAAACCTTTCCTAATGAAAGGTTTTTTTATGTCATAATTTTTTTGTTTGGAATTAATTGTCATACTTTTGCTTTAAAATATATATGATATGAAAAGAAATTTACTGATTATTGGAGGTGTTTTTATCACTTTAAATGCCTCAGCACAATTTACTGATTTGAATGAACCCCAAATTGGACATAATCAAATGATGTACGTTGTTGATAGTACTGTAACAAATTTCGCAAGTATTACAGGAGATGGCGTGGAATGGGATTATAGCCAAATTACTGGATATGGAGATACTGCAACGAGAATGATTTCTGTTATGGATGCTGCCGATACACTTAATTCTGGAATGTTTAACCATGCAGATTTTGCAATTGATATTGAGGGCTTTTTTACTTCTTATTTTAAGAAAAGAGCAGACGGACGTGATGGAGTAGGTTTTGTATTTAATGGTGATGGATTGGGAGTTGGATATGTATCAGCACAGTTTTTTGATACAACACCAGAAACCATGATGGATTATCCCTTCAATTATGGAGATGTTGTTAATATTGACGCAGAAGGAGAGCTTACTTTGAATTTAGGTATGCCTACAACATTGAGCTTGCCTGCCGTAGGTATTTCTACTGTTGATGGGAGAGGTACATTAAAATTATCAACCGATGAATATACAAACGTATTGAGGTATCATTTGTTAGATACTATGGTGTTAGAATTAACTCCTGATATGGACGTACTAATTATCAGAGACCAATATGAATATTATGACCACACTGTTTCCAATTTGCCTTTGTTTCTTCATTTGAACGTAATATTCTCAGAAGTTATGACTGATGGTACTACAGGAGTAGAAGGAAATGTTGGAATTGTATTGAGTTATAATGACCCAGAAGGAACTTCAGCTGTTGAAAATAATATTTGGAATGGACTGGTGGTTTACCCAAATCCAGCTAAAGATTTATTGACTATTACTTTGCCGAATCAAGTGGATAATGCTTCGATGAATATCGTTGACGTAACTGGAAGAAGTCTTTATTTTGATAGAATAATGGATGGATCCTCTGTTAATGTTTCGAATTTCGATAGTGGTGTTTACTTTGTGAAAATCACGCATAACGGTCAAACAATTACTAGAAGTATTGTAATCGATTAGGTAAAAAACTATCAAGATAATTAAAGCCTCGCACAAAAGTGGGGCTTTTTTGTTATATAAAGAAAGTAAACATGAGATTTCATACAAGAAAATGGATTAGACCAGAAGATCTAAATGCAAATGGAACATTGTTTGGCGGGCGATTACTAGAATGGATTGATGAAGAAGCAGCTTTATATACAATCATTCAATTAGAAAATCGTAACGTAGTAACAAAGTTTATGAGTGAAATAAATTTCATAAACCCTGCCCGACAAGGAGATATTATTGAAATTGGAATTGATGTAGTAAAATTCGGAAAATCTTCTATCACATTAAGGTGTGAAGTAAGAAATAAGATGACACATAAAACAATTATTACAATCGATGAAATTGTGATGGTCAACCTAGATGAAGATGGGAATACTTTACCTCACGGAAAAACCGAAATTGAATTTGTAAAGAATCGGATAAATAAAAAGTAAACAAAAAGGATATCCTATCTTTTATTAATTCTGCGATTACATTTTACCACTTAAAGTTCAACCCAATACTTGGAAGAATAGGTAATTGATAAATTTTATCATTCGTCACACGATTTACATAGAAGATATTATCTCTATTATAAACGTTTGTTACGCCAGCCCTAACTTCTAATCTCATGTTTTTCTTAAATGAGAAAAATTTCTTTAAAGTAACATCAAATCTATGGTATGTAGGCAACCTTTTTGAGTTTAATCCTCCTAATAAAATACTTAATTCACTTGGGTTAGATGTAGTATAATCTGTTGAAATTCCATCTGAGAACGGCTCTCCTTGGTAGTATCCAGAAGTTGGCGTAAATGGAAGTCCAGAGCCAAAATTCCAACGTACACTTAATTCTAAACTATTATCTTTAAGAAAAGCATAAGTAGCAACAATATTAACATTGTGCTTTCTATCGAAGACAGGCGCATAAAATTCAAATCCGTCCCACCTTGTTGAATTTCCGTAAGAATAAACTGTCCATAAAAAGAAACTTTTTGTTTTATATTCAAGGAGGACATCTACTCCATAAGAATATCCAGACTCAATTAAAAAATCTTTTTTCAGTACGTCAGGTTTATCTGAAAAATCTTTGGTATCGTTATATAATTTGTTTGGATTGATATTGGCTAATCTCGGGAAATATTTATAATAAGTTTCTACATTAAAGGTTAAAGCTTTTACAATATCATATTCTATCCCAAATATTCCGTGCCATGCAGTTTGTATTCCATTTTTAGGTTGTGAATCTTTTCCATTAAAATTGGAGAAATTGCTTTGAACATTTCCTGGAGCAGATAAAAAACCATAAAATAAATTCACAATATCCCTATCTGAAGTTGCGGAAGTGAAATTCTGCGAATAATATCCTCCTGAGAGATTCACTCTAAAATCTTCAGTTGCATTATATTTGACTGCCAATCGCGGTTCTGGAATAAATGAAGCATGTGAAGGATACCATTGAACCCTAAGCCCTGGATTAATCACCCATTGTTTGTAAACCAATCGATAATTGAGGTATGCACTTAATTCGGTGTTAAAATTTTGAACACTTATTTCTCTATCTAACTCGTTATAAGTTATGAAATCTGTTTGGAAACCAGCAATGTTTATTCCATAGGTTAATTCGGATTGATTTTTAAGGAAATAGGTAAAATCAAAACCCAAATCAAACCCTCCAATGTTAGAATGACGCGGTTTAGAACCTTCACTTTCAATAAAAGAAATTCCGTAACTCGAACCATTTAAGTGACCTTTTATCAGCATAGCCGTAGAAGTAGGAACCAAAGTAAAGTTTGTTCCACCTCCATACGATTCCCAGTTCAAATCAGCAATGTTTTCATAGTTTAC
Source organism: Brumimicrobium sp. (assembly GCA_041655765.1). Taxonomy (GTDB): domain Bacteria; phylum Bacteroidota; class Bacteroidia; order Flavobacteriales_D; family Crocinitomicaceae; genus Brumimicrobium. The sequence goes on from JBBAEU010000001.1 coordinate 121,737, forward strand.
GGCGTCCAAATTGGCAAAACCAAAAACAGAGAATTTACTACCTTGAGGACTTTTTATCGTAAATTTACCATATATATCGGTAAAAGAAAAAGGTAGTCCTTGACCGTCATTCGCATAGGGATAAATTTCTTTTGACGTATAGTCTAACAGTGAATGTTTTGCTGAGAAAATGTAAGAACCACCTGCACTTGGTATTTCTTTGTTTCTATAAACAGGACCTTCTAGCACGACTTTTCCAATGAAAGGAGACGCAGAAACCATTCCTCCGTGTTTCTTTAAATCTCCATCTTTGTATGTAATGTCCATGATTGACGAGATTCTTCCTCCGTATTGAGCACCAAATCCACCTGTGTAAATGTCTGCACTCCTAATTAATTCTGTTTCAAAAACCGAGAAAAAACCGATTGAGTGAAACGGATTATAAATTGTCATTCCATCCAACAAAATTTTATTTTGAATTGGTGTTCCTCCTCGTACATAAAGTTGTCCACCTTGATCACCAGTAGTAATAACTCCTGGTGTTACAGAGAACGCAGCTATGATGTCGTTTTCAGCACCATAACTCGGTAAGCGTTCCAATGCTTCTTGATCTAATTTATTAACAGATATATCAATTTTCGATCTTTTAGATTGGTCTTCTCCAAAAACGGCAATTTCATCTAATTCTTTTATTTCATCTGATTTTACTAACTCATATCTTAAGGTCGTAATTTTATCTCCTTCAACTTGTATTGTATCATAAATTGGTTCATGTTCCATTGATCGCACTTCAAGTGAATAACTTCCATCCTCAATTTGAGAAAACTGAAAAAAACCATCGTCGTTTGTAATTGCTCCTAAAACCTCATCTTTTTGCATGTGTTTTATCATCACTTTGACAAAACTTGAAGCCTCGCCATTGTCGGAATTGTATATAAAACCTCTAACTGTATTGCTCTTTTGAGCATGGACAAATGAAATTGAAAGAATAAAAATAAATAATATGCCTAATTTCTTCAATGTGTTCTAATTTTGATTAACAAACTTGCATAGTTACATATATTTTCTATCTTTTTGAATATTTAACTTGTTAAAAGTAGTTTGTATTTAGTTTGTGGAAATATTACCTTTCTGATTCTTTTGCTTGTTTCCAATATTTATCCATTTCTGTTAAATTTAATTCACTTAAAGATTGGTTGTTTTCACGAATTGTATTTTCCATATATTGGAATCTATTAATGAACTTTTTATTAGTCTTTTCTAATGCCGTTTCTGGGTCGATATTTATAAAACGCGCATAATTAATCAAGGAGAACAAAACATCTCCAAACTCATCCTCAATTTTATCCGATCTTTCCTTTACTTCTTGTTGGAGTTCACTCCATTCTTCGTTTACTTTTTCGATTACTTGCTCTGTCGTTTCCCAATCAAATCCAACACCTTTCACTTTTTCTTGAATGCGGATTGCCTTAACCATTGCAGGAAGTGACCTTGGAACGCCTCCAAGAACCGATTTATTTCCTTCTTTGAGTTTGATTTTTTCCCAATTGCGCTTAACGTCTTCCTCATCTTTTACTTCAACATCGCCATAAATATGCGGGTGTCGGGTAATTAACTTTTCACAAATTCCATTCAACACATCCGTAATATCAAATGCACCAGTTTCACTCGCTATTTTACTGTAAAATACCATGTGCAGCATTAGATCACCAATTTCTCCTTTTAAACTTTCCATGTCGTTTGCAATGATTGCATCAACTAACTCATACGTTTCTTCTATTGTATGTGTTCTCAATGATGAAATAGTTTGCTTTCTATCCCAAGGGCATTTTTCCCTTAAATCGTCCATTATATCTAAAAGTCGTTGAAAAGCTACTAATCTTTCGTCCATGATAATTTAATTTAATGCAAAAATAATAGGATTATAGAATGTTTCCAATTGAATTATACTGTTTTAAAATAAAATCCGATATTTGCCATTGGAATTTTATTCTGTTAGATGAAAACTGTTAAAATATTTTTTCTTGCCTTTAATATTCTTTATTGTTCAATGTCTGCTTTTGGGCAAAATACAATAAAAGGAGTGACTGCTGAGATGAATTATGGATTCCTGATTGCTCATCGAAATGTGATGTCACACTTACCGTATGATCACATTTATAATTTTAGGTTGGGAGGTGTATTCCATACAAACGGTTCGCATCAATGGCATCACGATTTTAATTTCCCTGAATTTAATTTAGGGATTAATTATTTAGAATTGGGAAATAAAGAAATTTTGGGAGAATCATTTGGATTTGAAGGAGGGGTTTATTTTCCTTTTTTTAGAAAAAAAGGCTGGAGCTTAGGAACACAACTCAATGCGGGGGTTGCATTTGTTACCAAACATTATGACATAATCTCTAATCCTAAAAATAATGCAATCGGATCAAGAATTAATTATCTAATTACATTGAATCTTCGGGCAGAAAAGCAATTTGGACGCAACGCAATTGGACTAAATATTCAGGCGAGTCATTTGTCAAACGGTGCTTTTAAAATGCCAAATTTAGGACTGAATTTACCAATGATAGGACTTCATTACACGCGTTATTTTGACGATATCCAATTTAAAAATGATTCTGTAATTGATAGGTTTGATAAAGATTGGAAACCTTGGCGTTTTTACTCTCAATTAATTGTATCTTCTAAACAAATTTATCCAGCTGGTGGGAAAAATTATTTGGTCTTAGCAATGAACCATCATTTGCATTATAAATTTAGAAATAAATTTATTTTAGAAGGTGGATTCGATTTGATATATAATCAAAGTATATCCAGAGACTTAGGAATTGTTGTTAAGGAATCAAAAAATATCCAAATGGGTGTGTATGCAGCATATGTTTTGCCTGTTCATAAATTTGAATTCATCGTAGGAGTTGGTGCTTATGTTTACAATCCATTGAATCCACTTGGATATCTTTATAAACGTTTTGGAGGAAGGTTTAGAATTTGGAATCAATTGTGGGGAAATATTACCATAAAATCTCACTGGTTTAAGGCAGATTATTTTGAATATGGATTAATTTATAGATGGTAAAAAGTATGAAATATATTGTCTTTATAGGTATATTATACATTTGTTTGTCTTGTGGAAAGAAAAAATCCTGTTTTAAAAGTGTAGGAGGCTCTTCAACATTAGAATATGTTTTTAACCAAGACATTGATTCTTTATTTTTAAATGATAACATTAAATATACGTTGATTCCTAGCTCAAATCCTCGAATTCAATTAATTGGAGGAGAAAACTACATTGCCTTGGTAGATGTAGTGTTTGGAGATAAAAAATTAATTGTTACTGATGGAAATAAATGTGATTTTTTGCATTCCTACGATAAAATAGGAATGGAAGCTAAAATATATGTGGATTCAATTACATATATTGAGTACAAAGGAAGTAATAGCTTAAAGAGCAATGATACCTTGGCTTCAAATGAATTGCGAGTTGCCATGCGAGAAGGAGTAGGGGATGTCGATTTAATTGTGTCAAATAGTTATTTGAGCGCTTATAATTCGTATGGATTTGGGAATTATACCATAAGAGGAAAAACTCAGGAAGCCTTCTTAAGTTGCGCCTCACATTCATACTGCAATACAAGTGATTTAAAAGTTGCGAATAAACTTGTTGTCCATTCTAATACAATAGGAAACATGATTATTAATGCAAATGGTGTTGATTTAGTTGCAAAGATTCTGGGAAGAGGTAATATCTTATATACTGGAAATCCTACTTCAATTTCGTTAGATAAAATTGGAATTGGAGAGTTGATAAAGTCTGACTAATTTTTCTATTAAAAAGTCACCTTAATACTTGGTATATAAACATTATTAATCTAATTTTGTTTTATTAAAAAAACAAGCTATGGAAGTATTCATATTTGCGATTATATTATTAGCCCTAGGGTTTGCTGGTATTGCAATTAAAATTTGGGCAAAAAAAGGAGGAGAGTTTGCTGGAACATGTGCAAGTAATAATCCTGTTTTACAAGAAGAAGGTGCTGCATGTGGATTGTGCGGTGCTAAACCTGAAGAAAAATGTAAATCTCCTGAAAAACACTAAACAACTCCAGACATAGTAGATGAACATACTTTATTGTTATACTTTAGTTCTACAACTTGAAGATATTTGTTGTTGTTTTCCCATATATTGAATATTTAAAGCTATATTTGATGTTATAATTAAAAAAACATATAATATGAAACGTACTCTTATAACTTTAGCATTCTTTACGTTTATTTTTACTTCGTGTAAAAAAGACTATGCATGTAATTGTACATCTACTACGCTCACCACAGCTTATACACAGTATGGTGTTTTTTATCCTCAAGAAACGAATGTTTCACAGTTTAACAACACGATTACTGATAAAGAGGATGAAGCAAAGTCTAAATGTAAATTATTTGAAAAGATAAGTGTAAACTCCTTTGGGAGCGGTGAGTCATATAGAACAATGACAACTACTGTTGAATGCGAATTATATTAATTAAAAGATTTTAATTTTCATTAACCTGATGATAGGTTTATAAAGTGTTTGAAAACCAACGCTTTGAATGTATTATTAAATGCCCTTATTAGAATGGCTTTAAAATAACTTTAAAAAACCAATATTTTTTTTAGAAAAGATGATGCTGATTAAAATTAATTTATTAATATTGCAAACCGATTAGCGAATCGATAGAAAATTAAAATTCCTCTTTAGCTCAGTTGGTTAGAGCACCTGACTGTTAATCAGGGGGTCGCTGGTTCAAGTCCAGCAAGGGGAGCGTTAAAAATCAAAGGGTTACAGAAATGTAGCCCTTTTTTTGTTACTAATCGATGAAATACCCCTCGCATAATGGGGTTTTCACCGGAAAGCTCTGAACTGAAAACCTTATATTTTTTAACTTGCCCACATCAGATTATTCACCTGAGTTTTTATTGATATTGTTATCTATTTCTTCTGTTGGATAAAGCTGTCTTTGTTGAAGTAGTCGTAAACTATCTCTTGCTGTATCCAAATCGTATAATAGAATCTCATTAAAACCATTGAGTGCGTCAAAGTTTTCTTGCAATTCTTTTACCTCAAATGATAATTTTCTGTTGGTATTCATTAAAAAGAATATCCAGATAAGTAAAATAGCAAGAGAACCACCCAGAATTGTAGTCAAAACTTTAATATTCAAATTCATTTTCTATATTTTTAGAAAGATAAATTTACTAATATTGTTTTAAATTAATAAGATAAATGGAACTAAAAAAAGCAATCAAATCAATAGAAAACTTTGTGAGAACCAAATTCGAAAATGAAGGAACGGGACACGATTGGTATCATATCGACAGAGTAAGAAGAAATGCCTTAGATATTCAGAAATCGGAAGGCGGAAATCCTGAAATCATTGAGTTAGCTGCTTTATTGCACGATATTTCTGATCACAAATTTAATGGAGGAGATTATAAAAAGGGTGGAAGAGTAGCCTACGATATATTAAAAAATGAAGGCCTGGATGATGAGATATGTAAAAAAATATCTTACATCATAGATAATGTTTCCTTTAAAGGAAGTGCTGAAAAGATAGAATTGGATTTATTAGAAGGTAAAATTGTGCAAGATGCTGATCGGCTAGATGCAATTGGTGCAATAGGAATTGCTCGAACTTTTGCCTATGGTGGTGCTGTTGGAAATCCAATCTATGACCCAAATGTTTTACCGATAGCCAACCTAACAAAGGATGTATATAAAAACAATCGTTCACACACAATCAACCATTTTTACGAAAAATTACTTCTTTTAAAAGATAGAATGCATACGCAAACTGCCCGAAGAATTGCGAATGAAAGAACTACATTTATGAAAGACTTCTTAGACCAATTCTATAAAGAATGGAATGGTTGACTTAAATCAATCTGGGAGACTTCTAATTCACAGTAATTTTGTATTAACCTTTATAAAACGGTGTTTTTACAACCTGTGCTTTTAACGATTTATTTCTAACTCCAATAAAAATTTCTGTTCCTTCTGTTGCATAATCAATTGAAACATATCCCATTCCAATGGCTTTGTCTAAAGAGGGAGACATTGTCCCAGAAGTTACTCTTCCGATTTCATTCCCGTTTTTATCTTGAATTGGATAGCCATGGCGAGGCACACCTCGGTCGATTAGTTCAAAACCTACCAATTTATTTTTTAATCCTGCTTCTTTTGATGCCTTTAGGTTTTCAGAATTCGTAAAATCTTTGGTGAACTTCGTAATCCATCCCAAACCAGCTTCAAATGGATTCGTGGTGTCGTCTATATCATTTCCGTAAAGGCAATATCCCATTTCTAATCTCAACGTATCTCTTGCACCTAATCCTATTGGCTCGATGTTGAATGATTTTCCTGCTTCAAATACACGATCCCAAACTTCTTTGGCATCTTCATTCTTTACGTAAACCTCAAATCCACCGCTACCTGTGTATCCTGTTGCAGATATGATTGCATTTATGCCTGCAAATTCTCCTAATTCAAATGAGTAAAACTTCATATCTGAAAGATTAACTGAGGTTAAAGATTGCATAGCTTCCGCAGCTTTTGGTCCTTGAATGGCAAAAATACTCCATTGGTCAGATTCATTTACTAAATCAGCCCCAACGTTATTGTTCGCAACGAGCCAATTCCAATCTTTCTCAATGTTTGAAGCGTTTGCTACCAAAAGAAAATCGTTTTCAGCAATTTTATAAACAATTAAATCATCCACGATTCCACCTTCTTTATTTGGAAGGTAATTGTATTGTGCCTTTCCTACCACCAACTTACTTATATCATTGCTACAAACTTTTTGTAGTAGTCTCTCTGCGTTTTCGCCTCTCACATAAATGTTTCCCATGTGAGAAACATCAAAAACTCCAACTCCAGTTCTTACAACTTCATGTTCATGCTTTAATCCTGCATATTGTACAGGCATATAAAATCCAGCAAAATCTACCATTTTAGCTCCTAATTCCTCGTGTAGCGAAGATAACGCAGTTTTTTTCATCTTTAAATCTTTTTGAAATTTGGGCATAAAAGTAATCATTCCTTTTGAATTTAAATTTCATTCTATGATGTTTAGTATAAAGATTGACAAAACTCATTATCTTTTTATAAATTTGTAAAAGATAAATATTGAATCTTTATGGCATCAACGGATAGAACACCAAAAACAGGCATGTATATTGCCGTTATTATTATCTCTTTTGGAATATATATATCTTATGACTTTAATATTTATACGCCTTTTAAGGAATATGGTGCAACAATTCAAAGTATTGCATCTACGGTAGGGTTGATAGCAATTGTTTTATTACTAAACGCTATTTTATTGGGATGGATAGACAAAGCAGATACACTTCATGTAAACCGATATAATTTGCGCAGGGTAATTCGATTGGTTACTGTTAGTATTGTTTTAATTATTCTTATATCAACACTTTTTAGGCAACCTTATTCTGCATTAGCAGGTCTTGGAGTGATTTCCTTAATTTTGGGTTTTGCTCTACAGTCGCCCATTACATCCTTCATTGCTTGGCTATATATTATTTTTAGAAAGCCATATCAAGTAGGTGATAGGGTGCAAATAGGGGATGAGAAGGGAGATGTTATTGAAATTAGCTATCTCGATACCATTATTAAAGAGGTTCGAGGAGATTATATCGGAAATGATAGAAACAGTGGTCGAATTATTTATTTTCCAAATAGCTTAATTCTTTCAGGAAAAGTAATCAATTACTCAGGACAATTTGTACCATTTATTTGGGATGAAACAGCAGTTCAAATTTCATATACAAGCGATTTGAAATTTGTTGAAGAATCTCTATTAAAAGCAACAATTCAAGATTTTAAAGAGCAATATCCCGAAAGAGATATAAAAGAGCATGAACCAATAGTTTACTTTAGAGTCAATGTTTATGCTTGGTTAGAGGCTGTAATTTCCTATCCTGTTGAGCCAACAGATACAACAGGAAGAAGAAACAGAATTTTACAAACTGCTTTGTCTTTGTTGAATGCAGAACCTAATAAAGTAGGATTCCCAGAAGGCACTCGAAGGTAAGTAAGGACATCTTATTTGTATATTCTCAGACTTTCTATGCGGATTTCTTCTTTTTTGGAGTTAGGAATATCATGTTTTCCTTGATAAATACCTCTGCTTTCCCAATCGCCATACATTGGATTAGGGAAAACAATGAACCTTTTTCCAAATTCATCTTTGTATTTCTCAACTAAATTATTTCTTTCATTTGTAGATGTTGCCCTAAATTCATTTGAAAAATCCGAACAATTATCTCCCATAAATAATAACACTTCGTGTGTTGCTTGAACAATTGCAAAGCGTTCGTTTTTTGAACTTAAATTAGTTTTGGGAAGAACATGTTCTTGGTCGGCATAAGGAAAACCAACGCTAATCATGTTTTTGATGGTCGCTTCTTTTTCAATTGAATCACGGTTAGTTACATAAAACACCTCAATGCCTTTACTTTTTACATAATTTAAAAATTCAACAGCTCCAGGTATTGGAATTGCTTCGGCTCTTTCTGTCCATTCATACCATGTTTCTGGCGTGTAATCTTTATCTTCTATAATAAGTTGTGCATTGTAAGGACTATTGTCTAACATGGTTTCGTCAACATCGGTTATGATAGCCAATCTCTTCCCATTTAATAATGAGTCTGCTAAATAATCATTCAATCTATATGTAGCGATGTTAAATGCTTGGTAACATAAAGCTCTCCATTCTGCTGCATTTTGTTGCCACATAACAGATTGAATAGTGTACTCTCTTAAAGAAGAATTCTTGTTAATTGTGTCATCTTGAGCGAATTGAATGTTTCCACAACTAGTAAGAAAAAGGGAGGTAAATAATATACTTATTGACAAAAAGTTTCTCATTGCTTTTATATAAATTAAAATATTTGCGATAAATATATAAAATAAAAGAGGATTGGTTTTTAGAAAAAGTATTCTTTTCAAAATCGTAACCTTTTGTTTACATTTAAGAGATTTAGTAGATGTAATCTGAAAAAAGTAAAAATTAGCTCGTATATTTGAAGAAAAGAAAAATGATTATGAAGAATGATATTAAAATTCATTTACTTGATATAAAATTTTTAGAAGAACCGCATGTCGTTGCTAATTATTTAATCGAGTCTAATGATGGGTTAATTCTAATTGAAACGGGACCTGAAACAACTTTTAAAAATCTTCAAAAGGCAATCCGAGAAAAGGGATATGATTGGAAAAATATAAAACATGTCTTGTTGACGCATATTCATTTTGATCACGCTGGTGCTGCGTGGAAATTTGCAAACAACGGAGCAAAAATTTATGTTCATCCTATTGGGGTGCGCCATTTAAATAACCCTGAACGACTATGGAGTTCGGCAAAACGGATATACTTGGATAAAATGGAGCTACTTTGGGGAAAAATGGAACCTATTTCTCAAGACTTGCTAATCCCTGTTGATGACGATGATGTTTTGGATATCGGAGGAATAAAAGTTGAAGTGTTCTACACACCTGGTCACGCAATTCATCATAATGCGTATAAAATAGGAGATGTTATTTTTACAGGAGATGTAGCTGGTGTAAAAATCGATAATGGCCCTGTAGTTCCTCCTTGTCCACCACCTGACATTAATATTGAAGCGTGGAAAAAGTCTATCAATCGCTTAATTCAAGAAAATCCTAAGATACTCTATTTGGCTCATTTTGGTCAAGTTGATAACCCAATAGAGCACTTTGAAAACCTTAAATTTATATTAGACGATTGGAAAGATTGGATAAGACCTTATTTTGATAGAAATGAACCAATCGATGAAGTTGTTCCTAAATTTGTAAAATATACCCAAAATCAATTAAGAGAATTGGGCGTTTCAGAAGACATTATAGAAAAATATGAAATGGGAAATCCCTCTTTTATGTCTGTTTCTGGACTATATAGGTATTGGAGGCTAAAAGATTAAGGTTAATAGTGGTTGTGAAAAAACGTATTGAATGAGTATTCCTTTTACATTCAGAAACTTTACTTTGACGTAATTCGGCTGATATTTTTCCTATATTTTTATTTGTGATTAATATCAAAGGAGGAAGTGTTTTAAGCCTAAATGATTGATTTGAAAAAATTATTTTTTTTGCTTTCATTTGTCGCATTTACTAATTGAACTTACCGTTTTTATCGGATAGTAGTGATTTAAATATTAAATTTGTCTTAATTTTTTTGTATATTTAAGAAAATTTATGTTTCTTTGCACCCGCTTTAATCTTTAATGTAGTAATAAATATTTAATTATGTCTAAAGTTTGTCAAATAACAGGAAAAAAGGTGATGGTAGGGAATAAGGTTTCTCACTCAAACATCAAAACAAAACGTAAATTTTACCCAAATTTAACTAGGAAGAAATTCTATCTACCAGAGGAAGATAAGTACGTTACACTTACAATCTCTACTGCAGGATTAAGGAATATCAATAAGAACGGAATTACAGCTTGCGTAAAAGAAGCTAGAGAAAAAGGATTGATTTAATTCTTTTTAATAATTTGAAATTTTATATAGAAATGGCAAAGAAAGGAAATAGAGTTCAAGTAATTTTAGAATGTACTGAACATAAGGAGTCTGGTAAACCAGGTACTTCAAGATATATCACAACAAAGAATAGAAAAAATACGCCTGAGCGTTTAGAAATTAAAAAATTCAATCCTATTCTTAAAAGAATGACAATTCATAAAGAAATTAAATAGTGAGCTATGGCAAAGAAAGCAAAATCAAAAATTCAAACTGGTGGTGGAAAAGCACACACAAAAGTAATTAGAATGATAAAAAATGAGAAAGGTAGTTATTCTTTCCAAGAAGAAGTCGTTCTCCATGAAGAAGTAAAAAATTGGTTTGCTAAAAATAAATAAGCAGATCTTTATTGTATAATTGGAGATAAGCTATCTGCATTTTGTGGATGGCTTTCTTTTTTTTAATAATATGGCATTATTTGGTATATTTTCAAAAGATAAAAAGCAATCCTTGAATAAAGGACTTGAAAAAACAAAAGAAAGTTTTTTATCAAAACTTACGCGAACAGTTGTCGGTAAGTCTAAAGTTGATGATGAAGTACTCGATGAATTAGAGGAAATCTTAATTACTTCCGATGTTGGTGTTGATACAACTTTAAAAATAATTGGAAGAATTGAAGACAGAGTGGCTAAAGATAAATATGTAAATGCTTCTGAACTTCAAACTATCCTTAGAGAAGAAATCGCTGAACTACTTGAAGAAAATCATTCAGACACTACGGATTTTAATATTCCAACTCACCCAGACAATAACCCACACGTAATTATGGTAGTTGGTGTTAATGGCGTAGGAAAAACAACAACAATCGGGAAACTTGCATATCAGTTTAAAAAAATGGGTAAAAAGGTTGTCTTGGGTGCAGCCGATACCTTTCGAGCAGCTGCGGTTGACCAATTAATAATTTGGTCAGAAAGAGTAGGTATTCCAATCGTTCAACATGGAATGAATGCAGATCCTGCGGCTGTATCATTTGATGCTGTTCAAGCAGCAAAAAATCAAGGTGCTGATATTGTGCTGATTGATACAGCTGGTAGATTGCATAATAAGGTGAACTTGATGAATGAACTTACGAAAATCAAACGAGTGATGGCAAAAGTTATCCCAGATGCACCACACGAAATCCTTTTGGTTTTAGACGGTTCAACTGGTCAAAATGCTTTTGAACAAGCAAAACAATTTGCTGCGGCTACAGAAATTAATGCGCTGGCTATAACTAAGTTAGACGGTACAGCAAAAGGTGGAGTGGTAATTGGTATTTCTGACCAAATGAAAATTCCTGTGAAATATATCGGAGTAGGAGAAAAGATAGAAGATCTTCAAGTATTCAATAGAAAGGAATTTGTTGATTCGCTTTTTGGCGAATAATTTAATTAAATTATTAAAATTAATATAAACGATGAAAAAAATAGCTGTATTATTCCTTGCATTTACATTCATAGCGTGTAATAGAAGTCCTGAAAATATATCAGAGATTGATTTAGATAACTTTAAAGAAAGAATTTCTTTTGCTTTGGGTGCAGATATGGGGTCTAGCCTTTTAAACCTTCCTGATCATGTATTTGAACAGTTTAATAAAAATGAACTGTCAGAAGGGTTTTACGATTTTTTAACCAACAAAAAAGATGCTGATGACTGTTTAGAAATTTTACAATCTACCATTTCATTTGAAACAGGTGACATGGATACTACAACCTATTCAGCCAATGAAATTTCCCGTTGCTACGGAAACTTGTTTGGAGAAATGATGCGTAAAAACTACGAATCAAATGAGGGAATATCTGAAATTGACCCAAAAATTGTGAAAATAGGATTTATTGCTGCATTGAATGGTGAAGATACAATCATGCCCTTGAATGAACGCCAAACTATGATTATGGATTTTAACAACGATTTGATTAAAATCAAAGGTCAGAAATTTATGGATGAAAAAACAGCGTCGTTTATTGATAACATTACAGATGATGGCATTATTTTTATTGAAGAAGAACCAGGAAATGGCGAGAACTTAAATTTGCAAAATGAATTTAATATGATTTATGTAATTGTGAATCAAAATGGTGATACTGTGATTTCAACGTATCAAAACTTAGATTTAACTGAGGAACAAAATACTCAAACAATTAGTATTGACGACGGATTATTTCCTCAGGCTTGGGTCTTAAACAGTTCAAACATGGAAATTGGTGGAAGATATACAATCCATAGCGATTATACACAAGGGTTTGGAGAAGATGGCTTAGTTTCACCAAACACACAAAGCTATATGATTAAGCCATACGAATCCATTACAATCCATACCAAAGTATTTTCCCAAGGAGAGAAGTTTGGAATGATTAAAGAAAATGGGAAAAAGATTATTGAAGATGCAAAAAAACTTCCAAATACTTATACTGACCCTTCAGGATTTATCTTAACAACACTTGAAGAAGGAAAAGGAAAACAAGTCCCTGTTGGTGGCGATGTACAAGCTCATTATATTTTAACTAATTCCAGTGGCGATATAGTTGAAAATAGTTATATGGGCGCAGCCCAAGGCATGGATGCACCAACTTTCTCATTAAATCAAGTAGTGGAAGGTTGGAGATTGGGAATTCCTAAAATGAAAGTAGGCGGAAGATATATCTTGGTTCTTCCTTATAATTTGGCATACGGAGAAAGGGGAAATCGTGGAATAAATCCGTACGAAACATTAACTTTTGAAATTGAAATTTTAAGGGCTGGAGAACCTGGAAGTTTGACTAATTAATCTCAATTGGATACGAATAAATCTTTGATAGAAAAAGTTCATTTCCAAATTAATGGGAATGAACTTTTTTCTTTTCATGTCAAAAGAGATGATTTAATTGACCCAATTATTTCTGGAAACAAATGGAGAAAGCTAGAATACCATGTTCTTGAAGCTCAACACAGACAAAAATCGGGTATTTTAACTTTTGGAGGTGCATTTTCCAATCATCTAATCGCTACAGCTAAAGCTTGTCAAATTGCAGGATTACAATCTATTGGATTTGTAAGAGGAAGTGAACTGTCACCCGAAAGTAATGAAACCTTAAGGGCTTGTTCGGATTTTGGGATGGAACTGATTTTTGTCTCTCGGGATGAATATAGATTAAAAGATGAACCTTTTTATAGAAACGAATTGGCTTTAAAATTTCCCACCTTCTATGTCGTACCAGAAGGAGGAAAAGGCTATCAAGGAATAATTGGTTGCCAAAAAATATTAAAAGAAACCGCCAACAATTACGACAATGTGTATTTAGCTGCGGGAACTGGAACGACAGCTACTGGAGTTGTATTAAGCGCCAATCCAAATACTCAAATCCACGTGGTTTCGGCGTTGAAAGGCGAATTCATGTCAAAAAATGTACAAAATTTTCTTTATAAATCTCTATTTGATGAAGAGTTGGTAGAGGATTATTTGAGCCGAATGATTTTCATTGATGATAAACGATTTGGAGGATTTGGTAAGGTTAACGACGTTTTAATTAATTTTATCAATGAGGTTTATCGTACCACCAGATTAAAATTAGACCCAATTTACACAGGAAAAGCATTTTATCAGCTTATTGAAGATTATAAATCGGGAATTGTAAAATCGTCAGACAAAATATTGTTTATTCATACAGGTGGATTGCAAGGTGCAAATTCATGGAAAGATAAATTGGATTATTTTAAATAATCTAGTAATCTAGCGTAAAATCACCATTTTATTTCTTGCATTCCAAGACTTCTTAAAATTGAATTACACTTTGAGAAGTGTTTGTTTCCAAACCAATAACCACGATTGGCACTAAGTGGAGAGGGGTGACCTGATGATAAAATATGATGTTTAGATTTATCGATTAATTTGGCTTTTCCTTTTGCAAAACCACCCCAAAGGAAGAAAATAATGTTTTCTTTTTCATTAGAAATTATTTTGATGACATTATCTGTAAATGTTTCCCAACCTTTTTTTTGGTGACTTCCTGCCAGATTTTCGCGAACGGTCAATGTTGCATTTAGCAATAAAACACCTTGATTTGCCCATCTAAATAAATCTCCGTTTTCGGGAATGGATTGGTTCAAATCTTCTTTGATTTCTTTAAAAATATTAACCAAAGAAGGAGGGAAGGGCACGCCTTTATTTACAGAAAAACACAATCCATTCGCCTGGTTTTTACCATGATAAGGGTCTTGACCGATAATGACGACTTTGAGTTTATCCCAAGGACAAGCATCAAATGCTGAAAAAATATCTTTACCAGAAGGATAACACTGATAAAGTTGATACTCATGCTTGACGAATTTTGTCAAATCATGGAAATATTCTTTCCTAAACTCACCTTCAAGCCGATTTTTCCATGAAGGATTAATTTTTACGTCCATAATGACGAAGTTAAAAATAAATCATTTGTATTCCATAAAAACGTCCTCGTTTATTGATGAAATTTTATTAAATTAAACCTTTAAACTTGGATGAAAATAGAGTATCTATGACAATAAAGAAAAAAATAATAATTCTTATAATTATAACCCTCTCATTTGTTGTGTTTTATGAATTGGTAGTTGGCACCAGGGATGTTATGGCTGATGGGGTTTCAGCTGTGCTCGGATTGTTCTTTTTAGTGGTACTCCTACTCACATTTAACTATTTATTTAAGAAAAAACCGCCAAAACAAGGTAATAATTAAATAAAATTTTTAAATTTAAGCTAGTTTAATTCATAATAAACCAGAATAAAGCCAAACTTCATGATGATAAGTCATTTTCCTGTTACTTTTATCATTATCGTTTTAACGGTTCTGATTTCACTGCGTGCTTTTAAGGACAATGATTTAAAGTATAAAATGATTTTTTATCCATACAAAGTAAATCACGAAAAAGAATTATACAGAATAGGAACACATATTCTGATTCATGCAGACACAATGCATTTAATATTTAACATGTTTGTGTTGTTTTCTTTCGGTCGATCTTTGGAATTTATTTTCAGAGATTATTTTGGACCTGGAATGGGAAGTGTTCATTTCTTTGTTCTATACGCTTTGGGTGGAATTGCTGCGTCAATATGGCCGTTTTTAAGAAATAAAAATAATCCAAACTATATGAGTCTTGGTGCGTCTGGAGCGGTATCAGCTGTATTGTTTGCCTCGATTCTATGGATGCCAGAAGGTGGAATTTATTTACTTTTTATACCCTTTGAAATTCCTGCATGGTTGTTTGGGATTCTATACCTCGCATTTGAATTTTATATGAGCAGAAGAGGGAGCTCTGGTGTCGCTCATGACGCTCACTTTGGCGGTGCTATCTTCGGAATTTTATATGTCCTTTTTATAAATTTTAAAAAAGCTCCCGAATTTATTAATTATATAATAGGCTAAATTATGGAAACGATATACGTAAATAATAATGGCAATGTCCTTGAAAATAAAGGCTATGTTCTTGAGGCAGGTAATCGCGGTCACCTATATGGCGACGGACTTTTCGAAACGATTAGGGTGGTTAATGGAAAACCTGTAAATGTAGATGTGCATATTTCAAGACTTTTAGATGGAATGAGTGCTTTAAAAATGAGGATCCCAACATACTTAACTAAAGAATTTTTCCAAGAAAAGTTTAATGAGTTAATTAAGAAATCTAAAATAAAACATGGTGCTAAAATCAGGTTGTCGATTGATAGGGTTTCTGGAGGTACATTTCAACCCTCGACGAATGAAGTAACTTATTTTATAGAAATTTATCCGCTTTCAAACAATCTTTTTACTTTAAATCAAAAAGGACTTGAAGTAGATTTATATAATACAATTAAAAAAGATAAGATTAATATTTCCAATTTCAAAACCAAGAGTGCACTCTTAAATGTTATGGCGTCCATTGAAGCAAAAGAAAAAGGGTTAGACAGTATGTTGCTTACATGTAGAAATGGATATGTAATAGAAGGAATAAGTTCAAATTTATTTATTACAAGCAATAGCGTACTCTATACACCTGGTATAGACGAAGGTTGTGTTGGAGGAACAATGAGGATGAAGGTCATTAATCTTGCCATTGAAAATAATTTGCGTGTATATGAATCTTCCATTACTCCACAACATTTGTTGATGGCAGATGAAGTGTTTTTAACCAATGCGATTGTCGGAATTCAATGGGTAAGTGGTTTTAGAACAAAACGTTACACAAATACCATTTCAGCAAGATTACTTTCCCTTTTGAATCAGTCTCTTATTTCTGAGTAGGGCATTACTTTATTCATTACATCGAGCAAAAACTGATGTTGTTATTTACATTCCCAAAAAAAATGTAACATCCGAAAAAAACACGAAGCAAATCAAATTATTCCGAAGCAGGAACACCTCCTTTTTTTCTCCAAGTATTAATATTTGTCCTGAAAGTAATCATGTTGTGATATCCTGCACTTGAAAAAGCTGAGAATCCATAGTCAACAGCAAATCTTTTTAAACTTAGTCCTACACCAAATGAAAAACCACCAATTCCAGGTCTGTTTGCTACCAACATTTCCTTTCTTCGGTTATAATCGAAACCTAATCGCAAAGAAAAAACATTTGCAATTTTAGATTCAACTTGGAAGATAAAATGGCGTCCTAATTTTTCTATAAATTTTGCGCCATCCAATGGCATCGATTCTCCCGTTAAAGGATCTATTTTTGGCTTTTGATTGGGGTCGAAATAAGTTAAATCCCACTTATTCAAATGATGATAAATAATAGAAAATCGAAAAGGAGCATGGCTTAGCTTATGGGAAATACCCAACATTACATTAATCGGTAGGGGTGAGCGAACTCCTTTTCTGTATGGCTTAATTTCTGTCCCGATATTTCTAACAACTGCTGAAATAATAGTATTTTTGTCAAGCGTTTTATATGTTCCTGCTAAATCAAGGGAGATTCCAAAAGAACTATATGTTTCAAGTTGCGACCAGATAAAATTAAAAGCTCCACCAATCGAAATGTGAGGATTCAATTCCCTGCCCAAACTTGCTCCCAAAGCAAAATCTCCAGCTGTAAAACTCCCCAATCTTTCTCCTGTCTCGTCCATTCTATCCATTTTTCCATAAGACAAATAACGGAGATGAATAGCGCCTGTTCCAAGGTTTTTAATATCGTGGCCATATACAAACATCCCGTGATAAATTCCTCCAGCCAATAAAGATTGATTGGCAGCTATTGAATGACTCATCGTTGTGTTTAATACCGCAGGATTTAAAACGCCGAGATTAATATCATCATCATACACAGTAATCAAATCATTTCCGATTCCTCCAGCACGTGCATTTTGTGTTAAATTTAAAAATGGATAAGCAGATTTACCTCCAGTTTGACCAAGAGATAAGAATGGAAAGAAGACCGAAAATATGATAAGTTTCTTCATTTGATTGTAATCAACGCTCAAAATTAAAAAAAATTGTAAATTTTGATTCAATTTAAAGAAGCATGATTTTTTTTTACTCAATCAAGAAAGGAAGTTTTTAAAAGTAAGAAAGATACATCTTAACTTTTCAACAATCTACTGCTCAACCCAAAATTCTCATTACATTTGTATTAGTGGAGACAAGAAAAACATATTTTATTGATGTGGTACTACCAGTTCCTATTAACAAGCCTTTTACTTATCGTGTTCCATTTCAGATGAATGAGGTTTTAAAAGTTGGGGTTCGGGTAGTTGTCCCATTTGGGCGTTCTAAACTCCAAACTGGAATTATTACTAAAATTCACGAAGATGTTCCTAGTTATCAAACTAAATATGCCGAAGCTATTTTAGATGACGAACCCATTATCACAGGAAAACAATGGAGGTTGTGGAATTGGATTTCTGATTACTATATGGCGCCGATTGGTGATGTAATGAACGCAGCATTGCCATCTAATTTTAAATTGGGAAGCGAAACAAAAGTCTTGCTACACCCTGATACAATCGCAGATACAAATATCTTAACCGACCAAGAATATCAAGTGTATGAGGCGTTAGAGATTCAAGAAGAATTGGATTTAAAAGAAATCTCTGAAATTCTCGGTATTAAAACGATTCAACCCATTATTAAATCAATGATTGATAAAAGGGTGATTATCTCAAGGGAAGAGTTAAACCAAAAGTATAGACCCAAAACACAACTTTTCGTTCAATTAGCGGAAGCATATAGAGAGGAAGAGCAAATTCAAGCAATTATTCAAATATTAGAAGCGGATAAAAGAAAAAGGAAACAGTTGGATGCTTTCTTGTTGTTTCTTCAAGTTGGAGGACTCAAATTGGGGAAATCAGTACCAATTTTAAGGTCTGAACTGGTTGAGTTAGGTGCTTCTCCATCATCCATTACTTCACTTGAAAAAGATGGAATATTTGAAATTCAAAGAATGGCGGTTTCTCGATTGGAAGATTTTGATGATGCAGAGAGTGAATTTAAAGAATTGTCAGTAGAACAAAACCAAGCACTTTTGAAAATCCGTGAGTCTTTCAAAGAAAACGATGTTACTTTATTGCATGGCGTAACTGGTTCTGGAAAAACAGAAATTTATGTTCAATTGATTCAAGAGCAATTAGACATGGGGAAACAAGTACTCTATCTACTTCCTGAAATTGCATTGACAACCCAGCTGATTCAGCGATTAAAAAAATATTTTGGCGATAAAATTGGTGTCTATCATTCTAAATTTAATCAAAATGAAAGGGTAGAAATCTGGAATGATTTATTATTTGACAAATCGTCTAAATACCAAATTGTTTTGGGGGCGAGAAGTGCTGTTTTTCTGCCATTTAAAAAATTGGGGTTAATCATTGTCGATGAAGAGCATGAATCTTCTTTTAAACAATACAATCCAAGTCCAAGGTACAATGGAAGAGATGTGGCTATTGTTCTAAGCCATTTTCACGAGGCTAATGTTTTATTAGGGTCTGCAACACCGGCAATGGAGACATTTTATAATGCAAAACATGGGAAGTTTGGTTTGGTTTCTTTAAATAAAAGGTATGGAAATTTAGCACTTCCAGAGATATTTATAGCTGATATCAGAGAAGAGAAAAAGCGAAAAACAATGCACTCTATTTTTTCGAGTCTGATGGTTGACGAGATGAAAAAGGCATTGAAGAATAAAGAACAAATTATTTTATTTCAAAATAGAAGAGGCTATAATCCAACATGGGCATGCGAAGTGTGTGGCTGGACACCACATTGCGTAAATTGTGATGTTTCATTGACTTACCATAAAAGCCAAAACATCTTAAAGTGTCATTATTGTAGCTATTATACGCCACCGATTGGAGTTTGTCCGAAATGTGATTCAAATCGTTTAAAAATGATTGGATTTGGAACAGAGAAAATCGAAGATGAATTGACGATAATTTTGCCTGGCGTTCGTGTTCAAAGATTGGATTTAGATACTACAAGGCAGAAAAACAGCTACGAAAGGATTTTGGACGATTTTGGAGAGCGAAACATTGATATTCTCGTCGGAACACAAATGGTAACCAAAGGTTTGGATTTTGACAATGTTAGTCTTGTCGGAATTTTAGATGCCGATATGATGCTAAATAGGCCCGATTTTAGAGCTTTTGAACGTAGCTACCAACTGATGTCGCAAGTTGCAGGAAGGGCTGGACGTAAAGCAAAAAGAGGAAAAGTTGTTATTCAAACCTATACACCCGACCATTGGGTAATTCAACATGTAATAAACCACGATTTTATTGGGTTTTATGAAAATGAGATCTTAGAAAGAAAAAACTTTTTTTATCCGCCGTTTTTTAAAATCATTAATCTTACACTAAAACATCGAGATCCAAATCAATTGGATATGATGGCAGCAGAATTGGCTGATATGCTAAAAGTCCCTTTTGGCTCTCGGGTTCTAGGACCAGAATTCCCTGTTATTAAACGTGTTAACAATCTGTATATTAAGATTATCCGCCTAAAAATTGAGAAAGAAGCATCCAACAATAAGGTGAAAAAATTATTGAAAGAGCAAATTGATATTTTTTATACTGCACCACATAATAAATCAGTGCGTTTGGCGATTGATGTTGATCCTTTATAAATCTATCATGCAATCTTCCCTTAAATCTTTAATAATTGGAACATTTTTTGATCTATTCCGTAATATGATTATGAGATTTTTCATTTCATTTATTTTGCTTTTTGCATTCCAAGATCTATCAGCCCAAGATTTATCGGGAAGATGGTCAGGCATCCTTATGAATGCAGGGGAATCCATTTCTGAAGGAGATGTTATTTATCTGCAGTTAGAATCTACGGGTAATAATTTTTCTGGTTTATCAAGAGTTGAACTTATCGATAATGAAATTGAGTTTGCAACAAAAGAAATAAAAGGGGTTTTTGATGGAGAACATCTTACCCTTAAAGATGATATAATTCGTCGTTCCTCAAAAACGCGTTTATCTCCAGAATGTAAGTTAGCTTTTGAATTAAAATATTATCCTGAAAGTGCTTATTTAAAGGGAAAGTATTCGAGTCCAGATTGTAGAAGTAAATTCGGGGAAGTAGTCTTCTTTAGAGCTAATCATGAAGTGAATATAGAAAAAGAACCCACTTCAACGCATTTATGGAGAACATTTTTTACAAGAAACTACGAGAAAGGTTATCCTGCCCCTGAAATTTTAAAAAAAGAACAACAAAATTTCAAGTTTGAAACCATTCATTTTGATTTCGATAAAGCAGAAATCCGACCTGAATACAAAGAGTTTTTAGATAGGATGGCAAGAATTTTAGATGCAGTTCACGATTTAAGGGTGAAAATCACAGGGCATACCGACGGAGAAGGAACTGATGATTACAATATGGATTTATCTGAACGAAGAGCGGATGCACTAAGGGATTATTTTAAGAAACGGGGCGTTGAACCTGAAAAATTAGAAATAGATTTTAAAGGGAAACGACAGCCTGTAAGTTCAAACCAGACGAAAGAAGGGCGTCAAGAAAATAGGAGAGTGGTATTTGAGTTTATTTAACCCGAAAATCAACTTCATACCCAATGTGTTTTCGGATATTCATCACACGATCATTATCAAATAAGAAATATTGACCTTTTATTCCTAATAATTTCCCAGTAACCAAAGGTTGTTTATCAAGACTTAAACTTTTTACTTTATTTGGAAATTGAAGTACAGGATATTCAATGTTAGTTATTTCGTCTTCTTCTGAGATGTATTGGCTAATATCTTCTGGCAACAACTCTTCCAAACGCCATTTTTCTTCTTCTAAATCTATGGTTTCGTCAATTCCATTTGTTAGCATTTTCCGCCAATTGGTTTTATCTGTATAGGCAGACTTTAAAGCAACTTCAATTACACCAGCCAAATAGCGATTGGGTGTTTCAGCTAAAATTATTGCTGAACTTGCGCCTTGGTCAATCCAGCGTGTAGGAATTTGCGTTTCTCTTGTTACACCAACTTTTACAACATCGGTTGCAGCTAAATAAACAATATGTGTACGGTTATGGTATTTTTCTTCCCATTCAACATCTCGTCCTTCTCCAAGGTGGGCGCGACATAGTTCTGGTTTGATGATACATTCAGCAGCTTCTGGTGAGTTTTTAAAACAAGCATAACAAAAACCTTGGTTAAACGAAGTTTTGGTTTTGGCACCACAAATTTTACAAAAAATATTGCCAGTATATTGAAAGGAGATCTCTTGCCCAATAAGTTCATTTAAAGCAAATTCATTTTCCTCTTGTGCACTGGTTTTAAAATAGCGCATAGAGTAATGAACTTTTTCATTTTCATCTAAATGAACAGGCATTTTTCGAAATTCTCCAATAAAATTCATTGTTTTTGACTTAAAATAAAGTACCGACAATTACTGCGGTCGTCATACATGCAAGTGTTCCTCCAATAAGAGCTGTTACTCCATATCTTGCTAATGTCGATTTTTTTTCAGGTACCAAAGCCCCAATCCCTCCAACTTGTATCCCAATGGAAGAGATATTTGAAAAACCACAGAGGACATAAGTACCAATGATAACTGATTTTTGAGTTAATTCATCTTGTAATTCGGCTAAATGTGGATAGGCAACAAACTCGTTGATAATGGTTTTTTCTCCAAGAAGTTGACCAATTATCATTGCGTCTTGCCAAGGAACGCCCATCAACCAAGATACAGGAGCAAGAATATTTCCAACAATATATTGAAACGAAAGTTCGGTGTAAAGTGATGAATTAAGTGCAATAATATCATTCAATCCTGTCCAAAAACCAACTTTTCCTAATATAAAATTGGCCAAGGCAATTAGTGAGACAAATACAAGCAACATAGCAGCTACATTTGCCGCAAGTTTTAATCCATCAACAGTTCCATTTGAAATAGCTTCAAGAGCATTTACACCTAACTTATCTTTAGATACAGTTAAATCTTCATTAAATTTCTCTACTTCTGGGAGCAAAATCTTAGAAAAAACAATGGCAGCTGGAGCCGACATTAATGAAGCTGTTAACAAATGCTTTGCAAAAAAAACTTGTTGAGCAGGGTCGCCACCTCCTAGAAAACCAATATAAGCTGCTAAAACACCTCCTGCAATCGTTGCCATTCCTCCTGTCATTAAACAGACAATTTCACTATCTGTCATTTTGTTGAGATATGGTTTTACTAGAAAAGGAGCTTCTGTTTGTCCTAAGAAAACGTTTCCTGCAGCTGATATACTTTCAGCTCCAGAAAGTCCCATAACTCGCTTCATTAACCAAGCCATTCCATACACAATTTTTTGAAGAATTCCCCAATAATAGAACAAGCTAGAAAGCGCAGAGAAAAATAGGATAGAAGGTAAAACCCAAGTAACAAAGTTAACAACCATGGGCGACATTTCTCCTGTAATTACACTTGAAAATAGAAACATTGCCCCTTCGTGAGACATATCTACAACCTTAACGAACGCTTGGGATAGAAAATCGAATATTTTTTCAATAAAAGGAACTTCTAAAATGAGAACAGCGATAATTATTTGCAGTAAAATTCCTTTTATTACCAAAGGCCAGTTGATACGTTTCCTGTTTTTACTAAATAAATAAGCAATAACGAGTAAAGAGATTAATCCAATAAACCCCCTCAATAAACCATAGCCAGATAAGGATGCTTCTACGGTTTTATCATCTGTTAAAAATGTAATGCGTTTTCCATCTTTTTCTAAGGCAAATTTAGTGTCAATATTCGTTAAAATTTTAAATGATTCAGTAACAGTACTGTCTTTTAGAACTCCTGTTAGATGAAGTGAATTGTCAGAAATAGTATATTGGCCTTCTGTTAGTTTTGTTAACAGCGTATCATTTGTGTAAAAACTATTGTTATCTTTAAGTTCTAACGTGAATTTTCGGCGGAACCAATCCTGATTACCTTCTTCGGCAAAAAGAGGGAAAAGACTTATAAAGATTAAAGATACTGAAAAGAAAATTTTAGGAAGTACGCTTGTTAATTTCATCTCTTATTTTTGATGCTAGTTCATAGTTTTCGTCTTCAACAGCTTTGTCTAAATGCTGATTCAATTCTTCGAGCGTTAAACTAGCTAATTGATTAACACTCGTCTCTTTTTTAGGTTCACTTTCTAAAGGATAAACATCTTCAGACTCTTCAGATTCTCCTTCTTGGTCTAGTCGCAATCCAGCGGAACCCAAAATAGATTCATAGGTATAGACTTTACATTTGAATCGAACAGCTATGGCAATTGCATCAGAAGTTCTTGTATCCAACTCAATTTCTTTTCCGTCTTTTTCACAGATTAATTTAGAGAAGAATACACCTTCTTTTAGCTTATAAATGATAACCTCTTTAATGGATATATCAAAAGATTCAGCAAAATTTTTAAATAAATCATGTGTTAATGGTCGCGATGGAATCATATTTTCCAATTCTATTGCAATGGCTTGTGCTTCAAAGCCTCCAATTATAATTGGCAGTCTTCTTTTACCTCCAACCTCCGACAAAACCAAGGCGTATGCCCCAGATTGTGTTTGACTATAAGATAATCCAATTATTTCAAGTTCTACTTTCTCCATATAAGGATAAAACCTTCTGTTAGTATTTTTATTATATAAATTAGGGAAGCGGTAGCCTCCCTAATCCAATTTATCGTAAAAATAACATTTATTTTTGAAAGTTTAGTTAGAAGCCTTGAATTTTTTCACTGCTTCTATTAAACGAGGAACAACTTCAAACGCATCACCTATCACTCCATAGTCGGCAGCTTTAAAGAAAGGTGCTTCCTCATCAGTATTGATTACGACCATAACTTTCGAACCATTTACACCTGCTAAATGCTGAATTGCACCAGAAATACCGATTGCAATGTAAAGATTTGGTCGAATGGCAACTCCTGTTTGTCCTACGTGTTCGTGGTGAGGTCTCCATCCTGAGTCAGCAACTGGTCGAGAACAAGCTGTAGCAGCTCCTAATTCTTTTGCCAGTTCTTCAATCATTCCCCAATTTTCTGGGCCTTTCATTCCACGCCCTGCAGAAACAACCAATTCAGCTTCAGTTAGTGGAATATCTCCTTCTGGAACTTTTGTTCCCGTAACTTTTACTTTTGATTCTCCTACATTTCCATCAAATTCTTCAATCGAAGCTGTACCTCCAACCTCTTCTAAAGGAATTGAGTTTGGTAAAAGAGAAATTACCTTTTTATCTGTATTTACTTTTAATTGTCCGAATGCTTTCCCTGAAAATACATTTACAGAAATTGTTCCGTCGCTTTGTGGTAATCCTGTTGCACCACTAACCAACCCTGCGCTTAATTTTACAGAAACACGTGGTGCAATGGCCTTACCATAAACATCTGCAGAGAACAAAATTGTATTTGAACCTTCTTTTTCAGCAGCTGCAACAACCATTTTTGCTACTTGTTGTCCATCTATACCTTCAAAAGAACGGTCAACCAAAACTTTAGAAGCTCCGTATTTCCCTAATTCAGATAATGTACTTTCGCTTGCATTACCATTGGTAACAACTGTTACATCTCCTATTTTTTTTCCATAAGTAACAACTTCAAATCCGTTTTTAGCGATTTTGTCTCCGTTACTGTTTACATATACTAATATTGACATATCTAATTTCTTTTTGATTCTTAAATTACTTTCGCTTCAGTGTGTAACAGCTCTACCAATTCATCCATATTGTTAGGGTCAATTAATTTGACAGCAGATTTTGGAGCTGGTAATGAATACTTAACAAATGAAGTATATTCGTTTGCACCTGAGGCAGGAACAACTTTCAATGGTTTAGTTCGTGCAGCCATAATTCCTCTCATGTTTGGAATTCTTTGTTCTGCCATTCCTTTTGTACAACTAACAACAAATGGTAAATCAACTTCTACTGATTGAACTCCTCCAACAATTTCTTGATCAAGTTTAGCCGTGTTTCCACTTAACTCCATGCTTTCTGCTTCAGCAATAAATGGAAGATCTAAATGTTCAGCTAACATTCCTGCAATTTGTGAACCGTTATAATCAATGGTTTGACTTCCAAGAAGGATAATATCATAACCTTCAGATTTTGCGTAATTTGCTATTTCTGTTGCAACTTGACTTGCATCTGTTGCCTTTAGATCGATTCTTACCGCATCATCTGCACCAATTGCTAGAGCCTTACGTATAATTGCATCATCTTCAGCAGTTCCAACAGTGATTGTCGTAACCGTACCTCCATTGGCTTCTTTTAATTCGATTCCTTTAACCAAAGCATACCATTCATCTTGTGGATTGATAATGTATTTTACTCCGTCCTCATTGAATTTAGTGTCATTCTCCGTAAACGAAATTTTTGTCGTTGTATCTGGAGATTTACTAATACAAACTAATATTTTCATATTGTTATATTTTATATTTATGTATAATTTACTTTTTACTTGACTACAAAAATAACAAAACTTTCAAATAAATACTGAAAAATTATATATGTATGCATAGCAAATTGAATTATGTCAGTTTTTTTTGTGATTTGTCTTTAATCCATAAAAGGAAAAGACTTGGATTTGAAATCAGATTGGTTTATCAAGTATATTTGTGAGTTGTTTGAGTTAGTTAATATTCTGATGATTTATTCCATCTAAATTTCTTAACTTTGCATCATGATTCTATTTTTAGAAAGTATTGGAACTGGAGAAATCATTTTGATTCTTTTTTTTGTACTCGTATTTTTTGGTGCAGAAAGCATTCCTGGTTTGGCACGTAACTTAGGTAAAGGGATTCGTCAGATAAAAGATGCTACGCAAGATGTGCAAGATGAGATACTGAAATCTACAACTGAAATGCGTCGAGAGATGAATGCCAATAAAGCCATGCAAGATGCAAAAGATATGATTAAAAAACCGATGGAAGAATTTAAGAATAAATTAGAAGAGGGAGGTCACCAAATCAAAAATAACTTAGAAAAACAAGGTAAAGAAATTCAAGAGAACATCGAGGCTATGGACGAGGACAAAAAAATCGATAAAAACGAAGAAATTGATGGATAAAGTTTCTTTATGCTGTTTTTACTATCCTTTTGTAACTTTTGCATGAATAACAAGGTATTTTAACTTTGTTAATAATCTAACTCATTTAAATCTACAAGGTTTTATCTTCTTGTGTTAATCTGTATTTTTTGTCTTTTTTTTCATCTGTCCAAGTTACGAAAGACCATGCAGTGGAATTAATTTATAGGTTTTACTTGTCGTATTTTGTGTAATATTCATGAGTGACGCAGAGTAAGTATAAGATTTTATTTGTGTATTTGCAATTTTATAACAAACCTTGAGCCTTCATTTCACTCAATTTTTCATTTAAAGCCTCAATGGTAGGAATTAAAACGTCTCTTGCCTTACTTCCTTGAAATTTCCCTACAATTCCGTGATATTCCAATTGGTCAATAATTCTTCCGGCACGGTTGTAACCGAGTTTTAATTTACGTTGAATTAAGCTCGTTGAACCTTGTTGATTTTCTACAAGTACAAACGCTGCCTCTTCAAATTTCGGGTCTAAATCGTCATCAACATCAATGTTGCCTCCTTCTCCTAACTCTCCTTCGTATTCAGGTAATTCAAAAGCAGTTGTATATCCTCTTTGCTCTCCAATGAAATCGCAAATTCCTTCAACCTCTGGCGTATCAACAAATCCACATTGTAGTCTAACCATCTCACTTCCTGTAGATATCAACATGTCACCTTTTCCAATTAATTGGTCTGCACCAGATGAATCAAGAATGGTTCTCGAGTCTATTTTTGACAATACCCTAAAAGCAATACGAGCTGGGAAGTTTGCTTTAATCATCCCTGTAATTACGTTCACAGATGGTCGTTGAGTTGCAACAATTAGGTGTATTCCAATCGCTCTCGCTAATTGTGCCAATCGGGCAATGGGATGCTCGACCTCTTTTCCTGCTGTCATAATTAAATCAGCAAACTCGTCAATTAAAACAACAATATAAGGCATGTATTTGTGCCCTTTTTCAGGGTTGAGCTGACGTTTGATAAATTTCTCATTGTATTCCTTAATATTTCGGACCATTGCATCCTTCAAAAGGTCATAGCGTTCGTCCATCTCTATACACAATGAGTTAAGCGTATTTACAACCTTTGATGTATCAGTGATAATTGCATCTTCTTCTCCCGGTAGCTTTGCTAAGAAATGACGCTCAATTTTGTTATACAACGTTAGTTCAACCTTTTTAGGGTCAACCAAAACAAATTTAACTTCTGATGGATGTTTTTTATATAGTAATGAAACCAAAATGGCATTCAACCCTACAGATTTTCCTTGCCCTGTGGCTCCAGCAACTAGCAAATGAGGCATTTTGGTTAAGTCAAACGTATAAGTTTCATTCGTAATCGTTTTTCCGAGAACGACAGGTAACTCTGCCTTTGTGTTTTGGTACTTTTCAGAGGCAATTAAAGAACGCATACTGACAACCTGTGGATTACTATTAGGGACTTCAATCCCGATTGTCCCTTTTCCTGGAATAGGAGCAATAATTCGAATTCCCAGAGCAGCCAAGCTAAGCGCAATATCATCTTCTAAGTTTTTAATCTTGGATATACGGACGCCAGGTGCCGGTACAATCTCATAAAGTGTAACTGTTGGACCAATCGTAGCTTTGATTTTAGCTATTTCAATCTTATAATTAGCTAACGTCTGTACAATATTATCTTTGTTTTGTTCTAACTCTTCTTTTGTTACGCCATTATCATTTGAATCGTATTTCTTTAATAAATCCAATTCAGGAAGTTTATATTCCGAGAGTTCAAGTTTTGGGTCATACGGACCAGCAGCCTTTAGAATACTGTTTACTTCATCACCTGAAAGTTCTTTCTCTGTCTGAGCAACTTCAACTTCAAATTCTTCAACACTACTACTCAAATCTTCAGTATCAGTATTTATATTGGTTGCTTCAGGTGTTTTTGTGATTACTTCAAAATCTTCATCATCCTCTTCATAATCTTGTTCATCATATTCTTGATTAGGATCAACTTCTTCCTCTAAATCAAGGCTGTCCTCATCTTCTGTAATGAATTGACTTGTTAACTCTTCTGTATAAGTATTTTCAGGCTCCACAATATCTTCGATATTTCTTTTTTCCTTTTTGAAATATTTGTTATAGATACTTTTAAAATCAGGATTAAACAATGTTACGATAGCAACAAACAGAACGGCAAATAAAAGCAATGCAGTACCTAAGGTTCCAAAGATAGAAGATAACCATTGTTGAGAAATAAATCCAAAAGCCCCGCCTAAATAACTAATGTCAGACGAAACAAGACCTAAAAAGACAGATATCCAAACAATTGCCAAAAAAGAAATCAGAAAAGTTTTGCGAAGTGGTAATAGCTTGATGTTTAGCAAAAGAAAAACTCCTATTACAAATGCCAAAAAGCTAAATGTGAACGATACAATTCCAAACCATTTGTACATAAAAAGGTGAGAAACCCATGCACCAAATTTACCGAGCCAATTTTTAGCTTCAATGGTTGCGTCGCCAAAAATATAATTCCAAAAAGAGTTAGAAACAATTAAGTCTTGGTCAGCCTTCCAGCTAAAAAGATAAGAAAAAAAAGCAATAAATAGATAGATAGAAGAAAGAATCAATAATGCTCCTGTGATTGATTTTGCTTTACGCTTATCAACACGGTCGATTATATTTGTTAAGGAAGTTACTTTCTTCTCCTTAACTTCTTTCTCCTTTTTTTTGACTTCTTTTCCTTTTAAAACGTTCTTTTTGACCATCTACGAAAATTATCTTACGAAGATATAGATTATTAAAATAGTAAGGACTTCTTTTTTAAAATACCTATTCACACACTCGTGTTAATTATGTGTTTTTTACAAATAAACCTTCATTAATCATTCTTCTTCACCCTTTTCAATATGCTCAATAAATTCATCAAACGTTATGATTGTATAGTCTGAGGGAATTCCAAACATATTTATATCGATTTCTTTTTCCTCTAATGATATTAACGTATAAGTGAGCCATGAATTGTCCACAAACAGCTTATACTTAACGGGTAAACCTGGCATGTTGTTTAAGGCTGAAGAATATTTAGGAGAAATTTTCGGATAATAATTCATTGTTATCGTTGTGTCAAGCTCATGATCAATCACAGAAATATTGTTTGCCATAATCCCAGCTATTTCTACCTTTCCACTTTTTCGTTCAAAAGAATATCCATCATCAACAATAGTATCGGGGATGGTTTGAATGGCAATTTTCTCTCCGACATCCATTAAAATATAGGCCTTGTTTCGTGGGATGTGTTTCACGTAAACTTGTTTTCCAATTGGCGTAAAGTTTTCAATCCTCAACATAGAGTCCTTCGCATATACAATTTGATAACTTGAACTATCTTTTTTGTTTAACTGATAGAATTCAGAATCTGATTCAATATAATAAACAAACTTTCCTTCAAAATTCTCCATGGTCGGCTTAGGAAGTGTACAACTCGCTAGCACCAATGTAGTAAACAAAAAAATAAGAGGATAACGCATAAACTATATTTTAATAACAACGAAAATAACGAAAGTTGTTTGATTTTTTATATTTCGAATCAGAATGTTTTATAAATTATAGCCCTTAAAGATAAAACTTTCCATATAGATAACTTCCCAACTTATTTTGGAATGATTAAATTTGCATAAATTTGCATAAATCACACAAAAATGTCAAAGAAAATAGCTTATATATTCAATGATTCAGAAATTTCAGCAGGTACGCGTGGTGCTAGTCTTGGACCAGGGGCAATTCGAGTTGTAGATGATAACTCGGGTAATTATTTGTTTTCAAAATACCCTGCATACCATGTAGAAACATATAACAACTTATTGGATGAACCCACACCATATAAGTATGGAAAGCGAATCAATGGGATGGTAAAACTGTATGAAAATATTTCTAAGCTTATCAGTATTCAAAGAAATGAAAATGATTTTTTAATCGTGATTGCTGCTGATCATGGATCGGCTGGAGGAACGGTTGCAGGACTAAAAATTGCGAATCCCAGTCACAATATCGGTGTTTTATGGATAGACGCACACGCAGACATTCATTCGCCTTACACAACACCTTCAGGAAATATGCACGGAATGCCTGTAGCTGCAATTATGGACGAAGATAATTTAGCTTGCAAAATAAATGATTTAACCGTCGAAGAGAAAAGGATGTGGGAAGAAATGAAAACGGTAGGAGATGTCGCTCCTAAAACTGCCTATAAAAATTTGGCTTATATCGGTCTTAGAGATTTGGAACAACCCGAAATTGATGTACTGAAAAAAAATAACGTTACAAATATCACTGTTGCAGAATTGAGAGAAAAAGGGACTGAAGTTGTTATCCGTAGTTTAATGAAAAAATTTGAATTTTGTAATGAAATTTATGTTTCTTTTGACGTTGATTCTATGGATCCAGAATTAACTTCGCACGGAACAGGAACACCTGTGCCAAATGGAATTACACCTGACGAAGCAAAAGTTTTATTGAAACACTTTGCTAATCATCCAAAAACAAAATGTATTGAATTTGTAGAGGTAAATCCGTGTCTGGATGAAAAGAAAAATAAAATGGCAGAAGTGGCTTACGACTTAATAAAGGAAGTTGTTGCAGTTGTAGAAAATAAGTCATCACTTTAAAAAGTAAGAATAGTTAAAAAAGAAATGGAAAATAAGATTAAACAAGTTCTATTAGAGAACAGTCAATTCATCTTTGGACAAGAGATTGATGAGAAATTAATTCAATTTCAAAAAACGAGAAAGGATGTAGCTGGAGATTTAACATTGGTTGTTTTTCCATTTGTGAAAATACTGAGTTTTTCGCCATTGGCAGTGGGTGAGAAAATTGGGTTCTTTTTAAAAGATAATATTAGTGAAATTGAAGAATTTGTAGTGGTTAACGGTTTCTTAAATTTATCTTTTAAAAAAGAATATTGGACGAGTATTCTTCAAAGAATTGACGCAACTGATAATTTCGGATTGGTAAAGAAACCAACTGGTAAAACGTATATGGTTGAATATTCTTCGCCCAATACAAATAAACCATTGCACTTAGGGCACATGCGTAATATTTTCTTGGGATATTCAGTGGCTGAAATATTAAAAGCAAACGGACACAAAGTCGTTAAAACACAAATCATTAATGATAGAGGAATCCACGTTTGTAAAAGTATGCTGGCATGGCAGAAATTTGCGCCATTAGATGCAGATGGGAGAAAAGAAACGCCAATATCTACAGGAATAAAAGGCGACCATTTCGTTGGTAAATATTATGTCGAATTTGATAAACAGGTAACAGAACAAGGTTTTGAAATAGCCAGTCAGTGGAGAAATAATGGCTATAGAGATGCTGAGATTCCTAGAGAAGCTTTGGAGAAGTTGCCCGGACTTTTTAAAGCCTACGATGAAGTACAAGAAGTAAAAAAGGAGGATAGTCTAGTTCGAAAAATTGCATCATACGCAATTCCGTATGCACCGTTAACGCTCGAAGCAAAAGAAATGTTGGTAAAATGGGAAGCGAAAGACCCTGAGGTTTTGCAATTGTGGGAAATGATGAATGGTTGGTGCTACGAAGGATTTGATGAAACATATCGTCGTATGGAAGTGGATTTTGACACAATTTATTATGAATCTGATACTTATCTACTTGGTAAAGATGTTGTGAAAGAAGGATTGGAAAAAGGCGTGTTTTTTAAAAAAGATGATGATTCTGTATGGATTGATTTGAGCGATGAAGGATTGGACGAAAAGTTGGTGCTTCGTGGCGATGGAACAGCGGTTTATATGACACAAGATATCGGAACTGCAATTAAGCGGTTTAAAGATTTTAAAGGACTCAATGGAATTATTTATACCGTTGGAAATGAACAGGACTACCATTTCCAAGTGCTGTTTTTGATTCTTAAAAAATTAGGTTATGATTTTGCTAAGGATTGCTTCCATTTGTCGTATGGAATGGTAGATTTACCAGATGGAAAAATGAAATCACGTGAAGGAAAAGTAGTGGATGCAGATGATTTGATGGAAGAGGTTGTCCAAATTGCAAAAGAATCAACTCAAGAAAGAGGACATATCGATGAAATGACTGAACAAGAAAAATCTTTGCTGTACGAAATCATAGGACTTGGCGGAATAAAATATTTTATCTTAAAAGTTGACCCAAAGAAACGAATGACATTTAACCCAGAAGAATCTATCGAATTAAATGGAAATACAGGAGCATTTGTACAATATGCGTATGCAAGAATCCAATCGTTATTAGAAAAAGTAAATATACCTGAAAAAGATACTGCCATCAAAATTCAAAATGATGAGAAAGAGCTCATTAAACAGTTGAACCAATTTACTGAAATTATCCAAGAAGCAGGAAAAAACTTCAGTCCTGCAATACTGATTAATTACACCTACGACTTGGTAAAAGAATATAATTCTTTCTATCAGTCAAACAGTGTAATGAAAGAGGAGGATGAGGGATTGAAAAATGCTCGAATTTTAATAAGTAGAAACGTTGCGAGCGTTATTCAAACAGCTATGCGTTTAATTGGTGTACACGTTCCTGATAGAATGTAAATATTTATGCCCTTATTAACAAATATTACCGAGTAGATTCTTCTTTTATGTTCAATTTCTGTATCTTAGTATCATGGCAACTGTGAATGACATATTGTCTCAATTTAAGAGTGAACTGAACGATTCATTTACACAAAATGAAAAGCAACAAATCGCTAAGATGTTTCTCATGAATCGAATGAATTTAAGCATGACAGATATCATTCTAAAAAGGAATGAAGATGTTCCAAAGCATGATTTTAAAGAAATTCTTCGTGATATTCACCGAATTAATAGAGGAAAACCCGTACAATATGTTTTAGGAGTTACATATTTTTATGGTTTGGAACTCATCACAGATGAAAGGGCTTTAATTCCTCGACCTGAAACAGAAGAATTAGTCAATTGGATTATCGAAATCGCTTCTGATCGAAGTCCAAAACTTTTAGATGTCGGCACTGGTTCGGGTTGTATTCCGTTGGCTGTTAAAGCAAATCTACCAAATAGCGATGTGAGGGGAATCGATTATAGTCAAGATGCTATAGATTTGGCAAATGAAAATGCTAAAAAATTAGGGCTAACCGCTCGATTTGAAATAGGAAGCGCCTTGAATTTAGAAGATTATTCAAAATATAAATGGGATATTATTGTTTCAAATCCTCCGTATATTCCTTATAAAGATAAAAAAAACATGCAAAGTCACGTTGTAGAATACGAACCAGAAATTGCTTTGTTTGTCCCCGATAAAGACCCGCTGATGTTTTATAAAGATATTGCCAAATATGCAAAAGAATATTTGGTACCAAACGGACATTTATTTTTTGAAATCAATGAAAATTATGCTAAAGAAGTAAAAGAAGTTTTAACTTTACTCGGATTTTCTGAAATCGAACTTAAAAAAGATTTACAGGGGAAAGACCGTATGATAAAAGCAAAATTATAATGAATGACGAAAGCAGAAGCAAAACAAAAGATTGACAACTTAACGAAGTTACTTAACCATTATAATTACCAATATTATATAGAGAACGTTTCTGAGGTTTCAGACTTTGAGTTTGATCAATTACTAAAAGAATTACAATCTTTAGAAGAGCGATTTCCTGAATATGCTTTTCAAAATAGTCCCACAAAACGTGTTGGTGGAGATATCACCAAAAAGTTTGCAACGGTTAAGCACGAGTATCCAATGCTTTCACTGTCAAATTCATATTCAAAAGAAGAAATTATTGAGTGGGAAAACCGTGTTAAAAAATTAGTAGAAGAAGAGATAGAATACGTTTGTGAATTAAAATATGATGGCGTTGCAATTGGGATTCGATATGAAAATGGTCAGTTTAAACAGGCCATTACGCGTGGTGACGGAACACAAGGGGAAGATGTATCGGCGAATGTTAGAACCATAAAAACCGTTCCACTAACTTTAAGGGGAGATTTCCCGAATCGCCTCGAAATCCGAGGAGAAATTATTTTCCCTTTTGATGCATTTAACGCTTTAAACGACGAACGTAGAGAAAATGGCGAAGAATTGTTCGCTAACCCGAGAAATACTGCTGCAGGAACCTTAAAATTGCAAGATTCAAGCATCGTGTCGTCCCGTGGATTAGATACTTTTTTGTATTTTGTAATGGGAGATGACCTGAATTTTAAAGGTCATTACGAAAGTGTTTTAAATGCTGGTAAATGGGGATTTAAAGTCCCAAAGTCAACAGAGAAATACATCATCAAAACAAATTCTATTGACGGAATTATGGATTTCATTGATTATTGGGATGAAAAACGTAAAAAATTGCCATTTGGAATTGATGGAATCGTGATAAAAGTTGATAGTTATGAACAGCAAGAACTGTTAGGAAGTACAGCAAAATCTCCCCGTTGGGCAATCGCATATAAATTTCCAACAGAACAGGCTAGCGCAACTTTAAAGTCTGTTGTGTATCAAGTGGGAAGAACAGGCGCAATCACTCCGGTTGCAAACCTATCTCCAGTTTCTTTGGGTGGAACAACAGTAAAAAGGGCGTCATTACACAATGCCGACCAAATGGAACTGTTAGACTTACACGAAAATGATATCGTTTTTGTTGAAAAAGGTGGAGAAATTATCCCCAAAATTGTGGGAGTTGATGTAGATAAAAGACAAATTTTTACACCTAAGATTCAATTTATCACTCATTGCCCTGAATGTAATACAGAACTCATTAGAGAGGAAGGTGAAGCACAGCACTATTGTCCAAACGATTTGGGGTGTCCACCTCAAATTACAGGTAGAATTATCCACTTTATATCTCGAAAAGCAATGAATATTGATGGAATTGGCACAGAAACAGTAGAACAATTGTTTAAAGAAGGATTAATTAAAACAAGTGCTGATTTGTACAAGCTGACATTTGACCAAATTGTAAAATTGGAACGAATGGGTGACAAATCTGCGAATAACTTACTTGAAGGACTTGAAAAATCTAAGCAAATTCCTTTTGAACGTGTGCTTTTTGCATTGGGAATTAGATTTGTTGGAGAAACAGTTGCTAAAAAAGTGGCAAAAGCTTTAAAAAATATAGATGCAATTGTCTCTGCAAGCTACGATACATTAATAAACATTGATGAAGTAGGAGAAAAAATTGCTCGGTCTATTATACAGCATTTTTCTAAACCTGAAAATCTTGAAATAATAACGGATTTAAAAAACGCAGGTTTGCAATTTCAAATTGAAGAAAAAGAACTTCAAAGCAATATATTAGAAGGGAAGTCAATTGTGGTTTCTGGTGTATTTCAAACAGTTTCACGAAATGAGTTAAAAGCAATGATTGAAGGAAATGGTGGTAAAAATGTAGGGAGTATTTCTAAAAACACATCTTTTATCGTGGCTGGAGAAAATATGGGACCTTCCAAACTAGAGAAAGCACAGAAATTGGGAATAGAGATTTTAAGTGAGCAAGAATTTCTGGCACTAATACAATAAAAAAATGGAAAAAATGGGAATCGTTTACTTGAATTGGCAAGGTCTGGATGAGTTTCAAAGACTTCAATCCGATATCGAGAGAACAATTTCTCAAATTTCAAGTTTTATCTATATCATTCGTACTAAAAACCCAAAGGAAGCTGAACAACTTCCGAAGATTGACAGGGTAATTTTTATAACGAAAAAAGATTTCTCAGTTTTCGGAAAATTAAGAAACAAACGAATTATTGAAATCTTAAATAATGAAAAGATGGGAATTGTTATTTTTGCATCTACAATACATGACAACTTTTTTAAAAGAATATTGAAAACAAGCAAATTAAAATCGGTTGGCATAGAAAATAGCGATTTGCCGGATTTTGACTTGTCGTTTAAAAATATCGAAAAAATTGATGATAACTATTTTCAACAAATTAACAAATATTTAAGCCAAATCCAATGGAAATAAAATTTAGAGGAACTGGAGTAGCATTAGTAACTCCGTTTAAAAATGATGGGAGCGTTGATGAAGTAGCGCTTAGAAAACTTGTAGATTATCAAATCCAAAATGGAACAGATTTTTTAGTCGTTCAAGGTTCAACAGGGGAAGCTGCAACATTAACAGAGAATGAAAAACAACAAACTTTATCAATCATTATCGACCAAAATGATGGAAACCTTCCAATCGTTTTAGGTTTGGGAGGAAACGATACAGCTGCAATGGTAAAGCAGTATCAAAACATGAATGTCGATGGAATTGATGCGTTTTTATGCGCTTCACCACATTATAACAAACCAAGTCAAAAGGGAATGATTGCGCATTACAAAGCAATTGCTAAAGTTTCTAAAAGACCAATTATTCTTTATAATGTCCCTGGGAGAACTGCAAGTAATTTGTTGCCTGAAACGGTTTTGGAATTAGCCAAAATTGACAACATCATTGGCAT
Source organism: Brumimicrobium sp. (assembly GCA_041655765.1). Classification (GTDB taxonomy): domain Bacteria; phylum Bacteroidota; class Bacteroidia; order Flavobacteriales_D; family Crocinitomicaceae; genus Brumimicrobium. The sequence goes on from JBBAEU010000001.1 coordinate 159,182, forward strand.
CAAAGAAGCTTCTGGTAATCTGTTTCAAGTGATGGGAATTTTAAAAAATAAACCAAAAGATTTTGTTGTTTTATCTGGTGAAGATGCACTAGCTACACCAATTTCTCTTTTGGGTGGAGATGGTGTTATTTCCGTTGTTGCAAATGCGCTACCTAAACAATTTTCTTCAATGATGAATGCAGCAATTAAAGGAAATGGGGAAGTGGCAAACCCAATTCATTATTCGTTGTTGAATATTACAAATTCGTTTTTTGAAGAAGGAAATCCAAGTGGAGTTAAATATTGTTTAAAACTACTAGGAATCTGTAATGATACCGTTCGTTTACCTTTGACAGATATTTCGGATGGATTGAAACAAAAGATGAGAACACAATTAGAGATTATTTAACATTATTAAAATTTTAGACAAATAGATGACATTTCAATCAGAGAAATTAAACAAAGTTAAAAATTATATAAAAGAAGCAAATCAGATTGTAATTGTGGCTCACAAATCCCCTGATGGTGACTCTGTCGGAAGTTCTGTTGGACTTTATCATTATTTGTTGAAGTTAAAAAAAAATGTAACCATTTGCCATCCAGATCCCGCGCCTTACTTTTTGAAATGGATGAAAGGCACAGAAACGATTTTGAACGCTCTGGAACACACAGATTTATTGAAAGAAAAAGTAGCCCAGGCCGACTTGATTTTTTGTTTGGATTTTAACAACTTATCAAGAACTGGAGAAATGGAAAGTTTTCTCCAAAAATCGAACGCTAAAAAAGTTATGATTGATCACCACTTAAATCCAAGCAATGAATTTGATGTTGTTTTTTCTGAAACTTCCTCTTGTTCAACTGCACAACTTATTATCGATTTTATTGAGGCGATGGGCGATACTCAGCTACTGGATAAAACAATCGGTGAAGCCTTGTATTGCGGAATTATGACAGATAGCGGCTCTTTTCGCTTTCCAAGTGTCAGCGCACATACACATGAGGTTGTTGCAACTCTATTGAAAGCTGGATTACAACCTTACATCGTTCATGAAGCTGTTTACGACACCAACACCTTTGATAAACTTCAATTGCATAGCTTTGCTATAAGTGAAAGAACTGAAGTGGTTGAAGAATTTAATACCATAATTATTCATCTAACAAAAGAAGATTTAGAACGTTTCAATTATGTAAAAGGAGATGCGGAAGGACTTGTCAATGTCGGTCTTTCAGTACAAGGAATCAGAAAATCCATTTTCTTAATGGAACATGATGGAATAATTAAAATTTCTTTCCGTTCTAAAGGTGAAGATAATCCTGTAAACGAAATGGCTAGCAATTATTTCCAAGGTGGTGGGCATGCAAATGCTTCCGGTGGTCGATGGATTGGGAAAATGGAGGATGCAATTAATAAAGTTAAAAATGTCTTACCTGAATTTAGTTAAATAATGAATAAACTGTTTATTATAAACATTTTGTTACTTGGTTTTTTTTCCTGTACTGAGAAAAAAGCGGGGAATGATATGATGCCTGTGTGGACGCATGAACAATCCACAAATATAAACAAGCGTTTTGCCGATGAGGAAGAGATAAGAATCAAATTATTTTTAAAAACCCATGATAATTGGGATGTAACAAAAACAGGAACAGGTCTTCGATATTGGATTTATGAAGATGTTGAAGGCCCGAACGCAGAAGCGTATGATATTGTTGATGTTGCGTTTGAAATTAGACTTTTAAATGATTCCTTATTATATAAAACAGAAAAAAACGAGTTGAGTACATTTGAAGTGGATAAATCAGATGTCGAATCGGGAATTATGGAAGGAATTAAGTATCTTTCAGAGAATGACAAAGCCAAATTTATAATTCCGAGTCATATCGCTCATGGATTATTAGGCGATTTTGATAAAATTCCTCCTTTGGAAGTTTTGGTAGTTGATTTAGAATTAAAGAAGATTCATAAAAAATGAGATTTTTAGTTTATTTATTAGGAGTACTTTTTGTAGTTACTTCGTGTGATATTTCTGGAGTTAAAGAATTGGATAAGAAACCTGATGAATTTGATGCGGGAATGAATGTTTCTGAATCAGATTCAATTAAAGACGTTGAAATCAAATCTAATGAACCTGAAGAAGCAAGTGATACTTTAAAACTTGATAATGGAATCATCATTACGTTTTTCAAGCGTGGTAAGGGTGAAAAATTAAAAAAAGGAGATGTTATCAAAATTGATTATCGGGCAAAATTAAAAGATGGAACTGTTTTCGACGGAAATCATATCGTAAAAAAACCGTGGATTCCGTTCTTGGTTGGCTGGAAGCAGCAAACATCTGGATGGGATATTGCTATGGAATATTTAAGAGAAGGCGATGACGTTGACATTTTTTTACCTTCAAAATATGCAAGGGGCGAAAAAGGAATCAAAGGTATTGTCCCACCAAATGCAGATAATACCATTTCCCTGAGAGTTATTGAAAAGATGAAACCGATTGCAGAAGGAGACGGAATTCGGATTTGGAAATATGACGAATTGAAAGAGCCAGGCGATTCAATCGGGTTTAAAGACGAAGTTTTTATTAATTATTGGGCAAGCTCGGAAAGTAATCCACGGTATGACAACAATTATAAAAGAGGAGAGGTTTTTAAATTAGTAATGGGTGATGGAAATATTGTTCCAGGATTATACAAAGCCCTTTATTATGGTAGAGAAGGCGACCGTCTTTTAATTAAAATTCCACCTGAAGAAGCGTATGGCAAAAATGGTTTGCACGACTTGGTTAAACCCAACGAGTCTATTTTCTATGATATTCAAATTGCAAAAGTAAGTAAGGCAAAGGAATAACCTTGTCAATCGATATTTTAAATTAAATGCTGAAGAGACAAGGATATCTTTAAAATCTTTTATAGGTTAACTTCTTTTTTTATCATCAATAATCTATGTATCTTTGTCAACGTTTTCAACAAAATGAAAAAGATAACAGCTAAATATCCTTCTAATATTGCTTTAATTAAATATTGGGGAAAGTACGGGATTCAACTTCCGATGAATCCATCGATAAGTTTAACGTTGAGTGAAGCTTATACCGAAACTTCCATAGAATTATTTGAAAAGAAGTCAAAAGAAATTGAGTTTAACTACTTTTTTGAAGGAAAATCTAATTCTAAGTTTAGTGATCGTGTCATAAATTATATCAAAAATCAAGAGGAATTTCGTCCACTTTTAGATAATTACAGCCTTAAAATAGAATCAAAAAATAGCTTTCCTCATTCAGCTGGAATTGCGTCTTCGGCTTCGGCATTTGCAACAATTGCTGCACTTTTATTAAAAGTTTCATCAACAAACGATCAAAGTCTTGATTTTAAGAAAAAAGCCAGTCATTTTGCAAGATTGGGAAGTGGAAGTGCTTGTCGCTCTTTTCAAGGACCATACATGTTATGGGGAAAACTTGACGATGTATCAGAATCATCAAATGAATATGCAATTCAAGTGAATGAGGTTCATCCAAACTTTCAAAAAATGCAAGATGCAATTCTTATTGTTGAAGACGAACCCAAGAAAGTGTCGAGCAGCGTTGGTCACTCATTAATGAACAATCATCCGTATGCTTCAGCAAGATTTAAAGATGCGAACAAACACTGTATTGAGATGTTATCAACATTAAAAAGTGGAGATTTTGATTCTTTTATATCAATTACTGAAAGAGAAGCATTATCTTTGCATAGTATGATGATGACCTCTGAAGATTATTATATGTTAATGAAGCCAGGAACGGTGAGTATCATTGAGAAGATTTTTGCATTCAGGAATGACACAAAATTACCGATTTGTTTCACATTGGATGCTGGCCCAAATGTGCATTTGCTTTATCCAGAAATCATCAAAGACAAAGTAGAGAAATTTATTAACGAAATCAAAGATCAATATAAGTTTGTTATCTTTGATAAAGCAGGAAAAGGAGGAGAAGTTTTTGAGAAATAATATGGAGCAGCTAAATTCTAAAATACTACTCTTCGGAGAATATGCAATTTTACATGATGGAATGGCACTTGTTATTCCTTTCGATAAATATCATGGTCGATTTGAAAAAAGTAGTAAAACTTGTGAAATCAATACAGAAGCACTACAATCAAATGAATATCTCAGAAAGTTTTGTGCATTTATTTCCAGTAGAATGAATGATGAATTTGTTCTGGAAGTAAAAAAATTCGAAAAAGAATTAGACGAAGGATTGTTCTTCAAAAGTAACATTCCACAAGGGTATGGACTGGGGAGTTCTGGCGCACTTGTCGCTGCGATTGTTTTAAGATATTTGGTGAAAGCAAAGAACATCAAAGACGATATTAAACTAAAATCTTACCAAAAAATAAAGGAATTAAAGTCGAGCCTAGGAGATTTAGAGTCTTACTTTCATGGTGTAAGTTCAGGACTTGATCCCTTGAGCATCATTCTTAACGAACCCATTCTATATCAAAGCACACAAAATGTTATCACTGCAGAATTACCCAAACAATCCGCTGATAAATCAAACGTGATATTTTTAGTTGATTCAGAATCGCCAAGAACTACTTCAAACATGATGAAAAGGTTTAATAACCTCATTGATACGGATATTTTTAAAAATAAATTTGAAAACTATATCCAAGAAGATAACAACGGCTCAATTCAAAGTTTTCTAAATAATGATATGGATAAATTTTATAAGAATATTCATAATTTATCTATGTTTCAGTATGATTATATGAAAGAGTTTTTCCCTGAAAAATTACAAAGTCTTGTTGCTAAAGGATTGGATAATGGAGATTACTCTCTCAAACTTTGTGGTGCTGGAGGAGGCGGATTTACACTTGGATTTACGAGAAATTGGGAAACCACAAAAAACCATCTAAAAGACTACCAGTTAGAGGAAATTTACGCTTACTAACCCGATTCTTCATTGAATGGCAGAAATTTATGCCAAAATTTTACTAATTTCATATTTTAACGCCATTTTTTCCGTTTTTTTATGTTGGCATAAGTATTGAACAATAACATCTTGTTATAATAAATAGAGTTAAATAAAATTAAGTGTCATAAATGTTTGGGTTACCTGACAGATTGACACAAAGTATAAATTATATGAAGAAAAAGGAAGAAAGTATATTTTTTGGGTTTGGAGGAGCCGATGAGGCAGATACAGAATTCATTCCTTTAATGTCTCAAGAAGAAGAGGATAGAATGCAAAAAGCAATGTATCCAACAAATATCCCCATTTTACCAATTAGAAATAACGTTCTTTTTCCAGGAGTTGTTATTCCAATTACGGTAGGACGAAGTAAATCGGTTGAACTGATAAAATATGCCAATAGAACTGATAAAATTGTTGGGGTAATTTCGCAAAAAGATGCCGAAATTGAGGATCCAACATTCGAAGACCTAAACTCAATCGGAACTGTTGCCAGTATCTTAAAATTGCTAAAAATGCCCGACGGTACGTCAACCGTAATTATTCAAGGAAAAAGAAGGTTTGAGCTGACAAATATAACGGAAGATAAACCTTTTATGAAAGGAAATGTTCGTTTACTTGAAGAGCAAAAAGCACCGAAAAAAAATAGTGAATTTCAGGCAATTGTAAGATCTATGAAGGAATTGTCAATTAAAATCATAAATGATTCACCAAACATTCCTTCTGAAGCTCAATTTGCCATTAAAAATATTGAAAGCCCAACATTTCTAATCAATTTCATTTCATCTAACATGAATGCGGATGTACAAACAAAGCAAAAAATGTTGAACGAAATGGACTGGACCAAACGTGCAATGATTGTTCTTGAGCACCTTACCATCGAAGCGAAACAATTAGAAATGCAAAATGAAATCCAATCTAGGGTAAAAATAGACTTGGATAAACAACAAAGGGAATATTTTCTACAACAACAAATCAAAAAAATCCAAGAAGAATTGGGTGAGAATCCACATGAACAAGATGTGGAGGAAATGAGAGAACGCGCTAAAAAGAAAAAATGGACAGAGAAAGTTGATAAAGTCTTTCAAAAAGAGTTAAATCGACTGCAAAGAATGAACCCCCAAGGTGCCGAATATTCGGTTCAGTTGAATTATTTGGACTTGTTCCTCGATTTGCCATGGAATGAATATACAAAGACTAAACTCGATTTACAAAAAGCAAAAAAAGTGCTTGAAAGAGATCACTATGGATTAGAAAAAGTGAAAAAAAGAATTTTAGAATATTTATCTGTTCTTAAATTAAAAGACGATTTAAGCTCTCCGATCTTGTGCTTCTATGGTCCTCCAGGGGTTGGTAAAACCTCGTTAGGAAAGTCGATAGCCGAAGCAATGAATAGAAAATATGTTAGAATGTCACTTGGTGGTTTACATGACGAAAGTGAGATCCGTGGACATAGAAAAACTTATATCGGTGCAATGCCAGGGAGGATTATTCAAAACCTGAAAAAGGCTGGGACATCAGATCCTGTATTTGTTTTGGATGAAATTGATAAATTATCTTACTCTGCACATGGAGATCCGTCAAGCGCAATGTTAGAAGTACTAGACCCAGAGCAAAATTCTGAGTTTCACGATAATTATTTAGAAGTAGAATATGATTTGTCAAAAGTGCTTTTTATTGCTACAGCAAATGATTTATCAACAATTCCTGCGCCATTACGAGATAGAATGGAACTGATTGAAGTGACAGGCTATACAGTTGAAGAAAAAATTCAAATTGCTAAACGACACCTTCTTCCAGACCAAATAAAAGAGCACGGAATTAAAAAGTCAGATATTTCTATCAGTGACAAAGTTTTAGAAAAACTGATTGAAGAATATACTCATGAATCTGGTGTACGTGGTTTAGATAAAATGGTTGCGAAACTTGTCAGAAACAGAGCAAGACAAATTGCGATGGAAGAGGAGTTCAAAAAAACAATTTCTGCAGCAGATTTAAAACTTATTATCGGTCCAGGTAGAGAGAAAACTAAATATGACAATAATAATGTAGCTGGTGTGGTTACAGGTCTTGCATGGACGAAAGTAGGTGGTGACATCTTGTTTATCGAATCTTCTTTAGCACAAGGAAAAGGTAAATTAACTTTGACAGGAAACCTTGGTGATGTAATGAAAGAATCCGCTGTTATTGCTTTACAATTCTTAAAATCACATCCAGATTGGTTAAATGTTAAACCAGAAGTGTTTAATAATTATGACATTCATATTCACGTTCCAGAGGGGGCAACACCGAAAGATGGTCCTTCCGCTGGAATTACAATGCTGACTTCTATTGCTTCTGTATTTACCCAACGAAAAGTAAAAAAGAATATAGCAATGACAGGAGAAATCACGCTAAGAGGAGAAGTCTTGCCAGTTGGCGGAATCAAAGAAAAAATCTTAGCAGCCAAAAGAGCTGGAATCAAAGAAATTATCCTTTGTTATTTGAATGAACAAGATATCCATGAAATAAAAGAAGATTACCTAAAAGGATTGAAGTTTCATTATGTAAAAACTATGAAGGAAGTTTTAGATATTGCTTTAACAGAAGAAATGGTTAAAAATCCAATAAAAATTAAATAAAATGATTTATCGAGTACAAACTTTTTATTTATTCATTGCAACTTTAGCATTGATTTCACTAACTTTCGGAATAGATGTATTCTCTACCAATATTATTGAAAAAGAGCAGTTTGAATTAACAAGTCATGCCAATATTTATGGCATACAAAAAGATTTGGTTTTAACAGGAGAATTAGATACTGATAATTTACAATTCTTGCGTGAATCGCTGAATAAAGTCGATGTCGAAGAAGTAGAAAATCATTCAACATACAGCAACTTAATCTTTTATATTTTTCCTTTTGTCATGATTCTTTTGTCGATTGGTACAATTGGTCAATATAAAAATCTCAAAAAACAGTTGGGATTAGCCCGATTTTTAGTGGTTTTAAATCTTCTTCTTTTCGGGTTAACTTTGTATGCTTATTATCAATTCATTAATTATGTAAGTGCTGGTGTTTTTGAAATTAATACCGTTAATTTGAGTTTAGGATTTTATAGTATTTGTATTTCTGTTGCTTTTTCAATTTTAGCTGTAATTGGCATCAAACGCGATTATAAATTAATTAAATCTATTGATAGAATTAGGTAAGAGTAGAGGTTGAGGCTTTTCTGATTCATGCATTCAAAAAACTCCCTAGAAACAATTCAAGATATAAAAATCAATTTTTAATCATTCAATTTATAATTTTTAAATTAAATTCGAACAAGAATTCATAAGGGATATTTTTAGCTTGAACTTTTTGTGTATGAAATTTGCTGCCATTGATATTGGAACCAACGCAACACGACTCCTAATCGGTGAGGTTGATTTAAACTCACCAAATGGACTTATCCGAAAACATCTCTACCTCAGAATACCTTTAAGATTGGGTATCGAAGTGTTTGATACAGGTTATATTTCTGATAAAAAACTGGTTCATTTTACCAAGGCAATGGAAGCGTTTAAACTTATTTCAGAGACGTATGAGGTAAAGGATTTTAGGGTTTGTGCAACCTCTGCGATGCGTGAAGCAAAAAATGCAGATGCGGTAAAAAAACACATTGAAAAAGAGGTTGGTATCGAAATGGAAATAATATCTGGTGAAGAAGAAGCAAAGATTATTTTGTCAACTTTCGCCTTATTGAGTGAGGATGATAACGCCAATTATGTAGTTATTGATGTCGGTGGAGGTTCAACTGAAATTAGTGTTTTTGAACAAGGTAAACGCGTCAATTTCGCATCGTTTAACATCGGAACACTTCGATTGTTGAAAAAAAAGGTCGCTAAGAATTGTCGCGCAGAATTGAAAGAATGGATAAAAGAGAATATAGACAATAATCAAAAATACAAGGTTTATGCAACAGGAGGGAACATCAATAAATCCCAAAAAATCCTTAATGGTGACTCTCTTAAACCTTCATCTTTGAAGAAAATTAAGGGACTTTATAAAGACCTTGAGCCATTGTCAGTGAAACAAAGAATTAACAAATATAATTTAAGACAAGACCGTGCAGATACTATTGTTCCTGCTTTAGAAATCTACATCTATATTAGTAAACTGCTAAAAGCAAAAAAAATGTTCATACCTAAAATAGGTCTCTCTGACGGAATGATTTACAATATGTATCTTAATTATTCAGAAAATAATTAGAGAAAAAATAGTTTGTTAAATAAATTACTCATATCTTAACATAATCTTAATGCCAACTGGTTTATAATTTTTTACATTTGGGTATGGATTATAGCAACTGTATATATCTAAATTCAGATTATGAAACTTTGACAGAGAGTCAATTTCATAAAGAAAAGTTCCGTCTTCAGAAGGAATTATTGAAACTCCAAGAGTGGATGCTTGAGCACAAGAAAAAGCTTGTTATTGTCTTTGAAGGTAGAGATGCCGCAGGAAAAGGCGCTGCAATTCGTCGTATTTCTGAACATTTAATGACTACCCATTTTAGAGTTGTCGAGTTAGGTATCCCCACCTCGAAACAAAATAATAATTGGTTGAAAACCTACGAAAAGTATTTTCCAAAAGAAGGAGAAATTGTGTTTTTTGACCGTTCGTGGTATTCTCGTGCACTTATTCAGCCTACAATGAAATATTGTACTAAAAATCAATACAAATACTTCATGACTAATGTAGTTGATTGGGAAAAAAAGATGGTCGAAAAAGGCGTTACAATCATTAAATTTTATTTATCCATTAATATTAACACACAAGTTCAACGATTTGAAATTCGGAGAAATCACGACCTTAAATATTGGAAATTATCAACAAACGATATTGAGTCACTTGACCATTGGGAAGATTACACAAAGTACAAAGAGAAAATGTTTAAGAAAACCTCTTGGGAAGGTGCGCCTTGGGTTATAATGAACGCCAATAACAAATTGATAGCACAGTTAAATAGTATTCGCTATGTACTTCGTACCATTGATTATGAAGGAAAAAAAGATTTAAAACCGAGGTCTTGGACAATGGATGAAGATAACCGGAGTTTGATGTTTCTAGATGTGCAGTTCGATAATTTATCGGAAGAACAGTATGTTTTGCTAAGTAGAATTAAACAATATCTTTAATTATTTTTAGAAATTAGGTCTTCTATTTTGTTTAAACTCTTTGTTTGGAAGACGCTCATTTGCTCTTATTCTTTTCAATCTTTTTTTACCATTTATTAAACATTTTTTTATATTTTTGAAAGATATAAAACTTTAAAAATTAGAACTTATGAAAAAACAATTACTCTTATTAGGATTAACCTTTGGTTTATTCACAGGATTTTATAACGCACAAGAATGTCAAGATGGTAGATATCATCAGGTACTTTTTCCTAGTGTAACAAAAATAGCAGATGTTAAATATGGAGAAAATCAAAAACCTGTTTTGGGTGGCAGCAATTTGCAAGAACTTCATGTGGATATTTATACACCAGATGGTGACACAAAAACTGATAGAGCTTTGGTGATTTTAGCACATGGCGGTTCGTTTATTGGTGGAGATAAATCAGATATTCAAGTTGTTTGTGAAGAATTTGCAAAAAGAGGTTTTGTTGCAGTTTCCCTACAATATCGCTTGATTGATGTAACTGCTGCTATAGCTTCTGGAGATTTGGGTGATTACTTCAAAAAAGGTGTCGTTAGAGCAATGCACGACATGAGAGCTGGAATCCGTTTCTTTAGAAAATCGGTTGTCGAAGATGGAAATCCGTATGGAATAGATCCAGATGTAATTTTAACAGGAGGATTCTCTGCAGGAGCAATCTTATCAAATCATGTTACATACTTAGATGATGAAGCTAAAATTCCGGCTGATTTAGTTACTTATATTGCAGCCCAAGGTGGCTTAGAAGGAAATTCTGGTAATCCAGGGTTTAACAGTGCTTCTGGAATGTCGATAAGTTGGTGTGGTGCAATTCTTGATACTACATTTATGAGTCCAAATGCACAACCTTATATCGGCTTTCATACAGATGGCGACCAAACTGTTCCGATGTTGGAAGGAGAACCAAATATTGGCTTGTCTATTCCCGTTACAATTCAAGGAGATTCGTTGATGTACCAAAGAGCTCAAAATGTTGGAATTGAAAGTTTCTATAAAACATACTTTAATAATGATGTTCATTGTGGTTTTGACCAAATTGAAACAACATTGATGACATTTGATTTCATATATGACCAACTTTGCGGAGTCATATCCTCTGTTGAAACTGAAGAAAACATAAACTTTACAATTTACCCGAATCCTGCAAATCAATCATTCTTTGTCCAAGTGCCTGATAACAACTACGATTGGACAGTATCAGTAACAAACTTAATGGGACAAGAAATTTTTATGACAAGTTTAGACGCTGTCAAAGATAGAATCGAAATTGAATCGTCTTCTTTTGCAAAAGGTATTTATCTTGTTAATTTAACTTCTAAAAATGGAGAAAGGGCAACACAAAAGTTGATTATTGAATAAAATAATTATCTATCAAACTTTATAAATTAAAATCCTGGCATTCGTCGGGATTTTTTTATGTTTAATTTCCGTATCTTCGCAGAAAAAGATGATACAAAGAATCCAGTCTTTATTTCTTGTCGGTACAATTGTAATTTTAATAGTAGTTGCATTTTGGTTGAGTCTATTCGATTTTATTACAACCGATGCAATTTATCGTTTTGATGGGAATGGAATTTCTAAATCCTCAAGGGTTAACCAAGAATTATTGAACCAAGTTGATATACCAATTTATGGAATATTGATTTTGTTAGCAGGTTTGGGAACATTGGCTCTGTTTTCATTTAAAAATCTTGACAAACAATTGCGATACACAAAACTTTTATGGGGATTTTATATCATCGTGATATTTGGAACTGTAGTTTGGAGATATTTCTTTGCAACCAATCAAATCGAAGGAGAAATAATCCACCATCAATTCTCTTATGGATTTTATCTTTTGGTAATTGGCTTACCTTTTATTCAATTGGCAATTGTCAATATTTCAAAAGATATGAAGAAAATTGACTCAATAAATAGAATAAGGTAAACATGAATTATCTTTCAGTAGAAAATTTGACAAAAACATTCGGAATTAGAACAATTTTCGAAAATCTAACATTTGGCATTAACCAAGGAGAAAAAGTCGCTTTGGTAGCTAAAAACGGAACTGGTAAATCAACACTTTTAAGATGTCTTCTTGGAAAAGAACCGGTTGATGATGGTCGAATTGTCTTTAGAAATGACATTACCATTGCTTACTTAGAGCAAGCTGATGAACTGAATCCTGAAAATACAATTTACGAAGAAATTTTTGACCACGATTTACCCAAACTTCAGGTATTTAAACAATATTCTCAAGCAATTAAGGATAATAACGAAGAGAAAATAGCACAATTATTTCAGAAAGTTTCAGAATTAAATGCTTGGAACATTGACAGCCTTGTTGAGCAAATATTGTCTCAATTAAAACTTGATAATCATGACTTAAAAATAAATACGCTTTCTGGAGGTCAAAAAAAGAGGGTTGCATTGGCAAAAGTTTTAATTGCAGAACCTGATTTTCTTTTTTTGGATGAGCCAACAAATCATTTAGATTTAGATATGATTCAGTGGTTGGAAGAATACCTTTCCCAGTCTAAATCAACCATTTTTATGATTACGCACGACCGTTATTTTCTCGAAGTGATTTGTGATGTAATTTATGAATTGGATAACATGCAACTCTATAAATACAAAGGAAATTTCTCCTATTTCTTAGAGAAAAAAGCAGAGCGAGAAGAAAACATGTCGATTGAAGTTGGAAAAGCGAAAAGTCAATTCAAAAAAGAGTTGGAATGGATCAGAAGACAGCCAAAAGCGAGAGGAACAAAGCAAAAAGCACGTATTGAAGCTTTTCATGAAACAGCAAAAGTAGCCAGCCAAAACTTACAACAAGATGAATTGGAAATCAAGATAAAAATGGAGCGTTTGGGAGCTAAGATTCTTGAATTACATAATGTTTCGAAAAGTTATGGAGACAAACAAATTTTAAAAAAATTCAATTACACTTTTCAAAGAAAAGAAAGATTGGGAATTGTAGGACCAAATGGTGTTGGGAAATCTACTTTTTTACGAATTATTACAGGGCAAGAAACCCCCGACTTAGGTAAAGTAATCATCGGTGAAACAGTTGTTTTCGGATATTATTCTCAAGAGAATATTGAGGTAAATGAAGACATGAAAGTCATTGATGTCATTCGGGAAGTGGCTGAATTTATTCCACTTGAAAAGGGGAGAGAAATGTCTGCTGCTCAATTCCTTGAAAAATTCCTTTTTCCTCGCGATATGCACTACAATTATGTGTACAAGTTAAGTGGTGGAGAAAAACGTCGTCTGAAGCTTATGAAAGTATTGATGACGAACCCGAATTTCTTAATTTTAGACGAACCAACCAACGATTTGGATATTTATATTCTTGGAGTTTTGGAAGAATACCTCCGAAACTTTGAAGGTTGCTTAATTGTGGTTTCTCACGACCGTTATTTTATGGATAAGATGGTTGACCATATTTTTGTTTTTGAAGGTGATGGCGTTATCAATGATATTCTCGGAAATTATACTGTTTACAGAGAAAAACAAAAAGTGTCTTTATTAGAAGAACAGGCTTTAAGAAGAGAAGAAAATAAACAAATAAGTGAACCTGTAAAATCAACAAAAGTAGAAACTCCAAAAATAAAATTAAGCTATAAAGAACAGCAGGAATTAAAAAAACTTGATGAAGAAATCATTCAATTGGAAACTGAAAAAGAAGAGCTCTATAAAGTTTTATATGATTCAAATTTGCCTTCAGAACAACTAAACGAAGCGAGTAGAAGATTGGGCGAATTAACGATTATTTTGGAGGAAAAGACCGAAAGATGGATGTATTTAGCTGATTTTGCATAATTTTATAAGAAATAAATAGAAATATGATAGGATTAACACAAGGCGAAGAAAACTATCTCAAAGCAATTTATCATCTACAAAAATTATTTGATGGACCTGTAAAAACAAATGATTTAGCCAAAAAGATAAATACAAAAGCTAGTTCTGCAACCGATATGATAAGACGTTTGGCAGATAAATCCTTAGTTCTATACGAAAAATATCAAGGTTGCACATTAACCAGAAAAGGGGAGAAGGAAGCATTAAAAACCATTAGGAAACATCGCTTATGGGAAACGTTTTTAGTGGAAAAATTAAATTTTGGCTGGGAAGAAGTACACGAAATTGCAGAACAACTTGAACATATTCAGTCGGTAGAGCTAACAAACAGATTGGATGCGTTTTTAAATTTTCCAAAGTTTGACCCACATGGCGATCCAATCCCGAATATAGATGGCGAGGTGTTAACGAGAACAGAAATATCTTCGTTAGCTGAGTTAAAAGTAGGGACAAAAGCTAAAATTGTTGGAGTTTATGACAGCTCTTCTTCTTTCCTTCAATACCTTGATAAATATCAAATCGGACTTGGAGATGAGATTATTATTAAAGAAAGATTTGATTTTGATAATTCCTGTGAAGTTTTATTTAAAGGAAAAACCCTCAACTTTTCTGCTAGCGTAGCATCAAAATTAAGGGTTCAAATTCAATAGGTTTTTAATTTTAATCTTCGATTTTTAAATCGTGCCCCATTCTATCACGTTTTGTTTCGAGATAAAATTTGTTGTATTTATTACTTTTAATTTCCAATGGAACATTTTCAACAATCTCTAAACCATATCCAATCAATCCTGTTCTTTTCGTTGGATTATTAGTCATTAATCGCATTTTTGTAACATTCAAATCCCTTAGTATCTGAGCACCAATTCCATAGTCTCGTTGGTCGGATTTGAATCCTAATTTCTCGTTTGCTTGAACGGTATCATACCCTTCTTCTTGAAGTTTGTACGCTTTTAATTTGTTCATCAATCCAATTCCTCTTCCTTCCTGATTCATGTATAGAATTACACCTTTTCCTTCTTTTTGTACCATTCTCATGGCTTCTGAAGTTGAGGGCCACAATCACATCGGCAAGAACCAAAAATATCTCCAGTAACACAAGAGCTATGAACCCTCGTCAAAACTGCATCTCCTTCTTTCCACTCACCTTTTGTAAGGGCAAGATGTTCCTCACCATTTGTTTTATCTATAAAAGCAACCAATTGAAAATCACCATATTCCGTAGGAAGTTCAATTTTCTCCTTTCTCTCAATGAGTGATTCTTTTTTGATTCTATATTTGATTAAATCTTCAATGCTAATGATTTTTAGATTGAACTCTTTTGCTTTTTCAATCAATTGTGGCAGTCGTGCCATGGAACCATCTTCATTGAGAATCTCTACCAAAATACCCGCTGGTTTTAATCCTGCAATTCTCGCTAAATCAACTGCAGCTTCGGTATGACCAGTTCTTCTTAAAACGCCTCCTTGCATAGCAGTCAAAGGAAAAATATGTCCAGGTCTCCCCAAATCTTCTGGTTTAGTTTTCTCATCAACCAATGATTGGATTGTTTTCGCTCTGTCAAAAACAGAAATCCCTGTTGTGCAGCCGTGACCGATTAAATCTACAGAAACTGTAAAAGCTGTATGGTGTAAAACTGTGTTGTTCTGAACCATTGGATGAAGGTCTAATTCTTCACATCTTTCAGCTGTTAGTGGTGCACAAATTAAACCACGACCATTTGTCGCCATAAAATTTATCATTTCAGGCGTTACTTTTTCTGCCGCAGCAATAAAATCTCCCTCATTCTCTCTGTCTTCATCGTCAACAACGATGACAACTTTCCCTGCCTTGATATCCTCAAGTGCCTCTTCTATTGTATTTAATTGAATACTCATATTATCCTTACATCAATTTTATGGCAAAAATACGACATTTATCTTGTATTTCCATTGTTTATTAAAACTAGTTTTATTTTCAGTTTTTATCAACTAAAAATGCACGAGATTAATCATTCAAGATAGTAACAAGTCGGTGTGTAATTTTGTTCCAATCGTAGTTTTCTTTTACAAACTGAGTAGCATTCTTTTGTAGTCGATTGTACAACTCCTCATCATTCAACAATACTGATATTTTCTCTTTGAACTCCTGAGGAGAATTGGCGATTAAAATTTCTTTGTTTGGTTCGGCTTGAATGGCATTGTTCGATAAACTTGTTGTGATGCAAGGTAATCCAAGTGCCATGGCTTCCAATAATTTATTTTGAAGTCCAACACTTAAAAACATCGGTGCAACAAATATCTTTGCACTTTTATATGCGGCTTTGATATCTTCTAAAAATCCAGTTATATCAACGTTTTCTGAAGCTAGTTTTAAAACTTGTCTGGACGGGTTAGCCCCTGATATTTTTACTTTTGTGTTTGTTGGCAACAAAGGCAAAATGTCGTTAACAATATACTTGGCTGCCGCAATATTTGGAGAATATGACATACTTCCAATAAATATAATGTCACAATCTTTTTCGACTTCTTTTTCGTAGTTCAGAAATGAATCATCAATGCCGTTTGGGATGATTGTAATGGAGTCATTGTCCTTATGAAAAATGTGTTTCTGGTCTTGATTAGAAATAATGGTATGGTTTTCAAAGTAATCGAAAATTGTATTTTCATAATTTACTAATCGTTTTGCTTCACTGTTGTAAAGAAAGCGTTTCAATCCTTTGTTACTTTGCGAAAGCCTTTCCATTCCTTTTGAAAAGGCATCCATATAATCAATGGTTTTATGACAATCGTGGTAATCTTTTACATATTCAGCACTACGAATGAGCTGACAGTATATATGGTCAGGTTCAATCACATGAAGAAGTTTTTTAATCTTTCTATGGATGCCAAAATGATAAAAATATCCTACTTGAAAGGGTTTATTGGTTAACAAAGAGTAGAGTAATCCACCTATTTTTTGAAAAACATTAATTTGGAAAATATTGATTGATTCACAATAAGGTTCAAGCTGTTTTTTATGCTTACTTTTTACAACATTGTCAGGCGTGCTAATCAAATGCACCTTAAAATACTTTGAAAGATGTCTAATTTGATGATAAACACGCAATTTATCTCCTTTTTCTAATGGATAAGGAAAACGCGATGTAATGATAATCAAATCTTTATATGTCTTTGAGGAATCCAATGAGTCTTCTTGTGAGTTTTTCTTCACTATAATTATTAATAATAAATTGTTTTGCTTGTTGCCCCAATCTCTTTCTCAAGTCGAAGTCCAAATGCAGGCGATACATTTGTTCTCTAAATTCATCGGGGTTATTTGCAATGAGCACTTCTTTTTCGTGTTGAACTCCAACGCCTCTTACTCCTTCAATCGTTGTAACAATAGGTTTTCCGAGTGCCATATTTTCGAGTAACTTAATTTTTAAACCACCACCAGAGAGGAGTGGAATAACACAAATTCCATGTTCGTTTATAAATTTAAGGGCATTTTCAACTTCTCCTACTGTTTTGATACCTTTCTTTTTTATTTTTCGTTTTTCTAAACTTTTTCCAGCCAAGTAAAACTCTGAACCTTTTAATCCTTCAGGAATAACTTCGTTAAGAAACCAATCAATGCCTTCAATGTTGGGTTTCCAATCCATTGCGCCTAAAAAATAAAAATCGTCTAAATGATAATTTGCATCTTTTTCTTTTGGTTGAAAAATAGGAGGGATGGATGTGGTAATGATTTTTGGCTCAAATTGGTGAAAAAATAACGCATCCTCTTCCGTAATTGAAATAATTCCATCAACCCGAGAAAGGTTTTTGACCTCAAAATCTTTCAATTGTTTGGATAATTTTTTCAGATACCATTTTTTTATAGGATTCTTAGCGTTTTTAGCGATTGATTCCCAAACTTTGTGTTCAATATTATGTGCTCTTACAACTATTTTAATATTTTTTGCTCGAAAAAGATAAAGATATGGAAGTAGAAAAATACTTTCTATCAAAGCAATATCAAAATGCTCTTTCTCTAATATTGATTTAATTTCTTTTTCTACCTTTTTATCATAAAATCGAGCAACGTTATAAGATTTGTTTTTAATCAAATAATAAAGTGCTGTAAAAGGATTGGTATCTGTGTTAACTTTTCCCGAATTGATATTCATGTTTTGTAACCAACTCACAGGATATGCCTCAACTTCAAAAGGGTGTTTATAGGTTGACAAAGTGTAATGGTAGGTTTTTACTTCATCTGAATTTAAAAGCGACTTTAGAATACTAGATATGGCAATACAACCTCCATCTCGCAATGGGAAAGCAGGTTTATTTGAAAAATGAAACACCTTTATCATTATTTCTTTTGTCGTTTAAAAAATTCAATAAAAAACCTAAAGTTTCCATCATGTGAGGCAGCAATCATAAGGATAACTGCGACTGGTAAAAGAATGATTGATGGACCCCAAATCCCAGTAACTGGCGAAACAATTCCTCCTTCTGCCATTTCTTCACCAATGGTAATCATGACATAATAAATCATAAAAATGAGTGCTGCAATAACAACTGGAGCACCAAAACCACCTTTTTTAACAATCGCTCCCAATGGCGCACCAATAAAGAACAAGATTATGATTGAGAATGCCAATGCGATTTTTTGATGAAACTTGATTTCAAAACGTTTCATTGTGTTGATTCTGCCATTAATTAAACTTTGTTGATTATCAATGGATTGAATGTTGTTTCTTAAGTTGTATTTTAAAGAATTAATGGTTCGCTCCCTAATTTCTGTGTCCATATCGTCAAAATTATAAATCGGAGTAATGTCTGCAACTTTTGATGTGTCTTTCTCTTGAATAGTGTCCGTTACCGCAAGAAGATCTTTCTTTTGTTTGTCTTGTTGTGACAAAGTGTCGTTAAATATTTTCTTCGATTCTGTTAACCTAAAAAAGGAATGTCGATTTTTATTATTTATACTCAGATTTCCAACCAACTCATTATAAATTCCTCTGATAGAGTCGGCAGCTTCATTTATCTGAAAAACATTGAGCATCTCATAATCATCTTTAAATAAATCGTCTTTAGACCTTTGGAGTTGAAACCCAACCATTTCTAACTTAAAAGTGGCAATGTCAAAGTAAGATTTACGACTGGGGAAAAAGTTGCTTTGATCATTTTTTTCTTGAAAACTAGGGCCTTCCGACATTTCTTCAATGATGTTTCCATTGAAGAGTTTAAAAAATAAAAACTCTCCATTTACTGCTTGGTATAATTCTCCAGAATCGGCTACAATTGTTTTGAGTTCATTATATTGTCGTCTGTCGTGAATAATAATATCTTTAAATTGATTGCCTTTTCCTTCTTTTATTTTAATGCTAAAACCCTCAATCTCCTGTGTATAAACGCCTGGGCGAAGAAAAGAAGCCATTTTCTTTTCTTGAATATCCCAGATAATCGAATGCCATTTGTAATTAGCTACAGGAATCACATAATTAGCAAAATAAAATGTACCGATAGCAATTAAAATAGTTACACCAATGAGTGGACGAAGAATGCGCTGAATTGAAAGTCCGCTCGCTTTTAAAGCGGTTAACTCTAATCTTTCTCCTAAGTTTCCCATCACCATTAAGGACGAAAGAAGAATTGCCAAAGGCAAAGCCAGTGGAAGTAAGCCAGCGGAGACATAAAAAAGAAGCTCTAGAATAATGTTTATTTCCAAACCTTTTCCCATTAAGTCATCAATGTATTTCCATAGAAATTGCATGACCAACATAAACATGGAAATAAAGAAAGTGGCCAAAAATGGACCAATAAAAGACTTTATGAAAAACTTAGTTAACTTCTTCATTCTGTTAAATGGATTGCGAATTTAAGGAATTTAATCATTTTAAAACATTTTGTTTCGATGTAATATTTTCTTTTGGAATAGAATTGAGGAAATTGTATTTCCAGATGCTGGGATTATGCTCAAAATATTTTTTGTCGTTAATAAACAATTCTTAATATCTTTGTAGCATGAAATGGATTGGTGACAGAATTAGTTTTGTTGATAATAAAGATAATATAAGCTTTGTAATTTATCCACCGAAAATAGGATGGAAAAAAATCGTTATGCTTTTATGGTTTATTTTATGGATTGCCATTGGAGTTTATATGACTTATCAATTTTTCAGAGATTTTTCAAGAGATGAAAAGATTGTTTTGGTCGTTTTTATGTCGTTTTGGACATATTTTGCCATTCGTGTTGGTCGAACACTTCTCTATTTGTATTATGGGAGAGAATTTATAAAGTTAGACAAAGACGCTTTGAGAATCAAGCAGAGCATTGGACAATATGGTAAATCAAGAAAATATTTTATAGAAAATATTTCAAAACTAAAGTTGGAGTTTCCTAAAGAAAATTCTTTTAAAAAGGTTTATGAAGACTCATCATGGGTGATGGGGGAGAACAGAATTAAGTTTGAATTTTTTGGAAAAGAATATTCTTTCGGAAGAAAACTCAACGAAAAAGATGCAGATTTGCTTTTTAAGACAATTACAAGGAGAATTGAGAAGTTTATTAAGTTGAAGCGGTAAAATATTGTGCTAAAAGAACACAATCTATGAAAGTCGTTAGTTATGACGAAAGATTCAGTATATACATGAATGTTCAATGAGGATAAAAACCATTGAGAACGCTAAAAACCTTTTTGACAATTTATAAATTATGTTTGTTGGTGGTCAACCATAACCAACACAATAATCTTAGATTATGTGTTAAAACGTCAAACTAATACTTTTCTCATTTACATTTCCAACATTATCTTCTGCATAAATTATTACTTTTTTCTCACCTTTAAAATCCTTAGGTACATCAAAATAAAACAACCTTTGTTTGGGTTCATACGATAGTAAGTGCCATTTATCATCAAAGAAAATTTTGTAACTTTTTAGTCCAGATTCTTCTTCAACGATTGACAAATCCATCCTTTTTCGTGTAAAATGTGAGTTATTACTGAAATTTCTGAACTTTATCGAAGGTGGAATGGAGTCAATTTCTACTGAGAAAGTGCCGAAATCCCTTACCCTTGCAGTTATCCAACCCTCGTAAAAAGTTCCGCCTTCAGCAGCCTGCTTTCCTTTATTTGTCGTCCTTCTGATATACGATTGATTGGGAAAATCATTATGAACAGGAAGCATAATTTTATAAGTTGATTGCAGCGGAACATTATCATCTCCAAACCGAATGCTGTTATAAGAAGTCTCTAAAATAAGCGGAGTTGGCTCATACAAGATATTGGGCGGAAACATGATGTAATGACTATTTTCATAACTGAGAAAAGCACTGTCAGGATATAGTGTTTTTTCTGCCGAATATAGATTTTGTTCCTGGACCATTTCGCCGTTTTCCGTTTCCACCTCGAAAGCCAACATACTCGTATTTCCGTATGCATCTTTAACAATGTATTTTACAGAATAGTTATTGTTTGGGAGTGCTTTAAATATGCCATTGTTTTTATTCTTCCTATAAATAGGCAAGGAATTATGTTTTGTTTTAAATGCTTTGTGAAAATGGCGACGTGAACGGTGGTACTCTTCATAATCCTTGTGTGTATTGATTTGACGGTTACTGTGAAAAGAAATACGGTCGATTTGTTGAGAAAAAATAGTGTCATTATTAATCAACAAAAACGCTTCGTAAACTCCACAAATATTGTTTGCAGCATTCAGCTTATCAATCACATCAAAAGCAAATCCTATTCCTCCTTCTTGTGATAAATAGGAGACAGGAACGTTGATTTTTCCATTATTAATGGTAAAGTTTCCATTTCCACCGCTGACTGTGAAAACATTTGATTTATTCGGAACTCTATAACCTTCTTTGGTTAAACTATACAATTTCACTCTTCGGATTGTAGGACGAACATCATCCTGAACATTGAAATTAAATAACAACGGATTCAATGCTTCCTCTGTTTCAGTTTCTCTAATTTCAAAATGTAAATGTGGTGCGGTACTGCTTCCCGTATTTCCAGACAAAGCAATGACTTCCCCACGTTTTACCTTGATTGAATCTTTTGTAGGATAATAATCAAAACTAAAACTTTCTCCTTTTCTTTGTTGCACTTCAGCTAGTTTCCCAATTTTTCCATTAAAACTTTTTAAATGAGCATAGACAGAAGTTAATCCAATTTTTGGATGGTCAATATAAACTACATGACCATATCCCCAAGGAGAGACCCGAATTCTGGAGACATAGCCATCTTCTATTGCCTTTACTTTATAGCCTATTCGGCGGTTTGTTTTAAAATCTATTCCTGTATGAAAATGATTAGATCTCAACTCACCAAAATTACCTGCTAAAATAAGAGGAATATCAAGCGGAGCCCTTAGAGATATTGAGTAATTAATGTTTTTTTGTGAAAAGGATATATTATTAAAGTTTGTAATTAAGACAAGTCCAATCAAACAATATTTAATAAAGTTCATTTAAAAGATGGTTTATACAAGTTTATATTTAATGTTCGATTCGTTAAGGCACTGAATAACTTTATTATTCAAATCGACTTTAATTCTTCTCGATGGCATTTCTATATCTAACTTATTCGTTAAATCATAAATCCTGAATTTAATCGGAATATTTCCTTGATTTTCTTTAAAAACATCTTCTAAAACATCTATAAATTCGCTGTTGATATCTACGAGCGGAACAGATAATTCTATTGCTTTAGCCTTGCTTTCTCTTAATTTACTAAGATAGTCCATTTTAAGAATTTTGAATTCAAATTCATTTGGATTAAAACGCTTTGGTTGAATTTTTCCTGTAAAGTAAAGAAAAACTCCATCAATTAAATACTGCTTGAAACGCCCATAATCTTCCCTAAAAATATTGATTTTATAAGAATCATCGTAGTCTTCAAAAGTCAATGTTCCAAATGGGTCTCCATTTTTTGTAAAACGATGCTCAACCATTGTCAAAATTGCAGCTACGGTAAACTCACGATTTTGATTCTCAGAAACATTCTTAATATCACTTAATGTGCCATTACAAAACGACTGAATATCAATAAGGTAGTCGTCTAAAGGATGTCCAGAAATGTAAATTCCAACAACTTCTTTTTCGCGTTTTAATTTTTGTATTGTTGACCATTCCTTTGCTGGAGGAATCCGTGGGGCAGGGGATTCTACACCTGTTCCTTCTCCAAAAAGACTTACTTGTTTTGAGTTTTGGTTCTCTTGATAATTATTTCCAAATTTAATTGCGTTTGTGATGAATGATCTTCCACTTTCTTCTTCGAAATATTGAGCACGATGTATGTTTTCAAAGGAATCTAATGCACCCGATAAAATCAATCCTTCATACGCCTTTTTATTACATTTTGAATTGTCAACTCGCTTTGTAACATCAAAAATATCTTTGAATGGACCATTTTCTATTCGCTCTTGAACAATTGCCTCGACAGGAGCTTCACCCACACCTTTAATTGCACCCAATCCAAATCGGATGGCGCCATCTTTGTTAACCGTAAACTTGAAATTAGATTCATTAATATCAGGACCAAGAACATCTAATCCCATACGTCGGCACTCGTTCATAAAGAATGTTACTTGCTTGATATCATTCATGTTATTGCTTAAAACGGATGCCATATATTCAGCTGGATAATTCGCTTTTAAGTAAGCGGTTTGGTAAGCAATCCAAGCATAGCAAGTAGAGTGGGATTTGTTAAACGCATACGAAGCAAACGCTTCCCAGTCGTGCCAAATTTTTTCTAATATTTTTGTATTGTGTCCTAAATTAGAACCTTGCTCCAAGAACATTGGTTTTAACTTCTTGAGCAAGCTAAAATCTTTTTTTCCCATTGCTTTTCTCAAAACATCGGCCTGACCCTTTGAAAAACCAGCTAACTTCTGAGAAAGTAACATCACCTGTTCTTGATAAACTGTAATGCCATAAGTTTCTTCAAGGTATTCTTTTTGAGCTTCTAAATCATAAGTAATTTCTTGTTCTCCATTTTTACGCTTAATAAAACTAGGAATATACTCGATTGGACCCGGTCGATACAAAGCATTCATCGCAATTAAATCTGCAAAAGTCGTTGGTTTTAAATCCCGCATATATTTCTGCATTCCAGGTGACTCATATTGAAAAACACCAACTGTTTCTCCTTTTTGGAACAATTCGTATGTTTTTTCGTCATCTAGAGGGAAATCATCAGGAATTAAATCTATACCTTTGGTTTCTTTGACAAAAGCAACAGCATCTTTAATTAAAGTTAGCGTTTTTAATCCTAAAAAATCCATCTTTAACAAACCAGCCTCTTCAACAACAGAGTTGTCGTATTGCGTACAGTACATGTTAGAGTCTTTTGCTAATGCAACAGGAACATATTCCGTAATATCTCTTGGAGTAATGATGACGCCACACGCATGAATGCCTGTGTTTCTCATTGTTCCTTCAATCTTACGTGCGTTTTGCAAAACATTGGCTTGTAAATCCACACCATTAGAAATGCGCAACAATTCATTCGCCATTTCGATGCTTTCTTGTTTCCCTTTTAATTTTTCAGCTAAAGAAATTTCATCCAACTTAAAAAGTTTAGACAAAGAAATGTCAGGAATAAGTTTTGCAAGTCTGTCAGCTTCATACAAAGGTAAATCTAAAACCCTAGCTGTATCTCTCACGGAGGATTTTGCAGCCATTGTACCATAGGTAATGATTTGTGCAACTTGATTCTCGCCGTATTTATCAATTACCCAGTTGATTACTTTACCACGCCCTTCATCGTCAAAATCTATATCAATATCTGGCATTGAAATACGTTCTGGATTTAGGAATCGCTCAAAAAGCAGGTCATATTTTATCGGGTCGATATTGGTAATTCCTGTGCAATATGCAACGGCAGAACCAGCAGCAGAACCACGTCCTGGACCAACAACTACGCCCATTTCTCTGGCTGCATTACAGAAGTCTTGAACAATTAAGAAATAACCAGGATAACCCGTTTTTTCAATCGTTTCTAGTTCAAAGTTTAACCGATCTTTTATTTCATCTGTAACTTCAGAATAACGTTTTTTAGCACCTTCAAAAACCAAGTGTCTGAGGTAATTATTTTCTCCTCGTTTTCCTCCGTCTTTTAAGTCCTTTGGGTCTTTAAATTCCTCTGGGATATCAAAAGCGGGTAGTAAAATTTCACTTTTAAGTTTATAATATTCACATTTTTCTACAATTTCCATTGTATTTTTGATGGCATCAGGAATATCAGCAAACAATTCCTTCATTTCTTTTGGTGAGCGGAAATAGTAGTTGTTATTTGGAATACCATATCTAAACCCTCTACCACGACCAATAGGTGTTTGGATGGTTTCACCTTGGTCAATACAAAGTAAAACATCCAATATCTCAGCATCTTTTTGCTCCGAATAACGTGTGAAATTTGTAGCCACTAATTTTACATCGTGTTTCCTTGCAAGTTCAATTAAAACCTTATTTACACGTTCTTCATCTTCTTGACCGTGGCGCATGATTTCAATATAAAAATCATCTTTAAACTGGTTTTTCCACCAAATTAAGGCATCTTCAGCTTGTTTTTCACCAATATTCAATATTTTATGTGGAATTTCACCGTCGATGCTTCCAGATAGAACAATCAAATCTTCCTTATATTTTTCAATAATTTTTTTGTCAATCCTCGGAACGTAATATTTGCCCTGTGTAAACGCTATTGAAGCCATTTTTGAAAGATTATGATAGCCATTTTTGTTTTTTGCTAGGATGACAACTTTATAGCCATCATCCCTTGAAACCCTGCTTGTATGGTTCTTACAAACATTAAACTCACACCCAATGATTGGCAAAATTTCCGTTTTATCAAATGGTTCACCTTTTTCTTCAGCCTCTGCTTTTGCTTGCTTAATTTGAATATTATGTTGTGTAATATATTTTTCAAAATGAAATGCGCCCATCATATTTCCATTGTCTGTTAAAGCAATGGCAGGCATGTTGTACTTGGCAGCATTATCAATGAGGTTTTTAATGCTCATGGTTGAGTTCAAAACCGTAAATTGAGAATAATTGTGTAAGTGTACAAATTGTGTATCTTCTAATTGCTCAAGCCCTTTCTTAATATCTATTTTTGAAACTTTTTCATCTGTTTCAGACTGTTTTCTTAATTCGGCACTTCTATTTTTTAGGTTGATATGCTTCAGTCCAACTGGCTGAATTGCATTCTTATTAACCGTTGTAAACTCTTCAAAATAACTTTCATCAACTTGTAAATCGTGTGCTGTAAAAACGCGTTTACGAATCAATTCAAAAAACGAGCGAGCAGTCGCTTCAACGTCAGCTGTTGCATTATGAGCTTCGTTAAATGGAATATTGAATAGAAATTCATGAAGTTCCGTTAATGTAGGATATTTGAATTTACCGCCACGACCTCCAGGTATTTGACACAACTGTGCTGTGGTTTCAGTACAGGTATCTAACACAGGCATATTGTGCATGGTTGTTTCTGTTTTTTGCCTAACAAACTCAGATCCCAAGACATTGATGTCAAACCCTACATTTTGACCCACAATAAATTTAGCTTTCTTAAGAACTTCATTAAACTCCTCAAGCATTTTATCCAATGAAATTCCTTCTTTTTCGGCTAACAATGTTGAAATTCCATGAATTTCCTCTGCATTAAAAGGGATGTCAAAACCTTCAGGTTTGATTAAATAATCTTTGGCTTCGATTAATGCTCCGTTTTTATCATGAAGCTGCCAAGCAATTTGAACGACTCGCGGCCAATTGTCGGTGTCTGTGTACGGACGATTCCAATCCTTAGGTAAACCAGTGGTTTCTGTGTCAAAAACAATATACATAATTTACTTACTTTATTTAGATGGTATGATAAATAAAAATAACTTTTTCTGTAAGACATTTACATTGTGTAAATATATGATTTTTAGATATAGTTTTAAAATTTTTCAGGAACAGTTATCAACAATGATACTGTCATAAATTAAAATTTGTTGCTATGATAAAAGATTGAAATATCGTTACTGTGAACCTGATTTTCTGTGTTAAATATATTGAAAATCATCGGGTTGTACAGGAACTTGTTCATTTAGTTATTGACTAAAGCAGGAGAGAGGTTAAGGATTATGAGGTGAGGGTAGTTATTTTTTCACAATTTTACTGCGTTGAAATGTTTGACCTTTGTCGTCTGTGAGTATTACGAAGTAAATTCCCGCTGATTGTTCGCTGATGTCAAGTGTATTTACGTGCATCTTTCTAGCAATAATTTGTCCTGTAAGATTGATCAGTTTAACATTTGTCTGAACAGAAAAATGAATTACATTGTTTACAGGGTTTGGATATATACTTACTAAATTGCTCGTTTTATGGCTTTCAACAGAAGTTGTATTGGATATTTCATGTTGACTAAAAAAACGCCATATTTCTGTGCAAGCATCAAAGTCCATACAAGTAATTTCACTTGAAGACGGCATTGGTGAATTCGGCCAAGAGTGACCGCCACCTGTAACTTTAAAAAGCTCTACAGTATGTCCATTTATCCCGCCTTCATACAAATGCCGCTCGGCTGTTGCATCATCATTGATGTCAATATCTGGGATTGAAGTAATGGTTGGAACGATATTGCAATTGTTTTGATTAACCCAAAAAAGAGTTACATCTTCTATAGCTTTCATAGTTGAAGTTCCTGTGTAAGGATTGATAGCATCATCTGTACCGTGTATATGCATTGTTGGAATAGGTCGTACGGGATTACAATTGTTATACATATTTACAGACATTGAGCCTGTAATCCCAGCAACTGCTGCAAAACGATTACTTTGACAAGCTAAAGCATAAGCCATAAAACTCCCGTTTGACATTCCTGTGCAGTAAATACGATTGGGATTTATTGTATATTGCGCAGATATAGTATCAATGAGAGCTTCTAAAAAACCTACATCATCTACAGTAGAACCTAAAACATTTCCATAGTTCCAAAAGCTAACTCCTAACATTGTAGAACCATCAGGATTAACGATGATAAAGTTAGCGGTATCCGCTATGGATCTAAAGTCACGGTATTGAGCAAATTGACTTCCACTGGAACTTGTTCCGTGTAATCCTATTACCATTGGAACAGGATTCCCTTGCACATAAGATGCAGGGACATAGAATGAATATGTTCGGTTAATTCCTCCATAATTAAACGAGCCATTAATCGTTACTTGTGCGTTTAACGATGTTACAACCGTTGTAAGTACAACTGTCAATGTGAGTAATGCTTTTTTTATCTTTTTCATTTTTCGCAAATGTAAATATCTTTCTTCGTAGTTCTTTTGTACTTCTATAATTATATAAGACCAGTCCATTTAAAAACCTCCGTTATTTTTAATTTACACACTAAATCTACTCACTTATTTTCTATTTCAGAGCTTATCAAAGATTTCTTTCGCCAAAATCTCACTGTTTTTAATTGTTAGTTCGTTGGTGATGTCCACAAATCCGAGCTTACATTTCTTACCTAAATTATCATAATGAAATGTTCCGAAACTGCTATCCATTTGATTGGTTTTAGGGTAGAGCAACAAAGATTTTTCAGCTTTCCAATGCAGATTGTAAACGAACATTTGCTTTAAATCATCGTCTGACGGGTTCTTGTCTTCAATGATTTTCCATTTTGTGTCAATTACAAATGTTTCGTCTTGCGTTTTTAAAATAATGTCTGGACGAATACGTTTGCTTTCCCAAAACTTGTCAGAATTTTGAAATGAAACTTCTATTTCATTTGGTTTATGTTTTTGAAGGATACGGAAAATATATTCTTCCCACAGTGTGTTCATATCAAACAAAAGTGTGAGCAAATTCTCATTACCGTAGTTTAAGCTTGGTGAATAGTTCAGAATGATGATTTTAGCAATATCAATCGCTTTTTGGTAATCGTGATTTTTACGATCGATAATAATTTTATCAAAATGCTTTTTTTGAATATTAATGTTTTCATAATCTTGAAACTCAAAGAGCATACGATTTAACTTGTCTTTTAAAGAATCGTTCACAAAGGTTTTCAGAATCAATAGACCTTTGAACAAAATTTGATGTAACAAATGGTTTTTGTCGTAAACCTGATGTTCGCAGTAAAAACGTTCTTTGTGAACCAAATTTTGCTGAATATTTTGGGCAAAAAGCAATTTACCTTTTAGTGCGTTTTGGTTGGACTGAGTTTTTCGATATTTCCTTATCAATCCTTTTTTTACTAATCTTTCAACTTCGTTTAAATACAATTCAAAATAAACATCTAAAATAGAATGGTATCGTTTTTTGAGTTGTGTTTCTGAAATAGACTCAACTTGAATATGTTTGCAGACTTTCAGCATATTCAGCAACACATTTTGCCAAAGATTTTTATCTGCATTTTCGTTGTTGTCTGCTTTTGGGAGGATTTCAATCGTTAAACCACCAATTTGAATTACTCCCACGTAGCTTTTAAAACGGACTCCTTCATGAATAATCGTAAAGTATTTGTTTTGGTGCAATTCATTGAATTTTACCATTGCATCAAAATGATGTTTTCGGAAAATTCCCGAATCATCGTATCTTAATTTCTGATACTCGAATACTTGTATGAATTTTTTCATATCTATCTTTTGTTCAACTCCTACGGAGTTGGTTTCCGAACTTCGTTCGAGGTAAATGCAAATATAACTCCTACGGAGTTGATTTTTACTTTTGTTGCCTCTACCTCCAACTGCGTTTGAGGTTATTCGTCGTGTATAACTGGTTTCTGACCTTCGTTCGAGGTAATAAACTTCTATAGAGTTACAGATGTATTTATCAGAACTCCGTAGGAGTTCACTCTGCTTAACCCTAAACCAGCGAAGTGCAGTTCAGGGTTAAGCAGTGCTCCACGCTCTCCGAACTCCGTAGGAGTTCAACTATCTACCCAAAACCACTTGATGTCATCTTCAAAATCGCCTTCTTTCCACAAACGATGAATTTCATCCTGAAAAGTCTCCGTTCTATGATGAGATTGCTGATTTTTAATATAATTAATCAAAACATCTTTTTCCTTCAATGAATAAGTCAAGGCACAATATTTAATTCCCCAACCTTTAAAATCTGGAAATAATTCAGATTTTTTCATCCATTTTGAGGAAGCTACTTTTATGCTTTTTATCAAATTTGCCAAAGCAACAGATGGATGCAAATCCAACAAAATATGGATATGCTCCTCCATTCCGTTAATCCGATAAAGAAAGCATTTTTTATTTTTTACAATTCCCCAAATATAGCGATACAGTTCAGGTGCTTGTTCTAACGGAATCGTTTTCTCACTTGATTTTGTTCTAAAAATAATATGGTATAAAATCTTCGTATAAGCCATAAATCAATCTGTTAATTTTCGTAAACTGAAATAAATGTGTTTTTATCCCAAGATTCAAACGGAGTGAAACGATATACCTTTTTATCTTCTAAAAAGTCGTTTTCATAAACAAAGTTTTTCGGAAATTTTGCTGAGCCTTCTTCCTGATAAATGAAATTTCCACCTAAAACCAAACCGATTTTTCCGAAATCTCCATAAAAATATTCTTCCAAAAGTGGAATGATTTTGTCTTTAAAAACCAGCTTTAAATCGTCTAAATTTTCAATTCCTATAAAATAAGAATGACCGATTTGGTGGTCTTTGTCAATCAATACTTCAATGCGTTGGTTGATGGTTTCCAGCAATTGTTTCAAATCAACATCTTGATATTCCGAATTTGATAAAACTTCGGGATTTGGTTGCATTTCCACGAATGAAAAACGTCTTCTTAAAGCGGTGTCCAATGCTTCCACACTTCGGTCGGCTGTGTTCATCGTGCCATAAATATCTACATTTTTTGGTACACCAAACTCTCTTTTTGAATAAGGAAGTTTCACTTTTAATTCGTTTTCAGCTCCGATTCGTTTATCGGGTTCTATTAAAGTTATTAATTCTCCAAAAATAGCCGAAACATTTCCCCGATTGATTTCATCGATAAAAATAGCATAACGATTGAATGGGTCACTATGAGCTTTCAAGCACAAGTCTTTAAAAATTCCATTTTCAATTTGATACGTTACATTTTCTGTACCCTCTTCCATAACAGGTTTTATCCCTTCGATAAAATCTTCGTAAGAGAATGATTGGTGAAAAGTTGTGAAAACATAATGCTTAATTTCTTTATCAGGATTTGGCTTGAAGTTGTTCACAGAATCTAAAATATCGTAAATTTCTGGTGCTTGCTCCTTTAGTTCGGTTTCGAGTAATTTCCATTTTTTATCTTTCGTTTTATCGAAAATATAAGGTGCTTGTCTTTGTGTATAGTTAACTGTTTTTGATTCGATTATCGTATGAAATTGGAGATTCCCCCAAATCGTTGCCCGAATATTTTTTGATTCTGACAAAATTGCTTTTTTTGATACCCATCTATTTTCTAAAATATCATTAACTTTACTTGTTCCCATTTCCAATAGAGACAAAGCAATAACTTGCCACCAAGTTAATCCACTTACAATGTCCTCAAAATAAGCTTCAGGCGTAATACTTTTCTCAGAGATGGTATATTTAGGAAAATATTCATTTCTTAATCTGTACGTTTTTCCCGTTCCTGGAGCTCCAAACAAAATTTGATTTAACGGAGTTTTTTTGTCTGATTTTATATTTTCCATTGGTTTTTCGGTTGTTGTTTGATATTCTAATTGGCTCAAAATTTCATTTCTGAAATCTACGTCAAATGCCATTTGTTCCAATTCTTTTTTGTTGTGTTTGGAATACCCTGAAATTTGTGTTCTTTTCAGTTCATTCTCAATTGAATTAAATACAGATTGTTTGTTTTTCTGAGCTTCTGAAATATCGTTTAATTTACATAAATATGCGGTCGGACTTCCGTCAAAATTTACAAAATTTCTACTTATTTGCTGTTCTGAAATTGTTCGGAATTTATAATCGTCTTTTCCAATAGTTGCTGTATTCCAAATATATCTTTGTCCGATTGTAAAAACGATTTTATTTTTGTCAGCATTAAAAACTAATCTTTTATCTTCTTGTTGAAAACCAAAATTTTCAATTATTAAGTCTAAAAAATCATAATATTCTTCTAATTGTTTTCTGTCAAACTTTTTTAATAGTTCCAATAAATTGAAACCCTTCAAATCCTCCCTAAAAATCACATACAAAATATTCTGAATCATTAAATATTGATCATCCCAATCTGGTTTTGGATAGAATTTTCGATACGTGTTAATGAATTCATCGTTCAACAAATTTTCTTGGATGATTTGTTCAGATAATTCTTGTAAATGTAAAAAACGCTCTCCCGTTTTTTTAGATTTTATTTTCAGTTGTTTGCAGAAATACATGTAATAATCTGCTTTGTACAAAATATATTTTTCAGGATAACGAAAAGCCAAATAAACCGAAATGGTTCTTTCATCTTGTTGAGCGTTGATGTTGCTTCGATTTAACGCTTGTCTGATTTTTGGCAATAATTTTTCTGATTCGGTTTGAAAGTTTTTTATTCTTTGTGAAACTTCTACCGATTCATCATATAAGTTCCGAAACATTTCTTTCGTTTCTTCGGGGAAATTTTGAGCTGATTTTTCGATAAATCCCCAAGAGTTTTGGTACAGTAAATTTGACACCTTACTAAAAGAGTCACGAAACATCTGATAAAAATTGTCTGTTTCTAAGTCCCAGTTTTTTTGAAACGTATCTATCGCTAAATATTTATACGCTTCATTTGGTTCTCCGTTTTCTTCTAAAATGTCGATGTATTTTTCAATAATTTGAGAAGATGTTTTTATTAGGTTTTCAGTCATTTCTGTTTCAGTTCGATTTTATAGTAAGGTCGTTTTATGCTAGTCAAAACGAATTTATGTGAGATAAATTTAATAAAAAAAATTCAATTTCGTTTATTTCTTGTTTTCTTATCAATAACTCCTAGTCCTGGAGCAATTTTACTGACTATTTTTACTTTAGGAATTTTGCTTCGGAGATATTTACGAACAGGAATTTTTAGTTCTCTAGCTTCCTCAATTATCTTACCTAATTCTTCACCAGTAATTTCCTTATTATCAGGAAGCATAAACAAAGATTGGGTGTGAAATGTAGCATCTTCAGGATTTGTTGAACTTTCCAATTTATCTTCAATCCATAATAAATTCTCTTCATTTTCCAATACAGATATCCCTTCGCCAAATAGGTTGAAATGTTCAATAAGGTCAGTGTTTTTCAAAGTGTCTATCATAAATAAATCATGTTTCGATAACGGAATATGCAAATCATTAAACCTAATAAAAGGCCTGTTATCTACAAAAATCTGAAGATGGAAATGTGGAAAGTTTGCATTTTTTGAATCTTTATGTCCTTCAATGTCGGTTTTTCCTGCATTAAATGTCCATTCAATATTTTTATACTTGATTGTTCTTTCTATTTCCTTAGCATTATGGTCTTTGGAAGCTAGATCATTAAT
Organism: Brumimicrobium sp.; assembly: GCA_041655765.1. Classification (GTDB taxonomy): domain Bacteria; phylum Bacteroidota; class Bacteroidia; order Flavobacteriales_D; family Crocinitomicaceae; genus Brumimicrobium. The sequence goes on from JBBAEU010000001.1 coordinate 192,559, forward strand.
GTTCTTAAAGGGGCTTTCAAGATTTGCAACCCAGCGCAAGTAACTTTCTAATTGGAATAGGCCGGGTGGATTCTTGAGATAATTCTCAAAATCTCTTTTTTTAATTCCTGAAGGCATAAGAAACCAATGAAAACACTCCTCAGAATTTTCAAAATAGTCAAGTTTCATACCACATAAATAACAACACCCTTTATCAAATGCAACTCGAAATTCCTTGTATTGCTTTTTTGCGCGTTCAATTTCCTCATTGTTCAATCTCTCGAGTTCTTCAGGGGTAATATTTTTCAGAAATTCTCGAATATCCATTATCTTTGTCTGTTGTCTACAACCCACTCACCCCCACATTCATATCTTAATAACACTTTCTGATATAACAAATATTCGTTAAGTTTCATTTAGCATTTTGTGATTAGTAAGTGTGTTATATTTCCTAAAGGTAATAACTTTTTTAATCCATGGTTAATTTATAGCCTTTATCCATATTAATTTTCTTTCTCACGTATTTTCGAACTTTCGGATAAATAAATCATAAACAGCACAAATTTTGCAGATATTCGTTGTGTTTTGCTTCAATTCCTTTACCAAATATTTGTGCATTGTCTTGGCACTCTTTTTGATTTAACATACATTTGTTGTTAATTATAAAAATAACTTGTTTAAAAAACTATTCATATTACTAACTCTTAACCTTGTTCCTCTGAGCGCATTTCTTCAGATTACTGCTTCATTTTCTACGATAGATAATAAGCACTGTAATGGTGTTGAGTGTGATTGGGATGGTCCGAGTATCTTGATTAATGAAATTATGATTTCTCCAACATCTTTTGATGGTTCTTTATACGAAAATGGTGGCGGAAGACAAGGAGAATGGATTGAATTGTATAATCCTGATATTTGTGAACCTGTTGATATTTCTTGTTACTTTCTAGGAAATAATCAAACAGATGGTACGTTTTCAAATGCTGGAGCTGGATACAGAATACCAAGTGGAACAGTAATTCCTCCGGCTGGGTTTTGTGTCATTCGTGGCGTAAATGCACCATCTGTTCCAAGTAATAGACTCGTTCAAAATGGAGGAAATGTTGTAGAACTTGTTCCACAAAATAGTAATACATGTATGCAAGGAGTTCGTCTGTGGTTTCCAAATGCTGGTGGATGGTTTGCATTCTATGATGCAAATGGCGTCCCACAAGATGCAATTAGTTGGGGAAATATGTCGAATGTCGGAAATTATCCGTGTGTTCCAAGCTCTTCTGGTTGTGGTACGGGTGGAGTTTCATTGACAAGCTACAATAATATCCCTTCAAGCAGAAAAACAAAAATTTTTGGTGGTTTCCCTGATTCGTATGGTAGAAGTGTGCGTCGTTTACCAGATGGTGGAAATTGGGTTATAAATGCTGGAACTACAAGTCCTACGATGGGAGGTTGTAATGCTACATGTATTCCACCTGGAGAATCTTCATGTATTGGCTCTGCAACTGTGTTTCCTTCTGGTGGAACGCCGCCATATTCATTTCAATGGGATGATTGGCAAAATCAAACTTCACAAACAGCCGATGAATTATGTGCTGGAACATATACGGTTGTTGTTACTGATGCAAATAATGTCAGTGCATCGTTTTCTGTTGTAGTGGAGAATTTTGTTCCAGATGTGTCTTTTGATTTTATTGATGAAGTTTGTGATGAAGGACAAATTATTCCGTTTGATGATTATTTGCCTATTCCTACAAGTGTTGAATCGGGTGTGTTTTATGTGAATGGCACTGAATCAGATAACTTTAATATAGATGTAGTAGGAGATGGGACGCATACGATTGTTTACGAGTTTACAGATGAGTTTGATTGCTTTAATTCTGCTGAAGAAACAATTATTGTTCATCCTTCCCCTGATGCTTCTTTGTCTGGCTTAGAGACAGAATATTGTATCGATAATTTATTAGTCCCTTTAGACTTATCGCATACAAACGGAACACTTGCTGGTCCAGGAATCATCAACGAGGACTTTTCGGTAAATTTAGCTGGAGTAGGAGAACATGAAATTACTTATTCCGTTGTAAATCAATTTGGTTGTGAAGATGTTGCAAGCCTCAACGTCACAATAAACGAACTTCCAGTTTTTGACGTTGATAAAGTTGATTTTACTTGTGGTGATAATAATGGAGTAATAGAATTTATTGTAAATGCTGGAGAAGCTCCTTACCAATACTCAATTGATGGAGGACAAACAAGTCAAGCAAATCCAATATTCTCAAATTTATCACAGGACTCTTATCAATTGATTGTGACAGATGCAAATGGGTGTGAGTTTTCGACGACTGAAACATTGACATCTTATGAAATTCCGCAATTAATTATGCCAGACGACATCCATACTTGTATTGGAGAATCTATTGTACTTAATGCCATAAATCCTGATGGTTACACGGTTACATGGGACAATGGTATTCAAAATAACGTATCTTTTACTCCTTCTGATGTTGGGGTTTTTTATTATACAGCAAATGTGTCGAGTGCCCATTGTGATAATTTTGAAACGGTAACTGTAACGGTGCATGACTTACCCAATGTGTATGCAGGAGAGGATTTTGTAATTTGCAGAGATGATGAAGCTGTATTGGAGGCTTCGGGTGCTGAAACATATATTTGGAGTAACGATGTTGAAAACGGTGTTCCTTTCTATCCTCAAAATACAAATACTTATGAAGTTATCGGAATTGATGAGTGGGGTTGTATCAATTCTGATATAATTGAAATTACAGTTAATCCACTTCCCGAACCTATTTTCTTTGCAGATACTTTGTTTGGTTGTCAACCGCTCAACGTTGTTTTTACAAATACTTCAGATATGTCAAGGATTGAAAAATGTATTTGGAACTTTGGAGATGGTTCTCAGTCAAATCAGTGTGGAATTGTTGCACACAACTACTTTTCAAGTGGAACTTTCGATGTTAGTTTGACTTTAATTGACGATAATAATTGTAAAGGAACTCATACAATTGAAGAATATATTGAAGTTTTTCCAACTGCCCGAGCAGATTTTATTCCTGATCCAGCCATTACAGGAACAAGTGAGCCTGTGATAAATTTTATTAATAATTCTTATAATGCAAATATTTTTCTTTGGGATTTTGGTTATCAAAATAAACAATCAAATCTCAAACATGCATCTTTTGAATATCCATCTGACACGGAAGGGAATTATATCGTAACTTTAATTGCAAATAATGAATACAATTGTCCAGATACAATTCAAAAAGCAGTTAGATTATATGAAGATGTGATTTTCTATGTTCCAAATACTTTTACACCTGATGGAGATGAATTTAATGATATGTTTCAACCAGTTTTTAGTCAAGGAGTTAATCCTTACGATTTTGAATTAAAAATATACAACCGTTGGGGAGAATTAATATTTGAAACCCATAATTTTGATGAAGGTTGGGACGGAACGTATGGTGGAAAAGTGGCGAAAGATGGAACGTATTTGTGGACAATAGAATTTGGTTGGAAAAGTCAAAGTATTAGACAAAAACATACAGGGCATGTTAATCTTCTACGGTAATTCTTCTGATTATCATAGATAAGAAAAAACCTTTCAGTCGAAGGGTTTTTTCTTATTCATATCTGATTATCAGCTACTAATTAGATTTTGTAATGATAAATTCAGTTCTTCTATTTTTTTCATGAAGGGCTTCTTTTTCTGCTTCTGAACTTGCTTGATTGATTACTTCATCTGTATAAATAGGCTGACTTTCTCCATAGCCATTTGCTTTTAATCTATTTGCTGCAATTCCTTTGTTGACTATGTAATCCATCGAACGATTAGCTCTTCTGTCTGAAAGCCACATATTATAATTATCATCAGCTCTGCTGTCTGTATGTGCTTTTAGATGAATTTCCATCTTGGGGTTATCTTTAAGAATTTTTACAACTTTATCTAATTCTTTTTTTGCTTGTGGGGTTAAATATGAACTATTTAGATCAAAAATAATAGGAGATAGGTTGTATATATCGTTTAGGTCAGAACCATCTGTATGTCGAGCCAAACTTATATCGACACGCTCATCAACTGCAATATTGTTTGCACTTTCAAGAACTTCTGCCAAGGATACGATTTTGGTTTCATAATTGTCTTTTTCGAGTGTAAATGAATAATTAATATTGTCACCAAATTTTTGTTTGATAGCTGAAGATTTAAAAGTGCCATCTTTACCGGTTGAAAAAGTTCCTAAACTCTCTCCAGTTGTTTCATCAGTAATGGTGACTGTTACATTTTCCAAAATATCTCCTCCTTGTTTATCCTTAATAATACCCGAAAAATAATAATCATGGCTAGGAACAAGATTAAAGTCTTCAACGTAGTCTCTTGTAGTCGGAGTATAATCAAGGGGTTTTGTTGTTGAAATATAGTCATCTTGTATAATTTTTACTTGATAACCATCTTCTAGATTATCTAGTTCAACGTAATACTCTCCTTTTGGGTTAGAAGTTGTTTCAGCAACTATATTTCCTTCGTTATCCAATACTTGAATGGTTGCATTATTAATAATATCCCCATCCGTAACATCCGTAATCAGTCCTGAAACTGTTCGAGAATTTGTTATTTTTACATGTTGAATAACTCCGTAAACATCGTCAGAACCTTCACCTCCAGGTCGGTTCGATGCATAGAATCCTTTTGTTTGCTCTTCATCGTTAATAAACGAAAAATCATCATAAGTAGAGTTAACTGGAACACCTAAGTTTTCAATGTTTTTAACATCTCCGTCTGATTTTAGTCGAGCTACATATACATCCAATCCTCCTAGGCCAGCATGTCCATCAGAAGAGAAGAAAAGCAGATTTTCGCTTTGATTATGAGTAGGGAAAACTTCGTTTCCTAAGGTATTTACTTTGCTACCTAAGTTTTTAGGTTCTCCTTCTGGTAAGCCATTTTCATTCAAATCGACGACATATAAATCCATTCCTCCGAATCCACCTGGTCTGTCAGAAGAGAAATACAATTTTGTTCCTTCAACATTTATGGCAGGATGACCTGTAGAATATTCATCATTATTAATGTTTAGCTCTTCAACATCAACAAATTTGTCATCAACCATTTTAGCACGATATATCTTTAATCTGATTATATTTTCGCTATCTGTACCTTTTGAGCCGTCGATATAATTGTTTCTAGTAAAGTATAAAAAGCCAAGTTTCTCGTTCCAAATTGACGGTCCGTCGTGGTATTTAGAGGTGACTCCTTTTGATTTTATCAAATTCATCTTACCGATTTGATTTTGGTCATTAAGACTCGCCTTGTAAATGTCATAAAAATAATCTCCCGACCAAGCATCGGTTTGTCCGATAGCTAAAGAACGTTTTTGAGAACTTGATAGTAAAACCTCTCCAGGTTTGTAAAAGGTAACCCCAATTTCAGAATATTCTGTATTCACATTTTGATTAACAACCGAGAACCATCCTTTGTCTTCCAATAATGAAGAAATAGGAGTAGGGCTTATAAAGCTTTCTGAGATTCCTTTGTTGTCATATTTAGAAGCATATTCTTGAATAATGGTGTTTGATTTATCATAGTTCTCTATTGATCTTAGAAGAATTCCATACTTAAAAAGATTTTCTTGAGAAACTTCTTCATTTCTATAGATAAAGTCATACCACTTGGCAGCTTTTTGTTTATTCCCAATTTTATGGTAAGCATCAGCGATTTTGTTAGCGACAACATTAGAATCTACATTTCTAGCTAATACATCTTCATAAGCCTCTGCTGCTTGATAAAATGATTTATTTTCATACATTCTATCAGCATATTTTAATCGCGAAGATTGTCCAATAATGTTTAGAGGAAGTATAAAAACTGAAATTAAAAGTATGTATATTGATTTTTTCATTATTCAATTTATTTAGTAGTAATTAAAAGAACCTAGGAGAAGTTATTGATTTTTTAAACAGATTAATGTCGTAGCTTATCATTAATTCATGTGTACCTGCATTGTGCGATCTAATTTCCGTAGTTGAATATTCAAAGGCATAACCAAGTTTAAACTGATTGGAAATTGAAATTTGGAAATACAAGCCAGCACTTTCAAGTAATCTGTAGTTTGCACCTAACCAAAACTTGTCGTAAAAGATAAAACCAAGGTTTACATCCAATGCCATCGGTGCGTTTTCTGTAATCTTTAACATCGCGCTTGGTCTTATTTTTAACATTCTACCCGCTGGGATATAACCACCAAGTGTTAAGTAATAGTGACGTTGTGAAATGTATTCTTTATTGAGAATGTCAGGGTCTTTTGAATTATCCAGAATCCTAGGTACGGCAATACCTGCAAAAAACTGATTAGAATGATAATAAATTCCAGCACCAAAATTGGGGTCGATTTCATTGTTGTAACTAACATTTAATGTATTGTCATTAGGGTTGTTTGTCGTTAACTTTGAAATATCACCATTGAGAAGATTTATTCCACCTTTAATTCCAAAAGAAAGTCTTCCTTTGTGTTTTTTAAATCGTAGGCTATAAGAAACATCTGCATTAATCCATGTAGAATTGTTTGGACCAACCCTATCGTTTAATGCACTTATTCCAATTCCTAAGTTATCCCAGCCAATTGGCGAATGGATATTAAATGTTGTACTCATAGGTGCTCCATCAAATCCAACCCATTGTTGCCTATGCAAGGCTGTAAGATTCATGACCCCATGTGTTCCTGCGTATGCAGGATTATAATATGCCATGTTGTCCAAGTATTGGGTAAACTGAGCCTCTTGTTGGGCGTAGGAAAAATTAGACAAAATTGCTAAAAATATAATTGTAGCATTTCTCAATAGTTTGTTTACATTCATAGTACTGGTATTATGTTTCATTAGATTTATAGCTTTATCATTAGTAGTATTTAAGTTGTAATAGTACAAAATAAAATAATTCAATCCAAAGGTTATAAACCAAATTACAGTATTAAATTTTTTATAATCGGTACAAATATAGTCTTTTCGCAATAAAACAACAATAAAAATGATTTTAAATATCAACAACTGAATCTTAATTTCATCGTATTTTGGATTTCGTTGTCTATTTTGAAGGATTTGATGGTCGAATCTCAATCTTACTGGGCAACGCTCTTGGATTCATTTTTAATAGATTATATACGGTTTCGCCGATGTCTTCAGGTTGTAGTTTCCATGCGTCATTTTCATCGGGTGTATGATTGTTGAAATAACTCGTAACCGAACCGGGCATAATTGTAGAAACCTTGATGTTGTATGGCCTTAAATCTAACATAATTGCTTGAGAAAATCCGACAATCGCATATTTACTTGCATTATAGGCAAAACCTTTTGGAAAGAAGTTTGTACCAGCTAAACTTGAAATGGTGATAATGTATCCCTTTGTCTTCTTTAATTCTTCTACTGAAGCTTTTACACTATTAAAAACACCAGTTACGTTGGTGTCTATGACTTGATTCCATTGCTCATGCGTCATTTCATCAATTGGTGCAAAAATACCTAAGCCTGCATTGGCAACCAAAACATCTAATCTTTTCCATGTGGCTATAATTTTTTCGACAGCCTTTTCTTCATCAACATGATTTCTTACATCAGATTCGATGGCTAAAATATCATCCTGATTGCCAATTAAATTTTTCTTTGATTTTTCTACATCTGACAGTTTTCTACCGCTGATGGCAACTCTATATCCTTTGTCTAATAAATATTGGGCAATTCCTTTTCCAATTCCTTTACTTCCTCCTGTTATATATACTACTTTTTTGTTTGACATAATTTATTTTTATAAATCAGACCTTTTTGTCTTAAATTGTTTATCTTTGCTTTATGGTTAAATATAATAATAAAAATTATATTATATGAAAATAGAGTTTGATTTAAATAAAGATATTGATGTGAGGATTTATCCTCCAATTGTTCGTCACGAAAATCTATTGCGTGTTTTTACTGATTTACCAGTAAATGAAAGTTTCATTTTTATTAATGACCACGATCCAATTCCATTGTTTTATGAGTTTAAATCTATCCACGGTGATGTAGTAGGATGGGAGTACCTAAATCGTGGAGGCAGAGAGTGGAAAGTTCGTGTAACGCGATTGGAAGAGTCAAAAGGAGAAGGATTGAAAGATGGTATTTCTACTTTGATGGACTTGAGAAATATTGATGAAGATAAGTGGAAACAAGTAGTCTTTCATCGATATGGAATGATGGAGGAAGGAACAACGATGGAGTTGATTGCTCGAAAAAATCCAGATGAAATACAACAAATTTTTATAGATAAATTTGAAGGTAAACATACTTGGCATTACCAAAAAGAAGTCCCAGGTGAATTTGTGATTCATATTACAAAGGATGTATTAACAGGATTGGGTGATGATGGTTTTTCAGTTGTAAACGAATTTGATGTTCGTCCATTTGATCCAACTGCACGCCACGAAATGTTTTATAAGGCTTTTTCTGATATTAAACCTGGAGAAGCATTTGAGTTTATCAATGATCATGACCCAAAACCTTTGTATTATCAGATGGAAGCAGAAAGTAAAGACCCTTTCTTTTGGGAATATTTAGAACAAGGTCCTGATGTATGGAAAGTTAGGGTAATTAAAATGAAAAAGTAGTCGATTAAGAATTTTATTGTTAAATATATATTACTTTTAGAGTGTATCAAAGTTTCTTTTGATACACTTTTTTTATTTATATCAATCTAGCCTAAGAAGTATAACAGACAAGATAAACGATGGATAAAACTTTTTCAACAGATAAAGAACTGGTCATATTCTACAAAGTAGATATTGTTGTTATTGGAGCTGGTCAAGCAGGACTTTCTGCTGCGTATCATTTAAAACGTCATGGTATTCTCCCGAAAAAGGGATTTGTGGTTTTAGACGATGAGTTTGGTGCTGGTGGAGCATGGCAACATCGATGGGATTCACTAACATTAAGTACAGTAAATGGAATCAACGATTTGCCAGGTATGAATTTTGCTGATGCGGTAGATACTGAAAACGCTTCATTACAAGCCAATATTGCCGTTCCAGATTATTATGAAAAGTACGAAAAACACTTTGATTTGCCAGTTATTCGACCAATTCGGGTGGAAGAAGTAGTTGAAAAAAACGATAGATTTCATATTAAAACCAACGGCTTTCAATTTTCTGCTAGAGGGATTATCAATGCTACAGGAATTTGGAAAACTCCTTTCTGTCCGAAATATCCTGGATGGGAATCGTTTAAAGGATTACAATTACACACGGGAGACTATAAAAGTGCTGATGAATTTAAAGATAAACATGTAATAGTTGTTGGTGGGGGAATTTCAGCTGTTCAATTGTTGGGCGAAATATCAGAGGTTACTTCTACAACTTGGGTTACACGTCGTCCACCTGACTTTAGAAGTTATAAATTCACACAAGAAAAAGGTCGTGAAGCAGTTACAATGGTTGATGAGCGTGTGCGTAAAGGATTGCCGCCAAAATCGGTTGTTTCAGTAACAGGGTTACCGCTTACGCCATACATTAAAGAAATGATTGAGAAAGGCGTAATGGAAAGAAAACCAATGTTTAAAGAAATTACTGAAACAGGTGTTCGCTGGGAAGATGGAACGGAAGAATCAGCCGATGTTATTTTTTGGAATACAGGGTTTCGGCATTCTTTAGAACATCTAGAGCCTTTGGGATTAATGAATGAAAAAGGAGGAATATTAATGTCGGGCAGATTGGCTACTCGCGTAGAAAAAGACCACCGTATTCATCTAACAGGTTATGGTCCATCTGCTTCGACCATTGGTGCCAATCGCGCTGGAAGAGCCGCAGCAACTGAATTGATTAAATTTTTAGGATTAGAAAAATGAAATTTGTTTAAATGAAACCATTAATCCATATATAAATTTAACATTCAATTATTACTTGAGTGATTTGTATTTATATAGCTGACTATCAATGAATAAATTAAGTTAAGTAAGCTGTTTTTTCGTTGTTTAGACTGACTTCTATGCGGTCTTTTAAAGTTGTAGATAATGTTAATCCATCATAATCACATCTAACGGGAAAATTTCTGTGTTTTCTATCCACCAATGCAACAGTTTTTAATCGTTTTGTAGGTTGACTCAATAGTTTTACCAACGCATATTGCATGGTTCTTCCTGAATTAACGACATCATCAACTAAAATAATCGTTTTGTTGCGAAGTTCTGACATATCGACATTTAAAGAGATTTCGTGGTTCAAAGGATTCTTTTTGTCTATCGTCAGCTCACTGATAAAAATTTCTTGGTGTGCAACTTTATTTAGACGGTCTTTTAATTCTTTTGCAATTTTAAAACCATTCCCCTTAATTCCAACGAGGTATAATTGCTCTTCATCAAAATTATCTTCCACAATCTGGTAAGCTATTCTATCCAATTTTTGATTAATCTGGGTTTCGTTTAATACGATAGTTTGTTTTTTCATTGGTTCTTATTTTTTTGATATTCAGTCAACCAGCTTTGAAAAGCCCTCGCGTTTCTATTGTGCTCAGACAAAGTTACCGAAAAATTATGTAAACCACTTAATCCTGGTTTTGCACACATGAATATATAATCGTTTTTTTCAGCATTTAAAACAGCATCTATGACATCTGCAGGAGGAATATAAATAGGACCTGGTGGCAATCCTGTATATAAGTATGTATTGTAAGGGCAGTCTCTGTCTCTGTGCTTATATGTTAATCTTTCAACACCATCCAATTCTCTTCCCCAACAATGTCGAAAAGTAGGGTCGGATTCCAACTTCATTCCTCGTTTTAATCTATTCAAATATAATCCCGCAATTGTTCGCCATTCTTCAGGTTTCTTGTTTTGCTCCATATAAACGATAGAAGCCAATGTAACGGCGTCTGACTGACTTTTGAGTCCAACATGATTGAGTTTAGTAATTCTATCTGCTGTCCAAAACCTTTTAAATTCTTGTGCCATTCTTGTAATAAAATCTTCATGATTTGTGTCCCAAAAGAAACGGTAAGTGTTAGGTAAAAACAAAGCACCAATTCTTGGTTCTGTGAATCCATATTTTTTTAGAATGCTGTCTGATAAAAGGTAGTCAAGAAAAGCCGTGCTGTCCATTTCAATTTGTTGGGCAACTTTACCAGCAATATCATAAATATCGCGGCAATTATTAAACGTAACGTTTACTTCAACTTCTTTGTTTCCATTACCTAAATTATTTATCGTAAATCCATTTATTAGATCTTTATACTTTGTATTTGGCTCGATAATGTACTTCCCAGAACCCAATTTCGATTCGTCAAACTCTTTGTATGCAATGATATTTCTTAGGGCATTTTTGTTATCGATAATGCCATTTGAAAACAAAGACTCTTCTAATTCTTGAATCGTTGTATTTGTTGGAACAAAAAAATCAGTTGAAACAGTATTTAGAGACTCTTTATTGGCATCAAAGAATGCGTTTATAGAGTCGCAAGAACTGAATAAACCACATAAAAGTACAACTCCTAATAACCTATACAATTTATATTTTTTCATTTCTAAATGAATTTCTGATAAAATAATACATCCATAAAACCATTTTTGTTTCTAAACCAATTCTTTTTTCTTCCTGTTTGTTCGAATCCGTTTTTTAAAAAAAGCTCAATACTGTTTTTATTGTCTGCGTGAATATCGCAAAATAGTTGAGTTAGTCCCAAGACTTCTTTAGCATATTTTTCAATAATTTTTAAAGATTCAGAAGCGTAGCCCTTTCCTCTGTGTTCTTTACCATAAATTAAGATGCCAACCCCTGCTCTTTGGTGCTTAAAATTGACTTCATATAAATCAATTGTTCCGATGGGCATTTGGGAATCGCTTAGACATATCATCATTCTTAACTGCTGATTTTGATAAATTTGACTTGCGGTTCTTACGTATTCTTGAATTTCAATTAGTGAAAAAGGGGCAATTGAATCACTAAAACGCCAATTTTCGATGTCATTTTCCCAAAGTAAAATCTTGTTGACGTCGGCTTCATCAACTTGTCGTAAAAATATTTTATCTCCTTGTAACATTCAAATTATAATAGTTGAATGGTTCCGCTAAAAACATTTATCGCAGGACCGATTAAGTAAATATCTGTAAATCCTTTTGGATTACGCTTGCCTTTAACTTTAAGGTTTCCGCCTTTAACCTTAATTTTTATTTCAAAATTGTCTTTTTTAGATTTATCAGAGAATGCCAAAGCGACTGCTGTTGCACCTGTTCCGCAAGAATAAGTTTCATCCTCCACGCCTCGTTCATAAGTTAGCATTTCAACAGAATTATCATCCTTAATTTCAACTAAATTTACATTGATTCCATTTGCTTTATAGGTTTGAGAATATCGTATTTCACGACCAATCTTGACAATGTCTTGTGATGCTAATTTATCAGTAAACTTAATGTAATGTGGACTTCCTGTATCAATAACATAAGCGTCTTTATCAAAATTTATAGATTGAACATCATTCATTTTTAGAGAAATCAATTCCCCTTCAAATGTTGCTTCGTGTAGGCCGTCAACTGCAACAAAAATTGCTTTGTTATCGAACAACCTCAATTGACGTGCAAAATGAACTGCACAACGTGCACCGTTACCGCAAAAGCTTTGACTTCCGTCAGGGTTGTGATAACGCATTCTAAAATGATGAGTAGGATGTTTAAATATCATGATAAGTCCGTCAGCTCCAATTCCGAATCTTCTATCACATAATTCGCTGATTTGCGAGTTTGTCAACTTAAAATCAGGGTTTTCCGTGCAATCAAGCATTATAAAATCGTTGCCTGTGCCATGGTATTTTTTAAATGATAAATTCATTTTAAGTTTAATTTTTTAAATTGATTTGATTTTTCTAAAACAATACTCATTGTTTCTGTATTGAGAAATAGTTTAGAAGTTTTAGTATTGTATATAAGTGAAATCTTTTCATTTGGATTAAAACCGTACAATTTAAGTTTATTTCTGCTTAATTCATATCCTGTAATGTTGATGGGGCTTTTCCAAAATTCAATCATAATTTCTTCAGCAAAAGTTTCCGATTTCATGCCGAGCAATTCAGATGCATCTTGAATGGTGTCCATTTCAATTTTTTCAACAGTTACCAAACGTTTTGATAGAAGTTTTTCTGAAATAATAATATCTTCTTCGTCAGCTGTTATGTCTTCAAAATGAGGGGTTTCTAAACTATCAATAACCACTTCATTTCCTATAGAATCAATTTTATTATTGATATTTAAAGAGTCAGATATTTCATTGGTTACACTTTTTGTAATTACCACAGTATCTCGGATAATTTTTTTCTGTATTTTTTCTACTATAACCTCTACAGGCTTTGTTTCTACAATTGTTTTAGGCTTATCTGAAGTATTTTTGTTGATAATAATGCCAATAACAATACCAAGTAGGAGGAGAGCAGCGTATATGAAAATATTTTTCATTTTAGTTATTATATTACACAAAAATAAGCATTTTAAGATTATAAATCGAATAATATTTTATATATGCTTAACATCTTTTAACTGAACAAAATGCACTAAATTTTAAGTTTGGTGTTAATATTGAAGTATAATATACAAATTTAACTTTAAAATTAATCGTTATGAAGAAAAATTTGAAATCTTTGGGATTAGGAATTATAGGAGGAATAATTCCTTTAATTGTATTTTTTTTAGCCTTTAAAAATGATTCGGTTTCATTACGGAAGAACGTTGATACTTATACAATAGAAGAAAATGAAGTGCCAACTTCTCGTGTCAACTTGATGTCATCCGAAATTGATAGTCGTTTGGATTTTACAAAAGCAAGTGAAGAAAGCGTTCACTCTGTTGTTCACGTTAAAACAAAAGTGGTTCGCTCTTATATTCAACGTGATCCGATTTTTGAGTTCTTTTATGGACCAGGTTCTGGTGGACGTGAAAGACAGCAATTCGGAATGGGCTCAGGTTCAGGTGTAATTGTTTCTGAAGATGGTTATATTGTAACCAACAACCATGTGATACAAGATGCCAGTGAAATTGAAGTTACATTGAACGATAATAGAACGTATGAGGCAAAAATTATTGGAACTGATCCTTCAACGGATTTGGCAATCATTAAAATTGAAGCTGAGAATCTGAATAAGATTAAGTTTGCTAATAGTGATGACGTAAAAGTAGGGCAGTGGGTGTTAGCAGTTGGAAATCCATTTAATTTAAACTCAACTGTTACAGCTGGAATCGTTTCTGCTAAAGCTAGGAATATCAACATCATTGGAAGTCGAAATAAAGACATAATTCCTATTGAATCATTCATCCAAACAGATGCAGCGGTTAACCCTGGAAATTCAGGTGGTGCATTGATAAACACGCAAGGAGAGTTAATCGGAATCAATACAGCTATTGCTTCTCAAACAGGAAACTATACAGGGTATTCTTTTGCGATTCCTTCTGTTTTAGTAGCTAAAGTAATGAGTGATTTAATAGATTATGGAATTGTTCAACGAGGGTTTTTAGGAGTTAATATCCAAGAAATTACTTCTGAACTGGTAAAAGAAAAAGATTTGGTGGATGTAAATGGAGTTTATGTAGCTGGAGTTAATGAAAATTCTGGAGCAGACAAAGCAAAAATCAAAGAGGGAGATGTGATTCTAAAAGTTGGATCAAAAGAAGTGAATTCAGTTGCACAACTTCAAGCGGAAATAGGGAAGAGGAGACCAGGTGATTTGGTTGTTTTAACTGTTCGTAGAGACAATGAGTTAATCACTAAAGAAGTGCTTTTGAAAGACATAGAAGGAAATACAGAACTTATTTCAAAAGCCGAAATTGAAAGTCATACTGCTTTGGGAGCAACATTTGCTGAATTAACACCCAAGGAAAAGAAAGAATTGAACATCAAAAACGGAGTTAAGATTAGTTCTATCTCTGCTGGAAAATTACGTTCTGCAGGATTGACAAAAGGGATTATCATTACCAAAATAAATAACGAAGAAGTGAAAAGCGTACAGCAATTAATCTCTTATCTAAAAGATACAAGCAATCGTGGTGTACTTCTTGAAATTATGACTGAAAGTGGCAAAAAGGATTACGTAGGATTTGGATTGTAATTCTAATTAATATTAGTAAAAATCATTATAACGAATCTACAATCTTTAGAACACACCAATATAATCTTTTATAGTGAAAAATAGCCGTCTCAAAACGATTTGTTGAGATGGCTATTTTCATTTTTCCCTTGTTATTTAATCAAAAGTATTGTATTTAACATACGAATCTTTCCCTTTTAAGTATCCATAGTTTGCATTACTTTTGTACATTGTAACTTCGGGCGACCAACTCAATATTATAAAGATGCAGGAGACAAATGCTAATAAGCGTGAAAAACGAAATAATATACCCAAAAAAAATAGCTGCCTCACAATTTGAGACAGCTACCTTTTTTATAAGTACGTAGGGTTTAAAAAAGTGGGGTTTTACAAAAGCGTATGCCTTGTATATGTCCCACTAAGCTTTTTAATATTTTACCAATTTTGTAGAGCCAACTATGCCTTCAGTAATAACTTGATAAATTCCATTTGATAGATCTTTAATATCTATTGTCGTTTTGTAACCATTTGCAACAACTTCTTTTACAGTTCTACCGTTCAAATCAACAATAGATATGGTATTATTCAAAAATTGCTTGCTTTTTAAAACTACGATATTGTTAGCAGGATTTGGGTAAAGAACAAATTCATTAACTACATCTTTTTGAATAGATAATACTTCATCCTCAAGTAATCCAGGCCTAAAATTCACCAATGTCGAAACCATGTGCTCAACTTGACCTTTTGTAAAAGCAACTTGACAAGGTTCATTTGAGTAATCCATATAATTTTCAACCATGTCTGGTAAATCTACTCCATCAATGTCATCAACACAAGTGTTTTTGGTTTTATTACATACAAAAGAAGCTTGGGTATTTGCATTTGGCGTGTCTGCAATACCATCATCCCCATTACAACTTGGGTTTAATCCTGACATATCTGCATCCCCCCAAATATGGCGAAGTCCTAAATAATGGCCAACTTCATGAACAGCGGTTCTTCCAAGTACTTCAAAAGTTTGTCCTCCCATAACCAATGGGTGTGGATTGTTTCCTCCAAAACTTCTGTAATGAATTACAACTCCATCAATCATTCCAGGTGTTGCATCAGCAGGCCAATTTGGTAATCCAGCGGGCGGAGTAGCCATACCAAGAACACTTGGAGATTCGTTTTCGTCTTCTAAGTTACAAACCCAAATATTCATATAATGGTCAACATCCCATGGGTCAACTCCACCGCGATTTGTGTACTTTACATCCTCAATACTTTCTGTATTAGGGAGCATTCCAAATATTAACTCTAAAAAATGCGTCTTATCGGTATAAACCCTATTAATTCCATTTGTAAAACTACCGTCAGGAGCAACAGTTGCCAGTTTAAATTCAATATTTGCACGACCAGCATAAGGTTCAAATTCAGGGCGTAAATCAATGGAGTCAGCATTTAAACGTTGAAAATCACGATTTAAAACTGCAATTTGGTTGTGGATTACAGAGTCGTGTAAATTTTGTGTTTCATCGTTATATACAACATGAACAACAACAGGAATTGTGTGTATTTCACCTGAAGATTTCGGTTTGTTATTTTGTGCATAGTCAAAACTTTGATTAACAGCCTTTTTAAACCCTGGATATTTCTCATTCATCTGACGAATATAGTGATCATAGCCACATCGGTTGATTTGCGTTTGTCCAAAAACATTCGCAACTAAAAATGCGATACAAATTGTAAAGTAAATCTTTTTCATTATAATGATATTTTATATGGTTTATAGTTTCTTTTCAAAGATATCATAAATTTAACCGATGATTATCAACTTTTTGATGAGTGGTTTTTTTCACATATCTATGAAGTAGGCTTTTTCCTCAATTGTAGGAACTATACAGTTTTGTTTTTTTAGGCGATGACGGTTTTCAGCGATTTTAGTATAAAAATAATCCAACGGACGGGTGGGGAAGAGCCTTGAAAACATTTCGAGTAATCTGTAAAAGAAAGATAAGTTCTTCGCAATTTTACGTATTGCTTGTGATTTTTTATAAATCAATCCATCTTCAAAGTAATAAATTGTATCAAATTGGATGATGATATCTTTCGTTTGTAGAAAATCTTGGGCAATTTTGGAATGCAAAGAAATGAAGTAAAAATCTTTTGTTTTGTTTTTTAATATAAATTGTATCATTGAGTTGCAAAGTCCACAATCGCCATCATAAAGGATGACTCTCGGTAGGTTTTCAATATTTTTTATTGGACTTGACATTACATTACTATCCAAAGATAAGAAATATTCGTTCAATTTATTTATAAAAACTATTTGGATATTTCAGATTTTATAGCACTTTTGGTTTTGTTATCTACAGAATGCCAAATTTGATAATTGTGGTTGTTTAAATTTAACAATACAACAGATTTATCCGTTTTTCTTATATTATCCTGAACAGTTTTGATAAGTTTCTTTGAGTATTTATGATAAATATCGTTCCAAATAATCACACCGTAATAATCTGCTTTGGGTAATGAACTAAGGGCGGGTTTGGATCTATTAGAAGGTGAATAAGAAGTAGCTAAAAGGAAATCCAAGTCGAAGTTGTGTGTATTCAGAGATTCGTCGTTGATAGAAGGAGGGAAGTGATCAAAGCAACCGTCCACGTTCCAGTCCGCTTTGATGGGTTTCTCTACATAACAATTCACAATTTTAAATATTTCACTACCTGAACTGTCAAACAAGCGAAATTGCACGGGTTGCATATCATCTTTGGCAACACCTTTCTGTTTTTTATATTCAGTTGAATCTTCTGTATGTTCAATATTTTTAAAAATATCGCCATATAAATTTTTCCACTCATTATAATATTCCATTGTATCCATCATAAAATGTAGCTCGTTTGGGTTTTTAGATTTCTCAGCAATATCAGTTAATTCTTCATCTGTTAGCCAATTTGGCTTTTTGTCAATCCCCAATAAAAGCATACAGCTTGAAAATGAAAAAAGAAGAATTAGTCCAATTATAATTTTTTTTACGGTCATTTATTATGGTTTATTATAGAGTAATACATAGAATCAAATATACTTATTTTTACATGAAATACCAATAACGAAGACATAATATACATTATAATTGACAAAAGTGATTCTAGGTGTCGAGCCGTAATTCCCATAACATAATATTTGTCGATATAAGTCTAAAGACGTTATATCAGATATTATGTGTAAATATTCGCTGGGGCTCATATTACGGAAATTACCGCCTTTGCCTTATAATTAATATTATGTTAAATAGAGGTCTTCAAAGAAAAGGGAATAAATATATTCCCCTTCTTTTCTTAAACTATTTCAATAAAATAACATGACCAGAATATTCGTTGTGCTTATCCTTCAATGTTTCTTTGATTTTAATTTTCCAAATATATGTTCCTTCTTTTACGATGTTGTTATTTTTTAGCCCGTAAGTTCCATCCCAGCCATGATCTACGTCGTGTGAAACAAATATTAGTTCTCCCCAACGGTTGAAAATTTCTAAGGTATATGTTTGTGGATCATATCCTGTTGTAAAAATCGGTTTAAATCTATCATTATACGTATCACCATCTGGTGTAAATGAGTTAGGAACATAGAAAATTAAATCATCTTCAATTGTAATTACAGCTCTGAGTGTATCGTCACATTCTTTATTGCCATTTGAAGCAATGAGTGTTACAATATAGTTTCCGGCTGGAGCATCCGTATATGAGTGAATTGGACTAACTGTATTTGAAATCGGTGAATCATCTCCAAAATCCCAAATATATTCGGTTGCATTAGAGGATTCATTTGAAAAAGATATTTCAGGCTCCATTATATTTGCTATTGCTGGGTCAGCTGAAAAATCTGCAATCGGACTTTCTAACACTTCAATGTAGTTACTGTATGTTGTTGTTCCCTGGCAACCTATATCATTAGTAACCGTAAGCGTAACGCTATAAAATCCTGATGAGATATAATTATGTGCAACAGTATTACAACCAGTACTTGTAGAGCCATCTCCAAATGACCACAAGCAGTTGCTT
This sequence comes from Brumimicrobium sp., assembly GCA_041655765.1. GTDB lineage: Bacteria > Bacteroidota > Bacteroidia > Flavobacteriales_D > Crocinitomicaceae > Brumimicrobium. The sequence goes on from JBBAEU010000001.1 coordinate 211,668, forward strand.
CCTCCTCCAACAGTTGTATTTGTAAAGTTTACGATATGGGGCTGACATCCAACGACTTCATCTGCAACAAAAGTTGGAACTAGAGCTGGTTGAAGATTGATTGATATACTTTCATCTGAAACACAACCATAGGCAGTTGTTCCAATTACATTAATAGTTGTATCACTTGTGATTATAATTGTATTACTACTTCCTGTTGCGCCATTATCCCACACATAAGTTTGTGCTCCAGTTGCTGAAATAACAACGCTTTCACCTTCACAAACATTCTGATTTGCCGTCAAAGTTATTATTGGTAAAGCATGAACGCTTACAGTAACTTGGTCTGTTGAGATACATCCTCCTGCACTAGAAGTTACGGTATATGTTGTACTTCCAACTGCGGTTGGTGTAAAAGGCACACCATCTGTAATTCCATTATCCCAAGTAAATGCCTCATTGTCTGGATTATTCGCAGTGATTGTTACTGATTCGCCTAGACAAATATCAATGTCATTTGGAGCAGTAACCGATGATGATTGTCCCCCACCCTCAAATGTTCCTGTTATTGTGACAAAGCAACCCGCATCATCTGTGATATCAAAAGAGTAAACATCTCCAGGATTTAGTCCTGAAATTACGATTGTACCTCCATTTCCAACACTTCCTGTTGTAATTGAAGCTGTAGATGGAGAAACGTTTGATGCTGTATAGTTTGTTCCATTAACTTCAGGAGAACCACCTGACACGGTAGTTGATACTGTCCCCGTTCCACAATCCTCAACTGTTGTTTCGGTTATTTCAGTTAAGTATTGAATTGAATATACATTTCCCATTTGATAACACGGCATTGATGTAGCCGAATATGAATAGATCATATCTACCATACTATACATTGTTATTGGCACAAAGTAAATAGTATTATTCGTAAACGTTCCTGGAGGGAACTGATTGATAAAACTTAAATCATTGATATCTACTAAATCTTGAAGTGGTAGGATTCCAACTAGACAAGGGTCATTTGGAATCAAGTCTCCTGGATTGGGTGTGAGTCCAACAGTTGGTTGACAGCTATAAACCAACCAAGCAATTCCAGGATCATAATCTGGCGCATTAGGGTCGTAGTTTGGAGAAAGTGGGTCTTGCGCACCAATAATTTCTTCGGGATAGTTAAAGTTTCCATTTGAATTGATTGAAAAATCGTCTCCATAACAAAGTTGATTTAAAGGATTTGTATAACTAACTCCATTGTCAGTAAATGTGCCAATTTGTGCACTACAAGTACAGTTTATTTGATTTGTATAACCAATGGATATGGAGCATGTGTTATCTGCTGTAAAATAAGCTGTTACATCACATGTGTTTCCGTCAGTAGGTAAACCAGAAATTTGGTATTGCGTAGGACTTGTAAAAGGAGGATTAAACACTTGTGTTTCTCCTGTACAGGTTTCAATAATTAATTGTCCAGTTGTTGGAGGATTTTCAAATTCTATTTCTCCTGTAATTGGAAAAGTTCCATCAACATCACACGGATTTACTGAATTGTTAATACTACTAATTAAACAAGGATAAGTACATTCTGGGGCGGTATAATTGCTAACCACTGTACAAGTAGCATCGTCAGTGAAGTATGCAGTTATGGAACAAGCATCTCCATTAGCATCAAGATCTGTTAAATTAAAGTTTTGTGGACTTGTAAACGGTGCGCTAAACGTTTGCTGATTACCATTACAGTCTTCTACAATGAGTTGACCTGTTGTTGGTGGGTTTGTAAAAGCAACTGTACCTGTTACATCATATAAGTCATTTGCACACCCACCAACTGTCGTTGATAAATTGATTGTACATTGTGAACCACAGTTATCTACTATAACGGTAGCCATATCTGTAACTTCACATGACCCAATAGTGTAATAAACAGTATAATCTGTAGTTGTATTTGGGCTTACTGTAATAGAAGAAGTGGTTTCACCATTTGGCTCCCAAAAATAAGTTCCGCCTTGTGAGCCAACTACATTAGCTGTTAACGTAACATTCTCTCCTACACAAATAGTAGAAGATACTGGTGTAATATCTACTCCTGACGTTAAACTTGAAGATTCAATAAAGACTGAGCTATCATATCCTCCATCGATAGCGTCTGCTATTGCAAATTTAATACGGTAAACCTGACCACATTCAACTGAATAAGACGCAGTAATTGGTGTTGTAAACCCATTATATGCAATAGAACTGCCACTACAATTATTTACATAAAATGCACAATTAGTGCACGGTCCACTTGGGTTGCAAGTATTGCTATATCCATTGTTAACAGTATTTATTGAAATTGGTGTTGATGTTCCAGGCACCAAGGCAATATTTACTCCATTATTAGAATAAGGGCCATTAATCCCAGGACCACTTAAGAATATACCAAAAGCATCATTTATATCGTTAACATAGGCAGTGTATTCTTCTGATGCAAAGACAAAGTCGAAATTAATTACTGGTCCTGAAGGAATAAAGTCAAACTCTAGGATAGCCACATCGTACACATCTGAACTTGTTATTGATTGTAAATCAGGTTCATTTGTAGGGCATGGCTCTAACCAAAGGAGCCCACATCCAAGTGAGGTATAATCCGAGCTAGCAAAGTAAGAAGCTGGATTTGAAGCATTTAAAGTGTTTCCTGAGGAGAGAATTACACCAGCATCAAGACCTAAATTAGTGGAATTTCCATTGGAAAAAGTACCAACTTGATTATTGTTTTCAATCGATAAAGTTGCATTCATCACTGTTACACCAGGTCCAGCCAATTGTTGAGCCAAAGCAATAGCAGTTCCTCCAGATGTAACGTTTAATTGACTATATAAGTTCACATTTAGAAAAGAGAATATAATTATTGAAATACTTAACCAATTGTATAATAAATGTTTTTTCATTTTTTGTTTCATAGTATATGATTTACTTTATTGTGTAAAGATTAACATTTTAGTTAAATTTAATGTTAAATGTATTAAGAAAATTTATCCTTTCCAAAACTTCATGATTGATTACTACTTATTTTCTTCATTTTCATCATCCTCTTTACTAAACAAGTCCCACTCCACTTCTTGAGCTTTTTTATCTGGAATTGGTTTTACCTTTCTAGACAAACTTCTTGCTTTGGGCTTAGTTTTCTTCTCACTTACCTCAATACTATCCACATCAATGAGTGTAGATTTGCTTTCCTTTTTATCAACTGATTCAGCAGCAACTTCTTTTTTACTTGATTGATCTGCGGAAGTTTTATCATTTGAGTTATCTGAATCCACTTTATCTTCAGTATCAGGAGTCTCTGGTTCTTGCGTATTTTCCTCTTCACTTTCTCCTGGCCAAGGTGTATTTCCTCCAATTGGATGTGTCAACTCAATTTCTTTTGTTTTTAATTTTTCAAGTTGATTTCCAATCGCTTTCATGCCTTTTACCTCAATAAAATTGTCAAGTCTGACAATTCTATCTTTCAGATGTTTTGTGGATTTTAAATGTTTGTTATAAATAATCCTAACTTCGGGTTCGTAAGCTGTTGTAACAACATTTAATTCATCACCTTCTTCAATATTTATAAAAGGAACTCTCCTATCTGTGGTTACTTCACATAAAAATCGTTTTGCATAATGCACATCTTTCTTCGTATCGTAATACACTACAGAAATTGCATGTTCTGGATGCCATTTTTCAATGTGAATCATATCATCAGCAAAGTGGGTTGTCAAATCGAAACCAGATAATCGATATTCTCCGTTTTTATATAAAGATAGGATTTTGTCATCGCCTTTAAAGCTCCCCAAGAAAGTTCCCCTTTCATCAGTGTTTAGCCTGCGAACAACTTCATCGAACCAAATTTTTCTAGCAGCCAAAGTTGAACTTCCTACCTCTTTTTGGATAACTTTTGCAATCTCTTGTTTTGATACAATATTTCCTTTAGAGCTTCTCCCTTTTATGAGTTGTTCACCTAAATCAATATCAAACTTAATCTTTTTGATATGTACTTTTGATTTTAATTGAATTGTTACAATCTCACTTTCTCCATTCGGATGAGCTGAGAAATAGAGCAATTTAGAATCTTTTTTCTTTGAAATAAGGTTGTATTCTTTATCCCTCGTGATGGAATCTATATAAAAACGCTTCATATAGGACGTTCCAGACCTTCCATCTGAGTATATTATATGATAAATTGTACGTTTATCGTTTCGTTTCCAAACTGCAGCATGAATAATTCCTTTTCCAACAAATTTTTTGTCTGCAATCTTTGTTACCATCATTTTACCGGTATCAAAGAAAATGATTACATCATCAATTTCAGAACAGTCTTGGACATACTCAGCTTTTCTTAATTTGTAGCCAATAAACCCTTCTTTTTTATCGACATATAACTTTTCATTGGCGATAATAACCTTGGCAGCGTTGATGTTATCAAAGACCCTAATTTCAGTTCTTCGCTCTTTTCCATCGCCAAAACGTTTCTTTAAATCTTTAAAGTAATCAACTGTGTATTCGATGATATTTTTAATGTTATTGATTACTTCCACGAGCTCATCTTCTATTTTTTGAATTAACTCGTCTGCTTTGAACTTATCAAACTTTGAAATTCGTTTAATCTTAATTTCGGTTAAACGAATGATATCATCACGGGTGACTTCTCTTTTAAGATTTTTTGTATGGGGCTTTAATCCCTTGTCGATGGCAGAGATCACACCTTCCCAAGTTTCTTCTTCTTCAATGAGGGAGTAAACTTTATTTTCAATAAATATTTTTTCCAAAGAACTGTAATGCCATTGTTCTTCTAATTCGTTTTTGCGGATTTCAAGCTCCATTTTTAGCAACTTGACTGTATTGTCGGTGTTTGCTTTTAGAATTTCAGAAACTCCAATAAACAAAGGTGTTTCATTATCAATTACTGTTGCATTCGGTGAAATAGAAACTTCACAATCTGTAAATGCATACAAGGCATCGATTAATTTATCAGGAGAAACATTATTTGCAAGGTGGATTAAAATTTCAGCTTCAGCTGCAGTATTGTCTTCAACCTTTTTAATTTTGATCTTACCTTTTTCATTTGCTTTAAGAATTGATTCTATAAGCGTTGTTGTGGTTTTAGAAAAAGGAATTTCTGTTATGCATAAAGTTTTGTTATCAATTTTATTGATTTTTGCACGTACACGGACTCTCCCACCTCTCAAACCATCATTGTAATTAGTGAAGTCTGCCATTCCTCCCGTTAGGAAATCTGGAAAAATCTCTACTTTTCTTCCACGTAGGTGGTTAATTGAGTTGTCGATGAGTTCATTAAAGTTATGAGGTAAAATCTTACAAGCTAATCCAACAGCAATACCTTCAGCACCCTGAGCAAGCAATAATGGGAATTTAACAGGCAAGTTCTCTGGTTCTTTATTTCTTCCATCATAGCTTGCTAACCAATTGGTTGTTTTTGCATTAAATGCAATGTGTAGGGCAAATTTTGATAACCTCGCTTCGATATATCGCGGAGCAGCTGCACCATCGCCTGTCAAAGTATTTCCCCAGTTACCCTGCATGTCAATCATCAACTCTTTTTGACCAATTTGAACGAGTGCATCGCCAATAGAAGCGTCTCCGTGCGGATGATACTTCATTGTATTTCCGATGATGTTCGCTACCTTGTTATAACGACCATCTTCCATTTCTCTCATGGAGTGCAAAATACGACGTTGCACAGGTTTTAAACCATCATACAATGCAGGAACGGCACGTTCTAGAATAACGTAAGAAGCGTAATCTAAAAACCAATTTTGATACAAACCATTTAGCGGAATAATCTCATTCGTTTCATTTCTGTTATCATGATTTTCCTGATGGTTCTCCTCTCCTTTTCCACTTGGTTTAGAATTTTGATTATTTTCTTCTTCAGGGATATTATCTTCTGCCATAAATTATGATCATTTTTTTAAACTTCTATGGTTTCTTCAGCTAAATCTTTTTCAACCCTAAGGTTGTCAATGATAAAATCTTGCCTTTCTTGTGTGTTTTTCCCCATATAGAAAGAAAGCACATCCTCAATGGAAGAATCTTTACTTAGCAATACAGGTTCTAATCGAATATCATCGCCAATAAAATATTTGAATTCATCAGGTGAGATTTCTCCCAATCCTTTAAAGCGGGTAATCTCAGCTGATTTACCAATTTCCTCTATTGCCTTTTTCTTTTCTTCTTCTGAGTAGCAATAGATGGTTTTCTTTTTATTTCTTACTCTAAAGAGTGGTGTTTGCAATACGTAAACGTGATCTCTCTTCACCAAATCTGGGAAGAAACGCAAGAAAAATGTCAATAACAACATTCTAATGTGCATTCCGTCCACATCGGCATCCGTTGCGATTACAATTTTGTTGTAACGCAAATTATCCATATCATCTTCAATGTCTAAAGCTGCTTGAATCAAATTAAACTCCTCATTTTCATAGACAACTTTTTTGGTTAAACCATACGTATTTAAAGGTTTACCTCTTAAACTGAACACGGCTTGTGTATTCACATCTCTTGATTTTGTGATTGACCCTGATGCTGAATCTCCCTCGGTAATAAAAAGCATTGTGTTGTTTCGCCTTTCATCTTTTTCATCAGTTAAATGGACTCTGCAATCACGCAATTTTTTGTTGTGAACACTTGCCTTTTTAGCTCTTTCACGTGCAATTTTACGGATTCCTGAAAGTTCTTTTCTTTCTTTTTCAGACCGTTTGATTTTCTTTTCAAGAATGTCCGTTAAATCAGGATTTTTGTGAAAGAAATTGTCTAATTGTACTTTTAAGAAGTCATTAACAAAAGCACGAATCGACTTGCCATTGGGCTCAATCTCTTGTGACCCGAGTTTGGTCTTTGTTTGTGATTCAAAAACAGGTTCAATAACTTTTATTGAAATTGCAGCCACGATAGATTGACGGATATCGGTTGAATCGTACGATTTATCAAAAAAGTCTTTTACAACCCTCGCATACGACTCTTTAAATGCACTTAGATGCGTTCCTCCTTGGGTTGTATGTTGACCGTTTACGAAAGAATAATAATCTTCTCCGTAAGTCTTTCCGTGTGTAATCGCAACTTCGATATCGTCTCCTTCGAGATGAATAATTGGATACATTGGATCTCCATCCATGTTGTTTTCCAATAAATCGAGCAACCCATTTTTTGATTGGAATTTTTCTCCATTAAAATAGATGCTCAATCCTTTATTCAAATAGCAATAATTCCATATCATCTTTTCGATGTAAGGAATTTTATAGGTATATTTTTTGAAAATTTCTTCATCTGGACGAAACTCAACGTAAGTACCGTTTTTCTCGTCGGTTTTCTCTTCTTTTTTGTTTTCAATTAACTGACCACGGTTAAAAACTGCAACTTTCTTTTTACCATCACGCACTGAATAAACAAGGAAATGACCACTCAAAGCGTTTACAGCCTTTGTACCGACTCCGTTCAATCCAACTGATTTTTTGAATGCTTTAGAATCATATTTTCCTCCAGTGTTGATTTTAGAAACAACATCAACGACTTTCCCTAAAGGTATTCCACGACCAAAATCACGGACAGAAACTAGGCCATCTTTGACCTTTATATCGATTCTTTTCCCTGCTCCCATGACAAACTCATCAATTGAGTTATCAATCACCTCTTTTAACAAGATATAAATTCCGTCATCAGCAGAGCCTCCGTTTCCTAGCTTACCAATATACATACCTGGACGCAAACGGATGTGTTCTTTCCAATCTAATGACCGTATGTTGTCCTCCGTGTAATTCACCTCTTTAATCTCCTCTTCTTCCATAATCTCTGATTGTAAAATATAAAAAATTCTGATTCAAGCAAATATAAGGCTTTTAAAAGGATATTTTACAAAGTGTAAAAGAGTTTATTCACGAAAGAACGTTAAAAAGTTTGAATGGCGCATTTTGATTCGGGTTTCTCGCAATTACCGCTTATCAAAATGCGAGTGTTTCACTTAATTTATATCCCATAAATTAACTTAATGTGGTGTATTTGATTTACCGAACTAAAAAATTAGGTTTGAATATTGACGTCAGGTGCGAAGATTAAAAAAATGTTTCTCCTTTTTTTGCCATTCTTTTGAGTAAAGGACAAGGTCTGTATCGATCTTCTCCATATTCCTCAAAAAGACTTTGAAGTTGGTTCAAAACATTGTCAATTCCGATTTCATCCGCCCACTTTAGAAGTCCTTTTGGATAATTCACACCGTTTGTCATCGCTAAATCAATGTCCTCTCTCGTTGCAATATTTAAGAATAATGCATCTGCTGCACAATTGATTAACATGACCAATATACGGTTAAATATTTCTATTCCTAACGCTTTATCTTTGTTTGGTTTCGGCATTACAGCTCCTTCGCTATAATCATAGTAACCTCTCCCCGACTTTCTTCCTAAATAGCCTGCTTCTGAATGTCTTTTTTGTGTAAAAGATGGCAAAAAACGTGGGTCGTAGTAAAATGCTTGGAAAACAATTTCTGTAACAGCATAGTTTACATCATTTCCAATATAATCCATCAATGTAAATGGTCCCATGCGAAAGCCACCGATTTCTGTCATTGCCCAGTCGATTGTCGCAAAATCTGCGATTCCTTCTTCGTAAATTCGGAGTGCTTCTCCATAAAATGGTCGTGCAACACGGTTAACAATGAAACCAGGTGTGTCTTTGGTTAATACTGAAGTTTTCCCCCATGAGTCAATTAGTCGTTTTGCCTGATTTTTTGTTTCTTCACTGGTCTGAACAGCTGGAATTATTTCTACTAATTTCATGATCGGTGCGGGATTAAAAAAATGGATTCCAATAGCTCTTTTTGGATTTTTTAATACCGATGCAATAGAAGCAATAGAAAGTGACGATGTGTTTGATGCCAATATGCAACCTTCGTCAACTATATTTTCTAAATCGCTGAATACCTTGTGTTTGATGCTTACATCTTCAATTATTGCTTCAATGATTAATCCCGACCCTTCAAAGTCGTTCATGTCAGTTGAAAAAGTAATTCTTCTTAATAAATCATTTCCAAAATCTTCTGTCCACTTTCCTTTTTCAACTAATTTTTGGATTGTTCCAGAAAGATTTTTTCTAGCGTTATCAATTGCAGCTTTGTTCACATCAACAATTACCGTTTTATGTCCTGATTGTGCGGCTACTTGAGCTATTCCACTTCCCATGGTTCCAGCGCCTAAAATTCCTATTTTTATCATTACTTTTATTTGGTTATAAAGATTTATTTAATTGCCTTTAAATATTGGCTTTCTCTTTTCAATAAAAGCTGCCGTTCCTTCTTTGAAATCGTGTGTTGAACCAGCAATCTCTTGCAATTTTTCTTCTAAAGCCAATTGTTCAGTAAGTGTATTATTAAATGATTCGTTGACTGCTTTTTTAGTCAAACCATACCCTTTTGTAGGCATAATCGCCATTTTACTAGCCATTTCAGCAATATATGTATCAAACTCATCATCGTCAATAGCCTTGTAAATCATATTCATGGCTTCGGCTTCACTTGCTGAGACTTTGTCGCCCGTGAGCATTAAAGCTAAGGCTTTTTGTGCTCCAACCAGTCTTGGTAAGAAGAAGGTTCCACCAGAGTCTGGAATTAATCCAATGGCAGAGAATGCTTGAATAAATGTTGCAGATTTTCGAGCTATTACGATATCACAAGCCAAAGCGATATTTGCTCCTGCTCCTGCCGCAACACCGTTTACGGCAGCTATAATTGGTTTTTCGATTGTTCTAATCTGTTCGATAATCGGGTTGTAGTGTTTCCCTACAATACTCTTTAATTCTGGTCCGTTTGGATCTGTTGCCTCAACCAAATCTTGTCCTGCGCAAAATGCTTTCCCTTCTCCCGTAATTATGATTACGCGTACTTCGTTATCATCTTTGCATTCGTTTAATGCTTTTTGCGTTTCAAAAGCCAATGCTTGATTAAAACTGTTGTATTTATCTGGGCGATTGAACTTTAGTGTTGCAATCCCATTTTCTTTTTTGAATTGTAATACCATTTTTTAACTTTTTGATAAAAATAATAAATAGTGCTTTAAATATCGTATAGAAACGCTAAACTTTTCTTTTATTCATCAATTAGAGATTCATAAAAGTAGTTAAGGATAGAAAAATTCTTTGCAATGTATCAGAATTCAGTTGAACATTAAATAAAAATCGGAATAAATCTTATCTTTATCCGAATGAAGAAACATTATTTCGCTATATACAAACCATTTAACATGCTTTCTCAATTTACGAGTAAAGATGGGAGTTCTGTTTTAGGTGATTTATACAATTTCCCGAAAGATGTATATTCGATTGGAAGGCTAGACAAAGATAGTGAAGGATTACTTTTATTAACAAATGATAACAAGTTTAAAACTAAATTGTTAGACCAAAAAAACAAGCTCGAAAAAACATATTATGTTCAGGTAGATAATGACATCACACACGAGGCGTGTAAAGAACTAGAAGCTGGAAAAATAATCATCAAACATGAAAAAAAACCTTATCAAGTTAAACCTGCTAAGTGTATAAAAATTGATGAACCAAATTTACCTGAACGAAGTGTTCCTATCCGTTATCGAAAGAATATTCCAACTAGCTGGATTGCTTTAACCTTAAATGAAGGTAAAAACCGGCAGGTCAGACAAATGACAGCTGCAGTAGGCTTTCCAACATTGCGATTGGTTAGATTTGGGATAGGGAAATTAACAATTAAAGGAATGCAACCAGGTGAAATAATTTTAATCAAACCTTCTGACGTTTTATAATTTTTTTGTTTAAATTTACGTTAAAACAAATACAAAGCGTGATCAATCTATTCAAATATCTCTTTTTTATTTTCTTGATGATTTTTTTTACATCATGCAAGACTTCTGATGAAGAGCCTATTCAACAAAAACGTAATTTTGAGCATTTTGACGAAACGAATTTTAAAGAGTTCAGTATAGAATCTCGAAATGCTCAATACTTAAACTATTTTATGCTTCCAGATTGTTTTGAAGAAGATTATTGGTCTTCTATGAATTTCTTTGGGAATCAAGCTTATTATTGTCAGGATTTAAATTTATATTTTAGCATTGACTTTTTTTACTTCTCCGATATTGAATATTATGAATCGTATCTTGAATTTCCGAGTTCAGAAAACAAGCCAACTCCAGAAATCATATTAAATTACTTGATGGAGTTGAGACTCATTGGTTTACAAGATGCGAAAGGGTCTGTTATTGTTATGGATAAAACAAACAGTGGGGACACACTTTATTTGTCATCGATTTATGGCAAGGTACAAGATTATAATCAAGAAAACAATTTTTATCAATTTGGTTACGTACCAGCTTCGAATGGTTTTTTTTTGATGCAAGCAATGGGAAGAATGACCGATATACGTTATTTATATGACGATATTGTTGCGTTATTTAAAACGTTTGTTTGAATAGGATTAGAAATTTAAAACAACAAAATATGTTAGTAGAGATTAATAAAAACAACATTGATGATAGGATTATCAATGATATTGTAAAGGAACTTCGCAAAGGTGAGATAATTATTTATCCAACGGATTCTGTTTACGCCATCGGATGTGACTTAAATAATAAAGAAGGGTTAGAAAAGCTCGCTAAATTTAAAGGTATTAAATTGAAACATTCACAATTTTCAATTATCTGTAAAGATTTGAGTCAAGTTTCTGAATATGTAAAACATTTGCCTCAACCTGTATTTAGGGTAATGAAAAGTGTTCTTCCTGGTCCATTTACTTTTATTCTGAATACGACAAATGAGGTTGCCAAATCATTTGAGACGAAGCGTACAGAGCTTGGTATTCGTATTCCAGATAATAAAATTGTATTGGCCTTGGTTGAGGCGTTGGGCAATCCAATAGCAACGACATCCTTGTATGATGAAGAAGACACAATGATGGAATATTTTGTTGATCCATATAAGATTTATGAGCAATTCGACGAACAGGTGAACACCATCATTGATGGCGGTCCTGGGAAAGTAGAAGTTTCCACTGTTGTTGATTGCACAGGGGATGAACCAGTTGTTGTTAGAGAAGGTGTTGGAAAACTATAATAAAGCATTGTAAATAAAAAAGGCTGTCGGAAAATGACAGCCTTTTTTGTAATGTTTATGATTCTTTATGCATCTACATTTGCATATTTCGCATTATTCTCAATGAACTCTCTTCTTGGCGGAACATCGTCTCCCATAAGCATAGAGAATACTCGGTCTGCTTCTGCTGCGTTATCAATTGTTACTTGGCGTAATGTTCTGTGCTCAGGACTCATAGTTGTTTCCCAAAGCTGTTCAGAATTCATTTCTCCAAGACCTTTGTATCGTTGAATATCAACTGTATTAGCAGGTGTATTTCCTCTAAACTCTTCAACCAGTCTGTCCCTTTGTTCATCAGACCAAGCATAGTCTCTTTTAGCACCTTTTTTCACTAAGTATAAAGGAGGTGCTGCGATATAGATATGACCTTGTTCGATTAGCTCTTTCATATATCTAAAGAAGAAAGTCAAAATCAATGTTGCAATGTGGCTACCATCCACATCGGCATCCGTCATAATTATTACCTTGTGGTAACGTAATTTATCAGTATTTAATGCTTTAGGGTCTTCTTCTGTTCCAACTGTAACACCTAATGCTGTATAAATATTTCGAATTTCTTCATTTTCAAATATTTTATGTTGCATTGCTTTCTCCACGTTAAGGATTTTACCTCTGAGTGGCATTATCGCTTGGAAGTTTCTATCACGACCTTGTTTTGCAGTACCACCTGCTGAATCTCCCTCGACTAGGAAAACTTCACATGCTGCAGGGTCTTTTTCTGAGCAGTCAGCCAATTTCCCTGGTAGTCCTGCTCCGCCCAAAACGTTTTTACGTTGCACCATTTCACGTGCTTTACGTGCAGCATGTCGAGCCCTTGCAGCAAGGATTACCTTTTCTACAATTCGTTTTGCATCAGCTGGATGTTCTTCCAAGTAATTCGTTAACATTTCGGAAACAGCCTGAGAAACAGGAGCTTGAATCTCTCTATTTCCCAATTTCGTTTTTGTTTGACCTTCGAATTGTGGTTCTGCTACTTTTATCGAGATAATTGCAGTCAATCCTTCACGGAAGTCATCTCCAGCAATTTCAATTTTTTCTTTCGTTAACATTCCAGAGTCGTCCGCATATTTTTTAAGGGTATTTGTAAGACCTCTTCTAAATCCTGTTAAGTGCGTTCCTCCTTCATGTGTATTGATATTATTAACGTAAGAAAGGATGTTTTCTGTGTAGGAAGTATTGTATAACATAGCAACTTCGATAGGAATTCCATCTTTTTCGCCCTCCATGTATATTTCCTCTTCAATCAGTTGTTCCCTACTTTTATCAATAAATTTCACAAACTCTCTTAACCCGATTTCTGAGTGGAAAGTTTCAGAAAAGGGTTTTCCTTCTTCGTCTTTAGCGTTATCTCTAGCATCTGTAAGGGTGATTGTAATTCCTTTATTTAAGAAGGCTAATTCACGCATTCTAGCTTTGAGAGTATCGTAATTGTATTTTACTTCGTCAAAAATTGTTGGGTCTGGACTGAAAGAGATAATTGTTCCTGTAACATCTGTTGTTCCAACCTCTTTTACATCATATTTTGGTTTACCAATAGAATATTCTTGTTGGTAAATTTTTCCGTCTCTATGTACTTCAGCTTTAAAATCGATAGACAAAGCATTCACGCAAGAAACACCCACACCGTGTAATCCACCAGAAACTTTATAGTTGTCTTTGTTAAATTTTCCACCAGCGTGTAGAACAGTCATAACCACCTCTAGTGCCGACCTTTTTTCTTTTGTATGCATTGCAACGGGAATACCACGTCCATTGTCTCTTACTGTAATTGATTCACCTTCGTTGATGACAACATCGATTGTGTCACAATAGCCAGCCATTGCCTCATCAATAGAGTTGTCGATTACCTCATAAACAAGGTGGTGAAGACCTCTAGAACCAACGTCGCCAATGTACATGGCAGGACGTTTTCTAACAGCTTCTAGACCTTCTAAGACTTGGATATTATCCGCAGAATAATCTTTGTTACTATTTTCAATTTCGCTCATTTGTTGTATTTAATTAAAACATAAAAAAATTGCTATAATGCATAGCAATTTATTGCATACAAATATACAAAAAAAAGTCCAATTAACCGACGCGTTTTAATAGATTTTCAACGATGTTATTAACAATCATTGAGAGAAAGATTAAAAAGCTATTGAAATGTGTAAAAATGACTGAATTAATTGGTTCTCAATTGCTAAAAATCAATATCGATTAGTCCTCCTTTTTTTGTTTCTGATATTTCTGACAATGTGAGTGCAAAATAGATGATTATTAGTATGGTAGATATTGAATTAAAATAAAAGTTTAATTGAGCGATTGTTTGTCCACCAATAAACGAAGCAATAAATATTATCAATATGAGTCCAATCAACCCACTAACAATCAAACGCATAGTCTTTAAAGGCTTAAAATAAATTAGGTTTACAATAATGCTGATAATATCCCAAATTATGATTACTACGCTTATCCAATAAAAATAGCCCGATAAATCATAGACCACCAATAAAATTAGTCCTATAAGAAAAAGTGTTCCTTGTAAAACCGTGTCAATAAGTTTTGCGATATACATAGCATCTATTCTTTCGGGTAATTATCATTCCAATTTTTCACTTTAGGCGGATGCAATTTACCTTCAGATTTTCCGACAATCATCGCGACCATGGCGTCTCCTGTGATATTAACCGTTGTTCGTAGCATATCTAAAGGTCTATCTATTGGAAAAATCAAGGCCAATCCTGCTTCTGGGACCCCAGCCTGAGCCAATACAATAACAAGCATGACCATTCCTGCGCCTGGTACGGCAGCAGAACCAATACTTGCCAAAGTTGCAGTAACAATAATCCCGAGCTGGGCTGAAAAACTCAAATCTAAACCAAAAGCCTGTGCGATAAAAACAGCTGCTACTGCTTGGTACAAACTTGTTCCGTCCATATTAATTGTAGCACCAATTGGCAAAACAAAAGCAGACACTTTTTTATCAACGCCAAGATGTTCTTCTACCCTTTCCATTGTAACTGGTAATGTTGCAGCCGATGAACTTGTGCTAAATGCGACCAATTGAGCTGGAGAAATTCCATTAATAAATGATTTTGGTGTTTTTCCAGTGAAAAAATAAACAAGCAAACAATAGACTACAATCATTAATAAAAGCCCAATAATCACACTTATCGCATACCAAAGCAAAGCAACAAATAAGTCTCTATTGGGTGCTTCCGCCACTAATCCAGCGAGTAAAGCAAATACGCCGATTGGAGCCGAAAGCATAATGATATCAATGAGTTTTAAAATAACTTCATTAAATCCTTTAAAGAAACTTTTAACTGGCTTAGCTGTTTTTTCATCAATTAAAATCAATCCGATTCCAAAAAATATGGCAAAAACAATAACTTGCAACATATTTCCATTGTATGATGCAGCAAAGAAAATATTTTCAGGAATTAAATCTTCTAAGGCTTGAAGCGGGCCGGCCTCTTGTTGTGCGCTTGCGCCTTCAATGGTTTTATTGGTTTCATCGCTATACCCCTCTACAAGACTTGTTTTGGTTTCTTCGGAGATTGAATCTCCTGGGTTAATAATATTAACAATTAAAAGCCCTAATGATACAGCCATAACTGTGGTTACCAAATAAATACTAATGGTTTTGAGTCCCATTTTTGATAAACTTGATATATCTTTTAAATCGGAAACACTTGTTATTAATGAGCCTAAAATTAAGGGCACAGCGATGAGTTTTAATGCATTGATAAACATTGTTCCGAAAGGTTTTACCCAGTCTCGAACGAATTTCTCTGCATTTAATATCTCATGCTCCTCTCCGCCAATGAAAACAGTAGTAGAAGAACTCCCCCAAGGCGTGCTGACTAAAACAAGGCTAAAAACAACGCCCAAAACCATTCCAATGATTATTTTCCAATGAAGTGCAATTCCTTTTTTCTTTTTAGTCATTTGTTTGAGAGATTTTATTTCTTAAATAATGATCTATGATTGTAATGCCTGCCATTGCTTCAATAATCGGAACAGCTCTTGGTACAACACAAGCGTCGTGCCTTCCTTTTCCTTTAACAACCACACTTTTACCAGCTTCATCGATTGTGTTTTGGTCTTTCATAATGGTTGCGACAGGTTTAAAAGCTACTTTAAAGTATATTGTTTGTCCATTTGAAATTCCACCTTGAATTCCGCCACTAAAATTGGTTTTTGTTTTGTTATCTGATAAAAATTCATCATTGTGTTCACTTCCCTTCATTGTTACACCAGAAAACCCAGAACCATATTCAAATCCTTTTACGGCATTGATTGACAACATAGCTTTTCCTAAATCGGCTTGCAATTTATCAAAAACTGGTTCACCCAATCCAGCAGGAACATTTTTTATGCGACAAAATACTACGCCACCAATCGTATCTCCTTGCTTTTTTATTGCTTTTATGGATGCTATCATCTTTTGTGCAATTACACTGTCAGGACAACGAACATCATTTTCAGTTTGAGGCAAGGGAATATTAATTAAATCGCCTTCCAGTTGGATATTTCCAACTTGTGAAACAAATGCCTCAATTACGATACCTTTTGAAAATAAGTATTGCTTTGCAATTGCACCAGCAACGATGCGACAAGCTGTTTCTCTTGCGCTACTTCTTCCTCCACCTCGAAAATCTCTGATGCCGTATTTTTTTTGATACGTAAAATCTGCATGAGATGGTCTAAAAATGTCTTTTATATGACTGTAATCCTTTGATTTATGGTCTTTGTTTTGAATTAAAAATCCAATGGGAGTTCCTGTGGTTTTATTTCCAAAAATACCAGATAAGATCTGAACTTTATCGTCTTCTTTTCTTTGTGTTGTAATGGAAGATTGTCCTGGTTTTCTCCTATCTAAATCTTGTTGAATTTTATCTAAATCAATTTTCACTCCCGCAGGCATTCCATCGATTATACCACCAATTGCCACTCCATGAGATTCTCCAAAAGTAGTTAGTCGAAAGCTATGTCCTATTGTGTTTCCTGGCATTATTTAAGCATCTGTGATTGTTGATTTTGTAATTTCTAAAATTTTCCTCACTTCGTTTATATCCTTAGCTTCGGCATAAACCCTTAAAACGGGTTCAGTACCAGAAGGTCGAATCATTACCCAGCTTTCATTTGGTAAGAAAAATTTGAATCCATCCACTGTTTCAACCTTTTCAACATTATATTCTCCAAATGAAGTGTATGTGTTATTTTTGCAGTTATCAACAATTTTATGCTTTAACTCATTGGTGATGTGTAAATCCCAACGTTCAAAAGCGAATTGACCAACGATTTCGTAAACTTCATGAATAAGTTCTTGAATGGTTTTTCCAGATTTCGCCATAAATTCCCAAATAATCATTCCCATCCAAATTCCGTCTCTTTCAGGGATATGACCTTTTACAGCAATTCCACCAGACTCTTCTCCTCCCATTAAAACATCTTCTTCAACCATTATTCCGGCGATATATTTGAAGCCAATTTTTACAACTTCATAGTCTAGACCGTAATGTTTGGCCATTTTTCCAATTTTCGGTGTACTGCTAAAAGCGGTTACAATTTTTCCTTTTTGCCCTTTATAATTTGCCAAATAATGGATCAGTAATAACATGATGTGGTGAGAATCAATAAATTCTCCATCTGCACCAAACAAACCAATTCTGTCTGCATCTCCATCGGTTGCTAATGCAATATCAATATTTCCTTTTTCTTTAATAAACTCACTTAATTCTTTTAGATTTCTTTCAATCGGTTCTGGAGCTTGCCCCATAAAGGAAGGGTTGTATTCACAATGCAAGAGGTGGATGTTAGGGAATAGTTTTCTCATTACTCTCTGTCCGGCACCGTACATTGCGTCATAAGCCAATGTAAGGTTAGAGTTACGAATGGCATCTAAATCAAAATTCTCCTCAATTGCTTGAATGTACTCTGCTTCAAAGTCAATTTTAATGAGTTGCTTTGATTTGATAGCATCTACAAATTCAATCTCTAAAATATGCTTATGAATTGTATCCGGAATAAGGTTTTCAACTTCTTGCACTTTATCTGGAGATAATGGTCCGCCAAATTGAGATTTTAGTTTATATCCACCATAAGAAGGAGGATTATGAGATGCGGTAAGAATTACACCTAATGTTGCAGAATAATTACGTGCAGCCATAGAAATCATGGGGGTTGATACAAATTCTTCTGCGTAATAAACTTTGATATTGTGATGCAAGAAAACCTTAATGGCGGTTTCCATAAACATTTTACCATTAAATCTGCAATCGTATCCGATAACTACACTTGGGTTTTGGCTTTGTTTTTTTATCCAAAGTGCAGTTCCTGTTGCTACTCTTGCAACATTATTTACTGTATATGTGTCTGCAATAATTGCACGCCATCCGTCTGTTCCAAATTTTATAATGTCTATCACTTATAATTATTTTTAGCTTTGAAATTGTAAATATAATAAAGAAAATAAGTTTTTAAAGTTTTCTTATTTAGTTATAAAACTTACACTATCCTTTTTCTTGATAAGCTTTAATGGTTGAATATTTTTCTTGCTTATAAATTTTTTCTATCACATTAAAAATATAATTTCTAAAGAATAAGCCTAACAATCCAAATATTCCAATGGCGATAAAGCCAGTTTTTTCGTTAAAGTTATATTTAAAAGCAAAGTAAATTAAAAAAGGTAAAAGAAGTTTTGGAAGCGTTAATAAGATGGTTTTTGTGTTGAAAGATTGTTTGTCTCCAAACGGTTTTTTTCCTGTAGTCAGGTCGATGGGAGTTTTAACAAATGCGCCAGAAAGTAATGTTAAGTGAGCATTGACGCCAATATTATACAATCCGCCGACCAAGATAGCAAGGTAATATTTTGTTCCAAATAAAATATATGGAAAACATAAAATCACAGAAACAGCAGTTACCACTACCATAAGCCACCATTTTGAGGCTAAATAATCTCTATATTTAATATTTTGGCTCATCATGAGTTGATAATATGCACTGTCCCAGCTTGGTACGTATCCTCCAAATGTAAAAAGGAAACCTGCTGGTACCATGATTCCTGCAAAAATCAACCAAAAATCATTATCATAATCAGAACTTGTAAAGAAGAAAAGTCCGTAAAACAAGAAGAAAATACTCACCCAAATGGTATTTTTAGACCTTTTATTTCTTAGGATTAATCTCAAGTCATTTTTTAAGAAAGTTCCCATCAAGCCAAATCGTTCGAGCCATGAATAATCCTTAATGTTTACAGATTCAGAACGGGTACTCATTGCTTCATCGAGGTACAAAGATTTATAGAAATATTTATAGTTAAAGTTGTACATGGCAATTGCCAATAAAACAGGGATAAAAAATGTCCAATAAGTACTATAAAAAGAATCGAAAACATATACTGTATATTCTGTAATATCAATAATGACATTATAATATTGTGCGGCTGCTGAACCAAAAACCAAAGTCACGATAATAATAAAGAGTGTGTTTTTATTATTGATGGCAAGATTTAGGTAATTATTAAAAATTGTCAATCCAATAATTGCAACGTTCCACAATATTACTTGAATAATTGAAAAGTCATTGATTATAAGTGTAACAGAGAATGGCAAGAAAAAGAAGATAGGATAAATATTATAAAATGAAAATGCAGATTTTCCGAGGAGATAATGTGTAAGTTTCCGTTTAGAAATGGGCTGAATCAATAAAGGTCGTACGCTTGTTACAGGTAATTTTTGTAAAAAATAGCGAAACATTAAATCTCCTACCCACCAATAAATAAGGAATTTATTCACTGTTTGAAACGGTTCGAGTCCCTCATCTTCAAGAATATAATACAGAGCTACACCCAGCGAAAGGATAAGAAGTGCATAAAACGCAGCTGCTATCCCTAATAAAATTTTTAAAAATAAATTAAAATTATAGGAAGACGACCGTTTAAAAAAGCGCCATTCAAGAGAAATCAGATTTTTTAGAATCATTGCTATTATTTGATTTTCTCCAAAAATACATCTTCCTTTTCTAAGAAACAATAGGATTTTATTTTTTTTAAGCAATCATCAAATCAACCTAAAATCTTACGTTCATTTTAGCCCTTTTTTGTGTTTTTAGAATATGTTTTGTTCACTCTACAAGGCAATTCGTCATTCATTATGATGTTTCTAACCATGTAAAAACATGATATTTATCATGAATCTATTTTTAAATTGGACTTTATTATCCGCTTTTAAAAATAGAATAATAGGTTTGCAAAAGAAAAATTGATGTTAACTAAAAAAGAAAAAAATGGAACAATTTACAATTTTATTGGCTTTACAAAATACTGTTGGATGGGTGACTGCAGTGGGTGTAATTGCCGTGCTGATAGTCTTATACATTTTATTTAGTACTTCACACAAAAAAGAAGACAAGGAAGTCGCAAAAGCAAAGGTTTATAAAGTTCGACGTAAATACTTTTGGGGTTTGACCGCAGTTATGGCAATCGGATTTTTGTCCTCAATGGCTTTTTTGCCTTATGGAAACCAAGATGACAAAACAGATGTTACTTATTCTGTTTTGGCGTTTCAATGGGGATGGAAGATTGCTGAAGGTGATAAACTATTAACTGAAAGTGTTGATGAGTTCAGGGGAGCGAATAAAATTGACGTCATACCGGGTCAATTTGTGAAATTTATTGTAGGCGCAAAAGATGTAACGCATAGCTTCGGAATCTATAATGAAGCTGGTGATATGGTAGCACAAGTACAAGCAATGCCGGGTTATACGAATGATTTGTATTATCATTTTACTGAACCAGGAGTTTACAAAGTACTTTGTATGGAATATTGTGGAATCGCACATGCGATGATGATAGCTACAATTAATGTGCAAGGACCTTTGAATGATGTTGAGGAAACAAAAGTAGAAACTCCTTCAGAAGAATTAAGTGAAGAAAATGAGGAATTTAAAATTGATGTTGTTGAAGCTGAAAACAACGACTTGCAGGGACAATTATAGACTAACGAAATAAACAAATTGATATGATTACTTTAAGTTTAGAAGAGAAAAAACAGCAAAAAAAGCTAATGAATGTTTGGGGAATTACATTTTTAATTGCATTTCCCTTACTGATAACTCTTGGGTTATTAATGAGAATGAGACAAGGAGAAATGACAACAACTATACCGAATGATTTTTATATGTATATGACATTGCATGGATTAGGAATGATTAGTGTTTTGTTTAGCATTGCTTTTGCTGGTTTATGGTATTTAATAAGTACCCGATTCGTCAAATTAAGTTCAAAACTCGGGTTTTTCTTATGGGCTTTAATTGCTTTGGCTTTACTTGGGTTAGCTGCGGGAACTTTAATTGGTAAATTTGGTCCTGGTTGGTATATGTTATATCCTTTACCATTTATAAATACATTTTGGTCAAGTTGGGCTACTACCCTATCTACTTTATCTATTGTTGTTGCTGGGGTTGCTTGGTTGATCGGAATTTTACACATACTTTATTCTATGGCAAAACACTACGGTGGGTTTAAAAATCTACTGGGATGGCAATATTTAAAATCCGACAATCCTGAGCATAAAATTAGTCCAATTATTATGATTGCTACAATTGCTCTCATTCCTGGGGTTTTTGCAGTGATTTTTGGAGCAATTTTCCTTATCATTATGCTGATGCAAGTATTAGAGCCTTCATTAGCGTTTGATGCTTTAATGATGAAAAACCTAGTGATGTATTTTGGTCATGCCATCGCCAACATTACTATGTATTGTGCAGTTGGATGGGTTTATCATTTGTTACCAGAGTTTACAGGTCGTAAAATTAAGATGAACAAAGTATTGGTATATTCATGGAATGCGACTTTATTCTTTATCATTTTTGCTTTCTTCCATCACTTGTATATGGATTTTGTACAACCCCTACCTTTCCAAATAATTGGTCAAATAATGTCGTATGCAAGTCCAATTCCTGCAACAGCTATCACAATGTTTACCGTTATTAGTCAGTTGTACAAATCAAATGTAAATTGGGGCGTTGTTCCGTTAATGTTTTTGATTGGAATGGCCGGTTGGGCAATTGGAGGATTTGCTGCAGTTGTAGATTCTACAATAGCATTCAATACAATTTTACACAACACTTTATGGGTTCCTGCTCACTTTCATACTTATATGTTAATGGGTGTAATTCCATTTATTTTAGGATTCTTATTTTATATCACTTCTAATGAAAAAAACATCAATGGAAGTGGTCTTGCAAAATTTGGATTTTGGATTTTTGCAACAGCAAGTTATGGATTTTTAATTATGTTCTATATGGGTGGATTGGAAAGTATTCCTCGCCGATATGCATCTTATGCTTATACACAAGTAGATAATGTTGTTAGTACTGGAGCATCATTAGCAGTGATTGCTGTTTATTTTGTGATATTTATTTTAGTTGGGTTATCAATCCTTTATATTTCACTTTTTGGACGGTTTTTTAAGGTTAAATCCAACCAAGAATACATTAGAGAAATATAAATAGATTTAAAAATAGTAAAAGCATGAAGCTAAAAACTGTCATCATACCGCTTATAACTTTGGGGATATGCATTGCAATTATCTCAAAATGGACACATGGCTTTAAGGCTTTTACTATTTTTTCTTATTCATTAGAGGAAGCTTCTCCGCTTAATAAAGAATTTCCTGAGATTCAATTGATAAACCACGACAGTGTCTTGGTAAACTTGAATGAAGATCCAAAATATAAACTGGCAAATTTTGTGTATCTAAATTGTCCTTTTGTTTGTCATAAAATCAACAATCAATTAGAAAAAGTATATCATTCTATTGATACTCTATTGGTTCCATCTCAAATTGAGTTTGTAACAATCAGTTTTGATTTAGATAATGATGATGTGGAACGAATTAGGAATTACCGTAATCATTTCAAGAATATTCCTGGATGGGAATTTGCTATTCCTTACGAAGTAGATGAGCAGGAGTTTGATGTATTTCTAAAAAATATCGGCGTTTGGATATACAAAGAATCAAAAAATAGAATCATCAATCATTCTACCTATATTTATCTTATTTCGCCAGACAATAAAATTGTAAAAATATTTGATCCTGAACGGGAAGATAATAATTCAATAGTAACTGAAATAAATGAATGGATAAATACTGGACAAAATATCGCGTCGTTATAATCATTACAGTGTTTTTTGTGGGATTCTATCTGTTGTCGATTCAATTTGATGAATGGTTTACCTATACAATGCCACGACATCAAATTATACAGCTACCTTTAATGTTTTTATTGGGTGTACTTTTAGCTCAAGCCTTTCATAGTTGGCGAGTAAAAGACTTAGGCTGGGCAATTTCAGGTTTGATTTTCATATTTTCGTCAATCATATTTTGGATGTTACCTCATTCTGTTGATAAAGCCGTTATCGAGCCAGAATTTAATAAATTGATGCACGTAAATATGATTATTTCTGGGGCATTATTGGTTGCTATCTATCGAGAATTAATTTTTGAAGTAAAAATATTTTTTTTGGGAATGTTATCAGCAAAATTGGGTGCTGCTGGCGTTATCATGAAAGTTTTTAACTTGCTTTTATGTAGTTCTTTTGATATTCGACAACAGAAAGAAACGGGGAATTATTTTATCTTTCTCGCTTTAGTTATTTTTATCTCAACAATTGTGGTGTTTTTTAGGATGCCCTCAATAAAAAGTAGAGAGCGAAGTAATTTTTTGGGTTATTAAGGGTTTTTATTTCTATTTTTCTTCCTAATCTTTTTTATTTTCTTTTTCTATTTTTCTTATTGGAATCAGGTAATGCATCGTCTTCATCATTTGCATTGGCTTCACCCTTTGTTGTGATTTCGTTCCCATAAACATCGTAAACATGTTCTTCAACCAACTCCCCTTTTCTATAAATTGCCTCTCTTTTTAGTGCATTATTTGAGAAATATTCCAAAAACTTTCCTTCTTTAACTCCCTTTCTATAAGTTTCTAAAGATTGTAAGTTTCCATCAATAAAGAAAACCTTGAATTCACCATCTTTAACGTCTTTTTTCCATGATTCTGTTCTTAAAAGCGATCCATCATCATAGTAATACTTCCACTCTCCCTCTTTTTTCCCTTTGTCGTAAAACAACTCTTGAAGTACTTCTCCATCCTTGTTGTATTGCAGAAACGCTCCATCCATGATTCCCATGTTGTAATGCACTATTTTCTTTACTTTTGAATCTGGCCAGAAATACTCTCTTTTTTCACCATGCAAGATGCCCTCTACATAATTTTCGATTTTTATGGTATCATTTTCATAAACTGTATAATTCCAATTTTCTTCAGCACCGTTTACAACATACTTTGTTGTAGCTGTTCCTACTGGTGTCTGACGAAAATAAATGGCTTTCCCATGTTTTTCTCCATTGAAAAAATTCATTTCCCATGCGACCAACCCACTCGAGTCATTATAATATGTCCAACGTCCATTTTCTACTCCATGAATGTATGTTTTAACCACTTGTGGACATCCAGATGCGTAATAACTTGTGTCTGTTCCGTTAATCAGCCCGTTTTCAAAAGAGACTGAATGTTGTTTAATTCCGTTCATGTGGCAGGTCTCACAATCACCAGTAAAGGGTTTACCGTTAGATTTTAAAAACACAACACTGCTTTCTGGGTCAGATTCTAAAGCTTGGTTACAATCAATAATTTTATTGCCATACAAATCACATTCCCAATCTGGATAACGTTGGTCTATTCGATCCAAAGCTTTCTGAAAACAAGGTCCTCTTCTTATATTTATATTATCACTAACTTGGCTTAACCCGTTCAATGAAAATATTAGGATTATTATGGTTACAATGTGTTTCAGCATAGTTTAAAATTTATTCTTTATCTAATTTTTCCATTGCTTCTCTAAAATCAGGATAAATGGGTACACTTTTCTTCTTTTTAAAGTCATAACATACCAAAGTTGATTTTCCAGTAGTGCAGAGTGTATTATTAACCATTACTTTATAACCAAACGTAAAACTTTTGTTACCTATATGAACAAGGTGAAGAGAAATTTCCACTTCGCCATCCAGATGAATTGCTTTTAGATAAGTTATTTCATTTTTAACAAGAATCAGACCATGTGTTGAATAATCCCACTTTTTACCAAGCATTTGATTAAAATAGTCCATTCTGGCTTGCTCGAAATAGCTCAAATAGACTGCGTTGTTAACATGTCCAAGCATGTCACAATCTCTGAATCTAACTTTAATTTTTGTTGGTGTAAACAATTTTTATAAATTAAAAGAATTAATATGACCTTGAATATAAGAATTATATTTCAATATCTCCTTCAAAATTCTTCTTCAATTTATTTGCCATATAGTTAAAAAGGTTCGTCAATGGTTTTTTAACCATCATCTGAAGAAAGGTATTTACTTCTCCATCAAACGCAATGTATCCTTCTGTTTTTGTATCGGAAATCTCTTGTAAATAAATTGATAATTTAAAAGGGAACGGAGATTTTTCTCCAGACTTCATCTGAATTTCTTCGGTTGCTTTTAATGCTTCTTGAATTAAAGAGATTGTAATTCCTCCTTGAACTTTAAAAGAACATTCATTTTCACTTCCTTTAAAATCTTTTGCTTCATCAGGTAATAATTTACCAATGTTTTCTGCGTTCGTAAGGAATTCGTACACCTTTTGCTGTGAGGCGTTTACGATTATTTTATCACTATCAATTTTCATATTCTTGTTATTGCCCCCATTCGCTTGGATTTTCTCTCCAAGAATGTAAGGATTCGACTTCTTTTTCTGAAATTATATTTTGTTTTAATGCTACTTCAATCAATGTTTCATAATTAGAAAGCTCATGAATTGGGCAATTAGCTTCTTTAAAAGCATCCACAGCTACGTCAAATCCATAATTGAAGATTGCCAAAACTCCTTTTACGTTCAGGTTTTCTGCTCGCAATGCTTCTACGGCTTTTAAGCTGCTACCTCCTGTAGAAATTAAATCTTCAATAACAACAACATTGTCTCCTGTTGTTATATCTCCTTCAATTTGATTTTTTAATCCATGACCTTTTGAGGATGAACGAACATATACAAAAGGGATTCCTAATTCTTGTGCAACCAATACACCGATTGCGATTCCTCCAGTTGCAACCCCTGCAATCATACTTGGCTTTCCGTATAAATCAAGAATTAATTCGGCGAAACATTGACGAATAAATGTCCTGATTGCGGGATAAGATAAGGTTTTTCTGTTGTCGCAATAAATTGGAGACTTCCATCCAGAAGACCAGTGGAAAGGGGTGTCAGGCTGTAATTTAACAGCTTTGATTTGTAGCAAATATTCTGCTATCTTTGTGGCTTTGTCAAAATCATTAATCATGATACAAATGTATAAAGTATTTATTGATAATTCCTCAATAAACTTTCAAAAAGAAGAAAAGTTTAGTACAAATATCCCTGCAAACTATTTGCCAAATTTAGATTGTAACGATTTTAATGAGTTTAGAGAAATGCTCAACAATGTTATTAACGAACCAAATTTCTACATGAACGGCTCAAATCCTGAAACAATTTTAAAAGATTATTTCAAAAATTTTAAATGGATTGAAGCTGCAGGTGGAATTGTGAAAAATGAAACAAACAAGAAGTCGTTATTTATTTTTAGGAATAATAAGTGGGATTTACCTAAAGGAAAAATGGAGAAAAACGAAACGCCTGAAGAAACTGCTATTCGTGAAATTCAGGAAGAGTGTGGACTAAATAAAATAAAAATTGTGTACCCACTCTCTCCTACTTACCATGTTTATCATGCTTACAATAATTATTGGATAAAAAAGACACATTGGTTTGTTTTAAAAACAGAAGAAAAAGAAATCAAACCCCAACTGGAAGAGAATATTACTGATATTAAATGGATTGACGAAAGTGAGGCTAAATTAATAGAAGATAATACCTATTCGTCTATTCTCGAATTAAGAGAAAATTGGTTTTAAAAACTGATAATCTTAATAAGCAAAATCATCCTTTGATAACAATTTGTTTTTATTGCTGTAATTGAGATGCATTTACAAACAATAAAATTAGCTAAAACATTGAAAAATGCCTTAATATAATTTATCTTTGCTAAAGATATAATAAGTAAAAGTAAAATATTCATATTTTTGTAGAAATTAAATACTAAAAAATGATTAAAAAAGTAGCAGTTATAGGTTCAGGAACGATGGGAAATGGAATTGCCCATGTGTTTGCACAGTTTGGGTATGAAGTTTCATTAATAGATATCTCTCAAGAGGCTTTAGATAAGGGAGTAGCAACCATTAATAGAAATCTTGACCGTATGATTGCTAAAGAGAAAATCACTGAGACTGATAAAGCTACTACATTAGGTCATTTGACCACATTTACAAGTATGCAAGAGGGTGTTAAAAATGTAGATTTGGTTATTGAAGCTGCAACTGAAAACGAAGCGATTAAATATAAAATATTTGAAGATTTAGACAGAATGACTTCACCCAATACGATTTTAGCGTCAAACACTTCGTCTATTTCGATTACTAAAATTGCAGCACATACGTCACGACCAGATAAAGTTATTGGAATGCACTTTATGAATCCTGTTCCCGTGATGAAATTGGTCGAAATTATTCGTGGTTATTCAACTTCAGATGAAGTAACGCAATTGATAATGGACGCATCAAAATCTTTGAGTAAAGTACCAGTCGAAGTGAATGATTTTCCAGGGTTCGTAGCGAATAGAATTTTAATGCCGATGATAAATGAAGCGATTATCACACTTCACGAAGGAGTTGCGGGAGTTGAAGAGATAGATACAGTAATGAAATTGGGAATGGCACATCCGATGGGTCCATTGCAATTGGCAGATTTTATCGGTTTAGATGTTTGCTTAGCAATTATGGAAGTTTTATATAGTGGTTTAGGAAACACCAAATATGCACCTTGTCCTTTATTGGTAAACATGGTTGCAGCAGGAAAAAAAGGTGTGAAATCGGGGGAAGGCTTTTACAATTGGGGGCACGGAACAAAGGAATTGATTGTAGCGGACAATTTTAAAAAACATTAAAAATGATATACCCAACTCAAAAAACATGTAATGTCTTATAAAAATAATAGTCAGCTTCTATATTGGATCATTCAAATTGTTTCGTGGGGAGCATTTTGTATTATTATTGGGTTTGCAGTAGCACTTAGAGATGAGTTTGAGCCTGATACAGTCGTTCAGTTATTTATTCTATACTTTCTTTTGATTTTATCGACGCATACAATTCGATTTTTTCTGTTAAAATTTAATTGGCTAAATCTTTCAATTATAGAGGTTTTGCCACGTGCCATAGTATTGATTACTGTAATTGCTACTTCTCAAGTACTTTTCACCAATTTTGTAATTAATCATTATATTTTTAATGAAGAATTGGTTTCTGTGCCTGAACTTATGGTTAACATCATTGTCAATGGAATATTCTTTTTTCTTTGGATGGCGGTTTATTTTACCTATCATCTATTTAGAAAATCACGTGATCAGGAAATTTACACACTCAAACTTAAAGCGTTACAGACAGAAACCAAATTAAAGAATTTAAAAGATCAACTCAACCCGCATTTCATATTTAATTCGTTAAATAATATCCGTGCATTAATTGAGATAGACCTTGCAAAGGCAAAATCAACAATCACAACGTTATCAAGTCTTTTAAGAGCTTCGCTGCAATCTACAAAAAATACATTTATTCCGTTAAGTGAAGAGCTGATATTGGTTGAAAAATATCTTCAACTTGAGAAGGTAAGATTTGAGGAACGATTAAACTTTACAATAACAAATAATATTGATAAAGACGTATTTGTACCTCCATTTGTTATTCAAACATTTGTAGAAAATGCCATTAAGCATGGAGTTTCACAATCTTCACTCAACGGTGAGGTTAATATTATAGTTCAATATGAAAATGAAAATTTGAAAATTGAAGTACAAAATACAGGAGAATTTAACCCTCTTTCTACTACTACAGATAATGGAATTGGTATAGAGAACGTAATCCGAAGGTTACAAATTGTTTATGGAGATGAAGCTAGTTTTTCGATAAAAAACATTCCAAATAATAAGGTTTCAGCCGTTATATTGATTCATAAATCTAAATTAAATCAAACGAATTATGAAAGCAGTTATAATTGATGATGAAAGATTAGCAAGGGAAGAGCTTAAAAATCTTTTGAAAAAGCATTCTGATAATATTGAAATTATTGGCGAAGCAGAAAACGGATTTGATGGAATTAAACTTATCAAAGAAACTCGCCCTGATTTGGTGTTTTTGGATATCCAGATGCCTGAAATGAATGGTTTCGAGATGATTAAAAAGTTGGATGAAATCCCTAAAGTTGTTTTTGTATCGGCTTATGACGAATTTGCCTTAGACGCATTTAAGATTAACGCTTTAGATTATCTACTGAAACCTGTAGAACCAAACAGATTAAAGGACACTATAGAAAAAATCAAATCAGAGACAATTGATGATGAATTTTTCTCTTCTGTTGAGGATGACCGTGAAGGAAGAAAACTAAATATAAGTGACAAGGTCTTTATCAAAGATGGTGAGAAATGTTACTTTATTTCTTTAGAAAAAGTAAAATACCTTGAAAGCCAGGGAAACTACGTAAAAGTCTATTTTGATAATAATAAACCCATGATTTTACGAAGTCTAAATGCACTGGAAGAGAGACTTTCATCTGTTGACTTCTTTAGGGCAAACAGAAAATATATCATCAATATAAATCATATTACTTCAATTGAAAACTGGTTTAATGGAGGGCTGAAGGTAACGCTAACCGATGATTCTGAAATTGAAATATCTAGAAGGCAGGCAATCCGATTTAAAGATATTATGTCTATATAACAAGTATTAGTGTAAAAAGAAAATACCTCGATTATGCTAGATTCTTAAATACTTGCTTTATATTTGTAATCTGTATTATTAAAAAAAATTAAGGGGCAGTAATGACAAACATTTTTGTAGCTAATTTAGATTTTGGAATTTCATCAGATGACTTAAAAGCAACGTTTTCTCAATTTGGGACGGTTTTATATGCACACGTTGTATATGATAAAAAAACAAAAAAGTCAAAAGGATACGGATATGTGGAAATGGAAAGTTTGGAAGAAGCAATTGCTGCTATCAAGGCTTTAAATGGTGTTGAGGTTGAAGGCAGACCATTGGATATAAAAATTGCTACACCTAAAAATCAAAGACCCGAAAAAGAAAATTCTAAAAAGGCATTTAAAAACACCAAGGAAGAACGACCAAAAAGACAATTCAGGGTAAAAGATGCACCTTCAAGCGGAGAAGTAAAAAGAGTGCTTCGTCCTCGCAAAAAGAAAGATTAGTTATACGCATATTCAATAAACAAGTCTTTATTCTATTTTAAATATTTCTGGATGCAACGATTTATAATGCTCCAACTTACCTTGAATATATACAATTAACTCATATTCAGTCGCTGTTTTTAAGAAATGCTCATCGATATTTAGAAAATGAATGAAGGCAGCAAATTCATCTTCTTCTAAATAGACAACATCATAGGAAACATAAACCCTCAATAATTCTTTGACAATCTGATCCATGTTGTCTTGATGCTCCATTTCAGCAACAATTTGTCTGGATTTGGCTTTCTTACTAAATCGCTCATACAATGCTGTAATTGGACTTTCTAAAACACTAACTCCTGTAACGGTTCGTGTTTCCCGCTGACTCAATTCCTCTCTTTCTCGCTTTATATCTTCCAATGACTTTATGGGATGAACAACAACTTCTTCGAAAATTTGAAGTCTTTGACTCAAATAAATTGTTGTATCTACTGAACAATTTCCATTATCTGGGATGGTGATAAAATCTTTGGCATAACCTTTAACAGAGAATCCAATTCTATCTCCTGGTCTCGCATAAACAGAAAACTCCCCATTCGGTCTTCCATAAACTCCTTGCTTTGTTGTTTGATTGACAACCATGAGGTTGTAGTAAAATTGTCTTTCAGTAGTATCGATGACACGACCTTTTAAAAAGACCTCTTCACATTGTCCGTAACCAGCTGATACAAACAAAATCAAAAAAGATATTATTGAAATCATTTTCATAATTGATAAAAGTATGCAAAATTTATACAACTTATATTTTTATGGATATGAATTTACATTTTATTCAAATTTTCAACATTTACCCTGTGTACAATTGTAAACTTAAAAACGCTATACACAGTTCAGTAATGTAAATAAGTTTATTTATATTTTTTTGCTTCTGTAAACTTATCACCATTAATTTACATTTGTATCAAGCTGTTTATTGAAATTTGAGCTAAAAATAAAGCCACTCCCTATTCTTTTTTAGTTAAATGACAACAATATAAATGCCTAAATAGTTTGTAATCATTTATTTTAAGGTGCGTGCTTATACTTTTTATTTAACTTATTAAAAAATAATTCCACTAATATAACTAAGGAATTGATACACACAGAAATTAATTTTTAATACATTTAACATCACTATTTCCTTAAATTTTAGGCAAAACAATAAATTTGAATTAATTTTGCATTTTAATCAAAGTATAATCATGAAACGAGTAGTTGTAGGTTTGTCTGGAGGAGTTGATTCAAGTGTTGCCGCTCATTTGCTTATCAAGCAAGGCTATGATGTCATTGGTATATTTATGAAAAACTGGCACGATGAGTCTGTAACCCTTTCAAATGAATGTCCTTGGATTGATGATTCAAACGATGCGTTGTTGGTAGCAA
This sequence comes from Brumimicrobium sp., assembly GCA_041655765.1. GTDB lineage: Bacteria > Bacteroidota > Bacteroidia > Flavobacteriales_D > Crocinitomicaceae > Brumimicrobium. Next base: position 243,571 of record JBBAEU010000001.1, read on the forward strand.
ACAAACTAAATATTCCATTTCAGGTTATTGATTTAAGTAAAGAATACAAAGAACGGATCGTGGATTATATGTTTGATGAATACGCGTCTGGAAGAACACCCAATCCTGATGTACTTTGTAATCGTGAGATTAAATTCGATATTTTTTTAAAGAAAGCAGTCGAATTGGGTGCCGATTTTGTGGCGACTGGGCATTATTGTCGTAGAAAAGATAATGCTGACGGTTCGGTAAGTCTATTGGCTGGCGTTGATAAAAATAAAGATCAGTCCTATTTCTTATGTCAGCTCAACCAAGAACAACTCCAAAAAGCTTTATTTCCAATTGGAGAACTCAAAAAGTCGGAAGTAAGAGAAATTGCCAAAGAGTTAGACTTGGTTACGGCAGATAAGAAAGACTCTCAAGGGCTTTGTTTTGTTGGTAAAATAAGTCTTCCAGACTTTTTACAACAACAACTCAAGGTCAAAAAAGGAAAAGTTATAGAAATTGACAATGATGCTCCAATTTTGAAAGAATATCATTCTACACCTTATGATTTTGACCATATAGAAAGTCTTGTTAAGCCTTTTGTTTTTAGCGAATCGGATGGAATTGAAGTAGCGGAACACCAAGGAGCTCACTTCTATACAATTGGACAGAGAAAAGGACTGAAAATTGGTGGAAGACCCAATCCCTCATTTGTCATTCAAACGGATACGAATAACAACTTAGTCTTTAGCGGTCAAACAGATGAACATTTAGGACTTAACAGAATTGCCTTAAAGATTGATAATAAAGAGCTTGTGTTTACAAACTTAAAGAATAAATTTAAGGTAAATGAAAAAAGAAAATGTTTAGTAAGGATTCGTTATAGACAATCTTTGCGTGAGGCTACGGTAATGCATAATGAAGATTATACTTACGTTTTATTCAATAATCTTCAACGTGGCATTACTCCAGGACAATTCTGTGCGTTTTATGATGAAAACGAAGAGCTTTTGGGTTCTGGTATTATTCTTCAATAATCTTCTTAGCTGGTAACATCTCTTCAAACGTTTTATCATCGTAATATATAATAATACGCTCAATCTTTTTGTCCTTTGCCCTTTCATTTCCTTTGGATGATATAGGTTCATTTGGTGGCAAGACAGTTTTATATTCTTTTTGGCTAATACTCTTTGTTTCTTCCGACTTTCCTACTTTTCTTCCTGCAACCAGCCAATTGGCATCAACCTTCGGAAAGGATTGTAGAATCTTTTGAATAAAGTCAACACTTGGCTTGTTTCTACCAGACAATACGTGGGAAACACTTGAGCGTTGAACTCCAATCCTATCTGCAAACGAAGAGTTGGTTAATCCATTCATTTTAATTACCATTTGTAATCTTTCAGCTATTCCCATAATTCAATATTTATACAAATGTAAATAAAATTTTGATTTTTGGAATTCAATAATGTGAATTTTAGATATTCACATTTGTAACGGCCGGTATTTGTCTTTTAGAGTAAATAAAACATGGATTATCTGGTGGAAAGATTATCGCATAAAAAAGAAATGGTGTATTCGCATATACATACTAATACAGTTAGATTCCTTCAAGGTTTACTCCTTCTCTACTTGTTTTAGACAGTATTAATAAAAAAGCCACCCTTCTCAGGATGGCTTTAAAATTACATTATTATAAGAATTTCCTTACTTAGTTCTTTGAAAAACCACAAGTAAACATTTTATACGTTTTAATCTTTTGTTTTGGATATTTCCTTACATAATCCATTAACTCAACAACCTCTTGTTCTTCCAAATTGCTCTTTAAATGGTGAATCTTGCTTTTTGAAGACTTCTCGTCAGTAAGTAACATACGATTTAATGCAATTACATATCTATATTTCATGGTCTATCGTTTTAATTATGCACATTTTTACGGAAGAATAGTTTAATTGTTACATTATATGTAAATTATTTAACATTTATAAATTACAAATTAAATGTTTTCTCTTAATTAAAACATTTAAACACCTGTTATTCAAATATTTATTCTATATCTTGGTGTTTTACATATCTGTTATAATTGGCTGAACTTTTCCTATTCCTATTTCTTTTCCTATTTCTGAGAAAGTCAATCAGAAGTAAAATTAAATAAACTGGAAGTAGAACAACCTTTCCAATGTTAATAAACACCCTTCTAACAATTCTCTTTCTACCTTTTGATTTAGCACTTTTTGCGCTTTCTTCTTTGTGATTGTCTAATCCGAAGAACCTAACTGCCCTACCCCATAAAATTTCTCTTAATCCTTTCTTCTTGATGTTGGGTATTGAATATTCTTGATAACTGTAAATAAAGCGCATGAATGCACCAGATAAAATAATTAAGCTGTTTAACAAAGCATTACTTAATTCTTTTTGAAGAATCATTAACTCCCTTAATATTTCTTCAACGACTATTCTGTCTTCTTGAGATATTTGAACCCGCATAATATATTGTTTTAGACAAAGAACATGAAGAATTGAAAATTTATTATTTATATTAAGTTGTTAACCATGATTAAGTTATGATTTTTAATTTAATTAAGTAAATTAAGTTTTTATTTGGTTAATTAAGTAATATTTCGTAATTTTGCTTAAATAGATTAACCGTGAGATTCGCTGGAACATATCATCCCTTACCATATCTTTTAGATAAAATATCTGATTATTTGCCAGGTATTGCCGATAAATATGGTATATGGAAAGGGTTTGATGGCGAAATTTATCATTCAGACAACATTAACTCTCCGATTAAAGGCGATCAAAGAGTTCAATTTCAAAAACTAAGAGATTCTCGGAGTAAATTTGAATGGAAAAATCCAAATCCATCCTCTTCTCACTATCAATTTAGTTTAGAGGATGAGGACAATTTGACTGTGCTTTATTTGTATTTTCCTTCTTCTATTGATTCATTGAATGATATTTTGGTTATCCATTTCTCAAAAAACACGTTTTTAAAGAACCTTAATCTTCATTTTAATGGCATTACTACTCAAGAAAAATCAATTTTAAGTGGAATGTTGAGTAATATCTTAACCGTTGAGTACAACAATGTATTGAATGAGCGCGATTTACTTCTAAAAATGGAGGCGGTTAATCTTAAAAAAGACGAGAATATTCAGCAGTTAAAGTCAGACTTAATTTCTTCAGAACGTTTATACAGCTCTGCAATTCGAAATCTTTTAATCAATTTTAAAAATAAATTTGAAGAGGAGTTACAAAAAGAGATAATGCTTGATGATGAAGTGATTTTTCGTTTGGCAAAAGGTAAATATGCTCTGGAAGATATTGAGGAAATAATTTCTTCGGCCATTTTTCTAGCCTACAACCTTAATTTATCGTCTGAAACATTAACAATTACTAATGATTTCATTCAAACAAAAGGAAATTCACATAATATAATCAAGGAAATTTCATTGTCTCCTTCTCACGATAAAGTTGAAATTTTATTGAATCGCTATGAAGAAGCTGCGTTGAAAGCAGAATTAAAAGGATTGGAAGTGAACGGTAAAAATGTTGCCGCAAATCTCAGTCCACCCGTTACTCCACCAGCAATCACAGATTCAATCAAAAAGAATAGAAGAAGAATTTCGTTTTTGTTACAGCAATTTCCTGACAGATGGGAAAAAATCAGAATCTCTATTCGTCCCATTTCAAACATTGACTCTCAAAACAGACATAAATCTGCTATTTAAATTTAACAGACCTTTCGTTTGCAGAATCAAATCTTATTACTAATTTTGCAGCTGGGGTGAGTTTTACACGACCAGCTCCCTCCCAATCCCCCAGGACGGGAACGTAGCAAGGGTAAAGAGGTTGTAGCGGTGCGATGTATTTAACTTGCCCCTCTTTTTTTTTGTGTTTTCATTAAAAATTCCATTAGACAAAAATTTATAACTGCCGCTTATGTAGTTGGTTATGTGATGTCTTATTATTTTCACCACACAGTATCGTTGCTGGTCATGATATTACCGCAAACGTCAATACATCTGAAAAATCTATCTTCGCAACATTTTTTTACCGATAATTTAGTCCTTGATTCCTATTCTCGATAGTTTCCGCTACCTTCAGCTTATAAAATACGACGTCTTATTTTTGCATTATATAAAAATCCTTTGTTGAAAGAAAAACATTTGAATTGAAAAAACATTCTTGTTTTCTTGTGATTTAAATATAATCTTAATATGTTTGTATAGATTTAGGTGGTTAAGTTAGGTTGATAGCGGGAGAACATGAACGCTCGTTCATTCTCCCGTTTTTTATTTCTATATCTTTCAATTATCAATTAATATTTTCATCAATAAATTTTCTAAAAATCAGTAATAACTCATAAGATTCTTCTATCTTTGCATCCCGTAGTTACAAATCAATGAAAAACATGTCAAATTCAACTAAATATATTTTTGTAACTGGAGGGGTTGCTTCATCTTTGGGGAAAGGAATTATCGCCGCTTCACTAGCAAAATTATTACAAGCAAGGGGCTATCGGACAACTATTCAGAAATTGGATCCATATATTAATATCGATTCAGGTACATTGAATCCATACGAACATGGTGAATGTTTTGTTACAGACGATGGTCATGAGGCAGATTTGGATTTGGGACATTATGAAAGATTTTTAAATATCACTACAAATCGCAATAACAACGTAACAACCGGAAGGATCTACAAGGCTGTAATTGAAAAGGAGAGGAATGGTGATTATAATGGAAAAACAATTCAGGTTATTCCTCATATCACTGATGAAATTAAACGAAAAATTCAAAGTCTTGGAAAAAATGACGAATATGATATAGTAATTACCGAAATTGGTGGAACAGTTGGTGACATTGAATCTTTGCCTTACGTTGAAGCATTGCGGCAGATGCGTTGGGAATATGCGGATGATTGCATCGTTATTTATTTAACCTTTGTTCCTTTCTTACAAGCCGCTGGCGAATTAAAGACAAAACCAACGCAACATGCTGTAAAACAACTATTAGAATTAGGCGTTCAACCTGATATATTGTGTTGTAGAACAGAACATAAATTGGATTTTGAAATTAGAAATAAAATAGCAAGATTTTGTAATGTTTCTCAAGATGCTGTTATCGAAGCGATGGATGCTGATACAATTTACGAGGTTCCGCTAAAACTTCAAGAAGAAGAATTAGATGAAGTAGTTTTAAAACAACTGAATTTATTGCGCAAAACAAAGCCGGACTTAGATTCTTGGATGAAATTTTTACACGACTATAATAATCCATCTTCTGAAGTTACAGTTGCTTTGGTTGGTAAATATACAGAGCTGAAAGACGCATATAAATCTATTTCTGAAGCATTTATTCATTCGGGAACAGCGAATCTTTGCAAGGTAAATATAGAATGGATACAATCAGAGGATTTAACAAAGTCGAGCGTTGATTCTGCTTTAAAAAATGTCAACGGAATTCTTGTTGCACCAGGATTTGGAGAACGTGGAGTTGCTGGAAAAATTAATGCAGTAAAATATGCAAGGGAAAACAATATACCATTTTTAGGAATTGGATTAGGAATGGAATGCGCTGTAATCGAATTTGCAAGAAATGTAATTGGATGGGAAGATGCTAATTCAACTGAAATATCAGCTGATACAAAGCATCCGGTTATTGCAATAATGGAAGAAAATAAAAAAGACTATTGCAAAAAAGACCAAATGAGGATTGGTAAATTTGCTTGCGACCTTAAACCCAATTCTAGAATCTACGACGCATATAACAAAGAGATTATTTATGAACGACATAGACATAAATATGAGTTCAATAATGAATATAAAGAAGACTTTGTAGAAAATGGTATGAAAATAACGGGAATAAATCCTGAAACAGGACTTGTTGGAGTGATTGAGTTAGACAATCATCCTTGGTTTGTGGGGGTTCAATTTCATCCTGAGTTCAAAAGTACAGTTGCCACTCCTCACCCATTGTTTATTAACTTTGTTAAAGCAATGATGAATAAGAAAAATAATTAAAAATAATAAATAATAACTCTCTTTTAGATAAAACAAGAAGTTTAATATGGACAGAAAAACAGTAATTGGATTGGGATTAATTGGGGCGATTTTAATAGCCTTTACTTATTTTAATCAACCTTCAGAGGAAGAAATTCAACAAAGAATTGCACAGCAAGAATTACTTGTTGAACAACAAAAACAAATAGCTGAAAGTCAAGAAAGTGAAATAACAAAAAATGAGCAATCTACTTTTTCGGTGGATAGTGCAACAACAGATGTAGGAAACACAGATTCGTCTGCCCTTCAAATTCAGCCCATACAAAACATTACACCTATTAATGTTAACAAAGAGGAAGAAACTTTCACTTTAGAAAATGAAGAATTAGAAGTTATTCTTTCTAGTTATGGTGGTGGAGTTAAAAGTGTTTATCTAAAAAACCATCAGACTTATAATGATTACATAATAAATAGAGAGTCTGGCAAAATAACTCCACTTAAACTATTTGAAGAAGATGGCTCGTCTAACGGATTGGTAATTAATGTTGATGGGAAAGATATAAATACAAAAGATTTAATCTTTAATCTGCATAAGCAAACAGACAATTATATTTCTTTTGTGAGTTATTTTGATGCCAATAAAACGAAATATGTTGAGCAAATTTATACCATCACACCTGATCAATTTCACTTGGATTATGAGATTAAGATAAAAGGATTTAATAGTTCAGTAAATCCTGATGATATTCTTATAACATGGGAAACAGATATGTTGAAAACCGAGAAAAGCACGTATATGGAAAGAATGGTTTCTACGGTTTTTTATCAAGAAACGGAAGGCTCTAAATACAACTATCTTTCAGAAACGAAAAGCGATGATTTAGTGGCTGAAACGGATATGGATTGGATTGCTTTTAAGCAAAGCTATTTCTCTGCCATTATGATTCCTAAAAAACCTTTTAAAAAGAAAGGAACTGTATTGAAAATTGAAGAGTTAGGAGAGTCTTCTCCAAAAGATCAGACACATATTAAGCATTATTTTGCAAATATAAATCCAGGGTTTACTAATGCTTCGGACGACAGCATTGAGATGCAATGGTATTTCGGACCAAATGACTATGATTTACTAAAAACTTACAACAACGGAACACACAATCTATTGAATTATGGTTGGGGATTATTTCGTTGGATGAACGTTTATCTTATTCAGCCTTTATTTGTGTGGCTTGTACAATATGGAATGGGAATGGGAATTGCAATTTTAATTTTGACTATCATTGTTAAACTTGTTCTTACGCCAATTCAGTGGAAAATGTATGTTTCTAGTGCTAAAATGAGAATTCTAAAACCAGAAATCGAAGAAATTAATAAAAAATATCCAGAAAAAGACCAAGCGATGGAAAAGCAAATGGAAATGATGAACTTATATAAGGAAACGGGTTCAAGTCCACTTGCGGGTTGCTTACCAGCACTTATTCAAATGCCAATATTGGTTGCAGTATTCCGCTTTTTCCCAAGTACTTTCTTATTGCGTCAAGAATCTTTTTTATGGGCAGAAGACCTCTCGAGTTTTGATTCAATTTTGGACTTAGGTTTCAACATTCCCCTATATGGTAGTCATATCAGTTTATTTACGCTTTTAATGGCGGGTACAACTTTGATTTATACATTCCTCAACAGTAGCAACCAAATGTCTCAAGCCTCTTCTCAACCAGGAATGCCAAACATGAAAATCATTATGTATTTGATGCCTATAATGATGGTATTCTGGTTTAACAGCTATGCTTCAGGGTTAAGTTATTACTATTTTGTATCAACTTTAATGTCGATTTTGATTATGGTGGCAATTAAGAATTTCTTTGTTGATGAGGATAAGTTGAGAGCAAAAATGGAGGAGCGAAAAGCCAATCAACAGGCACAAGGTAAGAAAAAAGGAAAAAGCAAATTTGCTCAAAGATTAGAGGAAATGCAAAGACTTCAGCAGGAAAGGTTAAAAGAAAAACAGAAAAATAAATAAATTTTTAACTTTTGACTGACACGCTTGTTAATTAATAACATTGCAGTTCAATAAAAGTGGATTCATTTATAGATTATATCAAACGAAGTCTTTCCATTCCATTACCTGGAGATAAAGCCCATATTGAAGTTTCTCCTTCTCGGCGACCCATTGCATCTGAGCAACTCAAAAGGAGTGGGAGATTTACACAGAGTGCTGTTGCTGTTATTTTGTTTAAAAAGCAAAAGCAGACGGATTGGCATATAATTCTTACAGAACGGCAGTTTTATAATGGTTTTCACAGTAAACAAATTAGCTTTCCAGGCGGAAAACAAGAGGAAATTGATATAAACTTAATTCAAACTGCACTTAGAGAGTCCAACGAGGAAATCGGCTTAATTCCCAATTATTTTGAACTGTTGGGATCGCTTTCTCCTGTTTATATTCCTGTGAGTGGCTTTCGGGTTCAACCATTGGTTTTTCATTATTTGGAGAATCCGAAATTTATCAGGGAAGAGAGAGAAGTTGCAGAAATATTTACATTTCCAGTTGACCTCTTGTTGGACGAAAAGATTTTAAAAACCACAGAAATAGAAATTCAGGGTGGTTTGAAGCTAAAAGATGTTCCCTATTTTCATATAAATGATAAGATTGTTTGGGGCGCAACTGCGTTGATATTGAACGAATTCAAATACTGCATGAATGGGCTAAATCCAAATAATATTAAGAAAAAACATCCTATTATTTAGTATGTAGGCGTGAGAAATTATAAATCTCCAAACTTTTCATACGATTTATCAACAATCTCCTTCCACTCGGGCTTTCTTTGAATTACTTTATGCAAATAGGGACAAGTTGGGAAAATCTTCTTTCCTTCTGCTTTTAAAGTCTGGAAAACTTTCTCCGTAAGTGCGCCTGCTACACCCGTTCCTCTTAATATTTCAGGTGCTAAAGTTTCATCTAAATCATAGATGCCATCTTTGATTTCATAATGGATAAAGGCAACTTCGCCATTATATGGTAATTCAAATTTTTGTTCCGCTTTGTTGTGAATCAACTCAATATTTTCAAATTCTGCTCTCATTTATTCTTATTTTTAGTAGATAAAACAACACTATAAAGACAATTGTTTTTAATTAACGTAATAATTGTTACTTTTCTTTCGAAATTCTTTGAAAATCACTTATCTCCTTAAAACTTATTAATAACCACCCGAATACCTTCTAATTACCCATTCGGCAGTAAAAATGGAAACGATCAACAACATAACCCACCAATAATCAATCAGCCTGCGGAAAGTGCTTGATTCATAAAAAACCGAAACAATATCATCCCTTGCGTTAATTTTATCTAAAACTTGTTGATAATCAGATAACATAGCAAACTCTCCATGGTTATTTTGTGCCATTTGCATTAATAATTGGTGATTGGCTTTTGTATGAATTTTTTCAAGCTCTAAGTCTTTTATCGCAAAACTTCCCTCCTTCTGAAAATCTTTGCCATTAAAGTTTGTCGCAGCTTTCCAAGTGTATTTTCCCGACTTTAATTTTCCTAAATTTAAAGAATAATCTTCGCTTAATGGTAAAAATGAATATTCAAAATTGTCGCCAGTTGCTGATTTTAAATAAAGTTTAATGTTTGGCTCCGTAATTGGCTCATAACTTTCATTGTAAAAAGCTGCTTTCATAATATAATCTTCATCGCTATTACTAATTGATGGAAGATTGATTCTCAGTCTTGACGTATTTTCTTTAACAATCAAATATTGAACTGTTTTTCGAATAATTTCATTGATGTTTTGATGTGATTGGTTTATCTGATAATCTGCAATTCTCCAGATCCACAACCCTGTTCCTATCGTTACAGAAAATTTTTCGTTTTGATTGCTTCCAAAGTAAAACAAAGGGTCTCTTTTTACAATATTTCCTACTTTTTGATACGCCAAAACCTGATTGTTATTCCCATATAGAATATTTCCATAAGGTGCACTGATTGGCGGGAAGTTATCCATTGTTTTTCTTGCTTCTGGAGAAAGTTTAAAAAGATTAAACGCTTGATTAAATGCACTTCCAACATGATCTACTTGATCATTTATGTTGAATGTTGACTGAAGGCTTAAGGCTGATAAATGATTGTTATTGGATTTCGGTGAAATCAAATACCACTTTGGTTTATTTAAAGATTTTAACTGTTCAAAAGCTGAGCTGTTGTTTCCTTCACCGGGATTTCCCCAAACGATTAAATCATACTGTTCAAAAGACGAAGGTAATTCGTTGATTGATACATTTTCTAATTCTAAATTGTTCTCCCCAATTAAAGCACTTCTGATTGCACCAATATCGGGATTCAATGTTTCTTCGACCAATAAAATTTTACTTCTATCATCCAAAACTTCAATAAAAAACGATTGTTCATTATTTTCTGTATTGTACTCGTTTGAAAGCACATCAATTTTCACCGTAAACTCATGGATTCCAACTGAAGTAGCTTCTAAAATGAAGTTTGTTTTAATTAAACTATACGCATCATTTTGGTGTTTCAATTGCTTCGATTGAATGAGTTTCCCATCTTGAAACAGTTTTAATTCAAAGTTTTGATTTTCGGTTTTATTTCCTGCAATAGTAATCTCAACAGGAAATTTGTTACCCAAAAAGGCAATTTCATTGGTGAAAACCGACTCTATTAAATGGTCAATTTTCTGAATTGTATCTCCAACCGAAAGAGTGTAAATAGGCGTTCTTTTGAATTTTTCAGCTGTCAATAATGGTGTCATTCCTTGGTTAAAGTTTCCGTCGCTTAGCAAAATAATCGCTCCGATATTTCGACCATAATAATTGTTATAAACGCGATTTAGGGTTTGACTTAAATTTGTTTTTGTGTTCGTAAAACTTAATGAATCAATGTTTTGTATTTCTTCTGTTAAATTAAAAGTTAAATCATTAAAATCTTTTTGAAAAATATCTTTTGATTGCGAGAGAAACGAGTTTGTCAAACTTTTAACGGTTGCGCTGTCGTTATAATTCAGCATCGATTCAGAGTCATCTATTATTGTAATGATAAAAGGTTTATCAACTTGCTTGTCAACTCCACGGATTAGAATACCAAAAAGCAAAAGTCCCAACATAAAAACACCCAAACTTCGTAAAGTAATAAGTACTGTTCGTCTTAATGTAGAAATTGAAGAAATCCAAGATTTTTTTCTATATAGAAGCAAGGCGAGTGCAACTGAAACAACTCCCCATCCCAATAAAAGCCACAACGGTATATCACTATATAACTCTGTCATTTTTATGTAAAAAACATGTTATTCTTTTCCATCCAAGTATGCTTGAAGATACTTAAAGTTTGGTGAAAGTTCTCCATTTTTGGTTGTCTCACTTGCATTTTCTATGATTCTATGCGGATCATCTCCAAATAATAAAGGGAAAACTTTCTCTATCAACGTTCTGCCAAAATGTTTTGAAGCGTCTTTTGGCAATTCACAAGGAAGGTTATCAACTGCCATCACGGCGATTGCATCTTCATCCATAAAATTTACTTCTTTCTCTTTCAGTGGATGATAGCCATAAATCGGATTTTCGATTGTGCTAGGTCGGATTGTTGAAGCGACAGGGCCATCAATATCACAAGAAATATCGGCAACAACAGAAGTTTTAACTGATTTATCTTTCAAATCTTCTCTTGTATATAAAAACGGAGATCCTTCTTTCCAGTAGTGTCCAGCGATAAACATATCTGCAACTTTTAAATATCGAGGAAATGTAGATTCATGCCCTGCTCCATCTGCATAAAAATGCTTTTTCACAAATGGTTTTCCGTCAGATTTTTTGTTATAATCTTTAACGTCTATACGTGTAAAAACGGGTTCGTCAAATTTATCAGTTAAAAATTCTTCAGGAGTAACTTTTCTAATTCCAATCAGGTCTAAAATTTCTTTTGTTCCATGTCCAACCCTCCCATAGCCAGAAACAACAAGTTTGAAATCTTTTGGCAGTTTAATTTTGGGTAATTCTCCCTCCATTTCTTTCCTATCTTCACATTGATGGGCGGGTTTTAAATCGTACAATTTATGTTTTAAACCAAAGGTTCTAAATCCATTGTAACATCCCACAATTCCTGCGTATCGACCAAATCCAATGATTCGATTTCCTTTTTCATCTTTTAGCATTTCGTAATCAGTGAGTTGAATTTTTTGGTCAACAATTGCTCTGAGTAAGTCTCTGTTATAAGTTTGTTTTTTATAAGTATGCGAAAAGAAGAAAAAATGTTTGTTAGGGATTAAGTCTTCAATATTTACCTCCTTCACTCCCATGATTATGTCGCAATCTTTTAGGCTATCAACAACGGGAATCCCTAATTTGCTATATTCTTCATCTTTAAAAGCCCTGATATCGCTTTTTTGGACAAAAACTTCAACTTGAGGAAACTCTTTTTTTAGTCGCAACACTTGATTTGGTCCTAAAGGCACACGTTTATCGGGTGGCGCCTTCCCTTCTTTGATTATCCCTAATTTTATTGACATTTTGTTTTAATTTTAAAGGAAATTAAAATCATTAAACCAGGGCAGTTCTATAAGACTTATATTTTATGTTATAAGCGAAGTTTTACTATCCCAAATACATCATTTCTCCATCATCCCCGCCTTCAAATCCTCTTCTTTTTTGCTGGTCTTCTTTTAATTTTAAGTTTCCAAATTTATAAGTAACCGTAAAATGCAACCTTCTGGAGGTCCATTTATATTGAGTCTCTTGCTCTCTATTTTGAGTATAAACCTCAGAATAATAACCTTGTTGGTCAAAAACATCAGAAACTCGGATGCCAAATATAAGATTTTTATCTAAGAAAGATTGAGTTACACCAAAATCAAATCCTGGATTCCATCTAGAAACTCCTTGGACAGTATGTCTTGGAGAGCTGTAACCTCCGTTAAACTGTACATTTGTTCTGCCATTGAAGAATGAAAAAGTCGTGTTTATTTTCATGTCCCAAGTAATACCTTTATTACTTAAATCTTCTCCGTTAAAAGTTGTTTTTAATCTACTTTCATAAGCATTGAAAGAAAGCATATTTCTCCACCACGGAAAAGGATTATACGTTCCAATAATCTCTAAGCCATAATCAAATGCTTGGTTGATGTTATCAAAAGTTGAAATACTCACTCCATCGGGCGTAAATTCAGTTAATCTTTGGATTTTATTTTCTGTATGTCTAAAGTAACCTGTTGTTGCAATACTTCCATTCTCCCACATTTTCTCATATCCCAATTCGATTGAGTTAATAAACTCAGGCTGTAAACCAGGGTTTCCTTTTCGGATATTTTGTGGGTCATCAACCCTTGGAAAAGGATTCATTTGCCAGTGGCGTGGACGGCTTACCCTTCTGCTATAACTTAAAAAGAAAGTTCCCATATCATCATCGCCAAAAGCTAGATGCACAGACGGATAAACTTTAAAGTATTGAAATGAAAAGTTTTGGTTTGAAGTAATAAATTGCGGACTAACAAAAGCTTGTTCTAAACGTAAACCAATTTGATATTTGAATAATTTGGTTACATCGTGAGCAAATATCCCATAAGCAGAATAAAAGTCTTCATCGTGAACCAATCTGTTGGTTGTATTCAAATCCTCAATAACCGTTGAAGTAACTGTGTCAAAAATGGTAGCAAGGTTATCATCTCTCATACGATTGATTCTAACTTCCAATCCTGTTTCATATTTCATTTTGTCATTAATCGCCCGTGTTAAGTCAGCATTGAATGAATACCTTTGCGTTTCTCCTTCACGATCTTGCTCTTGAAACCTATATCCATTTACTAAAGGGGTTCCCATCCCATCATAGTGATGTTCTTTAAAAAAGCTATAACTTCGATTGTTTCCTATGGATCCTGTTGCAGTTAACATCAAACTTCCTGCTTTTTCATCCGTAAAGTCCCATTTATAATTTGTGTTTATATCGATTGAGTTTCTTCCGCGAGGATCTTCCACATCTCGATTCCAATATTCAACTAAATTATCGTTCCAATATAAATTATTTGAATGTAACCCCCAACCTTTTCTATTTCGGTCACTTCCACTCACCGAAACGCCTAATGTATGGTTAGCTTTAAGAAAGAAATCAGCTCCAAGACTTGCTGTGTGTGACCTTCTTAAATTATCACCACCATTGTCTTGGTCTAAAAATTGAGTGTCATCACCAATAAATGTATAGCGTTTTGAATAATTTCGTCTTAAATTTTCAGAATAACGAAAGCCGTAATTTGCAAATACGTTTACCTTTTCATTTCTATAATTAAAGTTGACACTTCCGTTGTATAAATTTCCAGTGGCTGCTGTCAAAGAAATGTTCCCATTGAATCCTCGCATTTTTGTTTTTTTAAGAACAATGTTAATGATTCCTGCGGTTCCTTCAGGACTATATCTGGCAGAAGGATTGGTAACGATTTCTACACGTTCAATTGCACTTGCAGGAATTCCAGCTAAAGGATCATCGCCACTTGTCATTGCACTTTCACGTCCGTCAATTAAAATTCTTACACCTCCACTTCCTCTCAATGAAATGTTTCCTTCATTATCCACTTCAATGGATGGAATATTATTCAATATATCAGCTGCATCTCCACCCATCGATGTCATGTCTTGATCAACATTATAAGTTCTTTTATCTATGCTTGATTCCATGATTGAAGGTCCTTCACCGACAACGACAATTTCATCAAGCTCTTGACTTTGAATAATGTTAAGAATGATTCGCTTTAAATCTACGGTTTCATGTTGATTTGAAACTTTGATATCTGAAATAATTAATTCATCAAAGCCGAAGTAAGTAACTGCTGAGTAATAGTCGCCAATAGGAATGTTTTCTAACAAAAAAGAACCATTTACCTCGGTGTATGCACCTGCAATTACTGTTGAGTCTGGAATAGAAAACAATCTAATATTTGCAAACTCAACTGGTTCGTTATTATTTGTAAAAACTTGTCCCTTTATTTTCCCTTGTGCGAAAATGTTCGACGAGACAATTGTCAGAAACAAAAGGAGGCTATAGAATGATATCTTCATAGTTCACAAAGATAATATCAAATTAAAGATAAACTGTTACCGAATTTATATAATTTGTTAAAATCATCTCAAAACGAAAAAGAATTGTTAATTTAGTTTTTATTGGAATATTATTTGTAACAAAGAACTCCATAAGAACGTTATTGTAGTATGAAATATCTTTTTGTAACCATTTTTATTGTAGGAGGTTTGTTTGGATTCAGTCAAACCGACAATCCAAAATTAATAAAGAATGAATCCCAATTAGCCAAGTTGCTAAGTGAATTACGTTCCGTTAATGACAATCCTTCTATAATCAAATTTAACAATGAATTTAAGGAGTTATTGCACAAAACTTTGGAGTTAGATGGTGCGTTTGAATATCCTTTTGCTTCTTTAAGTTCTATCGGAAAAATCACATCTCAAGATGAGTTGGTAAGAATCATTTCATGGAATGTTCAATATGAAGACTTCTCTTATGATTACTTTTCTTTTGTGATGAAAAAAGACTCCAGAAGAAACAAAGTCTTTGTAACTGAATTGAATCGAACAAAGCAAAATTTTTATATGAACCAGTTTGAACAAGTTGGTGCTGAAAACTGGTATGGGGCATTGTATTATGAAATTATTGATGTTCAGAAAAGAAACAGAACTTATTACACGCTTTTAGGTTTTGATGCCAACAATCAACGAAGTAAATTTAAACTAATAGACGCGCTTTATTTTACGGGAAAAACCCCACATTTTGGTGCTCCAATTTTTGAGAGTGAAAGAGGTAAAGTTCAAAGATTATTGTTTGAATACAATGCCGAAGCAAATATGTCGATGAAGTTTGATTTTGATAGAAACAGAATCATTCTTGACCATCTTTCTCCAGAGTCGCCTACAATGAAAGAGTTTAGAGAGTTTTATGTCCCAGATATGTCTTACGACGCCTACGTTTGGAATGGAAATGTATGGGAATTGGAAGAAGACATTATTGCCATCAACGAAGAAAGGAAAAAGATCAATTTAAAGGCTTACGACAGCAAATTGGATACGGTTGTTGATATTCCTATAAAAAATGAATGGATAGACCCTTCAAATCCTAATTCGCCCATTGACGGGGGAGAACATCGTGCGGTGATGCCTGATGATGGAGACCAAAAAGTAAATACTAAGAAAGGAACAGCAAAGAGAGAGAAATCTAAAAGAAAGGTCAAAGAGGATAAAAATGCAATTCCTGGTGTGAGTAGTTTTAAGAAGAAGAGATAATTTTCTTTACAGCTTTACATCATTGGTTGTTTCAGAAATATAAAAAAAACTCCCTTTTTCTGATAAATCCATCTCGGCAATTCCCCAAGAGACATAAAGTATCATTAATTTATCAATATAACCTTTGTTTAACTTAGTTTTTCGGTAGATTTTGCTGAGTGTAATTGGTTGATTTTCTTTTATGCAATCTAAAACCAACTTTTCTGATTCGTCAAACTTTTGGGGAATGGATTTCTTGATTTTTTTTCGTTCCCAAACTCCCAATAGTATTTTATTGGCCAACAATGTGTGGTCATCACGACGAACATAAACTTTCCACCTGTCGTTTTCATCCTTGGCTTTGATGATTTTCTCTTTAGATTTTAAAACATTGACAACCAAAACCAATTTGTGCTTTTCATTAAGGATTTCTGTTTCAATTTGAACTTCTGGCTTACAATAAACTGCCGCCGCCCCTTGAACTAAGTGGAATTCTTCTTCGGGATTTATACCCACAACTTTTTTATTGTCCTTGACTCCTATCAACAACCTTCCGCCATCCGTATTGGCAAAAGCTGCCAAAGTTCGGGCTATTTTCTTCGCATCATCTACACGAAATTTAAAATCTTGGGTTTGATGTTCTCCTTCTGCTATATATGACTTTAACCGACTCATAAATTATCCCCAAGATTCTAATGCTTTTAATTGTTCTTCTGTTGGATTATCAACAAGTCTTAGTTTGTATTCTTTAAAATAGATTTCACTTGAAACTGGCAATTTTAAACGGATGATTTTACCATTTCTATTGATGAGTAACTCTTTCTCTTCGTTTTTAAAATACGTAATCCAACGGTCAATATCTAAACCTACCGAAATACCGTTGATTGCTATGATTTTATCACCAATTTTAATTCCCACTTTGTCAATAATACTGTCAGGATAAACTGAAACAACATTATTATCAGCTTCTAGTTTTGCCCCAAGTTGTGCAGCAAAAACTGAAGGTGAAGGAGAAATTTCAATTTTTAATCCAATATAGTTAAAACATTCATCTAATTTTTCTGTGTAATCCGTGGTTCCGTTAATAAAATCATCAAACAGCCATTGCATGGACGATTTAGAGAAATGTTCTAAGCAATTTTGATAATCTTTCTCTGAATAACCAATTCCTTTTTCTCCAAAATCTTGATACATTTTTCGCATTACTTCAATTAACCCTTGTTGATTGTTTGTTTGTTTCATAATCCAAACATCTGCGATAAAAGCCAGCAATGCTCCTTCTGTATAAATTGAAACTTTACGTGCAGGACTGCCCTGTACATATCCATCAAGCCAAGTGTCATACGATGAATCTGCGACAGAATAATGAAAACGCCCGAAATTATCGTAATGCTTTTGCAATTGTGCATTCATTTCTACTAAATATTGTGTTAAAGTAAAAACACCACTTTTTAGCAAGATTAAATCGCCCATGTATGTTGTAACACCTTCAGCAACATAACCCAGTTTGGATGGACATGCTTGCTTAAAATTGTAAGGCATCCATTCAATTGGTCGAATAGCTTTAACGTTCCAAGTATGATATAATTCGTGTGAACTCACACCGAGTAATTCTTTATAATCTTCTTCAAAAACTTTGTAACTCGGTCCCAAACAAATTACGGTCGATTTACTGTGTTCAACACCATGATAAGCTCGGTTGGGAAGTATCTGAAAAAGAAAGTGATATTCTTTTGTTGGCATGTTTGAGAAATACTTTACTTGACATAACGTAAACCTCTTAAAATCATCAATTAAACGACTCCAATCTGGTTTCACAATTCCATTAAACCAAATATGGAAAGTTGTTCCTTTTACTTCATAAGTTTTGTGTTGTAAACTTGCAGAACAGATAAAAGGAGAATCTGCAAGTTCATCGAAATTTTTCGCAAAAAACGTTTGATTTTCAAGAGGTAAAGAATGAGCGATTTTCCATTCTGGCGGGATGTTTAATTGAACCGCAATTTCTTCATTGTATTGTTCATCGGTAAAAACACAGCAATTCACAGGATTTACATACAGTTGTGATTGATTTAAAAAAGTTGATCCAGCATTTAATTCTGCTGAATAATATTGATATTGAACGATGATGTTTTTTTCATCTTTATTATTGACAATCCACGTGTTTAAATCGGATTTTTTAAACGGCAAAGGTTGATTGTTGCTATCAAACACTTTAAAATCTCTAACGTTTTTAGCGAAATTTCCAAGTTCGTATCTTCCCGGACGCCAATTTGGCAAGAAAATCTCGGTTTGCGATTTACTCGTTTTAAATTCAGCCGTTATTTGAAGATATTGGTTTTGCGGTTGATGAATGTCGAATGTGAATTTCATAGATTGAAAAATTTATTTTCAAAAGTACATAAAATAAGTAAAACTACTTCGTTTCGGCAAAGCAAAATGTGTAAGTTCTTTGGTTCAAATCCACAATGATTAAAAATTATTTGATACTTTCGTTTTTCTAAACAAATCGAAATGAAATCGAATCTATTCAATAAAAGCAAAGGAATTCAGTTTATTCTTACATGGATTGTATTGTTTTTTGCTTCTATTTTGGTTCGATTGCCACATATTTTATCTGATAATTTTTGGTTTGATGGAGACGAAGCGATTATTGGAATTATGGCACAAAGGTTAATTGCTTTTGAAGAATTTCCCATCTACTTTGCAGGTCAAAATTACGGTTTTTCAACTTTTGAAGTTTTTTCTACGGCAATTTTTGAATTATTTTTAGGTTCGGGCGCACTCACGCTATTTTTAGGAGGAATTTTGTTGTTCAGCTTAGCTTGCACGTTCATTTTTATTGCCTTAAAACGAAAAGAAGTCAACACTTTTTTACTTTACGGAGTAATTTTCTTGCTTATTACATTTCCAACATGGCATTTTTTTGCAGGAAAAGTAAGAGGTGGTTATCTCACTGCTTTTTTAGGAATCAGCATTTTATTTTACTATTTTTCAAAAACAACTTTAAAACGTTCTGATTTCATTGTCGCTGGATTGTGGCTTGGAATTATTTTTGAAAGTCATGTTTTTATCCTGATTGGCTTCTCTCCTATTATCATTACAGAAATTATCAAGCGTAAATTTTCAATAAAAGATATTTTTATAACAATTGCTTCAATTTTAGTAACCGTTTTACTGATTCGTTTACTTGGAACAACAGAGAATCCTGTGTGGAATCCGCCAAAATTCTCGTTTGACAATAATCCTATAAATATTTTTTCAGATGAGTTTTCAACCATTTTTCGTGCTGGTTTTTCAGGACTTTATTATTATGGAATGGCAATAGATTTTCCTAATTACTGGAAAGTTTTAAGCGATTTTTTACTCATTTTAATGTTTGTCTTTATTATCAAAAAATCTATCAACATTGGAAAAATTGGAATCATATTTCTATCGTCTGCAATTCTTGTTTCAATTTTATATTTGTCTGTTTTTTCAATTTTAGGTAAACCTGAACCTCGATATTTTTTGGGCTTTTTCACAGGAATTTTATTTTGGTTTATCTACCTAATTCCTCATTTAAAAGGAAAAATTGAGTCATTCCTATTAATTTCTTCGCTGATAATTTCTTTGTTTGGAATTACAAATGCTCCTAAATATATTTATTGTTGGTATTTAACGGAAGAGAATGAACAGAAGTTGTTTTCAGAGTTTCATCAAGCCGTCGTCGATTCAAATGCAGAAGCAATATTTCTAGCCGAAGCATTGCTCCAATGGAAATGGAATTATTTATATGGTGCTGAAATTCCTGGTTCTTCCTTTTATGAAAGAGAAAGAATTCCTTTTTACCAAGAGCAAGTGAAAGCACTATCAATTTCTCATCCTGAAAAAGTGGTGATTGGAGGATTTTATGGCGTAACTATGGGCACAGAACTTGTTCAAGGTTTCAATGACGGAGTGATACGAATTAACTCTAAATACTTTATCCAACCTGCATTTAGAATTGAGTATAAAGAGCGGGCTGAGAGATTTATAAGTGGCAATTAATCAATATCTTGAAAATTATCTTTTAAAAATCGAAGAAACAAACCTTAAAATCATTAAATTCGCAACAAATAATTGGAAAAATATAGAATATGAATTACGATATTATTGTTTTAGGAAGTGGACCAGGCGGTTATGTAGCCGCTATTCGTGCATCTCAACTTGGTTTAAAAGTAGCCGTAGTTGAAAAAGAATCACTCGGTGGAATTTGTTTAAATTGGGGATGTATTCCAACAAAAGCCTTAATTAAATCAGCAAATGTATTTGATTATATCAATAACGCTGAAAATTATGGAATTACGGTTGAAAAATCGAAAGCAAACATTAAAGACATTGTAAAAAGAAGTCGTAATGTTGCTGAAGGGATGAGTAAAGGTGTTCAATTCTTAATGAAAAAGAACAAAATTGATGTTATTCTAGGATTCGGTAAAGTTCTACCTGGAAAAAAAGTAGAAGTTACTGATGACAAAGGTAAAAAGACAGAATATACGGCGAACAAAGGTGTTATTATTGCTACTGGAGCTCGTTCGCGTGAACTTCCAAATCTTAAACAAGACGGAGAAAACGTAATTGGATATAGAGAAGCGTTGGTATTGACAAAGCAACCAAAGAAAATGATTGTAGTCGGTTCTGGAGCAATTGGAATTGAGTTTGCATATTATTACAACGCTTTAGGAACTGATGTAACAATTGTAGAGTTCCAAGATAGAATTGTGCCTGTTGAAGACCAAGATGTTTCTAAAGAAATGACGAAAAGTTTGAAAAAACAAGGTATTAAAGTTATGACATCTTCTTCTGTTGAAAAGGTAGATGTAAAAGGTGGAAAATGCAGTGTTACCATCAAAACAAGCAAAGGTGAAGATAAAGTAGAATGTGATGTCGTACTTTCAGCGGTTGGTGTTGTTGCTAACATTGAAGGAATTGGATTAGAAGATGTTGGAATTGTTACTGATAAAGGTAAAATTTTGGTGAATGACTATTACCAAACAAATATCCCTGGATATTATGCTATTGGAGATTGCGTTCCTAATCAAGCATTGGCACACGTTGCGAGTGCGGAAGGAATCTTATGTGTTGAAAAAATTGCAGGACACAATCCTGAACCTCTAGATTATAATAATATCCCTGGTTGTACGTATGCAACGCCAGAGATTGCTTCTGTTGGATATACGGAAGAACAAGCTAAAGCAGCTGGATACGAATTAAAAGTTGGTAAATTCCCATTCTCTGCATCTGGAAAAGCAAGTGCTGCTGGGGCAAATGAAGGATTTATCAAATTAATTTTCGATGCGAAGTACGGCGAACTACTTGGCGGACACATGATTGGAGCAAACGTTACTGAAATGATTGCAGAAATCGTTGCTATTCGAAAATTAGAAACTACAGGACAAGAATTGATCAAAACTGTTCATCCTCACCCAACTATGTCTGAGGCGGTTATGGAAGCGGCTGCGGCAGCGTATGGAGAGGTAATTCATTTATAATAGCTAAACATTATGGAATTTTATGGTCTGCCTTAGGTTTTGGACTATAAAATTCCGTTATCAGCAAAACTATAATAGCCATTGTCTGCAACAATAATATGGTCAAGTACTGGCATATCTATTAAAACCCCAAATTTAGTTAATTTATTTGTTAAGCGAATATCGGGTTCACTGGGTTTTAAATTTCCTGAAGGATGATTATGCGCAAGGATGCAACCAGAGGCTTTCATATCTAACAATTCTTTGAATATTAGCTTTCCATCAACCACAGTTGATGAGCGCCCGCCTTTTGAAATTAGTTTTGTTCCAATGATACGATTATCTTTTGTCAATCCAACAATTCTAAACTCTTCATGGTCTAAATCTTGAAACAAAGGTTTAAGTATTTCAAAACAATCTGAAGATTTAGATATTCTTTTTCTGACAGGTCGATTTGTTGCCGCTCGTCTCCTACCCAATTCTAAAACAGCCAAAATTCCTGTTGCTTTGGCTTCACCAATCCCTGAAAACGACATCAATTCACTTCGTGTCATTTTTCCTAACTCATATAAGTTGTTTCCGTTGGATTGAAGGATTTCTTTGGCAATGTCAACTGCGCTTTTTCTTCGTGTGCCTGAGCCAATTACAATGGCTAAAAGTTCTGCATCAGACAAAGCATGTTTGCCTTTGATCTGTAATTTTTCTCTTGGTCGATCATCTTCAGCCCAAGTTTTGATTGAGGTGGTTATGTTGTACATTTTATATATTTAATATTCCTTTTTTAAATAATTGCGAATTTGGTTAACTTCTCTTTGAATTCCTTTGACAGATTTTAATAATTCGTCTTCTGAGACTTTAACTGCTGGCAATTCAGGAGAAATGTAGTTAACAAATTTCCAAATTTCAATGATGTCGTTCACATTCACAAAATATGGCTCATAAAATGGATTGGTAGAAGATAATTGCAACACTTCTGGTTGACCTTCAATTTTGTGCACCATTTTAAAAACTATCCCATCGTCGTTTGTAATGACAATGTGAGGAAATCCATCTTTTACAGTTTCCCAATTTTGTAGATATTCTCCAACTACGTATGAGCCATGCGAAACGGGTGGCATACTATCTCCTTGAATTGGGAATGAACGGTATTTTTTGTTTTTATCTAAGAATGGCAATTGAAATGTAGGTAAGACTTTAATATAATCTGGATCTGCATATCCCATTGTGTAACCTGCGCTGGCTTTTTGAGGAATCATTTCGATTACCTCTTCGTTATCTTGCGAAATAACTGATGTTAAAACCCGTAATTTGCTTCCTTTTGTGTCTGAATAAATTCCTTTTTCAATTGCTTTCCATTCAGTTTCTGAGGATTTACCTAAGTCTTTTATCAATAAATCTTCTAAGGGAATCAAATAAAATTTGCTTAATTTCAATAAATTTTCAATGCCTGGTTCTGCAATTCCATTTTCATAACCAGAATAAGAGGAACGTGTCAACTTCAACGTGTTTGCTACTTCCTCTTGCGAGAGTTTCCGTGATTTACGCAGTAATTTCAAATTAGATGCTAAATATATTTCCATATTACTTTGATTATATTTTAATCAAATATACAAAAATATTTTAACCAAACAAGTTTGAGCGGAAAAATAAATTTTAGTTTGTAGTTTGTTTTTTGTCCTCTCTCAGTACAAATTTACTCGTTCTTCGTAAAACCACTTGGTCTGACAAACAATAAACTAAAAGCATTCTATCATCATTAAAACAACCTTCTAATACCCAAAAATTTCCTCTAATTTTAATGTTTTAACAGTTCCTAAAGCCTTTAACTTGGATGAATTTAGTTTTTCTTCGTCTGCTACGATGCAATATGTATATGGTTTTCCACTGATTTCATTTTTGTGGAAAGTTTGTAAATCTTCAAACATAAAATCTCCTGTTTTATTATAAATGTGTTTGCGGATGTCATAATCTCTTCCCATGCGTTTTGCACTTAAGTAGCTGTTTAGAATATCCATTCCGATAATTCTTTCAGAAGCAATTGTTTTGATTTGATTTCTTTTTGCATTTTCTACTGCTTTATCGGATTTTGGCAACTCTGTCAACAGTTCATTCATTCCATCAACGGCTTCCGAAAATTTATCTGCTTGGGTTCCTACATAAGCAAAAAAGGAAGTTCTTCTGTCCTTTCTTGACGGATTGTTAAAACGTGCATAAGTAGAATATGCCAAGGCTTTTGATTCTCTAATTGTTTGGAATACAATTGATTCCATTCCTCCTCCGAAGTATTGGTTGAATAAAGAAACTGTTGGAACGTTTGCTTCATTGTAGAAATCACTATTTCGAACCCAAAATATTTCTGCTTGAACCATGTCGTAATGCGCCAATAAAACTGAGTTTGATGTTTGTACATTTTGCTCAAATTTAGTTGCTTCTGGCATTTCAGCAAATGTTTCTGGCATTGGATGAACTGTTTTCATGATTTCCGTAATTTCATCTGCCGTTTTTGGTCCATAATACAAGATCGAATGCTTATAATTCGCAATTGTATGAATTTGTTGGGTCAACACTTCTGCTGTTAAATTATCCAATTCCTCATTGCTTAAAACGCTGTTAAATGGATTTTTCGCTCCATACATTGCATAACTTCTTAATCCACTCATAATCGCTCCTTTGTTTTCTTTTGCATTTTGGCGGGACTTTTTAACCCTATCTATGTATGAAAGCAAAGCCTCTTCGTCTGCAACACAATTTTTTAGAAGTTCATCAAAAAGGCGAACCGAAGCTTCAAAGTTTTCTTGTAACCCCATGATTCTTATCGACATATCTTCGTCGTTTACCCAAATCTGGAAATCTGTAGCGAGTTTATAAAATTCTTTGCTAATGTCTTCTGCTGTTCTTGTATCTGTACCGATGTAATTAAGGTATCCAGTTGCATAGCTAAGCATTGGATTACTCCATTTTCCCGTCTCAAAATAATATTTCAACTCAAACAATTCGGTGTCATTGTTTTGAACTGCTAAAACTGGATAAAAGTCATCTTCTTCAATCCGTTGAATGTCTTCCTCGAAGTCTAACCAAAGTGGGGTGATTTCATTCTCTGGCATTTCCGCAATCTTAATCAAGAAGTCTGATTGTGCTTCACGGTTTACTTCTACTGGTGTTATGGCTGGTTTTTCAACTTTTTGTACATTGTCATCTTCTCCTTGAAGTTTGTAAACAGCAACGTAGTTGTCTTTGAAATATTTATTGGCAAAATCTACTACATCTTGTTTGCTTATTTTATTCAAGTATTTTACTTGTGAGAGCCTGTCTTTCCAATCGGTTCCCAAAACAAAGTTATCCATCAATTCATAAGCTCTACTCGTATAGTTTTCATTGGTTTCTAACATTCCTTTTTTAGCATTATTAATGATGGATGTGATGATATCTTCTGAAAAATCGCCTGATTTTAATTTATCAATCTCTCCCAAAAGAAGTGCTTTTACTTCATCAAGGGACTGACCTTCAAGTGGATTTCCGCCGAGTAATAAAACGCTATAATCTTTTAAAACATAAGGAAAAGCATATGCACCAAGAAGTTTTTGTTTTTGGACTAAATTCAAATCAATCAGTCCTGCTGCACCATTGGTTAAAATCTCACCGACAAGCTCAAGCATTTTAGCATCTTCTGAGGATGCGCCAGGGAAACGATATCCAAACATTAATCTTTCTGGCTCAGGACCGTAAACTTCAGATTGAATGGGCGATGTTATTTCTTTTTCTAAACCTACTTCATAAACTGGTACATCTTTGTATTGCATATAGGCAAACTTTTCAGCTACGCTTTTTATTACATCATCAGGGTTAAAATCTCCAGCCATAATTATCGCCATGTTGTTTGGAACATAATAGTTTTCATAATATTTACGGATTTCAACCAAAGATGGATTTTTCAAGTGTTCTATCGTACCGATTGTGGTTTGTTTTCCATAATTGTTATTTGGAAACAATTGGGCAAACATTTCTTCAAACACTTTGCTTCCGTCGCTGTCTAAACTTCTATTTTTTTCTTCATAAACCGCTTCTAACTCGGTGTGAAATAAACGAAGTACAGGATTTCTGAATCGTTCAGCCTGAACAGTTAAAAATTTATCTACAACATTGCTTGGAATGTCTTCTGTGTAAACTGTTTGTTCAACGGATGTAAACGCATTTGTTCCTTGCGCACCCATTCCAGACATAATTTTATCGTATTCGTTGGCGATGGCATATTTAGCAGCCTGACCAGAGACCCTGTCTATTTCTTGATAGATTAATTTCCTTTCAGATTCGTCTGTTGTAGAGTTATATTCTTCATATAAACTTTCAATTTTATCCAAAAGCGGTTTTTCTTTTTCCCAATCTAAAGAACCATATTTATCTGTTCCTTTAAACAGCATGTGCTCTAAATAATGCGCCAATCCTGTATGTGTTGCTGGATCGGTTTTACTTCCTGCTTTTATGGCAATAAAGGTTTGAATACGTGGCTCTTTGTTTGAAGGACTCAAAATAACGGTCAATCCATTCTCCAAGGTATAAAACCGAGTTTCAGATGGATCATTTTCAATATAGTTATACTCAAATCCAGCCGATTCTGCAGTTTTCCATACCAATTCGCCATTTTTAATTTTTGTTTTGGCGCTATCAGTACAAGCGAAGAGTAAAAAAGAAGATACAATGGTTAGTGTAAATAATTTAGCATATAGTTTCATCCTGATTTCTTTTAGTTTATGCTAAAATACAAAGTATAAATGATGTAGCATAATTTTTATTTACAGATTTTAGATTTTGTTTAAAATCTAAACCAAAACAAAGCGTTCAAAAATGACCTCAATTTCTTTTTCGGGACAATCACATTTACCAACATGAATGGGAGAGCTTTGGATAACTGTACTTCTTGTCGCAACCAACCAACGGAAGCGGTCGGGCATTTCCATTTGGCCAATTACACCAGATTCTGGAGTTGAATAGCAAACATTTTCCCATGATTTTAAGAAATCTTCAATTTCCTCTTTATCGAATTTGCTGTTAAAAGCATTCATTTTATTTTCATCAACAAAATAGCGAATACCTATAAATTTTTTTGATTTAGAATATAAAATCACGCCAATATTAAAGAACTCTCCCCTTTCAACATAAGGCAGAAATCGAATGATAGCATATTCATAAAAATGTTTATCTGGCATCTTTGGCTTCTTTAACGAGTACATCAATTATTCCCAATTTTGCTTTCATATAATCGAAATAAGCTTGGCGTTTTTCATCAGCATTTAATGCATCATTTTCGTCGATTAACCATTCTTCGGGTATTGTGTAGATAATGGTTTTTAGCGTTTTATCATCCAATGCCTTTTGAATTTCTTCGGCTGCCTCTTCCAATTGTGTTGCTTTATTCAACAAAACATGGTCTTTTATCAAAGGAAAACTTTTGGTAAGGTGATTTTCCCATGTTTCCCAATTGTGATGAAAATAAAAACTAGAACCGTTGTCGATTACCCACAATTCATTTTTCCACATCAATAAATTCGGATTTTTTGCTGTTCGGTCGATATTCGACATCAGACTATCTAAAACCACTATTTTTGAGCTGGTTAACGCAGGAATTTCTGAAACCAGAGGGTCGTACGTTATTGCTGAAGACAAAAAATGTAAGCCTAAATTCAATCCAACACTAAACTTTAGTAAATCTTGAATCTCTTCATCGGGTTCCATTTTAGAAAAAGAATCATCGAGATTCATCAAAACGATTTCTGGAACTTTTAAACCAATAGCGCGTGCAAACTCACCGCCCAATAGCTCTGCAATTAACGCATTTTTTCCTTGACCTGCACCTCTAAATTTAAGCACATAAAGAAACCCATCATCTGCTTTTACGATGCCTGGCATGGAACCTCCTTCTCGCAAGGGACTTATGTATTGAACAACATCTACGGTACGAATATCTAATGTTTGCATAATTTCATTTTCAATAACCAAACAGTTTTGTACCCATAAGGTTTTGATTGTAACAGTTAAATCGTATTCTGATTATAAAAGTACTTTAAATTATAGAATGATTGGAGTTAATTTTTAAATATTTTGTTTTCTTGACCGAGCTTTGCAGTTAAAAAATAACATCTTCCAAAAGAAACATTATATTTACATTATGCCAATCCATGATGATTTATATCAAACAACTGTAAAATATTTTCCGTTTGAATTTTCTTCAGACCAAAAGCGTTTATTGGATAAACTTTGTCAATTTTACTACCAACCGAATAGTAATCAGATATTTGTTTTGAAGGGATATGCGGGTACGGGAAAAACAACGTTGCTGAGTGCTTTTGTAAAGGCGTTAACTCAGTTAAAACAAAAAACCGTTTTGCTCGCCCCTACTGGTCGTGCTGCAAAAGTTTTTTCGCAACGTTCTGAAAAAATGGCTTTTACGATTCATAAAAAAATATATCGTAAGGAAAGGCGTGCTGATGGCATGGTTCAATTGGGGTTAGCACCAAATTTACATACGAACACGCTTTTTTTGGTGGATGAAGCCTCGATGATTGGTGATTATACACAACAAAATGATGGTTCGATAAGTGGTCGAAATTTATTGAGCGACTTGATAAACTACGTTTACAATGGAAAAAATTGTAAAATGATTCTCATTGGCGATGAAGGTCAGCTCCCTCCTGTTGGCGCAGATTTTAGTCCTGCGTTAAGTGTCGATTACCTTAAAAACCACTATTTCCAGCTGGATATCATTGAATTTCAATTAGATAAAGTATTGCGACAAGCAGAAGACTCTGATATTTTAAAGAATGCCACTGCTTTGCGTTCAGCTGATGAAAACGTCTATCCATCATTTGATTTAAGTGGGAAGAATGATTTAATTCGATTGGAAGGAATTGATTTAGAAGATGAAATTGACTCCTCATATACGAATTATGGAATTGATGAAACGCTGATTATCACGCGAAGCAACAAACGTGCAAATCTGTATAATCAACAAATCCGCGCACGTATTTTTTGGTATGAAGACAAGATTGTTGCAAATGATTTATTAATGGTTGTCCGAAACAATTATTTTTGGTTGGGCGATGATTCAAAGATTGGGTTTATCGCCAATGGAGAAACGATTAAAGTGTTGAGAATAAAAGGTGAGGAAACATTGTATGGCTTCGACTTTGTGGATGCTTTGGTTGAATTGGTTGATTATCCCGATCACGAGCCTTTTAATGTGAAATTTTTATTGGAGGTTTTGGATGCAGAAACACCTAATTTATCTCGTCAACGCATGAAAGATTTATTTTTTGAGGTAGAAAAGGATTATATGCACGAAAGAAACAAGCGAAAACGGTATGAATTAATCATGAAAGACCCGTATATGAATGCTTTACAGGTAAAATACGCTTATGCAGTTACTTGTCACAAATCGCAAGGCGGACAATGGGCTTCGGTTTTTGTGGACCAAGGATTTTTAACGGAAGATATGCTGGATAAATCCTATTTTAGATGGCTTTATACGGCATTAACTAGGGCGACGGATAGGGTTTATTTGGTAAATTTTAATGAGAATTTTTTTAAATGATATGTGCTAAATAATCCTTCAAATTACTAAACTATTCTTTATTTATTCGCTTTTCTTCCTGTTGTTCAGTGAGCTTCGGTTGTCTCGGGATGGAGATGAGGAATTACAGATGGTAATCGGTTTAGTTCAACTGTATTGTAAATGAATATTTCCACTTTTTTGGGTGATGCAAAAAAGTAAGAGAGAAATAATTGAGATAATCACCTTTTAAAGTCTGTTTATCATATCTTATTAAGATTATTCTCAAAAAAATGCCACAAATTTGTTTTCGGAACGGGCGCAGTAATACTGAGTTTTTCTTGACTAACAGGATGGATAAACTTTAGATTTCTCGCATGAAGTGAAATACCTCCGTCTTTGTTTGAAGTTTTTGCCCCATATTTTAAATCACCTTTAATGATACAGCCGATGTTCGACAATTGTGTTCTTATCTGATGATGTCGCCCAGTTTTTGGGTGGACTTCTAACAAGAAATATTTGTCACTTTGACTGATTAATTCGTAGTCTAAAATGGATTCCTTTGCTCCTTTAACATTTTTTCCTACGGAATAGCTTTTATTTTGTGATTTATTCTTCTTTAAATAATCTACCAAAGTGCCTTTATCTACTTTGGGTTTTTGTTCGACAATTGCCCAATACGTTTTTTCAACTTCTTTGGCTTTAAAAAGCTCATTCATTCTGGAAAGTGCCTTACTTGTTTTAGCAAACGCAATAACTCCAGAGGTTGGTCTATCCAAACGATGAATTACACCCAAAAACACATTTCCGGGCTTTTTATATTTCTCCTTTAGCCAATCCTTGATTTTGTCGGGTAATGTTTTGTCTCCCGTACTATCACCTTGTGTAATATCTCCAGCGGATTTATTGACAATAATTAGGTGATTGTCTTCATGTAAAACATCAACTGAAGACATCTTTAGTACTGTTCGTTTTCATTCGGGAAATCACCTGAACGAACATCTGCGATGTATTGTTGAACAGCTTTCGATGCGTCTTCAAAAAGATTGGCATACTTTCTTAAAAAGCGTGGATTAAATTCATTGTTGAGTCCTAACATATCATGTACCACCAAAACTTGTCCATCCACATCTCCACCAGCACCAATTCCAATAATAGGAATGCTCACTTCTTTTGCAACTTGAGCAGCTAAATCAGCAGGGATTTTTTCCAAAACAATGGCAAAACAACCCACTTCTTCCAATGCTTTAGCATCTTCAATTAATCGTTCTGCTTCTTCGTTTTCTTTTGCTCGAACGGCATACGTACCAAACTTATAAATTGATTGAGGCGTTAACCCTAAATGTCCCATCACAGGAATTCCAGCCGTTAAAATTCTAGAAATAGATTCGATAATTTCTCTTCCTCCTTCCATTTTTACTGCATGACCGCCAGATTCTTTCATGATTCTAATGGAAGACATCAATGCTTCTTTAGAGTTTCCTTGATAAGATCCGAAAGGTAAATCAACAACTACTAATGCCCTTTCAACAGCTCTAACCACAGAAGCTGCGTGATAAATCATTTGATCCAATGTAATTGGTAATGTCGTTTCGTGCCCAGCCATAACGTTTGATGCTGAATCTCCTACCAATATTATATCGATACCTGCATGGTCTAAAATTTTGGCAATGGAGAAATCATACCCAGTTAACATGGAGATTTTCTCATTGTTATCCTTCATCCTTTGTAACACGTTTGTCGTTACTTTTTTTACCTCTTTGTGAACAGACATAATTAAAAAATTTAATAAGGCAAATGTATAATTAAAAATCGATAAAATTATTCTTAAATCAATTAAACTTACTATCAACGCAGTTATAAAAAGATGGAGGGTTCACCCTCCATCTTAAATGTTTTAACTTATTGAAAAATTTTATCAACAACTATGATTGATAATTATTGAACTATAACTTTATTTACAAAATGTGATGTATTTGTTGATATTTCAATTAAATAAGTACCAGAAGGAAAGTTGTTTACATTGATTTCAGTTGAGTTATTTAAGTTTGAATAACTATTTAAAACTCTACCTGATAAATCAACGACTTTTAATTCTTTAATTTCCTCACCAGACCTAACATACACAATGTTTGTTGCAGGATTAGGATAAACAGAAACGTTGTTACTAAGTTTTTCTTGTGTTAATGAACTTGTACAGCCGTTTGCTAAGTATGTCATATTTACAAAATCAATATAACAAGCATATTCTGGATGGTCAATAAATGGATTTCTATTGTTTTGTAACGTTTCGATATAATCGTTACGAGCAATTTCTAAGTTTGTTGGCGGAAAATCAATGTTCCATTGCTTCAATAAATCTTGATCTTGTCCATAGTTAACCGAAGTAGAAATGACAGCAGGGAATCCCCAATTTGTAGCACCTTCAGTATATCTCACAGCCATATAGAACATTGCTCTTGCAGCCATACCTTTTGTTTCGTCAGTTGGTTCGTAAACCCATTCTCCAGCAGCGTTTTTTCCGAAAGTAGCACCTCCTTGAGTTTGAATAATATCACTTACTACTTCACCCAAAGGATAATTTAAACGAATAGCGTTTGCGTCGTTTTGGTTAACCAACAAAAGGTTGTGATAATCTGAATGGTAATTAGCATCAACATCAGAAAGTGGGAACCATGAAGTTGGGAACGTGTGTTCTCTTGACATTCCAGCACTTGCAAAAGCAAAAGGATAATCATAAATATAATCAATTCCTGTATATTGACCCGTTACAACTTTTTGTCCGTTGATTGTATCCCTTCCGTAAAAACCGTCAACCATTAATGAAGCATAATTACTATAATATTGTTGGAAATGCGGTGCAATTACTCCATAAATATCATTAATTAGGGTTGTATTACTTACGTCAATACCTGTATAGTTTGCAGTAGGAATCATATTTGCTGGAGTTGTTTGATTACCAGTTAAAGGACTTACCTCAAGATAATTTACTCCTTGTCCTAAACCATTGTATGCAAAAACAGCAAAATGGTAATCAGTACCTGCAACAATATCATTTGGAGTAAAGGAAGAATTAGAAGTAACTATAACTACTTTTGCATCTCCAATAACATCTCCTGGACCGTAAACTGTACCATCAGCAGGTATTTCAGTTACAGGAGTTCCTATCTTTCTTAAAACAAGGTATCCATCAGCACCAGAAGCTGTATAATCTACATCAAAAGTATAAGTTTTCACACCTGAAAAACTTAAAGCGGTTGGTTGGCTTGTTGGCTCAGTTGCGAAACCATCTCCGTAACCAATAACATCAAAAGAAAAAGAAGAGAAGTCCAAGTCATCTGAAGTGATTGTAACAGTTGCGTTTTTTGTTCCTGCACTTGTCGGTGTAAAATCAATTCCAATGTTCTCAGAAGAAGCTGCCGCAATATTCAAAGGGAAAGTTGGAGCATTGCTTAATTCAAATTCAGCTGCATCAGCACCGCTAATAACAATTGATGCAACTTCCAACGCATCTGCTGTTCCTGTATTTGCGATAACAAAAGGTAAAACACCTGTGTTACCAACATCAGCAGTAACAACGTGTGTTGAGTTGTTTGAGATTACTCCTCCATCAACAGAAACTTCCATTTGTTGAGAAGTAACAACACCCGGATTAATTACAACATTGTCCAAACCAATGTTCCCACCTGATTTTAACACGTAAATAAAACGTATATATCTTGAAGCAGGATCTAAATTCAATGTTTTACCTTGATAGGCTCCATTTACATCAATATTGGTGTTATTATATACTTGAACCGTCGTAAAAGTACCTCCGTCAACAGATTCCTGAACTTCAAAAGTTCCAGTACCAAACTGGTTTCCCGCTATATCAAATGTTACCTCTCCAGGTGTAGAAGCCACGTGGATTTCCAAGTACTCACCTGTTGCGTCAAGTCTAAATGCAGGTGCAGGATTTCCTGAACTTGGATAATAATTCTCTGCGTTAGCTGACCAACCTGTAGGCAATGATGCCCCTGAAAAGTCACTTGAAGTTGGCAGGGTTGCTTGTGAAATAGCAAATACTGAAAATGCCATTCCTACAATTATTGATAATAATTTGTTGTTTTTCATTTTTATTTTTATTTAGTTTAATTAAAATTCAAATCCTATTGATACATTAAATTTCAAGCCTTGTCCGTACATTACTCCTACCGAGTTGATGTCAAAACCATTACCGTAAATGCTTGAAAGTGCTGCATCTGAAATATATTTTCTGTTTAATATGTTTATAATGGCTGCATTTAAAGAAATTGCACTGTTATTTTTCAAAACAATTTTATAACCTACAAATGCATTCAGTAAGTGATAAGAAGGAATTTTCCAAGAATCTCTTCCTGCATTGTCTCCTTTTAAGTTAAAAGGGTTAAATTCAGAATAAAATCTATCGAAATATTGGAACTGGAACTTATAATATAAATTACGAATTGGCTCAACCCTAAATGCCAAGAAAGCCATTGTTTGCGGTGCGTCACCTACATGAACACCTTTTGCATCAAACGT
Organism: Brumimicrobium sp.; assembly: GCA_041655765.1. Lineage (GTDB taxonomy): Bacteria > Bacteroidota > Bacteroidia > Flavobacteriales_D > Crocinitomicaceae > Brumimicrobium. The sequence goes on from JBBAEU010000001.1 coordinate 277,382, forward strand.
TACGGTTTGGTCGTAACCAGGAATTTGAACAGTTTTACTTGCATTCCACTTCCAATCACCATAAGAGAATGAACCTTCTAAGCTCACTCTGTTAGAGATTTTCCAAATTCCATCAACTTCAACCCCCATGTGAATAGCGTCCATGCCTTGAACATTGACACGAATGGTTGTTAATGGGTCTAATGGATCCGGTACCGCCAATCCATTTGGGAAAGGTTTGTTTTTCCAATTTGTAAGATAACCATTAACTGAAAAGGCTAACTTTTTACTTCTAAAATTGTAACCCACTTCGATCGCTTGGATAACTTCGTTATTGATTTCTGCAAAAAATCTATTGTAGGTATTATCTACAACATTTGAATACATTGGTGTTCTTGATAAATAACCAAGATTAAGGAAAACATTGTTGTATTCATCGATAATATAATTTGCTCCTATTTTAATTGTACCGCCAGGAATCCATTTATACCCTGTTTTGTCATCTTCTAATCCTTCAGAACTTGATGTATATTGCTGTCCATTGTATGTAATGGTATCAAGTGCACCAATACGCAAGGTTGTATCTCCTAAATCTAAAACACGTTTATTAAAGAAATCTGTGCCTGAATATCCATTTACATTTCCTGTTGCATTAATAAAAGCCGACCAGCGTGTGTTTGAAAACTCAGCTTGTGCAAATGCTCCTGCCCATTGAACATATCCATATCTATGATGTTCATAAGGCTGTGCAGAAAATTTATCTCCAACTCTTTTCATAGGGTCATCGCTGTTTAAGTTTGAATATGAGATATAATAATCTCCTCCTAATAAGTCGGTGATTTCTCTGTAATGTTCTCCTCTGTAAAAGCGGTAATCAAGACCTCCTGAAAAATTCCATTTATCTGATATTTCATAATCCAATTGACCCAAATATCCAATCCAATAGTGATTGTTAACAGAAGCTGTCATCACATTTGAAGACTTTAATAGTTCGTCATCATAAAAAGGGTCTGCTGTTGTTTGTACTTGTCCTGTGAAAGGAATAACAATTTGCTGGTTATTTAAAATAATTTTATCCCAGTCAAGGTGATAGTCTGGGTCTTTGGCAGCTGAACTATAATTGAGAAGTTTTGTTCCTCCTCCATTCCCGATTGAACCATAGATTGTATTTGAAATACTTAACTTTTCATTAACTACCCAGAAATCCCTTAGTGTAAGCTGATTTTTTAAGTAATAGTTTGTTCTTTCAGCATAAATACTCTTCCCTTTTACTTTAAAGACATTTCTATTTTCATAACCATCGCTGATATAACCCCAATGTTCATTAAAGTCGTAACCGTTATCATAAGAGGCTTGTGTTACAGGTTCTGCTCCTAACTTTTTAGCATCATGATAATCCCAATATTGAACGCGTTGGTTGAAAGCTCTTTGCGCATGTTTTTGAGGTGCTCCAAAGACGGAAAAAGATAACAAGTGCTTGTTTATTCTTTTTTGAACTTTGGCATAATAGAAAGCGCCCATCGAAGGTGTTCCTTCTATCCAACCATCGGATTTCTTAAAAGAGCCAGCAACTGTAACACCCCATCCACCTTTTAATAAACCAGAGTTGTATCCGAGGCTTGTGCGTAGATAATTCCCTGCTCCGTATTCTTGTTTTACAAACAATCGTTTTTTATTAGAAAGTCCTTGGGTGATTATATTAATCGTTCCACCAACAGAGGGCATGGCAATTTTCGTTGCACCCAAACCACGTTGAACTTGAATTCCGCCTGTAATAGCATCCAAACCAAACCAGTTCGACCAATATACGGCACCATTTTCCATGTCGTTTACTGGAACCCCATCGATAAGTACCCCTACATTTCTTTGGGAAAAGCCACGAACAGAAACCCGTGCATCTCCATCTCCTCCACCTTGTTCAGTTGCATACACTCCAGGAGTAGCATTCAATAACATAGGAATATCCCTTGAACCTAGCTCCTCTTTTATTTTAGTTGGATCAATTTTCGTTACAGAAATTGGTGTTCTTCTTTCATCTCGAATAAATGAACCAATCACATTAACTTCTTCCAATTCAATTGGCGGTTTGATGACAGCTTCAACATTTACAACGGGTTGATTGACTTCTACATGAACAGCTACAGAATCAAGCATTGAAGCAACAAGTACATAATTCCCGTAGGGAACATTTTCAAATGTTACTTTTCCATCTTCATCTGCAATTGCTTTGAAGTTTTCCATTATAACTGTTGCAAAAGGAACAGGTTCTTTCGCACTTCCATCAACCACGTTTACATTTACCAATGCTTGTTGTGAAAAGACAAAAAAAGGTAATAAAAAGAAAAGAAAAATATAGTATCGCATTACAATAGCTATATGGAAAAATTATTTAACAATAAACTTCTGTGTCTGACGCAGTCCTCTCTGTCCATAAGCGGTAATAAAATACAGCCCCGATTTCACGTCTATGTTAATAGACATAAATGATTTAACTTGCGACAATGATTTCACTTCTTTTCCTAAAGCATCATAAATAACAATTCGTGTTACTTTATCTGTTGTTGCAAAATTTATTTCACCGTTTACAACTGGATTTGGATAAACAGAAAAACTCGGCCCTTCTATAACTTCTTCTGAAAGCCCTGTAGCATCTCCACAATCACAGATATGTATTCCTAAATTATCTACATTCATTCTTTTTGCAGGTTGTCCCGATTGGTTTAATACAGTATCACCAAACTCATCTAAAACAACGGTTAAAAAAGAAAGTGTATCCCAAGATTGGCTAACAACAAAATTAGCTACTGGATTTACATTATCTCCTTTTTTTACTGATGGTTTTCTTACCAAAAAGTGATCTGCAGAGACCACAACTCCTCCTGCGCCAGCAGGCGTTCCATCATACGTCCAACCGCCTCCTTGGTTAGGTTCTCCTGGATTCTCTCCGATTTTACCAAATAGATCAATCATGACAACTCCACTTAAATTAGAAACAGGCATAGCGAGTGGCGTACCTGCAGGAATTTTCCCTTTAAACAAAGCAACCGCATCATTTCCATTCCAATAATATGTATTGTTTTCATCATAAACTGGACTGTACCATTCATCTGCTTTAATAGCCAAATCATCCCAAACTGGAGCATTTTGACCAGTACCAAGTGGATCTCTTTTGTCTAACACTCCAACTTGTACACTTTTTGGTCCTATAGAACCTCTTAATTGTTGCGCGCTTTGAATGGTTGGTGATGCATTTCCATTACTGAACCGAACAATAAAGTAATTGCTTAAATCAACCCAATTATCAGTTGGATTATAAATTTCTAATGCTTTGTTATTACTAAATCCTTCAAGATATTCAGATATAAATAGTTCTTGACAATCTTGTGCTTGTATATTAACAGATAAAAAGAAGAACAAACCACCAAATAGTAAATTTTTTTTCATACTAATTTTTAATTTTATGCTTTATAATGCAAAAGTAATACATTCGAATTGTATAACCTTAAAAAGTTATTAAGAATTTATTAAGATTCTTTGTATCTCAACTATTTTTTTTATATTCGTTATCAAAACAACTCTCATGATAAAAATATGCTTGCTCTCCTTACTTTTATTATATTTCAATCCATTTCTTATCAATTCCCAAGAGGAGCAACTTCATGCCAACTTAACTGTTGAAAAGATTTGGAAAGAGTACGAATTTTACGGAAGTGGCGTTTCTGGTTTTCGTTCAATGAATGATGGTGAACATTATTCAAAATTCTCACTTTTAAATGGCAAAAAATCAATCTTTAAGTATTCATTTAGTGATTTTTACAAAGATGGCGAACTTATTTTGGATGGTAAAAATCTTGTCTATAACGGAAAAGACCTGAATGTTTCTGAATATGAGTTTAACGAGGATGAATCTAAAGTGTTGTTAGTCACAAACGTTGTTCAAAAATACAGAAGAAGCTTTTATGCTGATTATTTCCTCTATGATTTGAATACAGAAAAACTTGAGCCCTTAGATAGTGAAAGGAGTCCGCAAATGCTGGCCTCGTATTCGCCTGACGGAAAAAAAGTTGCCTATATTTATAAAAACAATATTTATGTAAAAGAAATCGCAACTGGCAAGGTAAAACAAATAACGAAAGACGGAGCGAAAAACAAAATCATTAACGGAACAACCGATTGGGTTTATGAAGAAGAGTTTGCCATTACAAAAGCATACGATTGGTCTCCCAATAGCGAATACATCTCCTACCTTAAATTTAATGAAAGCAATGTGAAGGATTTTTCGATGATGTATTATTACGATTTATATCCAGAAACATATACGTTTAAATATCCAAAGACTGGCGAGGATAATTCTAAGGTTTCTCTATTTGTTGCAACGGTAAAAAATGGAAAATCAAAAGAAGTTAATTTGGGTGAATTTGAATACATCCCACGAATTAAGTTTTCACAAACAGAAGATAAATTAATGGCAATTACGTTGAATCGCCATCAAAATCATATCAAGTATCATTGGATTGATGTAACATCGAAAAAAATAAATCCAAAAATTATTTATGAAGAAACCGATGAAGCCTATTTAGATATTGATGATAACCTCGATTTTTTTAAGGATGGAAAACATTTCATTCGAACAAGTGGAAAAGATGGATTTAATCATATATATATTATAGGTATAGACGGGTCAACAGAACAAGTTACCAAAGGAAATTGGGATGTCATTGAATTTAAGGGAATTGATGAAGAAAGAAGGTTGTTGTATTATATTTCTTCAGAGGAAGGGCCAATGTATAGTTCGCTCTATTCTATTCGATTTGATGGGACAGAGAAAACAAGAATCTCGAGTTCAAAAGATGGCACCAACGACCCAACTTTTTCAACTGGTATGAAATATTTCGTAAATCGTTGGTCGAATATCAATACACCGCAAATTTATACGTTGCACAAAGCCAATGGAGACTTGATTGAAACGTTAGAAGAAAATGATTTTTTACAATTTGCGATAGAAGAGTATAATTTTCAGAAAAAGGAGTTTATAACTTTACAAGGAGCAGAAACAGATTTAAATGGATGGATTTTATATCCCCCAAACTTTGATAAATCAAAGAAATATCCCGTTTATTTTTATGTATATGGCGGTCCGGGAAACAATACTGTAAAAGATTCATGGGACGGAGGAAATGGACCATATCATCAATTATTGGCTCAAAATGGTTATATCGTGATGAGCGTTGATCCCAGGGGAACCATGTACCGCGGTGAAAAATTCAAAAAATCAACGTATATGCAATTAGGTAAATTAGAAACAGAAGACCTGATTGCTGTGGCAAAACAAGTAAAAACTTGGGACTTTGTAGATGAGAATCGCATTGGGATTATGGGCTGGAGTTATGGTGGCTACATGGCTTCACTTTGCATCACCAAAGGTGCAGAACATTTCTCCATGGCAATTGCAGTTGCTCCAGTTACAAACTGGAGATATTATGACAACATTTACACAGAGCGTTTTATGCGAACACCACAGGAGAATCCGAACGGGTATGACGACAACTCCCCTATTAATTTTGTTGAGTTGTTAGAAGGAAAATATTTAATTATTCACGGCAGTGGAGATGACAACGTTCATGTGCAAAATACAATGGAAATGATTAGTGCATTAACAAAAGCCGACAAAGACTTCGAGATGTTTATTTATCCCAATAAAAATCATGGGATTTACGGTGGAAACACTCGTAATCATCTTTATAGAATGCTATTTAATTATACGTTGAAAAACTTATAGATATGAAGGCTCTAATCGTTTATGCGAGTTTAACAGGAAATACAGAAGGAATCTCTGAAGTTCTTCATCAAGAATTAGAAGATTTGAATGTAAAAGTAGAACGATTTGAATGTACCCAAATAGATGCATCCGAATTTTTGAAATATGATATTTGTGTTATTGGGACTTATACTTGGGGACGAGAGGGCGAGTTACCTGATGAAATGAATCCTTTTTTTGACGACATGAAAAATCTTGATTTAAAAGGCAAAATATTTGGTGTTTTTGGCTCTGGAGAGGAAGATTATGGATATTTCTGCAAATCAGCCGATGATTTTGCAACATTATTTATCGAATTAGGTGCTAAAAAAGGTGCAGAAACCATAAAAATTGAAGCAGAAGTTTCTTCAGAGGAAGATGTCCAAATTATCCAAAAGTTTGCTAAAGAATTGGTGACTACGTATTCAAATCAAAAATAAGTTCATCAAAAAAACATTTATTTTCATATCATTCTACACGAATTTTTTATTTTTTTATTTTTTTTTGTTCTGAATTAGGATTAATCCTGATTAAATGTATATATTAGGCAACCGAAAAACGAAAACACAAATTTCAAGTAAAATATTAACTAACTTTTAAAAAATAAGATGAGTGAGATTGCTAAATTAGAATTCGATGGGAAAATTTATGAAATTCCCGTTGTAACTGGAACCGAAAATGAAAAAGGTTTGGATATTAATGCCCTTAGAGCTTCCACAGGTTTGATTACGTTAGACCCTGGATATAAAAATACAGGAAGTACATCAAGTGCAATTACTTTTTTAGATGGTGAAAAAGGGATTCTTCGATACAGAGGTTATCCCATAGAGCAATTAGCAGAACAAGCCTCATTTGTAGAAGTTGTTTATTTAACAATCTATGGTGAATTACCAACACAAAGCGAGTTAAATACTTTTAAAGACAGTATAACAAGACATACATTGGTACACGAAGATATGAAGCATTTTTATGAAGCATATCCTTCAAAAGCACACCCGATGGGAATTTTAGCATCGATGGTAATGAGTTTATCTACTTTTTACCCAGAATCTCACGATCCAAATAGAGGAAAAGAAGCAATTGATTTAACAATTATCAGATTGATTGCTAAGTTGCCTACGCTTGCTGCAATGGCATATAAAAATTCTGTGAGACATCCATTTATTTATCCTCAAAATAATTTGAATTACATTGAAAACTTCCTACACATGATGTTTGCAATGCCAACTGAGGATTATACGCCTGATCCGATTGTAGTCTCTGCACTTAATAAATTGTTGATTCTTCACGTTGACCACGAACAAAACTGTTCGACTTCAACGGTAAGAATGGTAGGCTCTGCTGATACAAACTTATATGCATCTGTGGCAGCTGGTATTTCTGCGCTTTGGGGACCACTTCACGGAGGTGCCAATCAAGCAGTTGTAGAAATGCTAGATAAAATTCAGGCTGATGGCGGAGATATTGATAAATGGGTTGCAAAAGCAAAAGACAAAAATGATTCATTTAGATTGATGGGATTTGGTCATAGGGTTTATAAAAACTTCGACCCGAGAGCAAAAATTATTAAAACAGCTGCAGATTCTGTTTTAAATCAACTTGGAATTAATGACCCCGCTTTGGCTTTGGCTAAAAAACTTGAACAAATTGCGCTTGAAGATGACTATTTCATTCAAAGGAAATTATATCCAAACGTAGATTTCTATTCTGGAATCATTTACAAAGCATTAAATATTCCAACCGATATGTTTACAGTAATGTTTGCATTGGGTAGATTACCTGGTTGGATTGCACAATGGAAAGAAATGCGTGATAATAAGGAACCAATTGGAAGACCTCGTCAAATTTACATCGGTAAAAATGAAAGAAATTATGTTCCTATTGACAAACGATAATTAAATATAATTTTAATCTAACAAAAGGCACTAAACAGTGCCTTTTTGTTTTAAAAATTCTTCTTTATCATGAAAATATATCCTCTAAATACTGGAAATTTTAAATTAGATGGTGGCGCAATGTTCGGAATTGTCCCTAAAACTTTGTGGTCAAAAACAAATCCAGCTGATGAAAACAATCTATGTAGTTGGGCAATGCGGACAATGTTAATTGAAGATGGAAATAGGTTAATGCTGATTGATACAGGAATTGGTGATAAACAAAGTGAAAAATTCTTTTCTCATTATTATTTATTTGGAGACGATTCACTCATTAAGAATTTAAATAAATTGGGCTTCTCCCCTGATGACATCACGGATGTGTTTTTAACCCATTTACATTTTGACCATGTTGGTGGCGCCGTTAAAAGAGTTGGAGAAAACCGTTTGGAACCTGTATTTAAAAATGCAACTTATTGGAGTACAGAAAATCATTGGAACTGGGCAATCAACCCAAATCCTAAAGAAAGAGCTTCATTCTTGGCTGAAAATATTTTACCTATTCAAGAATCTGGGCAATTGAAATTTATAAACAAGACAAATTCATTTATAAAAGACGTTTTTAGCAATATTGATGTGCTTTTTGCCGATGGACACACTGAAAATCAAATGATTCCGCACATTCAATATCAAGGAAAAACACTTGTTTTTGTGGCCGATTTATTGCCTTCGGTTGGACACATTCCTTTGCCGTATGTGATGGGTTATGATATCCGACCTTTGGTTACGATTGACGAGAAAAGTAAATTTCTTGAAAAAGCTGCTGATAACAACTATATTTTGTTTCTAGAACATGATATAGAGAATGAATGTTGTACAGTTAAGCGAACTGAAAAAGGAATCCGGCTCAATCAGTCTTTTAAATTCAGTGAGGTTTTTAGATAAAATTTCTTATTTTTATATTTTATACTCATATAAATAACGCTATGGATAAATTTATTAAACAATTACTACAACTATATTCGAAGGTTATTTTGCCCGATTTTGGAGCTATTACGATATCTGATGAAGATACAGGAGAGTTGATGTTTCAACAATATCTAACTTTTGACGATGGAAAACTAACAGATTTACTTGTGAAAGAGTCTAATATGGATGTGCAAGAAGCCAAAAATTCAATCGCTAAATTTGTTAGAAATCTCAAATCGCAGCTAGACAAAGGTGAGTCTTATTCTATCTACCAATTGGGAGAATTTAGTAAAAATGAATCAGGTGACTATGTTTTTGTAGGAAATCTTGTATCTGGAAATCATAAAAGTGAAGACAAAGAGCCTGAAATTATTACCAAAATCAAAGCTGACATTGAAAAAGAGGACAAAAAAACCAAAGAAGATGTTAGTAAAAAGTCAGAAATAACAACAGAAGAATCTCAAAGTGATACGCCTGATAGCACAAAAGAAAAATCAGCTGATAAAAAGCTAAAAACTTCAAAGAAAAAAGTTGAAGAAAAGGAAGTCAAGAAAGAAAATGTTTATATTAAACCTGAAAAAGAGGAAAAGAAAAAAGAAGATTCTAAAAAAGTAGTTGATGCAACGAAAGAAGAAGTCAAACCTGTAACCTCAGAAAAAGAGAAAGTACGAAAAACGCAAAAACAAAATCCTGTTTTTTGGATTCTCTTACTTATTATTTTTCTAATTATTGGAGGAATAATTTATGCTTTTCTTAAACCAAACGAATTTGAGAAATATATGGGTTTCTCAATTTTTGATACTGAAGTTAACAAAACAATTGAAGAGTTTTCAAAAGTTACCGAAGAGTCGGAAATTATTGATGCTGAAATAACTGAGTCTGCCGATGATGAAGTACATTTAGATGAAGATTTAGTTGATTTACCAAGTGAAGAATCTGATTATACAGAAGACGATTATGCAGATGCTGCACCTGAAGAAGTTATTGAAAATGTTGACATTACTGAAAAACCAGAGATTCAAGCAAGTAATTTCGACTCACAAAATAAGTACCACGTAATTGTTGGTGTTTTTAGTGAAGAAGCAAATGCTGACAAAAAAGTTAGGGAAGAATCAGAAAAAGGGCTCAATTGTAAAATGATTGGGAAATATAATGGATTATATTATGTGTCTGGCGGAAGTTATGCGACACAACAAGAGGCATTAAACAATTTGAATAAAATAAATGAAGTTTCTAAAGGTGCATGGATATACAAAAGTAAATAAACCATGGAAGGTCAACAAAAAATAATTGACGTTAAAAAACTTATTAAAGAAAGAAAGCCAGGACTTCTAAAGTTTAAATTTCTTGTGCGTTATCTTCAAAAAATACTCCACGAAGATGATGTAAATGAGTTTATTAATGCGAATCGAAATGATTCACCCATTGAGTTTTGCTTGTCTGTAATGGAAAAGTTTAACATTACGGTTCTTCACGAAGGACTCGAAAACATTCCAAAAGCAGGCGGTACAATCATTGCGATGAATCATCCTTGGGGCGGAATGGACGCAATGGCTTTGGTTACTGTTGTTCATGAAAGGCGAGCCGATATGAAATTTATCGTAAATGATGTTTTGATGCACCTTGAAAATCTACGTCCTTTATTTGTGGGTGTTAATAAATTGGGAGGAAACGCATCGAAATCCCTTAAAATGGTCGATGAAGCATTTTCAAAAGATGATTTGTTGTGCTTATTTCCTGCCGGATTGGTCAGCCGAAAAATCAACGGTGAAATCATTGACTTAGAATGGAAAAAGACATTTATAACGAGGGCAAAAAAGTACAACAAAACGATTATTCCTACATATATTGATGGGAGATTATCAAATTTCTTCTATAATTTATATACAATTAGAAAGAAATTGGGAATCAAAGCGAACATTGAAATGCTTTATCTCGTTAATGAACTATACAAACAAAATAATAAAACAATAATCATTAAATTTGGCGAGCCTATTTCTATCGATATGCTCAACGATTCTAAAAAAGACAGTGAATGGGCGGAATATGTTAAGAAGAAGGTTTATCAAATGAGAGATTGATATAAGTTATTGAAGTAAAGGAGAATGGCAAAAAAAGAAAAGATTATAGATGCTGTAGATCGTGATTTATTAAAATCTGAACTAACAAGTGAAAGGTTTGTTCGAGGAACACGAAAGGGAGATAATGAGATTTATATCGTAAACCATCATAATTCACCCAATTTAATGCGTGAAATTGGTAGGTTAAGAGAGTTGTCTTTTAGAGATTCAGGTGGTGGAACAGGATTGGAAATTGACATCGACGAATTTGATACGTGTGAAAACTCATACGACCAATTAATTGTTTGGAATCCAGAAGATGAAGAATTAATTGGTGGAATGCGATTTATAAAATGTTGGAATATCCTCCCAGATAACGAAGATGATTTTATACCCATGAGTACCTCCCACTATTTTAATTTTTCAAAAAAATTCATTTCAGAATATCTACCTTATACAATAGAATTAGGCAGAAGTTGGGTTCAACCCATGTATCAACCTTCTTATAATCCGAGAAAAGGGTTGTATTCTTTAGACAATATTTGGGACGGACTCGGAAGTTTAGTTTTATTAAATCCAAAGTTGAAATACTTTTTCGGAAAAGTAACGATGTACCCCGATTATCATGAAGAAACTAGGGATTTTATCTTATATTTCTTAAATTATTACTTTCCTGATCCAGACAAACTGGCTGTGTCAAAACATCCATTGGTTCAAAATTATGACGAGAAGAAATTTGAAAAGCTATTAAAAGGACTTGATTTTGAAGACGGATATAAAGTACTCAATCAGTTTGCACGACAAAATGGAGAGCATATTCCACCGCTCATGAATGTTTATATGCACATGTCGCCCACAATGCGTTCTTTTGGAACGGCTATCAATCCAGAGTTTGGTGGAGTTGAAGAAACAGGAATTGTAATGACAATTGCTGATATTTATCCAGAAAAGAAAGAAAGACATTTAACACTAAAAACCGTTTAACCCCTTTTTAATAACTTACACAGTTTATAGGATACTCCCTTAAAATAATTTACACACTTTACGGGATAGTGTCCTGTAAGACCTATTTCTTTTCTAATTTAGTCACGGTCGTGTACTTTACATCGACATATTCATTATTTACGAAATCCTTCCAGCTTGTATGCCATGTAAGAATCATTTTATTTTTATTCCATTCCATTTCATACATTTGTGAATCATATTCATGAGAAATAATAAGTTTATCTTGTGTGATTGTATAGGTAAATTCTAGTGTATCTATTATATCTGGGTTACTTTCACTAAGTTCAGTTAAAAATCCATTCCCATCCTTTGTGAAAATCATAGCTCCTTTGTTATAAGTCGTGCTGTTGTATTTTTCTCCATTCGAGCTTATTTTTATCACATCTTCTTGAACAATGTTCCATTCACCATTGTTTTCCCAAAGTTTTTTTTCAATTCTCTCTTTTTCGTTGCTACTTGACAACGTTACTTCATCCATCACTTCAAGTTCGTCAAAATTTTTAACTTCAGATAATTTGATAAGTTTATTTACAGATAAATTTTTCCAAGTTTTTTTATACGTTTCTTTACCGTCAGATGATACTTTGATTACTTCTTTTATCAATTTCTTTTTACTTAAAAAGTTAAGGCTTTCTTCGTCAAAAGTAACCCAATCAGAATCGAAATTGCTTCTATAACCTTCATCATAACCTATTAACTCAAAATCTGAGTTTTGAAATCTGAATGAATATTTCCAGTAACCATATCTGCCGTGACCATAATGGATATACAAGTTTCCATTATCAATTGTAACAGATAATTCTGGGGCATAATAAACGCCACCGTCTTCGTGTTCAGATGAAAAACAGTCATAATTTTTTAAAGCCAATTCATAATGGTCGCTACCCTTGAATAAGATAATAATCCCTCTTCGATTACGGTCTAACTGTCCACGATAATCATCTGTAATGATTTGATTGGAGTCAGTTCCTTTTATGATAAAAATACAATCTTCAATTCCGTCTTTATTCAAATCTCCGCTGATTTCCTCAAAAACAACATAGCCTTTTGGTATAAAGTCAGTAGGTTCTTGTTTTTTCTCTGTTTGTCCGAAAACTGCTATCGCCGATGTCGTAACTAAAAATGTTAATAGTTTTTTCATTATGTGGTTTTATAATTGTACATAACGGTTTAGCCACTCGAAGCCGTAGCTATCTTTAATATAACTTTTAGTTCGAAGCATAAGTTCAAATTTAAACAAAAAATCTTTAAACGAAGCATTTAATAGTTTTTACTCTTAACCTTGAATATACTGTTGTAATTTCACTATTAGATTTCTAAATTTTTGAATTTCCTTATATATACTATATACAATCTACATTTAATAGTCTCCAATGATACTCAAAATTTGACAAAAACTCTCGTTTTTAATCCTAATCGAAAGAAGGGGATGCCTCTCTTTTCAAAGAAAACTACTTCAAACCGAGAGTTTTCAATAAAAATTTTTAGAGTTTTCAACAATTTTTGAAACAATTGTTAACAATTCACGTAATAAGTGTTAACAAAACAACAAACATGAGTCGAATATTCTTAATAATTGGTGCAATTACCCTCAGTTTTAATGGTTTTGCACAAAAAAACAAAAGCACGCCCAGTGAGTATGTTGAAAAGTGGAAAGATGTTGCTATTTTTCAAATGGTAGAGTATAGAATTCCTGCAAGTATAACTTTGGCACAAGGAATTTTAGAAAGTGGTTCTGGTAATTCTATGTTGGCAACAAGGGCAAATAATCACTTCGGTATTAAATGTCATGATTGGACAGGAAAGAAATTTTATCAAGATGATGATGCAATAAATGAATGTTTTAGAAAGTATAAAAATGCTGCTGAATCATATAAAGACCACAGTGAATTTCTCTCAAACCGTTCTCGTTATGCGTTTCTTTTTGATTTAGAAATCACAGATTATAAATCTTGGGCAAAAGGACTTAAAAAAGCTGGATATGCTACAAACCCTAAATATGCCAATCTGTTGATTGATATAATTCAAAAATACGATTTGAATCAATATGATCAATTTGGGGTTGAACAAATCGTAATGATTGAAAGCAAAACTTCTAAAGATGAGAAAAATCCTACAATAAATCTTCCAACACAAAGTGAAGAGGTAATTGCTAAAGAAATTCACAAAGTTTATACAGATAAAAACAGGACGAAATATGTTATCGCTACTGGAAATGATACATTCTATCAAATCGCGAAGGAATTTAGTTTAAACTTAAAACAATTACATAAATATAATAACTTCCCTCCGCATCAAGATATTCTTAAAGAAGGTGATATTGTGTATATCATGAATAAAAATAGAAAAGCCAATACAGATATAGAAAAAATCAGAATCGAAGCTGAAGAAAACCTTTGGTCGCTTTCACAGAAATATGGAATTAAGTTAGATGTACTTCTAAAGAAAAACAACTTAAGTAATGCAGATATTGCTCTAAGTAAAGGAGATATTATCTATTTGAAATAATACTGAAGTTTCCCGCAACTTAAAAGCGGTGGTTTAGTTTGTTGTTGTTTTAAGACTACTTTATTTAAAAAAAGTAGTCTTTTTTATTTCACAAAAAATTAATGACTTAAAAAAGCAATTCCACTCAATACGGGTTCACTCAAATCTTCAATTCTTTTTTCTTTAAACAGCTTTAGCATTAAATCTTTTATGGGCTTGTAATCATCATGTAGCGGACAAGGATTTTTTTCTGAACATTTTGTCATGCCCATGCCACACCTCGTAAAATTCGAATCTCCTTCAATGACATTTACAAGATTGTAAATGGGTGTTTTTAACTGCTTTTCATCAATAAAAAATCCTCCATAAGGACCTTTTACACTATTAATTATCCCAGCTTTTACTAATTTTTGTAAGGTTTTGGCAACAGTATGCTTGCTGGCTTGAATGTTCTCTGCTACTTCATCAATACTTGCTTTTTTATTTTCAGCACTTTGAGAAGAAAGATAAACAGTTGCTTTAATTGCTATTTTACTTGTTTGACTTATCAAAATTACACTTGTTAATATTGACCTAAAAATTGTTTACCTTTATGTGAAATCATTGATACGTCCCAAGGTGGGTCAAACGTAAGGTCTATCACTAATTCCCAATCAGGAAATGTAGCGTTAATCACATTTGTAACATCAGACGTAATTGTGTCTCCCATGGGACAAAATTGTGTTGTAAATGTCATCGTTATTTTTAAGAATTTCTTATCCTCATCAAACGATAAATGATAAATCAATCCTAAATCAACTACATTTAATCCTACTTCTGGGTCATCCACATCGTAAAGTCCCTCTAATGCTTTTTCTCCGAGCTCTAAGTCGTTTGTAGTTGCCATTATATCTCCTCCTGGTAAACTCATGATTTTTTCGGTTTATGTAAAATTGTTAAACTTGTATTATAAAGGTATAAAATTGCCGCCACTAAAAGAAAGAATGCTCCAATTTTTAATATATATTCTATTGAGACGATTATGCCTATAATAAATACCACAAAACCCAGCAAATAAATTTTAAGCATATAGCCGTAAATTTTATCACTGAATAAATCTTTTGGAGTAAGTGTTCTACCTTTTACAGCAACATCTTTATATACTTTATTCCAGACAATAAAAGGGAGTGTCTTGTATGTCATTCCAAATATCATTGCTGTAATCCACCCAAAAAGTATGGTAAATCCATATAAAATGGCAATGTTTTGGAATCGACTGATTGGCAAAATGGATAAAACCAACAAAACAATGATGACTGGAATCAACATCATCACAACAGAAATTAATGAAGTGTTTACTTGTTGATCAACACGCTTACGAATTCTTACTTTATGAGATTTTTTGATGAATATACCAAACAAAATTACACCAATCAAACCGATTGCTACGGGAATAAGATAAAGTAGTTGATTATCCGAATAGAAGAAAATAAGCAAAAATAGAATCAGGGCTGCGTTAATTAATATCAATATACTTCGAAGCATAGTTAAATTCTCGTATTTTGATATTAAGAACATAGGGATTAAGCGCGAACCAACACCGATAACAAGCAATAAAAACCAGCCAATGAGTCCCAAATGAGCATGAACAGTTAAATAATTCCAAGAATCTTTTGGAAAAATATCGTAGCTAAAATTAAAAACGAGTAAAAGTCCATAAATCGTTGTTGTTAATAACCAAACAGTTGCGATGATAATATACCAAGCATGAATGTTTCTTCTTTTGCTTGAAAATGAGCTTAAAAAAACGTTTAAAAGATAGGTAATGATTCCTATATTAATCAAAATTGCACCGATTGGCAAAAATAGGTCGTAGTCAAAAACATAAAAGCCATAAATCAAAATAGGAATCCCAATTCCTGTAAATCCGAAAGTCAAAAAACCTATAAAATCGCTATAAATTTCTCCTTCAATAAGTACGGGAAGCAATTGATAAGAAGCTCCGAAAATCATCATTGTGCCCCAACCCAACGCCATTGAATGAACAATAGAAAGTGTATGTTGATTGTAAAAGTTTTTACTTGCTACATCGGTATTAAAAAACAAAATCAATGAAGCCACAACAATAAAGATTGACGCATACGCATAAAAAGGCAATACCAATTTATGGTTTGTCGTTTGTTGCATCGCTCCTATTCCTATAACCGCCATTTAATTTTAAATCTTAAAAATAATTAAATAAGTCTCTCCTTCTTGAACTTCTTTTATGCGATAGTCATATCCACTATCTTTTAATTCTGATAACAGAAACACAGGAACTTTTTTATGATTAACATAAAGCGCTTTGTCATCTGGTAAATCTTCTAATGTTTCTAAAATTGTCATCATGGGACCTGGCATTTCCAAATGTCTTACGTCAATTTCTTGCATTTTACCTTCAAACGATTTTACAATAGTATCAAAATCATCTGATGAGGATATGTTCCCTTCAACTTGAATCGCTTGTTGTTCTCCTTCTTTTTGCTGAGGATTATAAAAATATGTTTTAATTGTATCCGCATCCACAAATTCTTGATGACATTCAAATCCTTGATTTCCCAATAATTTTACCAAAGGAACAGGGTCAAAATCTGTAATAATTAATAAAGCTTCACCTGCATTTAGTTTTCTTACTTTCAACTGAATCTGTTTTAGCGGATCGCCACCATCTGCAATCATTTGTCGCACGTCAAACTCAATAATCTGCGCTGTACTTCGCGAAGCTAGAAATTGTGGCAATGGTTTGTTTTCAATCTCAGTTTCTTCATCTGTTTTTTCTCTATCAATTTCAAATCCCAAAGGCTCCAAAGCATTAAAGAAATCTTCTACCGTAACTTTTCCCATCTTTGCAGCCATAGAAATACTCGTTCTTCCCGCAACAAGTCGGCGGAGAACCGGATTCAATAAACGTTTGAAGTCGGGACTTAACTTTACAATTGCTTGTATAGCATCAGGATTTTCCTTGATTATTTTAGCGATTTTTGTTTTTGAATTGATGACCATTCTCTTTAATTTTCCATAATATAAACGCATTTGAATGAAAAAAGAGGGTTTCCTAAAGTATATTTTTTAAGACAACCCTCTTGTAAACCAAACTTATTGGGTCAATTCTTTTTCTAACTCTATCGCTTTGATAAACAAAATATTGTTTTCTAAATGAATGTGCATAAAAGTGTCACCTTCAAATTCTTCCAACATTTTAAATAGAAGAGTATAACTAGCACATGCGTCAGAAGGCAATTCGTAATGATTACTTAATTTTCTTATTTCTCGCAATGCATAACCAACATTTTCATGTTCTTCTTCATGCTTATCAATGATTGCTTCAAAGCTAAGTCCTTGTGGATTCTCAACTTCTAACTCTTCATTTTTTGCTTTTACCAATTTTTTAATGATTGGGAACAACAAGTTTTCCTCTTCGTCCATGTGCGCATAAAACTCTGCTGCCATTTGCTCTACCAATTCATTGATTGTTGCGAGTTCTGGGTGATGTGCCCCGTGGACTTGTGTTACTTTTGCTGAATACTTTTTAATTTCAGGCAAATTCTTTTTCACATAGCTATGATGCGTATTTACAATGTAATCAGCCAAGAAATCCAAATTCCAATCATCATAATTCAAGTTATTTGAACTTGTGATGTTTCCTGAAACTTTGCTTAATTCTTTTTCAACCTCTTTGTGGTCGATTCCCAATTCATTACATGCTTCGCGCACTGTTTTTTGTCCATTACAACAAAAATCTATACCATATTTTTTAAAGATTTCTGCTTTGTTGAAATCGTCTTTTACAATTTCACCTACTGTTTCTTGTTTTTCTGTTCCTACCATAGTTATTCTAATGTTCCAAACTTCAGGACCCTGATCCAGATATTCCCAGGTAAAAATATCGCCGTGCATACCTTGTAATTGGTAAAACACTGGCTTCGGGTCATGATCATTATGGATGATGAATGATTCTCCTGTATTTAATTGATTAAAAATTTCAAAAATTCTCTCGTGCTTTGCACTATGTGGCTCAATCGAAGGAACGTCGATAACAATCTCATCTCCTTCTAAGTTTTCATTTGGTTGATTTGTCGCCGTTAACGTTACACGAATATCCCACCATTGTGGTCCTTCTTCAATATATTCCCAAGTAAACACATCTCCATACATTTGTTTCAATTGAAAACGCACTGGCAATGGGTCATGATCGTTGTGAATAATCAAAGATTGACTAGGTTTTAAATGTTCAAATACCTTAAAAATCGTTTCGTGTTTCAATTGATGATTATGAATTGCTGGAATATCAATTACTGCCTCTCCGAATTCATTGACAGAGATTGGACCTTCAGGTTTTGCTCCAGATTCAATTTTTGTAACCCGAATATCAAACCATTCAGGACCATTTTGTAGATATTCCCAATCAAAAATATCGGTTTGATTTAGCGCTTTTAATTGAAAATAGACAGGTTTTGGGTCGTGATCGTTATGAATAATAAAAGAACCACCTTCTTTTAAATTATTATACGCATTAAAAATTGTTTCGTGTTTTAACCTTGGTTCCAAAGAAGGTACGTCGATAACTAATTCGTCATTTTCTGCAAAATTTTTGTCACTCTCTTTGTCAACTGTTTTTGTAACGCGGATATCAAACCATTGAGGACCTTGATTGATGTACTCCCATGTAAAGGTGTCGCCATGCATCCCTTGTAATTGATAAAAAACAGGCTTTGGATCATGATCGTTGTGAATAATAAATGACTCGCCCTTACTTAATGCCGTAAAAGCATCAAAAATGGTTTGATGTTTTAGTGAATGGTCTGTAATCTTAGGGACATCAATCATTTTTTCCCCAGGCTTTAATGTAATCTCCTTTGTACTCACTTTTGTAACTTTTACATCCCACCATTGTGGGCCTCTTTGAAGGTATTCCCACGTAAACATATCTCCGTAAAAATCCATCATTTGATAAAATACAGGCTGCGGGTCGTGATTGTTATGAATCACCAAGCATTCACCTTCTTCTAAATCTTCAAAGGTATCGAAAATTGTTTGGTGACGCATCATGGGTTCAATATCTTGTACGTTTATTATATTTTTAGTTTCTTCCACATCTTCATGTTTTAATTAATATCAGTACAAAGATTAAATTTTTATATAGAAGTATTCAAATACCTTAATAGTTAAATCCATTTTCTGATTAATATCAGTTTTTTAGAATGATTCTAAAGAAGGACATTAAGAAAAATGAATAATATTCATCCAACAGTTGAAATAACACATAAAATTACTAAATTAGGCACTTATTAAACAAACAATATAAAATGCTTAAAATAGATACACACACACATATTTTACCTGCAAAACTACCAAGATGGACAGATAAATTCGGATATGGAGATTTTATTTACCTAAAAGAAAGGGATGATGAAAAAAGAGACATGATAAAGGGACATGAGTTTTTCAGAACGATTGAACCCAACTGTTGGGACGCAGATATCCGCATTGAAGAATATAAAGAATTTAACACGCAAGTTCAAGTAGTATGTACAGTTCCTGTAATGTTTTCATACTGGGCAAAACCGAATGATGGTCTTCAAGTTAGTGAATTTTTGAATGACCACATTATTGACTTGACTGTAAGATATCCAAAAAACTATATCGGATTAGGTACAATTCCTATGCAAGATACAGATTTAGCCATTCAAGAATTAGAACGCATTCATAAACTTGGGATGAAAGGGATTCAAATTGGGAGCAACATTCAAGGCTTAAACTTAAATGAAGAACGCTTCTTCCCTATTTTTGAAGCATGTGAAAGATTGGGGATGGCTGTATTAATTCATCCGTGGAACATGATGGGCTTTGATGAAATACAAAAATATTGGCTTCCGTGGTTGGTTTCTATGCCTGCTGAAACTTCACGTGCTGTTTGTTCCATGATTTTTGGTGGAGTATTTGAAAGGTTACCCAATTTAAGGGTATGTTTTTGTCATGCTGGCGGTTCATTTTTCGCAACCATTGGTAGAATTGAGCATGGATTTAATTGCAGACCCGATTTGGTAGCGATTGATAACAAAAGAAACCCAAGAGAATATTTAGGTAAATTTTGGGTCGATTGTATTACACACGACATTGATGCGCTGAAATATATTTTAGATATTCAAGGGAGTAAAAAGATTTGTTTAGGCTCTGATTATCCCTTCCCATTGGGTGATTTAACGATTGGAAGTTTTATTGAAGAAAGCGATTTATCCAATCAAATAAAAGAAGATATTTTTACAAATTCTGCTCTTGAATGGTTGAATATTGATAAAAAAGATTACATTTAATCTCAAAATAATAATTTTTAGAAATACAAAATATTATGAATAACAGATTAATACATATGCTATTTTTGTTTGGAACCCTCTTTTTTACATCAAGTTGTGGAGCACCAAAAGAATCAACAACAAATCAAAAGTACACAACACCAAAGGTGGAACAAGCCAGAAAAATAGATGATATGAAAAAAGAAGAATTGCCTTTTGTATCAGATTTTATTGCCAAAGGAAGTGATGGAAGTTGGTCTGTATTTATAAATTATAAAGAAGGTATTGCTTTCGTTGACAAAAATCGAGGAATTTCAATTTTAACTGAAAATCTCACCAAAAATGTTACAGCTGGAACAAATGTTGTGAGTATTTCTAGTCAATCTAAAGAATACGAACTAAAAATTTTAATTGATGTTGTAGATTGTGAAAGTAATGAAGGAAAAATCATCAATATCATGCTTAGAAAGAACGGCACAAAGAACGAGATTGACTATGAGGGTTGCGGAAACTATCAAGGTTCACAACAGCTCAATGACATTTGGGTTGTACAAGAATTAAACGGAAAAAAATTAGATGAATCTATATTTTCGAATGGTCTTCCAACGCTAGAATTTAACCTAAAAGAAGGAAAAGTAGGTGGAAATGGTGGTTGCAACCAAATTAACGGAGGAATCAGTTTTAATTACGACCAAATTTTATTTTCTAAGCTCGCAACAACCAGAATGTATTGCAATGAAGCATCGGATATTGAAAATGAAATTTTAAGTATTTTAAGGTTAAATCCTTCTTATAAAATAGACAATCTTACACTACATTTAGAATTACCTAAAAAAAGTATCACCCTTAAAAAAATAGACTAATGGAACAGACTGAAAATACTAAAAACGGGGAAAACACCAGTAAGGTGGGAAGTTCTGAAAAAACAGAAAAAACTGAAAGCAATTTTCCTGAGGAGAAACAGCCTTTTTGGAAGAGACATTTTATGAAACTCTTTTTGCTGTTACTTCTTATTGTATCATTAGCTTGGGGATATTTTGGGAAAAAACAAACCATTTCTCATTATGAAAAAGAAATTGCAAGTTTGAAAGAAATGTATGATGCTGAAATCAAGGAGATAAACGCCAATCACATTAAGGATTTATCTCAATCTCTTGCTTTTTCTGTGCGAAGTGAAATGATGATTAACAATATGAATCAAGTGAATCAATACATCTTACAAGCCGTAAAAATGTATGATGTTGAGAGAATTATGATTGTAAATCACGAGACTGCGAACATCATCCTCAGCACGAACAAAAAAGATGAAGATACCCAATTTTCAGATACAGATCAAGAGTTGATAACAACAAAAAAAGCAATAAAACGTGTTTTTGATAATCACACATATACTGCCACTCCGATTAATGGGTTGAACGAGCAATTGGCGGTTATGATTATACAAGTTGATTAGATTGGGGTTGATATTAACTCTGTATTGAAGTTCAACGAAAAATAAAGTGAAAAATATAACCTCGAAGACCACAGATAAAGGCCTTTGCATACATTACATCTCTGCGGTGATAAAAATATAAAACTGAATTCATAGAATAGATTAATTTCTCCGTTAATCCTTCCTAAAGTCTAAACTTTCATACTTAAAATCCAAGAAGGTTGTACTTTATCTATTTCTATCTAAGCATCTAACTTGCAAACAAACACCCCCGCACACCAATAACATTTAACAATGACAACAAGGAAATGCAACCTTTTGAGCTGATTTTACGTATTATTTATAACTTTGGAACTATATTTGTTATAACTATATATACAATAAAAACTAAAAGCCATGTGTTTAGCTATAGAAAAAAAACCCAGATGGAAAGAAAAGGAAGAACGAATGAAAAATAGTTCTTTTGATGACGCTTTAGAACAACTGGGTGTTAACAAAGAGTTTCTTGAAAAAGAAGAAACGAAGAAAGAAGCAAAGAAGAAATTAGTGAAAGAGAAATAACTCGCTTCCACCTAATTTAACTTTATGCTTATTATTTTGTAAGCGGTTTATCAAGTAAATAATAATCAATAAACTCTCTTACACAGCCTTCTCCTCCCCTTTTTTGTAATATCAAATCTGCTTGTTTTTTAATCACAGGAACCGCATCAGCAGGTGCAGCAGAGAATCCTACATGTTTCATTACTTCAAGGTCGTTAAGGTCATCTCCAATGATTGCCATTTCAGATAGTTTAATGTCCATCCGCTCACACCACATATCTAAAACTTTTAATTTGGGTTCCTTTCCAACATAAAAGTTGTCAATTTTTAAAACATCGGCTCTTCTTTTTATTAATTCCATCGTATGTCCAGATGAAATAATTCCAAACTGAACGCCCAACTTCCCTGCTTCTAGTATCCCCCTTCCGTCTTTTGTATTGTAATTTTTAATTTCATCACCTTTTTGGGTATAATTCATTCCGCCGTCAGTCATAACGCCATCAACATCTAAAATGATGAACTTTATATTTTTTAATCTTGATCTGTCAATATTGTGATTATACAACAGAAGATTATCCAGCTGAATATCTTCTCTTGCACAAAAAAGCTCAATATCACTTAACTTTAAGTCGTTTACTTTTTTTACATTATTTTCAGCTAAAAATTGAGAAAAATCTCCTCCTTTTCTTTCAATTATAGCTTTCAGGTTTAATTCTAATAATTCCATTTTTTAAACAATTTTATATCCAACACTATTAGCTACAGGTTCAATGGCAGTTTTCAGTTTTCTAAACTGTTCGTGTGTTAATTGCTGTGCCGCATCTGATTTTGCCACAGATGGATTCGGATGTGCTTCAATCAACAAGCCATCAATCCCCATTGCAACACAAGCTTTAGATAATTTTTCTATTCCATATCGCGCACCTAAGGCATGACTCGGATCCAGAATAATCGGCAGGTTTGTATATTCTTGTAAATAAGCAACTCCCGTTAAATCAAACGTAAAACGGGTATTTGTTTCAAAAGTTCTAATTCCTCTTTCACAAAGGATTACATTTTCATTTCCACCAGCAAGAACAAACTCTGCAGCTTGTACAAACTCTTGCAATGTTGAGCCAAATCCTCTCTTAATAAGCACAGGCTTATGGGTTTTTGCACAAGCTCTTAAAATTCCTTGGTCATACATCGCTTTGGCACCAACTTGAATGATATCAGCGTATTCAATAACTTCCTCAATATGCGTTGCATCTCTGGCTTCGGTAATGATTTTTAAGCCATGTTCTTCTCGCATTTGCGCCAACAGTTTTAATCCGTCTAATCCCAACCCTTGAAAACTGTAAGGACTTGTTCTTGGCTTGTAACAACCACCCCTTAATGTTGTTAAATTTAGAGATTTTAGCAGTTCTGCACTTTGTTGAATCTGCTCAAGCGATTCAACAGAACAAGGACCACCAATCAAGATTGTATTTTTGGTATTTCCTCCAATCGTGATATCACCAATTTTTATTTCCCTGGTTTCATGATAAAAATCACGCGATGACAATTGCATATCATTATTAAAAACCCATATATCAACTTCTTTCCCTTGAAGTTCTTCTGGTAGTTCCTTTACTGATGAAGAGGAAATTAAATAATCCTTATCCTTAAATTTTATAGCAAAAGACTTTGTTTTTTCTGCCAATGTTCCAATTTCTTCAGTTGAAAAACCAGACTTTAGTTTAACTATCATATTTCACCTTTAATTAAATTTATAAAGCTAACAATTCCCTCTACTTCTTGTTCATTATTCACAACAGGCATATACATTATTGGAAAACTTTGCTGTCTTACAATCTTCAGCATCTCATCAACATTAGCCGAAGCCATGACAGTGATTGGTTTTTTATTGATTAATGATTCAGGATTGACATCCTTTAAATTATCAAAATGCTTAATCAAAACCTTTCTTACATCAGCGTTAGAAACGATTCCAACAAACTTGCTTCCATCTAAAACCAACGTTAATCCTTGCTTCCCTTTGTCTATGGATTCTAAAATTGTTCTTAAATCTAAGTCGTCCAATTGCAGATGCGGACATTCATCCAAAGGAATCATAAAATCCCTCACTTTAAATTGAGATTGAAGGTTTCTTTTTGTCAAATCCATCAATGCCTGACCAATACTAGCGCCTTTAAATAAGAAACTACCAGAAACAGATGAATGGACACCCATATTTCTTAAAATAAAAGAAACTTCTCCGTTCACACCACCATCAACATGTACATTTTTTTCTGGATACATCTTCTGAAACTCTCTAATTTTACGGAAATTATGCGAATCAAAGGTCCCCCCACTTTGTCCCGGAATTGTCGCCATGATAAGGATAAAATCGAAATCTTCATAATACTTAAAAACATCTACGGGCGTAGGTGTAGTGATAGCTAATCCCTTTTGACCAGGAATATCCTTTGGAATGAATAATCTTTCTTTCAAGTTTTCGTACTGAAATGTTACATATTCAACAGGATTTTCTTTTAATAACTCGAAGTACTTTTCAGGCGTTTCGGTGATGATGTGTAAGTCAATTGGCGAATTGCACCAACTTCTAATTTTTGCAATATCTTCAAACACCGATATATCATCATTACAGTCAACATGGAGCATATCAACTTGATGTACCTCAAGATCTCTCACTGTTTCTTTTAGCGTTCGTTTTTTATCCGAATATATAGAACCTGATATTTTCATGGGTTTCTTTTTTCTATGGGTCTAAAAGTATTGTCAGTAATTACTATTTCAACTCCTTGTTGAAAAACTTTCCTTTCCAAATCTCTTTCTAAATTTTGAAGGAGCATTTCTTCTTCGATGGTAATTGGTTCATCGTAAAAAAAATCTCTTTCTATAAGTTTAACAAGAATTACGTTGTTATCGTTTTCAAGTTGAATCACTTGTTTTCTTTCTCCGATAAATCCGTTATCTTTCCAATAATTAGCAAATGCAATGGCTTTTTCTTTTTGAACCCCCTCCAAGAAAAAAACATTGAGGTTATCAATATCAATTCTTGTTCCCATATTAACACCACAGCTATACAAGATAAAAATCAATATCATAAAAAAGACATATTTTCTCATTGTAAAATCAAATATATAAACTTCGTTATGTTAATTGAATATTTTTTTGGGAAAGATGTTAAGATTTTAATGTTAAAACAACTCAAAAAAGTAAAATGTTTTAAAGCTGAGAAACGCTTCTTTATTTTTAAAACTCAAACTAAATTCTCTGATGAATTTTCCTCGGTTTTTAAAAGTCTGCTATTTATATTAAGACGTACATTTTTGGTATTACTACTTCAATCTTAGCTGTTATAATTATACATAAAAGAGCCAATTATTCTCATCTTTTATTCTTCCAAACTTGATATCGTTGAGTGTTTTTAACACCTTCTTTGAAAAAGTCCTGTTTTCAGGATCTAACTTATAATGATTTGACCGAAATCCTATTTCTGTAATTGGCGCAATCGTTGCAGCTGTTCCTGCTCCAAATGCCTCTGAGATAGAGCCATTTTCAAGACCTTCAATAACTTCTTTTACACTAATTTTTCTTTCTTCAACTTTTACACCCCAACTTTTTGCAACATCAATTACAGCTCTTTTTGTTGTTCCATGTAAAATTGTATCTGTTTCTTCAGAAGGCGTTATTAGAACGCCATCTTTTACAAAAAGGAGGTTCATTGTTCCCGCTTCTTCCACGTATTCGTGTGATTTTGCATCCGTCCAAATGATTTGATTATATCCTTCTTCTTTGGCTTTTCTTTCTGGGTATAACGAAGCGCCATAATTTCCTGCGGCTTTTACTGAGCCAACACCACCTTCCGCTGCTCTCACGTATTTCTCTTCGATTTTAACCTTTAAATCAGCACTGTAATACACGCCTCCAGAGACAGCAAGGCTTGCAATAATCATAAAGCGGTATGTCTCTGATGATTTAATTCCAATATATGAATCCGTAGCAAACATAAAAGGACGAATGTATAATGAATCACCTTCTTTTTCAGGAACCCATTCCTTATCTTGAGAAACAAATTCTTTCACACAGAATGTGAATAATTCTGGTGATATTTCTGGCATATCCATTCTTTTTGCGGAGTATGCAAAACGTTTGGCATTTAAGTCGGGGCGAAATAAAACTGGTTTCCCTGCTTCAGTTCGATATGCTTTCATTCCTTCAAAAATGGATTGCCCATAATGAATCGAAAGTAAAGCAGGATGGAAAGTAAGGTTCCCAAAAGGAACAATCTCAGGTATTTTCCATTCTCCATCGATGAAGTCCATAATCAACATGTGATCTGTAAAAACCCTACCGAATTTCACATTGTCCATGTCAATTTCACTCAATCTACTTTTCTCTACTAACTTCTTGTTTATACTATAATTTGTTACTTCCATAATTTTTTATAATTGATTGCGAATATATTGATTTTATTGTATAAATACTAATATTATCATGGTTAAATTTGGTTAATTTTACTTACTTTTAGCTTTCAATTTATTTTTTATTATCTTACCAAACAGTATGTCAGCATTAGATATTTTAAAGAAATATTGGGGCTTTGATTCTTTTCGTTCGCAGCAAACAGATATTGTAGAAAGCGCAGTAGCTGGTCGAGATACTTTTGCCTTGTTGCCAACTGGTGGTGGCAAATCAATCTGTTTTCAAGTTCCAGGAATGGTGAGGGATGGAATTTGTATTGTTGTTTCTCCGCTTATCGCGCTTATGCAAGACCAAGTAAAAGGGTTAAAAGACCGAGGGATTAATGCAGCTGCGATAACTTCTGACATGACGCGAAGGGAAATTGACATTACGCTTGACAACGCCAAATATGGTGACATGAAATTTCTATATGTTTCACCAGAAAGGTTAAAAACTGAAATCTTTATTACACGATTTTCTCAAATGAATGTTGGGTTAATTGCGATTGACGAAGCACATTGTATTTCTCAATGGGGACACGATTTTCGCCCGCCTTATCTGGAAATCTACAAATTGAGAGAAATTCACCCAAATGTTCCCATGATTGCCGTAACAGCAACGGCAACAGAACAGGTAAAAGAGGATATAATTGAATTTTTAAAACTCAAAGATGTTCAATACTTTGAAGGAAACTTTGCAAGAGAAAATATTTCATACGAAGTCTATCATGTCAAAAATAAAGGAAATGGGATTCTTAAGGCTTGTCAAAAATTCGCAGGACTTTCAGGAATTATTTATTGTCAAACAAGACGCTCTACCAAGGAAGTGGCTAAATTGTTACTCGCCCATAATTTCTCGGCTGGGATTTACCATGGTGGATTAACAGGAAAAGAGAGAGAAGAGAAGTTGGATGCTTGGTTAGGTAATCGAATAAAAATAATGATTGCCACAAATGCCTTTGGAATGGGAATTGACAAACCAGATGTTCGATTCGTTTTGCATTACGAAGTCCCAGACAATATAGAGGCTTACTTTCAGGAAGCGGGTCGAGCAGGAAGAGATGGAAAGAACTCACGAAACATGGCTTTTTACACGGGTGTTGATTTGGTTTCCATGCAACAACGTGTTGAAAAACAGTTTCCTCCAATTGATTTTATCAAGATTGTCTATCGCGCGCTGTGTAATCATTTGAACATTGCCATTGGTTCAGGCGAGAATGAATCTTATTCGTTAAACATCAGGGAGTTTATAAAAAAGTATGATTTCGATTTGATAGAAACATACAACGCCTTAAAAATTCTTGAGTTAAACAACTCTATTTTATTGAATGAGGCAACTTTCCATCCTACAAAATTAAAGTTTATCGTACAAAATAAAACCTTGTATGATTTTCAGATAAAAAACGAGCGTTTTGACAATTTAATTTCATTGCTTTCGCGTAGTTTTTCTGGTATTTTCGATTTTCATAGGGAAATTAGTGAAGAGCAAATTGCTAAACGCCTAAATATTCCTATTGAAAAATTAATAAAAGATTTGGGAACTTTGGAAAGCCAAGGATTGGCAGATATCAATTGGCGCTCTAACCTCCCTCAAGTTACGCTTTTACATGAACGTTTACCAGATGATTATATGACGATAAATCCGTCTATTTACAAAACGAGAAAAGATGTTGCTTTTGAAAAACTTTCTAAAATGCAGGAATTTCTTCAAAAACCAGAATGTCGTTCCATACTTTTACTTCGCTATTTTGGTCAAAAAGGCGATAAATGTGGAAAGTGCGACATCTGCCTTGCAGAAGAGAAAAGCAATCACTCGATTAAAGAGTTAAGGGTAATTATTGCAGATTTATTAGATGAAAAAAAATACTCGATATTAGAGTTACAAAATGTAATCAAAAATACCTCTCCGCAACTGATAGAGAATATTGCAATTTGGATGTTAGATGAAGGAATTGTAGTAATCGAAAACGGTAAATTAAGAAAAGTTTAAGCCAAGATATCGTTGGTACGTAAAATCTTAATTACTTCAGTTAACTTTAGTTTATCCTCGGTCTTTCAGCTGATTCTGTCAAAACATACCTAAACATGATTTCAAAGCCACCTCTTCCTTTACTTGCTGTAGTTAATGAAGAAAGATTAATATCATAAGCAAAACCTAAAGCGAAACCTTTATAATCGATTAAAAGTTTGTTTACAAAAGCATCCCCAAATCTATAAAAAGGACCGTATGCGATATAAAGTCTATCTCTAAAACTAGTAATTCTTGTAGAGTTTACGATGTTATATTTAATATAAGTTCCCACATAAATTTCTTGGAAATTACCTTGCCTTTGGTAATACACTGCTGGCATCAGTCCCCAATTGGATTTTCCGAGCATAAACTCAGACTCTGCAAATCCGACAAAACGCATGTTCAAATCGTCTTTTCCACCTTGTAAATAGCTATAATTTGGTTTTGTAAGGTGATAAGTACTAAACCCAATCAACAATTTAAAGCCCCTTGAACTAAATGAAGTTTCATCATAAGAATCATGACTATAAACGATTCCTGCGCCTGTATCGAAGAAGTTGTTATTTGTTCCGATAAAACTTTCTCCGCTAGATATTGCAGTGTTGAATCCTGTGCCATCGTATTGACTTGCAAACATGCCATTTCCACTTCTTAATCCCCTACTTGCATATCCACCTTGAAGCCCCAAACCAATTGTGTTTGTGTTGTTCATTCTAATATGGTATGCTAAGGAAAGATTTGCGTTTGAAGTCGTCATCTTCATATTTCCTGCAATGTCGTAGAAGAAATTTACGCCAGCCGCTAGAAATCCTTTATCGTGATTACCAAAAAAGTGTGTGTCAAAAGAGGCACCCATCGTTGTAAAAGGATCTGCTACGCTGTTCCATTGACTTCTGAAATTGACGTTTGTATTATACTTTCCTTGAAGACCTGCCAATGAGGGATTTACTGTTAAAGGAGAAAATTTCATCATCGAAAAATGCACATCTTGGGAGAAAATGAATCCAGACGAAAAAAATAAAAATATGAAAAGTGTACAAAAGTATTTCATAACCATGATTATATAGGCAAATATAGAATAAACATAGAAATAATTAAAGAAAAAAGCCGTCATTTTTACTGACGGCTTTGAAGTTATTGTTTTTTTTTGTAGAAATCTATTGTTTTTCTTGAACAGGTTTTTCTATAAGAGCTTTTCTAGAAAGTTTCCATTTTTTTGATTTTGGATCTCTCCCTATAACTTTGAATTTAACAATATCACCTTCTTTTGCAGCATCTTCCATTTTTACAATTCTTTCATGGGCAAATTCAGAAATATGGATAAGCCCATCTGTTCCTGGGAGGATTTCAACAAAAACTCCGTAAGCCTGAACAGATTTAATCTTTCCTTCATAAATCTCTCCTTCTTCAACTTGTGGAGGGAATGCGATTGATCTAATAGCTTTTGATGCAATTCCCATTACTTCAGCACTTTTTGCTAAAATCTGTACAATTCCTTCTCCTGTTTTTTCATCTTCCTCAATAGAAATTGTTGCTCCAGAATCTTTTTGAATTTGTTGGATAATTTTTCCTCCAGGTCCTATAATTGCACCAATCATATCATTTGGTACCCTAAACATTTCCATTCTTGGAGCACTTGGCTTAAGTTCTGGGCGAGGCGCCGGCATTGCTTCAGTGATTTTACCTAAAATATGTAAACGTCCTGCTTTTGCTTGCTCCAATGCTTCAATAAGTACGTTATATGGTAAACCATTTACTTTAATATCCATCTGACAAGCTGTAATTCCATTTGCAGTTCCCGTGATTTTAAAATCCATATCTCCCAAATGGTCTTCATCTCCTAAGATATCAGAAAGAATCGCATATTTACCTTCTGCATTCATGACCAATCCCATAGCAATTCCTGAAACAGGTGCTTTGATTTGAATTCCACCGTCCATTAATGCCAATGTTCCAGCACAAACTGTTGCCATTGAAGATGAACCGTTTGACTCTAAAATTTCAGAAACCAAACGAATGGTATAAGGGTTTTCCTCTGGAATAACATATTTCAACGCCCTAAGTGCAAGATTTCCATGTCCTACTTCTCTACGAGAAACCCCGCGAATTGGTCTTGCTTCACCAGTGCTGTAAGGTGGGAAGTTATAATGTAAAAGAAAGTTTTCAGTACCTTGATAAGTTGCGTCATCAATCATTTGTTCGTCTGTTTTCCCTCCCAAAGTCAATGTTGTCAAAGACTGTGTTTCACCACGTGTAAATACGGCCGAACCATGAACACCAGGTAAGTAATCTGTTTCTATCCAAATTGGACGAATTTCGTCGAACGCTCTTCCATCCAAACGAACTCGGTCATTAAGCATGGTATCTCGAACTGCTTCTTTCATTGAATCATGGAAGTAACGATGAATCATGTCACCTTTTTCGTCCAACTCTTCTTCAGAAAACAATGCTTTCACTTCTTCTTCAACTGCTCCGAATAATTCTTGACGTTTATGTTTGTCTGCCAATCCTTGAACAGCAATTGCTTTACACTTTGCATAAGTAGCTTCGTGAATTTTGTTTTTCAGTTCTTCATCATTATTTTCATGAGAATATTCACGTTTTGGTGATGAAGTTGGTACTTGAGCCGCTAAATCTAATTGGAATTGACATTGTTTTTTGATAGCATCGTGTGCAGTTTTAATTGCCTCAACCAAATCAGATTCTTGAACTTCTGATGTTTCACCTTCAATCATAACAATATCATCCATAGAACCTGCAATCATCAAATCCATATCTGCGTTTTCTATTTCAGTTTTTGTAGGATTGATAATGAATTCGCCATCAATTCGAGCAATTCTTACTTCTGACATTGGTCCATTAAATGGAATATCTGAAACTGAGATTGCTGCTGATGCTGCAAAACCTGCCAATGCATCTGGTTGATTTTCTTCATCGTATGCTAACATCTGAATCATCACTTGAGTATCCGCATGATAATCATCTGGAAACAATGGTCTTAACGCTCTATCTACTAAGCGCATTGTTAAGATTTCATAATCTGAAGGTCTTCCTTCTCTTCGCAAGAATCCGCCTGGGAATCGTCCTGATCCGGCAAATTTTTCACGATAATCTACTGTTAATGGAAGGAAATCTATTCCTTCTTTAGCTTCTTTTGCTGATACTACGGTAGCTAATAAAACCGTTCCGCCCATTTGTAACACAACTGACCCGTCTGCTTGTTTTGCAAGTTTCCCCGTTTCTACAGAGATTTCTTTTCCGCCAATTGTGATGGACTTTTTTATTCCTATATTCATATTTATTTTATTTTCTATGTTTAAAATGTTTAAAATTTAATAAAAAAGGGGAACTCCGAATCTCTTCGACTGCCCCCCCTTTTTTGTAAATATTTTGACCTAAGTTTATCTTCTTAGTTCTAATTCTTTGATAATTTCACGGTAACGTGTAATATCTTTTTTCTTAAGGTGATCTAAATATTTTCTTCTTCTTCCTACCAAAGCCTGAAGAGCACGTTTAGTTCCTGTATCCTTAGGATTGTTTTTTAAATGCCCTGTTAAATGCTTAACTCTAAATGTGAACAAAGCGATTTGTCCTTCCAAAGAGCCAGTATCTTTTTCAGATTTACCGTACTGTTTGAAGATTTCTTGTTTTTTTTCTGATGTTAAATACATTCCAATATTGCTTATAAATGATTATTATGTACTTGTGTTTCTTTAACACGATTGCAAAAGTAGGAAATTAATTTTGTTTAATTCTATAAATTATGATTTATTTTTTAATAATTTAGCAAAAAAAAGAGTTTTGTAGGATTTCGAACTCTATCAATTTTATATATAAATGAAACAACAAATACAGAAACATTATTTTTCTTTGTTTAAAAAATCACTCATCCTTTTAGGATTAATTTTTTGGATTAATAACTATTCTTATTCACAGCTAACAAATCCATTCCAAGCCATGTATGTTAATCCTGGATTTGGTCTTGAAGTTGGTTTTCTAACACAGAACTTTAAATATGGTATCATGGATGTCGGCTTGGGATATGAGGATGATGGGCTGGATTTAAGTGCATACGTGAATCTTTTATGGAGTCCTTCTGCTGCAAATGCTGTTTATGAGGTTTCTGATGGATATTACTATAAAGTAAAGGAAAAAGGACAAATAATTTCTTTAAACTTAGAAAAACGGTTTAACTTTATACGTGATAGAAATAATGGTAAATACGGACTCTACATAATGGCAAAACCTGGGTATTATTGGTCTATTCATAAAGGATTGAATAATTTTAGAAAAGGAAAATTTTTATTTATTCCAGGAGCGGGTGTATCTATCCAACCTGCTGATATAATAAGAATTTCTTTGGGTTACGCGTATTACAACATCAATCCTGGTTATATTCCAGAACATATGGTAGATTTTAAAGTTAGCTTTATATTTAATCGACAAAATACAGCCGATCATTAAAAAAACATTGTAAAATACTAAAAATTCATGAAAACGTTAATACATATATTTTTATTCATCGGAATAATCAGCCTTTTTTCTTGCAACACAAAAGTAACGGAATGTAATATAACAACTAATTTTATATGTTATACTGCCAAACCAAGTCACATGATTTTGAATTTAGTCATTTCAAAAAGTCCATCTAATGAACCAGTAAGAGTTAAGTTATATCTTGGAGATGCAGACACAGGAGAATTGATTGATCAATTTACTACCTTCAACACACATAAGTCATATTATCTACAAGAAGGTGAAAAATACTCTGTTACAGCGGAATATACGCTAGCGAATAGTAAAACATTGTTAGTCGTTAATGCAGATAATTTAAAAGCTATTTATTGCGAATCGGATGACACAAAGTGTTACGATTGGGATTATCAAGAAAGTTTAGACTTGACACTTATTGACATAGAGTAAAATTACTCCTCAACATAGACAATCAATCCTGTTTCAAACGGATTATCAATTAAATTATAGAGAATATCTATATATTCTCCATTGTTGTATTGGCATAAATATGGCAGCATATTCTCATGTCTTTCTTGCAAACCATCGTTTGGAAACATACGATTATAAATATTGTCAATTTGATTCATTGCATCTTCGCTTTGTTTCTTTTCGTGTCTTACCATTTTTTGCTTAATGCCTTCAATTTGCTTGTCTATACGCGTAATTTCACTTTTCGCATATCCCATCATTCCTTCATCTAAATTAGATATGACTTTTTCGATTTCATCAGTTAATTGTTTTGCTTTTTCATCTAGTAAATCAAAATCTAAGACTTCTTGAGCGTTATTTAAAACAAAATCTTTTTTTAGTTCGTGAATTGATTTAAAGATGTCTAAATAGTCAAGGTTTAACTTTTTAATCTTTTTAGCAGTAGGTTTGTCTATCCACTGAAGTGAATTTCTTACTTTTATTAGTGGATAAGGAACACCAGCTTTTTCAAACATTAATTTTAATTGAAGCCAATAAGCCATCTCTCCTCCTCCGCCTAGGTAACATAAATTTGGTAAAACAACCTCTTGATACAAAGGTCTCAACACTACATTGGGAGAAAATCTTTCCGGAAAATCATTGAGTTCTTTCAATAAATCCACTTTGTTAATTTCATTAGAGTCAATTTCAAAGTTTCCATTTTCTAATAGGATAATCCTTTCTCTTAATTGATTTTTTATATAAAACAGATTAATTGGACGTGCATACGCTTGACCATGATATCCTGCGTTTTCTAATAGTTTTGTTTGTTTTTCTATTTCTACTTCTGAAAATTGTGTTTCAATCTCCTTTTTCATAAAAGGTTGAAATAGAGATTTTAGCTCTCTATTATCTGCATCGATGATTATAACACCATATTTTCCAACTAAATCCATTAGAAATTGAGTTGTTGCAGTTGCAAGGTTGTCGGTTTTATAAAATTTATCAAGATAATCTCTAAACTCCTTATCGTTTTGGAATTTATCTAAAATAGAAACTTTAAACTCATGAATATCATCTAATTTGAATCTTCCAACAGGACCTTTTTGTGGTGTGTTCCAAGTGAAAGTATCCCGAAACAAATGCAAGTGATTAATTTCTTCAAAATCATGATCTTCCGTCGCCATCCAAAAAATGGGAACAAAATTAAAGTCATTATATCTTTCATTTAATTTCTCGGCTAAACGAATGGAATCGATGATTTTATAAATTAGATACAAAGGACCGCCATACATATTTAATTGGTGTCCTGATGTTACTGTAAATGTATTTTCTTGCAGTAATAAATCAATGTTTTTCTTTACCTTTTCATAATTTAAGTATGGCGAAAGTTGATTTTTAAGTACATCTGTTAAAACTTTTCTGTTTTCTGCTGAATAATGCTTCTTTTTAATAGCAAGCTGATTTTTAAAACTACTGATAGAAATTGGTTCTTGAATAAAATTGATTAATTTTTCCTGATTATCATTGATATCATTCGCTAAATTGCTAAAAAACTGTGTATCTCTTCTGTTAACTATTAATTTATGCATATTATACTTTTATGAAACGATAAATGTAATAATACAAAGATAGTGAGTATTTGTTTTTAAGTTTTAAAATTTAAATTATTACTTTCAAATAAAGTCTATTGAATATCCTAAGTTGCTCGGTGAATGAGATTATACACTTTTTTAAAATCATTTATTTATCATCGTTAAAATTTTATAAGTAAATCCTTATCTTTACAGAAAAAACAATGAAAGGAATTATTAAAACAAACAAAGGAGATATGACCATCGAGTTGTATGAGAAAGAGACTCCCATAACTGTAAAGAACTTTGTAAAATTGGCAAAGGAAGGTTATTACGATGGACTAACTTGGCACCGAGTGATTCCAGACTTCGTAATTCAAGGAGGTTGCCCAATTGGTAATGGAACTGGCGGACCAGGATATTCTATTAATTGCGAAACGGATGCTGAAAATCAATATCACGACAGAGGCGTTTTATCTATGGCGCACGCCGGTAAAAACACGGGTGGTTCTCAGTTTTTTGTTTGTCATAGTCGCAATAACACATCTCACTTGGACGGTGTTCACACATGTTTTGGAAAAGTAATCGAAGGTTTAGAAGTTATTGATGAAATCAGAGTAGGTGACAAAATTGAAAAGATAGAAATAACAGAAAAATAAATATAAAACAAATCTAAAACCATAGAGGGTACTTTTATACTTTCTATGGTTTTAATAAAACAAAACAACTATTATGGAAAATTTAGATGAAACACAATTTGAAGATAAGGTTAACACGCACTTATCAACCAAGACAAAGATGAATTTAGAGAAGTCATCAGGCTGGATGAAAACCATTGCTATTCTTGGGATAGTAGTTTCTTCACTTGGACTTTTAGGTGGAATTTTTGTTCTATTTATGACGCCAATGATTGGAATCTTATATTTAGCAATTTATGGAGTTTTTATCTATATATCTCTCATTCTATTAAGGGCAGCAACTAATTTGGAAAACACACAATTCAACATGGAATCTTTTGCCGAAAACCACTATAAATTTTGGAAAACAATGGTTCTTTATATGATTTTTGCAATTGGAATTAGTTTCATTGCTGGAATTATTATGGTTTCTTCAGGAGCAAGTTTAATGAGGGGACTTGATTTTTAAGAAATAATATGGAAAAGTTAAGGGAAAACCAGTACTTTTGAAACAATGAAGTTTTTGCATCCAAATATACTTTATTTTTTATTTCTATTGGCTATTCCAATTATTATCCATCTTTTTAATTTTAGAAGATACAAACGGGTTTATTTCCCTAGCCTTCTGTTTATAAAAAAGGTTGAAAAAGAATCAAACTCAACAAGAAATTTAAGACAATACCTTATTTTAGCATGCCGAATTTTGGCTTTTGCTTCCTTAATTTTTGCTTTTGCGCAACCTTATTTTCCGGATACGAGCAAAAACGACTCTCTCGGGAATGTTATTCCAATTTATTTGGACAATTCGTTTTCAATGGCTGCAAAAGGCAACAATGGAGATTTACTAAATCAAGCGAAAGAAACCGTTTTAAAAATCATTGAAAACTATCCAAAAGAACAGCGCTACATTTTCGTAACGAACAACTTAGATGGTGCTGAATTACGTCCTATAAATCAATCAGAACTCAAGGATAAACTCGACGACTTGCAACTCTCTCCTATTCATCGAGCACTCACAAATCCTTTGTCGAGCATCAATGAACATATACAATCAACAGAACAAAAGAAAGGTTTGCATTATTTTGTTATTTCTGATTTTCAAAGCCAAAATTTCAACGATAACGAGGTAATTATCGACACAACATCCTCTTATTCTTTGCTTCAACTTCATCCGCAGATAACACATAACATTTACATCGATTCCGTTTGGTTTGAGCAACCATTCCAACGTGAGAATGTCAACAACACCTTGTATGCTCGAATTTATAACACAAGCAACGAACCTTTAGCTAATGTTGAAGTTAATCTAGAGATTGGCGACACAAAACGTCAAACCTTGGTTGATTTGCAACCGAATAATAGCAATGTAATCAGTCTGAATTACACAGACAAATCAACTGGAGTTAAATCGGGGAAAATTGAAGTTTTGGATGAAAATTTATATTTCGACAATCATTTTTATTTCAGTTATGAAGTCAAAGAGTCTATAAATATTCTTATAATCAATGACACGGAAAGCTTACCATTTCCAAGTTTAGTTTATGAAACAGATGATTATTATAATGTCCAAGAGACTTCCATTCATCAATTAAAAATAGAAGAATTAAACAAAACCGACTTAATCGTTTTAAATGAAGTGAAAAGCGTAAGTTCTGGGATAAATACACAGCTCAAGCAGTTGGTAGAACAAGGAACTCACTTGCTGATTATTCCACCTCACAACTTCGATAAAAATGCTTACAACAACTTGTTGAGTACTTTTCAGATGCCTTTGTTAAATCAAGCAGTTTCTTCAGAATTGAGGATTGGAGAGATTCATACTGAATATGTTTTTTTTAATGGAATGTTCGATAAAGAAATCACAGCATTAAGGATGCCGCCATTAAAAAAATATCTGTCTTCAACCATCTATTCAAATGCAAATTTCAACCAACTTATTCAATACGAAAACGGAATGCCTTTTTTCGTTGAAAACGCTCAATTTCAGAACGTTTTTGCTCTTTATTCTCCAATTAATTCGGAATTTAACGACTTTGGAAAGACCGCACTTTTCACTTCTCTTTTGTTACGAGTTGGAGAAATGAGTCAAGGAAAAGCACCATTACAATTAACCATCGGTTCGTCGGATGATTACGTATTACGAAAATCATTAGCTAGTGACCATTCTTTACGGTTGAAGCAAGGTGAAATTGAATTTATTCCAGAGTTTTCAAGGTCAACAAGTTCCACAACCCTATCGATACGTCATTCCATAGATAATCAATCAATTCAAGATGGAATTTATTCCATCATCAGCGACGACCAAAAATTAGGAGAATTGGCATTAAACTTCAACCGAATTGAATCAGAAATGGAATATTTTAATACCGAAGAAATCCGAAATTACTTCAACTCATTAGGTGTACAAAACATAAATGTAAAAGACATTGACACAGTTACAGATATTTATCAATTATCTGTCAATAATCCTACCGAATTATGGAGAATTCTTTTAATTTTATGCATCGGTTTCATTTTGTGTGAAATTGCAATATTAACATTTTGGAAAGCGTAGCGTATGAAAGTTTTACTAAAAAACACAACAATTCTTGATAAAGCATCATCTCATTTTAATCAAAAAAGAGATATATTAATTGATAATGGTATTATTTCTTCCATATCAGAGAGTATTAACGATGCCGAAGCGCAAGTGATTGAAAGTGATGATTTGTATGTTTCACAAAGTTGGATGGATTTAAAAGCAGATTTTAGAGATCCAGGGTTTGAAGATGAAGAAGACATAGAGTCGGGACTGAATTGTGCAGCAGCAGGTGGATTTGGTCATGTCTTTGTCGTTCCAACAACTTCACCTACAATTGATTCAAAAGGCCAGGTAAACTATTTACTTTCTAGTAGCAAAAATCATATTGTAAATCTTTATCCACTCGGCGCATTAACCAAAGGATGCAAAGGAGAAAGTCTTTCAGAAATGTACGATATGTTTAAAAACGGCGTAAAGTTATTTACAGACAACACACATTTTTTATCGTCAGGGATTTTATTGCGTGCACTGTTATACGTTGAAAACTTTGGAGGAAAAGTAATTTCATTTCCGCTAGATGATTCCATTAGCATCAACGGACAAGTCAATGAAGGAGAGGCATCTTTAAAGACGGGACTTCATTCTATTCCTACAATTGCAGAGACGATTAGGGTTCAAAGAGATTTAAGTTTATTAGAATACACAAATGGAAAAATTCATTTTACAGGAATTTCTTGTAAAAAGTCTGTTGAATTAATTCGCCAAGCAAAAAATGAAGGATTCAATGTAACTTGCGATGTTCATGCACATCAATTACTGTTTAATGAAGCAGCGGTTTTAGGATTTGATTCAAACCATAAAGTGATGCCTCCTTATCGTAGAGAAGATGACAGAAAAGCACTTTGGGAAGGTGTTTTAGATGGCACAATTGATTGTATTGTTTCTAACCATCAGCCTACTCGAAAAGAGAAAAAAGACATTGAATTTGACAATGCAAAGTTTGGAAATATTACACTCCAAACGTTATACAGTACTTTGTTGTCCTGTGAAAGTGAGCATCACGCTGAAATAATTGATAAGATATCAAATCAACCCAGAAAAATTATTAACTGGGAAAAAAAGACGAACATTGAAATAGGAAATGAAGCTGACCTAACTATATTTACGCCAAGTAAAAATTGGACTTTTGATGATTTTAGCAATTTATCAAAAAGCAACAACTCCCCTTTTATTGGTCAAAACCTTAAAGGAAAACCTTTGGGCTTGATTATGGGTAATAAAGTATTTTTAAACGAATAATAGATTTTGGGTAAGCGCAATAACAGCACATTTTTTAAAGAATTCTTTAAAGAAAAGAGTATGATCGGTTCAATTATTCCGAGCTCTCCTGCTTTAAGGAAGAAAATGCTTGAAAATATTGATTTCAGCAAGAGTAGTGTAATTGTAGAATTTGGTCCGGGAACAGGTGTATTTACGCGTCAATTACACAAAAAGATTAACAAAGATTCGCTTTTGTTGGTGTTTGAACTGCACAAACCTTTTTACGAAAGATTAAAACAGGAATTTTCAGAATATGACAATATTAAGATAATCAACGACAGCGCAGAGAAAGTTAGGGAATACCTTGCTCATTATGAAAAAGAAGGAGCAGATATTATTATTTCATCATTACCGTTGGCAAACTTCAAAAAGGATTTAACAACTAACATCTTAGAAGCAGCTAACAATTCACTAAAAGAGAAAGGTTATTATATTCAGTTTCAATACTCTTTAAAATCAAAAAAGTTGTTACAACAGGTTTTTTCATTAGTATCAATCAAGTATGTAGCCATCAATATTCCTCCAGCTTTCGTTTATTTATGCCAAAAAAAATAAGCTCTGGATTCAGAGCTTATTCATAAACTTGTTACATCAGTAGTAATGCTTAGATTTTAAACCTTTCTTATATTACGTCTAAGTAGAAAGAAAAGTTGCATCAAATTTTATAAATGTTTAACAAATTAGCAATAATATTTTATGTTAGCAAAGAAAAAAGCAACATTTTCTTTTATTATTTCGTTATTGCTTGTATAAATTAAGTGTTTGTCGCACGCAAGTTAAATATAAAGAAGCTAAAACAATTTATGTAAAGAAGGATACTAGTTTAAACTTGAATAGGTTAAATAACAGATTAATGAATTTATTTATTATATTTGAATGAACTAAAAGACGCGTTGCTATGGATCAATCTGTTTATATTATTCCTCATGACTTTACAAACGTTGGAGATAATGCCCTGAAGTATGGATTATTTTTAGCTAAATCGAGAAATGTCAAGATTTTCCTTCTTCATGTTGTTGATAAGGAAAATTCGAGAACTCAAGTACTAGAAAAACTCCAGACAATCATCGACAACTTAGATTTAAAAGTTGGAGATTGTGAGGTTGTACCAGCTGTAGAAGTTGGAAGTATATTCGACACCATCCCTAAATTTGCAGAGCAAGAAAAAGCCCAATTGATCATTATGGGGACGCACGGAGCTCAGGGAATGCAAAAACTCTTTGGCTCATACGCAATGAAAGTTGTTACAAATTCGAAAGTACCTTTTTTAGTTGTACAAGATGGCGTTTTAAACTTTCAAATTAAAAACATTGTGATTCCAATTACATATTCCAAAGAAAGTTTACAAGTTTTAAATATCGGTATGAAAATCGCCAGTATGTTTGATGCTAAAATTCATATTGCGGTTGAAAATTACTCCGATTCAGGTTTAATTCAAAAAACAAAAATCAGAATCAACCTTATCACCAAACAGTTTGAGGAATATGGCGTAGAACATGTTATTGAAACGATTAAGCACAAAAATTTCCAAAAAGGAGTTATCAGTTATGCCAAAACCAACAATTGTGACATCATTGCTGTTGCGCATTACTCTAACAGTCTTATCCCTCAATTAGATAGGTTTACACAAGGTTTAATTACTAACGATGAGAACATCCCTTGTTTGGTAATGAACTCACAGTTATTGTCAAGTCTGTATTTTTAAGATTGGTGGTTTTTGGTTGGATGTGCCAAAAGAAACTTCTACAAAGAACAATTTAGATACCAACCATAATCCCAATTTCATGTCAAGTATTTATCTAAAGATAAAAGTGTATCTTCAAAATTTGATTACTTTTGAATAATCTTTAATCTTTTAATCTTCATGTCATACATAGGACGATATTCAACTTTAAAAATAGACCGATTTACAAGCGTTGGTGCATATTTAACTGACAACAATGACTTTGAGGTCTTATTGCCTAATAAATATTTAAATGATAATTTAGAATTAGGACAAGAAGTTAAAGTTTTTATATACAATGACTCTGAAGATAGACCAGTAGCAACAACAGAAATTCCCTACATTGAATTAAATAAATTTGCCTTTTTAAAGGTCAAAGATGTTAATAATTACGGTGCTTTTTTAGATTGGGGATTAGAGAAAGATTTATTGGTTCCGTTTAAAGAGCAAAACAGCAAAATGATAGTAGGAAATTCATATACAGTTGCATTATTGCTGGACGAGCAAACAAATCGCCTAATTGGAACAGCTAAAATCAATAAATTATTATCTGATGAAGTTAAAGGAATTGAACAAGGTGATAAGGTTGAAATCTATATTGCAAGTAAAACAGAACTGGGTTATAAAGTTATTGTAAATGAAGAGTATGCAGGTTTGATATTCAATAACAGGGTAATTAAAGACTTAAATCTTGGCGAAATCACAGATGGATACGTTGAGTTTATCCGTGAAGATGGTAAACTGGATATTTCCCTTGTTCCAATTAGCGAAGAAAAGTTCGACCTATTTACAGAAAAAGTTTTAGATTATATCAAAAAGAATGATGGCGTTATTCATATTACAGATAAATCAGACCCTGAAATTATTAGAAGTGAGTTGGAAATGAGTAAGAAGTCGTTTAAAAAAGCCATTGGAAATCTTTATAAATCAAGGAAGATAGTTATAAACAAGGATAGCATTGAAATGGTATAATTTACCATAACATTCAAAAAATTAAGCCAAAAAAAGGTTAGTTTTGAAATACTTTGATTGCATCGTAATTTCTCAACTAACCTTTAAACTTTTTAGAGATTAAAATCTTAAGATTCTTTTAATCTTTCTCTAAGAACATATTGAAGGATTCCTTCGTTCTTGTAGTACTCAACTTCAATTGGTGCGTCAATTCTTGTTAAGACTTTGAAGTTTATTTCTTTTCCTTCTGGGTGAACAGCCTTAACATCCAAAATCTTGTGTGGCGTTAAGTTTTCAGCCAATCCTGAGATAAAGAATGTTTCAGTACCATCTAATCCCAATGTTTTAGGAGTTTCTCCTTCCATAAATTGTAATGGAGCGACCCCCATTTGAACCAAGTTACTTCTGTGGATACGCTCAAAACTTTCAGCGATTACAGCTTTTACACCTAATAAATAAGTACCTTTTGCTGCCCAGTCACGAGAAGAACCTGAACCATATTCTTTTCCAGCGATAACGATTAGCGGAGTATTATCTTTTTGATATCTCATTGCTACGTCAAATACAGTATCTGTTTCACCAGTTGGCAAATATTTACTGTATCCTCCTTCTTTATCAGTAATTTTATTTTTAATTCTAACGTTTGCAAAAGTTCCTCTCATCATCACTTCGTGATTTCCACGACGAGAACCGTAAGAGTTAAATCTGTCCTTTGGAATTCCATTATTTATCAAATAAGAACCTGCAGCAGATGTTTCTGCAAAAGAGCCTGCTGGAGAAATATGGTCTGTTGTAACAGAATCCCCTAAGTGAAGTAGAACTTTCGCCCCGCTAATATCTTTTACTTCATTTGTTTCGACTGTAATATCTTTGAAAAACGGAGCTTCTTTGATGTAAGTAGAATTGTCACTCCATTGATAATCTTCATTACTCAAATCTACTTCCAATTCTTCCCAATCACTTGTTCCTTCAAAAATTGAACTATATACTTCATCAAAGTCTTCTTCTTTAAGACATTCATTGATGGTATTAGTAATTTCATCCCTTGATGGCCAAATATCTTTTAAATATACAGGTTTTCCGTTAGGATCGTAATCTAATGGCTCATTAATTAAGTCAATATCTACTCTTCCAACCAATGCGTATGCAACTACTAACATTGGCGACATCAAGAAGTTCATTTTTACTTGTGGATGAACCCTTGCTTCAAAGTTTCTATTTCCTGAAAGTACAGATGCCGCGATTAATTCTCCTTTATCTACTGCAGTTGCAATCGCAGGAGGAAGTGGACCTGAATTTCCAATACAAGAAGTACAACCGTATCCAACAGTATGGAAACGCAATGCTTCTAAATCAACATTTAACCCTGAACGCTGTAAATATTTTGTTACAACTTTAGAACCAGGAGCCAAAGAAGTTTTCACCCATGACTTTGTGCGTAAACCTTTATTTACTGCATTTCTTGCTAAAAGTCCTGCTCCTACCA
The DNA here is from genome assembly GCA_041655765.1 of Brumimicrobium sp. Taxonomy (GTDB): domain Bacteria; phylum Bacteroidota; class Bacteroidia; order Flavobacteriales_D; family Crocinitomicaceae; genus Brumimicrobium. The sequence goes on from JBBAEU010000001.1 coordinate 321,470, forward strand.
TTACCGCAGGATTTGATGTATTTGTACAACTGGTTATTGCAGCAATTACGATGCTTCCATCATGCAAAACAAATTCTTTATTTTCTTGTTTGATACGAACAGATTTTAAAACGTTGTTCTCAACAACTACATCGCTATTTGATTTATCTTGCATAGGAACTTTTCCAAAGACAAACTCTGTTCCAGAACCGCCTTCTTTTAGCCAAGCAGACTCAGTTCTTTCTTCTTTTGGTTGATATTCTCTGTTAAATTCACTTTTTAGGATTTCGCAAAACTTATCACTTAAATCTTTAACCAAGATTTTATCTTGAGGTCGTTTTGGTCCTGACACTGTTGGTTCTAATGTAGATAAATCTAACTCTACTACTTGAGAGTACTCAATCCTTTCATTTCCTGTTCTCCACAATAAGTTTTCTTTTGCATAAGCCTCTACAACATCAATTTGTTCTTTAGAACGATTGGTACCTTTCATGTACTCGAGTGTTCTATCGTCAATTGGGAAATAAGTAACAGTACATCCAAACTCTGGAGACATATTAGAAATTGTTGCTCTGTCAGTTACAGATAAATTTGACAATCCGTCGCCGAATACTTCAACAAACTTCCCAACAACACCAGTATCTCTTAAAAGTCGTGTAATAGACAAAACCAAGTCGGTAGCAGTACAAATTTCTGGAATTTTACCAGTTAATTTTAATCCAACCACTTCAGGCATCATGATGTAGATAGGTTGACCAAGCATCGCTGCTTCTGCTTCAATTCCACCAACTCCCCACGCAACAACGCCAATTCCGTTTACCATTGGCGTATGTGAGTCTGTACCAACCAAAGTATCTGGAATTAACCATTCATCACGTATTTGTACGCCTTTAGAAAGATATTCTAAATTCACCTGATGGCAAATTCCTTTTCCTGGAGGTACAACTGTAAAGTTATCTAAATTTTTTTGTCCCCATTTTAAGAGTTCATATCGTTCTTTATTTCTTTCAAACTCCATTTCTACGTTTTTGTCGTAGGAATAGCCTGTCCCGTAATAATCTACTTGTACGGAGTGGTCAATAACTAAATCCACAGGAATTGCGGGGTTAATTTTATTTCCATCTTTTCCATGACGAATAAATTCAGAACGCAATGATGCCACGTCAACAACTGCAGGTACTCCTGTAAAATCCTGCATCAAAACACGAGCTGGTTTGTACGGAATATCTTTTTCTGCAGTATCTGGTGTCCAACTTTTAATTGTTTCAATGTGTTCATCTGTCACACTAAAACCATCATAATTTCTGATGATGTTTTCAAGTAAGATACGAATACTAAACGGTAGGCGTTCAACATCTGCGCCTTCAAGGTCTTTAAGTGAACTGTACTTGTATGTTTTTCCATTCACTGAAAGCTCTTTTACAAATTTTGCTTTTGGGTAACTCATAAATTTAATTTTTTGACTTAATCTATACTAAAGGCTCTTTTTAGAATGCACAAATATACTTAATTTTTAAGCCATTGTAAATAGGTTTGCCTAATTTAAAAACAATCTTAATAAGACTTTTAAAAAGAACCCTTTTATCTCCTAACAATTGTTGGATTAATTTGTTGAAAAAAATAAATTTCTCAAGTTGCTTTATTACGATAATTTAGAGAAAAAAATTTATAAAACTATTTTGATTGAATCTTGTTAGTTTAAGCAATGATGTAATTATTAAATAAAAATTAAAGAATGATTCCGTTTAATTATTTGGATTTAGCGAATGTTAGTGAAAACGACACTTTAGAAGAAACGTTTAAAAACTCTGTAAAAATAGCTCAAACTGTTGAAGAAAATGGATTCAGCAGAATATGGTTTGCAGAGCATCACAATACTGTTACAGTTGCGAGTTCTGCCACTTCTATTTTGATTGGTCATATTGCAGGAAAAACAAAAACCATTCGTGTTGGTTCTGGCGGAGTGATGTTGCCCAACCATTCTCCTTTAGTAATTGCGGAACAATTTGGAACGCTCGCAACCTTGTATCCAAATCGAATTGATTTAGGCTTGGGAAGAGCGCCAGGAACGGATCAACTGACGGCGCGTTATATCAATCCAAATTTTAGAGAGAACGCAATTCAATTTCCTGAACGTTTGAGAGATTTACAACAATTTTTGTCTAAAGATAATGCTTCATCGATGATTCGAGCGATTCCAGGTGAAGGCACAGAAGTTCCGATTTGGATTTTAGGTTCTAGTACTGACTCTGCTTATTTGGCGTCAACTGTTGGATTACCTTATGCTTTTGCAAGTCACTTTGCTCCCGCTCAAATGAAAATGGCACTTGATATTTATGAGAATAATTCGATTAAAAAAGGATTTAAACCACATAAAATGATTGCCATTAATATTGTAATCGGTGAAACAAATAAAGATGCAGAAAGAATTGCTACGTCCATGTACCGGATGTTTTTAGGTCTTTTTAGAAATGAACGCAAACCAATTCAACCACCCATTGAAACCATGGAAGGGTTTTGGTCAAAAGAAGAGGAATTTCAAGTAAAAAATATGCTGAAATGTAGTTTTATTGGCGATAAAAACAAAGTAAAAAAAGAATTGGAAGAGTTTATTGAAGAGTACAAGCCCGATGAATTGATAATTACCGCACCTGCATTTAGTTTAGAAGATAAAATTTATTCAGTTACTGAATTTGCAAAAATCATGAGGAGTATAAACAAAAGGAAATACTAATACATAATTAATTTTCTGATATGTTATGATTCTTTGATATGTGTTAACATGATTTTTATTTAAGTTCATGTTATAAAATCAATCTATCCTCTCCCATCGAATTATATTCACTGGACAATGGACTCTCGCAGCTTCCAACGCCTCTTCTTCATCATCGTCCACAATAACGCTGAACCAACCTTTTTTTTCTTTTCCGCCAATGAGGGTACTCTTCCCGTCTTTTCTAGAAATTCTCCAACGGTATTTATCAGCTTCAACACAAGCGTTGCAACCTATACATTTATGACGATGTTGTAAAACTCGAATCATTTTGTAGAGACAAGTTTATAAAGTTTATCACTTGGTCGCACCTTATCAGAAATTGGAAAAGTAATGGTTGTTCCGCGTTTTACTGACTGCGCTCCTTGGTTATCAACACGCATTTCTGTTAAAATGGTTTCTATTACGCCTGTTGTTGGACCAATAATCATGAGTTCGTCACCGACTTCACAACCTTGGGCTTCAATGAGAAACTCTCCTACGCCAACTGCTTCGTAATATTTCATTCCTTTTCCAATATACACCTTGCGTTTTGTGGCTTTAGAACCTGCTTCATCACTCCATTCTCCCATTTTCCTACCGAGATAATATCCATCCCAAAAACCTCGGTTAAACACCGTGCTTAATCGATCTTTCCAATGTTTGATTCTCTCTTTTGTATAAGTTCCTTCTGTAATAGCATCGATTGCCTCACGATAACATTGAACAGTAACGTGCACATAGTCAGCACTCCTGCCTCTTCCTTCAATCTTTAAAACAGAAATTCCTGCATCTACTACTTTATCTAAGAAATCAATCGTACATAAATCTTTGGCAGACATGATATATTCGTTATCAACTTCAAATTCTTGCCCATCATCTTTGTCGGTTACAATATAGCTTTTTCTACAATTTTGTATGCAAGCTCCTCGATTGGCAGATGAATAATTGGTGTGTAAACTTAAATAACATTTTCCAGAAACAGCCATACACAAAGCACCATGACCAAATACTTCTGTACGTACCAATTCACCAGAAGGACCAGTTATTTCTCTTCTTGCTATTTCTCTGTTGATGTCTTGAACTTGTAGTAAACTCAACTCACGCGACAAGACCATTACATCCGCATACGCCGAGTAAAACTCGACTGTATCGATGTTTGTGATATTGGTTTGCGTTGAGATATGAACAGGCACACCAACTTTTCTACAATAGTTCATCACGGCATGATCAGAAGCTATAATTGCAGAAATATTGCTTTCTTTGGCTGCTTCAATGATGCGTTTCATTAACTGAACATCATGGTCATAAATAATTGTGTTGAGTGTTAGATAACTTTTCAATTCGTTATCGTTGCACATTTTCGCAATTTCCCCTAAATGATTAATTGTGAAGTTATGTGTTGATTTGGTGCGCATATTAAGTTGTTCAACCCCGAAATAAATAGAATCTGCTCCTGCATTTATTGCCGCGGTTATGGCTTCATAAGAACCCGCAGGTGCCATTAATTCAATCTTTTTTCTCTCCATATTGCAAGTATGACGAAATTAATAAAAGTGCAAAGTTGCAATAAATTGCAATAAAAATTTAATAGAAATAACTGATAAAAATCATAAACCAAGAACGAAATTTGGAGAAAGACGGGCGATAATGGAGAAGAACTAGATTTGTTAGGTAAATATTTCTTTGAAAAATGCGATTATTTCTCCTGTAAAACTCCGTATTTATTATAAGCGCTTTCAGGAACAGGAATTTTATCTTGTTTGTTTTCATTTATTGGCACCCAATTTTCTCTTTTTCTGAAAACATTGGCAATAAGTTGGAACAGCTTGAAATCTCGTAAATTGTGGAAATCTTCGCTGTAACTCAAACCGATTCCTTGGGTAAATTGTCCCCTTCCTTCATCCTGTGTAATGAAATAGTTATTGTTGGATTCATTAAATACATTCATTCTAAAAGTCCCAGATTGATTGAGTAAATATTCAACCCTTACGTCCCCAATGAATGTATTTTGGTTAGGCACATTTTCTTCTCCTCCATCAACTTTTCTTGTACCCACTCCAAACGAACCAGAAACAAACAGTCGGTCATCTAAAAATGCTTTTGACAATCCAAATTCACCAGAGAACTGACCAGAGAACTCATCATTTTCGAGATTTACATTCATGTTATACCCATCTGTGAATCGATTGAGTAAGTTATTAATTTGTGAAGATGCCAAGTCTAAGAAAGCTCCTCTCGACTGGTTTGCTAATCCACCTTGACCCGACAATGGCATAAAAGATTTAGAAATAATAATGGAGAAAAACTGTTGATTTAACTCATCTTTATCACTTCTGATTCGGTTGATGATTGCTTTACCCGATTCTTTCGCACGTGGTGCGTCGATATCAAAACTTATCATTGGTTTAGATAATTCACCTGTAATATTTAGATAAGAGAATATTTCTTCATTATTTGACTTTTGACCATCAAGGATATCTGGCATCACAACAGATAAATTTGCCATTGTTTTATAATATGCACTGATATCTAAAATCGCATCATACGGATCACCAGACCACTGAATTGTTCCTCCAGGATTGATAACAAACTTTTGTGTATAAGGTCCTAACACGAAGTTATAATAACCGTCTGATACCTCAAAAACACCATCCATTGTTACTTCGTTAAATTGGTCTAATGTAAGAAAAATATTTCCTGTTCCCTTTCCTGCTAATTCATCTCCAATTTTTTCATCAAATACAATTTTCACTTCGGCATCGTCTGTAACTTCAAAATTTAATCTTAAATCAATTCCTGTCAAATCCACCTTGTTTTCAATAAACTCAATGGTATCTTGCTTTTCCTTTTTGAATCTGATGAAACCATCTTCCTCAATGGTAGTTGGTCCATACATTGGCAAAACAAACTTTGTTCCTCTGCGCGTTTTTGCATTTAATTCTATTGCTAAATTATCTGAATAGCCAGAGATATTCGCCATTCCTGTTATGTATCCCGTTCCGTAATAAGGAACATCGATGTCATACTTTGTATCCATAACTAAGAACCGCTCGACAGGCAATGGTCGCGACCTATCATTTGGCATACGTTCAAACGGATGGTCTTCTAGATTGACACTGATTTCAAAGAAAAAATTACTAAAGTTACGATGATCCAAGGAGCCGTTTATAAATCCTGTATTTCCTTCTTTATCATGAATAGGCATCATGTTGATATAGAATCCGTCTTGCATTGAAATAATTTCTCCATCAAAGAAAATATCAGAACCCAAAATCGCCAAGTTAAAGACACCATCATCGAAGTCAATAACACCCGTAACCAGAGGTTTTGCAAATGAGCCAGTCAGGCTTAAATTTCCATTTAATTTCCCTTGAAGTTTAGAAACAACATCTGGATTTAAAAACTCGGAAGCGACGGAAATATCTGTTCCATTAAAGCGTAAGTCAAAATCTAAAATGCTATCTTTATTTACTTCATTGAGGTTATAATTTCCATCAAATTTAAATGTTTTATTTCCTCTAAACATTAAATCTCCTAATAAATTTACTCTGTTGGATGCTCTGTCAAAATCTGTATTAAATGCAATTGTACCAACTTCTGTGTTATTCACATAAAAATCACCAACTTTGGCGTCTCCGTAAAACTGGAAATTTGATATTGGAGTTGTGATATATCCTTTGAGGTCAAGTGTTCCAGCAAAGTTTCTTTCTGAGGATAAAAGACTGCTAAATTCTTCAATAGCAAGGGAGTTAATTTCTACATTTAATCGGTCGTCAGGTGAATTCGATAATTTCCCATAAGAAACTATGGATTGCTCTTTCGACTTCATTCTGAAATCTTCTACAACAAGCGTACTATCGATATATCTCACTTCCCCATCCCGATGAATATCCCATCTTTCACCAAAAACAATTAATTCGGAAGGATACATCTTTAAATCAAAATTTCCTTGTTGATACAGTTTTGTGTTCCATGAAATACTCGATTTTTGTAGGTTGTTATCGAAGAACAAAATATGGGAGTCGAAATTTCCACTGGAAGAAATTCCTGTGAAGTGAATATTCTCATAAGCCAAAGAGTCAGAAATATAAAAATATTCAGCGTTAATTACCAACATCAATGTATTGCCTTGAATTTCTTGAACGGCATATATATCTTTCAACTCATAATCTTTAATCTTTATATAGTCAGCAATTACTTTTAAATCAATGCGGTCTTTATTACTGTCGTAAAGTCCAGAGATTTTTGTGTTTTCAGCAACATTCAATGCGGGATAGAAAATATCTAATAAATCATTTACTTTCTTAATATTGATATCATATTTGAATTCAGTGATTTCTTTATTAACGTTTTCCTTTTTGCTAATCAGCGGAAGGGGTTGTGCTAATTGATTTTGGATACTCGCTAAAACACTTGAATAATCAACTTTACCTTCTATATTTACATCTAAAACATCGGAATTAATGTTGATACAATCATTTTTTCCAGTATGTTCGACAAAAGCTTCAAAATTTTGTGTTTCAAAAACCTTCCCATCTTCTTCGTAATAAATTGAGTCGATGTAGAGTTCACTGATAAAATCGTTAAAGTTTTTTCCAGTTGCAGTCAATTTCATTGAGCCAATTAACTCTCCTCTATTTTCAAGGCTTGGATGGATATATTCAAGCATAGCACATTCGATATCAATGTCTGCATTAAAAAATAAAGTATTTCCTACTCCAAATCTCCCATTGTAAGTTAGATCAAGGTTTTCATCACGTACAAAAACTTTTCCATTAATGTAATTTTGGCTAACTCCTCTTTCTTTATAGAATTGATAATCAACATCCTCTAAGACGATATTTTCATAGTTATTCTCAAACAGATATGTTTTTCTAAACACACCATCGATTCCGTTTACATTAATTTCATCTCCTATTATCGCCTGATTAAAACCAAGTATTCCATTAATTTCTCCAACTTGATGAGTACCTGCAAATTTCCCAACTTCAAAGTTTTCAATTTCTACCAAATCTCTTTTGATAACAGCAGGAACAATCTTAATTACAGAAAAAGTCGTGTCTGTTTCAACTTTTAAACTTTCCTTAAATTTAAAATCTCCTAAATTTGTGGAAACATGGGGCAAACGAACGTTTAAATTATCAAAAAACCCTTCAATTTCAATGTTTGTCGCAGATATTTGGTGGATATCTTCCAATGATTTTGGCCAAGTTATTTTGTGTATAATTCCATCTTTGGACGGCAATTTGAATTGTTTTAAATCTGATGAATTTACCGCTAAGAAATCAATTTTTTGGTTTATATTTTCTTTTGAAAGTTTACTAAAATCTGGCAATAAAAAGTTACCAGCGATGGCTGTACCGTTTCCATAACTTAAGTCTAAATTATTAATTTCTAAGCTATTAATGACATTTGAAGTATTTCCCGAAACGAGTAATAAATCTGACATTCCTTCTAACTCTGGAGCAAAATATGAAATATCCAAAAGCGAAACCATTGATTTATCTAATTGACCTTTAACCTCAACCAAATTCACAAAATCTGAAAAATCTTTTAAACTATCGGATATTAGAAAAAGCTCATTCAAGTAAACATCGCTGTTTGCTGTTTCCATATAAGTTTTTCCAACTTTCAATCCTTTATTGCTAAAAATGGCTTTTCCTTTATATTCTCGTAATTCCAACCCACTTTTTTCTTTAAATGCTATTCTGGTAAAATCAGCTTTGTAAGTTCTAGGGAGTATGACCACATTATCAGCAATGACATTAACATCATGAAGAAGAACGTTCATAAAGTCAACGCCGTAGGGTAAAAAATCATCCTTTCTATTTTCGTTGGTATAGCCAAAGTGAGATTCTAATACCTCAAAATGCTCAACATCAATTCTGAAATCGACTTTTTTATCCCTTTTTTTATTTAAACCCAAAGCATCTGCAAAGAATTTTAAATTCAGATAGTTTTCACCTTCATATCTTTTGAGGTAAGTTTTTGCATTAGTGAGTTTTAGGTTGTCAAATTTAAAGTTTTTATTTATTAAATCACTGGGATTAAAACTCACATACATTTCTTGGATATAAAACAAGGTATCTTTGTGTTGGTCTTCGACATAGACTTCATTAATGAATGCCCTATCAATCGACGCCAAATCAACCCTGCCAATAGAAACGTTTGAGTTCATCAAATTTGTCAAATAATCCGTTGCTTGCTTTGCTAAAAAAGTTTGGAAGTTCGCTGTTCTGATTAAGAAAGCAAAACAAATAAATAACACTAAAAGAATCTCTAGCATTATCCAGATGGTATTTCCTACTATTTTAATTATTTTTGTCATTCAATTTACGCAAAGATATTTAAAGTTGGCAAAAAAAGACATAATCATACTAGGTATTGAATCTTCTTGTGACGACACTTCGGCTTCTATCATCAAAAATGAAGCCATATATAGTAACGTAATTGCGAGTCAAAAGATTCACGAAGAATATGGAGGTGTTGTTCCCGAATTGGCATCAAGGGCACATCAACAAAATATCTTACCTGTTGTAGATGTTGCAATAAAAAAGGCAAATATTTCAATTTCTGATATTGATGCCATTGCTTTTACAAGCGGTCCTGGATTATTAGGGAGTCTTATTGTCGGCACATCCTTTGCAAAAGCAATGGCTTTAGGGTTAAACATTCCAATTATTAGCGTAAATCACATGCACGGTCATGTTTTGGCTCATTTTATTGATGATAAAGACAAAGAAAAGCCAACTTTCCCATTTATTTGTCTAACTGTTTCTGGTGGACACACACAGATTGTTTTGGTTAAGGATTATTTAGAGATGGAAGTAATTGGGACAACGATAGATGATGCGGCAGGAGAAGCTTTTGATAAGTCTGCAAAGTTACTCGGTTTATCCTATCCTGGCGGACCATTAATTGATAAAATGGCACAAAGTGGAAATCCGAATAAATATAGTTTTACCAAGCCAAAGGTTACTGGTTATGATTACAGTTTTAGTGGATTAAAAACAAATATTTTACAGTTTTTAAATCGTGAGAAGAAAAAAGACCCTGATTTTATCAAAAACAACATCAATGATATTTGTGCAAGCATACAGAAAACCATCATAGATATACTTTTTGATAAACTTATCGAGGCGGTTGAAGAACACAACATTAATGAGGTAGCTATTGCGGGCGGTGTCTCTGCAAACTCTGAATTGAGAGCGCGATTGGTATCTGAAGGGAAGAAAAGAGAATGGAAAACTCACATTCCAAAATTCGAATATTCTACTGATAATGCAGCCATGATAGCCATAGCAGGAAGGTATCATTTTTTAAAAAATGACTTTGCAAAGCAATCTATTTCAGCTTCTTCACGTTTAAATATATAAATTAATATATTACAATCATTTAATCTTACGAAATTGAGACCGACACTAAGAGATAATATAAGCAGATTAGATAAAATTCAACATGTCGAGAATATCAAAATTCGATTGGCTTCAATGCTATCATTTGTTATTTTGTTCGTTTGTTTGATTCTAGCACTCTACAACGTCTTTTTTGGAGATATACTGGTAGCCATCGTTTACACCGCAGGATGTGGTGCTGGAGTTTTCGGCTTGATTAGTCTTTACCTAAGAAGAGATTATAAAACCATATACCTGATTTATAGTTTATTTATAATGGTTCTGGTGTGTTATTCTCTTTTTTACCTACAACATACTGTACATTTGGTTGATTTTGTGTGGATGATTTCAGCGATTATACTCGCCTTTTTTGGATACAGTCGAAAGCTGGGTTATGTTTATTTGCTTATTTCAATTGTCATCTTTTTTATCTTTGTATTCTACTTTCAAAATGATAATATTAGATTATTAAAACCAAGAACTGAGCCCCAAAAACTCTTGGCTTTTGTTGAATCATCATTGGCATTAATCTTAAATTTCTATCTACTTTATCTTTTCCAAACCGCTAGCCTTATCGCGGAAAAGAAATTAATTCACGCTAACAAGATGTTGGTTTATCACAACAATAAAATTAAACAACAGAATGAAGAAAAAACGATTCTTGTTAAAGAAATACATCATCGCGTTAAGAACAACCTTCAGATTATTATCAGTTTGCTACGTATGCAAAGTGTTGAAATTGAAGATGGGAAATTAAAGAAATTATTTGAGGAATCAATTAATAGAGTCATGTCAATGTCTTTAATTCACCAACGACTTTATAATAATGATTTTTCTAACATAAAATTTAAAGAATATGCCATTGATTTATTTGAAACACTAACTCGGATTGATACCAAAGGAAGAGATATTAAATATTCTGTTCATACTGAAATTGAGAAATTTGATATAGAGTCTTCTGTTCCAATTGGACTTATTTTAAATGAGTTAATCACAAACACATTTAAACATGCTTTCGATAATAGTAATCAAGGAATTATCTCTCTAGAAGTTAAAAAGTCTAATACCGATAAAGAAATAAATATGATTTATAAAGATTCTGGAAAATGGAAAGAGATTGAAGAAGGAATGAACAGTTTTGGATTGTCATTAATTGAAGCATTAACAGAACAGCTAGAAGGCTCGCTTGAAATTATTAAAACTGATGAAGGGACAATATTTAGTTTTATTTTAAAAATAAATTAGGATACTTCCTAAAATCTAAAAAGTGGATGTTTCAGTTGAAACATCCACTTTTTAGATTTTCTACAGGTAGATTATTATTCTCCTTGAATTTTCTTTGCTCTATCTCTATATTCTAAAGCTTTTTCAGTGTTCCCTGCGTTGTGGTGAACTTGGAAAAGCACGTATAATACATTTACATTTTCAGGGTCTTGTACAATATATTTTTCGAGTGGTTCGATTGCTTTCTCATAGATTTCTTGGCTTTTCTTTTGTAAAGACTCAACACGTGGGTCATTATAGTTCATTTGATTAACCATATCTTTGATGATTTCAGCTCTTCTTTGATATAATACACCTAAAGAGTAAAGTGCATCTTTATAGTTTCCGTCGATGCTTAAAGATCTTTTTAAATACTCTTCAGATTTATCCAAAAGACTTTCAGAGTCATCCTTTTTCTTTGTATAATCAGGGTTAGAACTTTCCATTTCCTCAATTTCTGTCATTAATTTATCAGCCTCAGCAAGATAAATTGAGCCCATCACTTGGAAAAGTTCTTTATCGTCCGGGGATTTTTTTGCAACAAGTTCAAAATACTCATCTGCTTTTGCAAGATCTCCTTTTTCCAAAGAGATATTCACACCTTCCACAGCAATTCTTTTACTTCCTGGTAACATTCCCAAAGCAAATGAAATAAACTCATCAGCTGCTGTAATATTATCCTCTTTCTTTAAAGAGTCAATCAAGTTCAAGGCAGAAACTACTGCATTATTTCTCATATCTTCACGATCTGTCTCGATATCAGCGATAGTTTTTAATTCATAAACACTAGCAAACATTGCAAATGCCATTATATAATTCCCTGAATTATAAGCATCAACTCCCATCGCACTAGCTTGGCTAGTTTGCTGATTAAAGTAGTCATTTAATTCACCTTTCCAACGTCTTGTCGTATTAGCAACCTTTATTGAATTGGATATTTCAGTTTTTAACTCATCAATATCGAAAGCCTTAAAGTCTGCGTCATCTGGTGCTAAAGCTATCAAATCTTTAATTCCTAAGCAAATTAATACGTTGTAGTAATGTGCTTTAGAATCGTTTGCTGTAGATTCGTGCTTTAGTGCCTCATCTATCAGTGATTTTGCACCTAAAAGATGTTCTTTTGCCGATTTCATATCCTGCTTCATCAGATCGGTTTGCACCTTTTTAAACTCTAATGCAGCAGATACAACATTGCTACTTTGACTCACTCCAGCCAGTGGAAAAAGGAATCCAAAAGAAGCAATTGCTATTCCGATTGTTATTTTTTTAATATTCATTTTGATATTATTTTTGTTTATCATTATTATTCTTCAACATTATTATCATTTTCCGTGCCATTTTCTTCATCTGTTAGATTTTCATCAAACTCCTCCTCATCTTCTTTTGGAACTTTTGCAACTGCAGCAATTTCTCCTCCTTTAGATAAATTGATAATTCTTACTCCTTGCGTAGCACGCCCCATCACTCTAATTTGGTCGATATTCACTCTAATCGTAATACCATTTCTGGTAATAATCATTAAATCATCATCATCTGTAACATTCTTAATCGAAATTAAATCTCCTGTTTTTTCAGTGATGTTCATTGTTTTAACACCTTTACCACCACGGTTTGTGATTCGATACACAGGTTCTCCAGTTTCTGGATCATTGAAGTAAGTACGTTTACCGTATCCATTTTCAGAAACCACAAGAATTGTATTTTCGCTATCTGAATCTAAGCAAATCATTCCAATTACTTCATCGTCTTTACGACTCATGGTAACACCTTTTACACCAATTGAGTTTCTACCAACTGAACGCACGGTTTTTTCGTTAAATCGGATGGCATAACCAGATTTTTTAGCCAAGATAATTTCTTGCTCACCATTGGTTAATTTTGCTTCTAAAAGTTCATCACCTTCGTTAATTTTAATTGCGTGAATACCATTGGATCTTGGTCTAGAATAAGCTTCTAAGATAGTTTTCTTTATAATACCTTGTTTTGTACACATAACAATATAATGACTATTTACATAATCTTTATTTGTAAGGTCTTCAACATTGATATAAGCCATGATTTTATCATCCTGCTCAATATTTATCAGGTTTTGAATTGCTCTACCTTTAGAAGTTTTACTTCCTTCAGGAATTTCGAAAACACGCATCCAGAAGCATTTACCTTTTTCAGTAAATACCATCAAGTAATTATGATTTGTTGCAACGAATATGTTTTCAAGGAAGTCTTTATCCCTAGTTGTTGAACCACGAGAACCTATTCCTCCTCTATTTTGTACTTTGTACTCAGTTAAACTTGTTCTTTTGATATAACCAGCATGTGAAATAGTAACAACAACTTCATCATCTGGAATCAAGTCCTCAATTCTCATTTCTGATGCTGAATACTCAATTACAGAACGTCTTTCGTCTCCATATTTTTCTTTTACTTCTAGAAGTTCTTCTTTAATGATATCCATTCGTCTTGACTCATTTGCCAAGATATCCTTTAAGTCAGCAATTAAAGTCATTAAATCATCGAACTCTGCTCTTAACTTATCTTGTTCGAGTCCTGTTAACTGTCCCAATCTCATCTCAACGATTGCACGTGCCTGAATTTCAGACAGTTCAAAGCGTTTCATCAAATTTTCTCTAGCTTCATCACGACTATCAGAAGCTCTAATGATTTTTATTACTTCATCAATATTATCTGATGCGATAATAAGTCCTTCTAGTATATGCGCTCTTTCTTCGGCCTTTCTTAAGTCGAACTTAGTTCTTTTGATTACAACGTCATGTCTAAACTCAACAAAATAATGAATTATTTGTTTTAAATTCAATAATTCAGGTCGTCCATCAACAAGACAAATATTATTTATAGAAAAAGAAGTTTGTAAGGCGGTATATTTATACAGTTTATTAAGAACTACATTAGGAATAGCATCTCTTTTTAGTTCATAAACGATACGCATTCCTTTTCTATCAGACTCATCTCTAATATCCGAAATTCCTGTAATTTTACCTTCATTCACCAACTCAGCAGTTCTTTTAATCATATCTGCTTTGTTAACTTGATAGGGAATTTCTGTTATGATAATTACTTCTCTACCGCTTTTATTCTCTTCAATTGTTGCTTTCGCTCGCATTACAACACGTCCTCTCCCAGTTTCAAAAGCACTTTTTACGCCTTCATATCCATAGATAATCCCACCTGTTGGAAAATCTGGTGCTTTTATGTATTGCATCAATCCTTCAATGTCGATATCGTTGTTATCAATGTATGCAATTATTCCATCAACTACCTCTGAAAGATTATGAGGTGCCATATTTGTGGCCATTCCCACTGCAATTCCACTCGCACCATTTACAAGTAGGTTAGGAATTTTTGTAGGTAAAACTGTTGGCTCTTCTAAACTATCATCGAAGTTACTTTGAAAATCAACCGTCTCCTTTTCAAGGTCAGCAAGCATATCTTCTGAAATCTTTTTCAACCTTGCTTCTGTATAACGCATTGCAGCAGCACTATCTCCGTCAACCGACCCATAGTTTCCTTGCCCATCAACCAAAGGATAACGTAACGACCAATTTTGAGCCATACGCACCATTGTATCATATACAGAACTATCACCGTGTGGATGATACTTTCCTAAAACCTCACCCACAATTCTTGCAGATTTTTTGTGAGGACGATTAGAATAAACTCCAATTCCTTGCATACCATAAAGCACTCTTCTATGTACTGGTTTAAAACCATCACGAACATCAGGAAGAGCTCGAGAAACAATCACCGACATCGAATAATCGATATAGGCAGATTTCATTTCATCTTCAATGTTAATTTTAATAATTCTTTCTCCGTCTATTGCCATTCTAAATTAATTAATTTTTAAGGCTAAAAAAGCCAATTCAAGACGCTAAAGATAGTGAATTTTCACCAATACGTATGTATGTTTTGTTATAATTATAAACAAAAAGCTGTGAACAATTGTGAATAACTTTAAACATTATTTAAAGTAATTCGTTTTATTTTTGAAAAGTCCTCTAAAATTTTAGAAATTAAAGAGGAAATTATTTATATTCGTAAAATTATGGAAGCAAAGTTTTCACCAAGAGTAAAAGATGTTATAAATTTTAGTCGCGAAGAAGCACTAAGATTAGGAAACGATTATATTGGCGTAGAACATCTATTGTTAGGATTGATACGTGAGGGAGAAGGGTTAGCAATTAAAGTACTTAAAGAGTTTAATCTTGATTTGGAACAAATTCGTTATCAAATTGAGTCTTACCTATCTAAATCAGCAACACAATCTAACAACGCTAAAAATTTAACTAATATACCTTTGGTTAAACAAGCGGAAAAAGTTTTAAAAATCACCTATTTAGAAGCAAAAATATTTAGAAGTCCTGTGATTGGAACTGAACATCTTCTACTTTCAATTCTAAAAGATGAAAACAGTGTTGCTTGTAGAACACTGAATAAATATGGTATAATTTATAATAATGCAAAAGACGAAATCGAAGCAATGCTAGAAGAACAAAACCCGAAATTTGAATTTCCAAGTTCCAGCGATGACGAAGGAACAGGATTTGCTGGTGGCCCTGGCTCATCAGGTGGACAAAGAAAATCTGGCGAAGTTAAGTCAAAAACTCCTGTTTTAGATAACTTCGGTAGAGATTTAACCCGATTAGCTGAAAATGACCAATTAGACCCAATTGTTGGACGAGAAAAAGAAATCGAAAGGGTTAGCCAAATTTTATCCCGCAGAAAGAAAAATAATCCCATCTTAATTGGAGAACCTGGTGTTGGAAAAAGTGCAATTGCCGAAGGACTTGCTTTAAGAATTGTTCAACGAAAAGTGTCACGTGTTTTATTTGACAAAAGAATTGTTTCCCTTGATTTGGCTTCTCTTGTTGCCGGAACAAAATACCGTGGCCAATTTGAAGAGAGAATGAAAGCGGTGATGACTGAAATTGAAAAAAATAGAGACATCATCCTATTTATTGATGAAATTCACACCATTGTTGGAGCTGGTGGAGCAAGCGGTTCGCTAGATGCTTCTAACATGTTTAAACCTGCTTTGGCAAGGGGCGAAATTCAAGTAATCGGGGCTACAACACTTGACGAGTATCGTCAACACGTTGAAAAAGACGGTGCACTTGAACGTCGTTTCCAAAAAGTTTTGGTTGAACCAACCAGTAAAGAAGAAACCATCCAAATCCTTACAAATATTAAGGATAGATATGAAGACCATCACAACGTTACTTATACGCAAGAAGCATTAGAAGCATGTGTGAGCTTGACAGAAAGATATATTTCAGACAGACACTTACCAGACAAAGCAATTGATGCTTTGGACGAAGTTGGTTCAAGGGTTCATATCACAAATATTAAAGTTCCTCAAATTATTATTGAAATTGAAAACAAAATCGAAATAGTAAAAGAGGAGAAGAATGAAGTAATTCGCTCTCAACAATACGAAAAAGCTGCTGAATTGCGAGACAGAGAGAAAAAACTTCTCGATGAATTGGAAGTAGAAAAACAGAAATGGGAAGAGGAAACAAAAAATCATAAAATTTCTGTTACAGAAGATGATGTTGAAGAAGTTGTGGCAATGATGACAGGAATCCCAGTTCAAAGAATTGCAGAAAAAGAAAGCGGTAAGTTAGCCAAGTTAGCCAGCGAACTGAAAGGTAAAATTATCGGTCAAGACGATGCAGTAGATAAAGTAGCTAAGGCAATCCAAAGAAACAGAGCAGGATTAAAAGACCCTAATAAACCAATTGGTTCATTCTTTTTCTTAGGACCAACAGGTGTAGGTAAAACATTGTTGGCTAAAAAACTTTCTGGACTTCTATTTGATTCTGAAGATGCACTCATTCGAGTTGATATGTCAGAATACATGGAGAAATTCTCTATTTCTCGTTTGGTTGGAGCTCCTCCAGGATATGTTGGTTACGAAGAAGGTGGTCAATTGACAGAAAAAGTTAGAAGAAAGCCCTACTCTATTATCTTGTTAGATGAAATTGAAAAAGCTCATCCTGATGTCTTTAACTTATTACTTCAAGTATTAGATGATGGACATATGACAGATGGATTGGGTCGTAAAATCGATTTTAAAAATACCATTATCATTATGACATCTAATATTGGAGCGAGACAATTACAAGACTTTGGTACTGGTGTTGGATTTGGCACTTCTGCAAAGTTAGCCGCTTCTGAAGATGACCAAAAAGCCGTTATTCAAAATGCACTTCGTAAAGCATTCTCTCCTGAGTTTCTAAACCGTGTGGATGACATGATTATCTTTAAACCACTTGATCGTGAAGATATTTACAAAATCATCGACATTGAGTTGGAAACCCTTTACAAAAGAATCGGTGAGTTAGGATATACCATAAAAATGGACAAAGATGCTAAAGACTTTATTGTCGATAAAGGATATGACAGTAAGTTTGGCGCACGTCCATTAAAAAGGGCTATCCAAAAATACATCGAAGATGTTTTAGCTGACGATATCATTAATGCTAGAGTTAAAGAAGGCGATACAGTTAATCTTTCTTTAAATAAAGAAAAGGACGCCTTGATTTCTAAGGTTGTTAAAACAGGAAAGAAAACAACGGAAAATCCAAAAGAAGAAGAAAGTTAAGGTAATATGATACAAAAAATGTAACGAAGACTCATTGAAGTAATCGTTGCATTTTTTTAGTTATCGTTTCTAATTTTAAATTGTAATATGTCAAAATCTTATTATTTAATATTCACTTTTCTACTCATTACACAAACAACTATTTCTCAAAATTTAAATGGACCCGCGTTAAAGGATATCCCTCACGAAGTTTTTGTAAACGATGGAAAAAATGATTTTGATAAAATCTTTTATAAAGATGAAACAATTGAGAAACATGTGAGAATTTTACATGGGAATGCTGAAACTCCTCACGAATTATCGATTGAGAGCAACAGTTTTGATGATTATTGGAGTTATTATAAAAACAGCTGGCATTTAATCCGATTTAAAAAAGACCAAGAACCATTTTTAGTGTTCATAGGAAAAAGATCGCCTTTTGATGAGCGAGAATATGTTGAATTCTACAATCCTAGAAATCCTGTTGAAGAAGCAATCATTTACATTGCACAAGCTGTCCCATTGGCATATAAACGTCATCCTTTCACGGGTGAACTCATCTTATATTTACACGAATATCCTTGCTGTGGATTTTCTAGCCATAATATACTTACCCTAAGACAAATTTATGATGAAATAAAATCAACCAATCGATTTTTTATCGGGCGAGATTTAGGAGATATGGTTGGTCCTTTCTTTCCAAACAAAGTGAAATTTGATAAAGAATATCATACGTTAAAAGAAAGAACTGAACTCAGATGGTCGCCCGCTGTTGTTGAAGAGAAAGCTTTTGTAGGTCGCACTGAATCAAACTTAATAATTCATTATGAAAAAGGCGCAACTTATAAAATACTACACGACAATGGAAATTGGTTGTTCGTTATATTTTACTCAGGTATCGCACATGAACTAAGCAAGGTTATGCATTACACCAACTTTCTTCACACAGGGGTTTACGGTTGGATTAAAAAGTAAAATTTATTTCATTTACCGAATTTCACAAAAGACGCTTATATTTGCAAGCCAATGAATTTTAATTACAAAGACAAATTAAATCATCCTGTATTTAAGGTGACAAGTGAAATCGTTACCAATGAAGGATTGGAAGCCTATGTAATTGGTGGTTATGTTAGGGATTTAATCTTAGATAGACCAACCAATGACATTGATATTGTAGTTGTTGGGAATGGACTTGAACTGGCAGAAAAAGTTGCTGAAAAACTTCGCGTAAAAAGCGTTAACACCTTCAAATCATTTGGTACAGCTCATTTTGTTTATAAAGATTTAGAAGTAGAATTTGTTGGAGCGAGAAAAGAATCATATAGATATACATCAAGAAAGCCGATTGTAGAAGATGGAACTTTGGAAGATGACCAAAACAGAAGAGATTTTACAATCAATGCTTTGGCGTTGAACTTGAATGCAGACAAATATGGTGATTTGGTTGATCCATTTAATGGATTGCAAGATTTAGAAGATAAAATTATTCGCACACCTCTTCAGCCTTCATCTACTTATTCAGATGATCCACTGAGGATGTTGCGTGCCATTAGATTTGCTACTCAGTTAGACTTTAAAATTGAAAACGAGAGCCTTAAAGCCATTTTAGATAATGCTGAAAGACTTCAAATTATTTCTCAAGAAAGAATTATTGATGAGGTAAATAAGATTATTTTATCAAAACAGCCTTCTCGTGGGTTTAAACTTTTATATGCAACAAAACTTCTTCACCAATTTTTTCCTGAAATGGCAAATTTGGCTGGAGTTGAAACTATAGACAATAAATCTCACAAAGATAATTTTTATCATACGCTTGAGGTTTTAGACAATATTTCTGAAGTTTCTGATAACCTTTGGCTAAGATGGGCAGCGATTATGCATGATATTGCGAAGCCTGCAACAAAAAGGTACAACCAAAAAGTAGGATGGACTTTCCACGGCCACGAAGACTTGGGAGCTAAAATGGTTCCCAAAATCTTTAAACGCTTAAAATTGCCTTTAGACTCCAAAATGCGTTATGTTCAAAAATTGGTTCGCTTACACCTCCGCCCTATTTCGTTGGTTAAAGGAAATGTAACAGATTCGGCTGTGCGACGATTACTAAATGAAGCTGGAGATGACATTGACGATTTGATGAAATTATGCAATGCTGACATCACTTCTAAGAATGAGTTTAAAGTTCGAAAATATCAAAACAACTTTAAAAAGGTTATTGAGAAATTACGCTGCGTAGAGGAAAAAGATAAAGTAAGAAATTTTCAGCCACCCATCGATGGAAATATTATTATGGAAACCTTTGATATTCAACCAAGAAGTGAAATAGGAACCATAAAAAGTGCAATTAAAGAAGCAATTTTAGAGGGAGAAATTCAAAATAACTTTGATGAAGCTTACGCAATGATGTTGAAAATCGGAGAAGAATTGGGGTTGAAAAAAAAGAAATCACTATCTTAGTAACAAAATTACGTAAAAACATTATGGCTGGTCTCAATTTTAGAGTGTTATTGGATAGTGCGAAAAATCAAGATGTTTTTAGAGATATTCTTATTTCTGACGAACTTAACTTTGAGCAATTCTATCTTGCAGTGTTGGATGCTTTTGGCTTTGAAAATGACCAAATGGCTTCGTTTTTCGTCAGCGATGAACAATGGGGAAAAGGAGAAGAAATTTCACTCTTAAACATGAATTTTGATAATTCAGACGAGGAAGTTGCACCCATTCAAATGAACCAAATTAAACTCAAAGAACGAATCAAATCTCACATAACCAGATTTATATTGGTACACGATTTCTTATCTATGTGGATTTTCTTGATTGAATTACAAGAGACCAACGATTATGATGGAGATACACCACAACTCCTCGTTTCTGTTGGAGAGATTTCGGAAGAGTTAAGAAATTCAAAGGAAAACAGAACGGATGATTTCCAATTTGAACCTGACTTTAATTGGGAAAAAGAGTTCGATGATGATGACTTTGATGATTTTGACGAATTTGACAACGACTTTTTTGAGGACATTGATGATTTTGATATTTAATGCATAAGAAAGACCCCATAGGCAATGCAATTTGGGATTTTCATAATGACTCCCATCCCGAGGATATTACTGTAAAAAGTGATTTTATGGAGGATGATTTCATGCCGATTCACTATCTTTTTAGAAAATTTGACGACTTTCCTGAATTAGAAAAAATTGCAATGCAGTATTGTAAAGGCAAGGTTTTAGATATAGGAGCTGGTGCAGGACCACACACTTCTTATTTGTTAGAAAATGATTTTGATGTTTCTACAATCGAAATTAGTAGTGGGGCACATAGATATTTAAAAGAAACACTGCCAAAAGCGCAACATTTTCATGGAAATCTATACGATTTTCATAAAAAAGGGTTTGATACCATTCTTTTATTGATGAATGGCATAGGATTAGCAAATAATTTTAATAATATTGTTCCATTCTTAAAACATTTGGCAAATTTATTGAATGAAGATGGAAGAATTTTGTGTGAATCAACAGATGTTGCGGATGTCTTTAAGGATCAAGATGGCTCGATTTGGATTGATTTAAGCGTTCAGTATTATGGTGAGTTTAATTTTAAAATGATTTATAAAGAATCTGAAAGCGATTGGTTTACATGGGTTTATTTGGATCGAAAAAATTTCAAAAATTTTGCCAATGAAGCAGGCCTTACATTTGAAATATTATATGATGAAGATGAGGCATTTTTAGTTGAATTAAAAAAGAAAAAATAAAATGAAGTATTTAATTTTAGCATTAACTGTATTTTTTAGTTTTACAAGTAATCTATTTAGTCAAGACGAGGAAAAATCATCACTTTTATGGGAAATCTCTGGGAAAAAAGTGAAATCTCCTTCCTATTTATTTGGTACCATGCACTTAATACCAAAAGACGATTTTTATTTTCCAGAGGAATTAAAAGAAAAAGTAACTTCAACAGATTTATTGCTAATGGAAGTTGCAGGTTTACAAGCACAATCTCAAGGCACTCAACTGATAATGTTGGAAGAAGGAAATTTATTCGATTTCTTTACTGAAGAACAATCTGATTCTATTTTTGTCGCTTTAAATGATTTATTTGGCTATACAGAAGAACAAGTAAAAATGATGTTTGGTAGTTTTAAACCATTTTTTCTTACTCAATTGTTTTCTTCAAAACAGTTTGGAGAAGCTCCAGAAAGCTACGAAATTACATTAGAGAATTTAGCTAAGTCAAATAACATGAGTGTTGCAGGATTAGAAACCGTTGAAGAACAAATGGGTTTTATTAATGATTTAAGCCAAGATATGCAAGTAGAAATGGTGATGGCAGCCGTAAGAAGTGCTGGCGATGAGATGGATGAAGATACAAAAAAATTAATCGCTGCTTACACATCAAGAGATTTGGATCAAATTCATCAATACTTTATTGAATCGAGCGCTACTTCTTCTGAAATTGAATCAAAATTATTAAACAATAGAAATAAAAAATGGATTGATCCGATTAAAAAAACAATCCGTAAAAACAAAACTTTTATTGCTGTTGGAGCGGCTCATTTACCAGGAGAAAATGGTGTTATCAATTTACTTCGTAAGGAAGGTTATACTGTAACTCCTATTCAATACTAGTTCCTTTAAAATCAAATAAAAACAATGAGATACATCTTTTTATCTGTTTTGTTGTTGTTTCTTTATAGTTGTTCTGGCTATTCAGACGAGGATTTAGAAGCGTTTGACCAACAAATCATCCATTATCTCGATTCCATGAATATCGAAATGGACAAAGACATTGAAGGAATGTATTACACCATCATAAAAGGAGGTGAAGGCGATGAATTAATTGGTTATAAAGATCAGGTTACATTTACTTACAAAGCTTCGTATTTGAATGGAGATGTTTTTCAGTATATCGACAAAGATAATCCCTTAACTTATCAAGTGAGTCAACTTATTTATGGTTGGCAAAATGCACTGATGATGTTAAAAGAAGGTGGTGAAATAAGCATCATTATTCCCCCACAGTTGGGCTACGGTCAAAAATCAACAGATTTGATTCCTCCAAACTCTATATTAAAATATGAATTGACGGTTTTAAAAGTTGAATAGACAAACTCTAAAAATATCGAATTTTGTGTAGTCCTAAATAAGCGTTACAGGTTTATACTACAAGTTTAAACAAATTTATTAAGCTGGAGGAACTAGTTCCTCCAGCTTAATTTTTTTATAAGTTTTCATCTTTATTTTTCTTTGCTTATGCATCTCGTTAGGTGTGTTTAAATGATTAGATTCATGAGGTCTGAAGCCATTATAAATAGCTATTGCATCTTTTATAACCTTTTTCATTGTGAGTAAATCTATATCATACTCTTCGAGTAAGAACTCTTACTTTAAGATACCATTTATTCGTTCAGCTATTGCGTTTGCATAAGGATCATATTTTTCTGTCATACTAGGAATGATGTCTGCCTTAGATAACAATTCTTGGTAACTATCGCTACAATATTGTATTCCTCTATCCGAATGATGTATCAACTTTCCTTCATAAGACCTATTTTTGATAGCCATCTCTAAAGCCCTTAGTGTTCCTGATGTAGCTAAACTATTCGATACATTGTATCCCATTATCTTTTTTATGTGTAACGCTATGTTAGGACGGGACATAATGTAAAAAAGAGAGGATTATATTAAAATGTCCTCTCTTTTTTACTAATTAATTGTTAACTAAATTTATCTTCTTGATGATGGAGTTCTTGTTGTAGTTCCGCCTCCACCTGAAGGTCTTCTACCGCCATCTCCACTTACACCAGAAGTACTTGTTGGTCTTCTTGGGGAAGTAGTTATTGTTCCACGAGTTGATGGTTTTGTTGTTCCATAACTTCCGCTTGGATACGTTGGAGTTGGTTGACGATATCCACCGTAAGGAGAGCTATAAACTTTCCTGTTTCTATATGGATTTCTGTATGTAGAACCTCTATTATTAATGATTATAACTCTATCGTTTGATTTTGTATTAGTATTTGCATTATTACCATTATTTCTATTAGGATTCTCAATCGGAGGAATAGTAGTTTCTTCTTTTTTCTCTGTCGGCTCTTCATATTCATCATCGTATGAAACTGGATCTAATCCAACATGACCATAATCGTACACTGCTGCGAATAAATCATCTTCCTCCACTCCTGCTTCTCTTGCTTTTTTAAGTCCTTCTTCAATTTGTTCATCAGACAACTCTGCTAAAGAAAGGTGTTCTTGTGGGTAACGAACTTCGTCAGGAATATCAACCATTGGCTCTATAAACATAGTGTTATCAGCATTCAACATAAATTGATCACTAAAATCATACGCAATGAATTGACTTCTTCTTGTGTGTTTCTCTTTTACTTCAGGTTGTCTTCTGTTTGGACCAAACACATCTTCAAAATCAGTAGGCGGTGTTGAAGGGGTTCTAACAACAGCATTATCGTCAGAAACAACAATATCATTTCCTTTATTTCCATCGTTGTTACCTAATAAACCAACATATTGATTTTCATTACAGCTAGGAACTCTTACAGAGAGGTCAATCATTTTATTTTGTCCATTACCACGAACTCTGATATTCGCTTGCTCTCCAGTAGGCCATTTTACTGTGTGTCTATAACTTTTTCTACTGTTATATTCAATCACTCCACCGTTAGGTAGAAGTTGAGTTTGTTTAATCTGAGTTGGTTCACCATTGATAATAAATGAACCGTCTCTTCCATTACTTCCATTTCCACTAAACTCAACAACATCACCATTTATGTTCATGGCAACACCACCAATTTGTGAAATTTTAGAAGATTTACTTGGTCTATAAGTCTGTGTTTGAATCACAAACGAATTATCATAAGAACTTGACAATAAATAATCCCCAGCATTTTGGAAATCATATTTTTCACCATCAAACGTCGTCATGTGAGGATCTCCATTTCCTTGACCTCTATTCATATCATTACATCTTGCAGAATTAACGTAGCTTATCCAGCTTTCCCAATAATAATCATTGTTTTGATTAGAAGCTGAATTTCTTTCATTTTCTAACTCGCTAGAAGCTACTTTTAAGATTCTATCAACACGTTTTGAATCCATAGATTGAAGCATCTCAAAACTCGTTTGAGAAATATTACTTTGACGATTCGGGTAATCCGTATTCATCACAATAGCGTTAATGCTTTCATAGAGATATTCTCCTTTTTGAGAGTCCCATGCATTAAAAATATCTTTTAAATGATCTGAATCTTGTCTTTTAAATGGAGTTTCGCCTGCAAATAAAGAAAAAGCTAATAATATCGCTGTTATTAATGTAAAGTACCTCATAGTTCTTAGTTTAAAAGTTAATACACCATAAAACCTGCAAATTTAATGCCAAAAGGCAAAAAAAGTATTCAAAAAAATGAAAGACAAAACATTTCATTCAATTTGAACACTTTCCGATGCACTTCTAAGAATAAAGAATCCTTAAATTATCTAACAAGCACTTTTGGTGCAGCGTTCAAAATATCTTGTGAAGAACCTGCTTCAAATACTTCAAAGTTTTTCAAAAATTTTTGAGCCAATTCAGTTGCTTTTTGGTCATAATCTTGTTTATCTGTCCAGGTATTTTTAGGATTTAAAACCTCTGTTGGTACGTTTGGACAAGATGTTGGCATATTTAATCCGAAAATGTCATCTCTTACGTAATCTACATTGTCTAAATCCCCTTCCATAGCTGCGGTAATCATTGCACGCGTGTGTTTTAGAGACATTCTTTCTCCTACACCATAACCTCCACCAGTCCAACCGGTATTGATAAGCCACACATTTACGTTTTCTTTTTCAATTTTTTCACCGAGCATTTTAGCATATTTAGCTGGATGCAAAGGCATAAATGGCGCACCGAAACAAGCTGAGAAAACAGTTTGTGGTTCAGTAACCCCTTCTTCTGTACCTGCGACTTTAGCTGTGTATCCAGAGATAAAATGGTACATAGCTTGACCGTTTGTAAGTTTAGAGATTGGAGGTAAAACTCCAAAAGCATCACATGTTAAGAAGAAAATATTTTTAGGATTGTGACCTATTTGTGGATTCATGATATTATCAATGTGATAAATGGGATAAGAAACACGTGTATTTTGCGTAATGGTAGCATCAGAGTAGTCAGGAGTTGAAGGAGAATTTTTTTGAAAGCCGATATTTTCTAAAATCGCTCCATATTTTATTGCATCATAAATTTGTGGTTCATGTTCACGAGAAAGATTAATTGTTTTTGCATAGCAACCACCTTCAAAGTTAAACACACTTCCATTGTCATCCCAACCATGCTCATCATCACCGATTAATCTACGATTAGGATCAGAAGATAATGTTGTTTTTCCTGTACCAGAAAGTCCAAAGAAAATAGCTGTATCACCATCTTTACCTACGTTTGCAGAACAGTGCATAGAGAGAACATTCTTTTCGTGTGGTAAGATAAAATTCAGGGCAGAAAAAACACCCTTTTTTATTTCTCCAGTGTATTCTGAGCCACCTATGATGATTAACTTTCTTTTAAAGTTAAGGATAGAGAAGTTTCCTTGTCTTGTTCCATCAATTTCTGGATCTGCTAAAAAACTTGGAACACATACAATGTGCCAGTCTGGACTAAAATTTTCAATTTCTTCATCTGTGGGTCTTAAAAACATATTATAAGCAAACATATTTGCCCAAGGTAGTTCTGTAACAACACGTACGTTCAACTTATAATTTTTATCGGCACAAACGTAAGAATCTCTAACATACAAGTCCATTCCCATCATATAAGCTTTCATTCTGTCAAACAGCCTATCAAACTTATCTGAATCAAACTTCATGTTGATGTCGCCCCACCAAACTGCATTTTCTGTAACTTCATCACAAACGATGAATCGGTCTTTGGGAGAACGCCCTGTAAATTCACCAGTATTTACAGCAATTGCACCTGTGTCAGTTAACACCCCTTCTCCCATTAAAATAGTATCCTCTATTAGTTCAGCTGGACTTAAATTCCAGTACAGATTACCTAAATTATTCAAACCTAGGTCTTTTGTTAAATTGGTATTCGAACCTCTCTTACCAAATTCTTCCATGATTTTATTTTTATATACTTAATAAAGTTTAATTCTAAATACAAAGGTAAACTATAAAATAGCTTATAAAAAGAATTTTACCTTATTTATTGTTTACACTTATCAACAATTTGATTATATAATGCCGTAACATAGCAACTTACATAACAGAATCGGTTTATAACTATTTGTAAGTCTGTAAATACTTAATTAAAATTGTTAACCAACCGATAATAATTAACGCACCTCCAATTGGTGTAACAAACCAAATATACTTGCTAATGTTTATGTCTATAACAGGTAGCATTATCAATGCAAAAATTGAACCCGCAAACAAAATCACACCCAACGTAATTGTACGGAAATGATTTTTTAACTGGAAATCGAATTTAGCCTCCAATGAAGACAATACTAAAAAACCTAAACCATTGTAAAACAAATAGGTTGAGCCAGTACTAAAACTTTCAATTTGTTTGTCTTCTATTCCCAAAGGCGCAAGGTAATGTGCTGCTATCATACCTGTAAATATTCCAATTATAATGAAACACAAACCTGCGATGATTAAACTTTTATCACTCTTACTCATTAGTTGTATTTTAGTATTTGTTACCATGATATATTTGAGTTTGATTTTGATAAAAAGAAAAGAATTGTTCCTACAATTATAAGTATCAACCCAATAATTATAATTCTTCTGTTTCTATTCATTGAGTAAATTTTTAGCATTTGTAATAGCTGCTTCGTTGATTACATCACCGCTCATTAATTTTGCAATTTCTTTAATTCTTTCATCATTGTTAAGCGGATAAATTTTTGTGGTTGTTATCTCACTAACATCTTGCTTTTCAACAAGAATATGATTCTTCCCTTTACTAGCAACTTGTGGTAAATGAGTAATGGCAAACAACTGCATCCTCTCTCCCATGTTTTTAAGGTGAGTTCCAATTTTTTGAGCAACTTTTCCTGAAACTCCAGCATCAATCTCATCAAAAATAATGGTTGGTAGTTGTTGTTTTTGGGATAACAGATACTGGAAAACTAACATGAGTCGTGATAACTCTCCACCAGATGCAGATTTTTCAATAACTTGTTCTGAAATTCCTTTATTTGGAGCAAAAAACAAAGTAATCTTATCGATTCCGTTGTTATTAAGCTCTTTTTCTAAAAATTTAAAGCGAATTGTAGCACCTTCTAATTCTAGTTGACTAAGTAGTTCTTTGACGTCTTTCTCAATTGATTTGGCTATTTTTTTTCTACTTTCACTTAATTGCTTAGCAATTTGATTCGCTTTCATTAATTTTTCTGACTTCTCTTTCTCCTTTTCTTGGATAAGAGAATCTATTTCTTCCGAGCTACTTACCTCATTGGATAGTTTTTGAAACAACTCCAACAGTTCATCTTGACTTGAAAGGTTGTGTTTTCTTAATGCTGTATTGAAAGCATCTAATTTATGGGTAAACTGAATTAACTCTTCGGGTTCGAATGACATATTAGAAAGCTCATCATCAGCCGTATCTCCAATGTCTTTTAGTTCGATTATAACAGATTGAATGCGTTCATATAATTGTTTCAGATTTGCATCAGATAAATTAGAAAATTGAAATATTTTCTGTAACATTTCCAATATCCCATTGTCGTCATTTATGATTAATGAAACAAGTTGATAAGCTGATTTTATTTCTTCAAACTGCTCACCTCTTTCTACCTCATTTTTAATTTGTTCAAAATCTAATTGCTCAAGTTGAAGTGCTTTGAGTTCTTCTAACTGAAAGGTATTAAAATCTAACTCCAACTCTTGCTTTGCTTTCTTTTCCGATAAAGTTTTAATCTCCTTTTCAATGTTTTGTAAGGCTTCATAATTCCTTTTCAACTCCTCTAAAAAAGGTTGATTATCGCCCAATATATCTAAAATAGATTGCTGAAAGTTTTTATCCATTAACTCAAGTGTATGATGCTGAGAATGAATATAAACAAGTTTTTCTGTTAAACTTTTTAATAAAGATAATTGAACAGGTGTGTCATTAATAAATGCCCTTGATTTTCCATTTGAATTGATTTCTCTTCGGATAATGGTTTCAGTATCAAAATCCAATCCATTTTCTGTAAAAAAAGAGCCGAATTTATCTGAATCTAATTGAAAGAATGCTTCAACGACTGTTTTCTTTTCCTTATCTCGAATGACTGAATAATCAGCTCTTTCTCCAAGGATTAATCTCAAAGCGCCCAAAAGGATTGATTTTCCAGAACCAGTTTCACCTGTAATAACTGTGAAGCCGTCATTTAATTGTAAATTGGCATTCTCTATTAAAGCGAAATTTTTAACTGAAAGTTGACTTAACATTATTGCAATAACTCTTGATAAATGGAAGCATTTGTTGGGTCTAATCTTTTTAAGGTGTTTACCAACTCAGTTTTTTCTTTATTGTCAGCATCTCTAAAAATATTAGTCAATTCGTCTCTTTTCGAACGAATAAAATTCACAACATTTATAGAGTTTGGTCTTGCTTGGTTCACAGAAATTAATTTTTCTAAAGATGCTTTTATTTCTTTACGTGCTTCAGCAGGGGAATCGTACATTCTATCTAAGCCTTTTCTATGATAATCATAAAAAGTTTCTCTAAGTGGGCTAAAAAGTTCATGTAGAGCATTATCGATAAGCCAAAAACGGTTCTTTTTTCCTCTTTGGTTTGATTTCCAACCATCGCCACGACTTGATTGTGCAAGCATTACAATATTTTGTGCTTCTTTTAAATAAGGTTCACCCCCATTTTTTGCAAATGAATCTCCATCTAATCCTAAAATATAATAGGCATAAAATCCAAGGATTGATGCTAAGTTAGATGAATATTGATTCTTTGAAAATACAATTTTCGATCCCCTTCTAAATGTGAAATTTACATCTTCATCTAAAAAGTTAAGGAGTGTTGTATTGTAGGTTGTATTATAAACTGGTCTTGTTGCTTGAATTTGAAATGTAGCCTCAAAACTTTCAGGTCCATTAACATTGGTAATTGAAATTTGGATATTACAATTAATTCTTTCTTCAACTTCAAAATGCTCATTTGTCCACGAAGTTTCATTCATAACTTCAGTAACTGCTTTTTCTAGTTCTTGAAAGATCTCCTTTTCGGTAGTTGTAACGGTTAAAGCCGGATTTGTTAAGACACTGACTTGACACATTAATTCCTGTCCAATTGAAATAGATGTAAATAAAAATGATGCTATGATGATAAAATATTTCATTTGTTTAAAGTCAATAAATGTTCAATTATATTATTTGCTACTTCTTTCTTAGAGGTTAACTCAAATTTAATATTTTTATTGTTTTTATCCAACAAAGTTATTTTATTTGTATCATGACCAAATCCTGCGCCATAATCTTCCAAAGTATTTACAACAATTAAATCGAGATTCTTTTTCTTTAACTTTTCAAGTCCATGTTTGACTGCATCATTGGTTTCGAGTGCAAAGCCAACCAACCATTGCTCATCTTTTTTTGTGTCTCCGATTGTTCTAAGGATGTCAGGATTTTGAACGAGTTCTATAACTAAATCATCATTTGATTGCTTTTTTATTTTCTTGTCAACAGTTGTTTTAGGTCGATAATCACTTACAGCTGCCGAGAAAATTCCTCCATCACAAGATGGAAAATATTTTTGCGTTGCTTCAAGCATTTCTTGGGCAGACTGCACATCTATTTTTGTTAAGTTTTTGTGATATAAACTCAGTTGAGAAGGTCCAGAAATCAAAATCACCTCTGCTCCTCTTTCTAAACAATTCTCAGCAATTGCATAGCCCATTTTACCGGTTGAATGATTACTAATAAATCTTACAGGATCTATTTTTTCCACGGTTGGACCTGCTGTAATCAGTATTTTTTTATTCTTTAGAGAATCTTTTCTAATAAAATGATTTTTAATATGTTGAAGAATGGTTTCAACTTCAGCCATCCTTCCTTCACCTTCTAATCCACTCGCCAAAAAACCTTTTTCAGCAGGAATCACTTTTACGCCTGCTTTTTGTATCTTCAAAAGATTTTCATCGGTAGTTGGATGAGCATACATATCTAAATCCATTGCTGGTGCGACCATTACAGAACAATTCGCAGAGAGATAAGAAGCTAAAAGGAGATTATCGCAATACCCATTTGCCATTTTGGCTAAAGAATTAGCTGTAAGTGGTGCAATCACCATTAAATCACCCCACATTCCCAATGCTACGTGATTTGTCCATTCTCCATTTTCTTTATTCCAGAAGTCGATATAAGCAGGGTTTTGGGACAATGTAGAAACAGTAAGCGGTGATATAAAATCAGAAGAAGCAGGTGTTAAAATACATTTAACATCTGCCCCTATTTTTTTTAAAGCTCTAATTAAATAAGCAATTTTATAAGCGGCAATTCCGCCTGTTATTCCAATAACTATTCGCTTATTTTTTAGCATTTCATCTTTTATTCGTCTGCATCAACGATATAAATATCTCCTCTTTCAAATTCATCAATTGCCATTGCCGAAGGTTTTGGCATTCTTTCATAGTAACGAGAAATTTCAATCTGTTCTCTGTTTTCAAAAATCTCTTCTAGATTATCAGTTGTTGAAGCAAATTCTTGGAGTTTAGCAATCAATTCTTCTTTTAAAGCTGCATTGATTTGATTCGCACGTTTAGACATCATAACAATTGATTTATAAATGTTTTGCGTGTCTTTTTCATATTCAATTACATCTCTTGTAATCGTTGTGCGTTCTGCCTTACTATATTTAAAGCTCATATTTTATACTTATTTATTTATGTTTTCTAGTTCTCTTTCAGCCCGTTTGTGAATATTTTCTGCCTTGTTCATCAAGCTAGAATTCGGGTGTTTTTTTGCAAAGGTATTAAATCTTACGATGGTTTCCTTAAGAAATCTTACTTTTTTCTGTTGCGAGGTTGAATTTGATTGTTGATATGCTTCTACGATAGCGTTATAGCTGTATTTCTCTTCAACAACCGCAAGCTCTTTCTGCAACTCTTCATACATTCTCGTTGTGTAATTTGCAACACTTCTCTTTGTTTGAAAATATGATTTATATCTTCCATAAATATCAAGTGCATCTTCAATTCTTTCTTTTTGAATTGAAAGAATACTAAGCATTGCTAATTTATGAGCATTCTCAAATTCTAACAACGTTACTTCCTCAATATAAGATGATTGCGGATATTCTTCTAAAAACGCCTTGCTAGAAGTTACTGCCGCACGATAATTTTCAGTTTTATCATAAAGTTTTACAGCTTCAAAAGATTTTGTTTCGATTTTAAACCTCAGTCTATCCATGATATTATTACATGAATCTACGTATTCACTTTGTGGGTATCGTTGAACGAAAACTTGCAAATCATTTAGCGCAAGTACTGTTTCACTTTGGTCAAGCGTATAACTCGGACTGTTATGAACAGAACACATTGCCATCATAAATGTAGCTTCTTCAGTTTTAGGATCTGTGGGATAGCGTATCGAAAACTGGTTAAAATAATATCCAGCCATTACATAGTCATTTTCTTTATAGTACGAATTTGCGATTCGAAAATAAGAAACTTTACCTTGATCAGTTCGCGGAAATCTTTGGTAAATTTGTTCATATAAAGCAATTGCTTTTCCGTAGTTACCACTTTCATATTGGCGATTTGCCTCTAAAAACTTAACTTCATAGTCATCTCCTTTAAGGATTTTTTGATAATCAGCACATCCAGTAAGAGAGATTACAGTTAAAACAACAAAAAATATTTTGAATACAAATTTCATCGGTGCAAAAATATAACTTTTATCATTGGTACGCAATAATTTAAATAAATTAACTTTTATTCTCAACATTTCTTTGATTTGAGTGATTATAAAGTTATATTCTTTCAAACTTCCTCCTTATCTTTGCAGTATGGATTTTAAACTTGTTGCACCTTTTGAACCAACTGGGGATCAACCCGAAGCTATTCGTCAGTTAAAAGCTGGTATTGAGGGCAATGTTCATAGCCAGACTTTATTAGGTGTTACGGGAAGTGGAAAAACATTTACTGTTGCAAATGTAATTGAAGGCGTAAATCGACCTACACTTGTTTTATCTCACAATAAAACTTTGGCTGCACAGTTATACAACGAGTTTAAGCAATTTTTTCCTGAAAATCGGATAGAATATTTCGTTTCATACTACGATTATTACCAACCTGAGTCATATCTACCAATTACAGATACGTACATTGAAAAGGATTTAGCTATCAACGATGAAATTGAAAAACTTCGTTTATCTGCTACTTCTGCTTTACTTGCTGGACGTAGAGATGTGATTGTAGTTTCCTCTGTTTCTTGTATTTACGGAATTGGAAATCCAAACGAATTTGAAAAAAACATCATACACATTCAAGTTGGTGATGAAATTCTACGAAATAAGTTTTTACACAGATTGGTAGAGAATTTATATTCCCGTGCTGGGGAAGAGTTTAATCGTGGAAATTTCCGTGTCAATGGTGATACTGTCGATATATTTTTAGCCTACGCTGATTATGCTTTGCGCATTGAGTTTTGGGGAGATGAAATTGAAGGAATATTTACAATTAACCCAGAAACAAATGATATCATTGAAAAATTTAATGCTATCAACATCTACCCAGCAAATTTATTCGTTAGTTCGCCCGAAAATACACGGCAGGCCATCGAAGCAATTCAAAATGATTTATCAATTCAAGTAGAATCTTTTAAACGGCAAGGAAAATCATTGGAAGCCAAACGGTTAAAAGATAGGACAGAATATGACATTGAAATGATTAAGGAGTTGGGATACTGTCAGGGAATAGAAAATTATTCGCGCTATTTTGACAGGCGACTTCCAGGCACACGACCTTTCTGTTTGCTTGATTATTTTCCGAAAGATTATCTAATGGTGATTGATGAAAGTCATGTGACAATTCCACAAATAAGGGCGATGTGGGGTGGCGACAATTCTCGAAAAACAAATTTGGTAGAGTATGGATTTCGATTAGAAGCAGCGTTGGATAATCGACCGTTGCGATTTGAAGAGTTTCAA
Organism: Brumimicrobium sp.; assembly: GCA_041655765.1. Lineage (GTDB taxonomy): Bacteria > Bacteroidota > Bacteroidia > Flavobacteriales_D > Crocinitomicaceae > Brumimicrobium. The sequence goes on from JBBAEU010000001.1 coordinate 355,593, forward strand.
TCTTTGCTAAATCAAGTAATTTATGTGAGTGCAACCCCTTCGGATTATGAAATTGCAGAATCTGACGGAATTGTTGTAGAACAATTAATTCGTCCGACAGGTTTGCTTGACCCAGAAATTGAAGTCCGCCCAAGTTTGAATCAAATTGATGATTTAATAGAGGAAATTCATTTGCGTATTGAGAAAAATGAAAGAGTTTTGGTTACTACATTGACCAAAAGAATGGCTGAAGAATTATCAAAATATCTTGATAGAATGGGAATTCATTGTCGCTACATTCACAGTGAAATTGTTACTTTGGAACGGGTTGAAATTTTACAGCAACTTCGAGAAGGCGTGATTGATGTTTTGATTGGAGTAAACCTATTGAGGGAAGGAATTGATTTGCCAGAGGTAAGTTTAGTGATTATTTTAGATGCAGATAAAGAAGGATTTTTAAGAAATGTAAAATCACTTGTTCAAACCATCGGGAGAGCAGCACGAAATGTTAACGGTCGCGTAATTATGTACGCAGATACTGTAACAAAATCCATGGAGCAAACCATAGAAGAAACAAATCGTCGTCGAGCAAAGCAACAGGAATATAATGAAAAACATGGAATCACACCATCACCACTGAATAAAAACTTAATCAACTCGCTTCACTACCCTGATAGTGAAGATTCATCTATTGCTGCTGATCCTGTTGTTCAATATATGACCAAGAATCAACTCGAAAAAACAATCAAAAATATTGAAAAACAAATGCGAGATGCTGCAAAAGAGCTCGACTTTATGGAAGCAGCTCGACTAAGAGATGAGATGTTTGTCCTTCAAAAACGACTCAAAGAATCCAACTAATCAGTAAACAACATTTCTCTCATTTTCGGGAAAGGCCATAATTCATCATCTACATAAGATTCCAATTTATTTGTATGATATTGGATTTCCTTGAAGTGGATAAGCACATTATCGCGATAAGCCTCTGCCTTTTCCTTTAAATTTTCAATTTTATTTGCCTTTTTTCTGTTATCTAACATTATTTTTGCGCTTTTTTGCATCAGATTCATGTGTTCAGTCAACTTAAATAGAATTTCTTCTTGAACTTTAACCATTTCCTTTGATTGCTTTTCATAAATCTGAATAAGTCTTTGGATATTATCAAGAATTCTGTTTTGGTAAGTAATTACGGCAGGAATAATATGATTTTGGGTCAAATCCCCCAACATTCTAGCTTCAATTTGAATAGATTTAATGTACTTACCATACTCTATTTCTTTACGCGCCTGCAATTCTCTTATACTAAAAACTCCAAACTCTTCAAATAACCGAATGGTTTTTGGATTTTGCCATACATCCAATGCCATTGGTGTATTTTTAAGATTTTTCAATCCACGTTTTTCGGCTTCAATGAGCCAATCTTCTCCATATCCATTTCCTTCAAATAGAATTTTCTTAGAAGATTTGATTAATTTTTGTAATTCTTTTAAAATTGCTTCATCTTTTCCATCTCCTGAACTAATTCTCTTATCAACTTCTTTTTTAAAGTCGGTTAGCTGTTTGGCTACAATTGTATTTATGACAATCATTAGCTGACCGCTGTTTGCCATTGAGCCAACGCCTCTAAACTCAAATTTATTTCCTGTGAAGGCAATTGGAGAAGTTCTATTTCTATCTGTATTATCGAGAAGAATTTGTGGGATTTTTCCAATATCAAGCTTTAACTCTGTCTTATCATTTGGTGTCATCTTACCAGCCTTGATACTCTTTTCCAATTCATTTAAGAAATTCGTTAGATACGTACCAATAAATACAGAAATTACAGCTGGCGGAGCTTCTTGTGCACCAAGTCTATGGTCGTTTGAAGCACTTGCAACAGCTGCGGAAATGATATCAGAATAATCGTGAATGGCTTTAATTGTATTGATGAAGAAAGTCAAAAATCTCAAATTACTTTTAGGGTTTTTTCCTGGAGCCAAAAGATTTATACCCTTATCAGAAGACAATGCCCAATTATTGTGTTTTCCCGAGCCATTTAATCCGGGGAACGGTTTTTCATGCAACAAAATTCTTAAATTATGTTTTCTAGCGATTTTTTTCATCAAATCCATCAGAAGTAGATTGTGGTCATTCGCTAAATTACACTCTTCAAAACTTGGTGCACATTCAAATTGATTTGGAGCAACTTCATTGTGCCTTGTTGTAACAGGAATCCCCAGTTTGATAGCAGCTTGTTCAAAGTCGCGCATAAAATTAGACACTCTTAAAGGAATAGAACCAAAATAATGGTCGTCAAGTTGCTGCCCCTTTGCAGGTGGATGACCAAACAAAACTCTTCCTGTCATCACAAGGTCTGGTCGTGCATTATAGAATGCTTTATCAAGTAAAAAGTATTCTTGTTCAATACCCAAAGTGGCGTTGACTTTTTTAGAAGATTTATCAAAGTATTGATAAACATCGGTTGCAGCCTTATCAAGAGAATTAAGTGCTTTTAAAAGTGGTGCTTTGTAATCCAAAGCCTCTCCTGTGTACGCTATAAAGACAGTTGGGATACAAAGTGTATTTGAAATCAAAAACGCGGGAGAAGATGGATCCCAAGCTGTGTAACCTCTTGCTTCAAAAGTATTTCTGATTCCTCCACTTGGGAAAGAAGAAGCATCTGGTTCTTGCTGTACCAATAAATCTCCTGTAAATTGGTCGATTGCTCGACCAGGACCAATTGGTTTAATAAAAGCGTCATGTTTTTCAGCCGTTTTTCCGGTTAAAGGTTGAAACCAATGTGTATAATGTGTAGCACCGTTTTCCACTGCCCAATCTTTCATGGCAGAAGCTACAACATCTGCGATTTCACGCTCAATTGTTCGACCTTTCTCTATAGCGTCAATGACGGCTTTATAGGCATGTTTTGGTAAATATTCTCTCATTTTATCAATGTGAAAAACATCATTCCCAAATTTTGATGAGAGACTTCCCTTTATTTTGATTTTTTTAGGATGGCGATGTAAAACATCTTGGTAGGCTTTTTTTCTAATGTATGACATATATTAAATATTAAAGTAATACAAAAATAAATAAAAATATTTTTTACCCCCTTAATTTTTTTTAGTTTTTTTTAAAAAAAGTGTCATTTTTTTTAATAACCCCTAAAAATATAGGGTTAAATTGAAAAATTATGGTTTTTACAATTTCTTTGTGGATATTATGAAATATCATTTACAAAAACAAGGAGATTAGCAAAGTCATAAAGAATACTTTGTCCAGTTTTGGTAAGTGTTGTGATTAATCATGAAAGGATTTGGTGGTATTTAGCTTATTCTTCGGCCTCTTCTGGACGCATTGGTGTTTTGTATTTCATTGATTTATCGTCAAAAATAAAATACACATATAATTTATCGGTTCCGACAATAGAATCGGGTTGATAATAATTAATATTTTCGATTTCTCTTGGATTATATCCTGGAATCTCTCCATAATACATAGCGATGTCCTTAGCCAATCTAACAGAACTTGTTTTGTGTTTGATACTATAAACAACTGGTTCTTCCTCTCCTATTCTATCAAAAACAGGACAGCTAAATGTGAGATAAATTCGATTGTTTCTAACTGTATAATAATTCCGTTGCAAGCTATTTCTAATTCGATAATCGATATAAAAATCGGTATATGCGCTAGACGTTAACTCTATAAATTGAATTTCTAATGGATAATTAACGTTGGAACCAATCGGAGTTGTTGAAAGAAGATTATTTGAACCACCTAGTTTTACAAAAACATGATTCGCAAGTGCGGTATTTCCTATTTCATTAAAAAAACTCTCCTTTCCTTTACTTCTTGCGCTTTTATAAGCATATTCTCTACGATTCACAAGGATGATGGCGTCTTTTAAAGTATCTGGATTTAAAAAATCATACATTATTTCAATGTCGTAATTCTCTGTCGCAGGAATGTCCAAATTGGTTTCTACTTGTCTAATAATTAGTTCTTCATCGGTCAGAGAATCCATATTAGACTCTTTATCTTCTTTTTTTTCTTTATTAGGATTTGGGGTTTCACATGAAAAAAATAACGCAAACCCACATAAGAAAAGTAAAAACTTCACTTTAGAATCTATCCAATACATATTCAATTAATTCTGTGATTTTTTTCTGATAATTATTTGTAAACTCTTTTTTTCTACGGTTTGCAAGTCCCAAGCAAATTCCTGTTGCTTTATGCCCCAGACCGTTGCATAACGTGAATAAAGTAGAAGTTTCCATTTCTAAATTCGCAAATTTCTGTCCATCCTTTGAAACAAATTCAGAGAAAGAATCTAACATCCCATTTTCCGCTAAAGGCAATCTTAGTTTTCTTCCTTGTGGACCGTAAAAGCCAGAACTTGTTACAGTAATACCTTTTACAATTTGATCAGAATATAACTTTTGATTCAACTCCTCAGAAGCCTTTGCCAAATAAGGTTTAACGTGTTTTGGCAACTTCACTTTGGATTCAATTTCTACTTCTAATCGGCTCGTTTCTGAATCCTTCTCGACTTGATAAAAATGTCCAACATTATCAATTCCAAGCGAGTGTGTAGAAAGAATAAAGCTATCGACAGGGATATCATCATGAAGTATTCCACAAGTTCCAATTCGGATAATCTCTAATGAAGTTTTTTCCGCCTTCTCTGTTCTGGTTTCCAAATCAATATTAACAAGGGCATCCAATTCATTGATAACAATATCAATATTATCTGTTCCTATTCCTGTTGAAATTACAGATATTTCCTTTCCTTTAAATGTGCCGGTGTGTACACAGAACTCTCTGTGTTGACTTTTATGACTAATTGTATCGAAATAATTAGAAACTAATTCTACTCGGTCTTGGTCGCCTACTACAATAATTTTCTTTGCTAAGTTTTCAGGAAGAATATCTATATGATAAATTGTTCCTTTAGCAGTTACGACAAGTTCTGACGGCAAAAAATCTGACATACCAATGTTTTAAATGTAGAGATGCTAAATCGAACCAAATACTTTTTTCAGTATATCTGTTACACGTGCAGCTGGATCTTTACGAATTTTATTTTCTTCTTTTTCAACCATGATAAACAATCCGTCTATTGCACGTTCAGTAACAAAACGATTTAAATCAGTTTCAACTTTTTGACCACCTGTAAAAATCATCGCTTGGTTGTAGCGTGTAGCAACAGGTTCCCAATACTCCGTCAATTTTACTTTTTCAATAGATTGTTGAACTTTCGGGGAGAAAGCATCTATCAAAGCAGAAGTTGTTGTTCTCCTTAAAAAATCTGTTGCAGCACCTTCTCCTCCATTTAAAATTTGGAATCCATCTTGAATTGTCATATTTTTAATAGCGTTCACAAAAATTGGGGTTGCAGATTTCGCTGCATCTTCGGCCGCTCTATTCAATGTCACTACAATTTTATCAACTTGTCCGTCTAAACCCCATTCCAAGGCTTTTTCTTTCACTGCATTGGCACTTTCAGGGAAAGGCAATTTAATTTCTTGATTTTTAAAAAAACCATCTGTAATGGAAGTAACATCTACTGCATTCGTAATCCCAACAGTTAATGCTTCTTTTAATCCTGAAACAACTTCTCCGTTTGTTAACGAAGGTTTTGTGGAGGAAGAGTCTGTTGCTGCTTCGACTTCCGATATGAAAGAATCAACAGAGTCACATGAAGGAGTGATGACTATGACCATTCCAAACAGAAATATTTGAATAACTTTTTTCATTTCAATTGTTTTTTGTCAAACTTACGAATAATTTTACTTTTTTAATCCTATAATAAATCAAATTATGAAAGCAGGAGTTATTACGATTGGTGACGAATTACTACTAGGGCAAACCATTAACACAAACCTTGCCAAAATTGGAATGGCATTTGGCGAAGTTGGCGTATCTGTCATTCAATCATGTACAATTATGGATAGTCGTGAAGGAATCCTTGAAGTGCTTGACAATATGCTCTCAAAATTTGAGTTGGTAGTCATTACCGGCGGATTGGGACCAACAAATGATGATGTTACAAAAGAAGTTTTAACTGAATATTTTCAGTCCGAGTTAATCTTAAACGAAGAAGTATTGGCACATATTAGAAATATTTTCGAATCAAAAGGTCGTGTAATGGTTCCCTCAAATATTGATCAGGCAAAAGTTCCAAAGGATTGTGAAATTTTATGGAATCCTTTGGGAACTGCACCTGGAATGTGGTTTGAGAAACAGAATAAGATTGTTATTTCACTTCCTGGAGTTCCGTATGAAATGGAAAATCTTCTAAAAACTGAAGTCATTCCAAAACTCAAGTCAATTTCCATTGCTTCACGAAAGTATTATCGAACAATCATGACACAAGGAATTGGAGAATCATTTTTAGCAGAGAAAATTAGCGATTGGGAAAATAGGATTTATAAAGATGGAATGAGTTTGGCATATTTGCCATCACCAGGAATGATTCGATTGCGTATCACAACGGAAAACAAAAATAAAGACAAAGAGAAAATAGATGCTTATATAAAAGAAATTACTGACAGATTACCACAATATGTTTATGCCAACGAAGATGTTTCTATTTTCCAGATTGTTGGAGAACTCCTAAAAGAGGAAAAAGCCACTTTATCAACAGTTGAAAGTTGCACCGCAGGAGGAATCGCTAATGCATTTACTGCTTTTTCAGGTTCATCTACTTTTTTTAAAGGAGGATTCATTACGTATTCTAATACATTAAAAATGAAATTAGCAAATGTAACTGCCCAATCGTTAGATAAATATGGTGCTGTTTCAGAACAAGTGGCCAAAGAAATGGCAATTGGCGGACGTAAAGAGTTGGAAACAGATTATTGTATTTCTGTTACAGGCATTGCTGGTCCAACTGGAGGAAGCGAAGAAAAACCTGTTGGAACAGTTTGGATTGCAGTTGCTTCATCCCAAGGTGTTGTTACTGAAAAATTTATTTTAGGAAATGACAGGGGCAGAAATATTCAACGCTCAATTTTATGTGCAGCAAACGTGTTGAGACGTGTTATCTTAGGAATAACTCGCTCAAACCACTAAAAATCGCACAATAAATAAAGTACAGAAAATTTAATTTAGCTCTTCCAAGGTATCATTTAAATTAAAAGATTAAATTTAACACATTATTATTATTTAAACTAAAGAACTTTCTATTAAAGCGATTCTTTCATATTCAAAAATGAAGTTTTTAAAAAAACATAGTTTATCCATCACTTTGATTTTTATTGGTTTTATCTTAACATGGCAAGGAGTAACAAACCCTCTATGGAAAGAAGAAAAAGTGATAAGGTCGGACGCCATCATCTATTATACTTACCTACCAGCAACATTTATCGACAATAATCCGCTTTTTGATCCAGATAAAGGAGATGAATCTAATTACCAAGTGCACAAAAGTCCAATTGGTAAAAATGCTGTAAAAATGAGTATGGGCGTTGCCGTGCTTAATGTTCCATTTTTTTTGGCAGGACATTGTTATGCAAACATTGATGTTAATTATGAAGCAAACGGCTTTTCTGCGCCTTATCATCTTGCCATCCTTTTGTCATCTGTTTTTTATACTTTATTTGGATTGATTTTTTTAGGGCTATTTCTCAAAAGAAAATTTTCTAAAGTTGTCGCCATCATCACCATTATTCTTATCGGGTTTGGAACAAATTTATACTACTATGCTGTATATGAAGGGGGAATGTCGCACCCAATTGTTTTTTTCTTATTGTCCTTGTTACTATTCGTTACGAACAACTGGATAAACAATAAAAAAATATGGAAAAGTCTTCTTATTGGACTTATTTTTGGGCTAATTATATTAATTCGACCGATAAACATTCTTTTTTGTATTCCTTTTTTATTTTTCTTGGAACAACCCAACCAAAGCAGGAAAAAACATTTTAAAAATTTATTTCTCCCAATTCATCACATAATATTGATTGTGGTTGGCGTGATGTTGGCTGTTTCTCCACAATTATATTTTTGGAAAGTTCAAACAGGAGAATGGATATACTATTCTTATCGAGAAGAAGGATTCTTCTGGACAAATCCGCACATTTGGAAAGGATTATTTTCATTTAGAAAAGGATGGTTCATATATACTCCTATGATGCTCATTGCATGTTTTGGATTTTACCATCTATATAAGTCGAGAAGAAACTATTTTTGGGGCATTATCACGTTCCTTATTCCTTTTTTATACGTTACTTTTAGTTGGTGGTGCTGGTGGTATGGTGGAAGTTTTGGTGCACGAACTCTAATTGACATCTTACCTTTTATGTCTATCCCTTTGGCTGCTTTAGTTGAAAAAATGCTGGTTCAACGCTATGGGAATTTGCTGATGATGGTTTTTTGTTTGTTGATTTACCTGAACCTATTTCAATCTTGGCAATATTCAAAAGGCTTTATACATTATGATGGAATGACTAAGTCGGCATATAAGAAAATATTTTTAAAAGACTATACGACAAACGAATATTGGGAGTTGATATTACGGCCAGATTATGAAAATGCTTTAGCAAATGGTGTAGAACTTGAAGGAATCCCTATTTTCTCTCGTGACAAAAACTCACCAATTTATGAAGAAAGTATTCAAAATTTTATAAACTACATTAAATCAGATGAAGCGTGGATGGAAGATATTAAGAAAAAAGCGATAATGGATAATATTTCTATCGACTCAGCGCTTAGAGTTGTTGCAGAGGATAATATTGCGAATTAGCCTAAAAACATAATTATTTTGTTAGTTTTGTCAACAATAAAATTAACATTTAATCTTAAAAATAATGAATAAAACACTGTTTATTGGCATATTTGCCTCAACATTACTTATGACAAGTTGTATTTCTAACAGTAATCAAATAGAGAAAGATGCTTCAGAATTAGCTAAATTAGTTTGTCGTAGCCTCGAATTAATGCCTGACTTACTATCTGGTGATGAAGTAGCAGCTAAAGAAATAAGTGAAATTGAAAAAAAGTTTGAAGCGTTAGAGTCAGAATTAGATAAAAAATATCCCATAGGTTCTGACGACTTTAATGAAATGGAAGAGATTTTTAATGCAAAATTAAAAGAGTGTAGTGGAATTGACGCATCTGAATTAGATGAAATGGGAGAAGAGTATTTTGATGATATTGACTTTGAAGAATTAGAGAAAAGTTTAGAAAACTTCAACTTAGATGAATTCGAAGATCAATTAAATGAACTTGAAAAGGAATTAGAAAGATTAGAATAGTTGATTTATTTCACTTAAAGTAATCTAATTTCGTATATTTTCTTAAATTCGCCGTTATTAAAAAAAAATATGGCAACAACTTCAGATATTAAAAACGGATTGTGTATGCTCCATAACGGGAAAATTGTTTCCGTTATTGAGTTTTTACATGTTAAACCAGGAAAAGGTCCTGCCTTTGTTCGGACAAAATTGAGAGAAATTGAATCAGGGAAAGTTTTAGATTTTACATTTTCAGCTGGTCACAAAATTGATGTCGTTCGCGTTGAAAAAAGACAATATCAATATTTATATGAAGAGGAAAACGGATACCACTTCATGAATTTAGATAATTACGAACAAATCTTCATCAATAAATCAATGATTGAAAATCCTCAATTTTTAAGAGAGGGAATGATTTGTGACATTACTTTTCATGCAGAAGAAGAAAATCCACTTGTTGCTGAATTGCCAAACTTCATTGAAGCAGAAATTACATACACAGAACCTGGAATTAAGGGTGATACTGCAACCAATGCGATGAAACCAGCAACCATCGATACGGGTGCTGAAGTTCGCGTACCGCTATTCATTGATACAGGAGAAAAAATCAAGATTGATACCCGTACAGGAAATTATGTGGAGAGAGTTAAATAGTAAATTACTACTCTTTTAGTTTCCAAATTTTAATTTTTCTGTCGTCACTTACCGTTGCAAACTTTTCTTCGTTAATTTTTGCAATTCTATTAACGCAATGTCGGTGTCCTTTGTTTCGGTATTCGATTCTTTCGATGATGGATAAATCTTTTGAATTCCAAATTTTGATACTTTTATCAAAACTAACGGAAACGATTTTCTTTTTATTATCGATAAATTCTAAATCGTAAACAGCGAAATTATGTGCAGGGATTGCAGCAATCTTCTCACCAGTTTTCCAATTCCATTTTCTTATATATGCATCTTTTCCTCCTGTATATAATTCTTCTTTATCAAAAAGCGCACAATTTACTCCTTCTTTATGTGCCTTAAACTCATTTACAGTATTAAAAAACTCTGTTTCAAGGATATATACTTTCTCTTCTTGTCCACAAATTGCAATATGACTTCCATCTTCAGACAAGGCAATTTCACGAATTTTCCCACAATCAAAAGGCAAAGTAATCAATAACTCAAAGTTTTCATCCCAAGCACAGAAATATCCCTCTTTGTCGCCTGAATAAAATTGTTTTTTATATGGATTAAAAGTGAGAGAGAAAATTGAACTTTTATGTTGCTCCAATAAACGCACCTCTTTTTTTTGTTTTAGGTCGATTACATGTATTTGACCACGATTATTAGCAATTGCTAAAAGATTATTTTCTGGATTGTGCGCAATACCGTAAGCTGAATATTCTAATTTTACAGCGAAATTCGTTTGTTCTCCAGTTTCCATATTCCATTGCGCTACATATTTGTCGGCACTGGAAGTAAAAATTGATGGATTAAAATATAGCACATCGTATATTGCACCGGCATGACCTGTAATTGTTATTATATTCTCTACAGTTTTTGGTTCGAAAAGCAAGCTATTCCTCTTCATCACCCTCTAACTCCTCTTCTTGAACTTGTTGTAATCTTGATCTATAATCATCAGGTAAGGGCTCAAAAAAGGTATCACCCCTTAATCCAATACGAAGACATTCCAACGGTATGACTTCATTTGGTGCGATATTTCCAAGATTTACGTTTGCGCCAAATAATTTAATAAACCAAACTTGTTGATTTTTTATTGGGGCTTCCCAAAGAATATCGTTTGGATCAATATTTTTAATAATTTTATTAATCAACAATGTATGTGCCGTTCCATTTGGTCTAAACACACCAACTGTTCCAGATTCTCTACCTTCTGCAATTACTTTCCATGATCCAGCTTCTAACTCTGCTTTCATCATTTTAATCCATCTATTGGGTGCAATAATAATTCCTGAATCTTTAGAGCCAACTTCAGAAAGAACAGTTCTATTTTTAGATAATTTATGAATCAATTCACACTTTTCTTCGTGAGGGATGATAATGGAACCATCAGAAACCTCACATAAGTCGATATTTAAATCATCCAACAATCTCTGGTACTCATCAAACATTCCACGTGCATAAAATGCTTCGAAGAGAGTTCCTCCAAAATAAGGTCTTATCGCATTATCTTGATAAAGTTTAATTTTATCTTTTAACTTATTCGTTACGTAAGCAGTTCCAAACCCAAACTTTACAATATCTGTATATTCTCCACTTGATTCAATAAAGTTTTCAGCTTCTCTAAGGCTTAATCCCTTATCCATCATCATTGTCATACCACCGTTTCGTGGTTTTTCATCTCTGTCTGGAATAAATGGTAAATTAAAGTTTCTCATCATTATAATTTTCGTCTAACTGTTGTATTCGGTCGTAATAGTAAGTATTACTTTTCATTTCAGGAAAATAATCAAATAGTTTTTTTGTTACTTCTAAGTTTTTATTAATTAATTCTTCAAAAAGCACCATTGCTTCGACATTGCTTCCGTTCTTCCAATGGCAATAGCAAATAGATAATTGAGCAATATGATTATCTTCGAGTCGATTATTTTCAACGCCGCGGTACATCATCTCCAAAGAAATATCACCAAGAAAAGATAGATAGTCAACAATTAAGTCGTCATTATTTTTATTGATAGATAATGCTGTTTCGTATGCTTCAATAGCTAGCAATCTATTTTGCTCTTCTTTTTCATAAATATTAGCCAAAACCCTCCAATATTCCTCATTTTTATCATCGATATTGATAGCAGTTTGCACTTCTATAATGGCCCTATCAGAAAAACCTAAAAAATCGCTCATCACAGCCCTTCCAACCCATGCGTCTGTCATTCTTGGTAACAAAGAAGTACTTTTACAAAACATATTGTATGCTCCTTCGAATTCTCCTAACTCCTCGAGACACTCGCCTATTGAGCAATATAAAATTGGATCTTCTTTATCTAAATCCAGACAATGAAGATATTGTTTTAAAGCCTTTTCAGCCTGATTAATTTCGAGAAAAATATTAGCTAGATTATACACCGCCGGAATAAACTCATCATTGATGGCAATTACATATTCATACGCCCAAATAGCTTTTTCATAATTTTTAACTTTACTATAAACATTCCCCAAATTATACCATGTTGTGTAAGAATATGGTTCTTCATCTATATAATTAAGAAAACAAACAATTGCATTGTCAAAATCACCGCTTTTTTCATAACAATGTGCCAATTCATAAATCAGCAAATCATTTGAGCAATCTTCTTCCATCGCTTCTTTTAAAACTTGAATTGCAGTATCATATTTATTTTGATTTTCCAGTTCCATCGCCAAATCGATAGCCACTTCAACTTTCTCATCACCAGTGGTCAACTGGAAAACCTTTTTATAATAGGATATTGCCAAATCTTGATTTTTGAGTTGACTATGAATATCTGCAAGCATAAGAAGCACATCGACGTTTAACCCTTCTATGTGTTCAATTTTTTGAAGTATCTCTAATGCTTGATTCAAATGACCAGACATTGAGAGGACTTGGGCGAATTTAATAGAAATAATGGTATTTGTAGGAAAATGTTCTAAGGCTCTTTCTGCCGCCCATTTGGCTTTCTTTAGATTATTAAGTTTGATGTAATGGTCGAGAATTTCCTCTACGCTATCAGAGTCTATATATGAATAACTCTTTGAAGAATACATTTTTTCAAACTCTTCAATGCTCTTCTGATAGCTTGGCAGCCAATCCTCTTCGTTTTCGTTATCAAACATAATTGCTAAAGTAGGGAAAATGTTTAATTAAACCTCATTTTTAGTCAAACATTTCCTTAAAAATTCATTAATCGACAATGGTTAATAACTCCACGTCGAAAGCCAAAACTGTATTTGGTTTAATTGAACCAGAACCATTAGGCCCGTAAGCCAAAGCAGAAGGTATCAGTAATATCCCTTTTCCGCCTTCTCTAAACTTAGGAATTCCTTCTGTCCAACCTTTGATTACACTTTGAAGATTGAATGTGACTCCTTCTACGTCGCTTTGGTCAAAGACATTTCCATCTAAAAAATAACCTTTATACCTAACGGTTACATTGCTTTGCGCATTTGGATAGTTGCCAGTTCCTTCATTGTGAATTACATAATGCAAACCCGTTTGAGTTTCTGTTGCATCCAGACCTTTGTCTGAAATATACTCTTTGATAATTTTAATATCTGTTGCTAATTGTTCTTCTGGACTAACGGCTTTATCGCAAGCTGATAACCCAATAATCATTGCTAAAACAAGTAAATAATAAACTTTCATTTTTATAAGTTATAATGCCACAAATGTAGAAAATAAAGAGGCATAAAAAAAAATACATGAAGAAATCTTAAATATACTGATTTCCCTTAGAAATTAAATTTGATACTTAATTGAACTCCCAGTTGACTAAAGTTGGTTTTCGTTGCAAGTTCTTCTTTTGGTTTATTCACATCGTAATTGGGATTAGTTAATTCATTATTTGATTCACTTGTTAATTCATCTACGTAATCAATTTCCAATACGTATTTAGCTGTGCTTGGATCTCCAACAATATCAACTCCATTATATTTGAATGAAGTAAAATCTCTTCTTTTGGCTTTTACATTTAAACTTGTATAAAATACTTCAAGGTTAATGTCCATAAAATCAAATACTTTATACCCTAACCCGAGAGCACCTCGATATCCAATTGTAAAACTTCCACTAGTTTTAGTTTCTACATCAATTTTTGTTTCAATTAAACCTGCAGGAAGAAGGTGAGTTATTTTCTTTTGATCCTTGATTCCTGTTGTGTACCCTGCTAAAGGAAGAACTAACCCTGCTTTTGCATAACCATAAACTTTTTCTCCTCCTGTGTTAAAGACAAGAGAAGGCAATGCTCTAAATTGATTAGAATTTGCAACCGTTTTATCATATCCATACTTTTCGGGGTCATTTGTGTTTCGATTATCCATTACGGTTTCTGCACCGACAAAATAATTAAAACCCAACTCTACTCCCACGTATTTATTGAACATGTATCCTGGTGTTAAGGTGATATTTGCTCCTTGACCCAAGGTTCCTAACATGTTTTTCTCGTAAGAGTTATCAGGATTATCAAAGTCTTGATAATTATCTGCACCCAAAACAGTTTCTGGCAATGCCCAACCATAACCACCTCCGATTTCAAGATAAAGTTTTTGTGCTTGTAGATTTCCTGTAAACAAGATAGTAAAGCTAAGTATCGCAATAAAGAATATTTTTTTCATAGTTAAATTTTATAATGTTTCAAATATATATGTTTAAATTCTAAAATCAAGTTAAGATTTGAATAAATTATACAAAAAAAAGCCTGTAAAGAATTATTACAGGCTTCGAAAATCATATAGCTTCAGCTAATTAAAATCTAAACTTAAGTCCTATTTGAACGCCAAATTGACTAAAATTTGTTTTTGATGCTAAATCTTCTTTCGGTTTATTCAAATCAACATTAGGATTGAAACCATCATTATTTGAAGAACTATTTAACTCATCAACAAATTCAGTTTCTACACTATAAGTTGGTGCACCAGAAAGCGGATTGCTTCCGTCAGGAGCTGTATATGAAGTTATGGTTTGTGTTTTTGACTTAATGTGTAAACCTGTGTAAAACACCTCTAGGTTAATATCCATAAAATCAAGAACTTTATACCCCAAACCAACTGAACCTCTAAAACCAAGGGATAAATTTCCTTTTGATTCAGTATCAATTGTTGTTGTATTGTCAATACCTGCAACACTTACAATATCAGTTCTTTGACTGGCTGTTTTTCCAGATACTGGAAGAACCAATCCTGCTTTTGCATAACCGTATAATGCATCACCACCTGTGTTAAACACTAATGAGGGGATAATTCTAAATTGGTTAGACTTTGCAGTAATCTCTGAAGACTTTGAAGAAGCAAGGGTTACGGATTCTTCACTATCATAATAAACTCTTGATTCAGAACCTAAAAAGTAATTTAATCCTATTTCAACTCCAAGATAATCATTAAACATATAGCCAGGAGTTACAGTTATATTTGCTCCTTTTCCAAGTGTACCATAGATATTTTTAACAGAGCTATTTTGAGGATTATCAATGTCATAGAATACTTCTTGACCTATAACACTTTCATTCATCCCCAAGCCATAGCCTCCGTTTACATCAACGTAAAAACTTTGTGCTTGTGCTTTTCCAGCAAACAATAGAGCAATACCCATTACTCCTGTAAAAATTATTTTTTTCATATTCACTTATTTTGTTTCTATCTATAATTACCCAAATATACGTAGTTAAAAATCAGAATGTTACAAAATTAAACAATTTCTTAAAAAAGTAATAAAAATCATATTTAACATATTGTATTTTATTGACAGATTTAATCCCCTTCTCTCCTTTTCTTTGGCAAAATAGGCATGTCAATCATACGTGCGTAAACAGCCATAACTTTAGCACCCAAGAATATAATTTGAGATGTGTAAAATATCCAGGCCAGTATAGCAAGCATTGTTCCCGCGATTCCGCTATTGGCTGCAAAAAAGAAATTTGATAAATAATAATTTATTAACAATTGTCCCAAATACAACATAAAAGAAGTGAAAAGCGCACCTATCATGGCTAACCTCCATCTTACTATACCATTGTGAAGAAATTTAAAAACAAAAGTGAAGGCTATAAAATTGATAAAAAGGATTGAGAAATGTTCTAAGAAAGAATATAGTAACGCTTGTGATTTACTTCCGTCAGATAACAGTTCAGCACTTAATCCGATGAGTATAGACTGAAAGAAATAAATCACAACAATGACAATTCCAAATATCGCCATTAATCCGAAAGAAATGAGGCGTTTTAATAAGTTATCCAGAAGCCTACTATTATAACGGTAGTCATATTCATTTTTTATTCCAAAAAAGGCGTTTAAACTTTTGCTAAGGGAATTAAACATGGCTGTAGAAGTAAATATCAGGGCGATAATGCCGACAATTTGTAGCACTTTATTTGGCCCTTTACCAATGTTGTATTTGTACATTAAATCTGTTAAAGGTGTAAGATCGGTAATGCCCATATTTGACTCTAAAAGATGAGTTACAATTTCAATCACACGGTCTTGACCTACAATTAATCCAAAATATGTAATCGACAAATAAATAATTGGAACCAAAGCAATTATGGCATAGTATGCCAGCGCAGCGCCATGCATAAAACTGTCTTCCTCAACAAATTCAACAACGCTTTTTTTAAGCAAATCTGCATTGTCTTTTATTCGAGGAATAAACCTGCTGCGAGTTTTTTTACTATTTTCCTTTGTTTTTTTGGACATAGATTTTATCTACATTTTCTAATTGATTGGATGAATATAAAACAATTTTTCTTCCGTTTTCAAGTTTGAAGTAATTTGCATACAAATAACCTCTATAATTTGAATATAAGAATTTTATTTTAACCTGGAAAGTTTTTTCTTTTTCTTCTAAAAAGTATTGCGTTGGCCTAAATAGAATTTGTTTCCCTTCATGATAAATGCTATTCAATTCACCAAAAAACCTTCCTTCAAATAAATTTTTAGGATTCAAATAAGCACTTTGTGGCGAATATTTTCTGGTTATTTTTCCTTCTCTAATTAATAGAATTTTATCCGACCAAGCCAGAGCTTCTGCGCCATTATGGGTAACTAATATCACGCCCATTCCTCTTAATTCAACCAATTGTTTTAAGTATTCTCCTATCTTTTGATGAAGGTGAAAATCAAAATGTACAAAAGGTTCATCCAATAGCAAATATTTGGGTTCTTTCGCCAAAGCACAAGCCATGGTAACTCTTTGTTTTTCACCACCTGAAATGTCTTTCGACTGTAAATCTTTGATTTCATTCAATTCAAAAACATCAATTAATTCTGCCAAAAATCTTTCCCTTATTTCGTTGGTTAAATGATGCAATTGATTGTCGATATTTTCTGTTACAGTAAAGAAATTGTCTAATTCAAACAACTGATTAACAATTGCAATTTCTGGATGACCTGGCTTTAAAAGATCGTTTGGATTTGGCAAAACCTCACCATCAATGATAATCTTGCCATTCTTCAGAGGTAATAATCCAGCTAAACATTTCAATAATGTTGATTTTCCTGCTCCGCTGGGTCCTACAACACTAATTATTTCTCTAGGTTTTAGTCTTACATTAACATCCGATAAAATTTTATTTTCATCAGCGTAATCAAAATCAATATGTATTGCTTCTAATGACAAAGTTATGTGAGTGGTTTTCTTGCGATGTACAGTATTTCTGTTTTTGCCAATCTAAAATAATCGATTTGTTCTTGTGTAAATTCTTTTTCCACTACAAACTCATCTACTTGGAATCCTGCCTTTCTGAGCCAATCGGGATAGTCTCTTCCAAACAATCTCAGATGGTCTTTCTGCCAAAAGTGTTTTTCACGTTCCGCTGGTGATGTAATCGTTGGGTCTTCATACGTAACTTCCCTTGAAAGATCTTGTGGCACTTGCATAATTCCCCAACCACCTGGTTTTAATACACGATACAATTCTTTCATACACTGAATTGGATCATCAACATGTTCCATCACATGATTGCAAAAAGTTACATCAAAACGATTATCTTCAAGCGGAATTTCATGTAAGTCAAAGTGCATATCTGCAATTGGGGAAACCAAATCTCCGGTTAAGTACTTTAAATTTGCTTGTTTTTTAAACAATCCATGAAAACATTGCTCTGGTGCAATGTGAAGCAATTCAATTGGTTTTGAAAAAAAATCGGTGTGTTCCTTTAAATAAAACCAAATTAGACGATGGCGTTCCAAAGTAAGGTCGTATGGACATAAAACATTTTCCCTATGAGACACGCTAGAACCATAAGAGAGAAACTTTCTAAAAGAGCGTTCACAAACAGGACATTCAACTTCGTTACCTTTATAGATAATCGGTGCAACGCTTCTAAAAACATAACTCAATCGAATCAACAATGGTCGCGGCAAAGTATTTAAGAGATATTTATATATTTTCTTTATCATAGAAAGCAAAGTTAATGTAAATTCGATTTTTTACCACAAAAATATAAAGTGATTGCATTTTATGTAATTTTACGTGAAAAAATGTACTTTTGCAGCCGATGAAACTTCTTTTTTGTTCAGTCATATTAGTATTTGTCATTTTTAATGCAAAAGCGCAAGAAAATGATTCTCCTATTGAATCTTATCGAAACAATGTGGTTTTACATACCTCTTTATCTTATCGAGATGCACCATTTACAATAGAAGGAGATTTTGGGCAAATTGACAAATTAGATTTTAAATCAAACCTAAACTTAGCACATGGAATTGGTATTGCCTACAAATGGTTTGCCCTAAATATCAACTACAAGATACCAAGTTATTTTAGAAACACTGATAAATATGGGAAAACAACCTATTTTGATGTTGGATTACAATTTTCTATAAAAAAATGGTATTTCCATCTTGACTTCCGTGATTACAATGGATATTCAATAAAAGATGCCAGTCACATCTCTCCAGATATTCAAACCACTTCAACGGATTTTCATATCAACTCAGATTTACGGTTTCTTTTTTTTAGTCTTAATGCCTATTTTTTGTTAAAAAACGATATTAACATGAAGGCCGCATTAGGAGTTGTAGGAAGATATACACAACCTGCGCATGGATTCTATTGGAAATTTTTCTTAAATACTTATGGGATTTCTCGCAGAGGAGGACTCTTTCCATATCATTTTTTTGATAATGCAGATCCTGTTTTTGAGGCCTCTAATATGTCAGCCATCGAAATTGGTGGTGCGCCAGGTTATACATATATCAATAATATTAATGGTTGGCAATTCGGCACATTTGCAGGGTTAAGTGGTGCATTACAAATAAAATCTTATCAAAGACATGGAGAAAGTACTGGCTCAATTGGATTTGCGCCTTATATTGATTTTCGCTTACAAGGTGGATACAATATTGACCGTTGGTTTTTGATGTTAACAAGCGTTTTTGATTATAAATTTATCAATCACAAAGTCCTGAATTACAACCAACTCTACTACAATATTCAGTTAACTTATGGTTATCGATTTAAGGAAAAAGATAAGAAAAAATAAAACATTCCTTTATTGATAAATTTCCCATGAGCGAATGGCTTGGTGCTTTAGCATTGATAATCCGTTTAAAGTATCCGCTCCGTGTTCTCTTGCTATTTGCAAAAATTTTGTTTCAGTTGGATTGTATATTAGGTCAATGACCAAATGCTCCTCTCCCACAAACTCTATTGGAAAATTTGGTTTTTCTTCAATATTTGGAAAAGTTCCTAACGGTGTTGTATTTATAATCAACTTAAAAGCATTGACCATGTATTGATTCACATCATTGTATCCGAAAATATTTTTATCAGGATTTGGTGTTCTTGACAAATAAGCAACATCTACTCCCAATTCTTTTAAAACATAAGCTACGGCTTTCGATGCTCCTCCAGTTCCTAAGATTAAAGCTCTTTCATGTGTCCCTTTAAAAAATGGTTTTATCGATTGTCTGAATCCATAAACATCGGTGTTGTATCCGATAGATTTTCCATTTTTAAGAGCAATCGTGTTCACCGCTCCAACTTCTTTGACTTCGTTACTTACTTCGTCTAAAAATGGAATAATGGCTACTTTGTATGGAATTGTTACATTGATACCAGCATACTTTTGCAATTCACTTAGCACCCAGTTTTGCAATTCATTTTCATTTGCCAACTCAATATTTTCATAAGTGGCGTTAATATTTTCTTTTTTAAATTTTTCTTCAAAAAAAAGTTTAGAGAACGAGTGTGCCAAAGACTTTCCTATCAGTCCGAACTTCTGTTGATTAGCCTTTTGTTGCATTCCTTTTATTTTTCAATAGTGTACCCGTTTTTTCTAAAGTATAAATCACTAAAAACCCAACTATTGCCAATAAAATGGCATAAAAAACATTAGGGTCAGTCTTTACGCCATCTACGATATTTACGTAATCCTTAGGCCACACATTGATTTGAAACCACTCTTCTCTCCCATCTGAATGTACAACAACAGGAGCATCTCCGAAGTTATTTTTCCAAGGCCAGATTTTAAGGAGTGAACCAATCAAAGTACCCGTAAGAAAAGCCAATAAGAGATTTTTGAAGTTTGCGAATAAGTATTTTAACAAATGGCTAAACGATAAAATTCCGACTAAACAACCAGTAGCAAAAACAGAGATTAGGAGTAAGTCAAATTCTTTCAATCCTCCCATTATTGTTCCATAAGACCCCATCAAAATCAAAATAAAAGCACCACTAATTCCTGGTAAAATCATGGCACAAATCGCGATTGCACCACTGAGAAAAACGTACCATAAATCTCCCCCAGAAGCTGTAACGTGTAAAGTAGCAACATAAGCGGCACCAGCAGTTCCAAAGAACAATACTAAGATAGTGCGAATGTTCCATTCATCAATTTGTTTAACCACAATATAAATACTCGCTAAAACAAGTCCGAAGAAGAATGCCCAAACGGTTACAGGATATTTATAGAGCAAGAAAGTAACTACATTAGCTAGAGATAAAATGCTAATTGCAACACCAGTTAACAGAGCGACAAAAAATGTACCGTTTATGTGTTTCCAGAAAGCTTTAACCCCTTCTTTTCTGAGTATTTTAAGTGCAGTAAGATTTATACTACTTATGCTGTTAATTAATTCTTCATAAATACCAGAAATAAAAGCAATTGTACCACCAGAAACGCCAGGAACAACATCTGCTGCACCTACTGCCATTCCTCTTAGAGTAATTCCTAAGTATTGAATAAAAGTCCTTTCTTTTTTCATTAGATTATCTCGATTGAGTTATCGATTTCATTTGCGTAGGCTTGCATACCTCCAATTATATATCCTATATTCTGAAAGTGATAGTTGGTTTCTAAAAAATTTGCAACTGCTGAAGCCCTGTCTCCAGATTTACAAATAATGTATGTTTCTTTTGTTATATCCAACTCATTTATTTTTGATTCCAACTCATTCATAGGAATATTCAAGCAACCAATGCTCCCGACTTCGTATTCATAGTTGTCTCTAACATCAATAATGGTAACAGATTTATCATCCTTCAATGCTTTGGCCAATTCTTGAACTGAAATTTCTTTCATTATATTTTTTTTTGACAAATCTACTAAAATATTATTGAACGATTTGAATAACAAAAAATAAATAGAATCCAATTGTTGCCTGATTATAAAAACACTATATTTAGCGATTAAAAAAATAAGATAATGGCAGATTTATTGACAAAAAAAAGTTTTCAATTTTTAGAAAAATATTTAAACAACGCATCACCAACTGGTTTTGAATCTTCTGGTCAAAAACTTTGGTTGGAATATCTCAGACCATATATTGATGATTATATGGTAGATAATTACGGAACGGTTGTTGGGATCATCAATCCAGAAGCAAAATATAAGGTAGTTATTGAAGCACACGCAGATGAGATTTCTTGGTTTGTGAATTACATTACAGATGATGGTTTTATCTATGTAACAAGAAATGGTGGTTCAGACCATATTATTGCGCCATCAAAAAGGGTAAACATTCATACAGATAAAGGAATCGTTAAAGCCGTATTTGGTTGGCCTGCAATTCATACACGTAAAGATAAAGACCCAACTCCAACTTTGTCTAATATTTCATTAGATTGTGGATGCAGTTCAAAAAAAGAAGTTGAAAAATTAGGCGTTCATGTTGGTTGCGTTGCTACATTCGAAGATGAATTTATGATTTTAAATAAAAACCGCTTTGTATCTCGTGCTTTAGACAATAGAATTGGTGGTTTCATGATTGCCGAAGTTGCTCGATTACTAAAAGAAGAAAAAACAAAACTTCCTTTTGGTTTATACATTGTGAACTCAGTTCAAGAAGAAATTGGATTAAGGGGTGCTGAGATGATTTCTCGAAAGATAAAGCCAGATGCCGCAATTATCACTGATGTTTGTCACGATACATCTACTCCTTTAATTGAAAAGAAAATTGAAGGTGATACAAAGCATGGACTGGGTCCTGTTTTAACTTATGGTCCTGCTGTTCAAAACAATCTTTTAAAATTGATTATCGATACAGCCAATAAAGAGAAAATCCCTTTCCAAAGAGCGGCTGCTTCTCGTTCTACAGGAACAGATACCGATGCTTTTGCTTATAGTTCGGAAGGTGTTCCATCCGCATTAATTTCACTTCCTCTTCGCTATATGCACACAACTGTTGAAATGACTCATCAAGAGGATGTTGAAAATACAATTAAATTGATATTAGGTTCGGTAAAAAGGATTAAGAATAACCAGGATTTCAGGTATTTCAAATAAATTTTAAACAAAACAGTCCATGATTAAAAGTATGGACTGTTTTTTTATGTTTCACTACTAAGTTTCATTACTGTTTCTTCGCCCAAGAATCGCGTAACCCTACGGTTCTATTAAAAATTAGATTGTCTTGCGTAGAATCTAAATCTACACAGAAATAACCGATTCTTTGAAACTGAAAACGATCTAAAGGCTTAGCATCTTTAAGACTTGGTTCTACAAATCCTTTAATTATTTCAAGGGAATTTGGATTTAAAAATTCAAGAAAATCTTTGTCTTTATCAGTATCTGGAGATTCTTCTATAAAAAGTCTATCGTAAAGTCTTACCTCCGCTTCTACTGCATGTTTTGCAGAAACCCAATGTAAAGTTCCTTTAACTTTACGTTTACTTTCTTCTGTTCCGCTTCCACTTCTACTCAATGGGTCGTAAGAGCAATGAATAACAGTAATATTTCCGTCACTGTCTTTTTCTACACTTTCAGCTTTTATGATATACGCATTTTTTAAGCGAACCTCTTTACCAAGTTTTAATCTAAAAAATTTATTATTTGCTTCTTCTTTAAAATCTTCTCTTTCTATATACAGTTCTTTAGAAAATGGCACTTTTCTGTTTCCTGATGTTTTATCTTCGGGATTATTTTCAGCCTCCAACCATTCTTCATCTTTGTCGTAGTTGTCAATCACAATTTTTACAGGGTCGATAACAGCCATTACTCTCGGAGAGGTTTTATTCAAATCTTCTCTCACGAAAAATTCGAGGTGCGACATATCAACAACGTTATCACGCTTTCCTATCCCAATCGAATCTGCGAAGTTGCGAATACTTGCAGGAGAATATCCCCTTCTTCTCAATCCTGAAATTGTTGGCATTCTTGGATCATCCCAGCCCGCAACGGTTCCTCCTTCTACAAGTTTTAAAAGTTTACGCTTACTCACCACGTTATAGCTAATATTTCTTCTAGCAAATTCCCTTTGTTTGGGTTGTGGATTATTTTCTGGATTTACTTTCTCTAAAAACCAATTGTATAATTCTCTGTGTGGCAAAAATTCAAGTGTACAGAAAGAATGTGAAATTTTTTCGATATAATCACTTTGTCCATGCGCCCAGTCATACATCGGATAAATTTTCCAATTGTCCCCTGTTCGATGGTGAGGTTTATGAAGAGAACGATACATAATAGGATCTCTCATGTGCATATTAGTATGTGTCATATCAATTTTTGCTCGCAAAACATGTTTTCCTTCTGGTGTTTCTCCATTTTTCATTTGTTCAAAAAGAGTGATATTTTCCTCAACGGAACGATTTCTATAAGGACTGTTTACGCCAGGAGTTGTTGGAGAACCTTTTTGTTTGGCAATTTCTTCTGAAGTTTGACTATCAACATAAGCATCTCCGTTTTTGATCATTTGTTTTGCCCATTCGTAAAGTTGGTCAAAATAATCAGATGCATAGCATTCTTCTGCCCACTCAAATCCGAGCCATTTAATATCTTTTTTTATTGCTATAACATATTCATCCTCTTCTGTTATGGGATTTGTATCGTCGAATCTTAAATTAACAGGAGCATTATATTTGAGTCCCATCCCAAAATTCAAATTAATAGAGGAAGCATGTCCCAAATGTAAATAACCATTAGGTTCTGGAGGAAACCTGAATTTCAAGTTCTCTTTTGGAAAGCCATCACGTAAATCAGCTTCAATAATTTGTTCTAAAAAATTTGATCCCTTGGTATTCTCCATAATTCTTTTGATTTTGAATGGCAAATTTAAGAGTTTGTTACGTAGTTAATGATTTTTTTGTGAAATTATTTTTCTGTTATACTTTCTCTTTTCTCAATTGCATTATTTTCGACTGATTTAACGATTTTCATCAACCAAATTGTCATTCCTCCAAAAAGAATAAACATCCCCCAAGAGATATAAGCCAAAATCTGAATTTCATTAACTCCGAAGTAGTCCATAAATACGGGAAAATACCCAAAAGAAATTAGCTGGAAAGCAGTAGCCACTAGTCCAACCCAAAAGAACCATTTCAATTTACCAACTATTGAAGGCACCATTGAGACAGAAGACAAAACAAAATTTGCCATCAACCAGGGTGATAAAACCGCCGCAATTTGTCCAGAAACACTCCACTGATTTCCAAAAACAAAAGTAAAAATGGGTTCGCCCCAAATGTAAATAATTGTAAATGGAACAATTCCCAGTACGGTTAACAAAAGAACAGATTTTTTAAGTAAGAGATAAATCTCTTTTTGATTGGCAAAATCTTTAGACATGCGACTGTATAAAACTTGACCAATTGCAGAGCCGACAAGCAACAATGGAATCTTTAACATCCTAAAAGAATGGTCGTACGAGCCAAATAAATCAGTTGAAAAGTAGCCTATTAAAAAGAAGGCAATTATCAATTCTCTTGCTGCATCAATTACATTTTGGGGAAGCATCACTCGTGGGAATTCCCTATATGTTTTTGCCAATATCTTTCTGCGAAGTGACGACTTCTTATTTTTATAAATAGTGAATGTATCTTTAAGAAACACCAGACTTCCAAAAAACACCCCGATTAAAGTAGCGATTGCCAATCCGAAAACACCCCATTCAAAAACGCCAAAAATTATTTTCATCAGGTTGGTTGTAGCAGAAGTGATAACTGTAGCAATGGTGATTTTTTTAAACCACTTCATTCTGATTGCCCAATGACGTCCGATATTAATAAACACTGTAGCTCCTGAAATTCCGATAATCAACAAGATATAAAACAGAAGTGTAGTTGATTTCCCCTGAAAAGAGAAATCAAACCACGTATAATGCAAAATCTCTCTAACGAAATTGCCCAGTTCCTGATGAAATGCCCAATACAAACCGCCGACAACTAAAGAAGAAATAATTGTAAAAAATAAAATTCGGATTGTTAATCGATACAAATAATAAGCGTGTTGATCTCTTTTTGGCAATGGAAGTGCATATTCATATCGCAATGCACCCAGCGTAGCTAAAAACGCAACAATTCGCATGAGCATCCCAAACTCTCCAAAGTCTTCAGGCGTATAAATTCGAGTAACGACGGGAGTTAAAAGATATGAAATACCTTGCGCCAAAGCTGTTCCGCTTGATAGAACCAATGCAGATTTTAAAAGGCCCGACTTCAAATTCAACTTTGACAGCATTTTTTATTGATAAGGGTTATTCAAACCAAACATCTATTATAATTTCAAACCCTACGTATTGATTAACTCTATTTATGATGACAGCTTTTCCATATTGTAATTCATCCCTCATAACCGATGAATTCAGTTTTAAATGCAAAATTTTATTTTGGATATAAAGATTTTCTGTTCTGTATGCGACACCTTTTCCCATCAACTCAGGCCATGCTTCTTTAATATCGAGTTCTTTTAGTCGATTTTGTAAACCCCAAGCGTAAAAAACACGATTGATCAAGCTATTAATATCTTCATCCTCCTTTTTTTTCATATCGTAATTACATTAGGTTCTGAAATTTGAATGGCATTATTTTTAATTTTAAACGCTTTGAATTTTATTCTATTCTTCATAAAAATAGAATCGACGCGTTCTTCATCTGTATCTGTTACAAGTACTTGTCCAAAATCTTGTTCACTTACAAGTTGCATTAATCTTTCTACCCTTTTGTTGTCTAATTTATCAAAAATATCATCCAACAACAAAATTGGTTTTATCCCCAATCGTTCTTTTAGCCATACATACTGTGCCAATTTGAGGGCAATTAAATATGATTTTTGTTGACCTTGTGAGCCAAACTTTTTTATAGGATACTCATTAATTTTAAATATAAAATCATCTTTATGGACACCTACTGTTGTAAATTGTCTTTTTAAATCATCTCTTTCTGCTCTTTTCAAGAGTTCAGCGAAAGATAGATCGAAAAGCTGGGAGCGGTATATAAGTGTAACTTCTTCTTTTTCGTCTGAAATCCATTTATAAAACTTTTGAAAGATAGGGATAAAATCTTCTATGCTTTTTTTGCGTTTTTCATGAATTTTATTTCCAATTGAGGTTAGTTGCTCATCCCAAACTTCAATACTTTCACTATCAAAGAAGCCAAAATCACCCATATTTTTCAGCAAAGCATTTCTTTGAGCTAAAACCTTTTCGTATTTAATTAAATCATTAAGGAAGTCTCTGTCAAATTGAGAAATAATACCATCTAACCACTTTCTTCTTACTGAACTACCTTCGATAATTAAATCCCTATCATAAGGAGAAATCATAACAACTGGAAATTGCCCAATATGGTCTGCCAACTTTTCGTAGATAACATTATTCTTTTTGAATGTTTTTTTTTGTCCCCGTTTTACACCACAATAGACATTTTCTTCTTTCTCTCCTTTTTTCCAAGTACCTTGTAGCATAAAAAAAGATTCATCAAACCGAATGTTTTGACTGTCAATCGGATTTAAATATGATTTACACATACTTAAATAATAGATTGCATCAAGAATATTTGTTTTACCAGTACCGTTTGGACCTATAAAACAATTAATTTCAGGAGATAAAGATAATTCTTCCTGCTCATAATTCTTGAAATTGATGAGATTTAGTGATATTAAATAATGTTGCTTATTCACGTTTGTAAAAGTAATGAATTTGTCTATATTTATACAAACAGAAACACGAAAGAAGTTCTTAACAATATACTTTTTATAAATTGTTGGTTTAAAAACAAAAAAAAAGTTACTTTTGCATTCGCTTAAAAACGTTAAATATGGCAGATTTCACAAAAGATGAATTAATTGAACAATTTAAAGGAAATAAAATCCTTAAATACTCCACCTACAGCGTTGGAGTTATCGTGGCTATTGCATTGGGTTATTTGGGATATAAAAACTTTATCTTAGAGCCAAAAGAAAAGGCTTCTAGAGAAGAAATAGCAATAGGTATTAATTTGTTAGAGCAAGACTCAACAAACTTGGCAATCGAAGAATTTGAATATCTTGCACAAGAATATAAAAACTATACAGGAGGGAAAATTTCTTCTTACGCATTGGGCAATCTTTATTTTGAACAAGGAGATTATGAATCTGCATTGGCTGAATTGAAAAAAGTTAAGCTAAAAGATACGTATATTATGACTTTAGCGATTGGCACACAAGGTGATTGTTATTCTGAATTGGGAGAATATCAAGAAGCTGTTAAAATGTATGTACAAGCAGCCCAAAGAGTTGATAATGACGTAACTTCTCCATTATTCTATTTTAAAGCAGGATTAAATGCTGAAGAAGCTGGAGATTACGCTAAAGCGGCTGAATTTTATAAAATAATTAAAGACCAATATTCCACATTTGCAAGTCAAAAAAATATTGACAAATACATTATACGTGCTGAAAATATGGTCGTAGGATAAAACATTATGGCAACAGTAAATAAAAATTTATCAACATACGATAAAGATACTATACCAAACGGTGCCGATTTTAAAATCGGCATTGTTGTTTCTGAATGGAATGATAACATCACTTTCAACTTGCTTAAAGGTGCAAAGCAAGCATTGATAGACAATGGTGTTAAAGAAGAAAATATTTTTGTTCACTTCACTCCTGGTTCTTTTGAATTACCTTTAGCATCACAATGGTTGCTCAGAAAAGAAGAAATTGATGGTGTAATTGCAATTGGTTCTGTCATCCAAGGTGAAACAAAGCATTTTGATTTTGTATGTTCTGCAACAGCTGATGGAATCAAAGAGGTTGGTTTAAAATTCAACAAACCTGCAATATTTTGTGTTTTAACAGACAACACGATGCAACAAGCCATTGATCGTTCGGGAGGAAAATATGGAAACAAAGGAATCGAAGCGGCAATCGCTTGCCTAAAGATGGTGCATTTAAAACATTCAATTTAAAATCAAAGTGGCTTTAATAAAATCAATATCAGGAATTCGTGGAACAATCGGTGGTGAAGTAGGTGAAGGTTTAACACCAATCGACATTGTTAAATTTGCCTCTGCATACGGTACTTGGTTGCAAAAACAAAATAATGCGAAAAAATTAACAATAATTGTTGGGCGTGATGCAAGAATTTCTGGCCCAATTGTTAGCCAATTAGCCATTGCTTCTTTAAGAAGCCTTGGTTGCAATGTTATTGATCTTGGACTTTCTACTACGCCTACTGTTGAAATGGCAGTAGCTTTAGAAAAGGCACATGGCGGAATTATTCTTACTGCTAGCCACAACCCAAAAGAATGGAATGCACTCAAACTTTTCAATTCAAAAGGCGAGTTTCTATCTGCTGAAGCTGGAAAAGAAATTTTAGAAATAGCTGAAAAAGAAAACTTTAACTATGTTGATGTAGATTCTCTAGGAAAATACACAACAAATAATGAATACATCCAAAAACACATTGAAAAAGTTTTAGAATTGCCTTACGTTAATAAAGATGCAATTAAAGGTGCCGACTTTTCTATTGTAATTGACGCTGTAAATTCAACAGGTGGGATTGCAATTCCTTTACTTTTAGATGCATTGGGTGTTAAAAAAGTAACAGGTATTCATTGTGAACCATCGGGAGATTTTGCGCATGATCCAGAACCACTTCCAGAAAACTTAACAGACCTTTCAGATGCAATTAAATTACATCAAGCTGACCTAGGAATTGCGGTTGACCCAGATGTTGATAGATTAGCTATGGTTTGTGAAGATGGCTCTATGTTTGGCGAAGAATATACGCTTGTGGCGGTTGCAGATTTCGTTTTATCACAAAATGGAGGTGCAACTGTTTCTAACCTGTCTTCAACTCGGGCTTTGAGAGATGTTACTGAAAAACATGGTTACGATTACTACGCTTCTGCAGTTGGAGAAGTGAACGTTGTTGAAAAAATGAAAGAAGTCAATGCTGTAATCGGTGGAGAAGGAAACGGAGGCGTGATTCTTCCTGAATTACATTATGGAAGAGATGCTTTGGTTGGAATTGCATTGTTCTTAACACATTTGGCGAAGTCAAACAAAAAAGCAACTGAATTAAGGGATAGCTATCCAAAATACATCATCTCTAAAAATAAAATTCAACTTACACCAAAAACAAATGTTGATGAAATCTTACTTAAAATAGCAAAAAAATATAGTAAACAAGAAGTCGATTCAACCGACGGTATTAAAATTTATTTTGACAAAGAATGGGTCCATTTACGCAAAAGTAATACCGAGCCAATTATTCGTATATATGCAGAAAGTGTAAATGGCATAAAAGCTGACCAATTGGCTGAAAATATTATAAAAGAAATTGAGTCGTTGATGTAATTTCTGCATCAGACGAAAAATTCCAGCAGATTTAATAGCTATTTCTTAACAAGTTGAAAATTCAAGAATAGCATTAATTATCACTTTAAAAATTAGTTTTCATCCTATCTTTTTGCTTATTTTGTATTAATAAAATTCAATATCAAAATGAAAAGAGTTTATTTAGATAATGCCGCAACAACTCCTTTGGCTGAGGAAGTTTTTGAAGAGATGGCTCCATACCTGAAAAACATGTTCGGAAACCCTTCTTCTTCCCATTCTTTTGGAAGAGAAGCAAAAGGACTTTTGGAAACGGCAAGAAGGAAAGTTGCTCGCTATCTGAACGCAAAACCATCTGAAATTATATTTACTTCTGGAGGTACAGAATCTGATAACATGGTTTTTAATATCGCTATTTACCAGTTAAACGTTGAGAGAATCATCACTTCTTCAATTGAACATCACGCTGTAATTCATACAGTTGAAGATAAATCTAATACAAATAAAATTGAATTTGATTTAGTTAAATTAGATAAAAAAGGTCATGTTGATTTGGCTCATCTTGAAGAACTTTTGGCATCAAGCGATAAGAAAACACTCGTTTCTTTGATGCACGGAAATAATGAAATTGGAAACCTTTTGCCTTTAGAGAAAGTGAGTAAGTTGTGCAGAAAACACAACGCTCATTTTCATTCTGACACAGTTCAAACGATGGCACATTATCGTTTTGATTTACAAGAATTGGATATCGATTTTATTACCTGCTCTGCACATAAATTTCACGGACCAAAAGGAATTGGGTTCTTGTATATCAATTCCTATATCCATGCCGCCCCAATGATTATTGGTGGTTCTCAAGAAAGAGGTCTTAGAGCTGGAACTGTCAACGTTCACAGTGTTTTGGGATTGGCTAAAGCCATGGAAATTTCTTATGAAAATTTGGAAGCACACCAACAACACATACAAGGCTTAAAATCATACATGATTAAACAGTTAAAAGAAGCTATTGGAGATGTTTACTTTCATGGTGATGCTACAACACCTGAAAAAAGTCTTTATACTGTTCTCAACGTCAGTTTACCAAAAACTTCAAAAGATTCAATGCTTTTATTTACATTAGACCTAAAAGGAGTTGCTTGTTCAGGCGGCTCTGCTTGCTCATCTGGAAGCGAAAAAGGCTCACATGTATTGGAAGGGATACAAGCTGATACATCACGACCAAACGTTCGGTTTTCACTTTCTAGATATACAACAAAAGATGATATTGATTTTGCCGTAAATGTTTTGAAAGAGGTTTTTGAGAAAGAGTTGGTTGGATAACTACACAATATCTTCGTCAATTACCACAGATGGTTTATTCGGTTTGTTATATATAAACTGAATAATAATTGCAAGTATGATTACCAAGACACAACCAAGCAAATTTAGCCACAAATAAGGCATCAAATCAAGCCACCAAACAACGACAACAATGATTTGGGTAATAATCGCAGCGATAAATACAGGCGTTCCTTTTATAAACTTGAAAAAGAAAGCCAACAAGAAGATTCCTAAAACATTTCCATAAAAGATGGAGCCAATTATATTTACCAATTGAATCAAATTATCAAATAAACTCGCTGTGCAAGCAAAGGTAATTGCCAAAACTCCCCACATAAATGTAAACCATTTTGAGGCCCTTACATAATGCTTCTCTGGTTTTTCTTTTTTAACATTTCGCCTGTATAAGTCGATCACCGTAGTTGATGCTAAAGCATTTAACTCTGAGGAAGTTGAAGACATCGCAGCAGAAAAAATTACTGCCAGCAATAAACCAACCAATCCGATTGGCAGATAGTTCAAGATAAAATGGATAAAGACATAATCTTTGTCGTTGGTTTCCACGTTTTTATCTATTTTGGCGATTATTTTTTTTGCTTCAGCCCTTAAATTTGATTCAGCTTGGTTATAAATCACCAATTCCGTTCTAACAGACTCTCTTTGTCTATCTGTTTCTGCATTCGCATAAGCCAAAGACATTTTAGATTTAAACTCTAAAATTTCATCCAATTTATTTTGAACATGCCTATATTCCATAGCGTAAGGCGATTCTAAAACGGCTTGTTCTGCTGCAGGGTTGAAATTGACAGGCGTTGGATTAAATTGGTAAAAAACGAACACCAAAACACCCACCAATAAAATAAAAAACTGCATCGGAACTTTAAGGAATCCATTAAAAATCATTCCTAACTGACTTTCACGGATTGATTTACCAGATAAGTAGCGCTGCACTTGACTTTGATCGGTTCCAAAATAAGAAAGAGAAAGGAAAGTTCCTCCGATAATTCCAGTCCAAACTGTATATCTATTTTCAAGGTCAAAACTAAAGTTTAAGACTTCCATTTTTCCACTTGCTCCAGCAACTTCCAATGCTTTTGTGAATGACATTCCATCGGGTAGGTATTGAAGAGCTAGATAAAAGACAATAAACATTCCGGCAAAAATCACAGCCATTTGTTGTTTTTGAGTAATGTTGACCGCTTTTGTCCCACCTGCAACCGTATAAATTATCACCAATGTCCCAATGGCAATATTCAGAGCAAATAAATTCCATCCCAATACAGCTGAAAGAATAATTGCTGGTGCAAAAATGGTAATTCCTGTCGCCATCCCTCTTTGAATTAAGAAAAGAATGGCTGTTAAAGTTCTCGTTTTTTGATCAAACCGTCCTTCTAAAAATTCGTAGGCTGTAAAAACCTTTAAACGGTGATAAATTGGAATAAAAACAGAAGCGACAATAACAACAGCAATAGGCAATCCGAAGTAAAACTGGACAAAACCCATTCCATCGTGATAGGCTTGTCCTGGCGTTGATAAAAAAGTTATTGCACTGGCTTGTGTCGCCATAACAGACAACCCAATTGTCCACCATTTCGCTGAATTACCACCTTTTAAATATTCAGTAACTGTTTGTTTGCTGTTTTTTGTTTTATAATACCCATACAAAACAATGAATGCCAAAGTACCTAATAAAACAATCCAATCTAATAGCGCCATCTAGTTATAGTGATTTGTTATAAAGTAAAATATAATGATATAACCAAGATTTGATAAAAGCAGAAGGGTATAAATTGGTTTCCATTGATATTTTTTCGGAGAATCATTCATAGGCTAAATATAATAAAATTTTACACTTCTTTAAAAAGATGCACAATAATTTCTTTTTCAGCTAGAGTTAATGACTTTCCTCTTCTTTCCATCATTTTATAGATAGACTCCAAAACCCTATCCAAATCATAAATTGGAGATTTATACAATCCTCCCCAAGAGAAATTAGAAACATATTTTGGTGGAAATTCGGAGCAAAAAATATTAGCGGAAATCCCAATTACCGTTGCAGTATTCAACATTGTATTGATTGAAGTCTTTGAAAAATCACCCATTACAACTCCCATAAACTGTACGTTTGTTTGTTCTACTTTTTTGGTGTGATAATTATACGTCTTAACATTACCATAATTATTTTTAAGATTTGAACAGTTTGTATCTGCCCCCAAATTACACCATTCTCCAATGAGAGAATTTCCAATAAATCCGTCGTGACCTTTATTGGAATAGGCTTGAAAAATAACGTTATTCACTTCTCCCCCAACTTTACAATGTGGGCCAAGAGATGTTGCGCCGTAAACTTTTGTGGATAATTTTAAAACACTACGCTCCGCCATGGCCAATCCACCACGAACAACAGAACCCTCCATTATTTCTGCGTCTTTTCCAATGTATATGGGGCCTTCTTTAACATTTAAAACAGCACATTCAACAACTGCACCTTCTTCGATGAATAATTGATTTTCATCACCCAACAAAGTGTTTGTAGAAGACAGTTTTTTTGAAGTCTTATTTTTCGTATATGCAGCAAAATCTGCCTTTAGAATCTGATCGTTTTTCTGAAACAAATCCCAACGATTTTCTAAAATCACTATCTTATCCGACTGGATAGCGTTTGTTCGATTAATGTTAAATTCTTTTCCACGATGTGCAACAAAAATATCATTTACAAACAAAGATTCATCTTGATTCAATTTTTCAATTTCATTGAGAATAAATTCATTTGGAATAACCGCAGCATTTACCCAAAAATTATCTTCTATCTGATTTGTCGCGAATCTTTTTGATAAGTAACTTTCAGTTTGAAAAGAAACAGAAGCATTTGGTCGATAAAACTGCCATCTTTCATCATTTGTCCACATTCCAGCACGTAAATTCCCAACGGGGCGCGTCAATGTAAGTGGGGCAAAAGTGAGATGATTATTATAATCGTGTAAGATAATATTCATTGCTGATTTCCTTAGTTTATAACAACAAATTTAAAAAGATTTTAGTAACTTTATGAGAATAAATTGGAGTAAAAATCAGATTGTGAATAAGTATTTGAAAATTATACGCAAAGTCATAAAATCCTACTTAGATAAATCGTAATTTTGAAAAATAAAACTTCATACTATGGATGTTAAAACAATGGAGAAATACGCAACCCAAACACGTAGAGATATTGTTAGAATGGTTGCAGCTGTTAGTTCTGGTCACCCAGGTGGTTCTTTGGGCTGTGCTGATTTTTTTACAGTGATGTATCACAGAATTTTAAAGCACGACCCTGAAAACTTTACAATGGATGGAATAAATGAAGATTTATTTTTTCTTTCAAACGGACATATTTCTCCCGTTTGGTACAGTGTTTTAGCGAGATCAGGCTATTTCCCAGTGCCAGAGTTGTCAACATTTAGAAAACTTGGATCAAGATTACAAGGTCACCCAAGCGTTGACAAAGGTCTGCCTGGAATTCGCGCTGCATCTGGATCTTTGGGACAAGGATTGTCAATGGCTATCGGGGCTGCTGAAACAAAAAAACTAAATAACGACGACTGCTTTGTCTATGTTTTAATGGGTGATGGCGAACTTCAAGAAGGACAAATTTGGGAAGCAGCACTATATGCGGCCGCAAATAAAGTTGATAATTTGATTGCAACAGTCGATTATAATGGAAGACAAATTGATGGAGATGTGGATGATGTGCTTACACTCGGAAATTTAAAACAAAAATGGCAAGCTTTTGGCTGGGAAGTGTTAGAAGTGGATGGTCATAATATGAATGATTTAATTGATATATATGAAAAAGCGCAGTTTTTATCAGGAGATGGAAAGCCAATTATCATTTTAATGAGAACAGAAATGGGGCAAGGCGTCGATTATATGATGGGAACGCATAAATGGCATGGATCAGCTCCAAACGATGAGCAATTACAAGACGCATTAAATCAATTGGAAGAAACTTTGGGCGACTATTAAAACATCCTCTTCTTTAAAAAGAAGTGTTATGAAAAAATTTGTATTTGTTTTCCTAATTTGTTTCCTTGGTTGGAATTTATATTCTCAACAAGAATTGACACGTATTCTATTTATTTTGGATGCTTCTAATTCAATGAACGAACGCTGGGACAAACAGTCACGATTTTCAGTCGCAAAAGATGTTTTATCAAAGGCTGTAGATAGTTTAAAAGGTATTCCTAACTTAGAAATCGCATTGCGTGTTTACGGACATCAATCTCCTGTTACAGCAACATATCAAGATTGTGCAGACACAAAATTAGAAGTACCATTTGGTTCCAACAATCATCAAGCCATTCAACGAAAAATTAAAACAATTCTAGCAAAAGGAACAACACCCATCATCCGCTCATTGGAACAAGCCGCTGACGATTTCCCTGATAATAACTCTAGAAATATCATCATTCTTATTACAGATGGAATTGAAGCATGCGATGAAGAACCTTGTGTGATAGCTGATAAACTCCGCGCAAAAGGAATTACAATTAGCCCATTCGTAATTGGTTTAGGGTTGGATATGACATTTTTGGATCACTTTGCATGCTACGGAAATTATCAATCGGCGGAAGACCCAACGGTTTTTAGAACAGTAATGAAAGATGTTGTCAATCGTGCTTTGGTAAATACCACAACGCAAATTAACCTCAATACAATCGAAGGAAGACCACTAGAAACAGACGTAACCATGTATCTTTACAAAGCAGGAACAAACGAATTGGTTTATACATATATGCATACACTCAATCGACTTGGTTTGCCCGATACACTTGTTATTTCACCTGATAATAGGTATGATTTGGTTGTAAAAACACTTCCTCAAAAGAGAAAAAACGACATCAGAATACAAAAAAATATTCACAATACAATCGAATTAGGTACGCCTCAAGGAATTTTAACTGTTCAATATCGACAGCCAACAAGGTACGATTTTGTCGATGTGCGTGTGTCTGAAAAAGGAAAGTCTAAAACGCTAAACCATCAAAAAATCAATTACGAACAAAAATATATTGTAGGAGAATACGATATAGAAATTCTTACACTTCCAAGAATTTATATGACTGTAAATATCGAACAAAGTAGATTGAATCGCGTTTTAATAGATGCACCTGGAGTTTTCAAAACCTCTGCCTTTAAACCAATGATTGGGCAGATTTTTGTAAAAAAAGAAAATAACGAATTTGAATGGGTTTGCAATTTAAACGACAACAGTAATAATAACGAAATAATTTTGCAACCTGGTAATTATCAATTGGTTTACAGAAGAAAAGATTTAAAAGAGGCTTCATTTACAAAAACCAGAGATTTTAAAATACATTCTAATAAAACGGTAACTTTAAATTTATGATAAATAAAGAAATAAAAATAATCGGTGAAAAAGATACACGCTCTGGATTCGGAGAAGGACTTCACGAATTGGGAAAAGAAAATCCAAATGTTGTTGCCTTAACAGCAGACTTAACAGGGTCATTAAAAATGGATGATTTTAAAAATGATTTTCCAGAGAGATTCTTTCAAGTAGGAATTTCAGAAGCAAACATGATGAGCATGGCAGCTGGAATGACAATTGGTGGTAAAATCCCATTTACAGGAACGTTTGCTAACTTTTCTACAGGTAGGGTGTATGACCAAATCCGGCAATCCATTGCTTATTCTCAGAAGAATGTGAAAATCTGTGCTTCTCATGCTGGGTTAACTTTGGGAGAAGATGGGGCAACACATCAAATATTGGAAGATATTGGTATGATGAAAATGTTGCCCAACATGACAGTAATCGTACCGTGCGATTTTAACCAGACAAAGCAAGCCACAAAAGCTATAGCAAATATTGAAGGACCTGTTTATCTTAGATTTGGGCGACCAAAAGTGCCAATTTTTACAGAAGCAGATACCAAGTTTACTATTGGGAAAGCCGATACTATTTTTGAAGGAA
Organism: Brumimicrobium sp.; assembly: GCA_041655765.1. Lineage (GTDB taxonomy): Bacteria > Bacteroidota > Bacteroidia > Flavobacteriales_D > Crocinitomicaceae > Brumimicrobium. The sequence continues at coordinate 392,735 of JBBAEU010000001.1, forward strand.
ATGATATTACCATTATTGCGTGTGGACATTTGGTGTTCAAAGCAATTCAAGCAGCACAAACTTTAGCAGAAGAAGGAATTAATGCAGAAGTAATAAACATGCACACCATCAAACCTTTAGATGAAGAAGCGATATTGCGTTCCGTCAGAAAAACTGGTTGTGTCGTTACGGCAGAAGAACACATGATAAATGGAGGTTTGGGTGATTCAGTAGCACAGGTTTTGGCTCGAAATCTACCTACTCCACAAGAATATGTTGGCGTTAACGATACGTTTGGAGAAAGTGGAAAACCCAATGAGCTAATGGAAAAATATAATATCGACACAAAAGATATTATTGCGGCTGTACGTAAAGTGATTGAAAGGAAATAAACCTTATTCACACATAAATGGATTTCTATTGCATCGATTTTTTATAAAGAAAGCACATTGAGTAATATTGAAAAATTTAAAAGTATTCAAGGACAAACAAGTCCAAATCCACTCCTAATTGAAGTTGATTATGCAAAAGGAAGCTATATCTATTCCAAAGGAGGAAAAGCATATTTAGACATGATTGCAGGTGTTTCAGTTTGCAATATCGGACATAATCACCCTGAAGTTGTCAAAGCAATTAAAAACCAAGTCGATAGACATTTGCATGTGATGGTTTATGGCGAATTTATCCAAGATGCAGAAATAGAAATGGCAGAACGTCTAACGGCAATCCTACCGGAAAGTTTAAACATGGTTTATCCTGTGAATTCTGGTACAGAGGCAAATGAAGCAGCCATAAAATTATGCAAAAAAGTGACTGGAAGAAGAGAAATCATAGCTTGTCGCGGTGGCTATCATGGAAACACAAACGGAAGCCTCAGTTTATCCGATAAAAAGACCAAAACTGAGCCATTTGAACCTTTGTTACCTGAAGTGAAATTTATCAAGTTTAATGACTTTAATGACATTTCAAAAATTACAGAAGATACGGCAGGTATTTTTATTGAAACAATTCAAGGCGACGCTGGTGTTCGTCAAGGAACCAAAGAATGGTTAACAGCTATTCGCAAACGCTGCAATGAAACTGGTGCGCAACTTGTCTTTGATGAAATTCAGTGTGGACTAGGAAGAACGGGAAAAAATTTTGCTTTTGAACATGTTGGTGTTGTTCCCGATATACTAACACTCGGCAAGGCATTGGGCGGAGGAATGCCCATCGGTGCATTGATAAGCAAAAAAGAAAAATTGTTAACGTTGAGTTATGATCCAATCTTGGGACATATTTCAACATTTGCTGGTCATCCAGTAGTTTGTGCTTCGTCAGCTGCTTTTCTTAAAGTTTTATCAAAAATAAACTATCAAGAGGTTGAAGAAATTGGAGCTTTTATAGAAAAATCTCTACTTCAACATACTTTGGTAAAAGAAATTCGCCGTGTAGGAATGATGTTTGCTGTTGATATGCCAAGTGAAAACATCGTCAATCAAATTGTAATGAATTGCATGGAAGAAGGTCTTCTCTCCTACTGGTTTTTATCTCATCCTGATAGTTTTAGGCTGAGTCCACCATTAACCATAAACATGGAAGATGCAAAAAAAGGAGTAAATATTATTCTTAATGTAATGGACAATATTAAACAGAAATAGGCATTGTAAATACAATGTCTGTGCGATTATAATATATAAAGGTATAAAATGAGAAAGACATCAATAGCAAAAAGCAATTATTGGAGAACTACAGATTCTATATTTTCATACCTAAAGAAATTGATAGATGAAAATGGAGAGTTAGAAGACCCATTCATTCATTTTCCAACGAAAGAGAACTCTAATCTGGATGAAATTCAACTTGTACCTGGATTTTTAGATACTTTGGTTATTAATGACGATTCAGCAGAAGGCAAGGAATTAGCTGTTGCACTGGGCGAAGTACTTGAAAATATTGCGAAATCAAATTCGGATGATTCAAAGGAATTTTTTTATGAAAGCATCATCGCTATCGAACAACCAGTTGCGGCATTTATAGATTTATTATTAGAAGAAATATTACTTCGACAAGCACATAAAAGTCCTAATTTACTAGAATTTGCTAAAGATTTAGCCTTTAGAACAACGCAAATAAAAACCGTGAAAATGGGCATTGCCATTTTGGGTGTCACAGATGATGCAACTGTAATTCCCGATTTAAAAATTTTGGGTGCTTACGATGAATTTACCTCTTTTGTGGCGGTTACAATTGATGATTTACTTGAAAATCCTGTTGAAGAGTTATGGGATTTAGCAAAAAAAGTAAACGGCTGGGGAAGAATTCAAACCATCGAACAAATGGTCGATTACGATCTGAGTTACGAAATAAAAGAATGGTTGATTACGGAAGGGTTTAGAAATTACATAATGAATGAATATCTAACACTTTTATGTGCACAATATGGCGATTTGAATACTTTCTTGAAAACAGACAACATCACTTTAGAAATGTATAATTCTATTACTGATTTATTGGAAGGTTTGTTTGCTTCAGATGCACCAAATGGCAATATCTATGATTATAACGAGGCTTCATCAGTAATCCAAAATTACTTACGCCATAGTTTTGTTCATGGTAAAACTTTAAAATCTTATTTTATCATCAGTTTAATCAAAGAATATCTTTCTGATTTATTGGATAAACCAACTGATTCTACGCTAGAAGAAAATGGTTGGGAAAGAGATGAAGCTTCGAATTCTATCATTGATGCTTATCAACTAATGAAGCAAGATTTTTGGACAGATTTAATTCAAAAAGATTTAGACAGCAAAGATGAAAGTAAGTTTTATTATGCAAAAATCGTAGCAGAGAGTTTGGAGCTCGATATTTGGGAGTTTTTATGGAAACGATTAATAGAGAATCCACAAAGTGCTGGACATTGGGATGATATTCGATATCACATAGAGGAACAGCACATTGATGATGTAATTATGCTTGCTGAGGAGAACTTAACTTGGGACTATGAAAACCTCTCCAAAACAAAAGTTTACATCGACTTAATCTGTCAAGAAATCGTAGTGATGATTTTAGAAAACTTTCCAGGGAAAGGGGAATCATTAATCATAAAAGCATTAGAAAGTGAGAACATTCGATTAAATGGTGCTGCTCTAATTACACTTGAACATTGGAAATTAGAAAACTGTTCAGATAAAATTAAAGAAAAACTAGAAGAAATATCTAGAACAAAGTCAGATAAAACCATTCAAAAAAACATAAACAATTTATTAAATGGTAAAAGCATGGATTGGAATTACTATGCTCTTGACGATGATGATATTGACACTATTTCTTTTTAGTAGAAGAAACGATCAAATAATTCAAAAACTTAAACCAAATCGTTTAGCCTTTTTGTCCAGTCTTTATTTACGCTTTCGTATTTATTAACGATTGCTTTGTAGTCTGCTTTGGACTTTGCTCTTTTTATCAATCCCATAATTTCTTCTTGGAAATCTGCCGCATCATCAATAAATTTATCGGTTATTTCTTTTTTTGACCCATCGTATAATTGGATGCTGTAACACTCATCTACAACGTCATAAATCATGTGATTAATTTTTCTTTTTAAATCTCTTTTATTTGCCATGGTTATAAATTTTAATATCAGTAAAGATATAAAAAAACAAACAAATTTTACATTAGAGAATAATCTCTTCTTCAGGTGCAATAATCAACAACTGTTATAATTTATAGAGAAAAGTTATACAAAAAGAGGGTGTCGAACTTGTAGGACACCCTCTTTTTACCAAATTATTTGTTCAATTTTGGGTTAGGAACCCGAACCATTTATAGGGTTGACAAATATTCTGCTGTACCTTCTGATGTTGCTACCATTGCTTTGTCTCCAGCGTTCCAATTCGCAGGACAAACCTCACCATGCTCTTGCACATGTGAATAAGCATCAATTAATCTCAAATATTCATCTACATTCCTTCCCAAAGGCATATCGTTAATGCTCTCGTGGAAAATTTTACCATCTTCATCAATCAAATAAGTTGCACGGTATGTAACGTAATCTCCTTCGATAACATAGCTTTCAGTTTCTTCATTGTATTCATGTGACTGAATGTCTAAAATATCTAAAATGTTTGATAAATTCCTGTTTGAATCTGCTATTAACGGATATTGAATTCCTTCGATTCCTCCTTCTGATTTTGGTGTAGTTAACCAAGCAAAATGAACTTCTGCAGTATCTACAGATGCACCAACTACAATTGTGTTTCTATCTTCAAACGCTTTTAATTTATCTTGAAAAGCATGTAACTCAGTTGGACATACATACGTGAAGTCTTTTGGATACCAAAACAACAATACTTTCTTTTTATTGTTAACAGCTTCTTCAAAAAGATTTAACTTTAAAGATTCTCCTTTGTGATTGATTGCATTCACTGCAATATTCGGAAATTTTTTACCTACTAATGACATAATTTTACTTTTTTAAATTCTTTAATAAATTTTACAACAAATATAAGCATTTTACCTTATAGTTTTTATCGATTATTGTTATATTTACATAAATTTTATTTATATGATTTCTTTAACTCAACTAAACTATATTCTCAACTTATTAAAGCATCAAAATTTTCAAGCAGCAGCCGACGCTTCATACGTTACTCAACCTACTTTATCGATGCAATTAAAAAGGGCCGAAGATATAATCGGATTTAAAATTATCAATCGAGATACAAATCCAATAAGCCTAACAGATTCTGGAAAAAAACTACTCCCGTTATTATTAGAACTAAAAAATTCGTACGATAATTTAGAAATTGGCATTCGAAAATTAGAAGGAACCTATAAAGCTGAAATTCGTATTGGAATCATCCCTACAGTTTCGAACTATTTAGTTCCTGAGTTTTACTCGAAATGGAAAAAAGAAATACATAATGTTAGTTTAGACATAAAGGAAGTTACTTCTGAAAAACTAATCCAAGAAGTTAAAAACAAAACTTTAGACTTTGGAATTATGGCTGGTCCGCTTGAGGATACCTCTTTTCAACAACAAATTTTATTTCACGAAGAAATTCAAATCTACACATCTGAAATAGAAGAAACAACCATCTCACTGAAACAATTAAAGGGATTAAACCCTTGGTTATTGGGAGAAGATAATTGCTTACGAACACAAATGATTCA
>JBBAEU010000002.1:0-198379 GCA_041655765.1 Brumimicrobium sp.
GGATGTATGGGGCATATATTGAAATAAAGCATAAAAGTGAAGCGTCACTTTAAATGATTAACTAAAATAGTAATTGAAATTTGAAAAAATAAAATATTTGCCCGGATGGCGGAACTGGTAGACGCGTCCCGATAAATCGGGATATTCTCGGATGTATGGGGCATATATTGAAATAAAGCATAAAAGTGAAGCGTCACTTTAAATGATTAACTAAAATAGTAATTGAAATTTGAAAAAATAAAATATTTGCCCGGATGGCGGAACTGGTAGACGCGTTGGATTCAAAATCCAATATCCTCGGATGTGTGGGTTCGATTCCCACTCCGGGTACACATATTAACTAACTAAATCTAAATTAAATGTTTTATACCTATATTCTATATAGTGCGGTGCACGACCGTTATTATATAGGTCAAACCAATGATATAACAAAACGATTAATACGTCATAATGCTGGAAATGTACGCTCTACAAAACCTTTTCGTCCATGGGAAATAGTGTATTACGAAGAATTTGAAACACGAAAAGAGTCTATGAATCGTGAAGCCAAATTGAAGTCATGGAAATCGGTGAAAGAGTTGAAAAAACTTATAAGCACGTTCCAATAATATTTTAATAGCATTTAGCTTATAAGATTTTTGATAGAAATTTACTGTTATAGCTTCAAAATTCAGAATAAAAAGAGATACTTTTTTGGTGGACAACTTTATATGCTAGATATGAATATTAAAGACAAAGAATACATTAATTTTACATTTTTAATATAGTTTTTGTGTTTAACTTTTTTCATTCATATAGATCTTCGTTTCAAGGGCTATCTTCCGAATCTTGGATGTTATCCCTTGTAATGCTTCTAAATAGAATGGGCGGAATGGTGATCCCATTTCTAACGGTTTACCTTGTCACAGAATTAAATTTTAAGACAGATCAAGCAGGAATTGTAATGAGTTGTTTTGGTATTGGAGGTTTAATCGGTTCGATTGTTGGAGGATGGCTAACAGATAAAGTCGGGTCGTTCTATATTCAATTTCTAAGTCTATTTCTTGCCGCACCGATTTTTATCGTTCTTTCACGCTTAGATACCGTACTAGAAATGTCCTTGGTGATTTTAGTGTTAAGTTTTATCAATGAGTGTTTTCGACCAGCCAACTCTGTGGCGATTACAGCATATGCAAAGAAAGAAAACCTGACACGCTCTTTTTCGTTGAATCGACTGGCAATTAATCTTGGCTTTTCATTTGGACCTGCTTTAGGTGGATTTCTAGCAGCAATTTCTTATGCATGGTTATTTTATGGTAACTCAATTGCAAGTTTAACTGCTGCACTGGTGTTTTTCTGGTACTTTTTTAGACGCGAGAAAAGGAATAAACATGTTAGAAAAGAACCTGAGGTGTTGACAGGAAATGAATATAAGGGTTCACCTTATCGAGATAAATGGTTTATCATTTTCAGCATCTTTTGTTTTTTATACGCTTGTATATTTTTTCAACTTTTTACAATTCTCCCAATGTTTTACGAACAAAGTTTGGGTTTTAGTAATGCAACCATAGGATTATTGCTCGCTTTTAACGGAATATTTGTTTTTATTACAGAAATGCCAGTTGTGAATTTTGCAGATAAGGAGTTTAACATTTATACCAATCTTGTTGGCGGATCATTGTTTCTTCTTATTGCTTTCGCTTGGTTACTAATCGACACTTCTTTGACTTCTTGCGTTATGTCGATGATGTTTTTGAGTTTGTCTGAACTTTTAATTATGCCTTTTATATCCACAATCGCCACAAAACGGTCTACTGAAAAAAATCGTGGAGCCTATATGGGATTGCAAGGATTAAGCATCTCGTTAGCTTTTGTTTTTATGCCTTTTTCTGCTACAATGCTGGTTCATAACTATTCTTTTGAATATCTATGGATATTAAATGTACTTATCATGACAATTGTATTGTTGGGATTCTATTTTATTAGAAATAAAATGCCAATGGGATAGGAGATGACTTTATAATAGATGAAATGAAAAGTGAATGTTTACTATATGAAAATTATAAGGAGTAATTACCTAATTTTATTTTCGACCAACTATGAGTTGTAACTCTAAAAAATGAAAACGCACTTTTTTCTAATTTATTTTCTTAATTCATTTTTCAGTTTTACCATTTCTGGTACTTCCACAGGTTTACTTCGGTTTACCTTAAACTTTAGCTTTTCTGAACGACCTTTTTTGAAAATTGCATTGCTGTTTACTTTTCCTTTGCGTAAAGCTTTCTGTTCTTCATAAGGTAAATGATAAATATCCATACATTCCTCGGAGCAACAGCCGTCTAACTTAGTTTTACAATCATCACATTGGATGAATAAAAGATGACAAGCTTCGTTGTTACAGTTTGTATGAACATCACAAGGATTACCACATTGGTGACAAACAGCAATTACATCATCAGAGATTCTTTCAGCCCTTCGTTCATCAAAAACAAAATTGGCTCCGATGTATTTATTTTCAATTCCAAGTTCTTTACTATCGTTCGCATATTTGATAATTCCACCTTCTAGTTGGTGTACCTTTTCAAAACCTCGATGCTTAAACCAAGCAGAAGCTTTCTCACAACGAATTCCTCCAGTACAATATAAAACAATGTTCTTGTCCTCATTACCTTTTAGGATTTCCTCTTCAATAATCGGAAGTGATTCTCTAAAATTATCTACGTCAGGAGTAATTGCACCCTTAAAATGGCCAACTTCTGATTCATAATGATTCCTCATGTCGATAAGTATCGTTTCTGGGTCATCTGTTAATTCATTAAAATCCTTTACAGATAGATGTTTCCCTATGTTAGTTACATCAAATGTTTCATCACTTAAACCATCTGCTAAGATTTTATCCCTTACTTTGATTTTTAGTTTAATAAATGAGAAAGGTGCGCGTGAATCTTCAACGGCAATATTTAATCGAACACCATTTAAAAAGTTGATTTCGTAAAGTTCCTTTTTGAGTTGCTCTAAGTTTTCGGAAGGAACACCGATTTGTGCATTTATTCCTTCTTTTGCGACATAAATTCGTCCAACAACTCCTAATTTATTCAACATTTGATATAAATGGTCTCTAAAAATTTGAGGATTTTGAATATGTGCATATTGATAAAAGGAAATAGTAGTGAACTTAACTCCTTTTTTCTCCAATTGCTTTTTCAATTCCTCTTTACTCAATGTATTGTACAGTTGCATGCTATAAATTTTGATTAAAGATTTATACAAAAGTAATTAAAAAGAACTAAACTCAAAAATCTAAATCAAATTCTCCAAAGTTTTGTTGTACTTTTCTTTTGCAGCCTGAATGAATCCGTAATGTTCGTCATCAATCACTATTTTTCCTTGTGTAACATGACCAAGTAACATGTATTCAACACCTGACGTCATCATATACTCAATAAAATCATCTTCAAAATCTTCTGAAACTGATACAACCACTCTTCCTCCAGCTTCACCGAATAAAAATGCATCTTCCCGAATGAATGAATCAGTTACAATGTCAAAACCTAACTCATTTGGTAGGGACATCTCAACCAAAGTGATAAACAATCCACCATTTGAAACATCGTGAGCTGCAGTGATGAAGTTTTTAGTGATCAAAGTTTTTACAGTTTCTTGTATCTTATACTCTTTATCGATATTAAAATATGGTGCTGGAGATTCTACGACCTTATGGAAAGAAGTTAAATATTCAGAACTCGCGATGCATTCCGCAGTTTCCCCTAGCATAAAGATTAAATCGCCTTTTTGCTTGAAGTTCAGAGACATCACACGCTCTTTATTTTCAATGATTCCAATCATAGCAATTGTTGGCGTAGGGAAAACAGGTGTTTCATTGCCATCTTTAACAGTTTGGTTGTAGAAAGAAACATTTCCGCCAGTCACAGGCGTTTTAAACTTTAGGCATGCTTCAGACATCCCTTTGATGGCTTCAACAAACTGCCAATATGATTCGGGATTGTACGGGTTTCCAAAGTTTAAACAATTAGAAATAGCACTAGGAATTCCACCAGAGCAGACAATATTTCGAGCTGCTTCAGCAACTGCCATTGCTGTTCCTTGTTGCGGGTCTGCGTGTACATATCTAGAGTTACAATCAACGGTCATCGCTAACAGTTTTCTTGTTCCTTCGATTTCAACAATGCCAGCATCTGTTGGGATGTGGTCAGAGATTGTCTTGCCATTTGGATTTGAATCAAATTGATTCTGAATCCAGTGTTTAGAGACAATATTTGGGTGTTCTAGAAGAAAATTAGCCACTTCTTTTAAATCTTCAGGTTGTTCCACGTTTTCTATGTCAAACTTTTTATATTCTTGGTAATATGTAGGTTCTTTATATTCTCTTTCATATACAGGTGCACCTCCACCAAGCACAAGAGATTCTGCTGGTACTTCTGCTACCAAATCTTTGTTATAAAAATAGCGAATGTTGGTTCCTTCCGTTACAACACCAATCTGGTCGATAGGCAGATCCCATTTTTTAAATATTTCTTCAGCAACTTTTTCTTCACCTTTATTAACCACAATGAGCATACGTTCTTGAGTTTCTGAAAGAAGAATTTCAAAAGGTTGCATTTTTTCATGTTTTACAGGTGTTTTGTCTAACCAAATATCCATTCCAACCTTTCCTTCGGCAGACATTTCGCAGGTGGAGCAAGTGATTCCGGCAGCACCCATATCTTGCATCCCTACGATTGCATTTGTTTCTGCCAGTTCTAAAGTAGCCTCTAAAAGACGTTTTTCAACTTCTGGGTCTCCTTTTTGGATTTCAGACATCCCATCAATAGTTTCTTCTGTAATAACTTTTGATGCGAAAGCAGCTCCAGCAATTCCTTCTCTTCCTGTGTGTCTTCCAACAATATAGACAGGATTTCCAACTCCACTTGCGGTTGCTGATATCATCTTCTTAGGATCAATAATTCCTGCGGAAAAAGCATTTACAAGTGGATTTGAATGGAAAGATTCGTCGAATATCAATTCTCCACCAATATTTGGAACGCCCAAAGTATTTCCATAGTCGGCCATTCCTTTGACAGCTTCTTTTAGGAGCCATTTTGTTCGGTCTTCTTTAAGATTGCCAAGTCGTAAAGAGTTTAGCCCAGCAATTGGTCGTGCGCCCATGGTGAAAATATCACGATTAATTCCTCCAACACCAGTTGCAGCACCATGATAGGGTTCTACAGCACTTGGATGGTTATGTGATTCAATTTTAAAAACACAACCCAGTCCGTCGCCAATATCAACCATTCCAGCGTTTTCTTCACCTGCTTGAACCAACATGTTCGGTCCTTCCTTTGGTAATTTTTTTAACCATAGGATAGAGTTTTTATAAGAGCAATGTTCAGACCACATTACGCTGTATATACTCGTTTCTGTGAAATTTGGAACTCGTCCCAAAATATCCTTTACCATTTCAAACTCTTCGGCTGTTAAACCTAATTCGATTGCGTCTTCTACTGTTGCTTGGCGCAGTGCTGCTTCTTTCATTTTTTAATAAATTATATGATAAGACAAAAATATAATAAAATCGAGCGTTTCAAACAGATTACCTGATATAGTTTTAAACAATAGAAGATTCTAATGTTGATATATGGATTCATTTTATCCATTTGACAATTAAATAATTTTATAAAATAGAAATTATTGTAGTGTCGCATTTGAAACTTGAACCTGCCTGCACGAAAAATTATTAAAAATATTTGATATTATAAAAAAATATCTTATCTTAGTTATCCTTAAAACTTTAAAACCCTATAATATGTTTAAAAACCCAACATTAATAGAGAAAGAATCTATCCCAGATTTAACCTTTAAGAATAAGATAAGTGTGGAACAATCTCCTCAGCTTTTTCAAAATTTAGCAAACGCTGCAAGCCTTGGAAACATTCATCACCGCAAGGTAACTATTATTTTTGAAGATGACGAAAGTGTAAAACAAGTAAACACAACGATTTGGTGTACAGGGCAAGATTATATTTGTCTAAAAGGCGGTGTTTGGATTCCCATTTCAAGAATACATGATGTTATTATTTAGAAATACAATAATTAACTAAATTCTCACTTTTACTTCTCAATCACTTTAAGTAAATTTGCTAAGGTTACCTTTGTTACAAATAAAGCATTCCATTCGTTAAAAAAAGTTTAATTACTTTATTCTTTCGGCTGGAATGACGTTATTTGTAACTAATTGTTTTTGCAGTATAAAGAAATTAGAATTTATGTTTAGAACATACAGTTTATTATTAGTTATTTTAGGATTCATAAATTTAGGATATTCTCAAGTTATGCCTGAGGATATTGTTAAATGGGATTTCTCGGTTCAACAAAACGGTTGTGACGCAACTGTCATAGGTAAGATAAATATTCAAAACGGATGGCACATCAACGCATTGGTATTGTCAGAAGAAAGTTTTGCCATTCCTACAACTTTTAAGGTTCATCCTTCTAAAAATTACGAACTTGTTGGTGGTGTCATCGCTCCAAAGCCAAAAGAAGGATATTTGGAAGCAATTGATGAGGTAACCACATATTTCGAAGGAAGTTTTACCTTTAAACAAAAGATAAAGGTAACATCAGAAAATGATTTTAATCTAAATCTTGATTTTGGATTCCAAACCTGTGATTCCGTTAACTGTTTATTTCCTTATGAGGAAACATTTACAGTAAAGGTAAAAGGTTGTGATGATTTATCTAGTTCAGTACAAGAAAATAATGAGAATATTGATGATAACGAAGATTTTGAAGAAGTTATGATGGCTGATGACTCTTCGTGGTTTGCGGGTGAAGGAGAAGAGATGACCAATGCGTCATCAGAGGAATCAAACGTAGTTGAACCAGATACAAAGCAAAAAGCAAACATCGAAGATTATTCTTTATGGGGTATATTTTTTCTGGCTTTTGGATTTGGATTATTGGCATTGTTAACACCTTGTGTGTTCCCTATGATTCCGCTTACGGTTAGTTTTTTTACAGGTAAAAGTAAAACAAAGACACAAGGAATTGGTAACGCATTAAAATATGGTTTGTCTATTATTGCAATTTATGTGGTTTTAGGTACAGCAGTAGCAGCAATATTTGGTGCGGAGGCTTTAAACTCTTTATCAACAGACCCAATTCTTAACGTTGTCTTTTTTGTCATCTTTGTTGTTTTTGCAGTTTCGTTTATGGGGGCATTTGAAATAACATTGCCAAGTTCGTGGGCAAATAAATCTGACGAAAAAGCAGATAAAGGTGGGTTTTTTGGTATCTTTTTTATGGCTTTGGCTTTGGCTATCGTTTCATTCTCTTGTACAGGACCAATTGTTGGACTGATTTTAGTTCATTCTGCAACAGCTGGAGTTGGTGCAGCTCCAATTATTGGAATGCTTGGATTCTCACTGGCGTTGGCACTTCCTTTTGCTCTTTTTGCTGCATTCCCAAGTTGGTTGGATTCTTTACCGAAATCTGGAGGTTGGATGAATACAGTTAAGGTTGTTTTAGGACTTATTGAACTGGCTTTTGCATTTAAGTTTCTTTCAAATGCAGACTTAACCCTTCAATTAGGATGGTTGAAAAGAGAATTGTTCTTGGCGATTTGGATTGGAATATTTATTGTACTTGCCCTTTACTTGTTTGGATTGTTTAGATTACCAAACGATAGCAAAACCGATAAGATTTCAGTAGGACGTTCTTTGCTTGGAACGTTTTCGATTATATTTGTTATTTACCTCATGCCAGGAATGTGGGGTGCACCTTTAGAAATAATTAGTGGATTTCCACCCCCAATGAGTTATAGCGAATCGCCATTGGGAGTTGGGAAAAGTTCTGGAGAAATTTCCTATGGAATATCCGATAGAAATTCCGCTGGGTTTGTAGAAGGAATGTATCTTGGTCCACAAAATATAATGGTCTTCCACGATTACGACAAAGCTTTGGCGCATGCAAAAAACGTTGATAAACCACTTTTTGTTGATTTTACAGGATGGGCTTGCGTGAATTGTAGGAAAATGGAGGAAAATGTTTGGGGAAAACCAGGTGTGATAGATTATCTTCGAGATAGTGTTGTAATCGTATCATTACATGTGGATGAACGAACATTATTGCCAAAAGAAGAACAAATTGAAGTGACTTACCCTAATGGAAGAGTGAAAACATTGAGAACAATTGGAGATAAATGGGCGTATAAAGAAATTACTGAATACGGTGTTGCAACTCAGCCATACTATATTCTCCAAGATACGAATGGAAATGATATTGGAAATGGTCCAGCAAACTATCTGAACCATGGTAACCAAAGGGCTTTCTTTGAATGGTTAGAAAATGGTTTGACGCTCTGGAGAAAGGAAAAGTAGTTTCATAATTAACAATTTGTTTATAAATGTAAGGAGAGAATCTTTTTTCTTTCCCACAAGTCGCTTTGAAATTGTTACTTTTGCAAAAACATAAATCACATGAACGAAAATTCAAAAGCGGTATTACTTTTAGAAGATGGAACAACGTTTTACGGAAAACCAATCGGTAAACCAGGTAGAACGACTGGAGAATTAGTGTTTAATACAGGAATGAGTGGTTACCAAGAGGTTTTTACTGATCCTTCTAACCATGGCCAAATAATCGTGATGAGTACAAGCCACATTGGTAATTATGGAGTAACTTCTTCTGATTCTGAAATCAATCAGATTCAATGTTCAGGAATCGTCGTAAAGGAATTTTCAGAAATTATTTCACGTAAACTTGCAGATTCGTCTCTAAATGAGTTGATGAATAATTCCAAAAAAATTGGAATTTGTGAGATTGATACGCGAAATTTGGTTAAACACCTTAGAGATAATGGCACAATGAACGCAATTCTATCTACTGAAGATGGTGTATCTATCGAAGAATTAAAAGAAGAATTGAAAAAAGTTCCTTCTATGAAAGGACTCGCATTAGCGAACAAAGTTACAATCGAAGATCCAATTACATTCCAATCGTCAACAGAAGAAACTAAATACCAAATTGCCGTTATAGATTATGGATCAATGAGAAATGTTGTGAGATTCCTAAACAATAGAAAATGTGAAGTAAAAGTATTTCCCATGACTGCCTCTTTTCAAGAGATTATGAAGTATAATCCTGATGGTATTGTGCTTTCTGCAGGACCAGGAGATCCAAATGCAATGGAAGAATCAATTAATTTAGTAAAACAATTCATCGATTCTGGAACTCCTATCTTTGGAATTAATTTGGGACATCAACTTGTTGCTCTAAGTCAAGGTTTAGTGGTAGAAAAAATGCTAAATGGACACCGAGGAGTTAATCATCCCGTTATTAACCATAAAACGGCAAAATTAGAAATTACAAGTCAAAATCACGGGTTCGTAGTGACAAGAGAAAGTGCAGAAGCAAATCCTAATATAGAAATAACTCACAGTCATTTGAATGATAATACCGTTGCAGGAATAGCAATAAAAGGGAAACCTGTTTTTTCTGTGCAATATCAACCAGAACAAAGTGTTGGTCCCCACGATTCAGGTTATTTACTTGAAGATTTTTTAAATATATTAAACTAATTTTTTTGTACAATGGGAAGAATTGAAAAAATTCATGCAAGACAAATTTTGGATTCAAGAGGAAATCCTACAATCGAAGTAGATGTTTACACAGATGAAGGTTTCATGGGAAGAGCAGCAGTTCCTTCAGGAGCTTCTACTGGACAACATGAGGCGGTAGAATTAAGAGACGGTGATAAAAACTATTACCTTGGAAAAGGTGTTTTAAAAGCAGTAGAAAACGTAAATACCATTATTGACGAACATTTGTTTGGTTTTAATGTATTAGATCAAAGAGCGATTGATGCAAAATTATTGGAGTTAGATGGCACAGAAAATAAAGGAAATTTAGGAGCAAATGCCATTTTAGGTGTTTCTTTAGCTGTGGCAAAAGCGGCAGCAAATGTTGTTGGTTTACCTTTGTATAAATATATTGGTGGAGTAGGAGCAAACACAATGCCTGTACCAATGATGAATATCCTAAACGGAGGAGAACATGCAGATAATAAAATCGACATTCAGGAGTTTATGGTAATGCCATTTGGCGCAAAATCATTTTCCGAAGCATTGAGAATGGGTGTTGAAATTTTCCATAACTTAAAGAAAGTTTTATCAGAGAAGGGACTTTCAACCAATGTTGGTGATGAGGGTGGATTTGCCCCCGATTTAGGTTCAAATGAAGAAGGAATTGAAGTTGTAATTGAAGCAATCAAAAAAGCAGGATTTGTTCCTGGAAAAGATGTTTGGATTGCTTTGGATGCTGCAAGTTCTGAATTTTACAATTCAGATACAAAGAAGTATGTGTTTTCATCAACTGGTGAGGAAAGAACATCTGAAGAAATGGTGGATTTTTGGAAAACATGGTCCGAAAAATACCCAATCGTTTCAATTGAAGATGGTTTAGACGAAGATGATTGGAAAGGATGGGAAATGTTGACAGAAGCAATTGGTCATAAAGTTCAATTGGTTGGTGATGATTTATTTGTAACAAATACAAAGCGATTGAGTCGTGGTATTCAAGAAAAAACAGGGAATTCTATTCTCATCAAAGTAAATCAAATTGGAACTTTAACGGAAACCATTGAAGCTGTTCAAATGGCAACACGAAACGGATTTACATCTGTTATGAGCCACAGAAGTGGAGAGACAGAAGATAATACAATCGCTGATTTGGCTGTCGCATTGGGATGTGGACAAATTAAAACAGGTTCAGCGTCAAGAAGTGATAGAATGGCTAAGTACAATCAACTCATTAGAATAGAAGAAGATTTAGGGAACGGAGCTCACTTCCCAGGATTGAATTTTAAATATCTTTAGAGAAGTTTTTTTGTTGTGTCGCACGCTCTTTGCCAGTCAAAGTGAATTGTGAGGTACAAACAATTTGTACCGAGATTTGACAAAAAAACTCCTTACGATAAAATTGCTTGGATTCCAGGTAGTTCTTTCCCTTCAAGGTATTCAAGCATTGCTCCGCCTCCAGTGGAGACGTAACTAACTTTGTCTGAAAGATTTAAAGCATTAATCGCTGCTACAGAATCGCCACCACCAACCAATGTAAATGCGCCATTTTCAGTAGCTTTAACCAAAGCGTTGGCAATCGCTTCTGTGCCTTTTTTGAAATTCGACATTTCAAAAACTCCCATTGGACCATTCCATAGAATTGTTTTAGAATTTTCTATAACTTGTGAAAATGTTTTAATTGAGTTGGTTGATAAGTCTAATCCCATCCAACCATCAGGAATTTCATTTGTCGGACAACTTTTAATTTCAGCATCGTTGGAGAATTGGTTGGCAATCACTGTGTCGGATGGAAGATGAATTTTCACACCTTTTGCTTTCGCTTTTTCGATTACACTCAGGGCAGTTTCTATATAATCGTCCTCCACAAGTGAAGTTCCAACTTTTCCGCCTAAGGCTTTGATAAAAGTATAAGCCATTCCTCCACCAATAATAATTTCATCCACCGAATCCATTAAATGCTCAATTATGCTGATTTTAGAACTTACCTTTGCTCCGCCAATTATTGCAGCTGTTGGAGATTGAGGATTTTTCAATACAGCATCAATGTTTGCAATTTCTCTCTCTAAAAGGAGTCCAAAATACTTATCGTTTGGGAAGTATTTGGCAATTACTGCCGTACTTGCATGTGCTCTGTGTGCCGTTCCAAACGCATCATTTATATAAATATCACCATGTTGAGATAGCTTTTTAGCAAATTCCTCATCACCAGCGGTTTCTTCTTTGTAAAAACGTAGATTTTCTAACAATACAACCTGTCCTGGTTGAAGATTTGAAGTTACTTGCAATGTATATCTTCCTATACAATTATCTAAAAAAATAACAGAAGTTTCAATCAGTTTCTCTAACTCAAAAACGATGTGTCGAAGTGAAAATTTGTGTTCAGGACCTTCTTTAGGTCTTCCCAAATGCGACATTAATACAACACTTCCACCTTTTTCTAAAACATGTTTAATTGTAGGAATTGCCGCTTTAATTCGTGTGTTATCGGTTACTTCTAACTCATTGTTTAGTGGTACATTAAAATCAACACGAATTAGTGCGCGTTGGTTCTTAAAATTAGCAGAAGCGATTGTTTTCATTTTTATGTTTTTTACAAAAATAATAATTTTATCGTATAGAAAAAAATGATGAAAATAATGCGTTTACTCTTTAAAGAAAGTTATTTTAAAACGCATGTTTATTTAGTGTAAATAATAGTCTTTTTTGTGAAAATGATAGCGGTTATTTATATATACATTCATTTTTTATTAATTTACACATCCAATTAAAACAACATGAGAATCGATAAATACATTTGGTTTGTACGCTTAACGAAAACACGAACTGTTGCCACAGATATAATTTTAAAAGGGAAGGTAAGGTTAAACGGAGAAATAACAAAACCTTCTGCTTTTGTTAAAGTTGGAGATATGATAGAATTTAGGAAAAACAATGCTGTATTTTCCTATAAGATTAAAGCCCTATTAGAGCGAAGGGTGGGAGCAAAATTAGTAGAAGATTATTTGACTGATATTACGCCAGAAGAAGAAGTTGAGAAATACAAAATTTATCAAGTTGCACAAGCCAACTATCGTCGATATGGTACAGGAAAGCCTTCAAAAAAAGAGCGGAGAGATTTAGATGATTTTTTACAGTCATAACCTTGATTTGTTAAAATAAGCAAACATCAAATTTTATCAATTGTATTTAGAGATTTCCTTCGTATATTTGCATGAAATATTGAAAAAATACAGTATAATATGGAAAATTGGATAAATCAACCATTTGAAGGAACACATATTCAAAGAGAAGTTACTCAAACAGAAGTGAAATCATTCTTTTCGAGTGTGTATTCATATATGTTTTTAGGACTGATTGTTTCAGGATTGGTTTCATGGTATTTAGCAAGTTCGGGATTATTTATAGAATGGTTCATCAACAAGGATACAGAAAGCATTAGTCCACTTTTCTATGTTGTAGCATTTTCTCCTTTGGCATTTGTGTTTTTAATCAACGCTAAGTACAAAAGCTTTTCAAAAGGCACATTGATTCTCTTATTTATTGTCTTTTCAGCTTTGATGGGAGCAAGTTTCTCTTCGATATTCTTTGTTTATAGTATAGGAAGTATTGCGTCAACATTCTTTATTTCCGCAGCAGCGTTCGGTGCAATGGCGGTTTTGGGATACACAACATCGGTTGACTTAACAAAAATGGGAAGTTTACTGTTTATGTTGTTCATTGGAATTTTTATCGCATCAATTGTAAATATGTTTATGCAAAGTGAAATGATGGGATATGTAATTTCTATTATCGGTGTTTTTGTATTTACAGGTTTAACCGCATGGGAAATGCAACGACTAAAAGCGGTAGCATCAGATTCTTCAATTGACGGAGAAACACGCCAAAAATTAAGTTTAATTGGAGGAATGTCGTTGTATATACTGTTTGTTAACTTATTTCTTTCTTTATTAAATTTGTTGGGAGGTAGAGATTAGTCGGTGCTTTGTTGTTCGGTTGTTGAAAAATAACCAATGATTTCATCCGTTGCGCCTACATTTTTCTCAATAAATCTATTCACTTTTTGGTGGATATTTGGCTGATTTCTAAAATCTTCGTAAGATTGAATAAGCTCAGTGGAATTTGAAATGTCCCGACCAATTCCTGCATCAATAAATTGTTGTGCTTCCGGGAATTTATCATGTTTTGGGCCAAAAATAACAGGCAATCCAAAAGCTGCGGGCTCTAAGATATTGTGTAAACCTGTCCGAAATCCGCCACCTACATAAGCATACTTCCCGTAACGGTATGCATCCGCTAAAACACCAATACAATTCAAGATTAATACTGCTGTGGTAGATTTTAACTCCGCTCCATCTTCTATATCTGTGTATAATTGAAATGAAACTTGCAATTGACGGGTAATTGAATCAATGTTTTTTTTGTTGATTTCGTGTGGAGCCATGATAATTGGAGCTTCTATAATAGAATGATTGATAAGTGGAATTAAAATGGCTTCGTCCTCTGTCCACGAACTACCAATCACAAAAGCATTCTTATCTTTTGCCCAAACATCTAAAAAAGAATTTGTATTTTTCTCTGATGCACGTTGATAAACTCGATCAAACCTCGTATCGCCACTTAAAGTTATTGAACCATAACCAATGTTTTCTAAAAGTTTTCTACTTTTTTCATTCTGAACAAAAATATGCTCAAATAAGTGAAGTACTTTTCTGAAATTACCACCATACCACTTGAAAAAACGATGGTTTTCTCTAAACAAAGCACTCATTAAAAATAATCGGCTACCACTTTTTTTGGCTTGTTTAAGGTGATTTACCCAGATTTCATATTTTACAAAAAATGTAACGCTTGGTTTAAAATGTTGAATAAATCTTTTGGCATTTTGGGGTGTATCCAAAGGAATGTAACAAGTGTAATCTCCAATGGATTTGTTTTTAATGTTTTCATATCCCGAAGGACTAAAAAAAGTGATTAAAATAAAATCCGTAGGGTTGTTTTTTTTCCATTTTTCAATGATGGGTTTTCCTTGGTCATATTCACCTAAAGAGGCGCAATGAAACCAAATAACATTCCTTTTAGATACATTCGGGAGGGATTTCCAATAATCTTTTCTTCCATCTATCCAAAGTTTTGCTTTTGGATTAAAAGTAGCCGCTATCTTGATGAAAGTTCCATATAAATATACACCTAAATTATATAGCATAATTAGTTAAAATAGAAATCCTTGGGTTCACGTTTATAAATAGGAATCAACCAGCCAACTCTTACACCTAAAATATGTTCAAATCTTAAGCCTTTATCAGTTTTTTCATTCGGCTTATCCCAAAATATGTCTCTTTGATTATAAGTAAAACCTTGTTGAAAGTAAAATCCGACATAAAAATTTAAAATCCCTCTATCAGCCATGTAGCTATAGCCGATAAATTCGGATGTATTAAACCCGATAGATAGTCTATCGTATCCTTTTGCATATTCATTGGTCAATTGAGGCACAACTCCTTCTCTTGAGTCGATTAACAATTTGTGCCATAAATATCCAGCACCCATTTGAATCATCAGTCCTGAGTTTGGATTGGGTTTTCCCAACGGAATTATTTTACTTACAACACCATTTATATGGAAACCTCTGAAGAAAGTACCAACTTCAGCGGTATTTCCGTTTATTCCGATTAGAAGACCGTCTTGATTCAATAAATTATCAAAGAGTCCTTCAATTTTGATTTTGTTACCAAAAAAGAAGTTTCCATCTATTCCAAAAACCCAGTTTTTCTTCGTTTTGTATCCTGCGTGAGCACCAATTGCATTAAAAAAGCCATAGCGTTCGGCCAAATCTCCCATCGGAAAGTTGGCTCCATACTGAATACCAACATAAGGAGTTCCGATTGCTTCGCTCACATCTCGTTGACCAAAAGCGAAGGAACAAGTAAGAAATAACAATATCGTTAAAACTCGTTTGGGCATACTGTTTTGATGTCTTTGTTAACCATTACGACAAATTTAAAAAGTTCTGTTGAATAGCCAACGAATTTATTATCAATCATAGAAATAGATTATTCCGAAACGACTTTTCTTATCCTTCCTGCTGTAAATATATAATTGATTGTCTTTTTTGGACTTTGCATAAAGTTGAGGTACAATATAAGTTCCGACGTTAGTCTTTCCAATTAGACTTGTTCGAATAACATCTCCAGATAAATTATCTATCTCAACATGAGCCAAGGTATAGTTTTTTCCAAAATTAACATACTGCGGACGAGTTCCTTCAGGGTTATATTTCTCGTCAGTACCATAATTCCTCAAATTATCATTAAAAAATAGATGAATTTTATTTTTACCTACATAAATAGATGAAGAAAGGTAATAACCTCCATCATTTATTGTTCTTTGTGATTTTTGGATGACTTTGCTCCATAAAATATCTCCATTTTTTGAGATTTTTGTTACAAGTAAATCACCGCTCCAATGGACTGTATTATCTCCACTACTTATGGTTCCCGCAAAGTTAGCACTTCCATATTGGTATTCAATAGCATTATATTCAACGATAGAAACGTATCCATCCCGAATTTCTTCAAGTGAGAGAATATTAAATCGGCTGTATCGGACATCTTGATAAGTAGGATTTGGCGCCTCATTTTGCTTAAAATCCATTATTGCGATTTGATGTGTTGTACTAAATTGGCTATAGTTTTCATGAATCAACTGACCATCTTTGTCAAATTCAAAGAAATAAACACCTTCTAAATTTCCTTCAATTTGACTGGAAAAATTACCCGTTAGTATTATTGATGAATCTGTAGAAAGTGTTTCAACTGTTGCATAATAAATCCCAGAACTTTTAATCGTATGTGTAGTTATTTCTCCTTGATTGGTGAAGTTTAGTGTAATATTATCAAAATAGGGATGAGTAGATTTTTGTTGCCCCCTGTTATATGTTGAAGCATTGGGATAGTTTCCTATGACAAGTACATGTTTTTCTTTGTTTTCAATCAAAATATCAAGCACCCTAAACTCACTCGAAGAGAATGGATGGATGAAAATATTGTTTGTTGGACTTTTAAAATCATCTTCAAAAACTGCATATTTGATTGTAGAATGTTCCCCCGATTTGGTTTGAGGATAATATAATATTCCTGCAAACTGACGGTTTTTGTTATGAAACATTCGGATTCTGGAAATGTCAGTGCTTCTTAAATAATCTCCAAAACCTTCCAATGGGAAACCGTGATTTTCTTTTTCTTTTAGTTGAGGATTGATGTAATGATAGAAAAAGTTTGGTTGCGTCGAACTCATTGTACTTCTGTGTGATAGCCCAATAATTGCATTTCCAAGAAATGTGTAATTAATCAAATTTGTATTTCTACCTTTACCTTTAAATTTTATGGGTTTTGAATTGGGTAAATTTCCATTTTTTACGAGGTCAAAAGTATAATTTCCTTTGTTTCTCGAAAACATGTTACCGATAGAACCTTGATATCGAACACATAAGATATCTTCGGAATTGATTGGAGCAATACTTTCTACAAAAGATGAGCTGTTTTGGATGTCGCCAAAGAAAATATTTTTAATTCCCGATTCTTGACCACTGGTAAGGTTGTTATAAAGTAAAACCAAGGAAAAAAGCAGGAAATATTTTAAAAACAACCTCATAATTTTTATATCAAATTTAATAACGACAATATACCTTTCAAATTGTGTGCCGCTTTAATATTTTGTAATCCCAGTATAATTCTGAGGGGTTATATTTTTTAGTTCACTTTTTAAATTATCCGATATCTTAAGTTCGTCAATAAAAAGATGAACAATTTCTTTTGTAATAAACGTATTGTTACGGGTTAAATCTTTCAATATTTCATAAGGTTTTGGAAATCCTTCTCTACGTAAAATCGTTTGAATCGCTTCGGCAACAACAGCCCAATTATTTTCCAAATCATTTTCCAATTTATTATCATTAAGCAGAAGTTTGTTCATTCCTTTAACGGTCGATTGGAAAGCAAGAATTGTATGAGCAAATGGGACGCCAATGTTTCTAAGTACTGTAGAGTCTGTTAAGTCTCTTTGTAGCCTTGAAATAGGGAGTTTATGTGATAAATGCTCTAAAAGTGCCGTAGAAATACCAAGATTTCCTTCCGCATTTTCGAAATCAATCGGATTTACCTTATGTGGCATTGTGCTTGAGCCAACCTCTCCCTTTTTTAATTTTTGCTTAAAATAATCCATAGAAATATATGTCCAAAAATCCCGGTTTAAGTCAATAAGAATTGTATTGATTCTCTTCATTGCATCGAACAGCGCCGCAAGGTTGTCATAATGTTCTATTTGTGTGGTCGTTTGACTTCTATCAAGGTTCAAGTAATTTTTCACGAAGTCATTAGAAAACTTCACCCAATCTATGTTTGGATATGCCACAAAATGTGCACTTAAATTTCCTGTTGCCCCGCCAAATTTTGCAGAAAATGGAATAGATTTTAATTGTTGGATTTGGATGGATAATCGTTCATGAAAAACTTTAATTTCCTTTCCTAACTTTGTGGGCGAAGCAGGTTGACCATGCGTTCTGGCAAGCATTGAAACATTTTTCCATTCATCAATACGTTGTTGCAAACTTTCCATAACATCGCTCAACATGGGCAAATAAACCGATTCGATTGCGTTTTTTATAGCCAGAGGAATTGCTGTATTATTTATATCTTGAGAAGTTAAGCCAAAATGCACAAATTCAGAATATTTTCCTAATCCGATTTTTGTCATTTTATCTTTTATAAAGTACTCTACAGCTTTCACATCGTGATTGGTGATTGACTCTGTGTCTTTAATGATATCAGCATCTTTCTCACTGAAAGTTTCATGGATCTTTCTAAGTTCATTTATCTTTTCTTGAGGAAAATCAGTAAGAGTTGGTAAATTTAACTGCACTAAAGCAATAAAATATTCTATTTCGACAAAAATACGATTTTTAATGAGTCCATATTCAGAAAAATATGGGGCAAGATTTTTAACTTTATCTCTGTAACGACCGTCAATTGGAGATATTGCTGTAAGTGAAGATAAATTCATGTTGAGATGTTAATTTGTTCAAAATTGATTACGAAGATAATAAAATCATTGCGAAAAACTTCAATAGTTTACTAAAATTATAGTGTTGGGCAGGTCCAAGTTTCAAATTGAATTTAATTTGCTATTTCAATAAATTATGCTACTTTTAAAGTTTGGTACGGAATTTTCTTTATTCTGCATTAAAGTTGTATTTTTGTTAACCAAAAACATAAAATTACTATAAAAGTTATGAAAATATTAGGTTATATAATTGTTTTTCTTGGATTGGCAACCTCTGGAGCTTTCGCTGCGGACACAAAAAAAGTACCAGTGCCAACCGATTCTAGTACAACGGTAGTAAATAAATTAGCTGCGGTTTATTTAATCGGGGAAGGAAGAAAGTCGTTTGATCAAGGAAGAATTCAAGATGCTTTACGTCGTTTTCGTGAGGCTTATGTTAGAGATCCATACAATCCCCAAACATCTTTGTGGATTGCAGAAGCGCATTACCAATTAGATAATTATGGTTATGCATTAACCTATGGCAAAATTGCAGAATCGCTAAGTGAAGCAACCGACGGCGATGTTTTTTATTTATTGGCAAGAGCCTATCATCGTCAAGGTTATTTAGACAGCGCTAGGATGAATTATGACTTAGCTGAAATTCAATTACCTGCACTTCGAAGAGATGCCTACAACATTAAACAATCAATTAGAGAAATTGAGTTTGCTCAATCTATTGAAAATAAGGAAACTGTTTATGAAAAGCAATTGCTACAAGATAACCTAAATTCTGGTTATGATGATTACGCTGCACTATACACAGCAGACGGTAAAGGATTATATTTTGTTTCTAGAAGACCCGATACAAAAGGTGGTGGAATTAATCCCGATGACCAAAGATATTTTGAGGATATTTACTATACTGAGTGGGATGAAGAATATGGAGAGTGGAAAAACCCTACCAATGAAATCGAAAGAATGAACACAGAAGGATTTGATGCAATTGGATATTTGTCTGCCGATGGAAATACTGCATACCTAACTGTGAATACTTCAGTTTTAGGTATTAAAAATTCAACAAGAAGTTCTGATATTTGTATTTCTGAGAGACGAAACGAAGGAAGATGGTCAGCGCCTAAACCAATCTCTAATAAATCGATTAATACTTCATTTTTTGATGGTGTTCCGACTTTAACAGCTGATGAAAATACCATGTATTTTGTGAGTGACAGAGATGGTGATAGATCAAAATCTGATATTTATGTTGTTGAAAAAGTTGGAAAATCTTGGGGTACAGCTAAGAAATTGCCAATGAACGTCAACACAAAAGAAAATGAAACCACACCGTATATAACACCTGACGGAAAATATTTATTCTTCTCTTCTAATGGTAGAACAGGTATGGGAGGATATGATATTTACATCACTGAAAATCTTGGAAATGGTCAGTGGTCAGACCCGATTAATATTGGAAAAGATTTTAACACAGTGAACGATGATATTTATTTTAGATATTATCCTAATTTAGAAAAAGTGACCATGTCAACTTATACAGTAATTGGACAAAAATCTAGTATGGATATTTATGAAGTTGAGGTAAAAGATTGGGATATTTTTAAATAATAATCGGTAATAAAATCTTTGCTACTTTTTCGGGTGCTTCGTTGTATCCGATGTGACCAATTCCGTTGATTGAATAAAAATGATTTCCATTTTTCAACGCAGTTTCTTGCATTTTTTGTTTATCAACCAACGGGTCAAACTCTCCATGTATAATAAAGGCATTGTCATGAAGTTTCTCAAGAGCTGAAACTTTATCTTCTCTATCTCGCATTGCAATTAAACTCTGTGCAATCGCCTCTGAAGAAATTTGTTTAGCAATTTTAATTGCATACTCAATTTCGTTGTGGAGCCTTTCTCTATTTTGTGGTGCATACAATTCAGTAATGGCTTCCCGAACAAATAGATTCCTTCTGCTTTTTACCAATTTCGCAGCCCTTGTTCTATTTGTTTTTTTATCCGCAGAATCTGCCCAAGGATGAGAATGAAATAAAACTAATTTCTCAATCTTATTTTCCATTATTTCAGTGAGATGTAAAGCAACATATCCGCCCATGGAGTGACCAACAACAATGAATTTTGATAAACCAATGTGCTGAATAGTATTTTTAAATGCTTCGGCAATTGAATCTAACGTTAATTCACGTTGTAGTAAATTACTTTTTCCATGTCCAGGTAACTCTATGTAGATAGCTTTTATTTGTCCAAAATAGGGCAACAAGTTATTCCACATTTGGTTATCTTCTAAAAAACCATGAATAAAAACAACGGGTTTTCCTTCTCCTGAAACTGTATAATGCAATAAGTCTGCTTTTTTATTCATCTTTTGGATTTTCTTTTATTCTGACCAAAGCCAAAATATCTTTGATATTAATAAGTTTTAATAGAAATAAAAACAATAGACCAACTCCGAATGTCACGAGGAAACTCCATAAATTGCTATAATTAACCATTAAATACCAAGATGTGAAATAACTAAGAATGATGAGTGATATAAATTTGTAAATCACACGCCATTGGACTTTAAATTTGAAGATAAACAAGACAAGAATTAATTGTGCCAAAGCAGCAAATGATTGAGTGATTAATGTTGCAATTGCTGCACCTTCAGCTTCCATTGATGGTATAAGAATACGATTTAAAATAATATTCAAAACAATTCCAGAGAGTGCGATAATATTTAAAAATTTTAGGTTGTTGTTGGCAGTAAGCAACGTACTGAAGACATGAGAAATCGACAAAGGAATGAAGCAGAAAATCAACCATTGAAAAGCTTGTGTTGAACTTTCAATGTGATTGGTATATATCGTTGAAATGGTCAACTCTGCATTGATAGCCAATCCAATAGAAGTTATGATGGCAATTCCAATTAACAGCTTTCCTGCGATTTGTAAAATTGGTTTAACAGATTCTTTGTTGGCAATCATTCTAGCGAAAATCGGCAATAAAATTCCAGCTACTAAAAAGGCAAACATGTTGAGTGCGTCCAGTAATCGGAAGACTTGTGCATAAACTCCTGCTTGTTCTTTCCCATTTGGTAACATCCTTTCTAGCATTATTGCGTCGATTCGGGTATAAACCATAGTAAGAAGAATTAATAGAGCGAAAGGGAAACTTTGCTTTAAAATAGCAATTGAAAATATCTTTTTAAGTTTGACTTTAAAGTTTCCTATCAAGGTTTTTGTTAGAATTAACCCAATTAAAACGGTGAGTCCATAAGATATGGTTTGTGCATAAACAAACCATTCTATTTTAATTGGTTCATCTGAAACATTTCCATAAATAAATGCACCAATAATAACGATTAGAAACAATCGATCTAAAATAGATAAGAGTGCGTCAACTTTAAAAAGGTGTAATCCCGCGAAATTGCTACGCATATAAATGGTGAAGCCAGAAAGAATTTGGTTGAATATTAGAAATCCCAACAGGTAAAGTTCAAGTTTATTGTAGCCAATGATGAGTGCAAAACCAACGGTTAAAACTATATAAGGAACAGTAAGTATAAGTTTTGTTCCGTAGTATGAGCCGAGGTAATTGGTTAATACTTTCGGGTGTTGCGCTGTATTTTTTGTATTGAAATTTGTAATTCCTGCATCTAAGAAGATATTAAAAAGAAGCGAGATGTTAAGGAGTGCAAAATAAAGTCCATAAGCTTCCGAACCTACAATGTTTTGAACTTGAACATCAATCCCAAATATATAAAAAGGTTTAATGATAAGGTTCAGCAGAATGATGAACAATAAATTCCCTAAAAATTTCTTTTGCATATTTTACGCAGTATTTTCCTTACAAATATAACTTTTGATTTGGAAATTAATTCTTAAATTCAAGTTATCATATAATAATACCTTTAGATGTATAAGAAAATATCGTTTCTCTGTCTTTCTTTTATTCAATAGAGTAATTAAATTTTATAGAATTACTTGAAATATAAGTCGTAATACTTATCTTTACTTTATGGGAAACAATACAAATTCTGAACTTGTAGAAAATCAGCAAACCTTCTTCTTTTCTAATGCGACAAAAGATATTCATTTTCGAATTAAACAACTGCGAAAATTGAAAGATGTTTTAATTAAAAATGAAGACCGTTTATATTTGGCTGTTTACAACGATTTTAAAAAATCGAAATTTGATACTTTTACAACTGAGTTGGCTTTGGTTTATAAAGATATTGATGTTTCAATATCCAAAATTAAAAAGTGGTCAAGACGAAAAAAGGTAAGAACAAACGCATTGAATTTTCCTGCAAAAAGTTATATTATTCCTGAACCACTTGGAAATACGTTGATAATAGGAGCATGGAATTATCCGTATCTATTGTTATTGGGTCCAGCAATTGCTGCTATAACCGCTGGAAACACAGTTGTTTTAAAGCCAAGCGAAATTGCTCCGCACTCGAGTAAGGCGATAGCAAAAATCATCAACTCCAACTTTCAACCAGAGTTTCTTCATGTCGTTGAAGGAGGAATCGATGAAACAACTGAATTATTGGCACAAAAATGGGATAAGATTTTTTTTACAGGAAGTTCACAAGTAGGAAGGATTGTTTATCAAACTGCTGCAAAAAACCTGACTCCTGTTACTTTAGAACTGGGCGGGAAAAGTCCTGCTTTTGTAACAAATAATCTAAATTTAGAAGTAGCTGTTAATCGCATTGTTTGGGGAAAATTTCTCAATGCTGGTCAAACGTGTATTGCACCAGATTATGTGTTGGTTGATAAAAAAATACAAACTGATTTTTTAGAAAAATTAAAAGATCGAATTAAGGAGATTAACTATTCGGCTGACAAAGGGAATTACACACAAATTGTTAGCGATAAGCATTATCAAAGATTAATTGGCTTGTACGATAAAGAGAAAATCTATTTCGAAGGAGAAAATGATTCGTCAGAAAGAATTATAATGCCTACAATTCTAAATAATATAGATTTCTTGGACAAAATTATGCAAGAAGAAATTTTCGGACCAATTTTACCTGTTATCGCCTACGACGACTTGGATTTTGCCATTCAAGAGGTAAAGAAACGACCAAAATCTTTGGCTTTATATGTTTTCACCAATGATAAGTCCATAAAAGATAAAATTTTGTCTGAATTATCTTTTGGAGGTGGAGCTGTGAATGATGTTTTAATGCATATTTCCAATCAAAATTTACCATTCGGTGGAGTAGGGGAAAGTGGAATTGGAAACTATCGAGGAAAAGCTGGATTTGATACATTTTCTCATCAAAAAAGTATTTTAGAAAAAGCTACTTGGATAGATCCAAAGATTCGTTATGGCTCAGGAGAAAAAGTCTTTAGGATAATGAAAAAAATGATAAAACTATAAGCATTAATCCTTTTTAATTAGCTGAATCCTTACTTTTCCTTGATGAAATTTAGGAAACCATGTGCCAGGCTCAAAAGCAAAGTTTGATGTAAGGTAATTTCTTGCTTTTATTTTTGCAGGACTACTTTTAACATCTGTTTCGCTGTTAATAACAGTTGCAGATATAATTTCACCTTCGATATTGACAGAAATTTGGAAGGTAACAACTCCAGAAACATGACTTTCCATTGAGAGAGCGTTTTCTTTTATTAACTTTCTACCACTTTTTTCAATCTCCCCACTTATTTGTGAAAAAGATAAAGAGTTAAACACTAATAGTAAAAATATTATTGAACTTTTTTTCATGTTTTTTTTATTTTTTTTATGAAATCCTACTCCAATTTACTTTGTCCTTCATTTCACGAATAAGTTCTTCTCGGAGTGCTAAATTACTTTCTTTTTTTAATTTTGGGTCTTCTGATAAAATATCTATGGCGGCGTTTCTGGCAGCGGTAACTGTTTGACCGTCTTTTGCTAAATCTGCTAGTTTTAGATTTAAAATGCCACTTTGTTGTGTTCCCATAATATCGCCAGGTCCTCTAATTTCTAAATCAACCTCTGCAATTTTGAAGCCATCATTCGTTGAAACCATTGTTTGAAGTCTTTTTTTGCCTTCTTGGGAAAGTTTTTCGCCCGTCATTAAAATGCAGTATGATTTTTCAGCACCTCTTCCAACGCGTCCCCTTAATTGATGAAGTTGTGATAAACCAAAACGTTCAGCACTTTCAATAATCATCACCGAGGCATTTGGGACATTAACACCAACTTCAATTACGGTTGTCGAAACCATAATGTGTGTATTCCCTTTGGCAAATTGATTCATTTCAAACTCTTTTACCTCTGGTTTCATTTGACCATGAACAATGCTGATTTGATATTCTGGTCGAGGAAAAGAGCGTGAAATGGCTTCGTATCCTTCCATTAAATTGTTGTAATCCATTTTTTCTGATTCCTTAATTAATGGATATACGATATACACTTGTCTTCCTTTTGCAATTTCATCTCGGATAAGTTTAAAGACACGCAACCTGCTTCCTTCAAAAAAGTGTAATGTTGTAATGGGTTTTCTGCCTGGTGGCAATTCATCGATTACTGAAACATCTAAATCTCCGTAAAATGTCATTGCCAACGTTCGCGGAATCGGTGTTGCTGTCATCACCATAATATGAGGTGGTTTTTTATTTTTTTTCCATAACTTGGCACGTTGCGCTACACCAAAACGGTGCTGTTCATCTATTACAACGATTCCTAAGTTTTTAAACTTAACTTTAGGTTCTAATAAAGCATGTGTTCCTATTAAAAGATGAATTTCACCATTTTTTATTTTTTCAAATAAAACTTTTCGTTCAGATTGTTTGGTAGAACCAGTTAGTAAAGCAACTTCAATATTCATGGGCGCAAGCAATTCAGAAATCGTTTGGAAATGTTGTTGAGCCAGAATTTCCGTTGGTGCCATCAAAGCTGCTTGAAAGTCATTCCCAATTCCCAGAAGCATGGTTAAAACAGCGACCAAAGTTTTTCCGCTTCCAACATCACCTTGCAGAAGACGATTCATGTGGATACCACTTTTCATGTCTTTCCATATTTCTCTGACTACTTTTTTTTGTGCCCCTGTCAATTCAAAAGGGAGATGGTTTTTATAAAATGAATCGAAATAGGCTCCTGTTTTTTCAAATAAATACCCACTTGATCTGTTGGCATTACTTTCTTTCCTCAATAAAAGTTCAAGCTGAAGAAGTAGGAGTTCTTCAAATTTAATTCTCCATTGTGCTTTTTTCACTTCATCCATGTTTTTTGGGGCATGAATTTGTTTGTAGGCATCACTTCTTGAAATAAGTCGGTAGTTTTCTATAATATCTCTTGGAATTATTTCATGGATTTCATTACCTGCTCTTCCAATCTCTTGAACAAGTTGATACGTTAATTTTTCAATTCCTTTTGAATGTAATCCAATTTTGGTTAACTTTTCAGTGCTGTTGTAAACAGGTTGTAATCCTTTTTCATGTGCTATATCTTTAAATGGAATAAATTCAGGATGGGCAATGTTCCAGTTGTTTCCAAAACGTGTTGGTTTTCCATAAATTCGATATAAAGTATTGGGTTCTAAACTTCCTTTTATCCAGTTAACTCCCCTAAACCAGACCAGATCAATTTTCCCTGTTTCATCCTGAAAAGTTGCTTGTAATCGCTTAGTTTTTCCAGTTTTTAGCTCTTGAATTCCCGTAATGTATCCTTTTAACTGAATAGTTTGACCTTCGAGATAGGGAATTTGAGAAACTGTATTATAACTTGAGCGATCTACATAACGAAATGGGAAAATATTGAGTAAATCCCAAAGTTTATCAACATTCAACTCTCCCCGTAATTTCTTTCCACGTTCTACGCCAACACCTTTAAGATATTCAATTGGGGTTTTTAGAAAATAATCCATTTAATTTAGGTTAATAACTCAAAAATCGTTTTATGACGACGGGCAAATTTACGCCATCATCGTAGGAAAAAAAGAGGATTCCGTTTTGTAAATTACTTTTATGAATCCATAGGTTTGCGAGTTGTTTTTGGTTGTTATAAATCATTCTGCCAGACAAATCATACACGGAAATGTAGCCAACGTTTTCGGTAGATATTTTAAAGTAATCCTTGTCTTCAGAAATATTTAAAAGCGGTGGATGAGAAACATATTCCATTTTTAAAAAATCAGAATTGTGCAGTAAAAAAGCTTGGTTTGAAATCTGTTTTAATGTATCAATGCCCCCAGCAACGATCCAGTTTCCTCCGCCAATCTTTGCAATACTTCTGATATTAAATAAATTAAAATCGTGCAAGAACAAGCTAACTGTTATTTTTGGAGAATGTTGAATTAATAGATTGGTTAAACTTGCTGAATAACTTCCATTTATCAAAGAGTCTAAATTATAGTAAGAATATGCACCTCCGACCCAGATTAAAGTGTTTCCTTGACCAGAGCTTGCTCCTTTGAATTGTGGGACATAAGAGATAGGATTACCTAAAATCCAATTAATTTCAGTTGGATTGGCTGGATTTATAATTCCTTTTCTGAATGTATTTGATGCAACAATCTCATTGTTTTCAGACTTTTCGCCACCAAAATAATAAATTGTATCTCCCAAGATATAACCTGATGCATTAACAGTTTCAAAGTTTGGGTTAGCTGGAATTTGTGTTCCTTGACTCCACGAATCAAAGAACGGATTGTAAATATGAACGTTTAAAGTATTTCCTATACTCGATTTTCCAGAGAAGACAAAAATCAAACTGTCTTTCCATACCGTTTGTACATGATAAGCAATCTTTTCGGGGACTGGTTGCCCAGCGGGTTCAAATTCATCTGTACTGGGGTTAAAGATATGAACTTTGTCAGAATACACTTCGGTAGAATCAGAGGTAATATATTTTCCTCCAATAAGATAAATCTTATTATTTACAAAACTTGCAGAACTACCAACTTTTCCCATGGTGTCGGGAACATTAGGCATAGAATACCATTCATCATCTTCGATGCTATATTTGTAAACATGTTTATGGATGCTTTCAATAGAGAAAGAATCTTTTATTCCACCAAAACTGTAAACATATTTTTTATTTCCAATAATTGCTTCGCAAATGCTATTTTCTGTATTATTAATTGGTAGCGGTTTTATTTTGGTAACTTTCCATGTTTGAGAAAACAATAAACTTTGCCCATAGAGAAGAAATGCTATCAATATCAGATATTTCATAATACGAAAATAACGAATAATATTTAACAGGGCAAATATGTTTTGGAAAAATAAGATTGCTATGAGATCTCTCAGATTTATAAATCTTTATTAAAGGAAGTTTTATAGCAAATAATCGAATGTTCAATCATTGTATATGTGTGTAGGATTTTGTTCCTTTTATCATAAAATGATACAACAAAATTTCGTCCTTCTTTCGGGAAATATTTTAACTCATTTCCACTGTTATCAAAAGCATGAATCTTATTTTGCAGGTAATCCAAAACAATACAGATGTCTCTTTCAGGAATGTAATTGATAGATTCTATTTCATTAAATGTTGTTCTTGTGTTATAAATTATATTTAATTCGTGGCTATAAATCTTAATGTTGTTTTGTTCTGTCGCAATAATATAATCAGAGTTTACATCGTGGATTTTACCATTATCGACCAATTTTGGCAGTCCACCTTCTCCTGTTTTACTATCAAATACTTGTTGATATATCTTTCCTTCTTTTTCAAAATATGTCAGGATTTTCCCTTGGTATTTTATAGAGATACTGTTTTCTTCAAGTTTGTTTTCTATGCTCGCTTTGGCTGGAGTTTCTAGGTAACCAATTATTTGTTGATTATCTGAGTTTTGCGCCCAACTTCGTAAGTTACCTTTGATATTTAAAGCATAAGGAGTAGAAATAATACTTTTAGCACCAGATTGAATGATATTTAATTCTTGCCCATCGTTTTTGAGCATCGTAATTTCTCCTTTTTTATTTCCAATGAGAAATCTTCTTGTTCCATTCCATTCAAAAAGACTAATTCCACTTGTGAGATCATGTTCAGATTCATAAGGGAAACTTCCAAAATAATCCCCATTTAAGTCGATAAGATAAACCTTGTTTCTCGTCCTAAAAAGAAATTGGTTTTTTTGGTTTTCAAATAAATCGATAATTTCAACTTTGCCTTCAATTGTTCCGTTGATTTTTCCTTGCCAAATTTTGTTGCCATTTGGACCGATTAGTTCATATTGTCCAATGTCATTGAAGCCCAAAATTGATGGTCCATTTCGGAGATGATCAAAAATAGGAATGATACGCGTAATTCCATTAGGTGAAGAATAAGACCAATCGTTTCGGTCTGCAACAGAAAGTTGATATTGCGGTGGTTTTGTACTAACTTGGAACAACAATTTATCTTTCCACGTCAGGCTCGATTTATTTTCGGATGAAATATCCCTCATGTTTGAATAAGAAGGTAATCCACCGAAAAATTGAGACCTTTTCTCGTTATCTAAAGCAATCGTCTTTCCGAGTTGATAATCCACTTGAATTCTTCTTGCGATTGCCTCACTTTCTACAAAAAATGCTTTATCCTCAATGTTGAAACTATAGAAAACACTATTTTCTTTGCTTGGGAAGTCACTGGTTAATTGAAAGTTAGAAAAAGATTGTAAATCATCATTTCTAAAAATAGAATCCTCCGTGTTTGTATTCTCTAAAAGTATTAAACTTGGAATTTGTTGAGAACGATAGTCACTAATAATAACAGGTACATTTTGATAAGTAATTTGTACGAATCCTTTATCTACCCATTGATTCATAACGCTGTTTTTAAACACTGAATCTGTCTCTTGGGCATAAAATCTTTCCTTGAAAATATATTCTGCTGCATCAACTGGAATCACTGCCGAAAAGAGGTCAATATCGCGAACAGCTTTCCCATATTTTACATTGGCAATACTTGATTGATACTCATAGAATCCTTTTTTTAGATTATAAACATCTGTTCTTTCCCATTGTTTATCTTCAGAATATTGCCAATAGTTAGCTGATGCTTTTTTGTCTGCTTCTAAAATCAATCCTTTTGGTAAGTGATCTTCACAGATAGGTGTTTCTAAATAAATCATTAAGTGCAAACCGATGTTTTTGTGTTTTAAGGATTTATGTAGAAAAAACTTTAAGGCTGAATGAATGTCTTTTTGATTCCACTTTGTTTCTTTTTCGAAAATAATAATTGGTCGTTTTTTACTTGCATAAAGCGTTAAGGCTTCATCAACAAAATTTGTAATCGAGTCCAAACTCTTCGCCAATTTATTTTCTTGAATAATATCAAAATAATTGGTTGCTTTTGTTTCTTCCAGATTATTAATTCGCAAAATAGCCTCATCAAGCTCACAAAAAACAAATTCTGGTTGAGCAGTATTGTCCTTATTTAACCATAACTCATAAATAGAATAACCAATCCATGCAATGGCTAATGACACAATTCCGATAAGAAGAATTCGTTTCATGATTTGTTTTTATCAAAACTACGGCTAAAATTAAAAAAATAATGTTGAACTCGACTTAAGTTATTAACGAGATTATGTGATAAAGACATTTTTAATAAAAAAGGTGGCTCAGGATTTCGATTTCGTCAAAATGCCTTGAAACCACCTTTTTTATTTTTCTAATTTTTTCTATTCAATTATCAATTTAGACACATTTTGAGTTCCATTTTGAAGAACTTTTACGAAATAAATACCTGCATCTAAGTCTGCTACTGAGAAAGTAACGTTGTTTTCAATGGTTTTAATTGATTGGACAACTTTTCCTTCAATGTTAACAACATCGATATTTTTTGTTGTTCCATCATTTCGTAAATTACCAATGGTAACATTGTTTTGTGCTGGATTAGGGAAAATGACAAATGATTCAGTTAGTTCGATCTTTTCTATATCAGATGAAGAACAATCACTGATTACTATGTGATACCCGCTAAATGAGTCATCTTGATCAATCTGTGTTCCTCCGAATAAATCCACACTCGATGTTACATTAATCGTGATTGTGTAATCTCCTGCTGCTGTTGGCGTACCTGAAATTACACCACACCCATTTGAGCCACCAGGAAAGATTCCGTTTGCAGGGTTTGTTTCAATTGATAATCCATTCGGCAATCCATCAATACTATTAAGTTTGATTTGAATAATATCAACGTTGACATTGGTTCCATTAAAATCAATAGTTGTATCGGTAGGGACTTTGAAATAAATCAATTGCTCGTAGGGTTCGCCAATGCATCCACTATTAAAATTTGTGACTGTATCAGGATAAAAAGCGGTACTATAACCGTCTGCTAAACTAGGGTCACAATCTGCTTGTGCATTTGCTAAAAAAACAAACCCTACTGATAAAAATGCGAGTAAAATTTTCTTCATAATTTTATAGTTTTAAGTTTTTAATTTGTTATGATAAATCAAATATAAATAAATACAATTAAAAGATGGATATAAATTTTAAAATTTAAATGTCTTTCTATGAAAATCTGTTAACCCATACCTTTTTAATGCTTCTTTGTGTTGCTTTGTAGGATAGCCCATGTTTTTTTGCCAACCGTATTGAGGGAATTTTGAATCAAGCGTTTTCATATAATCATCTCTGGCCTCTTTAGCCAACACAGATGCCGCAGCAATGCTTAGAAATTTAGCATCTCCTTTTGTAATACATTCGTGTTTAAACTTTGGGTGTGGATTAAACCTATTTCCATCAATTAATAATAATTCTGGCACAACTTCTAGGTCATCAACTGCATTATGCATAGCTTCAAAACTTGCATTGAGGATATTAATTTTATCGATTCTATGTTGGTCAACAAAAGCTACAGAAAATGCAATGGCTTTCTCTTTAATTATTGGAACAAGTTGCTTCCTCTGCTTTGAAGTTAGCTTTTTTGAATCATCCAAACCTTCAATGATACAACTCTTTGGGAGGATTACAGCTGCTGCAACAACGGGGCCAGCCAAACAACCTCGACCAGCTTCATCACAACCTGCTTCTATCTTGTCTGTAGTAAAAAATGTGTCCATTATCGTTACTTATTATAATTAATTTACTAATTTAGCTAAAGGTTTTATGTTTATGCCAATCGAAATTATGGCATGAAAGTTGAACTTCAAAAAAGAGTAAATTTAATAAAAACATAAGAAGATTCAATTAAGATAGGCAACTATTTGTTGATTTAATCAGTCTTAAAATTAAAAGAAGTATATTATGAAAAAACTATTTGCAATTACCACAATAATGCTTTTAGCAGTTGGTTCTTACGCTCAAGTGGCGAAAATGGAGGGTAATAATGAGTCATTAAATAAAATGATGGAAGCGGGATATATAGAATATACAATCCCTTCAGATGTTACAGTAGAACAAGTTGAGAAGTCTGCACAATATTATACAGAATATTTCTCTGTTCAATTTGATGAAAATGCAAGTAAGGTAAAATTTAACTTTGTTAACCCGAATGATAATTTTGCGAAAATGGTTGTCAATAGATTCCTTTCTAGTATCGAGGTGAGTAAGATAGAATTTGAAGGAAAAGAATATTTTATTCAAGAGTTCTATGAAAACTTTTTAAACTCTGATCCTGAGAATAAATAAGGGGTAAGGAGAATAAAATAATAAAAGATTTTTACAAAAAAAGAGCAAGGATTTTATACTTTTGCTCTTTTTTTATTCTCTTATTAATTTATTAAGAAAATTGAACTAAAGAAATCTAAGTCAAAGTTATACAATTAGAATCCTAAAATATCTCCAATCTTTAGATTTAAATCACTTAAATTAACTTTTTTTCGTTCTTCAATTTCTCTACTAAAAGGTATGCCACTGTACGAAGATTTGAGTTTTCCTTTAAGTTTAATCTCTACTTCTTTTTTACGAATCTTGCCAATAAGGTCATATAAAACACCTCTTTCAAGAATTACTTCAATGGGTACTTGCTGATTAGCAGTATCTTGTTTTGGCATTCTATATTTTTCTAAAAGAGTTGCCTCACCATAATATTTATCATCAATGTATATATCCATTTTTGTTTTACGTACATTGATTTTTTGTTTGTTTGGATTATAAGAAATGAAATTGGCCAAAAAAGAGATTTTTTCTTGATTTATCTCCTGAATCTTGATGTTTTCTACTCCAATGAATTTTGGATTATCAACGTCACAGCTTATTAGTACAAATAAAAATGGAAGAGCCAACGTTAGCCTTAAGAAACTATTCATCTACTTATTTAATTTTGCAAATTCCTCATAAAAATATGGGATTGTTTCTATTCCTTTGTAAAAATTGAAAATTCCATAATTCTCATTGGGTGAATGAATCGCATCACTATCTAATCCGAAGCCCATAAGAACGGACTTTAAACCTAGAACTTCTTCAAACAAAGAAACGATAGGGATGCTTCCTCCACTCCTCATAGGAATTGGTTTTTTTTCAAATGTAATTTCCATTGCTTTACTTGCAGCCAAATACCCCACAGAATCTGTTGGTGTTACGGCAGGTTTTCCACCGTGGTGAGGATTTACCTTAACCCGAACAGAGTCTGGAGCAAGACTTTGAAAATATTGAGTAAACAATTCTGTTATTTCTTCTGGATCTTGATGAGGAACCAATCGCATGGAGATTTTTGCATTAGCAACAGAAGGCAACACAGTTTTAGCACCTTCACCGATATATCCGCCCCAAATACCATTCACATCTAATGTTGGTCGAATAGAAGCCCTTTCTATTGTAGTGTATCCTTTTTCTCCTTGAACATTGGGAATGTTTATCGATTTTTTATAATCTTCTTCGTTATAAGGTGCTTTATTCATTTCGGCTCTTTCATCGTCTGAAATAACTTCTACTTTATCGTAAAAACCTGGAATTGTAATTCGATTATTTTCGTCTTGTAATTTTGCTATCATTTCTGAAAGAACATTAATCGGATTGGCAACCGCTCCACCGTATAGCCCTGAGTGTAAGTCTCTATTTGGGCCAACAACTTCAACTTCAACATAGCTCAACCCCCTCAGTCCTGTTGTGATAGAAGGCACGTCGTTTGCAATAATTCCTGTATCAGAAATCAAAATAATATCTGCGGATAGTTTTTCAACATTTTCTTTGATAAAATAGGCGAGATTTTCACTTCCTACTTCTTCTTCTCCTTCAATCATGAATTTAGCATTGCAAGGAAGTTCTCCACTTTTTATCATTGCTTCGAATGCTTTAAGGTGCATAAACATTTGACCTTTGTCGTCGCAAGCTCCACGTGCAAAAATCGCTCCATCAGGATGAACTTCTGTTTTTCTAATTGTTGGTTCAAATGGAGGCGTATCCCACAAATCGATTGGGTCTGCTGGTTGAACATCGTAATGACCATAAACCAGCACAGTAGGGAGTTTTGGATCTATAATTTTCTCAGCATACACAATTGGGTATCCGTTAGGATTTGCTTTGGTGTAACATATCTCAATATTATCAGCTCCTGTAGCCTTAAAAAAGTCTGCAATTTTATCTGCTGTTTTTAAAACGTCATCTTTATAATTCGGATCAGCTGAAACTGAAGGAATCTTAAGTAATTCAAAAAGTTCGTCTAAAAATCTTTGTTTGTTATCTTGTATAAATTGTTGTGTGCTTTTCATGAGAATTTTTTAACAAAATTAGCAAAATATCACTATTCAATAGTATAAAGCTATAAATAATTAATGTCAATCTCTCCTAAATCAAACTTGAATCCCGTGCTAAAGAATCAGAAAAATTATAGTAAGCAAACTTATGTTTTAGAAAAGCAGAAAGTGTATAAGAATACTTTTTTCAACTATGCGACTAATTTAAAATAAGACAAAGTTTTGCTAAATCATTCAATGGGTTTAAAATGAGAATCTTAACGAAGATAATGGTTTTCAAACCTGATTCAATACTTGAATAAATTTGTTTTTTTAATAGATTGATTAATAATTTAAAAGTAAATTTGTTCTCAATGCACATTGGGAAAAAAATAAAATATTTAATGTTTTTTTATAATTTAGTGCTACTTTTACTCTATTTGATGCAACTTTTACTGTATTTAATTGGTCTTAACATTAATAATATAAACACAAAAAACACAATGAAAAATATAACGAAAAAATATTTTCAATTATTTACTTTAATTGGAACATTGACTTTTTTGACAATGAATCATTCTTCTGCCCAAATTACGGTTGATAATACTTATACCGTTGGTGACTTAATTCAAAATGTCTTAGCTGGTTCAGGAGTTCAAATTAGTAATATCACTGTAAACGGTGGAGCGGCAACACAAAATACAGTTTTAGGAAATGCAACTTATTTTACAGATGGAGGAACAAATTTTCCAATATCATCAGGAGTTTTGTTAACAACAGGTAATGGAGTCGGAGCAGTAGGACCCAATACCTCTACATCATTCAGTAATAACGCTCCTCCAACTGCAATCGTAACTTCTGATCCACATCTTCAAATTATATCTGGTAATAATTGTAGTGGATTAATTCCTATATGTCCTGAAAATGGGATTGTTATCGAGTTTGATTTTATACCTGCGGGAGATTCTATAAAGTTTCAATATTTATTTGGTTCAGATGAATATCCAGAATATTCACCGTCACAATATAATGATGCATTCGGATTTTTCCTATGGGGACCTGGTATTTCTGGACCTTACAACCTTGCTGGTTATCCAAATGGGGGGGCAAATATTGCTACTATTCCGGGTACAACTACACCTGTAACAATCAATAACGTTGGTCCTACTGCTAATAGTCAATATTATGTAAATAACAATGTTCAAAACAACCCTGCTATGGCTTATTATGGGAATGCTATTCAATATGATGGAACAACTGTCCCTTTATGGGCTTTAGCTGAAGTTCAGTGCGGTGAAACCTATCATATTAAGTTAGCCATAGCTAACGTTGGAGACGAGGGATACGATTCTGGAGTGTTCCTACAAGCAAACTCATTTTCTTCATCAACTGTTGATATTTCTATTGTTACAGCTAATGCCTCCGTTTCAGATACTGTCTTGATTGCGGGTTGTACGGAAGGGAGTGTTGTTTTTTCTAGACCGCCATCACAAGCAGATTCTTCGTTAACAATTCATTTTGAAACAGGTGGAGATTTAGTAGAGGGTACACATTATGATTATCTGGCTGGGCAAGGAATAGATTCTATTGTTTTTAGTCCAGGTCAAGATACCATCTCTTTGAGTATAATTCCTTATCCTATTGATACTGCCGGAACTTATGAACTGATTATTTCTGCATCTACGGTTAATGCTTGTGGAGATACAATTGTAACTTCTGGAAGTATCTGGGTTTTAAATGAGCCAAACTCAGTCGTCACAGCTACAGATTCAACCTTATTCTGTTATACGGATAGTATCCCTCTGAATGCAAGTATAGCAAGCGATTTTAATTTAGAACCTTATACTTATACATGGTCGCTCTTAAATACCCCCAACGATACATTGCATCAAGGGTTGCCATTTATTACCGAACAAATGCAAAATGATACGGTTCATTATCTCGTCCAAGTTACCGACCGATGTGGATTTACTTATGTCGATACGGCAACCGTGATTATGAATCAAACTTTGTCTATTGATTCTTTGGTTCAATATCCTGCGACATGTGGATTGAATGATGGGGTGGTCTTAGCTTTCCCTTCAGGAATCACGGGAACGCCAGAGTACATTTGGACAACCAGCATCGTAGATACCATACCAGGAGATTCTGTTAGTGCGACAGCCTGGCCAGATAGACCGGCTACTTGGCATTATTTCTCTGTAACTGACGATGTTTGCTATCAATTAGATAGTATTTTAGTTGAACAGTTACCGCCGCCAGAAGCAAGTTTTACTGCAACACCGCAGGAAGGTTTTTCACCACTTACTGTAAGTTTTAACAATACTTCAGATCCAGCGGATTCTTATTATTGGGAGTTTGGGAATGGGACAGACACGATTATTTACTCCTTGGATGATCCAAATAATCAAGTCTATATAGCAGAAGGTGAATATACGATTACCCTCATGTTAACAGAAGGAGGGTGTACAGATTTTGCAACTCAAACTGTGATTGTAGAAGAATATTTACCTATAACTTATACTATGCCAAATATATTTACACCAAATGGTGATGGATCCAACGATTTTTTCCATATTCAACTACAAAATGCAAAAAGCATAAAAATTGAAATCCTAAATAGATGGGGTAATCTTGTTTTCGATAGCTATGATGTGAATTTTATATGGAATGGAAAAGTACAGAATAGTGGGCCAGAATGTACTGACGGAACGTATTTTTATAGATTTACGGTAACAGATTTGTATGGCGAAACTGTTGAAGAACATGGATTTGTTCATCTAGTGAGATAATTCATATCCAACTGAACAATATATAAAAGCTGTCCGTATGGATGGCTTTTTTTGTCATTTCATTCTGTAACGGGGAATGGCAACGGACAAACCGTCTGAAAAAGTTGTTAAGGTTGTTCGTTCCTACAAACTTCTCGTAATTTTAAAATGACTTCCTTTTGGTGTGTTTGACAAATACTCAATCTTGTCTCCATGAAGTACAAGTAAACTTTTTACAATGAACAATCCCAAACCTGTTCCTTTCTGTTTTCTGGTAACTTCATCGCCTATGCGCACAAATTTTTCAAATATCTCCTTGCTATGTTCAGGCGGAATTCCAGAACCTTGATCTTTTACACCCCATATTACATTGTTTCCCTCTTTTTTAAGATAAACTTCAATCTCCGGATTTGTTCCTCCATATTTATAAGCATTTTCAAGTAAATTTAATAATGCCGTTTCAATAATAGATAAATCTACTTTTCGAACTATATCTTTCTCAATACTTGACTTGATGGGTACACGAAGTTTACTCCAATTTTCAGCTATCTCAGCTATTTCATTGGACAAGTTATGTTCGGTTATATTTAGCTTAAAGTGTTGATTTTCAATTTGTGTGGCAGTTAAAATGTTTTCAATCATCACTTCTAATCTTCTGTTTTCTTCTAATGCTTTTTCTAACAATTTCTCTTGCTGATCTCTGTCAAGGCTATGTCTTTTTAGCAATGTTTGAAGATAAAGTTTGCTCGACGCAATGGGTGTTTTCAATTCATGAGTTACAGATAATAAGAAATTACTTTGTCGATTTGATATTAAGATTTCCTTTTGAAAAGAACGTCTTATTTGCCAAATTCCTAATATTAGTAGAAGAAAGAAAACCAATCCTTCACCAATAATCATTATAATCTGCTTACGCTGTTTTTCTGGAGGCTCAATTATTGAAGCTAAATCAATTAAGTGATATGCCCACCAACCGAATTGCATAATAACATAAGCACTTAAAATGTAGAGCCATATCACTGTGTTTTTTTTCATCTTACTCCTTATTTTTAGTGTCTATAATTATGGTAACTGGACCATCATTTATCAATGAAATTTTCATGTCTGCGCCAAATTCTCCTGCTTCAACTTTTAAATTACTTATTTCATGCAATTTTGCCTTAAATTTTTCATAAAGAGGAATCGCAGTTTCAGGTTTTGCAGCTTTGATAAAACTCGGGCGAAATCCTTTCTTTGTCATAGCATGTAAAGTAAATTGAGAAATCACTAAAAATTCGCCATTTACTTGATGAATATCCAAATTCATTTTTCCTTCATTATCCGAAAATACCCTTAATCCATTTATCTTATGACAAAGCCAGTCGATGTCTTTATCAGTATCACTTTCTTCAATACCAAGTAAAATCAAAAAGCCTAATCCAATTTCTCCAACAACTTTTTTGTTTATCATAACACTCGATTCTGAAACTCTCTGAATAACAACTTTCATTCTTGATTTAACTATTTATTTCTACTAAATTACGAGATATAATTGAATCTCTTAAAAAAATCTAAGAAATCTCAATTTATTATTTAAAATTGAATTAGCAATGAATCGGTTTGTTATCTTTGTATTATGCAAGATACAATTTTAATAATTGATTTTGGTTCTCAATATACACAGC
Organism: Brumimicrobium sp.; assembly: GCA_041655765.1. Taxonomy (GTDB): domain Bacteria; phylum Bacteroidota; class Bacteroidia; order Flavobacteriales_D; family Crocinitomicaceae; genus Brumimicrobium. The sequence goes on from JBBAEU010000002.1 coordinate 38,579, forward strand.
TTATCGCTAGAAGAGTGCGTGAACTATATGTGTATAGTGAAGTTTATCCTTGGGACAAATGCCCTCAAAATCTTAAAAATTATAAGGGAGTAATTCTATCAGGAAGTTCTTTTTTATTAGCTGATGAAAAAGCCCCAACCCGAAATGTTCTGGGAATGGTAAAAGATTTACCATTATTAGGAATCGGTTATGGTGCAAGTTTATTGCTTTCACTATCTGGTGGAAAAGTTATTCCTGCTGGTAAAAGGGATTATAAAAAAGATATAATCGAAAAGATTGACCAGCAGAATCCACTTTTTAAAAATGTTTCTAAAAATACGAGAGCTTGGATGTCTCTTGGAGAAAAAATTAAACAATTACCAGCCTCATTTGAGACAATTGCTGAAAGTCAAGATGATAACATCGTAGGCTTTTGTAATAAAGAGAAAGATATCTACGGAATACTTTTTCACCCTGAGGTGTTTCATACAGAGAAAGGAAAAACAATCATTCAAAACTTTGTAACAGGTATTTCTGGTTGTAAACAAAATTGGTCTCCAAAAGTATTCGTTAACTCAACAATTCAAGAGTTAAAAAATCAATTAGGAGATGACCGTGTTATTTTAGGATTATCAGGTGGTGTTGACTCTTCTGTTGCTGCTGTTTTACTCAATAAAGCAATCGGAAGTAATTTACACTGTATTTTTGTTAATCACGGTTTATTAAGAAAAAATGAATATGAGAGTGTCCTTGAAAGTTATAAAGGAATGGGACTCAATGTAAAAGGTGTTGATGCTTCCGAACGTTTTCTTAATGAACTTACTGGAATAACAGACCCAGAGAAAAAGCGTAAAATAATTGGCAAGGTATTTGTCGATGTGTTTGATGATGAATCTAAACTTGTTGAAAATGCAAAATGGTTGGGACAAGGGACAATTTATCCTGATATTATCGAGTCGGTTGGAATAGACGGGACTTCAAATAAACCAATAAAGTCGCATCATAACGTTGGTGGATTGCCAGATTATATGAAATTAAAGGTTGTCGAACCATTAAAATTATTATTTAAAGACGAAGTTAGAAAAGTAGGAGAGGAATTGGGAATTGATTCAAATATTGTTGGAAGACATCCTTTTCCAGGACCTGGATTAGGAATTCGAATACTTGGAGAAGTTACAAAAGAGCGAGTGAAAATTTTACAAGAAGCAGATGCGTTGTTTGTTAATACGCTTTTAGATAATAATTTATATGATAAAATTTGGCAAGCTGGAGCAATTCTATTACCTGTAAATACAGTGGGTGTTTCAGGTGGAGAAAGAACCTATGAAAATGCTGTGGCGTTGAGAGCCGTAACGTCTATTGACGGAATGACAGCAGATTGGTACCCAATTCCTTACGAATTGCTTAAAGAAGTCTCAAATAAGATTATTAAACATGTAGATGGTGTGAATCGTGTTACTTTTGACATAAGTTCTAAACCACCCGCAACAATAGAATGGGAATGAGAGTTTTTATAGTACTTTTTTTGATTTTTAGTAGCTCACTGTATTCGTTTACACAGAAAGAGAATGAAGAAGTTATCGACGGTTATGTTTACAAAATTCATATTGTAGAAAAAGGAAATACTTTATATCAGCTTCAACAAGAATACAATGTCGATGTTGAAACGATTAAAAAATCAAACGCTTCACTGAAAGATGATGGATTGGCAATTGGTCAGAGATTATTAATTCCCTTTATTAGTGTTTGGGAAGATGAACCTGCAAGAGTAAAACTTCATGAGGTACAGAGGAAAGAAACAGCTTTCGGAATTGCTAAAACCTACAATTGTAAATTAGCGGAATTGATTCATCTGAATAATAAATTAGAAAGCGGACTTAATGTTGGTGAAATACTTTATGTTCCCGTTAGAAATAAAGTGGCTGATATAACTCACTCTACTCCACAAAATGAGCGTGAGTCAGAGCAAGAAAATAAACCTGAAGAGTCAGAAGAAACAGTTGAGACTAATCCTTTCGATCGAAGCGATGAGAAAGGAGAAGACTTTGATGATGATTTAGAAATAGACAAAGATGAATTTAGGGCATCTTTTCCCGATAGCATCTTACATTATGAAGTGAAAAAGGGTGAAACACTTTACTCCATATCTAAACGGTTTATGGTTCCCATTGATACTTTGAAAAAATACAATGACATCACAAATAATAGTATTCAGCCAGAACAAATACTTAAAATTAAATTAAAACAGGAACATTTAAATAATGCTGAGATAAGAACTTCGTTTGAAGATTTTAATCGTAAACCTATTGTCAGAAATGAGATGATTCAGCATAAAAATAAATATAAAATCCTTGTAGCTTTGCCAATGAAACTCAATCAAAATCGAGAAATAATTTCTGAAATGTATGATGAAAAGTCTTCGCTAAATATGACAACAGATTTATCTGTTTCATTCTTAATGGGCGCGCAAATGGCAATTGATTCATTAAAAAATCTTGGACTGAATGGAGAAGTAGAGTTTTTTGATACAGAAGGGAATTTAGATCGTTTTAAAAACCATATTGGTGTCAATGAGAAGCGTTATGATTTAATTGTAGGACCTTTTTATCAAGAGCTTATTGAATATGCTGCAACCTGGGGCTTTGAAAGTAAGACTCCTGTGATTTCTGTAACAAAAATTCCTACGAAATACTTAGAGAATAACCCATATTTAATGTCAACTGTTCCGTCTGATTTGACATTAATAAGAGGAATGGCAAAGTATTTGGCGAAAACTGGAAACAATGTTGTTTTGATAGAAGGTGTGACAGCAGAAGAAAAAGAAAAAGTCGAACATTTTAAAAATGTATATGCAGATCATGGAGGAACAAAATTAACACTTTCTTCAATTGGAAATAACTCTGGAGCCACATTAGGACCAAAAATTATCGCTCAACAGGAAAACTATGTTGTATGTTTTTCTAATGATGTTCAGCGAATAATGACTTTTGTTACCACTTTGAATAATGCGAAAAATACTTGGCATAGAAATACAAATATTAACATGGTTGGATTAAAAGATTGGGATAACTATTCAACTTTGACAAATTATTATAAAAACCGATTTAATTTTCATTATGCATCTGCCAATTATCTCAATTATTCTGACAACAAAATGATTGATTTTAATCAGAGTTTTAGAGATAAATACGGTTCTGAGCCTTCAAGATTCGCAGTTCATGGATTTGATGTTATGCTTTCTCAAGTTTCTTATCTTTTATTAGGAATGGACAGAAATAGAGGATTGATGGACTCTTTTAATTTACAACAAATCGGTTCCAGTCATGGTTTTGAAAACACCAAGGTTTTCATAATACGACAAGATGAATTTGAGTTAGAGCTGTTAGAAATTATTGAGTAGTTTCGGTATTTTTTTTGCATAGAAATTTACGCATAAAAAAGCGAGAGGATGAACAGGCGTCCATTACCTCTCGCTATCAACCTAACCACCTAAATCGCAGTAAAATTACAAAAAAGAAATGAAGCCACCAAGTTTTTTTAAATCATTTTTAAAACTAACTTATTAATTCTCTGCTATTTTGACTAATTTTGTTATCTTCGAGAAGTAAAAAAAAATCAATGAAAAACTTAATTAATTTTATTCTTATTATGGCAGTTACGGGGTTTGGATACGCACAAGAAAACATTGATTTTCAATTGCCTACCGAAGAAATCCTTCAGTTGGCAGATTATCAACGACCTCCATCTACTTTTATGGACAGTAAAAAAGAAACAATGATTTTCGTTTACCGTCCAACTTATAAAGCCCTAGAAGAAATCAGTCAGGATGAGATGAAACTTGGAGGAATCCGAATCAACCCGAAAACAAACATTTCGAGTACAGTATCCTATGCTGAAAACTTAAAAATCAGACGAAAAAATGATAGGACGGAGCAGCAAGTGAAAAACCTACCGAAAAATCCTAAGTTGGCTTACTTTAGTATCTCGCCAGATGAAAAATATTTAGCATTTACCCATACAACGAATAATGGAGTAGAGTTGTGGACTGTAGATATGGAAACCGTCGTTGCAAAAAAAATAACAGATGACAATCTCAATGCAAACTTAGGGAGGCCATTTTCTTGGCATCGAGATTCAAAAGGTTTTTTGGTAAATGTATTACCAGATGAAAGGCCAAGTCTTTTAAATTCTGATAATGATTTGCCTTCTGGACCAACTGTTGCAACAAGTACAGGAGAAGTTTCTCAAAATAGAACGTATCAAGATTTGTTAAAGAACCCTTTAGATGAACAAAACTTTGAAACTTTAACAACATCTTTCCTTGTGAATTATGATTTGAATGGTACTTCATCCCAATTTATTGAAAAAAGTGGAATTTTTGCATCAAAATCTTTTTCACCTGATGGAAATTATATCATGATTACAGAAGTGCTTCGTCCATTTTCTTACATGGTTCCTTACAATCGTTTTCCTATGAAAACTACTGTTTACAACATGGATGGAAAAGTTGTAAAAGTGGTAAATGAAGTTCCGCTCAATGAAATCCAACCCAAAGGATTTTCTTCTACCCGAAAAGGTAAAAGAAGTATGAATTGGCGACCAGATTTGTCGGCTACACTTTATTTTGTTAAAGCTTTGGATGAAGGTGACCAATCCATAGAAGTAGAGTTTAGAGATGAGGTATTTACTTGGGAAGCACCATTTGATACAGAACCAAAATCATTGTTAAAGTTAAATAATCGCTATGCAGGGTTTAATTGGGGAGATAAAAACAATGCTTTTGTATATGAATTTTGGTACGATACCAGAAATATTAAAAGCCATTGGGTAAACCCTTCAACTAGCGAAATGAAATTATGGAATGATAGAAATTTTCAGGATATTTATAACAATCCAGGAGATTTTTACACAACGAATAATGAATTTAATTTGTCAACACTCTTTATTCAGGATAACAAAGCATATCTGATTGGAGATGGACATACAAAAAAAGGTCAATTCCCTTTTATTGACGAGTTGAATTTGGGAAATCTAAAATCTAAAAGATTATTTACCGTTCAAACAAAGGACAGAAAAGAAGATATAGTTGATATTTTGAACATCAAAAAAAATGAGATTTTGATTATGGATCAATCTCCATCTGATTATCCAAATTTCTACAAAAAGAATTTTAAGTCAGGGAAAATGACACCCCTAACGAATAATAAGAATCCTTTTGAGAGTCTGAAAGATGTTTACAAGGAAGTTATTACTTACCAACGTGAAGATGGAGTGGAATTGACAGGGACATTGTATCTTCCAGCAAATTATGATAGAAAATCAAAAAAAGAAAAATTGCCTTTATTAATTTGGGCGTATCCAAGAGAATATAAAGACAAAAGCACAGCAGGACAATCTTCTCAAAATCCTAACTCATTTACTTATCCGTATTATGGTTCATTTGTTTATTGGGTAACAAAAGGTTACGCAGTTTTGGATGATGCAGCATTTCCTATTGTTGGAGAAGGTGAAAATGAACCTAATGACAGTTTTATTGAACAATTGGTAGCAAATGGAAAAGCAGCAATTGATGCGGTAGATAATTTAGGGTATATCGATAGAAGTAAAGTGGGGGTTGGTGGACATTCTTATGGAGCATTTATGACCGCAAACTTGTTGACTCATTCAGATTTGTTTGCTTGTGGAATTGCACGTAGTGGCGCTTACAACAGAACGTTAACGCCTTTTGGCTTTCAAAGTGAACAACGAAACTATTGGGATAATCCTGATATCTATAATACAATGTCGCCATTTATGAATGCAGACAAAATGAAAACTCCAATGTTACTCGTACATGGTGAAGAAGACAATAACAGTGGAACATATACAGAGCAAACCAAACGTTATTTTGCTGCATTAAAGAATTTAGGAGCGCCTGTGAGAATGGTGCTTTTACCAAAAGAATCTCACGGTTATGTTGCTAAAGAAAATATACTGCATTTACTGTATGAACAAGATGTATTCTTAGAAAAATACTTAAAGTAGAACAAAACAATATTTAAAATGACAATTGAAGAATTAAAATCACAATTAAGTATTCCAGTTATTGTATCACCCATGTTTATTGTTTCGGGTACAGAAATGGTTATCGAAGCATGTAAAAACGGAGTTGTAGGCTCTTTTCCTTCACTCAATGGAAGAACGGCGGAAGATTTTGAAGAAATGCTCAAAACGATTGAGTCTGAACTGAAAAAGTTTGAAGAAGAAACTGGGAAAAAACCAGCACCTTATGCAGTAAATATTATTGTGAATAGAACGAATCCAAGGGTGCAAGCTGATTTGATGCTTTGTGCTAAATATAAAGTCCCTATGATAATCACTTCGTTAGGTGCTGTCAAAGAGTTGGTTGATGTTGTTCATAGTTATGGTGGATTAGTCTTTCATGATATTGTTAAAAAACGTCACGCAGAAAAAGCAATGGAAGCAGGAGTCGATGGAATTATTTGTGTAGCAGCAGGTGCAGGTGGTCACGCAGGAACAGCTAATCCCTTTGCTTTGGTAAAAGAGGTGCGAAGTTTTTACGACGGAGAAATTGTTATGGCTGGAAGTATTAATACAGGAGCAGATGTTTTAGCTGCACGCATAATGGGAGCAGATTTCGCATATATGGGTACACGTTTTATCAATACAAAAGAATGTTTAGCTTCCGATTCTTATAAGCAAATGATTATTGATTCTGGTATTGGAGATGTAATTTATACATCAGGCGTTTCTGGAGTACATGGAAACTTCCTTGCAAAAAGCATCGAAAAGGCTGGAATTGACGTAACAAAAGAAAAAATTGAAGACTTTTCTAAATTATCAAACGATTCAGATGCAAAAGCATGGAAAGATATCTGGTCGGCTGGACATGGTGTAGCTACAATTGACGATATTCCAAGTGTTGAAGAACTGATAAAAAGACTGGAGAAAGAATACCAAGCGGCAAAAGAAAAAGTTAGTAATATGTAATTGTATTTTTGTGTAAGATACAAAAGGCTTTGTTTTATTGAATAGGCTTTGTTTTATTGAATAAAAACCTATATATTTGTTGAAGTATTAAAATTGACTATTATGAAATCTATTTTTTACCTTTTTATTATTAGTATTTGGTGTATCATCTTATGCGCAAGTATGTACAATTGATTATACCCAAACCATTCCTGGTGCTTATCCACAAGTTCTAACTTCAGGCTCTGTCGGGTCTCAATTTAATGAGGGGCTTACTATTTTATTTCCTACAAATGATGCAGGCGTTGATTACACTTCTTTTAAAATTAATAGCGTAGAGCTTCCTTTAGGTTTAACATGGGAATGTAATAATGATGTAAATAATTGCGTTTACGCTCCACAACAAGAACCTTATGGCTGTATTTCTATTTCTGGTACACCTGCAGAAGTGGGGCAGTTTACAGTTAACATCCACTCTAATTATACAAAGGCAGATGGTTCTGAAGGCGTACATACATTAAGTGTTGATTTAACTATCGGAGATGCAATCGGTGTAAATAACGAATTTACCATCACACCAAACATATTTTGTGAGGAAGGAACGGTTGATTTTGCTTTGATTAATCCATCAAATTATACGCCAATTGCAGGTTAAACCTTAGGAGTTACTTACGCATGGGATTTTGGAAATGGAAACTCATCCACTTCTGCTACCCCTGTTACACAAACTTATAATGGTGTTGGAGAGTACCAAGTAGAATTAAAACAATTTATAGACACACTTGGATTTAGATTAAAAAGCGTTATAATTAACAGCGTTGGGTGTGATGATGCTTTAACTTACGGTAATCCAGATATTTATATCCATGTTTTAGATGCAAGCAATACTGTAGTTTACTCTACTGAATCAAATCCAAATGACGCGGATTTGCCACAGAATTACAGCATGAATGTACTTTTGAATAATCCGCCGTATAAAATTCGAGTGATGGATGATGATAGTGATAACTTGTGGGGAACTGCGGATGATAATTGTATCAATGGAGATGAAAATGATAATACTACAACCATTTCTCTGCCAAGTGTAAATACTTTTGGTTCTTATATGCAAGTGGCAAGCAATCAATCGCTGAACTTTAACTATATTATCGAGAAAGATACAAGTATTGTAACGACCTATGATGTAGTTAAAGTGTTTGGGAACCCTGATATTCCTGTTCTTAATGTAAACGGAACATTAGATGAGGTTGTTTCTATTTCTACAGATGATTTGGGACACGTTTATCATTGGACACTAAATGGACAAAGAGTATATGAAGCAAATAGCACAGAAATATTCCCTGAAAGTACAGGAGAATACGCTGTAATAGCCGTTAATGAACATGGATGTTATACTATTTCAGATCTTATTGATGTGAGTGGAATTTCCTCTATTGATGAATATGAAATCGTTGATTTTAACATTTATCCAAATCCTGCAAATCATGAGGTAAACATTAATTTCTCTGAATCGATGAGTGGTGATTTGATGATTTCAGATTTATTTGGAAAAATGGTTTATATTCAAAATATGAACGGAGAGAATAATCTTACAATTGATGTGTCTTCTTTAGCAAGTGGTGTTTATACAATCACTACAAAGATGAATGAAGGAGGAACCTTGGTTAAAAAATTGATTATTAAATAATTTAATCTCTTAGTTAACATAATCCATTTGTAGAAATTTATTTGCCTATTTTTGCAATTACATAATGAGTGTTGTATATTTGATGACCTCAAATTTTGAGATTATCAAATAATAACAGGTATTATGTCAAAAAGAATAGATTTATATAAAACTTCTCCAGATGCATACAAACCAATGATAGCTTTGGAAGAGTATATCGCAAAAAGTCCGTTAAATAAAAAATTATACGAATTAATTAAAACGCGTGCTTCCCAAATGAACGGTTGTCACTATTGTATTAATATGCATACACGTGATGCAATGAAAGACGGGGAAACGGCTCAACGACTTTTTTTGTTAGATGCGTGGAGAGAAACTGATTTATATACAGAAAAAGAAAGGGCTGTCCTTGCATTAACTGAAGAAATGACTTTTATTGCGGGGAATCATGTGTCTGATGAAGTATATAACGAAGCAGCAAAACACTGTACAGAATTAGAACTTGCAGCTGTAATTATGGCAATTGTTGTTATTAATGGTTGGAATCGAATGGCAATTGTTACCGAAATGCCTTTAGATTAGACTAGCAAACTTAGTTTATGCTAAATATTCTCAGGTTAGTAGCCGAATAAACCATATAAACCTGAAAATGAAATCCCATCCTCATCTTTTTGATAGGTGGGATTTTCTCATTTCTTCACTGTATCCACCCGACTAACCACATCTTTTAATTTTCTCTTAACCTCCCGACCTTTGTCCAAAAGATATTTATGGATTTTTTTGAAATGGGTAAAAGTACCAAAGTGTCTCTGTTTGTTGGCAGATTAGATATGCGTAAAGGAATAAATGGACTTAGCGGTTTAGTTGTTAATGAAATGGAACTAAGCATTCTTTCTGGAGACTTATATGTCTTCATGAATGGTCAGCGGAACCTGATGAAAGTTTTATATTGGACTTCGGGGGATTGAATCTTTTTCATAAACGATTAGAAAAAGGAAATCTGTTTAGAGAAAGCCCTTCCCATTATTAATAGTCTGGGAAAATGGTTACATATAGAGCGAGAAAGAGTTCTGCCAAAATCCCCTATGGGAAGCAATTACTTACACTACTAATACTTGGATTAGTCTGCAAAGTTATCTTAACGACGGAAACTTAATGATAGACAATAATCTATCTCATCGAAAATAAAATCAGCCCCATAGCTTTAGCTCCGTAGTCTATTTTGCAATCTCATGTAAGAACCTCCGTTGTAAACATGAGTATAACCTTTCGATTTTAAAATTCTTCTTGCCATTCCACTTCTTGCGCCAGATTGACAATAGCAAATAATTGTATCGTCCTTTTTTAAAGTCTTTAACTTGGATTGAATGGCATCAACTGGAATGTTTTTTGCCCCTTTTATGTGTCCGCGTTGAAACTCGCCTTTACTACGAACATCAATAATTGTTGCCCCATTTTTAGCAAGTTCACTCATATCTATCGTCTCAATTCCTAATAGCCTTTTTATCGAATTAATCATTTGTTTTTAGTTTAAAGCAACAAAAGTCACTGTTTTTTCATGTTTTTACCGTATCAAAAGTTACACCCACATAATTTATGAACTATGTGGACGTAAAAAAACAAAGATTGAAACCTTAAAACCTATTGAATCACTCCTAAAGCTGCTTCATAGTTTGGCTCTTGACCAATTTCAGGAACTTGCTCAGTATAAACAATTTGTCCTTCAGGATTAACAACAATAACCGCTCTGCTGTGTAAACCTTTTAACGGTCCTTCAATCATTTCTACTCCAAAATCTTTTCCGAAATTATTTCTGAAGTCAGATAAGTTTTCTACATTTTCTATTCCTTCAGAACCGCAAAATTGCGCTTGAGCAAATGGTAAATCTTTAGATATACAAAGTACTTTTGTGTTGTCTAAATTTGCAGCTTTTTCATTAAATGTACGTACAGATTGAGCACAAACAGGCGTGTTTATACTTGGAAATATATTCAATACTAAATTCTGACCCTTGAAGTCTTCAAAAGTTTTCTCATTCAACTCTTTATCTGTAAGTGTGAAGCTTTTAATTTTCGTACCAACCTCAGGCAATTTTCCAGCTGTTTGAAGTGGATTTCCTTTAAATGTAATTGTTGTCCCCATTTTACTATTGTTTTTTTAGTTAATAATTGCTTTTTGAAATCATAAAATCTCGTGGTAACAAGACTTGAACTTTATAATCTCTTTTAAAACAAGATAAAATGATTTTTGTTTAAAAATTTTAAGATGTTTTTGTCCTTAAATTAGAAGTCATTTTTAACTTTATAAAATTATTAACATTAAAATACAACAGTCATGGCAGATTTATGGTTAGAAAGTTTAATTACAGCAACTCCACAAGAAGGTAGGGAGTTGGCAATTACAATGGCAAGAAAAACAATTGGGGCGATACAGTCAGACCCTGAAGTAAAGAAAAGGTTACGTCCTGAATATGCTGAAGATGCTGGTTTGCTTGTCGCTTCGGCTGAAGTTGTTGCACTTGAATTCCAAACAGTTGCAGCTGCTAATAACTATTGGAGAAAGTGAACTACATTTCTTTTGTCCGCATACTTTTGGTTTAAATGGGTCGTTTTTGGGATATTTTGCTTAAAAGAAATGAATAATTAAGCAATTTGGTATAAGTTTTGCTTATTTTGTGAAAAAATAAAATTATGAGGAGTACCCTATTTATATTGACTGTAGTCTTATCTCTTGTCGCTTGTGCTAAGGGAAAAGATGTTACACAACAAAAGAATGTAATCCAGCAGAATGATACATCTGAGAATGATACATCTGAAAAAGATGTTTCTGAAGGAAAAGACCGAATGCATGGAATTTGGATTTCTTATGAAGGTGAAATGCTGATTATTGAAAGTACCCGTAGTGAATTTCAAAAAGAAATGTTTGAGGATTCTGACTATCGGGTAGAAAGAAAAAACAACGAAATTATTATTTCTTCTTCATCTTCTATGGATAACGATATTCAAGCAAGTAAAGCAGAAGTTTTTAGTTTTGAAGTAAAAAATATCTCAGACCATGAGTTGATATTAAAATCAAAGGATGAATCAACAAAAACTGCATTTTCAGGAAGAGAGACCGTTAAGTTCATCAAAAAAGGTCATTTGAAAACTGATGACTTTTCTTTTGAAAAAGTAGTTTTCCATTCATCTGCGTGCCTAGGAACTTGTCCAATCATTGAAATGACAATCTTTTCAGATAAATCAGTTGAAATGACTGCGATCTACTTTTCTGCTCCAGGGAAAAAAGATGAAAAAAAATCGGGAAAATATAAAGGTGTGCTGAGTCAAGAAGATTTTGACGAAGTTATTACAGAGCTTTTGCAAAGTAGGGTAGGATTGTATGATTACGTGCCTCGTGTGAATTGTTGTGATGCTCCAGTGAAGTCGGTGACAACTTACCACAATGGTACTTCTAATAAGGTTTACGGAATGTTTCCACCAAGTTTCTTTAAGCCGATTATTTCTATCTTGTCAAAACTAGCTAACCCAGATTCATTAGAAAAAATTTAGCTAAATAATCAACAGAAGTTCTAAGAAATGAGTGAAGTATATGTTTTCTAAGTAACAATAGTAACATTCAGTTGAAGGTAATTTGAAAAAACTCGGGATTCTTAAACTCTTTTTCTTTACTTTGAAAAAAATTAAATTCATGAAGCAAGTTATATTATTATTCGGATTAATCTTTTTATTCTCTTGTTCTGTCGAAGCACAACCAAAAGAAGAAAGTCACGTAAACGAACACACTCAAAAAGTGGAACAAAAAGCATCAAATGAGGAACCATGGACAGATGCAGACTTAATGGAACCATCCGATTTAGCAAAACGAATTCAAGATGGAAATGCAGATGATTTGCTGATTCTCTCCATCGGATTTGATGATATCATTGCAGGTTCAACTTTTATTGGACCTGGGAGAGACCAAGCAAACGTCAATAAATTAAGAGAACTGTTAGAAAATACACCTAAAGACCAAGAAGTTGTTTTGTATTGTGGATGTTGTCCTTTTGGACCTTGCCCAAATATTAGACCAGCTTTTTCGGCAATGAAAGAGTTGGGCTTTGAAAACGGCAAGTTGTTGAATATCAGACAAAATATTAAAGTTAATTGGCTAGATTTAAACTATCCAAAAAAATAATATTATGAGAATTATAGCTATTCTTTCTCTATTCATACTATTTCCTTTGTCGTCTTGTTCTCAAAATGAAAAAGGAGAGAAAGCTCCCGAAATTGAATTAAAAACGATTGATAATCAGGATTTTAAACTTTCTGATTTACAAGGGACAGTGGTTTTGTTAGATTTCTGGGCAACTTGGTGCGCTCCATGCGTAAAGGAACAACCCGAATTAATTGAACTTTACGAGGAAATCAATGCAAAAAAAAAGAAAAGAAAGTTTGAAATTGTTGGAATTTCATTAGATAACAAGTTCGAAGACTGGAAAAGAGGCGTTGAAACATTAAAAATTCCTTGGACACAAGTAAGTGATTTAATGTTTTGGCAAAGTCCTGTCGCTGCCGATTATAATTTGCAAAGCCTACCTTTCAACCTCTTGTTGGACGAAGAAGGATACATCATTGCAGAGAATTTGCATGGAGAAGAACTCCGCAAAGCTGTTTTGAAGGCAATTCAGTAAGTCCAATGTAACATCTGTAACACCTTTTTTGATTTGAATGCCTTACTTTTGCTATAACATAATCATAATAGCAAAAAAATGAATACAATTCAAATAACAAAGGCAGATTTTTTAGAGAAAATTGCCAATTACGAATCAAACCCGCAAGAATGGAAATATTTAGGAGACAAACCTTGTATTATCGACTTTTATGCGGATTGGTGTGGACCTTGTAAAATGGTATCTCCAATCTTGGAAGAATTAGCAGCTGAATATAAAGATGATATATACATCTATAAAGTAGATACAGAACAAGAACAAGAATTATCAGGTGTATTTGGAATCCGTAGCATTCCTACTTTTATCTTCTGCCCGATAGATGAGCAACCTCAAAAAGCATCAGGAGCACTTCCTAAAGAAGGTTTTAAACAAGCAATTGACGAAATATTATTAAAAAAATAAGAGATATGGAAACGGATAAAATGTTTATTGAAAATCAAAGTAAATACGATTTTGATGAGACAATTGAAAAATTAGAAATTCTTTTTAAAGAAGGAAAATGGGGTGTTAAAGCTAACCATAACCTAAAAGAAATGCTTTCTGAAAAAGGCTTTGAAGTACCAGAAACCAAAGTGATGGAAGTATGTAAACCGCCATTTGCAAATAGAATGTTATCTAAAAATGATTTAAGAATCTATTCAAATATGATGCCTTGTCGTCTGTCTGTCTATAAAAAGGATGACGGGAAAACATATGTTTCTCGGATGAACAACGAGATGTTTGGTCAAATGATTGGTGGAGAGGTTGAAGAAATTATCGGAGATGCTTTCCACGAAGTAGAGGAAATTATTAGCGGTGTTTCTATGTAATACGATGCGTTATACTCCTAAATATTTGATAATACATATTTAATTAAAAAGCGATTATTTTTAAAATTAATCGCTTTTTTGATTTATAGATAGGGGTTAAACAACTTCAAATCCTTATTCAAAAACCTTTATTTAATAATTAATTCAAATCATTCTTTTTATCCAACTATTTCCTTATTTTTGGACAAAACTCTTTAACAATAGGGTCATGATTTACAATTTAAGCGAAAATCCCTCAATCTTTAATAATTTCATTGCAGAAATTAGAGATAAGAATATTCAAAAAGATTCAATGCGTTTCCGAAGTAATTTTGAAAAAATTGCAGAAATAATGGCTTATGAAGTTTCTAAACACCTTGAATATAAAAGTATCAAAGTGGAGACTCCTTTGGGCGTGGCACAAACAAAAATATTGAAAGATCAACCTGTTTTAGCTACCATTTTAAGAGCTGGTTTAGCCATGCATAGAGGATTTTTAAATGTCTTTGATAAAGCAGAGTCTGCATTTGTGTCGGCATATCGACAAGCACTAAATGAAGATGGTGAATTTGAAATCTATGAAGGTTACACAACTTCGCCTAATATTTCTGCAAAAACATTGATTATTTGTGACCCGATGTTAGCAACAGGTGCTTCTATGGTAACGGCGGTTCATGCACTCAGTAAACATGGGAAACCAAAGAAATTAATTATTTGTGCTGCTATTGCTACAGAGCAAGCTCTGGCGTATTTAAAAGAGAACATTAAAGGTGATTTTGATGTTTTTACAGGAGCAATTGATGAAGAATTAACCTCAAAATCTTATATCGTTCCAGGATTAGGTGATGCGGGTGATTTAGCTTTTGGACCTAAACTTCAGGGAGAATAAAAGAATGAGCTGGGCAAAATATCTGACCTTATTTAGTTTATCCACCGTAAAGTTTATGTTTGCTCCACTCGGTGGAATAGCGATGGAACTTACATTTATTGAAACTTATCTTTCTTGTGTCGCTGGTGCTGCTTCCGCCTCTGCTTTCTTTTTTTATTTGAGTGATTATTTTATGAGCAGACATGAAAGGAGAAAAAGAGAAAAGGAGAGAAAAGCAATCGCATCAGGAAAACCATATAAACCTAAAAAAAAGTTTTCTTTTACAAATAAATTGATTGTTAAAACCAAATTTACATTCGGAATTTATGGAATCTGTTTATGGGTACCTCTATTCTTTTCAATCCCTTTGGGTTCAGTAATTGTAGCTAAATTTTATAGAAAAGATAAACGCTCGTTTCCTTTAGTTTTAACAGGTATTTTTCTAAATGGATTTATCATCTCTTCAATTGTCTATATAAAAGCATTTTTTTAAGATGTAAACTATTTTTACCATTTCTTAACCTAAATCAATTTTCATAACAAAACAATGTTATATTTTTGCCTCATAAATTTGATTTAATATGAAAAAATACATCAAAAGTTGGTATAATACAAAAGACTTAGGTCTTCTTATTTTTAGAATTGTCATCGGGTTTTATATTTTCTATGGTCATGGCTTTGGAAAGTTGCAGCGATTATTTTCTGGACAAGAAATTAAATTTGCAGACCCAATTGGTTTGGGCGAGGAGTTGTCTTTTTATCTTGTAACGATGACAGAAGGTGTTCTTTTTATATTTGTTATTTTAGGTTTGCTTACAAGATTTGCCCTCATTCCTTTTATAATAACCATGCTTGTTGCCACTCTTTCTCATTTAGATGAAGGTTTGAAAGGAATGGAATATTCTATGATTTATCTTGCAAGTTTTATGATGCTTTTTTTAACAGGTCCTGGAAAATATTCTATTGACGCAATGTTAAAAGGGAAATGATTTTTTTAGCCTAACTACCTAATTTCTTTTCCATAATTGGAATTTTCTTTCCTTTGTATTTGATAATTAAATACATAATACTTATTCCAGTTAAAAAGGCAATCCAGTTTGGAAGTCCTAATGCCGTAGGAATCACACCAACAAAAAGAGAAATGACTCCAACAGTTAATGCATAAGGCATTTGTGTCCTTACGTGTTCAATATGGTCACAAGATGAAGCCAAACTACTCAAAATAGTTGTGTCTGAAATCGGAGAGCAATGGTCGCCCAAAACCGAACCTGCTAAAACAGAAGCAATCGTGTTAGCCATGATTGCCATTTCATCATAGTTTGGATCGCCGAGCGCAATTGCATAAGAGAGCGGAATTACCAATGGATAAACCATCGCCATTGTACTCCACGAAGAACCAGTTGAAAATGAAATTAACCCTGAAAGAACAAAAGTTAATGCAGGAATGATCCAGATGCTATTAAAATCGTTAGAGAAAAATGATTTTAAATATTCAGCTGTACTTAAAACAGTCGTTACATCTGCCAATGCCCATGCCAAAACCAAAATTAACATAGCGGGCATCATTGTGTTTACACCAATTAAGAAAGCATCCATAACTTCCTTTAACGACATGATACGCTGGCCAAGTGTCATAAAAATAGCGGTAGTCAATCCTGCTAAAGATGACCACAATAATGAAACATAGGAATCCGCATTTCCAATTACTATTCCTAATTTTTTAAAAAATATTGCATGCTGACCGTCTTCTGTGCCAATGGCTGACCAAACGCCACCAGAAATGTCAACTCCTGCCGCCAATAGACTTGTTTGTGAAGCCGAAATTCCTGTTATAAAAAGTCCAGCAATTGTACCAATTACGACAATCAAAATTGGAATTACCGCATTGTATGCTTTTAATCTTGCTTTTTTAACAGGATTAAATTCTTCTAAAGAACGATTGACAACATTGTCCTCCTTTATTCCATCTCTTAGGGCTTTTAGCTCGGCTTTCCACATGGGGCCATAGTCTTTTTGCAGGTAAATCAAAATAAACATAAAAATCAATGTAAAAATGGAGTAGAAAGCAAAGCTTAGTGAGTTAAGAAATATGCCATAAGCACTCGTTCCAAACTCAATGCCATGTTGTAACTCGATTTTTTCTATTCCGTCTGAGATATAAGTTAACTCTGCTCCAATCCAAGTTGTTATAAAAGCAGTTGCAACAATTGGAGCTGCCGTTGAGTCAACAATGTAAGCGAGCTTCTCTCTAGATATTTTCAATTTATCTGTAATCGGACGCATGGTGTTTCCAACAACCAAAGAATTGGCGTAATCATCAAAAAATATAGCGAGCCCCATCAAATAGGTAGCAAACATTCCGGATCTCCTTGTTGTGGCATATTTTACAATGAGATTAACAACGCCTTGCATCCCTCCGTTTTTTGAAATAATGGCAACAATTGACCCGATTAAAATAGAAAAAACAATGACCGATAAATGTCCCGAGTCCATTAATGAATTAATGATATATGTATCAATAACCGTAAAAAAAGCGGTAAAAATCCCTGTAAAACCACCTGTGTAAAAACCATAAGTTGCTGCACCAATAAAAACACCGATAAAAAGAGAAGATAAAACCTCTTTAAATATCAATGCCAAAACAATCGCTATAAGTGGTGGGAGCAATGACAGCCAACCAGGAATTACAATGGGCGTTTCGTATTCAAAATACTTCTCTGAGATGTGAATTTCTTGGTCAGAAAGCGTAATCGTAGTCGCATAATTCTTGCCCAACTTATTTACAGGTAACCTTTCTCCGTTAACCGTGATAAATTCAATGTTTTCATCCGATTGAATAATCACTTCTGTAGGTATATTTTTAAGTATTACCTGAGGGAACAAAATTTCTTGTCCCATTGAAGAATGGAGAAAAGAAATAAAGAATAAAAGCGTAAGAGCAGTTCTTTTCAATATCATTGGTTTAGTCTTTCTATGCTCAAATATAAAAATATGAAAGTGAAGTGAGTGCGTTTTTGAAGTTTATTTTATTTTATAAGTTTAAAATTAGGAGATGGTATTCGCTTATTATTTGCTTTCCGAAAATTTGTATCGGAATAATATAAAGGAAAGTCTTGCTGGTATCGGATAGATTAGATAACTTTTAGATATTTGTTGAAGAATTTTCTATTATTCAATCGGTGAATGATAATTTTATTTTATCTTTGAGCTCGATGGAAACTCAAGTCATTCTAAACGAAAAACAATTCGAGTTAACTTTACAGAGACTCTGTCGGCAACTCATTGAAAACCATAATGGTTTTTCAAACACCGTTTTAATTGGACTACAACCCCGAGGGATTCATGTTCTCTATCGAATCAAAGAATTAATCGAAGAAATTTTACAAAAAGAAATCCAATGTGGTACGCTCGACATTACATTTCATAGAGATGATTTCAGAAGACACGAGCATTCACTCATTCCAAGTGTTACAAATATTGATTTCTCCCTTGAGAATAAAGATATTGTTTTAATTGACGATGTACTCTATACTGGAAGAACCATTCGTGCAGGACTCGATGCAATGTTGGCTTACGGTCGCCCAAATAAAGTAGAACTGCTTACTTTTATTGACAGAAGATTTAGACGTCATTTGCCAATTCAAGCTGATTATATTGGAAAATCGGTTGATACATTGGCGTCCGAACGCGTTTCTGTTAGATGGAAAGAGATTGAAGGAGAAGATAAAGTAATATTATATACCCCGGAAAGCAATGAATAATCTTAGTATAGAACATTTAATCGGAACAGAAAATCTTTCTCAAAAAGATATTGATATTATTTTTGAAACAGCTGACAGCTTTAAAGAAGTTATTAATCGGCCAATTAAGAAAGTTCCCTCTCTCCGAGATATTACGATTGCTAATATTTTCTTTGAAAACTCTACGCGAACCAAACTTTCATTCGAATTGGCTGAAAAAAGATTGAGTGCTGATGTTGTGAATTTTAGTGCGTCCAGTAGCTCCGTTAAAAAAGGAGAAACATTGGTCGATACAGTAAACAACATCTTGTCGATGAAAGTGGACATGGTTGTGATGCGACACCCCAACCCTGGTGCTGCAAAATATTTGTCTGAAAGAGTTAACGCAAGGGTGGTTAATGCAGGAGATGGTACACATCAACATCCAACTCAAGCTTTGCTTGATAGTTATTCGATAAGGGAAAGATTTGGAACTGTCAAAGGAAAAAAAGTTGTGATTGTGGGTGATATCCTCCATTCGAGAGTGGCTTTGTCTAATATTCACCTCCTGAAAACACAAGGAGCAGAAGTAATGGTTTGCGGTCCCACAACCTTGATCCCTAAATATATGTCAGATCTTGGTATAAAGGTCGAACATAATCTTAAAAGAGCATTAGAATGGTGCGACGTGGCAAATATGTTGAGAATTCAATTGGAAAGACAAGATATTCAATACTTTCCATCACTAAGAGAATATTCAATGTTGTTTGGACTTGATAAAAAAATGTTAGATAACCTAAGTAAAGAAATTGTAATCATGCATCCCGGTCCAATTAATCGAGGTGTTGAAATAACAAGCGATGTGGCTGATAGCAAGCAATCCTTAATTTTACATCAAGTAGAAAATGGTGTGGCTATAAGAATGGCTGTCATTTACTTGTTAGCAGCAAAGATTAATAGATAAAAATTGTTAGATTTGCATAACAATAACCATGAGAATGAGTTTTAAAGTAGAAAATAAAAATAACTATACAATTATAACCTCAAAAGTTGAGAAGCTAAATACATTGGTAGCTCCAGAGTTAAAGGAAATAGTTTCTGAACTAGGAAATGAAGGTAAGAACAATATTCTTATTGACCTCTCAAATACCTCTTATTGTAATTCATCTGGTTTAAGTGCCATTCTTTCAGCAAACCGTTTGTGTAAAGATACCAATGGTAAATTTGTTCTGTGTGGACTACAACCTAATGTCCAAAAAATGATAGAGATTGCTCAACTTCACCGTGTTTTCAATATTAAAGATACACTCTTAGAAGCAGAAAAAGAAATGCAATAAAATGAGTTTTTCTGTCAGAATTTTAGGCTCAGGCGCAGCTGTCCCTACGTTACAAAGAGGAACAACATCTCAATATATCCAATGTCAGCAACGGCATATTTTGATAGATTGTGGAGAAGGAACACAGTTGAAACTACGTAAATACAAAATTAAATTCCAAAACATTGATATTATTTTAATCTCTCATTTGCATGGAGACCATATTTTGGGACTTCCAGGACTCATCAGTACGATGCAGTTGTTAGGCAGAACAAAACCTATCATTATTGTTGGTCCAAAAGGAATTAAGGCATTTGTCATGTCACTTTTCGCATTTACTGAATTAAAAGATATTTTTTCAATCAATTTTCAAGAGTTAGAACAGGATACAATAGGAATTGTATATGAAGATAAGTGTATTTCTATTAAAACCTTTCCGTTAAAACATAGAATATCAACACAAGGTTATCGAATTGATGAAAAACCAGGGAAACGTCATCTTGATAAGCATGCATTTGATAAAACAGGTGTAAGCGTTGCTTATATTCACAAATTAATCTCAGGTGAAGATATTGTAGATAACAATGGCGTCGAAGTTAAATACTTAGATGTTACCACTCCACCAAATCCTACAAAATCTTATGCGTTTTGTTCAGATACGGCATTCCATTTACCTGTTGTAGAACATATTAAAAATGTAGATTTATTATACCATGAAGCTACTTTTATAGATAAAGAAAGCGAAAGATCTACGCAAACCTATCATTCAACAGCAAAGCAAGCAGCGACAATTGCTCTGAAAGCGAATGCGAAGCGATTGGTTTTAGGACATTTTTCTTCAAGATATAAAGATACAAATCAGCATTTGACAGAAGCAAAAGAGATTTTTGACCTTGTTTTTGCACCAAACGATGGAGAAATTTTTAATGTATAGTCAAAACTTAAAAACTCGAAAAAATTAATAAGAAATAAATTTATAAATAAGATTTTCAGCTGCAAACTATGTATAATAACTATTGTTTTCTATCATTATCTATGAATGAACCTTTCAAGGCAACAAATGTTACTATGATAGAAAGATTAATTTTATATTTTTGCATAAAAATAAAGTAATTTGATAATTAATTATAAAGCAATTAAAATGAGTAATATAGAAAAATTAGACACCTTAATTATTGGTTCAGGACCAGCAGGATATACAGCGGCAATATATGCAGCAAGAGCTGAATTGAATCCAGTTTTGTATCAAGGGATGCAGCCAGGCGGACAATTGACCACAACAAACGATGTAGAAAACTTCCCAGGTTATCCTGATGGTGTGATGGGACCAGAAATGATGATGCAACTGCAAAAACAAGCAGAGCGTTTTGGAACGGATGTACGTCCAGGATTTATTGAAAAAGTTGATTTTTCAGGACCAATCCATAAAGTTTGGGATGATAGAGAAAACGAGATTCATGCAAAAACCATTATCATTTCTACAGGTGCATCAGCGTTGTATTTAGGTTTAGAATCTGAACAAAAATATTTAAAAATGGGAGGCGGAGTTTCTGCTTGTGCAACTTGTGATGGATTTTTCTATAAAAATAAAGAAGTAGTAATTGTTGGTGGAGGTGATACAGCATGTGAGGAAGCACATTATTTATCAAGACTGTGTTCTAAAGTTACCATGCTTGTTCGCCGTGACGTGTTTAGAGCTTCAAAAATCATGGAGGAAAGAGTAAGAAACACCCCAAATATTGAAATTTTATTTAATACAGAGACAGTTGAAGTTTTGGGCGATGATATGGGGGTAACGGGTGTTCGAGTTGTTAACAACGTAACAAAAGAGGAAAAAGATATTCCGGCAGCAGGATTTTTTGTTGCAATTGGACACAAACCAAATACAGAAATTTTTAAAGATTTTATCAATTTAGATGAAAAAGGATATATCAATTATGCTGAACCAGGAACAACAAAAACAAACGTTCCAGGAGTATTTGTAGCAGGAGATGCAGCTGACCAAGTTTACCGTCAAGCAATTACTGCTGCAGGAACAGGGTGTATGGCAGCTTTAGAAGCAGAAAGATATATCTCTGCACAAGAAGAAGTATTGGCAAAAGAATTAGCAGAAGCATAATTCGAAACTAAATAATTTGAAAAGAGGATGGTCTGAAAATGAATTAAACACCATCCCTTAAAGTATGTGAATTATTTTTTAAAGGGTTAGGATTTATATTCTAACCCTTTCTCCAAACATAGTTGAAAATTGACTCAATTTCATAAAATCGGAAGTATCATTTTATAAATATATATCACCTATTTGACTCTAAATAGATTATAATTTATTATACAAAACAGCAAAAAAAGGGTTTTTTAAGGGTTAAATTTTTTTGTTCACGAAAAAGGGCGTATTTTTGTACCCCAAAATTGAGAAATCGAATTATGATAGATAAAACACTTTTTAAGGCGAAAACACTGTATCCTTTTCAGAAAGAAACAGTAAAACAAATTACTTATGCTTTAAAAGATAAAGGAAATGATTTTAATTTATTGTACCAACTTCCAACTGGAGGTGGTAAGACCGTTATTTTTTCGGAGATAACAAAAGAGTACATAAAAGACTGGAAGAAAAAAGTTCTTATCTTAACGCATCGAATAGAATTGTCTATTCAAACTTCAAAACAATTATCCGCTATCGGAGTAACTAACAAAGTTATTAATAGCGAAGTTAAATCGTTGGAAGACCAAGGCGAGTATAATTGCTTTATCGCCATGGTCGAAACACTGAACAATCGACTACAAGATGATGAAGATTTTATCAGACAAATTGGCTTGGTTATCGTCGATGAAGCTCACTATAACAGTTTTAGAAAAATTTTTAAGTACTACGAACAAGCAAATATATTGGGTGTTACTGCAACTCCATTAAGTTCTAATAAAGCATTGCCACTGAATGACCATTATAACGAATTGATGGTGGGAGAGAGCATCTCATCTCTAATTGAAAAAGGATACTTGGCAAATGCAGAAACATTCACGTATGACGTTAATCTTCACGGATTGAAAATTGGTTCTAATGGCGATTTTACTGTCAGCAGTTCTGAACATGTATATGGAAACTATTTTATGCAAGAAAAGTTGCTGTTCGCTTATGAAGAAGTAGCCATAGGAACAAAAACATTGATTTTTAACTCTGGTATCGAAACAAGTATACGCGTTCAAGAAACTTTCCAAAAAAGAGGATTTAAAATTCGACACTTAGACAGTACTTTCTCAGATAAGGAAAGAAAAGAGATACTTAAATGGTTTAGAGAAACACCAGATGCAATATTGACTTCAGTAGGAATTCTTACGACTGGATTTGACGAACCAACAGTTAGAACGATTATTCTCAATCGTGCAACACGTTCACTTACTTTGTACCACCAAATGATTGGTAGAGGTTCAAGAAGACTGCCCGACAAAGATTCTTTCCAATTAATCGACCTTGGAAATAACGTTCGAAGATTTGGTTTCTGGCAAGATTATATCAATTGGCAAGATGCATTCAAATTTCCTAATCGATTCCTAGAATCAAGACTGTCAGAACAGGAAGATATCATGTTTGAAGCTGACTATATCTTGCCAAAACATGTTCAAGAACGTGTAAATATGGAAGTGTTAGAAAGTTTTAACATGAGAAATATCTATGAAGCATATATTGACAAAGGACAAAAAGGGAAACAAGCGGTTGATGATTCTTTGGAAAATCATTTTGAAGCAATTGTGACTAAAGCAGCCGATTTTTATGATGGTCTTGAAGCACAAGAAGCCCTACAAGAACATATTGAACACCGTTTAAAGCAATACACAAAGTGTATCGCTAAAAGTACCAACAATTATTTTAAATATTTGATGGATACTTATAATCGTCAATTAAGACAAAAATTGAGAGCCAATCTTGATGACGAATAGAATTAAACAAAATAATTAAAGAAAAAGTAGCATGTTAACAGTAAATAATTTATCTCTCCAATTCGGAAAACGCGTTTTATTTGACGACGTTAACCTGAAATTTGTACATGGCAACTGCTATGGCGTTATTGGAGCTAACGGAGCTGGGAAATCAACTTTCCTTAAAATATTGTCAGGAGATCAAGACCCAACAAAAGGAGGAGTTGCCTTAGAACCAGGAAAAAGAATGACCGTTCTAAAACAAGACCACTTCGCGTATGACGAATTTGAGGTTTTAAAAACCGTTATCATGGGATATGAGCGTCTTTACCAAATCATGGAAGAAAAAGATGCTATCTATGCAAAGCCTGACTTCTCTGATGAAGACGGAATCAAAGCATCAGAATTAGAAGCTGAATTTGCAGATATGGATGGTTGGAACGCTGAAACTGATGCAGCACAAATGCTTTCTAGTTTAGGCATCGACGAATCAATGCATTATACCTTAATGAAGGATATGCCAAACCAACTAAAAGTACGTGTTTTGCTAGCACAAGCGTTGTTTGGAAATCCTGACTTGTTGATTCTGGACGAGCCTACAAACGACTTGGATATCAAAACAATTAATTGGCTGGAAGATTTTCTTTTGGATTTTAAAAATACGGTAATTGTTGTTTCTCACGATCGTCACTTTTTGGATACTGTTTGTACACATATTTGCGACATTGATTTTGGTAAAATAAAACTGTTTACAGGAAATTATACATTTTGGTATCAATCTTCTCAATTGGCTGCAAAACAACATGCAGATAAAAAGAAGAAAGCTGAAGATAAAAAGAAAGAGTTACAAGAATTCATCTCTCGTTTCTCCGCAAATGCTGCAAAATCGAAACAAGCGACAAGTAGAAGGAAGTTGTTAGAAAAATTAGACTTGGATGAAATTCAACCTTCTTCTAGAAGATACCCTGGAATTATTTTTGAAATAGATCGTCCTGCGGGTGACCAAGTCTTACACATCAATAACCTTTCCTACGAACAAGATGGGAAAGTACTTTTTAAAGATGTGAATATCAATGTTGGAAAGAATGATAAAATTGCTTTTGTTTCCAAAAACTCTCACGCAATTACAGCTTTATTTGACATTCTAAATGGAAAAAGAGAACCAAAAACAGGGGAGTTTATTTATGGAACAACCATCACAACAGCTTATCTTCCAAATGATAATAGTGAATATTTCGAAACTGATGAAAGTCTTGTTGATTGGCTAAGAGAATACGCCAAAACAGACGAGGAAAGAGAAGAGGTGAATTTAAGGGGGTTTTTGGGAAGAATGCTGTTCTCAGGTGAAGAAGCGCTAAAATCTGCAAAAGTCCTCTCTGGAGGAGAAAAAGTTAGATGTATGATGTCTAAAATGATGTTGGCACGTGCAAATCTGTTAATTATGGATGAACCAACTAATCATCTAGACTTAGAGTCGATTACTGCTTTAAACAATGGAATGAAAGACTTTTCGGGTATAATTTTGTTTACTTCGCATGACCATGAATTGGTGAGAACCGTGGCAAATAGAATTATCGAAATCGGTCCAAACGGAATGATTGATAAATTGATGTCTTACGATGAGTTTTTGGCAGACGAAAAAATTGGTGAACAAGTAGAAGAACTTTACGCTTAATCTCTACCTAAAAAACTTTTGATAAGGTCTCGGAAATACCGATTCCAACTAAAAGTATAAAAATATTGTTTTTTAGAAAGATGCTGCTTCATAATTTCAGTAGCTGAATGTGCTTTTATTTTGTCAATGTAAATATTGTCGTACTCAAATCTTTTCATTGCGCCTTGTTTAAAAAAATCGTTAACAAGATTGTAAATATTACTCAATACGCCTTTCTTCTTAGTGTAGAAATGAACGTCTCGGCTTGACTTTTCATCTCCTTTATTATATTGAATGGTGAAATTTTTATATGCCCGATATGGAACTTTTTCTTGTTCCTCAATAAAATGCACATATGTAAAGGTTTCCTGGGGGTGGATATCAATGAAAATAAAAGTTGCATTTTTCTTATGTAAAAAATGAAAGACAGACTTCTCTCCAAATGTGCTGGTATCATCATATTTGAGTAACTCTTCTTTTTCCTTTCCCCAAACAAAAACAGAATGAAGTGGGTCGAAAGAACGAACAAAATCTTTTCGCTTAAAAACACGATTCGGTAATGCGCCAACAACAGGACGAGATTTGTTGTAATCAAAAATATCGTTTTTGGTTAATCCGTCTGTATAGGCAGGTATTACAATTGTGCCTTCTTTTAATACTTGTTGAAAATTATCAATAAATTTGTTTATATCTAAACTTTTTCCAATTTTCTTCTCTCGAACCGCTAACTGTTTAAGGTCTGAAGAAATAAAAACCATATCATCTTGTTGCAAGTCAAGATGAAACGCTAACTCTTCAAAGGGTATGTTAGAATTAATCTTTATCATAAATTGCTGTATTCAAAATACTCAACATCTTTTCCCCCCAACTTACGATAAAAAGTTGCTACACTTTCTACATTGGAGCCTCCAAAATCGAAATAATCATAGTCATTTTTAAAAGTTTGAATAGCAAAATCCATCAAGACAAACATTACGCCTCTCTTTTTCTCCTTTAAAGGTGCATCTCCGATTAAATAATAAACAGTCTTCTTATCAAATAGAAAAAATCCAGCAGCAACAAGTTTTTTATTTTTATCAAAAACTTCTATCACCTGACCTTTATCATGATTCAAGGCAGCTTCCATCGCTTGCTTGATGAGTATTTTGTTTTTCTTTTGTTGTTTTATTTTATTAAAGGAATTGTTAAAATAAAAAGAAAGAACAGATTGATAATTGTTAGATATTTGTAGTGAGAAATCAGCTTTGTATTTTCTAAGAATACGTTGTGTATTTGTCTTATATTCAATCTTTTTGTTTAAATCAAGTTTCTGATAAATTTTTTTCTTTCCTAATAAAGCTACTTTATGATTAAAGTGAAAACTAAATTTACTTTTCGATTTTAAAAGTTCGATTGCTTCATCTAACATACTGGTATCGCCGAAAAACTCCAAGTTTCGTGAAAATGGGTGTTGAAATATTCTTTTATAAAGAAATCTATTCTTATACGGAAGTGGTAAAATAAATGAATAATCTTCTGTTAAAATTGCTCCCCATTTTTTTGTTGTAGCATCCAAATACCAACTGTAGGAAGTCACATTGTTCTTCTCAGAAAAAGCAACGATTTCATCCCAAAGATTTTTATTTATTTGTGAGCTATCAACGAATTTCATTATAAAATTTTGAGAACGTTTGGAATGAATATTTGTTTTTATTCTTATGAATGAACTTTTCTAACTCTTCTAATGAAAAATGAGTTAAGGCTTTTGGGTGTCCAAGAAATACGACGTTCTTAAAGCCATTTTCTTTGTTTCTTTCAACTATTTTTTTCATTTTTGTAACAAAATATCCTTCAACACCTGCGTATAATTTATGTTTCTTTGTCAAATAATGAAATTTTGATGATCCAGAAGAAGGCATAGGTTTTCCATTTCCGATTGGTTTATGTCTTTTTGGAAAAAGATTTCCCAGAATAAATAATCGCCAAAAGAAAAAAGGAGAATATGTATATGAAGTAATTGGCAGTTCGATAAAAGTTCCAGTTTCCTCTTCCTTTACTATATCTTCAGAAAACCGATACATGTCTTTTTTAGGAGCATCTGTAAAGTCATAATGATACGGCTCTATCATGTTTTTTCCTCCAACAAAAACAGAAGAGTCTATTTTTATGTTCTCTTGTTTAAATGCGGGTTTGATTTTTCCAAATGGCTGTAAACACCAACCTCCAGCACGATAAGAAATAATTTCTTTATTAGTAATGCTTCGCAATTCTGCTGCATACCTTTTAAAAATATCTTGAATTTCTTCATCTTTAAAGTCAATGAGTTTATAATAGTTATAATCAAACTTCCAACTTTTACCATTAAAGATTGTCTTCTCCCAATGTGGGTGAATGTGTAGCTCGCAATCGTGCCCTTCATCAGCCAAACATTTAATTTGTTGGGTTATTTCGTGATATTCTTCTTGTAAATGTGGAAAATTGGGACCGTATTCTTTTAATTTAAGTAGAAATCCACAATCAATAAAAAATGTAAATTGAATATTTTCTTTTCTACCAATTTCAATAAGGCGATTTGTTGGATAAAGAATTGTCTTCTCTGTACTGCCATGTTCAGCTCCAAAAAATATTTCATAATCGAAAGTAATAAAGACATTCATAATAACAACTAAGTGTGTGGATACGTTTTACTTAAACTATTCTGCGAAGATACAAATAAAACCAAAATTGAATGATTAACCCTCTTTTAGATTAATATCCTGTTTCACGATAAATCCCATTGGAATCGATAATTTTTATTTTTCGACCATGAATTTCAATATAGCCTTTATCTTTAAAATCTTTTAAAAGTCGAATAGTAGTCTCCGTAGCAGTTCCAACAAAGTTGGCGAGATCTTCACGGGTAAGATTTATCATATCTTCTTTATATATGTCTTCAAGTACCAACAAAATGACTGCAAGTCGTTCTTTAACTGATTTTTGAGCCATCGTTTTAATTGCAACAGCCCTCTCTCCAACTTCCTTTGAAATCTCTTTTAGTATGGATTGCATTAGAAGGGGATTAGAATGGACTAATTCATTAAAAAAGTCTAACTTTAAAAAACTTATTTCACATTTTTCTATTGCTGTAGCAGATAATTTAAAAGGTTCTTCGCTAAAGATGGCTCTAAATCCTACAACATCTCCTTCGCTTGCTATTCTAATGATTTGTTCTTTTCCAGTTTCTCCCAAAGAAAAAACTTTGACTTTACCGCTATGGATACAAAAAACACCAGTTGGATAAACTCCTTCTAAAAATAAAGGTTGATTATTTTTGAATGTTTGTAACTTATGATTTTGCTCAATTTTTTCAATGACATCAGGTGAAAGGGATTCAAATAATGTAAATTTATAAAAGTTTGAAGTGCTTAAGCTCATCTTTTTTGTTATTATTTTAGTACAATGATAATTATTATTATGATTTGAACAAAAAGAATGTTTGATTCATTTTTAATTAATTTAAATAAAACTAAGATATAAAAAATAGTACTGAATATAGAGTTGTTTTTATAATTATTAAATCTCAGTATCTAAACTAATGAAAGTCAGTATTTATCCACTCAAAAATATGAACTTTATCATTTTGAAGCACATCACATTAATCCATGACATATATCATGTAAATTAGGGCTTCTTGTGTATATTTTTGTTTCTGAAATAATAATGTAAATTGGTTAATTATGAAAAAAACAGTTAAAATTTTAGGCCTTGGCGCAATGTTAGTCGCATTTGCATCTTGTTCTCCAGGCGGAGCAAATGGAAATGGCTTTAAAGGGACAGCGGCAAAGAGTGCGGCTGAAAGAGTTTATGTAGCGCCTGGTGAATTAGACGAGTATTATACATTTATGTCAGGAGGATTTAGTGGACAGATAGCTGTTTACGGTGCACCCTCAGGAAGACTTTTAAAAGTTATTCCTGTCTTCTCTCAAGACCCTCAAACGGGTTGGGGTTATAGTGAAGAGACAAAACCAATGTTTAATACTTCGTATGGATTTGTTCCTTGGGATGACTCACACCATCCAGACCTTTCTCAGACAAATGGGGAAATTGATGGTAGATGGGTTTTTATCAATGGTAACAACACACCTCGTATTGCACGAATCAGTTTAGAGAACTTTGAAACAGAAGAAATTATTGAAATTCCTAATAGTGCAGGAAATCACTCTTCTTCATTTGTAACAGAGAACACTGAATATATCGTTGCGGGAACACGTTTCTCTATACCTGTACCAAATAGAGATATGCCTATTAATGATTATAAAGGAAACTTTAAAGGGGCAATGTCTTTTATTAGTATAGACCAAGAAACAGGAGGAATGGATTTGGCTTTCCAAATTCGTTTACCAGGATTCAACTACGACTTGGCGCACCCGGGAAGAGATAAATCTCACGGTTGGATGTTCTATACTACGTATAATACTGAAGAATCGCACACTTTACAAGAAGTAAACGCTTCTAAGAATGATAAAGATTTTGTTGCGGCGATTAACTGGAAAAAAGCTGAAGAATACGTTAAAGAAGGTAAAGGTGTATGGGAAAAAACAAGATACGCACACAACAAGTTTGACGAGCGTACCCATACTGCAACTACAACTTGGAAAGATAAAGTTTTGGTACTTGATCCAGTTGAATTACCAGGAATCGTTTACTTTATTCCATCAGCAAAATCACCACACGGTGTTGACGTTGACCCAACTGGAGAGTATATCGTTTCAAATGGTAAGTTATCTGCAAACTTAGTTGTTCACTCTTTCTCTATGATTCAAGAAGCAATTGCAAATAAAGATTTCGACGGTGATGCTTATGGTATTCCAATTATTAAGCACGAGTCAACAGTTGCAGGAGTCGTAAATCAACCAGGGATTGGACCTTTGCACACAGAATTTGATGAAAGAGGAAACGCTTACACAACATTCTTTATCTCTTCTGAAGTTGTGAAATGGCAATTAGGTACTTGGGAAGTATTGGATAGAACTCCTACATATTATTCTCCTGGACACCTTGTAATTCCTGGTGGAAATTCAAGAAAACCTGAAGGAAAATATCTAATCGCAATGAATAAAATTACAAAAGATAGATACTTACCCGTAGGACCAGAACTTTTCCAAACTGCTCAGTTATATGATATATCTGGAGATAAAATGGAATTACTCTTAGATTTTCCAACAATTGGAGAACCACATTATGCTGCAATGTTAAGGGCAGACATTATTCAAGATAAAGTACGTGAGATTTATCGTCTTGATGAAAACGAACACGAATACGTAGTTAAGAATAATAATGATGTAAAAGTTGTAAGAGAAGGAAAAGACGTTCATGTATATATGACAATGATTAGAAGTCACTTTACACCTGATAACATTGAAGGTGTGAAAGTAGGAGATAAAGTCTATTTCCATATTACAAACATGGAGCAAGATTATGACCTTCCACATGGATTTGCTATCCTAGGTGCAAATAACTCAGAGCTCTTAATCGTTCCTGGAAGAACAACAACAACTCTTTGGGAACCAAAAGCTGAGGGTATTTATCCATTCTACTGTTCTGACTTTTGTTCGGCACTTCACCAAGAAATGTCTGGATACGTTAGGGTATCTCCAGCTGACTCAGATATTGAGTTATCATGGTCGCTAGACGATAAAAATTTGGAGTGATTTTTAGTTAACAAGGGTTAATCCCATGCAATTAAAAAGGAGTGGTGGATAAACACCACCACTCTTTTTAATTTAATACAGAAGAAAATGAAAAAATCGAGCATTTTAATGATTGTTGGTGTAAGTCTATTACTTGGCCTTTTCTACTATCCTTTATGGAATATTCATTTAATTGCACCGCAATATCCTGAAGGAATCGCTATGGATATCTATATAAATGACATTAGAGGTGTCGAAGAGTTTGATATAGCAAAAATTGATATGTTAAATCATTATATAGGTATGGAGCCAATTCCAAAACCAGATGAAATGATAGAGTTTACTTTATTCCCTATTGTCATCATAATTATGGTAGCTTCTGGTGTTATACTTGGTGTTATTGGGTTTGTGAAAAAAATAAATCCCGCGTGGTTTATGGGGTGGTTTGTTTTAATGATTATTCTAGGTATTGCAGGAATGTGGGATTTTAATGCTTGGATGGTAGAATATGGAACAAATTTGGACCCAAATGCAGCAATCAAACTGCTTGACCCAGATGGAAACCCTATGCAATACAATCCACCACTTATTGGATATAAAAAACTGCTCAATTTTGATGTGAATTCTTGGCCACAAACAGGTGGATATTTTATGTTTGTTGGTTTATTTTTGGTTTTTGTTTCTTACTTTGTAGGAAGAAAAGAGTATAAAAGTTTATAAATTATGAAAAATTTATTTTTAATTGCGCTATTATGTATGTTACTGGTTTCATGTTCAATAAAGATTGACGACATTAGTTATGGAAACGATGCGTGCCATTATTGTAGTATGACAATTGTTACTCCTGCACATGCGGCACAAGTGGTTACTGAAAAAGGAAAAAATTATAAATTTGATGCTACAGAGTGCATGATTAATTATTTAGCTGAAAATGATAACGAAAGTAATATGCGTCACATCCTTTCTGCTAACTATTTGAATCCTAGTGAAATGATTAACTCCAAAGAATCAACTTTCCTTATTAGTGAATCAATTCCTAGTCCCATGGGGGCAAATCTTAGTGTTTTTAAAAATGATGAAGAGGCAAATGAAATTTTAGACCAAATAGATAGTGGTGATTTGTTGAATTGGGATGGGGTGAAAAATAGAATCAGAAATACAACAATCTATCACTAATTCATTAATTAAAAAATTATGAGAATTTTATTCTTTTTATTATTTATATGCTTCTATGGAGGTGTCATAGCAAAAACAATCGAAGTTTGTCCTACATGTCCACATAAAAGTATAAATTCTGCAATCATATCGGCAGACAAAAATGATGTTGTTCTTGTAAAAAAAGGTGTTTATAAAGAATTTGAAATAATTATCGACAAACCTTTAACGCTGAAAGGAGAACAAGGAGCGGTAATTGATGGAGACAACCAAGGTGAAATCATTATTGTCGAATCACCGGGTGTTACAATCGATGGATTTGAAATTAGAAACGTTGGAACGAGCAACCTTAGAGATTTTTCTGCCGTAAGAATTAAAGAGCAGACCAACTTCTTAGTTCAAAATCTCACAATTCATAAACCTTTCTTTGCTATCTACCTCGAAAAATCTAATAATGGGGTTGTAAGAAATAATAAGATTTACGGAGAGGCAGTTGGTGAATTTGGTTTTGCTAACGGAATACAACTGTGGTACAGTCACGAAAACCTAATTGAAGGAAACGAAGTTCACCAAATGAGAGATGGTATTTATTGTGAGTTTTCAGATCGAAATATCTTTAAAAATAACTTCGTTGAGAAGAATGCCCGTTATGGTCTTCACTTCATGTTTTGCCACGACAATGCAGTTTTAAATAGTACTTATAAAAGCAACGGAGCTGGTATCGCCATCATGTTTTCTAAAAGAACAAACGCACACAATAATACATTTGCTGACAATTGGGGCGGTTCCTCTTATGGAATTCTATTAAAAGAATGTTACGACTCCGAATTTTCACATAATTTGTTTAAAAGAAATACAGTAGGAATAAATATTGAAGGCTCATCAAGAATGAAATATTATAACAATGACTTCCAAAGTAATGGATGGGCAATTCGTTCGAGAGGTGCTAATTATGAGAATATTTTTGAGAAGAATAACTTTCTCGACAATTCATTTGACCTTTCTTATTATGGACAAATAAATAGAAATTCTTTTGATGGAAACTATTGGAGTGATTATAGTGGATATGATTTAGACAGAGATGGTATAGGTGATATACCATATCGACCAATAAAGCTATTTTCTTACTTAGTTAATAAAGCTCCACAAGCAATTATTTTATTGAGAAGTTTATTTATTGATATTATAGATTTTTCTGAAAAAGTATCTCCAGTTTTTGTACCTGATAACTTGGTGGATGAAAAACCAGTTATGAAAATGATTAAACATGATAGAAATTAAAGAGTTATATAAAAAATTCGGTAAAAATGAAGTGTTAAAAGGGATTAATCTTACAATAGATAAACCTGGAATCTTCGCAGTATTAGGACCAAATGGTTCTGGAAAAACTACGTTGATTAAAAGTATTCTTGGAATGGTTTTACCAAATTCAGGCGATATTTTAGTAAATGGAAAATCAATCTTAAAGGATTGGAAATATCGAGAAGGAATCGATTATCTGCCCCAGATTGCTAATTTCCCAAGTAATTTGACCGTAAGTGAATTAATAAAAATGATTAAAGACTTACGTTTAAAGCCTGATTTGGATGAATCCAAATTTATTAAAAGATTTGGTCTTCAGCCTTATATGGACAAAAAGCTAGGAAACCTTTCAGGTGGAACGAAACAAAAAGTGAATATTCTCCTTACATTTTTATTTGATAGTCCGATTATCTTTTTAGATGAACCAACAACAGGATTAGACCCCGTCGCTATGGTTATCCTTAAAGAATTTATAGCGGAAGAGAAGGCAAAAGGAAAAATCATTCTAATTACTTCTCATATCTTGAGTTTTGTTGAAGAAGTTGCCGACGAAATTGTATTCCTATTGGAAGGAAAAGTATATTTCAAAGGCACGGTTCTAGAATTGAAAGAGGAAACCCAAGAAAATGACTTCGAAAAAGCAATTGCTAACCTTTTAATCTCTCAGTATGCTTAAAATATTAAAATATAGTTTTTATGATTTGATAAGAAGTAGATGGAGCTACGTCTATTTGGCTTTTTATTTTATCCTTAGTATCGTAATGTTGTTCTTGAATGCCAGCCTTTCAAAAGCAATATTAACCCTTATGAACGTCGTTATTTTATTGGTACCACTTATTGGGACAATCTTTGGCGTAATGTATTATTATAGCTCAAAAGAATTTACAGAGTTGTTGCTGGCTTTGCCTATTAAAAGAAGCTCAATTTTCTTAGGACAATTCCTGGGCGTGGCTATTTCATTGTCTTTAAGCCTTATCCTAGGACTCGGAATACCGTTTGTAATCTATGGCTTGTTTGAATCTAGTGAAATTTGGGATTTTGGACTACTCCTTGTTTTGGGAACTTTTCTGAGTTTTATCTTCTCGGGAATATCCTATATTATTGCTTTAATGAATGAAAACAAAATCAAAGGATTTGGATACGCTATTTTAATGTGGTTGTTCTTTGCTGTAATTTACGATGGATTATTTTTAATTTCTCTCATCGTTTTT
Organism: Brumimicrobium sp.; assembly: GCA_041655765.1. Lineage (GTDB taxonomy): Bacteria > Bacteroidota > Bacteroidia > Flavobacteriales_D > Crocinitomicaceae > Brumimicrobium. The sequence goes on from JBBAEU010000002.1 coordinate 73,477, forward strand.
GAAGAATATCCTTTGGATACATTTTCCTTAGTGGCAAGTATTTTTAATCCAATTGATTTATCAAGGATAATGATGCTCTTAAAACTCGATATTTCTGCATTGTTAGGTTATACAGGTGCTGTATTTAGACAATTCTTTGGAAGTAACTTGGGCAGCATTGTTGCATTTGGAATGTTGTGCGTTTGGACATTGGTCCCTATACTTTTCTTAAAGTGGAAATCGAGTAAAAAGGATTTTTAAACCATTAATCCACACCATAAAGGAAAGGTTTAAACTTTATATTATCTTTGTAAGTGTTTAACCAAAATTCTTTGTGAATGTCTAAAAATACGCTTATAAAAAACGTTTCTGTTGTTAATGAAAACAATATTTCTGTTACTAGCATCTTTATCAAAAACGGAAAAATCACCAAAATAGGAGATGTTGAGGGGCTATCGGCAGATTTAATTATTGACGGTAAAGGAAAATTCCTTTTACCTGGAATTATTGATGCTCAAGTTCACTTTAGGGATCCAGGTTTAACGCATAAAGCAGATTTAAACTCTGAAACAAGAGCAGCTGTGGCTGGTGGAGTTACTTCTTTTATGGATATGCCAAATACCCAACCCAATGTTTTAACGATAGAGTTGTTGGAAGAAAAATATAAAATTGCAGCAGAAAAATCATTGGCTAATTATGGCTTCTTTATGGGAATCAACATGGATAACTTAGCAGATGTAATGCAAATGGATACTTCCCGTTTCTTTGCATTATCAGATGATGGTTTGTATTTTACAAAACGGGGTAATTTATTGGCAGATCATACTGAGTTTTTAGATGAACTCTTTGAAAAAGCCAATTGCATCATTGCATTACATGCTGAAAAGGAGAAAAAAGTAATTGCAAACGAAGATAAATACAAGGAGGAATATGGAGAAAAAATCCCTTTCCATTTGCACCCTGAAATACGTGATGAAGATGTGTGTTTTGAAGCAACAAAAGATTTAGTCGAGCTAGCGAAGAAAAATGGAACCAGATTGCATATTTTGCATCTGACAACAGCCAAAGAAGCTGAACTTTTCAGAAACGATATTCCCTTAAAAGAGAAAAAAATTACAACTGAGGTTTGTGTGCAACATCTTTGGTTTAATTCAGACGATTATGCTCATTTGGGTGCTAAAATTAAATGGAATCCAGCAATTAAATCTAAGGAAAACCAAGATGGATTGTTGCAAGCCTTGTTAGATGACCATATTGATTTGGTAACAACAGACCATGCACCACACACGAAGGAAGAAAAAAGTGGGAACTATTTTCATGCTAAATCTGGCGCTCCAATGATTCAACACTCATTAAATGTGATGCTGGAATTTTATAAGCAAGGAAAAATTAGCTTAGAAAAAATCGTTGAAAAAATGTGTCATAATCCTGCTGTACTCTATGATATCGAAAACAGAGGTTTTATCAGAGAAGGTTATGCTGCCGACTTAACATTGGTAGATTTAGATAAAAAATGGAAGGTTACACCAGACAATACATTGTATAAATGTGGTTGGTCGCCAATGGAAGGAACAGAGTTTTCAACACAGGTTACCCATACATTTGTTAATGGTAATTTGGTGTACCAAAATGGTAAAATAAACGAAGAGTATAGGGGAGAGAGATTGACAAAAGAAGAAAAATAATATCGAATTAAAAACAAAACAATATGAAATTAATCTTAGTACGCCACGGACAATCCCAATGGAATTTAGAAAATCGATTTACAGGTTGGGAAAATCCTGATATTACAGAAAAAGGAATCCAAGAGGCAAAGGATGCAGGAGAACTTTTAAAGAATGAGAAAATTGATGTTTTTTACACTTCAGCTTTGAAGAGAGCGCAACATACTTTAGACATTATCTTGGATACCATGGATATCCAAAACGTGGTCATCACCAGAAATCAAGCTTTAAACGAAAGAGATTATGGTGATTTGACTGGATTAAATAAAAAAGAATTAACAGAGAAAGTAGGGGCTGAGCAAGTACATATTTGGAGACGTTCTTATGATGTTCAACCTCCAGGTGGTGAAAGCCTAAAAGATACTTGCGACAGAGTTATTCCATACTACGAGTCTGAAATCGTTCCGAAGCTAAAGGCAGGAAAAAGTGTTTTGATTGTTGCTCACGGAAATAGCCTTCGCGCATTGGTTATGCACGTTGAAGGTTTGTCCCCAGAAGAAATTCTTAAAAGAGAAATCGGAACAGGTCAACCGATTGTGTATGAGTTTAATAAGGAATTAGAAATAATCTAAAGCGTCTTTAAAACTTTTTTATTCAGACGAATTATTTTTTGAGGTTATACGTGCTGAAAATTGCAATTATCTGGACATCTGGTTGAGTATATAATAATCCAAAGGAGAAAAACATAGCGTTACTTATTGCAAAAAAATCCAATTTCACTATGAAAACTGAAGATATAGATTTCTCAATGAGTGCATAACTTAAATCCCCGGTAAATTATCAAACGCTGAAAAGTCTAATCCATCAGAGAATCGCGATTTTCCTTTTGCCATAGATTCGTCAAATTCTTGGTTTTCATCTCCTAGCAAATCGTTTTCAGAAACCACTTCTTTTACTTCTGGAATGTGTTTGTTCAGAATGTCTTCAATACCTTGTTTTAACGTTTTATTACGAGCAGGACAATTTACGCAAGCACCTTTTAAAAGAACGGTAACAATACCGTCTTTAAAGTTTCTGAAAATAATTTCTCCTCCATCGCTCATGACAGGATTGTTGACGAATTGCTTCATTAATTTCTTGATTTTATCGTCAAACGGAGATGGAGCATATTCAGGGATTCTAACACTTTCTGTTGGAAACGGCCTCTCTGCTGGAAGTTTTACAATTAAAGGCTTCCCATCTGTAATAAAATCCCATAAGAAATTACGCACTTCAACTTGTAAGTAATCCCATGCCATTTCTGCATTGTCTTTGGTAATCGAAACAAAGTTATGACTGATATAAACGCCTCGTACAAAATCGAACTTATCAAAAATAGCTACAGCAAGCGGTGAATATCCAACTGCTTCTTCTCGACTTCTAAAGTCTGCCGATGACTCTGGCGGATCCATCAACATCTTGTCAGCTACGAATTTGATGGTATTTGGGTTTGGTGTGACAGCTGCATGTATAGAAACAGGAAATTTTTCCATTATTTTTTATCTTTTTTACAAAGTTAATGGTTATCATCTAAAATAAGATAATTTTATCCATGATTAATTGAGTCGCTCATAAAATATTAACAAATAAAGTATCTCAATTTTCTTATCTTTGTCCTGTAATCCAAAATGAAGACAATATAAATGAGGGCTTTGATTATTTTTATATTTTTCTTCTTTCTATCAGGTTGTGTAGAAAGAAACGGTTCAACAATTACGAAAAAAGATAAATTATTAGATGGAGAATGGATGCTGGTTTCAATTGACGAAAAATATCCATTCATAAGAAATGGGTTAAAATTTTCAGAAGACAATCAAGTTTTTCATATAGATACGCAAGGACATACTGTTCCCGCACATAATATTGAGATTTATAAAGTTTATGGCGATACGCTAGAAATTATTGATTATAAATATGAGCCTCAATTCATTCAGGAGAAAGGGACACATATTTTCTTAATTAAAGAGTTAAATCAGGACGAATTGGTGCTTGAATGTATTTATCCTTCGCCAAATAGAATTACATTTCGTAAACAGTAAGAATCGTAGGATTTACAAAATAGGCGAAACCAATCTTGCTATCTTTTCTAACATTTTTTGATAGGTAGAGCGGTTGTTCCATTCTTTCAGATTAATTTGGTCAGCATATTTCAAATCTTCATAAAACGAATCACGGAGTTGTCTGGAAATTTCTTTGTCGTAAACAATAGCGTTTACTTCAAAATTCAAATCAAAACTCCGAATATCCATATTCGAGGTTCCAACAATACTAATTTTTTCGTCCGCTACCATTGTCTTAGCATGAACAAAACCTCTTTTGTAAAGATAAACTTCAACGCCAGCTTCTAATAAATCACTATAATAAGATTTTGCGGCTGTGTTCACAATTTTAGAGTCAGAAATACCAGGAACCAAAAGTTTTACTTTTATTCCACTTAACGCAGCGATAACGAGTGCGTCAGAAAGGCTCTCTCCAGGTATAAAATATGGGTTTGTAATGAGAATTTCTTTTGTTGCAAGGTTGATGGTTTTTAAAATTGAAAACAAAATGGTTGGCGTGTCAGAATCGGGACCACTCGCAGCAATTTGAACAATTTTATTTCCTCTTTCCGAAGTAAATAATTCAGGCGGAAAAAAGGAATCGTTGGGTTTTAGTTTTTCATTGGCACAAAAATTCCAATCACACAAAAAAATATATTGCAGATAAAATACGCCTGGACCTTCAATTTTTAAATGAGTATCTCGCCAATACAATTTGTTTTTGGGCTGATTTATATACCTGTCACCTACATTTATCCCTCCGACAAAAGCAGTTTCCCCATCAACAATGATTATTTTCCTATGATTTCGATAATTAAGACGATTGGCAAAGAAGATAAAATGAATTTTTAGAAAAGGGTAGGCTTGTACACCATTTTTTCGTAGTCTTTTAACTAAATTTTTACCGATGGCACGACTACCAAAATCGTCATAAATAAATCGAACGCTTACTCCTTCTTTGGCTTTTTGAATCAGTATTTCTTCGATTTCTCGCCCGATTTCATCATTTTCATAAATATAGTATTCAAGATGAATGTGATGTTTGGCAGACTTTAAAACATTGATAACGTCAGGGAATTTCTCTTCACCATTGATGTGTAATTCTACATTGTTGTTGGAAGTAAGCGGACTATTTGTGTCGTTTACCAGCATAAAAGCAAGTTCTTTATTCTTTCTTACGATTGCCTTGCTCTCGGCAAATGACCGCTTAGAATATTGATGGATTTGGATCCTCATTTCATTAGCCATTTCCTCATTTGAATACAGCTTTTTGGAATACATCTTTCGATTTCGATAATTTATGCCAAAAATAAAATAGAAAATTATACCAAATATCGGAACAAATACAGCCAGTAATAGATATGCTAAGGTTTTGGTTGTGGTCCTTGTATCATAGATAATACGCAAGCACACCAATATTAGTATAATTATATAAACGACTTCTAATAAAATTAACCAATTCATCTTAAAGTGCGTTGTTTGGTGCTATTCTCGAAATCTAGTTTTGTTTTAGAATTAAAACGAAAGGTAATAAATCTAAACTTTAATCTAAAAATTTTGATGCTAATTTTTTAAGAGTTATAGCCATAAGAACTTGAGCAAATCCAACAGTAATAAGAGTAAATGATAGATAAAGTATAATAATTATACCAAAGAAATCAGGACTCAAAAGAACGACAGACGAGAAAATAAAGATTAAAATTCCCAAAGCAAGAATCCAACCCCAGTTTTTAAAGTGAATATCTCGAAGAAAAATTGCCCAGACGATTGTCATTATAGACCTAAATACCAAGGAAAGTCCAATAAATAACAACAAAGTAATTGTCGATAACTCAGGATTTACAATCAATAAAATTCCGACAACCAAATCGACAATACCGATTGTTAAATTCCATACCCAATTATCTAATAAATTTCGGTTAGAAATGGCGTAAGTAATTTCAAAAACTCCAGTTACAAAGAATATGGTGGCAAATAGTAAACCCAACGCAATGAGTGAAGACTCTGGTGTGAAAATTATCAAAACACCCAAAGCAATAAACAAAATGCCTGAAATCAACAATAAGTTAAACCCTTTTGTAGTAATCTTTTTTAGAGACGAATCATTTGTTGTCATATTCTACATATTTATTTACAAATATACATTATTTTTTACTTTGGTTAGTTAAGTGTTACTTTATTTGCTTGCTTATTTCTTTCAATCTTTATGCTTTATTAACCAGATTTGGATAAATCAAAATAATTGTATTTGTGTCACGATTTAACTGAAAAAAATAAGATATGTAAGAAAAAAACAGTTACATTTGTTCGAATGATAAGGTGTTTTTTTGATTATAAAAACCATTGATCCTCTCAAGGTTTGCCTAAATCACTTAATGAATATGGTTAGAACGAAGTTATTTAGCTGTAGCTGTATTTGAATGTAAAACATTTAAAAGTATTAGAATGGATTTAGATATTGAAATGATTTTACTAGTGCTTTCTATACTGTTTTTTGTCAGTATTTTAGCAGGAAAGGCAAGTTCTAGGTTTGGAGTACCAGCTTTGTTATTGTTTTTAGGTGTAGGGATGTTGTTTGGAAGTGATGGCGTAGGAATTGATTTTCAGGATATTCAAACAGCTCAAATGGTAGGAACCGTTGCGCTTTGTATGATTCTATTTTCTGGTGGCCTAGATACGAGCATCACCGAAATAAGACCCGTAATCCCCCAAGGAGTTGTGCTTGCAACTGTTGGTGTTTTCTTAACGGCTTTAATTACAGGTGTTCTTATTTGGTGGGTTTTAGGCATGACCATGAAAGCAGCAGGAGTGAGCATAATAACCTCATTACTTCTAGCATCAACGATGGCCTCTACAGATTCCGCCTCTGTCTTCTCTATCTTGCGCTCGAAAAGATTAAACTTAAAGAATAATCTTCGGCCTATGTTAGAGCTTGAAAGTGGAAGTAACGACCCCATGGCTTATGTACTTGTAATTACTTTGATTAGCATTATCATGCAAAACGGCGAACCCAACTATTGGATGGCTGCTGGAAATTTATTAATGCAACTTGTTATTGGTGCTTTGGCTGGTTATTTTATAGGAAAACTTGCAGTTAGAATAATTAATAAAATTAAACTTGAAAACCACTCTTTATATCCAATTTTAGCCCTGACAATCTGTATCTTTATCTTTTCATTTACTTATTATATCAATGGAAATGGCTTCCTAGCAGTTTATATCGGTGGTTTGGTAATCGGTAATTCAAGATTCGTTCAAAAACGTTCTTCTCTAAATTTCTTTGATGGTTTAGCATGGTTGTCACAATTGATTTTGTTCTTAACATTAGGTTTACTCGTAAATCCTTCTGAATTACTCGATATTCTTATTCCAGGACTTATCATTAGCTTTTTAATGATATTTGTTTCTCGACCGCTTACCGTGTTTTTATGTCTGCTCCCTTTTAGAAAAATGGATAGAAAAGATAAAATCTTTGTATCTTGGGTTGGTTTGAGAGGAGCTGTCCCGATTATTTTTGCGATATTTCCGTTAGTAGCTGATGTGCCACATGCACGACTGATTTTTAACATTGTATTCCTCTGCACTTTAATCTCACTTATTGTTCAAGGAACTTCTTTGCCTTCAGTTGCAAAATGGCTCAACCTTGTTGATAAAACAAAACGGCTAAAAAAAGTGAAAAATTTTGACATTGATATTTCAAGCGAAATTAAATCTATTTCTTCTGAAATTGAAGTTACTCCAGAAATTTTAAAACGTGGGAATAAACTGATTAATATTCCTTTCTCTGAAGAAACGCTTGTTGTAATGGTAAAAAGGGGAGACAATTATTTTGTACCGAATGGAAATACCGTTCTACAAAATCAAGACAAATTACTTATTCTTGCAGATAGTGATGAAGCTTTATTTGATACCTACAAAAAAATTGGTGTTTTATAAACTTAATTGCCTCTTTTTTACTATATTTTGGATTACGTCCATATCATTGCTGTTTTCCTTTTTAGATTTATAGTCATTTTCTTTACTTGATAAATCTAACTTCGTGTTTTAACAATTCTTATCTATTTCATCCTATTCATTTATTTAACTTTGTAATGATGAAATTTGTTTTTCGACATATCGACAAAGTAAAAAATGTATTCAGTATTTTATTTGTTTTTACGGCATTATTGCCTTGTTCCGTAAAAGGATTTACATTGGATTTTGTGGATGTTACTTATGAAAAACCTGTTCATCCTACTAAATCTACTTTTACCCAACAAAGTTGTATCGATTTTGAACATGTTGAAACACTGACTTCTCAGTCAAACTCATCGTTTGATTTCTTTGTGCCGATTTTAAAGATTCAGGGTCTTAATGCTTATTTTGTTGAAAATCCTTCTCAAATAGAAAAGGAGTGTACGACTGAACTGCCATGGGTTGTTCTGCCCAAATACATTCTTTTTCAACGACTTAAAGTCGCGCTTGTATAGTTAGTTTGATATTATCAATCAAGATTTGCCTAAATCATTGAACTATACAAAATAAAAATCATGAAAAAAACAGAATTAGAGTTATCTGCTAATCGAGCAGGTTTATATACATTGGCGTTACGCCTAGTTATTGGTTGGACCTATTTTTCAGCTTTTTGGAGAAGGGTTGCTTTGAGCAATAAATTAGATCCAGATGTGGCTGGCTATATTGGAGAAAAGTTCAATCATTTTTTACCCAATGCCTTAGGAATAAAACCATTGATTCAATATATGGTAGAAAATTCAGATTTCTTACACGTCAATATGGTTGCATTCACAATTATTGAAGGAATCGTAGGATTATTGTTGATGCTTGGCTTGTTCTCCCGATTGATGGGAATTGGCGTGTTTCTCTTGGCAATGGGAATTTTACTTGGTTCTGGCTGGATTGGCACAACATGCTTAGACGAATGGCAAATTGGCGTTTTGGGTGTTGCTGGTGGATTTACACTCTTTTTGACAGGAAGTGGCTTATACTCCGTAGATAATTGGTTAATGAAAAGAAATGTTGGATTTACTCAGAAAAAATGGTTTACCTTGTTAGGCTCTGGTGAATTAAAATTAAAAAAAACTCAATCAAATTGTATTGGTGGGGTCATTTGCCATTTTGGGATTAACATTAGCAACCAATCAAATCTTTCACGGTGGTGTTTGGGGAACTTTGCATAACAAATCTGTGCGACCGATTGTAGAGATTTCAAATGTAAACTTAAATGATGGAAAAATTAACTTTGAGGTTTACCGTGTTGAAGGCGCCGATGTTTACGGTTCTTTCTTAATTGGAATTGATGTTGAAGATAAAAACGGAAACACTGTAAAGTCATTAGATTTAAATGATTTAGCTTCTTTTCCTTTGGAAGACATCAACAATCATTATATTGCAAAAGTTAAACCTGGAAAGCACAGTTTAATTATTCCTTTGGGAGCAAAAGCGGATTTATCACTTTCAATTTTGGATTTGGATAACCTAAAAGGTGGAAAAATAAAATTGACAGATATCAGTGGAGCAGAATGGGAGCAGATGATTAAGTAAACTTTTAAAAGGTGTTCAAGAATTGTTTTTGGACGCCTTTTTTTCTTCGTCTTTTGTTGGAACTGGGTCATAACCAGAACCGCCCCACGGATGACATGAACTAATGCGTTTTATTGCTAACCAACCTCCTTTAAAAATTCCCCATTCTCGAATCGCTTCCAACGAATATTGAGAACACGTTGGCGTATAACGGCAAGTTGCTGGTTTTAATGGGCTGATGACCAATTGATAAAGCCGAATCAGCACAATAAAAGGGAAGCGTATTATTTTTTTTAAAATCTCCACAAATTCAAAAGTAAGATTTTTTTCAAACTTTTTTATCATGTCGCCATTTCTATCTACGTCCTTTAGTCTTGTTCCTGCTTTTTGAGAAACAATACATTTAAAATGTGCTTCACAAGGTCGCAATTTTAAATGTTTGTTTGTAGCAAAAACCATTTCACAAAGCTATCGGCCTTCGTTAGGGCGGAATTGGTTCTCTGGATTCAGAATTGTAGATGCCATAGAAATTAATAATCCTATGTTTTCCTTACACGAAAAGTAAAATGTTTCTGTGTTAAATAACTAAATGTAACAATAATAATAATTGTCAACAATTTTGAAGGTGTTGGATAAATATGGCAAACCTCCACAAAGAATTTAAGCAAGATATAGTTCAAAAAGATATTTGTTACAACAAGAAGAAAATATCTAAACAACTGCACCTTTCCTTTTAAGTTTGATTCTGACCAAACAATGTACTTCGACAATAAAAAACCTGTTGGAAATGTAATGATAAAAGCCAATAAAAATGCTGCAATGTACGGTTCAAAAGCAAGCGTATCTGTAATTTGAACGACCTGCTTTTTGAAAATAAAATTATACGATAAGAAGTAAATAAATAAATCTAAAGCCATATTTAGTCCACCAGTAACACCGTAATAATACGTCTGCTTATTTTTAACTATCGGTTTTACCAATGGATAAAAAAAGTCCAATATCGAAATGATTCTCTTTCGCATAGTTTATTTTCGAATGCAAAAGTATCAATCTTTTCGAATTTTATTCCAAATATCCGAATCGACCGAGATTAAAGTCGTTAAATGCTTCAATCAACTCTTGTTCTGTATTCATGACAAATGGTCCATGTGCTGCAATTGGTTCTTCAATGGGTTCGCCACTGGCAACTAAAACGATGGCATCATCCTTTGCCTCAATCGTAAAATTTTCGCCTTCCTTCTCCATTAAAACAAAGTGATTAAGTGGTACTTCAACTCCATTTACTTTAATATTTCCCTCAATCACAATCATAAAAGTTGAATAATGATCTGGAAAACTAAAGTCAGCCGATTTTCCAGCTTTTATCTTTGCATTAAACAAATGAATGGGCGTAAAAGTGGAGGCAGGACCTTCTGTTTTTTGGTACGCTCCAGCAATTATATCAACTTGACCCGCTTCGTTTGGCAAAATATGATTTTTTATTTCTGTTGAAGGAATTGCCTGATATTTTGGCTTTGTACGTTTGTATTTTGCAGGAAGATTAACCCACAATTGAACCACATGGAAATCACCTCCCTGTTTACTAAAATTTTCTTCGTGAAATTCTTTGTGAAGAACCCCATTCCCAGCGGTCATCCACTGAACATCTCCTTCATGTATAACACCACCACTGCCACTACTGTCGTTATGTGCAACACTTCCTTTGTAGGAAATTGTTACCGTTTCAAATCCTTTGTGAGGATGAACACCAACACCCCTTAATTTATCAGATGGTGGAAAATAAAATTTTGAACCATAATCTAACACAATAAACGGATCCATTCTCTTCATAGAAAGACCATGTACATTTGGAATAAAACCATGCATCCTAAAACCATCTCCAACCATGTGAGGAGTTGGTGGTGCAATTACTCGTTCTATATTTTTCACTTTTGTTTTAACTTCTTCTTTTTCCATAACTTCTCAAAATTTATTACAAAGTTACGGTAGATGTAAAATGTTGACATTGATGTAAGTTAAGAAAATATTAAACAATAACAGTCAACGATCTTGGAACACACTTGATATCGATTATATTTTCTTCAAAACGAACTGGCTCACCATCAATATGTCCATGTTTTTTTGCTAGTTCTAACGTTATTTCATTTGTTTGGATAATTTGCACTTTATTTGAGTGGTGAGTTTTCTTTAAAATTGAATAAAACAGCAAGTTAAAAAGTCCAATAGTTGATGTCATTTTAACAAGTGCAACTTCAAACTTACCATCTGTTACATCTGAATAAGGAGAAACATACACATTGTTCCCAAATTGATTTGTGTTAGCAATGCTACAAAGTAAAATATCATTATATTCTTTGTTGTTGGTTTTTAGCTGGATTCCATGATATTTTCGCCACTCTTTAATAGTCAGTTTGACATATCCCAAAAATCCCCGCGTGTTAAAAGTATCGAACTTATGGGCAATCAATGCATCAAAACCAAATCCTGATACGCCAATTGCCACTCGGTCATTAATTTTTAATGTATCCATCTGGACTGAGTTTGCTGAGTTAATTCGGAGAATTGCATTTTTGAGTTTCATTGGAATCCCTAAATGTCGGGCAACCCCATTACCTGAGCCCACGGGAAGAATAGCCAAAGATGTTGTTGTATTAACAAGTGCTGAACCTACTTCATTAACAGAGCCATCACCACCAGCGATACAAAGAATATCTATCTTGTTCTGAGCTGCATCTTTTGCAATTTCAAAAGAATGACCGCGGTATTTAGAATAGACTATTTTATACTCAAATAATTTATGATTCAAATTTTTTTGGATGAGTTTGGGCAAAGAATTTTTCTTTCCAACGCCAGAAACAGGATTTATGATAAAGATTATCTTCTTCATGGTTTTATCTTCATCTGATTGTGTATTAAGTCATGATTAAACCGCTGAATAAACCCTTTAACTTCGTTATCTAAGTTTTTAGTGTATTCAGGGTAATAAGCTGATGAATCATATTGAGTTAATGAATCGAGTTTGAAGTTATAGAGTCCGTCCACACGATTATCAATGAAGTTTAACATATAATCATCTTTGAAATAGAGATAAGAGTTTGAAATATAGCTAATTGAAAAAGGATTCCTATTGGGTTTAAAATAAGATTGTCCGAAGGAATATACGTCGTTTGGATAACCCACAATATCCAAAACTGTTGGCATAATATCAATATGACTAAATATCTCAGATTCAACTTTCCCTTGATTATCTAATGGGTCGAAAATTGCAATTGGAATATTAAATAATCCTGTAAACGATTTGAAATAAGGAGAATTACCTGCAGGAGTATGGTCTGCTGTAATAATAAAAACAGTATTCTTATACCAGGGTTGTTCTTTTGCTTTATCGAAGAATAAACGCAAACTCATATCTGTGTATGCAATGGATTGTGCCATCGGGTGTTCTCCTTCAGGGAGTGTGTTGCGGTAAATTTCTGGGACATAATACGGATGATGAGAAGAAAGAGTGAATAAACTGGACAAGAAGGGTTCTGTCAGCACTTCGGTCATTGATTCTGCTGCCCAAGGGAGGAAATATTCATCCAAAGCGCCCCAATTGGCATCACATAAATCTTCATTATTAAACTCTTTTCTTCCATAATAAGATTGAAAACCCAATTGAGCTGAAAATACGTCAAAATTCATCGACCCATTTGTAGCACCGTGGAAAAATGCTGAGGAATACCCTAATTCTTCTAAAAGTTGTGGTAATGCTAAAATTGAGTTTGTTCCATAATTCGATGAAATGTAAGGATTGTCAATTAATCCTGGAATACTTGCAAAAATCGAAGGAACAGCTTCAATTGATTTTTTCCCATTGGCAAAACCATTTTCAAAATAGATGGAATGATTTAATAATGAGTCTAAGAAAGGCGTGTAAAGTTTGCCATTCTTCTTGCCAAGCCATTCGTTTCCAAAACTTTCTAGAATAATGATCATGATATTGGGTTGTTCTCTTATTTTATGAATTGTCGAACCATGATGAATAGGAGAATATAACGCATCACTATCTTTAGGAAAGTAGTTTTTATCTTCCAAGGGCTCTTTTCCAAAGGTTTTAATTATCGACAAAGGAGTATTTGCAACTAAAGGTACCTTCTGTGGAGTAGAAAGTCGTGCTGCTGTCAACATATCCGCTGGTCTTAATCCAAAACCTCCTCTTCCTACAATAAACAATATCGCCACAATAACAACGAAATTCAATGTTTCTATAAAGAAATTGTATTTAGTTTCAAACGATTTTATGGTTTTGTTGTACAGCCAGTTACTGATAAATATCAAAGCAATAAACAAAATGAGAATCCACCAAAAATCTCTTAAAAAAGCACCAATTAATTCCCCGAGATTATTTTCCTCAGTAGCCATTGAAAAAAGGTCTGCCGTACTTCTTTTTCCAGTATATTTGAAATATTCTACATCAATTAGGTTCAATGCAATTACAACACCATTTGTGATATGGAAAATTGTTTTTAATAGAATTTGATAGGGTTTTGTGTTGTAAAAAGAAACAGGTAAAACGGATAATGTATAAAAAGGAATAAAATAAAGTCCAATGGTAATTAAATCCATCCAAATCCCACTAAAAAAATCTAGAATTTTCGAGTTGCTAAATGCTGTTTGATTAGCAACATAGAAGACAATACGTGTCAAGAAAAGCATCAATAGTGGTATCCCTAACTGTTTGAATAATCGAGAATTTTTTTTTAGAATATCTTGTTTCCTCCTATCAATCATGCTAACCTTTGGATGTTTCAATGCCCGAAAATAACAAAAATAACAATTAAATAAGTAGATTTGTGGTGTTTATGCTACGAATTATAGAATATTAAGTAGTCGATATAACATTCTTATCTTTTATTCATTATTTTTGTGTGGTGCAAACTAAAGGATTATAAAACTCAATGAGGAAAGTCTATACAATTTTATGTTTTTTGATATTTTGTATTTCTGTCTTTGGACAAAATATCACAATTAGTGGTAATGTTTCTGATGCAAGAAATGGGGAGGATTTATACGGCGCAAGGATTGTCGCCCGAACGCTGGAAAATACTGGAGCTACTACAAACTCTTATGGATTTTATTCCTTGACTATACCCAAAGGAGTACATACAATAGAGTATAGAGAAACTGGATACGAATCTTTTATTCTTCATTTTAATTTTCAAAATGATACGACAATTAATATAGAATTGTCTATGCAAAAAGATGTGCTTGAATTGGAAGAAGTTGAAATTGTTTCTGAAAAAGGGAATGACAATATTACTTCTTCTCAAATGCAAGTAACGCGTTTAGACCCACAGGCGATAAAAACAATTCCTATTCTTTTTGGAGAACAGGATGTGATGAAAACATTACAATTGACTCCCGGAATTAAAGGTGGAAGAGATGGAAGTGCAGGCTTTTATGTGAGAGGCGGAGGATCCGACCAAAATTTAATTCTATTGGATGAATCGGATGTGTACAATGCTTCTCATTTATTGGGCTTTTTCTCAGTCTTTAACTCTGACGCACTGAAAGAGGTGGAATTGTATAAATCTGGAATTCCTCCTGAATTTGGAAGAAGAGCTTCATCCGTAATAGATGTGAAAATGCGCGATGGAAACAATAAAAAGTACGAAGCAACTGGAGGAATAGGATTGATTTCCTCACGACTTACAGTTGAAGGTCCTATCGTTAAGGAAAAAGGCTCATTTATCATATCGGGAAGAAGAAGTTATGCCGATTTGTTCTTAAAATTATCGAAAGATGATATGATAAAACAGTCAAAATTATTTTTCTACGATTTAAACCTCAAAGCCAATTATAAAATCGGTGAAAAAGATAGAATTTACCTTTCAGGATATATGGGAAGAGATAAATTTAGTCTTGCAGAAGACTTTGGGTTTAACTGGGGAAACATTACGTCATCATTAAGATGGAATCATTTATTTAATGATAAACTTTTCGTGAATACAACTTTCATCTTTAGTAATTTTGATTATCAATTCTCCATTGATGAAAAAGGTCCAAACGGTGTTGGTGCAGAATCTTCTATTATGGATTTTAGTTTAAAGCAAGATTACTCATATTTTATTAATTCTAATAATACCATGAAATTTGGTGTTCAAGGAATTTATCACACATTTAAACCTGGAACTTTAAAAGCGGGACAAAATTTTGGAAACCTCTTCGAGAAATTACCAGATCGCTATGCGCTTGAAGTAGGAGCTTATATACAAAATGAACAAAAAATCGGTAACAGATGGGCATTTCTATACGGATTAAGGTATTCTGGGTTTAATTTTATGGGTAAAGGAAAAGCATACGATTTTAACGATGAAGGAAAGAAAATTGATGAACGAGAATATAAATCTTGGGAAAGTATAAAATATCACCACGGAATTGAACCCCGCGCATCAGTTAACTTTATTGTGAATGAAAGTAGTTCGATTAAAACTGCTTATAATAGAAATTTTCAATATTTACACCAATTGTCTAATTCAACAACAAGCAGTCCAACAGATATTTGGATTCCATCATCTAATAATGTAAAACCACAAATTGCAGACCAAATCGCACTGGGATATTATCAAAACTTCAAGAAAGATGAATATCAAGTGTCTGTTGAAACTTATTATAAATGGTTACACAATCAAATTGATTATCGACCGAATGCAAATATTGTCTTGAATGAACTTGTGGAGGGTGAATTGGTATATGGTAAAGGCAGAGCGTACGGTATTGAATTTCAAATTAAGAAAACAAAAGGGAAGTTCACAGGTTGGGTTAACTATACTTTGTCAAGGTCGCTACGCACATTCGATGAAATTGATAATGGTGTAGAGTTTTCAGCAAGACACGATAGGATTCACGACTTAAATGTGGTTTTGACTTATAATATTACGCCAAAAGTTGTTGTAAGCACTAGTTTTACCTACTTTACGGGAGATGCTGTTACCTATCCAAGTGGTTTTTATGCTATGGAGGGAACTTATGTGCCTTATATTGGTAAAAGAAATGGAAACAGAATGCCAGATTATCATCGGTTGGATTTAGGGTTGACATGGTATTTGAAGGATAGAAAACATTTTGAACATAATTTGAGCTTCTCAATTTATAATGTTTATGCCCGAGAAAATACATATTCAATTGCTTTCTCTCGAGAGTTTGATGATGTTGAGTATGACCACATGAACGCCATTCAAACAGCATTATTTAAAATTATTCCGTCAATTACTTATAACTTTAAAATAAAATAAGATGAAAAAAAATTATATTTTATTTATCCTCATTGTTTTTATCTCTACAACTGCTTGTAGAAAAATAATTGATTTAGAAGTTACGGATACTGAACCAAAATTAGTTATTGAAGGCGTTTATGATGCTACAAACGAAAGGGTAGATGTTAAAATCACAAAAACAATCAATGTGTTTTCATCAGATACATTTCCTATAATTACCGGAGCAAACGTAACCATTTACGATGAAAATAATAACGCATCAACCCTCAACGATAACGGAGATGGAACTTATTCACTTGAGAATTATTTACCTATTTTTAATTCCATTTATCGAATGAAAGTTGAAATAGGTTCGAGCGTTTACGAAGCTGAAGACTATTTGATTGAAGTAAACCAAATTGATTCATTAACATACGAATACAAATCAGGGAGTTTTCTCATCGGAGAAGATGGTTACGCCGTTTACATGTATGGTTCAGATCCTCCAGGAATTAGAAATTTTTATAGACTGATAAAGATTATTAACCACGAATATCAAACAGATATAAGCGACCAACTATTGTTTGACGATGAGTTTGGAGACGGATCTACAATCAAATTAACGCTGTTTGGTTCTACTTTTCAGTTACATGATACAGTGAGAATCGAAGTAAGGTCTTTAAGTGAACAAACTTTTAAATATCAAAGTTCAATGCTGGCAACAGCAGGTAATAGCGGGTTTTCAGCAGCACCAGCAAACCCTATTTCTAATTGGAACGGACCAGAGGAATGTTTAGGGAATTTCTCTGTCTATGGATTCTCTACAGACTCAATTGTTGTTGGTAATTAATTTAACAAATTGGCAAAACTTCAAATTAGAATATTAGGTTCTGGAACATCACAAGGCATTCCTTTAATAGGATGCGATTGTTATGTGTGCAAATCAAACAATCCAAAGGATAATCGACTAAGAAGTTCGATTTTATTTACATGGAATAACGAGAATTTTGTCATTGATACTGGACCAGATTTTAGACAACAGATGCTTCGTGAGAATATCCAAAGTTTACGCGCAGTTATTTACACACATGAACATAAAGACCATATTGCAGGTATGGATGATATTCGGGCATTTAATTACATCGAACATCGGAACATGGAATTATACGCGTCTGAAGAAACAACGACAGCATTGAAACGTGAGTTTTATTATGCTTTTGGCGAGAATCAATATCCAGGAACGCCAAAAATCAATTTACATACGATTAAAAATGAACCTTTTCAATTGCCCGACGGTCCAGTAGTGACTCCAATTCTTGGTTTTCATTATAAAATGATTGTATTTGGATTCAGAATTGAGAATTTTGCTTATTTTACTGATGTAAAAACAATTCCGACAAATGAATTGGAGAAGATGAAGAATTTAGATGTATTGGTATTGGATTGCTTAAAAGAGGACCAGCATATTTCTCATCTAAATTTAAAAGAAGCATTAGAGATAATTGATGAATTAAAACCGAAGAAAGCATATTTGACACATATTTCTCATCAATTTGGAACAGATGAAGAAATTAATAAAAAGCTCCCGAAAAACGTGTTTACAGCTTATGACGGGTTGGTCATCGACATAGATTAATTTAAAGTATTGAATGAATAATATGGAGTTTGAACAGTATCTTTGCGAAACATCTATGCTGGAAGTAGCATCTGAAAGTTCAAACAATTTAATTCAATTTGTAGATACTTCCTTGTCATTGAGAGAACAAGCTGTTCAACTTTATTATAAAGTGAGGGATATGTTTATTTACGACCCTTATCATTTGGATTTAAGGTCTGAAAATCTAAAATCAAGCGTGATTATGAAAAAGAAACGGGCTTGGTGTGTTGAAAAATCAATTGTTTTGGCAACTGGATTTAGGGCGTTAGGCATTCCTTCAAAATTGGGTTATGGAATTGTTGTAAATCATATTGGAGTGGAGAAGCTGACGAAATATTTAAAAAGAAAAGAAATTGTTTTTCATGGCTATGTTTCAGCTTTTATAGACGGGAAATGGGTAAAAACAACGCCTGCTTTTGATCGTAGAATTTGTCGTCTTCTCAATGTAAAGCCGTTGGAATGGGACGGAAAAAATGATGCTTTGTTACAAGCTTATCAAGGAGAAAACGAATTTATGGAGTACAAACATTTTTATGGCGAATTTGAAGATGTACCTGTTCAGCTGATGAATGATGAGATGCAAAAATATTATCCTCATTTGTTTGAAAAGGAGTACAAAACAAAAGAATTTTCATTTTTTCATATAGAGAGAAATAACACGGAAAATAATTGATTAAAGCTATGAAGAAGATAGGGGTTATCATTATAGGAATCTTTTTATTAATAGGGTGTAACTCAGAATCTGAAAGCACTTTCGTTGAGGAAGAAATTGAAGTAAAGGAGGCAATTGCTTTTAATACTCGAACTGTTGACACGATGATAGTTGCTTTCCCTGAAGTTACAGATACAATTGTTGGGAAAATTTATTATCATTATCCAGTTGTGGCAGAAACAGAGAATCGCTGGTTAGATTATGCCATTCAAAGCGTCTTAGGATTTGAGACACAATTGGAACCTAAATCATTAGAGGAAGAAGTGATTAGAGAGTTTAAAGAAACTTATAAATACATGGATGCAGATATGCCATCGGTGAATGGTTATTATTTGTTTGATTCTGTTGGGATTCACTTTCAAAATAAACAAATTATTGATATTGTCAGAACTCATTATTCATATTATGGTGGTGCGCATGGTTTCCATTCTACGTTTTCTCATTTATATGATTTGAATACAAAAGAAAGACTTTATTGGAATGATATTTTTGTGGATTCGGTTGTTTTAAAGAAAAAATTAGAAAATCAATTTCGCCTAGATTATGGATTAACTACAAAAGACGAAGTGGAAGAAATTCTTTTTGAGAATGATTTTCCTATGACCGACAATATTTTAATTAGTGAGGATGAGGTAATAATTATCTACAATGTTTATGATATTGCACCTTACTCTTCTGGTTTGATATCTATTTCACTAAAATATGAGGAGATTGAAGATAATTTGACAGAATCTTTTAAAAGTATGTTAGGATTCAATTATGTGTTATGATGTCTTTCTTTTTTCTTTGGCATATCAGCTTTGGTAAGTGAAGTTTCGTATTGATAACATTTGCCGTCCAAACATTGGTTAAAGTTACCGAATATCGGGTCGCTACCACTATACTGAAGGTTAGATAGCGTATTTTTATTTTATAGGAAAAATAACAGGGGCGTTACGCGCCCCTGTACATTAAAAAATATATTTTCCAAGTGTTTTAAGGATTGGTTACCTCCGCTCCATTCCAATCAGAAAATAGTTTAGGTGTATTATTCAAATTTAGATTGCTGTGATTGAAATTGATTTCACTAGCGTGCTGAATACTTACCGCATATTCGTAACAATCAATGAAATTTACGTCGTGCATATTTAATAACACATCATTACTACCTAAAAGAATGGCACCATTAGGGTAGCTGTTGGTTGCCCCGGCGTTGGCAATATCCAAAAACCCAATTTCATTCAATGGATTGGAAGTATAGTCAACTTGAATACCAGTCCAATATCCTGGCACATTTTGCGCTCCTTTTATGGTAATGGGTTCGTTCGCTGTTCCCACCATAATGATTTCATGATTAAAATGAAAGGCATTTTGAAACCTGATTTGGCTTCCAGCATCCATTAATAAGGTAACGCCTGGCTCAAATGTAAATTTACGCTTCGCGTCATTATCTGGTTTGAATCCAACAGAAAAGAAAGGTATGTCGGTTTTGTGGAATACTACATCTTTCCGAACATCGTCTCCTGTTAATTTAATATAGTCATTCACATTTCCAGTATAAGTACTAGTGCCATTGATGGAGTTAATATAGTTTGCCGATGTTTGAATTGGAATATCATTCTTTGTGAAAGTACTATTAGAAAGTGTTAACTCTCCTGCTTTTAATGAGCCGTCCAGCCAATTCATTCCAATAAGGTATCCGTGCTGAACAGTACAATGATCCATATTCAATACTGCACCAGCAGCACCAATAAGAGACCCTTGTAGTGCCCATCCGCCGCGACCTTCTTGTCCAGCATATTCTATGGTTACGTAGCTCATTTGATTGGCAGGGTTATCGCTGGAAATTTGGATGCCTCTCCAGAATCCTTTGTTTTTTTGGACTCCCGTTAAGATAATTGGTTTATCGGCAGTTCCGTTCATTTGTATTTTACCGTTTCCGTCCTTACCTAATCGCAACCCAGCATTACTTTTAAACTCAATTACTACACCTGCATCTATTATAAAATCCCCACTGGTTGCTGGGTCACAAGTGATAATATAGTCAACCGGTTTATCTGGATTATCGGTCAAATGGACATCGGGATTATTAGTGAAAAAGCTACAGTCCAAAGTAATTGGTTGACTATTTACTGTGGGTGTATCTGGTACTGATGGTTCGATATTGTCCTTTTTACAAGAGAACAACATTAATCTTGCAACTGCAAGGATTGCAAGTTTTTGTGTTTGTTCAAAATTCTTCATTACTATTTATTTTTAATGATTAATAGTACAAATTTATAGCTAAGCCTAAAACGTTGTACAAGGGTTTTCTCTAATATTTATTAAGGATTAATAATTTATAAGTATGTAATTCTTTAGCTTTAACCATTTTAATTTAGCAAAAAGGCTCTAAGAAAAACAGTTTCTATACTGGTATTTCTATCAAAAAAAAACAGGTAGAAGTTTACAAAGATTTGTTTTTATTATTGTTGAATTTAGAGACTTTAATTCCGTATATTAGCATGAAATTTCTTAGTGTTAAAGAAACGTACAAGAATAATCTGCAAATAAAGACATATCTTTTATATGATAATGTCAACTTTAGTCTTGTTTTCTTTGTAATAACTTTTGCTATTTACTCAAGTTATGTTATTGATTTAAGTTAGATAGGCAAATATTTAATAACGCCTATGAATTGCATATTATTCTTTTGGTTTGATATCTATTTAAATCTATGAACCCACTCATTTCAATATTAATTCCCGTAAAAGATGAAGAGCGTTTTCTTTTGGAATGCTTGGAATCAATTCAGCGTCAATCATACACAAACTTTGAAGTTATATTGGTTGATGACTTTAGTGAAGACTCAAGTTGGTCCATATTGGAGCAGTTTTGTAAAAATGATGCTCGCTTTTATTGTTTTAAAAATCAGGAAGCTGGAGTTATTTCTGCCTTACGACTTGCTTTTTCAAAGTCTTCAGGAGAACTTATAACTAGAATGGATGCCGACGATTTAATGAGGAAAGAGAAAATTCAGGTTTTGGCTGAAAACTTACTTTCGGCAGGTAAAAGTCATGTTGCAATTGGTGGTGTTTATTATTTTGCTGAAGTAAAACTGAAATCAGGATATAAAAATTATCAAGTTTGGCTGAATCGTTTGACAAAATCAGGAGATAATTTTAAAGAGATTTTTAAGGAATGCTCTATTCCATCTCCTTGTTGGATGCTTTATCGGGAAGATTTAGAAAAAATAAATGCTTTTAATGAAAATCGTTACCCTGAAGATTATGATTTGGCCTTTCGAATGTATGAAGCAGGGATAGATGTTGTGCCAACAGATAAAATTTTACACGATTGGAGAGATTATGATAACAGAACATCTCGGATAGACCCAAATTATCACGATTACACGTTTACCAATATAAAATGGTATTATTTTGATAAAATTCATTATAATAAAAGTAGAGGAATTGCCGTTATGGGAACAAGTTTTAGGGGAAAGCAATTGGCTAAATTTTTAATCGAAAATGAGATAGACTTTATTTGGTTTTCAAAAAATGAAAATAAAATTGGTAAGTCTATTTATGAAAAGCAAATATATGTAATGGAAGACAAATCGATAGATTGGAAAAACTATCAAATTATTACCACTTTTAAGGACTTGAAAGCAAAAGATTATATTCAAAATTTTCTTTTAAGAAATGGGGTAGATGTTGGAAGAGATTTGTATCATTTTTGTTGATTTTAGAGAATTAAATTTATTATATTAGCCTAAAATTCCTCAGTATTGAAGAAACGAAAAAGAAAAATCAGCCTACTTAAACGGGTCACTTATTCTATCTTTAGCCTTGTTTTATTTGTAATAGCTTTTGCTGTTTACTCAAACTATATTATTGAATCCAATTCAGAAAAACACACGTTCAGTAATGTCGATGAAGTTCCGTATAACAAAGTTGGTGTCTTATTAGGGACATCAAAATATTACGAACAAGGTGGAATTAATTTATATTTTAAATACAGGATTGAAGCTGCTGTTGAGTTGTTTAATAGTGGTAAGATTGATTTCATTTTGGTTTCTGGAGATAATGGAACAGAATTCTATAATGAACCAAAAACAATCATGGAGGCGCTGATAGAACATGGAATCCCAAAATCGAAAATATATTTAGATTATGCAGGTTTTAGAACGTTAGATTCTATAATTCGTGCTAATAAAATTTTCGGGCTCAACAAATTCACTGTAATTTCTCAACAATTTCATAATGAACGCGCCATTTATTTAGCGACCAAAAAGGGGATTGAAGTTGTCGGTTTTAACGCCAAAGATGTTGAAGGTAAAAACAGTGTAAAAATCAAAACGAGAGAGTATTTCGCACGAGTAAAAGCCGTTTTAGACGTAATATTTCACGTTCAGCCTAAATTTTTGGGTGAAGAAATTGTTATCGAATAATTTACTTTGATATCTACTTCATGTATTTCAAGTTTAAAGCATACAACAAAGTAAAAAGTATGGCAATTACCATGTAAAATATCACATAAATATTTGGAATAAGTGATGATGGAGCAACCAAATACAAAGTTACTACGGGCAATAAACTATAAATAACATATAGGTGAAACCCAATTTTTCTTAATCTAAACATCATCACAATCGCTCCGATTCCAATAATATAAGTCAAAATTGTCAATAGATTGTTTAGTGAAAAACTGTTATCGTTGACATGTTTTGTATAGTCAATAATCAATCTAACCATATCGGCATAATTATCAAGTCCTTCGCTCTCGAGCGTAGGAATAGTTTCATATAATGGCATCATTCCTTCCTCAACTTGTTCTTCCGTTAATGGTCCATTCATAAAACTGCTTACGCCTCCCAAAAGTCCGAAGAAAATTGAGATAGAGGTTAATACAATTAAAACAGTTAAAAAAACAGGTCTTTTTGGAATTTCTTCTTGTAAGTCAGTGTTTTCGTCTGGGTTAAAACCAATATTTTCCATCTTTTTTTCTTTAAAATAATGAGTTGTTTCTTTCTTTAATAAACGATTTACTACCTCTTAAATATTGAGACATGTATTCGTCTTCTTTGATAAAGGTAATTTTTTTTCTGAAATCTGTATGAAGATTTAATAAAATTTTACTTGTCTTTTGATAATCCCTAAATTCAATGGCTTGGCAAGCTGTCATTAATTCAATGCCTAAAATTTGCCAAACATTTTCAACTACGCGATAGAGTTTTGTCGCCGCATTTGCTCCCATACTCACATGGTCTTCCTGTCCATTTGATGAATCTATAGAATCTACGGAAGCAGGTGTACAAAGTTGTTTGTTTTGACTTACAATGGATGCAGCTGTATATTGTGCAATCATAAATCCACTGTTTAATCCTGGGTTTACTACCAGAAATGCTGGTAAATTTCTAAAACCGCCCATTAATTTATAAACTCTTCTTTCAGAAATACTTCCAACTTCAGCTAAGGCAATCGCTAAATAATCCATTGTCACTGCTAAAGGTTGACCGTGGAAATTTCCAGCAGAAATAATCAAATCTTCATCGGGAAAAATTGTTGGATTATCTGTTACAGCGTTTATTTCACGGGTGATGATTTCTTCAGCGTATTGGATTGTATCTAAACTCGCTCCATGTACTTGTGGAATACACCTAAAACTGTACGGATCTTGCACATGCACTTTTTCTTGTTGAATGAGTTTACTGTCTTTTAATATCTCCCTGAAGTTTTCTGCAACTTTAATTTGACCTTGTTGATTCCGAATGGCATTCACAGCGTGTGTAAACGGATCAATTCTTCCGTCAAAAGCCTCTAACGACATTGCTGCAATGAGGTTAGCTTGGTTAAGAATTACCTTTGCTTCATAAACACAATGTGCCAAATAGGCACTCATAAATTGCGTTCCGTTTAACAGTGCAAGTCCTTCCTTTGATTGAAGTTGGATAGGAGAGAGGCGATGTTGTTTCAATGCATCTTCAGTTGGTATAATTCTATCGCCGATATAAACTTCTCCTTCTCCAATTAATGCCAAAGCAATGTGTGCCAACGGTGATAAATCTCCTGATGCACCAAGACTTCCTTGCTGATAAACTACAGGAATTATGTCGTGATTGTAAAAGTAAAGCAATCGTTCAACGGTTTCAACTTGTACGCCTGAATGACCGAAGTGTAGCCCAATTGCTTTTAAAAAAAGCATTGTTTTTACAATGGCTTTCGGCACCAATTCGCCTGTTCCACAAGCGTGTGAGCGGACTAAATTGATTTGTAAGTTAGCAAGGTCTTTTTTGGATATAGATTTATCATACAATGAACCAAATCCAGTATTGACACCATATATATTACCATCTGTACTTTCCACCTTTTGATCAAGGTAATCACGACATTTTTGAATGGCTTTTCTTCCGATTTCGCCAAGTTCAACATTTACATTTGATTGTATGACATCAAACAATTCATCAATTGTGATTTTTTGATGATTTAAAACCAACTTATCCATTATTTGCAATGTTTTTGAATAAAATTTTCCACAGAAATCGTATTTTGCTCTCCCGATTTCATGTTTTTTATTGTTATCGTATTGTTTTTAATTTCTTCTTCGCCAATAATTACCGTATTTTTTACATGTCTATTATCGGCGTATTTGAATTGCTTTTTTAACTTAGAAATATCGGGATAAAGTTCTGCACTGATGCCGTGATTTCTTAACTTTTGCAAAATCGGCAAAGCAAAATCACTTTCTTTTTCTCCAAAATTCACAAAGAGAAAGTCGATACTCTCATCAATGTCTTTCGGGAATAAATCGAGTTCTTCCAAGACGTCATAAATTCTATCTGCACCAAAGGAAACTCCAACACCTGAAAGGTTTTCCAAACCGAATAACCCTGTTAAATCGTCGTATCTTCCTCCGCCACAAATAGAGCCGATTTTAACATCTTCAACGGTAACTTCAAAAATTGCTCCTGTATAATAATTCAATCCTCGGGCAAGTGTAACGTTGAAGTTTAATTTTGCGTTTTTCAATTCTAATATTTTGGTTTTGTCAAACACAAAGTTTAATTCTTCCAAACCTTTTCGACCAATTTCACTACTTTCTAAAAAAACAGCCATAAAGTCCAACATCTTATTGGTGTCGTTTTTCATGCTGAGCAAGGGTTTTATTTTTTCTATTGCTGATGTGCTTACACCACGTTCTTGCAACTCTTTTAGCACGCCATCTTCCCCGATTTTATCTAGTTTATCAATGGCTACAGTGATTTCAATAACTTTATCCTTTTCCCCAACGACCTCAGCGATTCCAGATAGTATTTTACGATTATTGATATGAATGGTAAAGTTTTGGATGTTTAATTTTGATAGAACCTTATCAAAGATTTGAATAAAATCTACTTCTAAGTACAAAGAATCACTTCCAACTGCATCAGCGTCGCATTGATAAAACTCTTGATATCGACCTTTTTGTGGTCGGTCGGCGCGCCAAACAGGTTGAATTTGATATCTTTTAAAAGGAAAAGTTAGTTCATTTTGATTTTGTACAACAAATCTAGCAAACGGCACTGTTAAGTCGTAGCGCAATGCTTTCTCGGAGATGGAGTTTGCAAAAGCAGTCAAATTTCCACTTTTTAAGGCATCAATATCTGCTTTTTCCATTTTTCTACCCGAATTCAAAATTCTAAAAATCAAACGATCACCTTCATCGCCATATTTTCCAAGAAGTGTTGAAGAATGCTCAAAGGATGGCGTTTCAATTGGCGAAAAGCCATATTTCTTAAACTCATCTTTAATGGTATCAAAAATATAATTCCGTCGATTTACTTGAAAAGGTAAAAAATCTCTGGTTCCTTTTGGAAGACTTGGTTTTTGTGACATTATTATTTTTTTTACAAATATAAAAAAAAAGAGCCCGCTTATTGCGAGCTCAAATATTTAAAATATTGGTAGATTACTTTACATCATCAGCTTTCTCTGCTTTCTTTGAAGTTTTTGATGCCGAAGCTCTTTTTGTACTTCTTTTCTTTGCAGTTTCTTTTTGGTCGATTTCCTCAGGATTAACATTTCCAGGAACTAAAATTCTACCACAGTTTTCACATGTTGTAATTTTTTTCTTTTGAATAATGTCAAGCTGACGTTGAGGTGGAATACGTGTAAAACAGCCACCACAAGAATCACGGTCGATTGCTACAACAGCCAATCCGTTTTTCATGTTATCTCTAAGTCGATAGTATGCCGTTTTTAAATGATCATCTAACTTCTTTTCCGCTGTGTCAACTTTTTTTACTAATTTTTCTTCTTCTTGCTCAGTCTCAGCAACAATAGAATCTAATTCAGATTTTTTACTGTTTAAATCAATTTTTCTACCCTCAAGTTGTTCTTCAATTTCTTTGACAATCTCTTTTTTGTGTTCGATTTGAGCTTTTGCTTCGTCGATTCTTTTATCATGGACTTGAATTTCTAACTCTTGATACTCGATTTCTTTATTTAAAGATTCGTACTCACGATTGTTACGAACATTTTTTTGTTTCTCTTTATATTGAGAAATTGCAGTAACAGCATCTTTTTGAGAATTCTTTCGGTTTGAAATATCTGTTTCAATATCTGAAATCTCAATGTTTATTTTTTCGATTTTTCGCTGTAGTCCTTCAACGTCAGCTTCTAAATCTTCAACTTCTAGAGGAAGCTCTCCTCTAACTTTTAAAAGTCTGTCTATTTCTGAATGAATTACTTGAAGTTTTTCTAATGCTTCTAAACGTTCCGCAACGGTTGCTTTAGTTCTCGTTTTTGATTTTGTTGCCATATATGCTTAAAAATAATTTATCGGGTTTGTATTCACCTTACTTAAATGGATGGCAAAGTTAATAAATTTTTTTCTCAAAATACCAAGAATTAAGTGCGGAGTGTATTGTTCACTTTCAAAATGTCCGATATCTGCGATGATGATTTCATCTTCTGCATCAAAAAATTCGTGGTATTTAAAGTCGCTAGTGATGAAAATATCAGCGTTTTGGCGTTTTGCCTCGTTTAATAAAAAACTTCCAGATCCTCCACAAAAGGCAATCGTTTTTATTTTATCTTTTATCAATTTTGTGTGTCGAATGACCCCACAATTAAAATTTTCTTTTAAATTTTTTAAAAATGCTAAAGTATTTTCTTCTTTTTCCAATTTGCCAATCATTCCTGCTCCTTCATCCTGATTTTTATTGTGAATAGGATAAATTTCATAAGCTACTTCTTCGTAGGAATGAGCCTTTTTCATTGCAGCAATGATTTGTTGCTCTTTATGTGAGGGAATTAAAATTTCGATGCGGTATTCTTCTACTTCTTCAGGTTGATTGATTTTCCCTTTGCTTGGATTAGCCAGCTCACTTGGTGTGAAAGAACCTACGCCAGTGGTTTTGAAGCTACAGTTACTGTATTCACCAATTGTGCCTCCACCTGCTTTGTAAATTGCTTGAGATACTTTTTCTGCCTCATCTGTCGGACAAAAAAACACTAATTTTTTTAATACATTTTGAGCCGGAGCTAATACTTTCGGATTTTTAACTCCTATTCGCTGCGCAATTTCATAGTTCACCCCTAATTTGTAATTGTCGAGATTGGTATGAATCGCGTAAATGGCAATGTCGTTTTTAATGGCTTTAATGACAGTGCGTTCTACATAGTTTTTGCCATTTAACTGTTTTAACCCTTTGAAAACGATAGGGTGATGAGCAATGATTAAATTTGCCCCTAACTCAATGGCTTCATCTACTGTCTGCTCAATGCAATCCAGTGAAAGAAGGACGCCTTTAACATCCATCATAGGATTTCCAACAATCAATCCTGAATTGTCATAGGATTCCTGACTTCCAAGTGGTGCATGTTGCTCAAGAAACGCTGAAAAGTGATGTACTTTATATTCCATGATGACAAATATAGCTTTTTTAGTTTACAATTTTGTACTGAATATATGCGGTTTTTGGAATGGCAGATTCAAGTCTCAAATGCGACATTCCCATAACTTCCTACAGTTAACTAATGAAATAAGTCATCCTACTTTATAATAACGCTTCTAATATTTGGGTGAATGAAGCGATAAGAATAAAAAAATATTGATAATTTGAAGGGTCTATTGCCACTTAGTTGAAGGAGTTTTTGTATATTTATGCGATTAATTTGAAAAAACAATTTAATATGTACAATAAAGACGAATTTAAAAAGTATGCTACCAAGCACATGGGCATCAATTCAATGCACTTAGGTCATTATATCGAATCTTCACTTACACCTTATATTATTGAAGAGCGTCAATTGAATATGACGCAAATGGATGTGTTTTCACGTCTAATGATGGATAGGATTATATTTTTAGGAACAGGGATAAACGATCAAGTTGCAAATATTATTAATGCACAATTATTATTTTTAGAATCTGTAGATCCGAAAAAGGATATCCAAATATATTTAAACTCACCAGGCGGTGGCGTTTATGCTGGATTGGGGATATATGATACAATGCAATATATCAATCCTGATGTGGCAACAATTTGTACTGGTTTGGCAGCGTCGATGGGGGCTGTTTTAATGTGTGCAGGCGCAAAAGGAAAACGTACTGCCTTACCTCACGCGAGAGTTATGATTCACCAACCGTTGGGCGGTGCACAAGGTCAAGCATCAGATATCGAAATTACAGCTCGTGAAATCATGAAGTTGAAGAAAGAATTATATGATATTATTTCTCATCATTCTGGACAAAAATTTGAGCAAGTTGAAAAAGATTCAGACCGTGATTATTGGATGACTGCCGAAGAAGCGAAGGCTTACGGTATGGTGGATGAAGTATTGAAAAAAAGTAAATAACTAAAAAAAGTAACATAAAATAGGGGCGTTTTTTAATCAAAAACCTCCCTGTTTTGTTGTATCTTAAATTTAAAATTAAAGAAATGGCAAAGGAAAAAGAATCATCTTGTTCATTTTGTGGTCGCCCACGTAGCCAAGTGCAATTATTGATTGCAGGAATTTCAGGTCATATCTGTGACCACTGTATAATTCAGGCACAAGCAATTGTGGAAGAAGAAATGAGAACAGGAGGAATTGAGGTAGAAGGGGCTGAGAAGTTGAAAATGATGTTGCCTTCTGAAATTAAAGCAAAATTAGACGAGCATGTGATTGGTCAAACTTCTGCTAAAAAGACACTTTCAGTTGCCGTTTACAACCATTACAAACGATTGAATCAAAAGGTAGAAAAAGATGAAGTAGAGATTGATAAATCGAATGTTGTTATGGTGGGAAGAACTGGAACAGGAAAAACACTTTTGGCAAAAACAATTGCAAAAATGCTTAATGTTCCATTTTGTATAGCTGATGCGACAGTACTTACAGAAGCAGGTTATGTTGGAGAAGACGTGGAAAGTATTTTGTCACGATTGCTTCAAGCTGCTGATTATAACGTGAAAGCTGCTGAAAGAGGCATTATTTTTATTGATGAAATTGATAAAATTGCAAGAAAAAGTGATAATCCGTCTATCACACGAGATGTTTCGGGTGAAGGTGTTCAGCAAGCGTTGTTGAAACTATTAGAAGGTTCAGAAGTGAATGTTCCGCCTCAAGGCGGGAGAAAACATCCTGAACAAAAAATGATTAAGGTTGACACTAAAAATATATTATTTATTTGTGGTGGTGCTTTTGATGGAATTGAAAAAATTATTGCTCGGCGTGTTAACCGACAAGCAATTGGATTCTCAAATGACGAGGCAGAAAGGGTTGAAAAAGAAGATTTATTGGAATTTGTAAATCCAACAGATTTAAAAACCTTCGGCTTAATTCCTGAACTTATTGGTCGATTCCCTGTTTTAACATATTTACAACCGCTTAGTCGTGAAACTTTGGTGCGTATCTTAAAAGAACCTAAAAACTCATTGGTAAAACAATACAAAAAGTTGTTTATAATTGATGGCATTGAACTGAGTTTTGAGGATGAAGCATTAGAGTTTATCGTTGACAAAGCGATAGAATTTAAACTTGGTGCAAGGGGGTTGCGTTCGATTTGTGAGGCAATTTTGACTGATGCAATGTTTGAACTACCCGACAAAAAAGGAAAGACAACAGAGTTTACATTAACTTTAAATTATGCAAAAGAACAGTTTTCTAAGTCGAAGATTTCAAAAATGAAAGTTGCGTAGCTTCAAAATGCTTATTCTTATGAATGTGAGTTGTATTATATAGTTTGTTCCAAATATAGACATTTTATTATAAGAAGAAAATGGCTAACAAATCTGTAAATTTCATCACAGATGAACCTTATTAGCTTAAATAGAAGAATTAAGAATTGCATAGATTTTATTTAATAGCCCGCGAATATAGGTTTATCACTTTTTAAACAATGAAATTTAATTAAACAACGAAATTTAATAACATTAAGGAAGATGAGTTTTCTGGAACAGAAATATTGAGACAAATTGACAAGTGAATCTAAAAAAATAAAAAACATATTTAATAAATTTTCACCGCTGTCAAGAAATCTATTTTAAAATCACTATCTTTGCAATCTTTTAACCGAAAGTCAAGGTTTTTTTATTAAAGACTAATTATAAATAAAATGGCATTAAAATGTGGTATAGTTGGTTTACCAAATGTGGGTAAATCGACTTTATTTAATTGTTTATCAAACGCAAAAGCACAGGCAGCCAACTTTCCATTTTGTACAATCGAACCAAATGTTGGGACAATTTCTGTTCCAGATACAAGATTGAAAAAATTGGAAGAATTGGTTAATCCAGAAAGAGTAGTACCAACAACCATGGAGATAGTTGATATTGCTGGTTTGGTAAAAGGTGCTTCAAAAGGTGAAGGCTTGGGAAATCAGTTTTTGGCTAATATCCGTGAAACAGACGCAATTATTCATGTCTTACGTTGTTTTGATAATGACAATGTTGTTCATGTTGATGGAAGCGTTAATCCTGTTCGAGATAAAGAAGTAATCGATATAGAATTACAGCTAAAAGACTTGGAAACGGTAGAAAAAAGATTGACAGGAAGTTTGGTTAGAGCAGCTAAAGCGGGAGATAAAGATGCTAAAAAATCTATCGAAGTTTTAGAGCGAATTAAATCACACCTTGAAGAAGGGAAGTCTGTTCGTTCTTTAGAGATTAGTAGTAGTGAAATTCCAATTGTTGATGAATTACAACTCATTACAGCAAAACCCGTTTTATATTTATGTAATGTTGACGAAGCTTCTGTGAAAGATGGGAATCAATATGTTGAGCAAGTTAAGGAAGCTGTAAAAGATGAAAATGCAGAAGTTTTAGTAATTGGTGCTCAAATTGAGGCAGATATTGCTGAATTGGAAACTTATGAAGAAAGAAAACTGTTTATGGAAGAACTTGGTTTAGAGGAGCCTGGTGTAAACAGATTGATTCGATCTGCATATAAATTATTAAACTTAGATACTTACTTTACAGCTGGAGTAAAAGAGGTAAGAGCCTGGACTGTTTTAAGTGGTTCGAAAGCACCACAAGCTGCAGCGGTTATACATACAGATTTTGAAAAAGGATTTATCCGAGCTGAAGTAATGAAGTATGACGATTTTGTAAAATATGGTTCTGAAGCTGCTGTTAAAGAAGCTGGGAAATTCCACGTAGAAGGGAAAGACTACGTAGTAGAAGATGGAGACATCATGCACTTTAGGTTTAACGTGTAAATTCCTAATTCTCTAAAATAGTACCAAAGCCTTTAATGCGTTTTCGCCAATAGTCAGATTCATAAATGTCGATTACTGAAATTCCAACGCTTGAACTGGCATGAATCATCTGAATACTTTCATTATTCGTAGAATAAACTATTCCGACATGACTGATTCTATTTCCATTTCCAAAGAAAACAAAATCGCCTTGTTGAACCTCTTCTCGCTTCAGTTTTTTAGTTTCTTTAAATTGATCTCCAGAGCGATGACTTAATTGTATGTCTGCGGCTTGGCTGTAAACATAACAAGTAAATCCACTACAATCAAATCCATCTGGTGTTTTACCTGCCCACTTGTACGGAACTCCCAAAACGCTCTCGGAAACTTGGATAATGTTAGACCGAGTTGATGAGGAAACCTTTGTTGACTCTATACGCTTGTCACCGTCTGTTGGAACAGAAATTTCGCCATCAATTACAATGTGGTCTTCTTTCATCTTAGAAACATCTTTTACATCTGGAAAAAGTTCTTCAATAACATTCTTTATCTTAAGGAACAGGTCTTTTTCACCATCTTCATAAAGTAGGTTCATCCATAAAGATAAATCATTTTTTAAAATGCTTAACTCATATTGATGTGCTTGAAGAATTGCCTTTCCTTCCTTGGTTCTGTTCAAATCTTTGAAAGTTTCAACCGCCTCGTCTAAAGCATATTTATTGCGTTTGAACCATCGTTTGTCTTGAATCAGTTGGAGCTTCGATAGTGCTAAATAGTATTGAGGAATATACGAAAAGTCGTATTCAGGTTTGTCGAGTAACTTTAAAGCGTTTTTATAGACAGCTTTGTATTGCTTTTGATCATATCTCATCTCCAATTGGTCAAATTCCAATATTTGTGCATTCAATGAAAATTGATGAAAAAACAAAAAAAATAAGAAGATTAAGAGAAATATATTCTTCATACCTAATAATAGTTATTATATTACGAATTTGAATTAGAAAATAACAATCTAAACTCAATACAACAAAATTAGCCAATTACAATTAATAATTTTTGTAAATTTGAATTTCCGATTAACAATTGACTGTTTAAAAACATTAATTTGTTTTCAATGTAACACAAAAACAGTTCCATTATTATTAAGAGTAAGCTAAAAGCAATTTTAATTTTGGTGCTATATTTGATAGGTAAAGAGAAAAGAAGCATGAGAAAAAGTATATTATTATTCGTTTTAATCATTTGTTCAGGCGTAGTTCTGGGGCAAAAAGAAGATACATTTGAAAAAGATTTACAAAGGGTTCAAGAGGTTTTTTCTTATGTGAATATGTTATATGTTGATTCCGTCCCGACAAAAAAACTTTCCGAGGCAGCAATAGTTGCTATGCTTGAAGAACTGGATCCACACTCGACATACGTTCCTGCAGAAGAGGTTGAAAGCGCAAATGAAAGAATTAACGGTTCTTTTGTTGGCGTTGGAATTCGATTTAATATTTTAAAGGATACATTGTTGGTTGTTAACACAATTCCAGGCGGACCGTCAGAAATTGTTGGTATTCGAGCGGGAGACAAAATCCTTGAAGTTGATGGAGAAAAAATTGCAGGAATTGGATTGAAAAATTCGGGTGTTCGCAAACGTTTGCTCGGCGAAGAAGGTTCTATTGTGAAAATTACCATTTTAAGAGGAAAAGAAAAAGTCTCATATATGGTAACGCGAGATAAAATTCCTGTTCATTCTGTTATCACTAAATACATGATTGATGATAAAGTTGGATATATCAAATTGACAAATTTTTCTCGTACAACTGAAGAAGAAGTAGCAACGGCAATTAAAGAATTAAAAAAAGAAGGAATGAAAGATTTAATTTTTGACCTTCAGGGAAATGGCGGGGGACTTTTGTCAGCTGCAAAATCGGTTGCAGATGAATTTATAAAAGACAATAAATTAATTGTTTATTCAGAAGGTAGAGTGCAGCCAAGGTATGATTTAAAAGCAGATAAAAAAGGTGATTTTGAAAAAGGTCGGTTGGTTATATTAATTGATGAAAATGCTGCATCTGCCAGTGAAATCGTAGCAGGAGCAGTTCAAGATTGGGATCGGGGATTATTGGTCGGAAGAAGAACGTTTGGTAAAGGATTGGTTCAACGTCCTGTCAACTTGTCTGATGGATCTCAAATTCGACTTACAATTGCTCGTTATTTTACACCAAGTGGAAGATGGATTCAAAAACCGTATGACGATTTTGACGAATATAAAAAAGACTATATCAATCGTTATGAACATGGTGAAATGATGCACGAGGATAGTATCCATTTTGCTGACTCATTAATGTATAAAACATTGGTTACGAAAAGGAAAGTTTATGGTGGTGGCGGAATCATGCCTGACATTTTTGTTCCTTTAGATACAACAGAATATTCA
Source organism: Brumimicrobium sp. (assembly GCA_041655765.1). Taxonomy (GTDB): domain Bacteria; phylum Bacteroidota; class Bacteroidia; order Flavobacteriales_D; family Crocinitomicaceae; genus Brumimicrobium. The sequence continues at coordinate 108,367 of JBBAEU010000002.1, forward strand.
GAATACTACCGAAACCTCGTAAGACAAGGTGTACTTTATTCATTTGCTATTGACTATACAAATAATAATCGCGATGAAATAAAATCAAAATATCCTACTATTGAAGATTTCAATAAAAACTTCACGGTAAGTGATGATATCATGGACGAGTTATTTAACTACGCAAATAGAGAAGATAGCACGCTTGTCTTTATAGAAGAAGATTATAAAATAAGCAAGGATGTTATAACGACGAGAATAAAGGCAAATATCGCTCAGAATATTTGGGACATTGGCGCGTTTTATCAAGTCTATAACATAAAGAATGAAATCATAACTCGGGCATACAACGCATTGAAGGATGGAACTTATGATAAAGAGAAATTAAATCATAAATAATTCAAGATTTAAAAACGTCTTTACCAGTTTCGATTGACAACTATTGAATTTGTAACTCATGCAAGTTTGCATAAACACCATTTTCAATCTTAACGAGCTCTTCATGTGTTCCTTTTTCGATAATTTGTCCGTTTTCCATCACCAAAATAATATCGGCACGACGGATTGTTGATAAGCGATGAGCAATAATAAACGAGGTTCTATTTTCCAACAAATGATTCAGTGCTTCTTGTACCAATTTTTCCGATTCTGTATCCAGAGCTGATGTGGCTTCGTCCAGAATTAAGATGGTTGGATTTTTAATAATTGCTCGGGCAATGGCAATACGCTGTTTTTGTCCCCCAGAAAGCTGAATTCCACGATCACCAACCTCTGTTTCGAATCCATCTGGGAAAGACATGATAAAATCATAGGCATTTGCTTTCTTGGCTGCTAACTCAATTTCTTCGTGTGTAGCATCGTTCTTTCCAAACTTAATGTTTTCTTTAATCGTTCCGCTAAATAAAATAACATCCTGAGGCACAAACGCCATGTTTTCCCTTAAAAACTTCAAGTCATATTCTTCTACATTTACGCCATCAACTACATAATTGCCAGAAGTGGGTTCATAAAAGCGCAGTAGGAGAGAAGCCAATGTTGATTTTCCTGCGCCAGAGGCTCCAACGATGGCGATCTTCTGTCCTTTCTCTGCCGTAAAAGAAAGTTGATCCAGCACCTTAAAATCTTGTCGTTGCGGATAGAAAAAATCTACGTCTTCAAATTGAATTAGACCTTCAATTTTTGCTTTTTTTGTTCCAGAATGAATTTGTTTTTCTGTATCTTCGGAAATAAGTTCCATTAACCTTTCAGTTGCACCAATGGCTTTTTGAATTGTAGCATACAAATCAGGAATCGATCCAACACTCGCTCCCATAAATATCGTAAACATGATAAAAGAGAAGAAATCACCTTTGTTTAAAGTGGCATCAGGCCCAATTGTCATGTGCAAACCTTGCCAAATGATAAAAACAATTGCCCCGAAAAGACACATAATAATAAACGAAACAAAAAGTCCACGCCAATTGCCACTTTGAATGTTAAGTTTCCGAATTTTCTCGATTGATTGTCGATATTTTTTCATCATAAACAACTCATTGGTAAACACTTTTACATTGGTTATTCCGCTTAAACTTTCATCTATGATTGTATTTGACTCTGCTGAACTGTCCTGAGCTTTTCTGCTTAAAACCCGAATAAATCGGCCAAAAAGAATGGCAATTAGAACCATAACAGGGACAATTCCCAACATAATCATGGAAAGTTTCCAAGAAACGATGGTAATAAATACGATTGAACCAATAATGACAATGATTTGTCTAAAGAATTCAGCTATTGTTGCCCTTAATGTATCCTGTATCAAAGTAATATCAGAAGCGATTCTACTTGTTAATTCACCAACTTTATTCCGATTAAAAAAATCCATCGGCATATAAATTAGTTTTCCAAAAGCATCGTAGCGAATATCACGCATGGTATTTTCCGTAACTTTTGTAAATATGACAATACGGAAGAAAGAAACAATACTTTGAAATAGAAACAATAAGAATAGAGCAAGCGCAACACTGTTGATATTATTCAAGTCAATTTGATTAAAAATCTCTTTTTTATCTGCCCCAACCGAATTGACGGGCATTCCACTTCCTAAAAGCTGACCTAAAAGATATGGAAAAAGCAAGCCTGCAGAAGAAGATAACAACAAAAATATCCACCCAATTACGAAAGGAACACGGTAAGGTTTCAGGTATTTAAAAATTCTTCTAGCTTTTTTAAAAGATTCTTTCGTGAGCTTGATTGATTTTTTTTCTTTGGGTTTGAGCATATTCGTTGAAAATATTTATACAAATGTAGTCAACAGTTGTCAAAATGGATAAAATTTTAATATTTTTGTGAATGTATTTTGATTAAACTAAAAAATGACTATCTTTGCCAACCCAAATTGAAGAGATAAAAGAAATTAAATAATAATAAGGTCATGAAAAGAACATTTCAACCATCAAATAGAAGAAGAAGAAACAAACATGGGTTTCGTGCTCGTATGGCAACTAAAAATGGACGTAGAGTTTTAGCAGCTCGTCGTAGGAAAGGTAGAAAAAATTTAACAGTTTCTAGCGAGATGTAAAACAATCGACTTTTGGTCATTGTTAAAACATACGCTCATCCCAAAAAGGGTGAGCTTTTTTTATTTTCAAAATAGAAGGTTTTTACAACTTGCATTCACTACAAATCTATTTAGTTTACAACATCTTAATAAATTGGTGATAACTTTTTAAACTTCTAACTTGAAAAATGAATGAATTAAGCGTACTTTAGCACCGACAAAATTTTAAAAAAAATGAATTTACACGAATATCAAGGAAAATCGATTTTAAAAAGCTACGGAGTAGCGGTTCAAGAAGGAGTTGTAGTTGACAAACTTGAAGAAGCAGTAGCAAAAGCAAAAGAATTAACAGAACAAACGGGGACAGAGTGGTACGTTGTTAAAGCGCAAATCCACGCAGGAGGAAGAGGAAAAGGAACTGTTGAAGAAACAGGATCTCATGGAGTTGTTTTAGCAAAAGGAATCGATAAGGTTGAAGAAACGGTTAAAGGTATTTTAGGAGGACACCTAGAAACTGCTCAAACAAATGGAGTTGGAAAAAAGGTAAATAAAGTTCTTATCGCTCAAGATGTGTATTATCCGGGTGAAAGTGAACCAGAAGAATTTTATATGTCTGTTTTAATGGATAGAGCAAAAGGTAGAAATATTATTATGTACTCTACAGAAGGAGGAATGGACATTGAATCAGTAGCTGAAAACACTCCGCATTTAATTTTTAAGGAAGAAATCGACCCAAGAGTTGGTTTACAAGGATTCCAAGCTAGAAAAATTGCCTTTAATTTAGGATTGAGTGGTCAAGCATTCAAACAAATGACAAAATTTGTTACAAGCTTATACAATGCTTACGATGGTGCTGACGCTTCTCTTTTTGAAATTAATCCAGTATTAAAAACATCAGACAATAGAATTATCGCCGTAGATGCTAAAGTTACTTTGGATGATTCAGCGCTATATCGCCACCCTGATTACGTAGCAATGCGTGATAAATCAGAAGAGGATCCAGCTGAAGTTGAAGCTGATGAAGCGGGACTAAATTTCGTGAAATTAGACGGGAATGTTGGTTGTATGGTAAATGGAGCTGGATTAGCAATGGCAACAATGGATATTATCAAGATGTCTGGAGGAAATCCTGCAAACTTCCTTGATGTTGGTGGAACTGCTGATGCTGCTCGTGTTGAAAAAGCATTTGACATTATCTTAAAAGATAAAAATGTAAAAGCAATTTTGATTAATATTTTTGGAGGAATTGTTCGTTGCGACAGAGTTGCACAAGGTGTTGTTGATGCATACAAAAACATGGGAGGAATTGATGTTCCGATTATCGTGCGTTTACAAGGTACAAATGCAGAGGAAGCAAAACAATTAATCGATGAATCTGGATTAAATGTACACTCAGCAGTGTTGTTACAAGAAGCAGCTGATAAGGTAAAAGAAATTTTAGCTTAATAAAATGTGAAAATTATAAACAAAAAGGGAGCATTCATTGTTCCCTTTTTACTTTGAGGATAAAATCTAGCTAATGATTTACTATAAAACAAAAGAGGAAATTGAAAAAATTCGTGAGGCTGCTCAAGTTGTAAGTAGGACTTTAGGGAAGGTCGCTGAAGCAATTGATGTTGGAGTAACTCCTTTAGAACTTGATAAAATTGCAGAAGATTATATTCGTTCACAAGGTGCAACACCAGGATTTCTAGGATTGTACGATTTTCCAAATTCACTTTGTATCTCAGTAAATGAACAAGTGGTACATGGAATTCCTAATAATAAACCCATAAAAGATGGCGATATTGTTTCGGTGGATTGTGGTGCTTTACTCAATGGATTTTACGGAGACCATGCTTATACATTTGCTGTTGGAAACGTGGCACCAGAAACAATGAAACTCATAGAAGTTACAAAGGAATGTTTGCAAATTGGAATCGAACAAACAAGGACTGGAAATAGAATTGGTGATATTGGTTTTTACATCCAAGAACATGCTGAAAAACACGGTTATGGTGTTGTAAGAGAGTTGGTTGGCCACGGATTGGGGCGCGAAATGCATGAAGACCCACAAGTTCCTAACTACGGAAGAAGAGGAAGAGGAAAAAAGATTAAGGAAGGACTTGTAATTGCAATTGAACCCATGATTAATCTCGGTACAGAACGCGTTTTACAATTGCCTGATGGTTGGACAATCCTCACAGGAGACAGAAAGCCAAGCGCACACTTCGAACACAATGTAGCTGTTGTAAATGGAAAACCTGATGTGCTTTCTACCTTTAAATATGTTGAAGAGGCTTTACAAGGAAAGAATGTAAGATAGTTTTTTTTCAACCTCGATACCACCTATCTTGTCCCTTGTAAAATCGCTCTGTTTGACATAAAAAAGGATTTGTAAGTTGTTTACAATTGTAATCCTTAATCCTAATTAAATATCACCCCGTAAAGAATGCGCAATCCTATAATTATCAAAGAAAGCGAAAGAACTCTAATAATAAACTGTCCTTTTACTCTTTTGGAAATTTGAGCACCTATCAATGAGCCTGGTACAATACCGACGAGTAATATACCCATCAATTTTAAGGTTTCAGGATTGTCGTAGTTCCCTTGGAAATAATGTGTGATTACGCTTACAATTGACATGATTCCTAAAACAAACTGTGAGGTTGCCGTCGCAATATGAACTGGAAAATGTAAAATCTCTGTCATTGAAGGTACATGAATTATTCCTCCACCTATTCCAAATAATGGCGAGAAAAATCCAATTAATAAAGCAATAAAAATTCCTGTTTTTAAATTATAGGAATATTCGTATTTATTCCCATTTCTATCAGTCTTTTGTTGATAGGTATATTGAGGATTAATTTTGTTTAATACACTAACTTCTTTCTTTTCTCCTCCTTTTAAGAATAAAAATACCGCAATGGAAATTAAAATTAAACCCAAAAGGATATCGAATTGATTTCTATCAAAATAATTGACAGCGTAAACGCCAAAAATTGAACCTGGAATTGTTGCTAAAGCAAATAAAATTCCTGCTTTTATATCAACCCGTCGTAGCCGAAGGTAAGAGGTTGTCCCAACAATTGCGTTTACAGCAACTACAGCCAATGATATTGCAGTTATTTCTTCAGGCTTCATTCCGGGATAAAGAAGTATCAATACAGGAACGAGTATAAATCCACCGCCAGCACCAATCAATGTTCCTATCGCCCCAACAACAAGTCCCAATAATGATAAAAAAAGAAAACTTTCCAACATTAGCAATTCACGATTTTCCTCAAATTTAAAAAGAATAGAATAGAACAAAAGAAAATAACGAATTCAATTAAGAATTCGTTATTTCTTAGTGGCATTATTTCGTTAAAACAATTTCTATTTATGGTAAAACAGAGATCTTCTCAACTGCTAATTTTTGACCATTTTTATCTAAAATATGGAAGAAATAAATGCCGTTAGACCAATCTTTAACATCTATCTTTGTTGAAGGTTGATGTAACGAAATTTTTGAAATTACTTGTCCAACTGAGCTGTATATCACAACTTTATCGGCTGATAAATCTTCTCTCAAAACTGTAACAGCATCTTTCACTGGATTCGGGAATATTTTTACTTCGCTCTTTTTGTTATAATTTACCAAAGAAGAAGTTCCTTCTGAAATTTCAACACAATAATCTTCAACCTCACCACCGTTATACGTTACACAAACATTTGGTAGTGAAGGGGATACTGTTGGCTGGAAAGACATTTGAACACGCATTCTGGTATTTCCTAAAGTTGCGGTTGAAGGGATTGAAATTTGACCTGAAACCGCTCCTTTACTAGCGTTTCCTTGGTCGTAAACAATCTCATCATTTCCAAAATTACCATCTTGATTTAAATCTATCCAAATACGCGTGTATTCAGATAGTTCTTGACCGTCAAAACCTGGTGTGACGGTGAAGTCATAAGGTTCATTTTTGTTTAAATTGATGTTTCCACTTGTAAACAAATATCCACCATTATCGCCTGAGTTATTTGTAACTCCATTGATAACAAACGATTCAATCCACTCATTTTGCTTTCCTAAAATTGCCATTGGTTTTTCTCCATTATTTATGGATGCTATAATAGAGTTCCCAATGCTCTGAGTTACCATAACTGCTGGAATATTAATTGTATTATCTGTACCACCCATATTAATTGGAGCTGTAGCTACATTGTTCACAACAATTGCTGCGATTGCACCAGCATTTTGAGCATTTTTTACTTTTTGAGTAAAGTTACAAGTACCCCTTACAACTACTGCTATATTACCATTAAGTGACGAACCATTAATCAAAGTGTTACAGCCTTCTTCTGGAGATGCAGAGCCATCATCCACTAAGACCAACTCGCCAAATTTATATCCATCAGCAACGTTGCCACCAAAACTTGTTGTAGGAACATAATTATGTGTGCCAGCAGCCGAAGATGTTTGGAAAATTTCAAATCGGGTATTGAAAGTGCCTGTTTCTGTTTCACAATAATTCAAATCAATGCAATTTCCACAATTCGTTGTTGTAAAAGTTAAAGTGCCTGTCGGTCCACTTGATTCTGCATCACAATTTGCTATGATATAATATTCATAATCAGTACAATCTTCTAAATTGGTGATGGTAGAGTTACCAGTTGTCGTTGTAACAGTTTGCCAATTCCCAGAACCAGCTATTTGATAGAAGATTGAATAGTCATTTACGTCTATATCGGTATCAAAAGATATTGTTGCAGAAGACCCTTGAATATCGCTAACTGAAATATTGGTTGGGAAAGGACAAGAACTACAAATTTCAGCCATCAATAAATCGATTGAAGTTTTAGCGTTAATTCTTCCACCAGAAACGGTACGTGTACTTAAGTGTACAGTTTGATCAACACCATTCATTAAAGCTAAACGCACCATGTCAGCTGTGCCTTGTGGGTCTGTCATTGCCATTGTTTCTAAGTTTGGACACGGAACACTATACATCAATCCTATCAAACCAGCAGTTAATGGCGTTGCAAACGATGTTCCAGATGTTGAGGTATAACCACCATTAGCGGCCGTTGTATAAATGCTTGAGCCAGGTGCTGCTACGTCAATTGTTGTTTGACCATAAGCTGCAAAGTCGATAATGTCGCTTGAATTGGTAGCTGTAACACTAATCATATAGTTGCTCGGACAAGCAGAAGGAACATCACCTGTTTGGTCGATGTTTAGACTACTGTTAGAAGTTGCTCCAGCGTTCAGAATTCCGACTTCTCCTAAATCTTCATAAAAACCGCACCAAATTGGGTAATCGTCAGGATCCCCATAATCAATTCCCCAAGAAGCACTTGTTGCTACTACAAATGCACCTTGAGTACCATTGGTAGTGTTCCATATTAAACGTTGTTGAAGTGCATATTCATAGCCAGCAACCACCAGAGCTTCGTTATAAGGGTTGTCAGAATCTGCTATACTCATGATTTTTACATCCCAGTTTATTCCAGCAACTCCCAATCCGTTATTTCCTTTGGCACCAATCATTCCTGCACAACTTGTACCATGGCTACCAGTACCAATATTATCGTTATTATTTGACGCATTCCAACCGTTATAATCATCAATGTATCCATTTCCGTCATCATCAATACCGTTATTTGGAATTTCTGCTGTATTTACCCAATGATTATCTTGTAAATCGGGATGATTGATAAGATCTGCACTTTCAATTACTGCTACAACAATGTCTGTATTACTTGGAGTTGTTCCTCCTGTTGTAATGTCCCAAGCAAGTTCAGAGTCAATTTTGGTGTGTTGCCACTGATTTCCATAATTTGGGTCATTTGGTGCTTGACGTAGCGTTACATAATGATTTTTTTGTGCTAAATAAACTGAATTTTCTTTTAATAAGACCGTGAGAACATCATCTATACTTACAACTTTATCATTAAACTTTAAAAGCCAAATATTTGAATAATTAGACAGTTCTTTTTCTACTTTTAACTCAAAATAAGCAGGCACGTTTCTTTCTAGAATATAAGGACTTTCACCAACTTGCATACGCACCATTACTTCATTTGGAACGTAATTGGGTTTATTTTGAGTTAATTGTCCGAATAGTGTAGTAGTGAAGCTGAAAAGTATAAAAATTAGAATATGTTCTTTTTTCATTAGATTTTATATTTTTACATTGCTAATGTCTAAATTACAAAAAAAAAGTTTAAAAGGTAAGATTATTAATTTTATTTAGTGGAATTATTGAGTGATGTGTATTTTTAAAACTTTTAATTTTATTTGAAGAACTGTTTATCCTAAATTTTTATATTTGTTTATTTCATGGAGAAAAGTATTGAAATATCAGTTGTTATCCCATTATTTAATGAAGAGGAATCACTTCTAGAACTACACAAGTGGATAGTTACAGTAATGGAACAATATAAGTTTTCTTACGAAGTTATCTTTGTAGATGACGGAAGTACAGATAAATCTTGGGAAGTAATTGAGTCTATTAAAAGTGAAGATCCAAACATAAGAGGAATAAAATTTCAAAGAAACTACGGAAAATCAGCAGCTCTTCAGAAGGGGTTTGAAGCAACCAAAGGTGAGTTCGTCGTTACATTAGATGGCGATTTACAGGACTCTCCAGAAGAGATTCCAGAGATGATTCGTATGATTAAAGAAGAAGGTTACGATTTGGTTTCTGGTTGGAAGAAAAAACGATACGACCCAATTACCAAAACAATCCCAACAAAATTGTATAATTGGGCAGCAAGAAGAATCACTGGAATCCATTTGCACGATTTTAATTGTGGATTAAAAGCATATCGCTCAGTAGTTGTCAAAAGTATTGAAGTTTATGGTGACATGCACCGTTATATTCCACCTTTGGCAAAATATGCAGGCTTTACAAAAATAGGAGAAAAGGTTGTACAACATCAAGCCAGAAAATATGGCACAACAAAGTTTGGATTAAACCGATTTGTAAATGGTCCTTTGGATTTGTTGTCAGTTGCTTTTATGGGGAAATTTGCTAAAAAACCAATGCACTTTTTCGGTGTCATTGGAACGCTTTTGTTTATCGTAGGATTCGGATTGGCATTTTATCTTGGCATTGATAAAATTATTCAATTATATAAAGATGTACCAGCAAGATTATTGTCAACAAGAACCGAGTTTTACGTTGGTCTCGTTGCCATGATAATTGGAAGTCAGTTCTTCCTTGCCGGATTTTTAGCCGAACTAATAGGAAGAAACTCCTCTTCTCGAAATACCTATCTGATTGAAAAAGAAATTTGATGAGTTGGATAAAAGATTTTAATCAAAATTGGACGTTGTTCTTGGACAGAGATGGCGTTATTAATGAAAGAAATTTTAACGGATATATTTCAGAGATAGACGAGTTTATATTTCTACCACACGTTTTCGATGCATTGGAAAGACTACAAAAACAATTTTATAGGATTATTATCGTTACAAATCAACAAGGAGTTGGTAAAGGATTGATGACAAAAGACGATTTAGATAAAATCCATGCTTATTTATTATCTCAGTTTGAAGTTAAAAATATTCAAATTGATGGTATTTATTGTGCAACGAATCTTAAAGGAGATGTTGATGATAGAAGAAAGCCAAATCCAAAACTAGCCCTTGAAGCTAAAGCAGATTTTCCAGAAATTGATTTTTCAAAATCTATTATGGTTGGAGATACTGAATCGGATATCATTTTTGGAAAAAATCTTGGCATGAAAACTGTTTTAGTTAAAAGCAAAGAAAAAGTAACGCTTCAACCTGACCTTTTAGTTAGTAATTTAATAGAATTTGCAAATGAATTGGGTGTCTAAAATATCGCTTCTTACTTTAACCCTTCTTTTTGGGCTTAACGATGTTATTTTTTCGCAAATTAACCAAGTAGATGCGAAAGGTCGTAAGCAAGGAGAATGGGTTAAATATTATACTGAACGTGATTATTCAGATGTTATCCGATACAAAGGAAATTTTAAAAATGGCAAACCAGTTGGTAAATTTGTCTATTATTACCCGACAAGAGAGATAAGGGCAGTAATTGTTCATAAAGAAGGCAGTAATCGTTCTGAAGCGTTCCTTTATCACCATAACGAGAAATTAGCAGCACACGGAATTTACATAAATGGTAAAAAAGATAGTATTTGGACGAATTTTACACCAAACGGTTTTTTTAGCTCAGAAGAGTCTTATAAAAACGATAAACTGCATGGAAAAAAAATCGTCTATTATGGGGAAGAGGTGACAATTACTAAAAGAAAATTAAAATTAAGGGTTGATAACTATAACGAAGGACAATTAGATGGAGAATCTGTTGAATATTATCCCGATGGAAAAGTGAAATATAAAGTAACTTATAAGAATAACAAAAAAGTTGGCAAAGCGTTTTTATATCATCCAAATGGTCAGGTAGAAGTAGAAGAGTACTGGAAAGAAGGTAAAAAACATGGACTTTGGAAATTATTTGACGTAAATGCTAAAGAAATAGGAAGAAGATATTTTAGAAATGGCTCAACTGTGGAAGGAAAAGCGTTAGAAAAATATCTTAAAGAATTGAAGGAAAAAGGGCTTACACCCTATCAATAAATGACAAATGAAAGGGCACTTACTATTATTTGGGATTATATTATTACTTTCTGCTTGTAAAAAAGACGATAGCGAGATAGATTTTGGTTTTGATTACTTTCCATTAGAAGAAGGTCATTTCGTTGAATACGATGTGAAGTTAATTTTTCATGATAAAAATCTAAATCCTCAACACGACACAACTCATTTTCGTTTAAAAACAGTTATTGGAGAAAATTATATTGATAATTTAGGGCGAACAGCTAAAAAACTTTACCGTTATTCTTATGATATTCAGACAGGCGATTTATTAGATCAGCGAGTTTGGTCAACTTTAATTGATGAACAGAAAAGAGGAGAAGTTGTGGAAGAGAATCAACGCAAGATTCGACTTGTTTTTGCTGTAAACGAAGATAAGAAGTGGGATGTTAACGCATACAATACCGAAGATGAAGAAATTGTCTATTATTCAAAAATTGGTGCTCCAAAAACCATCAATGGGATTTATATGGAAGAAACAACCGAAGTTTTTTACGATAATTTTTTCAGTTTAGTTGATTATCGAAAAATGCACGAAACTTATGCGCGTGGGATTGGGTTGGTAGAAAGAAACTTCAAAGACTTGACAATTTCTAACTTCGATACATTACAAATTAACAAAGGGACAGAAGTGCATTATAAACTTCTGAGTTATGGAAAAGAGTAAATATTTTAAAAATCTCCCCCCCATTTTGAAAAGACCTTCGTTTCTATAAGTGAAAGAGTTTTCATTTTATTAACAATTAAAACGAAGAATATGAAATTTAAAAATTTAATAATAGCAATTGGTATATTAATTATTCCATTTTTGGGTAAAGCCCAAACACCAATTACACTTAGTATTCAATATTGTGACGCTATGTATCAGGCAATGAGTTCTGGAACTGGATGTACAGTTTCAATTATGGATCCTGCTGGAACTCTTGTACATCAAGAACCAATGTATAATGTAGGAATGGCTAACAGCATGGGGTTTCTGCAAAAAATAATATTTGATACAACGGGATATAGTCAAAATGGATATTATAAAGTTCTGTTTGATCAAGCCTGTTTAGAAGGTCAGTATGACCTTTATTTTATGAATAACTATTTTTATTCATATCCAATAGATATGGTTAATGATACTGCATATCTTGAAGTCTGTTATCAACAACCTTTTCTGGATACGGTAATTGTAAACTATACAGCATGCAACGGAGATACTTCTATTTTATACAATTTAATGAATACAGGATGTGAAGTTTCCGTTTGGAATAACTATAATTATCAGCAACCAGATTCGACTGTAATAAGTGGACAATATATTGGCTTTATTAATAATGAAGAAGTTTTTCAACAGGAAATAGTGTATAATACACATGCAGGAGTTTCTTCATATTTAGATTTTGATTCAGATTGTTTAGCAAGTCATGGATATACAGTTATGCCTGATTCAGTTTGGTTTTATTTAGAAGATACAATCAATTTATGTTTCGATTATAATCCAGATACAACTGAGTTATATTGGTTAGATATTATCTCAAATTGTAACTCATTACCGTCAACTAGTTCTTTATCTAACGTTACAGGATGTGATTTTTATATCAAAGATAAGGATGGTACAACAGTTTATCAATCTCAGATTTCAAACCAATCACCCACTTCTACTTTTCATCAATCTGCTGAATTTGACTTTCATGCTGGTAGTGCACCATATACTTTAGAATTTGACCAAATTTGTATTGAAGGTTTTGGTTATGAAATGTTGGATTATGTCTTTACATTATCAAGCACAGACAGTGTTCAACTTATAGATGTGTGTCTTTTAGATACAACTATAACTGTAGATTCAAGCTGTGTTGATGTTTGGGCAACTACTTCTCCATACATTGGATATTATCAAAATTATACTAATTATGTAAAATTTTCTTGGGGAAACTCAACAAATGTACCTGTAACCGTAGATATCTCGATCCTTTTACCACCTGGGGTTAGCTATATCAGCTCAGGTTACGGTAATTCAATATTTACTGATAATGGTTCTATCTTAAATGGACAAATAACACTCCCCGCAAATTCAACAGGTAGTGAAATAATTAAGTTTTTCGTTCCTTCTGGAATTGCCGACGGAACATTACATTCATATTTAATAGAGATTGTACCGATTGGTATTAATGAATGTGATTATTATAACAATACGGATAAAGTTAACTTTATCGTTGGAAATAGTTATGATCCAAATGCGAAAACTGTTGGGTTGCCTGAAGAAATTGATATGAATATGCAGGATAACTTCTTATATACTATTTATTTCCAAAACACAGGTACAGCACCAGCACAGGATGTATATATTATTGATACATTGAGTGAAAACTTAGATTGGTCAACATTTGAGTTTTTACGTTCATCACACCAAGTTGGAATTGCTGATTTGGGTAATGGTGTAAAAAAATTCTACTTCAATCAAATTTGGTTGCCAGACAGTACTACAAATGCAGAGGAAAGTCAAGGTTTCATTTCCTTTAGAATTAAAGAAAATGCTGGGAATGGATTAGGTACAGAAATTTTTAATACTGCCTATATTTATTTCGACCAAAATGAGGCAATTGTAACGAATACAACTTATAACATTAATGCAACAACATTAGGGTTTGATGAGTATGAAGCGTTTAAAGTGAATATATATCCCAACCCAAGTCGTGAATTTATAAATGTTTCGTCTAAATTAACCATAGATGAACTATCAATCTATGGAGTTGATGGTAGATTGTATAAAAAAATATCGAATCAAAATATGACAAATTTAAAAATTGATATTCGCAATTTATCTATAGGAATGTATATAGTTAAGATGAGAAGTGGAGAATCAATAAAAACACTTAAACTAATAAAAGAATAAGAGGATAAAATTAAATAATATAAAAAACAAATTCGCTAAGGAAACTATTTTTCCTTAGCGAATTTTATACTATTAATTGTTGTTTGAGCTTACTAAAAATATCCAAAAAGCAGTTCATAAGGGTAACCGTAAAGTTATTCTTGAATTGTACAACACTACGTTTCAGGTGTTGATGGGGAATGCTGTTCGATATTCAAATGATAAAGAAAAACAAATGCAAATTGTAAATAATGCGTTTATGAAAATTGTATCTAATATTAATCAATATAAAATAGGAACAACTTATTTTTCTTGGGCAAAACAGATTGTTAACCGAGAAATTATTGATGATTTTAGAAAGTCAAAAAAATATAACCAGGTTTTTAAACTTCAAGGAGATTATCAAGAAAATCAACTTGAAGTTGATAGTTATTCTGTAACTAATCATGGATTTCAACCAGAACACTTACAAAAAATGCTAAACCAATTGCCACCTGCAACGAAAATGGTATTTAATCTTTTTGCTATAGATGAATATTCCTATAAAGATATTGCCGAAGAATTAGATATTTCTTATGAAACTGTTAAGTGGCACATGAAGGAAGCAAGAAAACAATTAAGACAAGAAATTAAAGAGGTAAAACATTTGAAAATAATATAGGTGAGTAACGAAAATAAACATATCGACAAATTATTTAAGGATACATTAAATCAAAGACATTTTGATGTTTCTGAAACTTTTTTAGAAGATTTAAACAATCGTCTGAATCAGAAACAAAAGAAGAGAAAAATCTTTTGGTTGTTTCTTACTATTCCTACAGTTGGTTTACTTTTGACGGGAACATTCTTTGTTTTTAATAATCAAGAGAGTAAATCTGAAAATATATTACTTCAAGAAACCGAAGAATTTTCTTCTAGATTAACCGAGGTAAACAATGAGGTAAAGATCGTTTCACATGTAGATGAAACCAAACGAACTTTACAATCTAAAATTGAACATTCAAAAGCTACTATTAAAGAAAAAAAGCAAGAAAATAAAAATATTAGTACACAATACATTGATGATTCTGATAGTAAACAACTTGTCGAGAAGCATGAACTAAATAATCTCTCGAATAAAAATGATTCTCTGATATCAAATAAGCATTCGGGAATAAACGATACATTGAAAACAAGTAATCCTTTGGATTTAAATAAAGAAGAAGAGAAGGCTCACTCCAATATAGAAACAGAACATTTATCAATTTCAACAGAGTCTCTGAATGATGAAGTGAAATCAATTTCTAATTTTAATCAAACTAAAACATCAATAAATATATCAGAAGATAATAATATTAAAGAACCTATCAATAACCCTAAAGTTTTTGAAGAAAATTTCAAACATACATCAGTAGAAATGTTTGAAAGCGAATTGGATAATATGGCATTATCTGATACAATTATAACTACAGTTGTTTCAAAAGACTCAATATATCAAGATGAAATCGAAATTGCCAAAGTAAATGATACCAGCGTCAGGGATTCTTCACATCAAAATACAGTAGATTCAACATTAATTGATAAAACAGTTGCGGAAGATTCAATTTATTCAACTAAAAAACCATGGCATTTTGACTTACAAGTTTTTGGAGGAGTTGGTTCAAGTTCTTATATTGATAAATCTAACAATGAATTGTATTTGAATGAATTTAAAGAGAATCAAAAAAACACTGTATTATTTAATGCAGGAATTCTTGGGAGTATTACTTATCAAAATTTTACACTTAGGACAGGGATAGAATTTTCACAGACAGGAGAGAAGTTTGATTTTGAATTAAATGATATGAGTAGTTATGATTCTACTATTTCATCAACCAATATTGTAAATCAGTTGATTTCTTATTATGAACCGTGGGGTGCATGGAAGTATGACACAATCGTAGAGGAAATCATTACTTCAGACGAAACGGTTACCATCACTGATACGGTAAAATCACAAATGATAATTACAAATCGATATAATTGGATTTCTGTCCCTATATCTGTTGGATACCAATTTAATTGGAACAAGTTTTCGGTTATCCCAAGAGTTGGCACAAGATTTAACTTTGCCTTCAGCAGAGATAATGGAAAACTGCCAAGTGAAGATTATTTGCAATTAGAAGAAAATACTTTTGAAAGATTTACCATTGATTATTCAATTGATTTAGAATTTCGAAGAGATTTTACAAATTGGCACGTATTCTTATCTCCTTATTTTCGTTCCAATTTTAAGCCAACTATCAATAGCCAAGTTTTACAACGAAAATATTCAACATGGGGAGTAAATCTAGGCATTGGCTATAGATTTTAATTATTGCGATATAATCCTTTGCTCCGTTAACATCATTTTACTATCTTTGAGTTCTTAATAATAAGCAAAGAGTATGTCGAAAAAACGTCCTTTAATTTTAGTAACAAATGATGATGGTATTCAAGCCAAAGGAATAAAAAGCCTTGTTGAGGTTGCAGAACAATTTGGAGATGTTGTTATTGTCGCTCCTGACAGCCCTCAATCGGGTATGGGACATGCAATTACAGTAAATAATGTTTTGCGTTTACATGATGTGCCATTTAACGGTCACCGCGCATTTATGTGCTCGGGTACACCAGTTGACTGTGTGAAGTTAGCAAACGCCGAAATTATTAAAGGTTTACCTGATTTGTTATTGTCGGGAATTAATCACGGAGAAAACAGCTCATCCAATGTTCTGTATTCTGGAACAATGTCGGCCGCAATTGAAGGTGCGATGAGTGGTGTTCCATCAATTGGATTTTCATTATTGGATTTTGACCCAGATGCTGACTTTACCGCATCTAAATGGGCTGCCACTGAGGTGATAAAACGTGCATTAACCAATGATTTACCCAAAAATATATGTTTAAATGTAAATATTCCGCAATTGGATGTCGAAGATATTAAAGGAATTCGTGTTTGTCGTCAAGCAAAAGCATACTGGAACGATTCGTTTGATAAACGAAAAGACCAATTTGGAGCACCCTATTTCTGGCTGAAAGGAGAATTTAATCGCGATGATTGGAGCGAAGATTCAGATATTTTTGCATTGGACAATGGCTATGTTTCTGTTGTTCCAACTCAATTTGATTTAACAGCTTATCATGCAATTAGTGAACTTAATCGGTGGAAGTTTTAACCAATATAAATTAGAAAACAATGTCATTTTTCAATAAATTAGGGAAAAAATTAGACGATAGAAAATATGGGATTATATTCGGAATACTTTTCCCAATCATTGCATTCGTACTTCTATGGATGATTAGGTTTAGTGATTTAACGTTCCAGCAAATGTATAACCTCGCAGCAAATAGTCCAGACAACAGAAATGTTGCCATTTTCCCGATTTTACCCAATTTATTCTTGTTTTACTTTAGTAATTTCCGATTGAAATGGAATCGATTTACAACAGGTCTGGTTGCCGTAACAATCGTATATGCGACATTAATTGCTTTTGTTATTCTTGTGGGATAAAACAATATGAAAAAAATCTATATCATAGCAGGCGAAGCATCGGGAGATTTACATGCTTCAAATTTGATGAAATCTATGCTACAAAAAGAGAAAAATATAGATTTTAGATATTGGGGGGGCGATTCTATGTCGGAAGTGCAAGGAAAACCTGTTAAACATATTTCAGAATTGGCTTTTATGGGCTTTATAGAAGTTGTCACTAACCTTAAAACCATACTCGGAAACATCAAGTTTTGCAAAGAAGATATATTGAAATATCAGCCAGATACATTGGTTTTGGTCGATTACCCAGGGTTTAATATTCGCATTGCAAAATGGGCGAAAAAACAAGGAATCAAGGTGATTTATTATATTTCGCCACAAATTTGGGCTTGGAAACAAAGTCGGGTACACACCATTAAGAAGGTGGTTGACAAGATGTTGGTCATCCTTCCTTTTGAAAAAGAGTTTTATGCACAATTTGGAATGGATGTTACATTTGTTGGTCATCCATTGTTAGATGCAATTGAACAGTATAAAGCAAAAGTAAATAAAATCGACTTAAAGTCGAAATACAACCTAGATGATAAACCAATTATTGCACTTTTACCAGGAAGTAGAAAACAAGAGGTTAGTAAAAAACTACCAATAATGCTTGAAAGTATAAAGGATTTTCAAGGTTATCAATTTGTCATTGCTGGTGCTTCTGTTTTACCAAAATCCTATTACGAACCGTTTTTAAAGTCGTCCAATGTTCAACTATTACATGGCGAAACCTACGATTTATTATCCATTTCTACAGCAGCATTGGTTACTTCTGGAACTGCAACGTTGGAAACTGCCTTGTTTGGTATTCCTGAAGTGGTTTGTTACAAAGGAAACCCCATTTCATATCTAATTGCCAAAAGGTTGATAAAAGTAAAATACATCAGTTTGGTTAACCTAATTTTAGACAAACAGGCGGTTAAAGAATTGATTCAAGCTGAATGTAACCCTAAACAAATTCGTGCTGAATTAAAGGCCATTTTGCCAGAAGGAAACAAACGTCAACAGTTAGAAAAAGACTACCAAGAATTAATACAAATATTGGGTGCTGGTGGAGCAAGCAATAAAGCTGCAGATGAGGTTTTGAGGGAAGTTAGGTAAGGGAGCTTGTTGTCTGAAAAATAAACCACTTTCTTAAACTTTTTTCAACCTGTTATAATACAAAATTATAGAGTTTATTGCTAAAAGTTCAGTTTCCTAACTTCTAGGTACTAACAAACTCATTTTAATAAATCGTTTTTAAATCATTCCATACAATCAAATAAAGCAGTAATTTTACGTCATGCAACGATATTCAGCTATCATATTTGTCATCTTATTTGTTCAGTTTTCTTTTGGGCAAAACATTGATATAGGTGTTTATCGTTCACATAATATTCAACAAATTGATTTCCGTTATTTAGAAGGTGGTTATAGCGTTTTAGTCGATAAAATACCGCAGGAAAACTTAAAAAATGGAGAAACTATTTCCATTTTAAAATCTGGGGACAAAGTTACTCTAAAAAGAAACAATCAAACTGTTGGAATATTTAAAAGCGTTGTTTTGTCACCTACTGGCACCGAAAATTCGCTTCAACTAAATCCTCGATCTCCAAATTTAAAAGAAAGAAATTATTATGATGGATTTACAGTTCGTGCTGAATCAAATGGTTTGAAAATCATAAATAATGTTTCATATCGTCATTATTTAGGCGGAGTAATTCAGTCGGAAGGAGGGTATGGGCAATCAATTGAATATTATAAGTCCCAAGCGGTGATTTCCAGAACGTATGCGTTAAAACATATTAATCGACATTCCAAAGAAGGATTTAATTTGTGCGATCAAGTTCATTGCCAAGCTTATTATAACAAAGTTAAAAGCTCTCAAACAATTATAGATGCCGTTAATGAAACCAATGGAATTTATATGGTAGATACTTTCACGAATGAACTTGTTGAATCTTATTTTTTTGCTAATTGTGGCGGAGAAACAAGTATGGCAGATTATGTTTGGAGACAGAATTTACCTTATTTAAAACCAGTGGTTGATACATTTTGTGTACATACGAGACAAGCGAAATGGGTGAAGAGGGTTCCAAAACAAAAATGGAGGGATTTTTTGGTTAAAGAATATTTTTATCCCATTGAAGATAGTTTGTATGCCGAGATTATCTACGACTTTAAGCAAGACGAACGAAAAGCATTTTATATCAGTCCGCATTTAGGCATTCCTTTGCGCGATTTAAGATATAAATTCGGATTAAAATCAACTTTTTTTTCATGCTATTCAGAAGGAGATGATGTGATAATTGAAGGCCGTGGATTTGGTCATGGAGTCGGATTGTGCCAAGAAGGAGCAATGAACATGGCTAAAGCTGGGTATGATTATAAAAAAATTATACAATTCTACTATTCTGGTGTAGATTTTAAACAATATTTGGAGGATGTGTTTTTTGCACAACAGCCAAAAGGCGAGATGAATTTTTAAGCAGTAAAGCAATAAAATAAATTATCTCGCTATCCAAAATTTTATTCCAAAATAAACTTCACAATCTTTGGAATCAACTCCTGATGTAACGGTAAGTCGGGATTATAGTAAGTTTTGATATTTTCGTCCCTTTCTTCTGGAGCTGTTTTTAGAATATGATTCATCCCTTCAATAATAATTAACTGCGCATTTTCATTGGCTTCTTTGAGCATTTTTGCATCGTCAACCGTAGTTTGGATATCCGTTGTTCCTTGAATGATAAGTATAGGAATATCTAATTTGGAAATCTCCTCCGTCGGATTTTTTGCAAAAAATGAAATCAAATAAGGCTGTACACTTTCCCGAAAGACTGAGGCGAGTTGGATTGGGACTTCATCGACAGTGTCTCCATTTTTTAATTCGTACAAGATTTGTTCAGATTGTTGGTATAATTCAGCGGGCAAATTACTTAATTGTTCTGCCAAAACTTCATCGATTGTGCGACCAATGCCAGCTATGGAAATAAACTTTGAAATGGCTTCGTTCTTATTGGCTGTTAACAAACCAATTAAAGAACCTTCAGAATGACCGATGAGAATGATTTTATCATATTTCTTCTTTTGCAAAAATGAAATCCATGCTTCAACCTGTTCTACATTGTCATCGAAAAGCATATCTTTTTCTTCCACTTTAGAAACGCTTTCACCAATTGCTAACTTGTCATAGCGCAAACTTGAAATACCTTGTTTTGCCAATTCTTCTGCCATTAATTGATAAGTTTTTGCCTTAATTCCCGTGGGAGAGTTTCCGTTTCTGTCAGTTGGTCCAGAACCAGGAATAATTATTGCAACAGGCGCATCTTTCTTTCTTACTTTTAAAAATGTTCCATAAAGAAATTCATCACCCAATGGCACTTTCACATCCCTCTCTTTTTGAGCGAATGAGATATTAGTAATAAATAAACATACAATTGCAAGTGTCTTCCAGTTTAATTTCCTCATAATTCCCTAAATTTTAATCGAATCTCAGGTTTGATTTCTTAAATTCGTGGTCTAATAAGTTAAAGGTAGTGAAAAATAATTTTATATATCTAACGAACAACAAAAATCTGTCCATCTTGGCATTTGGTGTCGAAGATATTATAGAATATGGGGGAAATTCAAAATTAGAAGAACTTGATGGTTTTCTAAAAAGTCACGAGAATGATTATCGATTTGGATTTTTATCCTACGACCTGAAAGAAGATATATGGAACAAAAAAAGCAATAATATTGACAATATCGGTTTTCCTAAATTTGGTTTTTTCGTTCCTAAATATGTTGTCCAATGGGAAAATAATGACAAAAAAGTTTATCTGAAAGGAAATAAAAATGATGAATCTGAGGATTTTGTTGCATCTTTCTTTGAGAATCAGTCGAAAGCAGAAGAAATGAATATTGAGCTTTCTCCTCGTTTAAGTAAAACGGGCTATATTCAGCAAGTTATAAATATCCAAAATGACATTAAAAATGGAGAAATAGAAGAGATTAATTTTTGTCAAGAATTTTATGGGGAAAATGTCGATATTTCTCCCATTCCGACGTTTTTCAAGCTCAATGATGTTGCCAAAACTCCTTTTTCAAGTTTTCTACAATGGAATAATAGCTCTGCTTTGTGTATGAGTCCTGAAAGATTTTTAAAAAGAACACGAAATACATTGACTACGCAACCAATTAAAGGAACAGCAAAGCGTGGCGAAACATTGGAAGAAGATAAACAACTAAAGAATGCACTAATTTCTAGTAAAAAGGAACAAAATGAAAATATTTTAACAACAAAAGCCGTTCAAAGTGAACTGTCAAAATTGGCAAAAAATAAGCATGCTGAAATTACAGAGTTGTGTCAATTATATTCTTTTGAAACAGTTCATCAACTTATTTCAACCATTGAAGCCGAGATTGAAAGTGATTTGTCCTTTAGAGAGATTATTGAAGCTCTTTTTCCGATGGGAAGCATGACGGGAGTTCCTTCAAATATTGCCACCCATAAAATTGATAAGTATGAGAACTTTAACCGTGGATTGTATTCTGGAACCATCGGCTACATCAAGCCAAATGGCGATTTTGATTTTAATGTAGTGATTCGTACTCTGTTATATAATTTTCCAAAAAAATACCTTTCATGTCCTGTTGGTGGAGCAATTACATCAAAGTCAATTCCAGAATCTGAATATGAAGAGTGTTTAATCAAAATTGAAAGTATTCGCAATGTTTTAAATGGAAGGTAAAGTAGTAAAATATTGGGTGGCTTGTAGTGGAGGTGTCGATTCAGTCGTTCTTACATACTTATTGTTTCTGTCAAACATGAAATTTGGTATTTTACATTGTAATTTTCATTTGAGGGAAGAAGATTCAAATGTAGATGAACAATTTGTAAGGGATTTAGCCAAAGAGCTCAATGTTCCTATTCAAGTTCGTCAATTTAACACAAAAAGTCATGGAATAAAACGGGGATTAAATACGCAATTGGCGGCAAGAGAATTACGATACAATTGGTTTGATGAAATCATAAATGATGGAGGAATCGTTTTTGTTGCACATCACTTTGATGACCAACTTGAAACTTTCTTTTTACAGCTGAGAAGAGGCGGAAGTGTACGTGCTTTAGCTGCTATGCCAACGTTTAGGAATGGATATTTGCGACCATTATTAAAATATACTAAGGCTGAATTAATTGAATTAGCTTATAAGAATAATTGGAAATGGCGCGAAGATAAAAGCAATGAAAGTGATAACTATACAAGGAATTGGTATCGACATGAAGTTTTGCCTTTTCTCAAAAGAAATACTTTTCCATTAGAGGAAGTTGTGCCGTTGGTTGAAAACTTCCAAAGTCTTTTAACGTTTTTGAAAACATTGGATATCCCAAACGAAATTAATATATTCGATTGGCTACAGATGCCCATTTGGTTAAAACAACATATCTTATCCGAACACGAACTGGGCGAATTTCCAGCTTATGAAATTGACCGTTTAGCGAATACTTTTAAAGGGAAATTTATTGGAAATAATAAGTCTCAAGTCTGGAATGAAGGAACAACATTGATTTTCTCAAAAGTTAAAGAAGAAAAGCCTGTTAAATCTCTAGATATTCAGAAAACACCAAATAAAAATATTGCTTTTCAAAGAGATTTAATGTTTTTAGATGCCGAGAAGATTAAAGGAGAATTATCTTTTCGAAAATGGTTACCTGGCGATTATTTCCAGCCTATCGGTATGAAAGGAATGAAAACAGTTGCTAAGTTTTTGCGCGACAGAAAAGTAGAATCATCCAAGAAAAAAGACATATATGTTTTAACTGATGAAACGGAAAGAATTATCGGGATTTTTAGATTTGGCGTTGCAGAGTTTGTCAAGGTAAGAGAAGATACGAAAACTGTTCTAAAAGTTAAATTAGAATGACACTATCCCGTAAACTGTGTAAATTATATACAATAAAACAAAGCCTCCAAAAAATGGACAACTTTGTTTTATTGACATATTTTAAGATACATCTATTTTTTCATCATACGTTTGGTTGCTATCACTTTACCGTCTGCAGTCAATGTGTACATATATATGCCTGTACTTAAATCATTTGCATAAACAGTTAAACGACCGTTTCCTCTTTCATTTATATCTACAGCCTTGATGATACGCCCTACATCATCATAAAAAATAATTTCTGCATTAGAAATAGTTTCAGGAATAACAAATTCAATCGTTGTACGCTCTAAAAATGGGTTTGGAACATTTTGTTTTAGAATAATGGTAGCCTTGTCGCCTAGAATAACATCAATATTATGTAAAAGTTCCTTTTGCTCAATTTCAGAATTCCTCTCTATTATAGACTGATTCATTTGACACAATTCGGGCAATAAAGCACTCAAACAATTTTCTAATTGAGTCAACCTATTATTTAAGTCTTCAACTGTGTTTAATAGTTTGTCCCTATCGTTTTGTAAATCTTCAATAACTGTTTCCTTTTGTTCTAAATCAATCTGTTGTTCTTGCATTGCTGCAATAATTATTGAAATAAATCCATTATAATCAACGCCTTTGTAATCAAGAAACGGTGTAATTTCTACACCTAAAGAATCATACTCTGCTGGTCTCTTTACGTTATGAACTAATTCAGGAAGTACTTCCTCAACTTCCTGAGCAATTAAACCATATTGTTTATGATCCGAAAAGTTCAAATTAAACGAATTGAGTGTATCGAAATAATACGATTTCGGATTTAGCTGTTTAATTAAATCCACAGGAGATTCTATTTCATTAATATCTGTTTTAAACTGTTGGTCAGATACCATAACATATCCCATTCCTGAAGTAGGTCCATTAATAAAAACATCTCCATCAAACCAACCTGCATAACTTGTTGCACTGCCCCCCTGACTACTCGCAGAAGCATATATTCCATAATTTGTTCCTGTTTGATTAAAAGCATTGGTTTTTATCCCATAATTATATTCTCCCCCGTTGACCATTGAAAATACCCCAGTGTTTATTCTACCGTCACTGGCAAAGACCTCAGCCCCTGTGTTTGAGAATCCTACACTAACTCCGTCATGAGCGGTGTTTGATGAAAATTGTCCTCCCACGTTAGTACCTGCATCCTCAGCAAAGCCTCTAAAACCATAATTTATTCGATTATTACCATCTGTATAGCTGTAAACTCCAGTTGATATAGCTACCCAAGGATCCGATAAGCCTAAATCGGAATTGACAACTTTTGCCCCAACAACCTCAAAATCATTATTTATTCCTATATCTCTAAAGACCGTTAATTTAGCCTCTGGTGTAACACTACAATCTTTACCAATAATTACACTGTTTTTATCCTCTTCCAAATCAGAAGATGGGTCTGAAAAATAGTAATTATTCGAGTTTAATGGTATCTCATAATTATCGGTCAATGGATTCTCTGTATCATCACAGTAATTCCCGATTCCGGTATTTGAACTTTCAACATAAATTACCTTACCGGTTTTATCGACTGACAACACTCCGTCACCTGGGTTTGACACAGTTGGTGAAGATGTATTTAAATCGGTAAAACGCATTCCTGAACTTCCTCCTGCATCACTGACATCACCCCATGAATTTACCTCTAAATTTGCAGTAGGATTAATGCTACTACCAAAGTATAAATTTGAAGTTGGGTCTCCACCAACTCCTACAAAAATACCTTCTTTAAAGGTAGGCATCATTCTTAAGCCTTCCAAACCATTGTTAGAAACAGATTCAGGGCTATCAACAGTTGAACTTTTTGTTGCCGTAAAAACAAATCTCATTACATCAGGAGCATTTACTGGTGGGAGGATTGATGAGTTTTCCCCATTATCACCCCAAGCAATTACTGCATCCATCCTATCATTTACACCAAAAGGATTAACACCATCTTCGGGCTTTAGACCAATAAACACATGGTCAGTTCCATTTGAGGTAAACATCCCTAAATCCATCCAATCTCTCCAACCATCTTCACCAGATGAAATAGGTGAAATTTGCCCCGTATTATATCCTAAATGTAACAAACTTAACGGTCTTGTTATTGGATTACTTGGATCATGACTAAATGCAATACGAGTTGTATTTAATGCCAATCCTCCAGGATTATACACATTAAAGCCTCCACCGCTTAAATTAGTTGGTGTTCCAATAGAAGTAATACGCATACGTTCATGAGTGTTTCCATTTAAAACATTAATTGAATTGGTATTTTCATTAGTAGAAAGCAATAACGCTCTGTTTTCTTGGTTGTACAAAGCTGCTGTTCCGTTTGCATTGATATTTGTATTTCCGATAATACCTATGCGCAAACCATCCGATGCTGTTTCTCCTGTTCCTGAACCATTTGTTGTATTCCTATTGGTAAACTGTTGCCATACAGAACGTAGATTACTTAAACTGTAATGAGCTAGAGACTGCGGGCGTACATATAACCCTGATGGTGTTCCAGTTGGATTTATACCGAAAGTATTTCCCAAACCGAATTCTCCTTCAGGTGTAAACCTAGCAATGTGTAAACCATCTAAATCATCAGGTGTTTGCAAATCTGTTGTTGAAATGGTACTTCCTGTGGTTTCTCCCCAACTTGTAAAACGAAACACCATATCATCCGGTCCGGCATTACTACTTGATGGATTATCCGACCAAGTAATAGTCATTTCCGTAAAGTCTTCTTGACTTCCTACTTGTCGTAAACCTACATAACTTAAATCTCTGTTGTCAGTAAAGGTTATACCTGTCCTCATCCAAGGACGATATCCATACTCTTGAAATCCATTGCTTGAGGTAACGCCATTTAGATGTAAAAGTGAGAAAGGTCCTTTGTCGGCATCATAGATACTTTTGCTATCCGAAATAGAATTGTTATCTGCACCAATGAGAAAATAACCGTTCCGAGGCTGTGTAAAGCCGTTGATGTTGTATGAGACATTCCCGTTGAGTTTCATACGGTTAATGTCATTCGTTCTAGTAAAAACCCCTTGATTATTTATAGAACCAAAAAATTGCCCTGGGGTAACAATATTTCCATTTCTATCCCATGACTGAGTTTGTCCATAATTTGAAATAATGAACATAGCTACTATAATAAATATCTTTTTCATAATTTAATTTTTTTAGTAAAAAATATGAATAAAGCCTGTTTTCTGATACTTTTTAAATTGAAAATCAGTGTAAATCAGTTTGTAAAAATATACACCTGATGTAATTCTTTTCCCTTTGTTTTGTCCATCCCAGTATGGAACTTCTTGTGATAAATAACCTACTAAATTACCCCATCGGTTTAAGATTTCCATAGTATACGAAGAAACACCTTCTATTTCAATGAAGAACATATCATTTACACCATCAAAATTAGGAGTAAAAACATTTGGAATTTTTATTTTAGGTTCGATGTAATTACACATCCTCACTTCCACATCATCAAAATAATAATAAGCCATTCCTAACCCTAAATTAGAGTATTTATTAAAACTAAAGGTGTCAATTTCAACCGAACGATTAAAATTACCGATTGACAGATATTGTTCGGTTCCATCAGCAATAAAACTACCTTCAATCTTCATCCATTTATCTTTATCTTTCAGAAGATTGTTAGAATTATTATATACCTGTGGGTATAGACTAAACATTAATGTTGTATCCATTGTACCTGAAGGTAAAAACTTAGTATCCCCAAAATACATTCCAATATTACTAATCGCATACTGTGAACTATCGCTTAAACTAACGTACATTGAAGCACAATACTCCTGTCCTTTAACGAGCTTCTTATTTAATTTAACTTGAAACATTTCTCTTGCAGGCCAGCTATTGTATTCATTTGAAAGGTACAATCCTGCACCTATATATCCATTACCAGTGCGAGGATATTGAAATCCCAGCCAATTTTGTGGTGTTCCATAAGTAGGTGCAGAAACACATGAATTAAATACATCTGGAGAATCATATATAATATACCAATCCTTTAAGGCGGTAAACTCTCCTATTTGATACGGACACCAGTATAATTCTTCAAAACTCCCATTCGGCACTAAGTTTTCGCTTTCAGGGTTAGTTTGAGCAAAAAGTGGCATTGCAAGCAAACAAAAGATAATATAAAAAACAGGTTTATTCATTCAATTAAGAATTATTAATTTAGTTCTATTATTTACCTCTTTTCGCATTAGAAGAACTAAAAAAACCTAAGGGAGGTCAAACGTGTTTTTGCTTTTTATTTGAAAAAACAAAAACAATGTAGTATTCGCTTCTGTCATAATATTTTTCAATTGCAGGTATAGAGACTTTCCTTTTAGTATTTCAAAAT
This sequence comes from Brumimicrobium sp., assembly GCA_041655765.1. GTDB lineage: Bacteria > Bacteroidota > Bacteroidia > Flavobacteriales_D > Crocinitomicaceae > Brumimicrobium. The sequence goes on from JBBAEU010000002.1 coordinate 136,143, forward strand.
AGTTCTATGTTTATTACCCTGAATTTGAATCTCGTAAACTATTTAATAAATGTTATTTCTTTCAAAGTTAAATCATTTAATTTGAATTGCCAAATTTTGTTAAAATCCATAGTTTCAGGTATAGAAAGCCACAACCTATAACATGAATTATGGAGTTGCATTCGTTGCTTGGCTTATTCCATTATTAACTACACCAAATATTATCATAATAAATAGTGTGACTTTTGTATTAAAATTACTCATGATTGAAAATATTTACTATCTAATCAAATGAATAAAACCTGTTTTTAAAGTTGTAAACTCTTCATTGGTTATTTTGTAAAAGTAAACTCCATCACTACAAAGTTGCCTTCGAAATGTCCCATCCCAAAACTCTACACTAGGATTATTAGTTTCAAAAACAACATTACCCCAACGGTTTAAAATCATAAAATTAAAACCCTTAGGAATTTCACCAATCATCAATCTATCATTCACTCCATCGTCATTTGGTGTGAAGACATTAGGAATAGAATACTCATTTATCTCTTCAACAAATACATCATCAATCAGATAATATGGCTCTGAATAGAATGTGCTGTTATTTACCTCTATACAAGATAAATCAGAATTATTAAAGAAAAATCCTATTGTTAAATATTTATACTCTTCATTAGGAATAATTGTATCTACTAAATGAATCCATTTAGTAGTATCCTTAATTATATTTGAGAATACGATTTGAGGATTCGAGTTAATAACTCCATTGTTGTTCAAAGTGACAGGATATTGACTCAATAAAATCCCTATTTTATTACATGCAATCTTTGAGATTTTAGCGAGAGAAATGGAAAATCCAATTTTATAGGATGTGTTTTTAGTGAGAGATTTTTTTAACTTAACTTGAATATATTCTCTATACTCTAATAAACCACCGTCATTATGAATTCCAACATACCCCCAACCATGAGCGGCCTCAATATACCCCCATGAGTTTTGAGGTACTCCTGCATCTGTATTATTACATACATTCAAATAATTAGGAGAGCCAAGCGTTGGAGAATACCAATCTTTAACAGTAAAATCATCCATTCCTAAAGGACATTCCTCATACACCTCAAAACTTCCATTCGGCACTAGATTTTCGCTTTCAGAAACAGTTTGAGCAAACAACGGCATAGAAAACCAACAAAAGACAATATAAAAAACGGTTTTATTCAAATGAATAAGATTATTGTTTTTTTAGTTCTTTTTATCGACCTCTTTTCGCTATGGACAGAACTAAGTATTCCATGGGAGGAAAAACGTGTTTTTGCTTTTTATTTGAAAAAACAAAAACAATGTAGTATTCGCTTCTGTCATAATATTTTTCAATTGCAGGTATAGAGACTTTCCTTTTAGTATTTCAAAATAGTTCTATGTTTATTACCCTGAATTTGAATCTCGTAAACTATTTAATAAATGTTATTTCTTTCAAAGTTAAATCATTTAATTTGAATTGCCAAATTTTGTTAAAATCCATAGTTTCAGGTATAGAAAGCCACAACCTATAACATGAATTATGGAGTTGCATTCGTTGCTTGGCTTATTCCATTATTAACTACACCAAATATTATCATAATAAATAGTGTGACTTTTGTATTAAAATTACTCATGATTGAAAATATTTACTATCTAATCAAATGAATAAAACCTGTTTTTAAAGTTGTAAACTCTTCATTGGTTATTTTGTAAAAGTAAACTCCATCACTACAAAGTTGCCTTCGAAATGTCCCATCCCAAAACTCTACACTAGGATTATTAGTTTCAAAAACAACATTCCCCCAACGGTTCAAGATAATAAATCCATATCCTTTGGGAATTCCTTTAAGTGAAAATAAATCATTTATACCGTCATTATTTGGTGAGAAAACATTTGGTATGTTAAAATTCTATTTCATTTAACCCCTTTTTAATAACTTACACAGTTTATAGGATACTCCCATTAGAAATATAATTTGGTGTGAAAGCCACATTCATGTCACACCAAATTATTTTATCATTCCTTTATCTCCAATAATTATTTGCTTCAGCAACTGTCTGAAATTCAATCGCAACGACTTGAGAAGAAAGGATTAATAATTCAGCATCTTCTGAATATTCGCCACGTAGTCTTTTCTTCACATCTGAATTGCTTTGAATTGTCCCTATGGTTTTTCTCGCCATTTTTATTGCTAATTCTCTTCCTTCTTGAGGGGTCTCAGTAATTAAACTTTCTAGCCAAACATCAGTATTTGCAGAACTATTTGTTGTAGAAATTATCGAAGCAGAATGAATTTCAGCATTGTTCGACGCACTTTGTTCTGAGCAACTTGTTATTAAGCCAACAAGAACAAAAACTAAAAGTATATTTTTCATAATTGGATATTTTAAAATTAATTAATTGAATAATGAGATAGTCTTATCTCTTTCAAATGTATGAAAAATATATTATTGATTCAAGAAGATGATTAATAAAATACTAAATTGTCTTTTTTTTAAAATTCATTAAAACTATAAAACAACAATTTTTTGGGTTTTATAAATCAAAGTTTCATTTTTAGGAAGATATCGTATAAAGTATGTCCCAGAAGCAATTTCGGAAATGTTGATTTGAACATTACTTTCTTGGTTTACTTGCTTTTGCATGATAACTTTTCCTGCAAAGTCAACAATGTTAATTTCTCCGTTCAAAAATTCTGAATCCATTGAGACATTAATAAAATCGCTTGAAGGATTTGGTGAAATTGTTAGTCTGCTTTGAATTGCTTCGGAATCAACACTTAAAAGTTGAGCATCAAAAAAGTTTATATTATCTATGAAAAGATTGTTTCCGTTGTTGCTTTCAAATTTCAGTCCTACCATTAAATTATCAACTTTGAAGCTGCTAAGTATAATATCAATTTCATAGTGTTGCCAATCATCTGCACTTGGAAAAAATTCGTTATCTGTCACAACAGAATTCATGTTATTTAAACTAATGGTTCTTCTATCCGTCCACGTTTCACCGCAATCATTACTAAATCTAACTCTGATTCTTTCAACGCCTGTATTGCTTTTTTTAGCATACGCATAATCGAAACTTAATGCTATTTTGCTGTCCATTAACAAAGTATTTATCGGTATAGAATGACGGATTTCATTATTATTTATACCCGACTGATTAAAATTGTCAACGTAGATAGAAAAATCACTATCTTTTCCATAATTTATTCTTTCAAAGTTAACTGAACCGTGGTTGGATGGTAAATACCATTTTTCATTAAATGCTGTTTCATCTTCAAAATTTTCTTCCAAAGTTGTGGCTAACGTTGATGAAGGTAATACAGTAATATATTTATCTTTGGTAATATTTCCTTGGTTTAGATCGCCATCTTCTACAGTTAAAGAAACTTGATATTTTCCAGCCGTATTGTATGTAACGGTAACGGATGAGTCGCTAGAACTTACAATGTCACCTCCTTCAAATGTCCAATCCCTGCTAACAATTCCATGATAAGACACGTCTGAAAAAGTAACGGTTTCGCCTTCACAAATGATAGGGTCAGTAGATTCAAATTCAGCTACACAAAATGCTGGAGTATTGTTCAATAATCCAGTTTCTATTAAATTTTGTTCTGTCCATAAATTATTTCTTCCTGCGATGGGAGAATTTAAAGCTGCATGCATCCTGTCTTTTTGTCCAATTGTGAACATCAGGGAACAATATGAATAATCCATATAATTTTGAACATTATCTAATGACCCACAGCTTTCGCCACTAAGATTACACGATTGCCAACCGATTGTGTTTGGCGTATCAGCCACTTCATCATCGAAGTCACAATTACTTGCGTTTGCCACAGGTAAATAATAAAATTCTGGCACATTATTTCCTCCCCAAATGTGGTAAAGGTTCATGTAATGACCCAGTTCGTGCGTTAAAACAGTTCTTTTTGAAGGCGCAGAAGTTCCAATTGAACCAACGTAACTATGCTGGATTACAATTCCGTCCCAATTAGGGTGGGCTTCGGCAACATCAGGCATTAAACAATGACCCGCTAAATTTGGTCCAACGTTATTGGTTACCCAAATATTTACATATTTATTTGGTGGCCATTGAATAAGGTCTTTTACCACGTGACCGCCAGTATTTGTAAGTTCAGAATACATTCTTGTGATTCCATTTGTACAATTCCCATAAGGGTCGATTTGAGCCAATCTAAACTCAATTTTTGTATCAGCAGCTAAATTCTTGAATGCTTGAACAATATCCGTTGTATCAGCATTTTTTTTACCAAACTGTAGGTTTACTTGTTTCAATGCATCATATATTTGTTCGTTTGAAATATTTCCTTCTCCATTATCATGGATAATATGGAAGACGACAGGGATAATGTAATCAGCATTACTTTTTGTTGATATAGATTGATTTACAAAAGATTGTGTAAATGATTTTAATTCTTGACGTGCATCTATAATTGTTTGTTGCTTTTCTGGGTAATTCAGAAATAATGCCCTGCTAACCTCATCGGTAGAACACGGAAATTGCTCTGTTTGTGCAGATGAGATTGAAGTTAAAGAAATCAATGTGAAAAGTAAAAATAAATGCTTCATAGTCTAAATAGAATTATAAATGTTTGGGATAAAAATAGTGAAAATATGGCAATTTTACTATAAAATTCATTTTTTCCTACTTAGATATTCATTCGCTAGTTGTTCGATTTTGTTAAATTCTTCTTTTGAACACTCAGTGTAAAGATTATTGTCCACTTCTAACAGTTCTTGTACACGAAGTTTCTCAAAATACTTGTCGGCATGAACATTTAAGAAAAAAAAGCGTTTACCTATTAGTTGAATTTCTTCAAATGCTTTAAAAGATGTAACTTTGTAAAAAGCCTTATTGTCAAATCGCTTTCGATATTGAGGAAAATTCATAATATTTAAACTAAACATTGATTTACAAATGTATGTAAATTCTGAACATAAAAAAGCACAAGAGCTGATGGATGAACAAAAGTTGGAAAAAGCCTTGGTTTTTTTTGATAAAGCATTAAAAACAAGTCCAAATCATCCTGATATCTTATCTCATCGTGGTGTTTTACATCTTCATCTGGGAAATAAAGCAAAATGTTTTGAAGACTTGGAGCTTTCATTGAATCTCGATAAAGAATATTCATATCGGTATGCTTGTTTGGCTTTTGCAAAGCAACATTTTGGAGATATTGACACAGCAATTTTATTGTATGAAAAAGCTGTGGAATTAGACCCAGATGATGCGGTGAATCACAATAATTTAGGACTTTTATACGAGAAAAAAGGATACGAATCTAAGGCAAAACAAGATTTTGAAAAGGCAGATAAGCTGGCGAAGGTTCAAAAGGATATATTTGAAGATTTAGATAGAAGAAGTATCAATAATTTAGAGAATAAATCAAGTTCAAATCCTTTGCCTAAACCTGGAACAATGACTTTTCCAACTGGAGAGCCTTTACAACCAAAAAAGTTAGAACCTGATGTTCGTCCAACTTTTATGCAGGTTTCGAAAGACCTTGTTCGAAATAAAGATACATTTAAAGAGTTTATTTCATTTATAAAAAATGGTTTTAGATTAAAAAAGAATGACGCGTAAGGAAAAAGCAGAGTTTATAATGGAAGAATTGGATAAATTATATCCAAATCCAGGTGTTCCTCTCGACCATAAAGATTCTTATACATTGTTAATTGCTGTTTTACTCTCAGCGCAATGCACCGATAAAAGAGTTAATCAGATTACACCCATTTTATTTGCTAAGGCTGATAATCCTTGGGATATGATTAAGTTGTCGGTTGAAGAAATTCGAGAAATTATTAAGCCCTGTGGCTTGTCACCGAGAAAATCGAAAGCCATTCATGAACTTTCGCAAATTCTTATCGATAAACACAATGGGGAAGTACCCGATAATTTTGAAGATTTGGAGTTTTTACCAGGCGTCGGACATAAAACTGCTTCTGTTGTGATGAATCAAGCATTCGGTCATCCTGCTTTTCCTGTTGACACACATATTCATCGCTTAATGTATCGTTGGGGATTATCAGATGGTAAAAGTGTAGAACAAACTGAAAAGGATGCAAAGAAGATTTTTCCAAAAGATACATGGGGGAAAGTCCACATTCAAATTATTCTTTATGGAAGAGAATATTCGCCTGCTAGAAACCCTAAACTAAGTGTAGATTATATTACAGAAGCCATCGCAACAAAGTCTGTTTTAAAAGATTACAAACCTTAATTTATTTTTTAATAATTTTTGATATGCTTTGGTTGTTATTTGAACTACATTTCAACGTGTAAATCCCATTTGGCAATGTCGAAATGTCAATTTGTAAAGTTTGATTATCAACTCTTTCAGAAAGGACTTCCTTCCCAGTAACATCAAACAAATGATAAGATTGTATAACCTCTTTTGCTTGAATATGAACAATATTTGAAGAAGGATTTGGATAGACTAATGTTTCAAGATTGTTTTTGTCAATTCCCCAGACATTGTTGTTGAAATAAGTTAATCTGGAAACCGTTTCATTCCCAGCAATCCTTTCCGTTTCAACCCTTACAACTGGTCGGTGATTAACATTGTCCCACCATTCATAATGAGAAATTGTTCTATTTATCGGAACCCATTGGTCAATAGGAAACCCCATAACATCAATTACAATTCTGAGTGAATCTTGTTCTGCAATATTTTTTCTTACACGAATTACATCAGGATAAAAATCGTAAGGTGTTGTCAGTTCACCATATCCATCAACAATAGTTGTTACAACACGGTGTTGAATAAATTGACCATCATAGAATTGTTGAAAATCAAAGTTTGTATAGCCAACGGTTACATTAGAATCGCCATAAGTGAGCGGTAATTTGTATGCAACTTCAATGGTGTCACTTCTAAAACCTATATGATTTCCTTGGATAGAAAGCGAGTATCCAACACTGGTAATCTTATCGGTCTCCACTTTTGTAAAAAGGTTAATTGACTCGATAGAAATGGGTAAAAAGTCTGAAATCTGATCTAAAGGTAAACCATCGTAGGGCTGATAATAAGTTGCTTTGTAGGCTTGTGGGGCAAAAGCACCAAAGTAAGCTTCAGCAAATACGCCAGCACTAGAAACGCTAAAGATGTTTTCAAAACTTTGGGATGTTTCTTCCAATCCAGAAAAATCCCAAACAAAATCGGGACCTGTTGATGTGTAATCTATTGATGAACCGTTACCATTAGAGATTGGGAAATGTTCTCCAGCTTCAGGAAAGTTATTCGATTCTAACGTGATTTGAGCGTATAGAAAAGTAGAGCTTAATAATATCAAAAGCGTTGTTAAAGTTTTCATATTTCAGTTTTAATCAACGCAATTTAATGATTTTTTACCAATTAAGTAAAAAAATAGAAAAAATAGATAAATGAGATAATTGGCAGAGTGTATTTTTTTATCTCTGACTTTGATCAAATAGAATCTTCTTCTCTTCTTTTGTTAAGCTATCATATCCCGATTTGGCAATTTTATCCAAAATGGCGTCTATTTGTTCTTGTCTGTTTTTTTGATTTTTTCTATAGAGATCGTCATTATTTTGGTTAACTGCTGTTCTTTTATTTCCGCCCTTTTTTACTTTGAGTTTACGCTTCCCCCTAAATTGGGCTTTTATGTTGCTTACTTTCCTTTGAGACCAGTTAATAATGTTGCTCGGAGAATCAATATTCCTAATTGACAAATATCCGAAAATGGCTCCTCCCAAATGTGCAAAGTGCGCAACATTGTCATCACCGCCCATTCGAAGAAGGTCTAAAAGTATAAAGGCCAAGGCAAGATACATCATTTTTACTCGAAAAAGACCAAATAAATTTACCTCTTCCATAGGACGATAGAAGGCTGCTGCCATAAAAACTGCGTTGACTGCCCCAGAAGCACCAACAACTAAGACTTCAGATTCAATATAGCGAGGAAATACACTATATGCAAGGGTTTGTAAAAGACCACCTGCGATTCCACCTAAAATGTATGTGTATAACAATCTTTGATTGGAGAAATACATCAAAAAGAATTTCGCAATAAAATAGAAAAACACCATGTTAAACAGAAGGTGAAAGAATCCGAAATGCGCAAAAATACTTGTAAATAATCCCCACGGATGTGTGAGTATTCCTTGTAGATTTCCTTTTAGTGTAAAGATGTTATTGATTATACTTTCAAAGACATTCTTGCTTCCAGGTGTACTAAATAAATGACCCAAAACAAGCAGTATTTTAATCAACAAGAACACAGCTGCATTGATAAATATCAATTTGATGTGCATACCACCATATTGCCATTTATTTTTCAATTCATCTAAAAAACTGTTTTGCATTTTAATAGAATCTTTTTGTTGATTTTTGCCAGAATAAAACGATGAAAAATCCTACAATTGCTCCACCAATATGTGCCAAATGTGCTACATTATCGTCTGGACGATCCATAAACATTTGGACAACTTCATATCCGAACATTATTAAAACAAGCCATTTTGCTTTGATAGGAATAGGAGGGAAGAGCAACATTAATCTTGTATTTGGGAACAAATATCCAAAAGCAACCAATATTCCAAAAATAGCACCAGAAGCACCAACAACAGGCACGGAAATCCCAATATTATATCTTTGTACAAGTGGATCTCGGAACTGAATCATTTGACCTTTTTCTCTTGCATTTATGATACTTTCTTGGATATTAAAGAATTCCATTTCTGTTAATCCTTGTGCCCTTAGTTGTCCAATGATATTATTCACTTCAATATAGCCCACAAGTTGATGTAAGAAAAAAGCACCCAAAGCTGTTGCAACATAAAAGATAAAAAAGCGTTTGGGTCCCCAAACTTGCTCTAAAATTGGACCAAACATAACGAGGGCAAACATATTAAAGAAAATATGCATTAATCCTCCATGCATGAAAAAGTGAGTAATAATTTGATAAGGTTCAAAAAAAGGTGAATTAAAAACGTAACCACCTAACAAATATGTGACTTGTATGCTTTGCATTTCACCTAAAAACGTAATGACATACATGATTATATTTAAAAGTAGTAAGTTTTTAACTACTGGAGGCAAATTTGCAAAAATACTATTCATAAGAGAAATTTATTCAAATTATCAATTGTTATGGTATTCATTATCCTTTTTCCACTTGGAGAATATTGGTGCTGCTCACTTTGAAACAGTCGTTCAATCAGATAGTTCATTTCTTCCTCGGTTAATTTTTTTGAACTATTTCTCGTTGCAGAAGATGACAAAGATAAAATCAATTCGTGAACAATTTCACCTTTATCAATTTCTTGTTGCGTAATTTTTTCTAAAATATCATCTAAACATTCAGGAATAGCCTCAATATTTAATATAGACGGAATACTTGATAAAACAAGGGTTTTTTTGTTCCATTGCCATTCAAACCCCAATCTTTTCAGCATATCTTTATTGTTGTCCCATTCCAATTTCTGAGTGTTTTGGAACTCATATTCATAAGGAAAAAGCATCTGTTGTGATGAAATGGGGTTAAGCATAAAGTTCTGACTCAATTCGTCATATAAAATCCTTTCATTCGCACGATTTATGTGAATTAAAAGAAGTCCAGATTTAATTTGAGTCAATAAATAACGCTTGTGAACCTGAATCTTTTGTGTATTAAAACTTTGATTTTCATCAAATTCTAACTCTTGGTTTTTACTGTGCTCTCCCTCTTCCGTAATTTTATAAAAATTCTCCCATTCTTCTCGATTTGGCTGTAAAGGTCTTAATCCTCTAATGATACTACTATTTCCAGGACGACTAAAAGTTTTTGAAGAGTGAGGTTTACTATCTTCGAAAGGATTAAAATAAGGATTTACTTCGATTGTTGGCTCATTAATGGGTCTTTTCCTATCTGCTTCTGTTAAGTCGAATTGTGCTTCTCTTTCAAAATCTAAACTTGGCGCAATATTAAACTTTCCGAGTGCCAACTTGATTGTACTCAATAATATTTGGTAAATGAATTTTTCATTTTCAAACTTAACTTCTGTCTTTGTTGGATGAATATTAACGTCCAAAGATTTTGGAGGAACTTCTAAATAGATAAAATAAGAAGGGTATTGGCTTGAAGATAGAAGGTTTTCGTATGCCTTTGATACTGCATGATGCAAATATCTGCTTTTAAAATATCTATTGTTTACAAAAAAGTATTGTTCGCCCCTTGTTTTTCGTGAAAATTCAGGTTTTCCAACAAATCCATAAATATTTACAATATCGGTTTCCTCTTCAATAGGAACCAACTTTTCGTTGAATTTCCGCCCAAATAAATCTACTATCCTCTTTCTTTGATTAGCTGATTCTATGCTATTGATGATATTTCCATCGTGAGAAAAGACAAAGTTAATTTCAGGGTGTGTTAAAGCAATTCTATTGAATTCTTCAACGATGTGTTTTGTTTCAACATTTTCCGATTTTAAAAAATTCCTTCTTGCGGGAACGTTAAAAAATAAGTTCTTTACTGTAATTGACGTTCCTTTTAATCGCGTACAAGGCTCTTTTGAGGTAATTTTGCTCCCAGCGATTTCAATCTTTGTCCCAACAGTTGCTTTTTCTTCAATTGTTTCCATGGTAACATGAGCAATTGCGGCAATGGAAGCCAGTGCTTCACCCCTAAATCCTTTCGTCTGCAAAGAAAATAAGTCATCGGCTGTTTTTAACTTACTGGTTGCATGTCTTTCAAACGACATTTGTGCGTCCATTTCAGACATTCCCTTTCCATCGTCAATAACCTGAATAGATGTTTTTCCTGCGCCTTTTATGTGTAACTCAATTTTTGTAGCACCAGAATCTACTGCATTTTCAATTAATTCTTTAACAACAGAGGCAGGGCGTTGAATAACTTCTCCGGCGGCGATTTGATTAGCGATGTTATCGGGTAATAAATGAATTATATCTGACATTAGTTTTTGTTGGAGTATAAGTATGATTTAATTTAGGTCAATAACTTCGGCAGTAAACATATCAACGTATCCTAAAATATAAGAAGCCAATAATAACAATCCAAGCAAGATAATAATTAGTCTAATGTTTGCAGATTTTGAACTTTTTGACTGTGCACTATGGGCTTCACTCCATGAAGAACGAATGTTTTCTCTGAGAATGCTTTTTCTTTCTTCTCCAGATATGTCTTCTAAATTTTTATATTTTTCCTTGATTTTTTGAATTTTTTCCTTTCGTTCATCATAATAGCGAGGCGTATAGTTAAACGTCTTATGCTTATTAACCTTCATGAAACGGATACGTTCTAAAATCATAATCTTATTTGCTTTTTAAAAAAAATAAAGATACACAAAAATACAAAAATTATTGAAGGATTCAAAATGAATTTACCGTCGTTGATTCAGAAAGTCTGCTTTTGTGTATGATTGAAGTGCTTTTTCCAACTTTCCCTTTACTTTTTTAGCTAAAGTTTGCGGTTGAATCACCTTTAGCGTTTCACCGTGAGTGAGTAGTTCCATAATAAAATCCTCTGTGATAAATAGCTTAAGTTTTATACGAAATTCAGTATCAGTATCAGTTATTATTTCTTGGGATTCATGAAGTGGCAATGTTTTGATATACTTTCCCTGAAGAGGAGTGAAAGATAAGATGATTTCTGATGGTTCTTTTGCGTTTGGTCCGATAATACCAAAACAGTTTTTAAAATATTTATTGATTTCAAAATTCTCGGGATAAGAAAATGATTTTCTCAAGATTATTAGCTGTGACAGCCGATCCAAGCCAAATGTTTTTATTTTGTTATCCTTGGTGTCTTTTGAAATTAAATACCATCGATTTTTAAATTCTTTCAAAGCAAGAGGCTCTACAATTCTACAGGAAGGTTCTTCATCCCAAAACTTTTGATAATCAAATTGGATGAGATTTTTGCTTTTAATTGCTTGTAAAATTGTATTCAAATGGCCTGTTCCTTTTGGTTTTCGGTTTTCAAAATGGATGTAATTAGAAAGTTGTTCAGATAAATTAAGGGCATTAAAAACATCGAAGGCTTCTAGGATTCGATCATTAAACTCTGAGCTTTCATCATCAATATAATAAACTTTTTCTGCCGAATTGTACAGAATTTCAATGTTGTAAAGTGAAAGTATATCGTTTTTGTCACGATGAAAAGTCCGCTTTGAAATATTAAAATCATACCCTTGAAACTCGGATTGAAACTCAAGGTAGTCAGCAATTTCCTGAAATGAAGAAGGTTTGCTTCTCAGCTTTTTAATGATTAGGCTATATCGAGAGATAGATTCGCGTTTGGACATAATTTATTGTTTTCCGAAGAAGAAAGAATATCCAAATCCGATTGAAAAATATGATGTAGGACTACTAAGTCTATCTTTATCTAACCCTGTAAATTGTTCGATTCCCAATTGGTCAGCCTTTAAAGTAAACCCGTGAATTGCGTAGCCTAAAGTTAGACTAAAAGACGACCTTTCGTTTGCCATTAATGCAAAGCTAATTGTAGGCTCAACAAAACCTCCGTCATTCATGTAAGGTTTACCCCTTAATTCTTCATTTTTATTGGTTGCAAAAAATTGCATGCTGTATCCAATTCTTACCCCATAATTGAGTCCAAAATTCCCATAATATTTTTCTTGACCAACTTTTCCCCACACACCAGTATAGTGGATTCCTCCTTTTAGGTCAATGTTATTCTTAAATTCATTGATATTCATATATCCATAACGAATCCCGGCGGCTACTGAAAATGTGTTGTCAAAAGTATGTTGATATCCAGTATTGATAATTACCAAGCCTTGTACCAACTCTTTTAGCGCAAGATTGGACGTGTTGTTTGGCAAACCAATATCAACAATAAAAGAACCTTTTGGTTCGAAATCAACTTGCGAATACAGAGTAATACCGAAAAAGAAAGTAATGATTGCTAAGAATATTCGTTTCATATAAAAAAATTCGTCAATATTAATGAACGTAAATTATAGGATTTAATTTTACTAAATTACTTAATTATTTTAAAAAGTAAAATTAAACATTTCTTATTTCCATTATTTTTTTTGATTTTTGATTGGGTGTGATTACTTGGTAGAAGTAAAATCCATTCTCAAATTTTGTACTATCTATTTTGATAATATTTGCTCCTTTTTTTAATGTTTTCTTCTCAATAACTGTGACAGAACTCATGTCTGTCGGGAAAATACTTATTTCAACTTCTATTGGTGTGTACGTCTCAATGTATAAAGTTGCAATCCCAGAAACAGGGTTTTGATCCAGAGGGTGAACGTTAATAAAGAGTGTTTTTTCAATTTTACTTTGTTTGAATTTTCTTAGAATTACTGTATAAACAATTATAAAAAGTAGCAGAAGGGCTAATGAAATCCATAAAACTTTAGTTTCAAACTCTAACATAATCTATATTGTAATAACTCCTTTAATTTTAGAGGCATGTATATATTTTTCGATAATGCTTTCGGCATTCATCATTATTTCTTTAACGCTAATACTTGTATAATTTCCTCCGCTTGATGCTCGGATTTGAATATCTGCTGTTTCTTCAAACATACTAGCTACCTTTGCAATGGTTTGATTGTCACTCGGAACAATAAACTTAAATAAATATACATTAGGCCATTCTTGTTGTTCCAATTGCGTTTTTAGACTTTCAAATCTTTTGGGCATAATTATTTTTTGCTAGCAAAGTTAATCTTTTTACTTCTTTTTGAAGCGATAAAGGTAGTTTATTATAATTCGTTTTTAAGTCGTCGAAAGTTTCAAATCCAAATTCATTATAAACTTGCTTTAAATCTGCCAAAATATACATTGGGTCGGGTTCTTTTCCGCGTAATACTTGTAATTCATTTCCCATACTGTCTTCATAAAACCATAAAAGATAAAAATGATTTTCATAAGAAAGCCACTCCATTATGGTGTTGTGTAAATCCTTTACTGTATTGCTTTGGATAACTTTTGTTTTATAGATGTTTCTGGTTGTATGAAATTCGTTGAATGCCTCAATAAAATTATTTGTAAACTCTTTAAACGATGTATTCAACATTGATTCATACTTATTTTCCTCTGGTTGATCTGTTAAAACCAAAAAGGCAGTATAAGTTTTTTGCAATCTACGCAATTTAGATTCCCATACTGTCCGATTGGGAGTATTTGTTAGAAAAAACTGTTTTTGTTGGAAAAATTGGTCTTCCCAAAGAACAAACAAATCGTCTTCTGAAGTCGCTGGAAAATAAAACTTTGCCAATTCAGTATTCATGTCCACAAAATTAATGATACTTCTTAAATTAAGTCAATTTTAGGTTAGCTTATTTCATAATTGTATATTTGCTAAATGAATTTTATAAAAATGAAAAAAATCAAATTTCTTATACCAATTTTTGTCTTCTGCTTTAGTGGCTTTGGTTTTGGTCAAACCAATAGCGAGTTAGCTAACATGAGAAGTGATACAATTGATGTGCTAAATTATAACATAAAAATTGATTTCACTGAAATGGATTTTAAGAAAATATCTGCATCTACAACTATACATTTTAAGAGTAAAATGGACAATGTAGAGGGTATTTCTTTAGATTTGTTAAGATTACAAGTTGACTCTGTGATTTCGAATAATATTCCACTTGCATTTAGTTATAATGATACATTGTTGAGGGCATATTTTGATGTGCCATTATCGACTGATGAAATCAATGAGATAACTGTTTTTTACAAAGGAGTGCCTGTAAAAGATCAATCGACTTTCGGAGGTTTCTATTTTCAAGGAGATTACGCTTATAACATCGGTGTAGGAATGAACGCAAACCCACACAATTACGGAAGGGTTTGGTATCCTTGTTTTGACAATTTTGTTGAAAGAGCAACTTATGACATTGAAATTATTTCGCCCGAAGGAAAAACTGGGTTTAGTAATGGATTTATTGTGGATGAATCAGTCGGAGTCAACAATGAAAGCATCATCAAATGGAGGATTAATGAAGAAATACCTTCGTATTTAGCCAGCGTAGGTGTTGCACCTTATGCAAGGGTAGAGCAGACTTATATCAGTAATTTAGATGGACAAGAAATTCCAATTTTATTAGTTGCCAAGCCTTCTGATACTACAAAAATGAAAAATTCTTTTATTCATTTAAAAGAGGCAATGGATATATATCAAAATGCCTACGGACCATATAGATGGAATAAAATTGGATATACAGTTGTTCCTTTTAGTGGTGGAGCAATGGAACACGCTACTTCGATTATGTATCCAGTATTTGCTGTCAATGGAAATCTAAATTATGAATTTTTAATGGCTCATGAGTTATCTCATCACTGGTGGGGGAATCTAGTGACTTGTAGAACACCTGAAGATATGTGGATAAATGAAGGATTGGCTTCATATAGCGAATCACTGTTTTACGAACATCGTTTTGACTATGATAGATATATCGATGATTTGAAAAATAAACATATTAGTGTACTAAAAACTGCCCATTATAATGATGGTGATTTCTTACCGCTTTCAGGTGTTCCTCATCATGCGACTTATGGAACACATACTTATACGAAGGGTGCAACAATGACTCATAACCTTAGGACACACATGGGAGATAATGATTTCTTTGATGGTTTAAAAGCAATTCAAAATGAGTTCGCATTTAAAGATATCGATGCTTATGATTTTAGGGATGCTCTAACCAATCATACAGGATTTGATGCCGATGATTTTTTTGAAGGCTATGTGTTGAACCCTGGGTTTAATGGTTTCGAGATTGATTCTTTTGTAGTTAAACCTTCAGGAGACTTATATGAAGTTAAAGTTTATATACAGCAAAAACTTTTTGAAGCACCTAATTTGTTTAATAATGTTCCTGTCCAAATCACATTTGTTAAAGAAGATTGGTCTGACGAGTCAGAGGTTTATACTTTTTCAGGAGAACATAACTCAATATCAACCACACTAAATTTTCATCCAAAAATGGTTTATCTTAATAAAGACCATGGTTTACTAAATGCTGTTACTGCTCAAAATATGGTTGTTTACAATTATGGAATGAGATTGTTTGATTACGCCTATTTCAAATTAAAATATAACCAAGAGAATGACTCTTCTTTTGTAAGAATTGAACACTGTAGAATTCCACCAGATCCATATATAGATAGCTCATTCATAGACAATGTCATAATTTCCCCTGATCGTTATTGGAAAGTAGATGGTTTATTCTCAAATGGTTTTACCGGAACAGGAGAAATAAATTATGACGGCAGAACAACATTACCTGACGGATTTTTGGATAATAAACTGCTTCAAGATTATAACGGTGTATTATTCCATGAGGACAGCATAATACTGCTATATCGCCCTAATCAACATGAAAAATGGCTGGAGCATATAGATTATGAACTTAAAACAGGCTCGAATAAGACAGATAAAGCTGGCGTAATAATTATCAATCAACTACTAAAAGGCGAATATACTTTAGGTGTAAAGCAGTCAACGTTGAATCTGGAGAAAGAAAAAGATTTGTCGGAAATTAAAATTTATCCAAATCCAGTTAATAATAAACTGTTTATTGAATCAGAGAAACACAATTTAGACAGGATAGTCATCATAAATGTTAACGGAGCAATTGTTTACGAAGGAAAGTTTGACATCAACGACAATCAGATAGATGTTAGTCATTTAGCTACAGGACACTATTCTGTTGCTTTATATTACAAAGATTCTATGGTGAAAAGCACTAAATTTATTAAGAAATAAATGAAAAAGAGAATCATTGGAATCGATTTTGGGCTCAAGCGAACAGGAATTGCCATAACTGATGAAAATAATATTATTGCATCAGGACTAACAACGGTTTTATCGAGTGAGTTGATGACTTTTTTAAAAAAGATTGTAGTTGAAAAGAATGTTGGAAAAATTGTCTTGGGCGAACCAAAGCGTTTAAATATGGAAGATTCACATACTTCTGAGAACGTAAGATTATTTAAAGAGGCTTTAACAAAAGAATTTCCTGATATAGAAATTATAATGATGGATGAGCGCTTTACATCAAAATTAGCTATGGATGCTTTAATTCGTGGCGGTGTTCCCAAAAAGAAAAGACGGGAAAAAGGTATTCTGGATGAGGTGAGTGCGACAATCATATTACAGTCATATCTTTCTCGTATATAACAAAACTGCGAGTCATAAAAACAAAAAGAGGTGTCCGAAAACACCTCCTTAAGTTCTAAATATGCTTTTGTTTTTATGAAATTACATTCATATCATCAAATACTTTCATTACGTCTCTTACATGATTTGCAGATTGGTTTAACAAAGCCATTTCATCATCGTTCAATTTTAGTTCAATGATTTTTTCAACTCCGTCTTTTCCAAGAATTGTAGGAACTCCCAAATAAATATCACTCATTCCATACTCACCTTGTAACCATGCACAAACAGGGAAAACTCGTTTTTGGTCACGGATGACAGCCTCAGCCATTTGTGCGGCAGCAGCACCTGGTGCATACCAAGCAGAGGTTCCTAATAATTTTACAATTTCACCACCGCCTGTTTTTGTTCTTTCGATAATTGCATTTAATTTATCTTCAGAAATTAACTCAGTAACAGGAATTCCTCCGATAGTAGTATAACGTGGAAGTGGAACCATTGTATCTCCATGTCCTCCCATTAAAACTGCTTGTATATCTTTTGGTGATACATTCAATTCCAACGCTAAAAAAGAACGGTAACGTGCTGTGTCTAAAACTCCAGCTTGACCGAATACGTGTGAAGGATCAACCTTTGCAGTTAAATAAGCAGCATAAGTCATCACATCTAACGGATTTGAAACGATAATGATTTTAGCATTTGGAGAATACTTAATGATTTGCTCTGTAACTGACTTAACAATTCCAGCATTGGTAGCAATTAAATCGTCTCTTGACATTCCTGGTTTTCTAGGAATACCTGAAGTAATAACTACTACGTCCGAATTAGCGGTTTTCGAGTAATCATTTGTAGAACCAATAATTCTTGTGTCATACATAAGGATTGGAGATGTTTCCCAAATATCCAATGCTTTACCTTCAGCATAATTTTCTTTAATGTCAACTAATACGATTTCGTTGGCAACTTCTCTTTTGGCAAGAACGTCTGCACAAGTAGCACCAACATTTCCTGCTCCAACAACTGTTACTTTCATATATTTATTTTAATTTTTATTTTGGTTTTTTGATGGTGCAAAAATACAAATTAAACTTTGAGAATGAAAGAATGTTGAAAGGAAAGTTTATATTTTACATTATACATGATAAAATTGAAATAATTTTTAGAATTTAATACTTTTGTAATTGCAAAAAGCAACCCTATTTATAATAGAACGTCATTAAAGAGAAACAAAAAGTGGATAACGAGCAACTCAAAGATTTAATTAAGCGTTGTGTGAAGCATGAGAAAAGTGCGCAAGAGAAGTTGTTTAAAGAGTTCTACGGTAAAATGATGGGGGTTTGTATGCGATATACAAAAGACCAAGACCAAGCTCAAGAGGTTGTCCAACAAGGTTTTATAAAGATCTTTGATAAACTAGGTGAATTTGATTTTAAAGGCTCATTTGAAGGTTGGGTAAGGAGAATTATGGTTAACGCTTCAATCGATGCAATAAGAAAACGGCAAAGAAGACCATGGCTTTCAGATGAAGATTTTGTATTTAATACCCAATATGAAGAACAAGAACATGATTTTAATGAAGATTTAACAAAAATTAAAGCAGAATATGCAATGGAGGCAATTAGAAAATTGTCGCCAGCATACCAAGCGGTGTTCAATCTTTATGTAATTGAGAATTATTCGCATCAGGAAGTGGCTGAAATTTTAGGAATTAGTGAAGGTACTTCAAAATCAAACCTAGCAAAGGCAAAACAAAATTTAAGAGAAATACTAAATAGGAAATTTGAAAAACTAAATGAAAAATAATTTAGAAAATATTTTTAAAGAAAAACTTCAAAATTATGAAGTTCCGTACAATCCAAAAGCATGGGAAGCATTGAGCCCTAAGATTGGCGTTCCTTCCCCACCTTCTGGATTACGAACTACTTTGAAATGGGCAGTCGCTGGCGTTACTTTTATTGGATTTGCAATTTTTATTCTATCACCAAAAAGCAAAACTGAAACAAGGACTGTGAACCATCAAGAAGCAGAAATAGAAAACATTTCTTCAAGTACCACTCAAGTTACTGAGAAGAATTTGGTGTCAACACAAAATGAAACAAAAATTGAAGTAATAGAACAAAATTCAATTCAACTTGGAGATGATAAACCAATTGTAAACAATAATACTCCTATTGCTGAAACTGTAAATACAAATGTAGATATCGTTTCTGAAGAGAACACAGATGGATCAACAATTCGTTTAGATAACCAAACGCATACCCCAAATTATAAAACAGGTACTCCAATTTTTAAGCACCCTTCAAAATCATATATCACAGGTGAATTGTCTGCATTCGAAATTTGTAAAGGAGAGGTATTGACCATCTCTAATAAAGGTACAGAAAATGAAATCGTTTATTATATAGGTACTGATGAATTTGGCGGAATACTTGATAAGGGAGAACTCTCTTCTGGGGAAAAAACCTCAATTAAAGTAAATGAAAATACTTTAATCTCATTTGTTAATGAAAGAGGAGAAACCATTGGTAAATCATCTGTTAAAGTGATTGAAATGCCAGGCGTAGGCTTTACATTTGAAGCAAATATTTTTGAGGATGGACTTCCTGTAGTTAATTTTAGTGCACTTGGGAATTTCAAATCTTACAAATGGAATTTTGACGAAAAAGGTGAATCTACAACTCAAAGTGCAGTGTTTAATTTCTTTGATAAAGGAGATTATGATGTGAAATTAACTGTTCAAGACAACAATGGATGCAAAGCTCAAACAAGTCAAGTTGTTAATATCAGAGAAAATTATAATTTAATGGCTGTAGATGCTTTTATTCCAAACGGTACGGATCCAAGAAATCGAACATTTATGCCGTATTCTTTAACACAGAGAGATGTGAAGTTTAACTTGACAATTGTTGACCCAATAACAAAAGAAGTTGTATTTACGTCTGACAATGCCGCAAATCAATGGGATGGAATAAACCAAAGAACTGGCAAAATGACAGCATCCGAAAAAGCATTTGTTTGGAAAGTTCAAATTTATAATCCACTACCAAACGAAAGGCCAGTTTACTCTGGAATCATCATGCATAATTAGTGAATTTAAAGTTGCAGGGTTAGAACACATCTATCCCTGCAATTTTAAACATTTGACTTCCAATCAAACTTCTGATAACATTCCAAAAAGTATATTATCTTTGCTTTTTAAATAAAAAATATGGAAAAAGTAATATGCGGAATTCAACAATTGGGTATTGGAGTACCAAATGTCCAAGAAATTTGGAAATGGTATAGAAAATTCTTTGGAATTGATATTAGAATCTTTGAAGAGGCAGCAGAAGCTCCTTTGATGACAAGATATACTGGAGATACAGTTCATTCTCGTACCGCAACATTAGCTATGTCGATGGAAGGTGGTGGTGGATTTGAAATCTGGCAATTTACAAGTAGAAATACAGAAAAAGCAAATTTCGATATTCAATTAGGCGATTACGGACTGTATATCGGAAGAATAAAGTCGAGAGATGTAAAAGGTTCTTATGAATACATGAAGAAAAATGGCGCAAAATTACTTGGCGAATTAAAAACAACACCACACGGTGAACCACATTTTTTCGTAGAAGATCCAAATGGAAATATATTCAATGTGGTTCAAGAGTTTACTGTATTTAAAAAAACCAAGTTTGAAGGTAAAACAGGTGGTGTTGGTGGCGTTATGATTGGTGTGAGCGATATTGATAAAGCCAAAAAATTATATGCCGATATTCTTGGTTATACTACTGTAGAATATGATGAAACGGATGTTTTTGATTGTTTTTTAGAGTTGCCTCAAGGTGATAAGAAAGTAAGAAGAGTTTTGCTTTCCCATCCAGAAGTTAGACAAGGTCCATTTGCACCATTATTGGGTCCAACAAAAATTGAATTGATTCAATCTATTGAAAGAACCGATTGTAAAAAGATTTTTCAAGACCGCTTTTGGGGAGATTGGGGGTTTATCCATTTGTGTTTTGATGTTAGAAACATGGATCAACTTCAAAAAGAATGTGAAGCAGCAGGTTTTCCTTTTACTGTTGATAGTGGAGCAACATTCGATATGGGCGAGGCTGGAGGAAGGTTCTCTTATATCGAAGACCCTGATGGTACATGGATTGAGTTCGTAGAAACACATAAGGTTCCAATTATGAAGAAACTGGGGTGGTACATTAATTTAAAAGGAAAAGATCCAACAAAATCATTACCGAAATTTATCTTACATGCGATGGGAATGAATCGTGTGAGATAATCGTGATTGTGTAAGTGGTAATGATTAATGAGTTTACGCATTAAATTCTTACACTTATTTTTGTAGCTTTACGCTTTTTATAGAACATTATGTTTAGAAATATATTTATTTTAATTTTATTGATTACAGTTGTCACTAGCTGTGACACAGAGTTTAGTGTGAATGGAGATTATGAGGAAAAACCGATTATCCATTTTTTACTTGACCAAGGGAAAGAGTATCAATTCATGAAATTAAATAAAACCTATTTAAAAGAAGGAGATGCGCTAGAATTTGCACAAAATCCATCTTTGCATTACTTCGACCATGTAGAAGCTGTGGTCCAAGAAGTAGTAGGAGGAAGTGTTGTAAGAGAATGGGTCTTGCAAGATACAACTATTCAAAATAAGAAAGAAAATGGTGTTTTTTATGCTCCTGAGCAAAAGTTATACTTTTTCAAAGTACCAATAACAGGTTCAAATAAGCTAAGGGAAGATGCATTATACAGATTGAACGTTGTCATAGACAACGGAAAATACGAAATCAGTGGTCAAACTCGCTTGGTTGAAGGTGTTAACCTAAAATCGCCATTGCCAAATCAATCGTATGCGTTTATGTCTAATAGTCCTACAAACCCAGAATACACAGGTACGCCAATTTCATTTTCGAGTGGTAATGCAGCTTCTTTTAAAATGCAATTGGTATTCAATTACGAAGAATATACGGCTTCAGGTTCTACAAATAAATCAGTTTTATGGAATCTGGGATCAATTAATGCTTCAAGTATAGTAAGTGGTACAGGAACTGTTTTTGCAGCAGGAGAACCCTTTTATGAACATTTAAGAGCTTCGATTCCTGCTAAAACAAGTGATATTATAAGTAGAAGATTTAGGGGATTTGATGTGGTTTTAACAGCAGCTTCGTTAGATTTACAAACGTATATTTTAACAAATGCTCCTTCATCTTCAGTAGCGCAAAGTAAACCTACATTTTCAAATGTAGAAGGTGCTATGGGTATCTTTTCTTCAAGATATACACTCATTCAAGTTAAGTCAGAAGTGACCAACCTCGGTACGTGGGGTGCATTAAATTCGTATTCACTTAAAGAATTATGTTCGGGACCTTATACAGCTGTATTAGGTTTTTGTAGCGATATACCTGCTGATGCTGGTTCAAGTTATTATTGCCCTTAAAATATTTCTTAGCTTTAAAAAAGATAACACTACTATCTTCGGATAGTTACGTTTAATTTTGTTAAAAAGTCCAATGATTATTTACGAATATAAAATAATTCTGTAATTTGTACGTTATATAATCAAGTGAAAATAATAATAAATTTTATTTATTTTTTCACTTCCTGTCTGCAAGCGACAGTTTTAAACCCATAAACAAACTGTAAAACCCAAAAACCATGAGAAGTATAAACCCAATTTATCATCATTCTGAACAAATGCTCTTCTCTGAGTTGGAATGGATAAACAAAGCAAAAGAAAATCCAAAGCACTTTGGTCCGTTGTATAAGAAATATTACAAGCAAATATTTCGCTACGTTGTACAACACGTTATATGCGAAGAAACCGCTGACGATGTGACTTCGCAAGTATTTCTAAAAGCAATCAAAAACATAGAGAAATACGAATACAGAGGGATTCCGCTATCTTCATGGCTGTATAGAATCGCAAAAAGCGAAATAAATCAATCTTTCAGAGATAAACGTAGAAAACGGGAAATTAATATCAAAAATATCCATATTGCAATCTTTATGGAAGTGTTTTCTGATGAAACAAAAATTCTTAATAGAAAAAGATTAGAAGAAGCACTAAGTCAGTTAAATGGTCTCGACTTACAATTAATTGAACTTCGATATTTTGAAGACCGACCGTATAGAGAAATTGGCGAGATATTAAATATTTCTGAGAATAACGCAAAAGTTAAAACTTATAGAGCAATAGAGAAATTAAGACGTTTATTTTAATGAATTTGTTATTTTTGTCTTTTAATGATAAAACAAAAAGCAACAAATGAAATACGCGTTTCTAATTTTTATACCTTTTTTTTGTAATATTAGTTTTTCTCAAGATACACTTTTGTTTGATTCTTTTGATCTCGGGAACTCATTAGATACTTGGGAACTCATTAATAACGATGGTTTCACTCCAGCACCTTCTGTATCTGAATATACCGAGGCTTGGATTCTAAAAGAAGACCCTGACAGTATCGGAAATGGCGTTGTTTCAAGTACTTCGTTTTTTAATCCTGTTAACCGAGCAGACCGATGGTTAATTACACCGCTTTTGCTTGTAGGCAATGAAAGCAACTATTTTTCATGGAAAGCAAAATCTCACGACTCTTCTTTTCCTGACTCTTACAAAGTGATGATTTCTACAACTGGAAATAATATCACCGATTTTACAGATACTTTAGTCGTGGTGAGTAACGAGCTTCCATTTTGGACAGAGCGTCAAGAGTTGTTGGATGATTATGTTAATCAAGAAATCTACATTGCATTTGTGAATACAACTTTCGACGGATTCAAATTATATCTAGATGATGTTTATGTGAGAACAAATGACCCGCTTTCAGTTAAAAAAGAATCCATTCAATTTGATGTTTATCCTAATCCAACACAGGATTTTATTTATGTATCAAGCGGAACGACTCAAATAAACCATGTCTCAGTAATTAATACACTAGGAGAAATTGTTTATTCTTCAACAAATGAATCTAACAATATAAAGATTGATTTAAGAGAATTAAACACTGGTTTATACTTCATTAATATTGAAACACCTGAAGGAAATTTCACAAGAAAAGTACTGAAGAATTAATGCAAATTAATTTTTCAATTTTCAATCATTAATTTCTAATCAACTGGTAACCTGGATAATTTTTTGGGTTGTAAACAAATCTACTGTCCGTAACAGCTTTGTTTTTTTCAAATTTAGTGATTGTATATGTCATAATACCTCCATCTTTTGTCTTCATAATTGCACGAACCAAATCGTTTGATGCAACATCAACATAAACTGTAATGGTGTGATAATTTACCTTTCCAGGATTGATTGGGTATAAGTTAATTTCATGAACTTTCTTACCAATAACTGTCATTTCTTTAGAATATTTACTTTTAAAACCTTCTTCCCAAATGGTCATAAGCTTTTTTGGAGTTAAGGTTTCATCGTTTTCATCAACATCTCCTTGATAAGTTACTTTTTCATCTTTAATAACTGTCCAAGTCTTAACAGAGTTTGAAATTAAAACAGTGCTTCCAAATGTTGCAAAATACTTTTCTCCTTGAACATATCCAGAGCCATTTTCATTGGTGTTTTCACCTGTTGTTGGATTATTTATATTAATGGAAAATTCCATATAAAATGAATTTAACCCTTTGATGTTGTTAGATAGTTTATCTAGAATGTCATCTGATTTTTTGTCATTTTGAGCAAAAATAGTTCCTGTAAGGAATAAAAAACTGAATAATATATATTTCATTTTAAAAACTTTTAACTTTGATTCAATATTTATCATAAAGTATGCCAATATTGAAAATAAATAGCAAATATACAGGTTTTTTTAGATTACTTTGCAACAAACAAATTTTGACAATATTTTAACTTTTAAGGATATTATGAAATTATTTTTGTTAAGGCATGCAGAAGCAGAAAGTTTTTCTACAACTGGAAGTGATTTCAATAGGGAGTTAAGTCAAAGAGGAAATCAACAAATCAATCAGTTAGGAGCTTTTGTAAACATAGTATCTAAGAAAACGACTCTTACAGTCTTGTGTTCGTCAGCAAAACGCACCAAACAAACTTTCGAAGGAATTAAAAATGATATTGAAATAGAGTCAATTCGTTTTATAAAGGAAATTTATTATGCAGACCAGCAAGAATTACTAGAATTAATAAAATCTATTGATGACGCTAAAGAAAACGTTTTACTGATAGGTCATAATAACGCAATTTCATATTTTGCTTCCCATCTTATTGGAGAAGACATTATATTTCCGACCGCTGGTTTTGTAGAAATTAATTTTCCCGTAGTTAACCGATGGAAATATATCGGAGCTGATGTAGGAATTATTGCAAACAAGAACTTTTAGTTTAATTTTGTTCTTATGAAGATCGCAATTACTGGAGCATCAGGTCATATTGGAAGCGTACTTTGTAGAAAGTTAATCGAGCAAGGACATGAAGTAACCGCTCTTGTTAGAAACTCTACGAAAAGTTTGGAGGGTTTACCATTAATCATCCAAAAAGGAAATTTATTAGACATTAATTCATTGCGGTTATTACTGAAAAATCAAGATGTTGTTATTCATGCTGCGGGATTAATTCGTTTGGGCTATAAATTTGATCAGCAATTATATGATGTTAATGTTCAAGGCACAAAAAATATTTTTGATATTTCAAAAGAAATGAATATTAAAAAAATAATTCATTTCAGTTCAATTCACGTTTATAAACAAAAACCCTACAATCTATCGATTTCTGAAGAAAGAGAGTTTGTGGATGAAAACTCTGTTTTTTATGATCAAACCAAGCGCGACGCACATTTGTTAGCAATAGAAGCAGCGCAAGGTGGTCAAAACGTTTCCATTATCTGTCCTACCGCTGTAATTGGTCCACACGACTATATGCCTTCAAAGTTGGGGCGTGCTATCAAAGCCATTCATCGTGGATTATTTCCTGTTATGTTAAAAGGCGGATTTGATTTCGTTGATGTAAGAGATGTTGCAGATGCAACTATTCAAACAATTGAAACAGGGGAGTCTGGTGAAACATACATCGTTGGTGGAAATTATCATACTTTGAAAGAACTGTCAGATATAATCTTGAAAATTAAAGGTAAAAAAAGAGGAATAATTGAAGTTCCTGCATTTTTAGGTAGAATTGGGATTCCTTTTATTAGAATCTATTCAGGAATAGTGAAAAAAGACCCGATTTTTGATAATGTTTATTTAAATATTCTTTTGGATGGAAACAAAAATATCGATTCTGAAAAGGCTGTTAAAACATTAAATCATCGTAAAACAGAGTTGGAAAAAACATTGAAAGACACGATTGACTGGTTTCAGAATGGAAAAAATGAGTCGGAAAACGATCATTAATAATGTGATTTAACTAATTGTCTTTTAAGATTTTTTTTAAAAAAAACTTGTCAAAATATAACTTTTACTTTAACTTTATCTTAGGTGAAAGTAAGAATTGTTGGATTCAACTCGGCTCAATTTAAATTAAAACTAAGAAGACTAACTGTAAAATAAAACTTAAAGATTTATGAAAAATATAAGCATATTATTATTCCTTCTTTTGTCACTAATGAGTTGCAACAAAGATGACCAAACGACAGAAAAGATTGTTGATACTTCAATGTATTTCCCAACGAATTATAGCTCTGAATGGGAAACAACCTCTACAACACAATTGAATTGGAATGAAGATGCAATTGTAGATTTAAAAAACTTTCTTGCTCAAAACAATACAAAATCATTTATGATACTTGTAAATGGACGAATTGTTATGGAAGAATATTTTAACAGCCATAATTCTTCTGCTGAATGGAAATGGAACAGTGCAGGAAAAACCTTAGTGGCAACAACTATAGGAATTGCACAACAGGATGGTTTATTGGAAATAAACAATAAAGCATCAGAATATTTAGGAGTGGAATGGACAAACATGCCAATAGAAAAGGAAGATTTAATTAAAATAAAACATTTATTGACGATGACATCAGGAATAGATGAATCTAATCAATTAGTCATAAAACCAAATCTTACTTATGTTGCAGATGCAGGCACAAGGTGGGCTTATGGTAATGTATTCCAAAAATTGATTGATGTTGTTGAAGAATCTACTAACCAAAGTTTTGAAATTTATTTCAATCAAAAGGTTGGAGACAAAATCGGAATGACAGGTTATTGGAATTTTGGTCCTATTTTTAAAATATACCACAGTAACACAAGAAGTATGGCAAGATTTGGTCTTTTGGCTCTAAATAAAGGAAGATGGAAAAATGAGCAAATTATAAACGAAACTTATTTTAACGAAAGCGTTAGCACATCGCAAAATATAAACTCATCTTATGGCTATTTTTGGTGGTTAAACGGAAATGCCAACTTCATGATTCCTGGTGAGCAAACGGTATATGAAGAATTTTTAGTTCCCAATGCACCTGCTGACATGTACGCTGCTGCTGGAGCAGATGACCAAAGAATTTATGTGATTCCGAGTAAAAATATGGTAATAGTAAGAATGGGAGAAGCTTCTAATTTAGGTAATACTTTTTTTGACGTTTCAGGGTTTGACAGAGTACTGTGGGAAAAAATTAATGCTGTAATAAACTAGAATTAATCAAATGACTTAACAAACTTATGCATGTAAAAATGCATTGATAAGATTTAAAGTCAGGAAAAAATTACCCAAAAATTCTTAATCGCTATGAAAATGTTGAAATAGTTGTTATTTTTGCGTTTGAAAACGGTTAAGACCCATGAAGAAACCAAAATTTTATACCCTAAAAGTTAAAAATATCATTAGAGAAACAGAGGATGCTGTTTCGGTTGAATTTGAAGTGCCTGAAGAACTGAAGAGTGAATATTCTTACAGAGCAGGTCAACACCTTAATTTTAAAGCCAATATCAATGGTGAAGAAATAAGACGTTCGTATTCAATCTGTACTGCTCAGGATGAAAATATACTTCGTATCGCTGTAAAACAACAACCGTACGGAATCTTTTCTTCGTACATGAACAAAGAACTTAAAGTTGGTGATAAATTGGAAGTAATGACGCCTTCGGGGGTTTTTACGACTGATATTGACGAAAATACGGATAAAAGATTTATATTTTTTGCTGCTGGAAGTGGAATTACACCAATTATATCTCATATTAAAACAATTCTTAAAACAGCTCCGAAAAGTACCGTTACTCTGGTATTCGGAAATAAGGGGTTTAATGATGTTATCTTTAAAGAAGATTTAGAACAGCTTAAAAATAAATTCTTGACCCGATTTGAATTGGTCTATGTTTATAGTCGCGAAAAGGTCGGAAATGAATTGCAAGAGGGGAGACTTGACAAAGAAAAAATCGAGCTTTTTGGAGAAACTTTCTTTAAAGGCAGAAAATTTGACGAAGTTTTTGTTTGTGGACCAAAACCGATGATTTTTGCGGTTAAAGAAATCTTTGAAGCTGCGGGGTACGATTCACATAGAATTCATTTCGAGTTATTCGATACTCAACAAAAAGAAAGTGAACAAAATCGAGAAAAAGAAGTTTCCCAAAATACGGATAAAGTTGAATCAAACGTAACAGTAATCTTAGATGATGAAGAGTTTTATCTAAACCTATCAAGTGATGGTAAAAGTATTTTGGATGCTGCTATTGATGCGGGAGTTGATGCACCATTTTCATGTAAGGGTGGTGTTTGCTCAACTTGCAAAGCAAAAGTATTGGAAGGAGAAGTTTCTATGGATGTGAACTATGCGCTAGAAGAAGATGAAGTAAGCGAAGGATATATTTTAACTTGTCAATCTCACCCAAAAACTGATAAATTAATTGTGTCGTACGACGAATGGTAAGAAAGCACTAAATTATTTTAAATTATGGGGCTATTTAAAACGCTTTTTGGTAAAAAAGAATTAAAAAAGCAAATTTCTAGAGAATCAACAAATAAAAACTTCAGTACAGAATTAAAAATTAGTAACATTGAACGTCTGACTGACCAAGCTGTAAAAGTTAGTTTCGAAGTTCCTCTATTACATAGTGAAAAATATTTATTTGAACCAGGTCAATACCTAAACATAAAGGTAAATATTAACGGAAATCAAGTCAAAAGATCTTATTCAATTTGTAGCGACGTTAATGAACCACTTTCTGTTGGAATTAAAGAAGTTGAAGATGGCTATGTTTCTAAATTCTTTAACCAAAATGCTAAGGTTGGACAAAAAGTCATTGTTAGTAAGCCAATGGGCGATTTTACAATTGATGAGGTAAAAGGACATTTTGTTGGAATTGCAGCTGGTAGTGGAATTACACCTATACTCTCAATTGCTAAAATGATTCAAAGAACTGATGGCGCGAAAATGGATTTGATTTATGGAAATCGAGATGATAAATCAATCATGTTTGAATCTGAATTGCAGGATTTCGACAAAGATAAGGTAAATGTAACACACATTTTCTCTGAACAACAAAAGGATGGAGTTCTTTTTGGAATGATGACAGAAGAGATAATGGCAAATTATTTTAAAGAAAATTTGAATCTTGATGAAATTAATGGCTTCTACATTTGTGGACCAGAGGCTGTTATCATTCATTCAAAAAATGCCTTACAAAAATTAGGCGTTTCTGATGATAAGATTCATTTCGAGTTATTTACAACACCTGTAAGTTTAGAGCCAATTAATTCAAATAATGAAAAGTCTGACTTTAATGGTATATCGCAAGTAACAGTAATCCTTGATGAAGAAGAGGAAACGTTTGAGTTGGTAGCTGATGGTGACACAATTTTAGAAGAAGCTGAATCGTATGGAATGGATGCTCCTTATTCTTGTCGCGGAGGAATTTGTAGTACTTGTAAAGCTAAAGTAGTTGAAGGTTCAGCCAAAATGGATCTAAACTATACACTCTCAAAAGAAGAAGTTCAAGAAGGTTTTATTTTGACTTGCCAAGCGCATCCAACGAGTGAAAAAGTTAAGATTACGTATGACATTTAGAACGATTGTTGTAATTGGCGCGAGTCGAGGAATAGGAGAGGAGATTGTTTTGCAATTGTCTCAGAATAAGGAGAATCACATTGTTGCTTTGTCGAGAAACGTCGAGGTAATGTCACAAAAATTCAATGCAGAAAACATATCTTTTTATCATTTTGATTTATCATCTCAAAATATTCATAAAAATCTTTCAGAAATCTTCCAAAACATTCCAACCGTTGATATTTTAATTAATAATGCTGGGGTTTTAATAAAAAAACCTTTTTTAGAGTTAACAGAAAATGATTTAAAGAAAAGTTATCAAATAAACTCCATTGGATTAATCTGGGCAACAAAATTTTTTATCCCGAAAATGGAAAAAAATGGGGGACATATTTTAAATATTTCAACGATGGGAGCTATTCAAGGAAGTGTTAAATTTCCAGGGTTAGTTGCTTATACATCTTCAAAAGCTGGCTTAACAACCTTTACAGAGCTATTTGCTGAAGAATATAAAAATTCAAAAATAAAGATGAATTGTTTGTGCTTAGGTGCTGTCAAAACCGAAATGTTCGAGAAAGCTTTTCCAGATGGTGAAGCGCCAGTAACTGCTTCTGAAATGGCAGAATACATTGTCGATTTTTCTCTGAATGGTGCAAGATTTTACAATGGAAAAATTCTATCTGTTAGCTCTTCGACTCCATAAACATTAACAGTAATCTATTTTTTCGAAATATTTCCTATGGGTTTATGTGACGAATCAGTTATATTTGTATTCCAGTTTAGTAAATACTATGATAAAAACAAGATTTACACTAATAACTATCCCATTGATTTTAGGATTGATCTCTTGTGGACCAACTAGATTTGTAGTGCCTTTAGCTAAAAATGAAAATGCTATTTCTGTTGATTTAGGAGGACCGCTTGCTAAAATTCCAGGAGTTTCTGTTATGCCAATTCCATTTACTTCAATTACTTATGGTAGAGGAATTACAAATGAACTTACTGTTCATGGTAGTTGGTACACAACAGGAGCGTTTTTTGGCGTTGCGCAAATTGGAGCGGGAGCAAGTTATGGGTTTTGGAAAAGTAAAGACTCAAAACATGGTTTTTCAGGAATGTTGGGATTTAATACAGCATTGGATTTCCCGACAAAGAATTTTAAATTTTGGCCGCAATTGGATGCGCATTATTATTGGAAATATAATGAACGTTCCCAAGTTCAAGATGATTTAATGGTTAGTGGAGGAAAACCACCTTCCAATGCACTGTATATCGGAATAGGAACTTGGTATGAATTGAACGGAACGAAAGCTCACGAACAAAGACAAACAACAAGGGTCGTCCCAATGTTAAATATTGGGCATGATTTAAACTGGAAGATGTGGAGCTTTAAGTTCGAAGTAAAACTAATCGCCCCATTTTCGTCCAACGAGAATGTTGTATTGGATTATATTAGTGCGACAGGTAAAACGGGAGCAACAGGAATTTATTTAGGATTTACAAGAAAATTTTAGAAGATGAAAAAATTAATTGGCTTTCTATTTATTGGGTTTTTGTTTATCTCTGTTGGATGTAGAAAAAGACTGGATAGTTTTCTATTTAATGGAGAAAAAGTAGAAGCATATTTACTCGATAATTATAGTGACGGTGAATTATCAGATTTACCGAATAGTTATTTTGTTCCCAAAGAAGATATTCATCAATTCAAGTATAAAATTATTGATAATGGCGAGGAGTTAAACATTGCTGCAATCTATGTAGGAAAAGAAAGTCAACTCTCACAAGATACCATTATTTTATATTGCCATGGTAATGCTAAACACATGGATAATTACTGGAATCGACAGAAATTATTAAGATACGCTGGAGGAAATGGCAGATACGGTGTTTTGATGTTTGATTATCCTGGATATGGAATGTCGGACGGAAAACCAACTGAAGAAAATATGTATGAAGCAGCAAATGGTGCGTTAAAATGGTTGAAAAACAAAGGAGTAACAAATGACAGATTGGTTATTTATGGTTATTCACTTGGTAGTGCTCCAGCAACACGTATTGCGAGCAATAGTACTTTTGCATTACAACCCAGTAAATTAATCTTGGAAGCTCCATTTGCAAGTAGCGAAGTGATGGTTCAAGATGCATCATTAGTAAATATGCCCGCTTCATACTTTGTAGATGTTGAAATTGATAATGCTGAACAAATTAAGCAATGTGTTGTTCCTTTATTGTGGATTCATGGAATTAATGACGATTTTTTATCAATTGAATCGCACGGAAGATTAGTTTATAACAACCATTATAATAGCTGGAAAAGAAAAATTGAAGTGTTGGGGGCAGGACACAGCGATGTACCAACCTTTATTGGTTACGAACAATATGCAAATAAAATTCACGAATTTATTAAGCAAGATTAGTTAAAGTTTAAAAAATATTAAAACTTTATTAAGATTAAAAGCAACCAAAAGCAATAAAGTTACGTTTTTCAAGTGAAAAAATATTTTAAAATAGATGTTTAAAAAAGGAATCATATTTATATTTTTAATGATTGTTCCATATAGTTTCTCTCAAAACACTTTATGTGTTGGTGATGATGGTACATTTTGTGTAGGAACAAGTATAACCATTGAAAACTGTGGCAACGCTTCTGGTGGTCTTGATGTAGGGTTGCTATTAGACAATCCAACTTATGTTTCATTAACAGATGACAAATTTTCAGGAGTCATACCAATGGGATTTGTCTTCAATTTTTACGGTATCGACTATAATAAATGTCTTATTGGTTCAAATGGAATGATTTCTTTTGATTTATCCAAAGCAAATGGATATAACGGTTGGTCGTTAAACGGAAATCCTTTGCCATCTACTGGGGCACCTGGTGACGCAAGAAATGCAGCAATGTTATGTTATCACGATATTAATCCAAATCAAGGCGGTGTTATTGCTTATCAATCTATGGGTACAGCACCTAATAGACAATTTGTGGTTGTATATTCAAATATTCCTATGTTCTCTACTGCAGAATGTAATTATATGGCTGTGGTATTCTACGAAACTTCAAACATCATTGAATATTATATTTCTTTTAAACCTACATCACCTACTTGGAACAGTAGTTTAGCAATTCAAGGTGTACAAAATGCATCGGGAACAGTAGCACACACAACACCTGGAAGAAATAATACTGTCTGGTCAGCTTCAAATGATGCCGTACGTTATCAACCAACTGCTCCAAATAATACAACAGCTTATACAATTAGCAATATTCCTTTTTTTCCAATTCTTGAAAGCAATGCTAGTTTTGAATGGAAGGACACAGATGGGAATACTTATCCTTATAATAATGGTAACTTGGTTATTAACTCTGTTGTTCCAGGAACCAGAGGCTACTTCATGTCTGTAGCTGGGGCTTCATGTAATTCACAGGTTGGTGCTGTATCAGATACATCATTTATAACAGGTGTAAGCTCAAGTGTTACGGCAACTGTAATTGATGATATCTGTTCTGCTGGAATTGGTAGTGTGAGCGCAACTCCTATATCAGGACAATCCCCTTATACTTATAACTGGCCAGCTTTGGGTTCTACAGATCAGGTTGTGAATGGTGTTTCAGCAGGAACTTACGTCGTAAATATGACAGATGGTATGGGATGTTCTTCTTCAGCAACTGTAGTTGTTGGCGATACTCCAGCTACTTACCCAACGTCATCAACCTTGGTTTCATGTCCTGGTGGAAACGATGGTACAGCAACAGTAAGCATGGTACCTGAATTAGGAAATGTTACCTATCAATGGAACGACCCAAATCAACAAACTACAAGTCAGGCTGTAGGATTATCTGCAGGAACGTATGAATGTGTTGTATCATCTGACGTGGGATGTCAAAATACAATAACGGTTGTTGTTGATGAAATCCCTGGTATGCAGGTTCAGTGGACCAATGTTCAAGATGTAACTTGTAATAGTGGATCTGATGGTCAAGCAACTGCAGTTGTTACACAAGGTACACAACCTTATTTTTATAGCTGGTCAAACTCTGATTCAGATACACAAACGGCTGATAATTTGGCTTTTGGGACGCATACTTTGACGATAACTGATGTTAATGGATGTATTGTAAATGAAGATATTCAAATTAATCAACCTCAAGCATTGTTTGTTGATATGATTTCCGCAGATACAATCGTCTGTATTGGTGATACTGCAGTTTTGAAAGCTCAAGGTGGGGGCGGAAGTAGCGATTATATTTATGAATGGTATGAAAATGGTATCTTTCTTGGAAATACACAAAACATAACCGTAGAACCAACTTTTGAAAATGTTGAATATACTTTGATTCTGAAAGAAGTGTGTGGCTCTCCTTCAGCTACAGATTATACCACGGTTTCTTGGCCACCAGAAGTTCAAGTAATGGTATTGCCAGACACAACTGGAGGCTGTCACCCTGTTGAAATTACTTTTGAAAATACAACAAGTACAACTGACCCGATTGACTATACAGTATGGAGATTTAGCGACGGAGGCATAGACACTGTTCAAAATGCAGCCCCTATAAAACATACTTTTGGATTGGGACCATGGGATGTGAGCATGGAAGTTGTTACAACACGTGGCTGTGTGTATAATCAAAATTTCCCCTATTTAGTTGAAGGATATCCTATCCCTGAACCAAATTTTTATGGTAATCCGAGTCCAGTAACAATGATTGACCCAGTAGTACAACTTTATAGTCAATCCAGTAGCGATGCTGCCAATTATACATGGAACATGGAAGGAGGAACACCCAATTATTCTACAGCAAAAGACCCAATTGTAAAATATCCAACAAATATTGTTGACGATTATCCAGTTACTTTGATTGTTGAAAATGAGTTCCATTGTGTTGATTCAATTACTAGAATAATTAGTGTGGTGAATGAGGTTTTATTCTTTGCACCAAATTCATTTACACCAGATGGAGATGGATTTAATGAAAACTGGAGAGTACACGTGTCTGGAATAGATATTTATAATTTTAATTTACAAGTGTTTAACCGATGGGGAGAAATAGTGTTCGAATCAAATGACGCTAATTCAACTTGGGATGGTACCTATGGTTCTAAGAGATTGCCTGAAGGAACTTATATCTGGAGAGCAACAGCTACGGATTATCACAATGATAATAAGTATGAATTTGACGGTCACGTAACAATATTAAGATAGTAGTTTAGTTTTCCTTGTCAGATTTGATTCTCATACCTCGTAAATATAAATCTGACAAGGGAAATAAACGAAAATTTATCACTTTCTATTTATTAACAGAAATTCACTCATCATTTGTGAATTTTTAATGAGTATTTGGATAATAATCAGATTTAATTTTCTATCTTTGCAACCTTAATTAAATTATTAACTGGGGTTTCGTACTCCAACCAATAACAAAAAATGTATGGCAACAAAAATTAGATTGCAAAGACACGGTAAGAAAGGATATGCTTTCTACCACGTAGTAGCTGCTGATTCACGTTCTAAACGTGATGGTAAGTTCATCGAAAAATTAGGAACGTACAACCCAAATACGAATCCTGCAACTATCGATATCAACTTCGATAGAACTTTATATTGGGTATCTGTGGGTGCTGAAATGACTGATACTGCACGTGCAATTTTATCTTATAAAGGTGTCCTTTATAAAAATCACCTAATTAAAGGTGTTAAAAAAGGAGCATTGACTGAAGCAGATGTGGAGAAAAAGTTTGAAGCATGGCTGAAAGAACAAGAAGCTAAAATTGAGAAAAAAGCTAAAGGTCATGTATCTGCTCAAGAAAAAGCAAAGGCTGAACGTTTGGCTGCTGAAAAAGTAAAAAACGAAGCAAAAGCAAAAGAAATTGCTGATGCAAACACACCTGAACCAGAAGTAGAAGAAAGTCCTGTAGATGAAGCTGCTGAAGAAGCTACAGCGGAAGCAACTGCTCCTGTTGAAGAAGAAGTCAAGGAAGAGACAAAGGAAGAGGTGAAAGTAGAGGATTCAGCTCCAGCTGAAGAAGTAAAGGCTGAAGAAACTGAAAAGAAAGAAGAGGAAACTCCGAAAACTGAAGAACCTAAAGCAGAAGCGAAAGAAGATACAAAAACTGACGAAGAGAAGTAATCAGATTTGTTATGAATAAAGCAGACTGCTTTAAACTAGGTCATGTAGCGAAACTTCACGGATATAAAGGTGAAGTTTCGCTTTTTTTTGACACTAAAAATCCTGAAAAATTTTCTGAATTAGAATTTATATTCATAGAAATTAATGGGAATTTAACGCCGTTCTTTATCGAATCTTTACAGATGAAAAATAAAGGAATGGTGAAAGTGAAATTTGAAGGGATTGATGATGAAACAGATGCAAAATCCCTCCTAAAAAAAAACATCTATGTGCCTCTTTCTAGTTTACCTGCATCTGAAGATAATGAAGAGTTTAATGACTTTGAATTTATCGGATTTAAAGTAGTAGATAAGAATTTTGGCGATGTAGGAAAGGTTGAGCAATTTATTGACTTAACGAATAATCCTTTATTTCAAGTTTTTAATGAAGAACTGCAAAAAGAAGTACTTCTACCACTTGCTGGTGATATCATTCAAAAAATAGATAGAGCAAACAGAGTTTTGCACATAGAAGCTCCAGAAGGATTGATTGAATTGTATCTTGAAGATTAATTTATCCAATTATGTCTGTATTCAGGTTTAAAAATTTTGATATTCATCAAGATGAAAACGTACAAAAAATTAGTACAGACTCAATGATTTTGGGCGCTCTTGTTGAAGGAAAAAAAGCCAAAAATATTTTAGATGTTGGAACAGGAACAGGAGTGATTGCACTGATGTTAGCCCAAAAATTTCCAACCAGTAAGGTGATTGGGTTAGATATTGATTCCCATGCTGTTAAAACTGCTAATTTGAACTTTGAAAATTCGCCTTATGCCAATCGTATAGAAGCTGTTGAAATGAATTTTTTAGATTTTCAATCTCCTGTTTTGTTTGATAAAATCGTCGCAAATCCACCTTATTTTGATACAAAGATGTATCCTGAAAATGTACAACGAGCTTTGGCGCGCCACGAAATAGGAATGAGTTTGTTTGAATTGATTGAACATGCAAAGAATTTGTTGACTAGAAATGGTCAACTTTGGATAATTCTACCAGCAAATCGTACAGTTGAGTTGTTACATAGAGGCTTAAGTCTTTTTTTAGTTAAAAGAATTAAAATTTATGGTAAACCAAATAATCATGTAAGGGATGTTCTTGTGTTCTGCAAAAATCCAATAATGGCAAGCGAAGAGTCTCTAGTAATTCGATATAAAAATGGAAATTACACTGATTTGTACAAAAATTTAACGAAGGACTTTCATTTTAATCAATTGTGATACTTCCTTTAAGGTTTTTGGATATATATCATGGTCTTCTTCAAAATAAATGATTTCAATATCGAACTGTTGCTTTTTGAAAAAGTCTTCAACCGCCTGTAAATTATCCTTAAAATATTGGTCTTCTTTACCAACAACAAAATAGTTATTAGATTGAAAAATGCTAAAAGGCTCCTTTTCGATTGGAAGGTCTGGAGGAAATACACTTGCCCAAAGAATAAAATGTTGTGCTTTAAAATTTCCGCTGTAATGCCAACGAGCAGCAGTTGCACCGCCTTGAGAAAATCCCAAAAGTATTCGATTTTTGTAACTGTTCTTGGCTGACAATTCGTTGTAAAGTGTGTCGAGATAATGAATGTTGTCTGCAATATCGTCTAACCTGGCTTCTTTTGTCATCCATGATGCACCAACACGACCACTTGTGCCACGCCGATAAAACCTGTGCATTCCTTCAGGTGCAACGACATAATTTTTATTTGGATCAAGTGTTTCAAATTTTTTAATAAAAAACTCGGGCAATTGTGAATAACCATGCAAAACAATCCAGATGGTTTTTGCCTTTGGATTCCCATAGGTAAAATATCGAACCGTTTTTTTTATGGTCAGTTGATGTTCCAATTTATTTAATTCTTAAGTTTAAAACTTTTTCTTCATTGATAAATCCCTCTAAATAATCGCCAATTGAAACAGGACCAACTCCTTCAGGTGTTCCTGTAAAGATTAAGTCTCCCGTTTTTAAGGTCATAAATTGAGAGATGTAAGAAATCATATAATCAACGTTGAAAATCATATCTTTTGTATTTCCTATCTGAACAATTTCTCCATTTTTAAGCAGTTTGAAAGAAATGTCTTGAATGTTCTTATTGTCAATTGAAATAAATTTGCTACCTATGGGTGCGCTATTTTCGAAAGACTTTGAAATTTCCCAAGGATGACGATTTTCTTTGCATTTTTCTTGTAAATCACGCGCCGTAAAATCAATTCCTATTGTGATGCTTGAATAATAGTTGTGGGCAAATTTCTCCTCGATGTTTTTACCAACTTTTTCAATTCTAACAACCACTTCACATTCATAATGTAGGTCTTTCGTAAAATCGGGATAATAAAATGTGTTTTCCTTTAATATTGCCACGTCTGGTTTCATAAAAAACATGGGTTCTTTTGGAAGAGGATTATTCAATTCATTAGCATGTTTTTCGTAATTTCTCCCGATACAAATCACTTTCATTTCAATTATTTTGAGAATTTGTCTTTCAGTGCGTTCAACTTGTTTTCCATTTGTTTGGCTTCTTTTTCTTTTCGAATTTCTTTTTGGGATTTTCTTTCAGCCTTGATTTTGTCCATTTCTTCTTTTAGGATAAGTTTAGTATAACGTGGAAAATTACTACTCATCATCCATCCATAATATCCTGTTTCTTCGCTATCAACTTGTCGGATTGTTTTTCCTTTATGTTTGCCAAAGTTATAAGCGATTTCACCTTTTTTGTTGTATGCTAAACGTCCAGCAAAATCTGCGATTTTATGCTTGTTGTTTGCGGAGAATTCGGCAAGAAAATTTATGTCGTTTTCCAACTCTTTGTATCGTTTTAGTTGTGCCTTAAAAACTTCGAATGTAGCAACTACATCTGCTCCCGCGCTGTGGGCATCTTCTAAATTTTTATCACAATAAAACTTATAAGCAGCAACGAGCGTTCTTTGCTCCATTTTATGGAAAATATTCTGAACATCTATAAATTTACGGTCTCTCATATTGAACTCGTGGTCAACTCGTAAAAATTCTTCAGCCAAAAGTGGGATATCGAATTTGTTAGAATTATATCCTGCTAAATCAGCATCGCCAATAAATTCGGCAATTTGATTGGCAACATCTTTAAAAGTAGGTGCGTCCTTTACATCTTCATTTGTAATTCCATGAATTTCTGTACTTTCTTTCGAGATTGGCATTTCAGGATTAATACGCAACGTTAGGTTTGACTCTTCGCCTTTTGGTGAAATTTTTAAGATAGAAATTTCAACAATTCTATCATTTGAGATGTCTAAACCAGTTGTTTCTAAATCAAAAACGCATAAGTTTTTAGTTAAATTTAACTTCATTTTTATTTTCCTTGTTTGAGGATTAACTTTTAGTTGAATATACAAATAACTTGGATTTATTGGTTAAAACCAAAAAATTAAAGGTTTATCTGCTTGAATTAAATAAAAAGAGGTTCATCTAACGGTGAACCTCTTTTGTTGTTTATTATAAATTTTTATAATTCTCTATTCACATCAAACGCCTCTAGGTATTCAGCAACACGTTTTACAAACATGCCACCCAGTGCTCCATCAACGATTCTGTGATCATAAGAGTGAGAAAGGAACATTTTGTATCGGATTCCGATAAAATCTCCATCAGCTGTTTCAATAACAGCAGGAACCTTACGAATCGCACCTGTTGCCATAATAGCAACTTGTGGTTGATTGATAATTGGTGTACCCATAACATTTCCGAACGTACCAACATTCGTTAATGTATAGGTTCCTCCACTGATATCATCAGAACTTAATTTTCCATTTCTCGCTTTATCAGCAAGAGAATTTACACGTTTTGATAATCCTACAAGATTTAACTGGTCTGCATTTTTAATTACAGGAACGATTAAGTTTCCTGAAGGTAAAGCAGTTGCCATTCCGATATTTATATTTTTTCTTTGAATAATGTTATTTCCGTCTAAACTAACATTAATTCCTGGGAAATCTCTGATTGCTTTTGTAAGAGCTTCAATAAAAATTGGCGTAAAAGTAAAGTTTTCACCTTCTCTTGCTTTGTATTCATTTTTTATTTTGTTTCTCCAATTCCAGATATTAGTAACATCCGCTTCTACAAATGAAGTTACGTGAGGAGAAGTGTGTTTGGACGTTACCATGTGTTCAGCAATCAGCTTTCTCATTCTGTCCATTTCAACAATTTCATCACCTTCCATTAAAGGGATAGCAACTTTTTGTGTTGGTTTTGGCGCACTTTCTGTTTGAGGGGCTGGAGCAGTTGTAGCTGTTTGTTGAGTCGCTGGTTTAGTCACTACACCAGTTCTTTTATCTTCAATGAAAGATAAAATGTCTTTCTTTGTAACGCGACCACCCTGACCTGAACCTGTTAAATTTTCTAATTCTTGCATAGAAATTCCTTCTGCAGAAGCAATGCTTCTTACAAGTGGGGAATAAAATTTACCACTTGGTCCGTTTTTAGAAACATCTGAAGAACCATTGACAGTTGAAACTGCGGTTGCTACAGTTTGTGCTACAGCTTCAACAGCTTGTGTTTCAACTTTTGTTTCTACAGCAACAGAGCTTGTTGTTGAAGTTCCTCCGTCTCCATCTGTAGATATGATTGCAATTACATCTCCAACTTGCGCTACTTCATCTTCTTGAAAAAGTATTTCAACAAGCGTACCCTCAACTTCAGAAGGTAATTCGTTGTCAACTTTATCTGTTGCTACTTCTACTAAGGGTTCGTCCATCTCTACAGTATCACCAATATTTTTCAACCAATTCGTGATGGTTGCCTCGGTAACACTTTCTCCCATTTTGGGAAGTCGAATTTCTACTTGTGACATATTATCTTTGTATATAGGGTTATATTCAAAATTTTAAATCGTACACAAAAATAACTTAAAAAAACGATTTTAACCTTAAAATTAAGATATATTTAAAATGTATTGGTACTCAATTTATTAAGAAAATGAAGAATCATCATCGACAAAAAGATATTCTATCGGTCTAATCGTGACCAATATTTATTTAGGATTTCAATATCTTTCCAAATAGAATAATTTCTTGCATAAATGAGGTTTAACTTAGAGGTCATTGGACTATTTATCTCAGAACCTTTAGCTTCTGCGGGCGTAAGAATCCCTGTTTTGATAACTGGTAAGTTTCTATCAGCAGGATTTTTAATTTTCGAATAACCTATCCATGATTTTTTACCAATTAAAACATTCCAACAGTTATGAATGAATGTTTTCTTATCTGAATAAAACCAAATTGAGATAGGTAGAAACAAAATTAAAAGTAAAGCCAAGATAAAGTCAAGTGTGCGCTTATTTCGCTTATTGGAAGCTGTGGTTATGTTGTCAATTTCCATCAGATATAAATCTCCAGCCGTGTCAATTGAATTACTTCCGATTAGATATAAGCTATTTGGCTGTGCAATCTTAAACTCAATGTCTTTGGTTGAATTTTTAGACATCCAATTGATGATGCTTT
Source organism: Brumimicrobium sp. (assembly GCA_041655765.1). Classification (GTDB taxonomy): domain Bacteria; phylum Bacteroidota; class Bacteroidia; order Flavobacteriales_D; family Crocinitomicaceae; genus Brumimicrobium. The sequence goes on from JBBAEU010000002.1 coordinate 177,846, forward strand.
CTGCTGACGTGTTTTTAGCGCAAAATATAACTTCATTTATTTTATAAATATCGATAAATTGGTCTAACTGATTAATCATTCCGTCAAACAAAGAATCGTCTTTATTTTCATCAGGTGAAATAAATTTGATAGAATGTATTTTATGCGGTGTACGTTTTAAAATTGCTTTTACTCTTTTGGCTTCTTCAACTTCTCCAACAATGGCAAATCTTTTTACAGATACTCCATTTAGGTCAAATTTCTTTCCCACGAGATAATGTAAAACTGTTCGAGAGATAAAATAGTAAGTCAGAACAATACAACCTCCTAAAAGGATAAAAAGTCTAGAAAATTGTGCTTCTTTTGGAAGTAAGGCATAAGCAATAAGAATAATAGCGGTACCAATTATTGTTCCTGTAACAAACGATTTTAGTTTCAAAGGACGGTCATAACCACCTGAATACAGAATAGAAATAAGCCAAACTACCGTATATGCTGGGATGGATAATTTTAGTAAATATCGTGGAAAATCTATTTCATTTATTGACCATAAATTGGTTGAATAATATAAAATTCCAGCAATGATAACAAGGTCTATAACTGGAAGGAATATTTTTTTGACAAACCGATTAATTATGGCAATTCCAGCTCTAAAATAAATTGCTAAATTGATTAAAAATGAAAGTGACTTTGCATTTTTTTGAGAGAAATGTTTTTCTGCAAAAATTGTCATGGCCCTGTAAAAAACAAATACATAGTTTACGCTACTTTTTTTGGTGCTTTCGCCTTTGTAGTGGATGATTTGTGTTTTTGGATAATAATAATTTTTGTAGCCACCTTGAGTAATTCTGTATGACAAGTCAATATCTTCTCCATACATAAAGAAGTTTTCGTCGAGCAAGCCCACTTTGTCAAGTGCTTCTTTTCGCATTAACATATAGGCACCACTTAGGATTTCTATTTCATTGATTTCAAATTCATCGAGATAACCCAAGTGATATTTTCCAAAGGTTTTACTTTTTGGAAAAATTCGTGAAAGACCAAATATTTTATAAAAAGCTACAGCAGGCGTAGGAAGTCCACGTTTACTTTCTGGGAGAAAATTTCCTTTTCCATCAATCATTCTTACTCCCAATCCACCAGCTTCTGGATGTTCATCCATGAAATCAATACATTTCAAAAATGTATCTTCTTCTACAACTGTATCTGGATTCAGTAAGAGGATATATTCTCCCTTTGCGATGCGAATGGCTTGATTGTTAGCCTTTGAGAACCCAACATTTTCTTTGTTATCAATAAGATGAACATTTGGAAACTTGCTTTTGACCATTTCCACCGAGTTGTCAATTGAATTATTATCAACCACAAACACTTCACCTTTAACTTTCTTTAAGGCTGCAAAAACAGAGTTTAAACATTGCTCAAGAAAATACTCAACGTTGTAGTTAACAATGATTACAGATATTCGGATGGGATTTGTTTCCACGTTCAAAAAGTAAGATTAACGCATAGCAATACAAGAAATTTCTACTGAAACGTTTCTCGGCAAAGTTTTTACAGCAACTGCTTCTCTTGCTGGTGGAATTTCTTTAAAATATCTAGCATAAACATCATTTATTTCTCCGTAATAATCCATCGAAGTCATAAAAATACTACATTTTACGATGTCACTCATTTCAAAACCTGCCGCTTTGATTAAAGCTTTGATGTTTTCCATTACTTGTTGTGTTGCGTTTGCTATAGAATCATTCACCAATTCTCCTGTTGCAGGATTGAGCGGTATTTGTCCGCTAATATATAAAGTATTGTCTTTAAGTATAGCAGGACTATACGGAGCAATTGGTTTAGGTGCATTTGGAATTATAATAGATTTTTTCATGATTTTATCTTTTTACAAGTTTAATGATTTTTGGTAAGATTGATGGTCTTTATAAACAAAAAAGGCGGTTTTTAACCGCCTTTTCGAAATTTTTAGTTGTTTTTTTTTACAACTTAAATAAGTTTTTATCAATAGTTCCGTTAATTTCAATATTTGTGATTGTTGATTTTAAATCTATTGAAACTCCCATTGCCTCCATAATTCTAGAAGAGTTTTTCGGGAAAAGGTAACCACTAAAATCTGTGTAATTAGAATAATTAACTTCATAGAATTGTGGTCCCTGAGGTGTTTCTGCAGATACCTCAGTTAAATCTTTTAAGAATGTTTCAGCATTGTAATAATCAGTCATAGTTGATTCTCCAGATACATATTTTACAATGTAATATGTTTGACCATTCTTCTGAGTTTTACCCTCAACCTTTAAGTCGTCTTTATGGCAACAAACAAGGCTAAATTCAGGGAAAATATTTGCAGTTTTTCTTGCCTCAAGCACTTGTTCTTCTGTCATTTCAATTTCATCTAATCCACCTAATTGATTTGGTGTTTTGATAAGACCTTTTTTTCCTGTAAAAATTTGCTCACTAACCACTTGTCCCATCATTTCAGACTTCTCATAAGAAATGTTAGGTGCTTGATAAAGTTTTAAGGTTTTTTGTTCGATATTTTGACCCATATAAGAAAATTCGCTTTTCTCTTCGTGTTTTAGAGTGACGATTTCATCGATTTTCTTAGTAGCATCCTCAAAAGAGTTTGTTTGCGTGATTGCCATCAAATAATTATGAATAATTTGCTCACTAGTTAAATCAGACTCAACAATGTCAGCTTCTTCATAAGGATTTCCGAAAGCATCTAATGTTTCAACTTTTCCATCAGAGTCAAATTGTACAAGTTTGTCTAATACCTCGTCTTTATTTCCTGCAACGATAATATTTAGATTATTCGGTTTGAAATATTTTTGTGTCATTTCCAAAATATCATCTTTTGTAACAGCATCTAATTTTTGCAGATATGTTTGATAATAATCTTCAGGTAAGTTATTTCTGAAAATGCTGTATGCAAAGTTAGCAATCGTTCTAGATGACTCTAATGAACGAGCGAAGCTACCAGCCATAGATGCTTTTGCCAAGCTTAATTCTTCGTCTGTTACAGGTTCTATTGTGATTCTTTCAAGTTCAGCTAAAAACTCAACAATCGCTGAATCTGTTACTTCATTTCTGAAATTACCAGAAGCTGAAATATAACTTCCATCTCTGTTAATGTTTAATGATGAATAAGCACCGTAAGTGTATGCTTTATCTTCACGTAGATTTTGCATTAGACGTGCCCCAAATCCATGTCCACCATAAATTTTATTTGCAACATCCAATTTAATTTGATCTTCATGTCCTGGCGTTAAATTCACTGGAAAAGCAATGTTGATTACCGATTGAACTGCACCTTGTTTATTGATAAAATAAACTTGATTTCCGTGGTCTGACTCATCCACTTTGTAGTTTGCAATGTGAGGGACTCTTCCTTCCCAACTTCCGAATCTTTCGTTAGCAACTTTACGTGCACCAGCTTCATCAATATCTCCAACAATAACCAAATAGCTACCAGAAGGAGTAAATTGTCTTTTATATAGATTTTCTACATCTGCTTTGGTAATATTTTTCAAAGATTCCTCTGTGGTAATTTCACCAAAAGGATGACTACTTGTAAAAATTATTTTTGACACAGCATTTGAAGCCATTGAACCCGGGTCAGATTTGACCAAAGCAATTGCAGATTCATTTTGTTTCATTATACGGTCGAATTCACTTTGAGGAAAATTCGCATTCTGCATAACATCTGTCATTATATCCAAGCCTTTGTCCATGTGCTTTGTCATTACACTTAAAAAGATATTGTTACTCGATGCTGACAATGTTGCTCCGATAAAATCTTTCTCCTCATCCAATTGGTCTTTCGTTCTGTTTGTCGTTCCAGAAAGTAAAAGTTGACCCAATACATCCGAAATACCAGCTTTATCTCCTTCTAATCTTGGGTCTGATCCCATCACTAAGTTAAAAGAAACTTTTGGAATTTTATGATTTGTTGATAAAATCACCTTCATCCCATTATCTAGATCGAACACGACTGGATCAGCGATGTTAATTTCTGGTGCGGGACCTGGCTTTGGAACAATGCTTCTATCTACTTGTCCGAAAAGAGTAGAAGAAAGTACGATTGTAATTCCTAATAATATATGCTTAATTTTCATCTTCTTAAATTTTAATAATTGAAATTAATCTTAATCTTCTTGAGGTAAATAATATAGAATTGAGCGAGCGTCTTTTTTCAAATATTTATTAGCAACTCTTTTCAAGTCTTCTCTTGTTATGCTTTCATATAAGCTAAGTTGATTATTGATTAAATTAGCATCTCCATAGAAAACGTGGTAACTAGCCAATGAAGTAGAGATTCCACTAATTGACGAAGCTGAAGATACAAATTGATTTTCTAATTGGTTTTTAACTTTTTGAAACTCTCTTTCTGAAACAAGTTCAGTTTGAACTTTTTCAATTTGCGCATCAATTTCGTTAACAATATCATCTAATTCAGCATCTTTATTTGCAATTCCAAAGAAAAGCATTAATCCTGGGTCTTCTAATGGCCAAATAAATGATTGTGCTTCTAAAGCCAATTCTTTTTCTTCAACAATTGATTTACGGATTCTAGAGCTAGAACCTTGTGATAAAATAATGTTCAACATTTCCAGTGCGTATGTATCTTTATCGTTTTGCTTTGGCGTTCTATACGTAATGATAGCAGCCTTTAACGGCACGTTTTCACGGTAAGTTTTTCTTACTTCCTCTGTTAGTGGAGGTTCAACAACGTTAGGTCTTGGAATTATCGTTTCTTTATTTTCGTATTCTGCAATCATTGCTTTACCTTCCTTAGAAGTTGTTTTAAAGAAATCGTCTTGATTGAAAATTGATTTGTCCTTTCCATATTTTTCTTTAAAATCGGCATCGCTTAAATCTAAGAAATCTCTGTATAAGTTAATTGCCTGGCCTTTAGGAATTGAAGCGAAATATTTGTTGACAAGTTGCTTTGTCTTTTTGATATCAATATCTCCAGCAATAACTAGTGTTGCATTTGCAGGAACATAGAATGTTTGATAGAATTCAACATAATCCTTTTCTTCTGCTGCATTTAGGTGCTCCATTGAGCCGATTGGTTGCCATTTGTATGGATGTTCTTTGAATTGTCCTTCAAAAGCATATTGACCTAAAGTACCGTAAGGAACATTTTCAACCCTTTGTCTTCTCTCTTCTTTAACTACTTCTCTTTGTGTTTCAATTCCAACATTGTCAACTTTAGCATGAAGTAGCCTTTCAGACTCTAACCAAAGTCCTAGTTCTAAGTTGTTTGAAGGCAATAATTCAAAATAAAATGTTTGGTCCTGTGTTGTAAATGCATTTAACGTACCACCATTTTTTTCTACATAATTACTATACTCACCTCGCTCAATGTTTTTTGAACCTTCAAACATTAAATGTTCAAAGAAGTGAGCAAACCCTGTTCTTTCAGGGTTTTCGTTTTTTGAGCCAACATGGTATAATATTGATACTGCTGCGATTGGTGTTGAATGGTCTTTGTGTAAAATTACGTGCATTCCATTATCTAAATCATACTCTTCAAACTCAATCTTGTTTTTTTGTGCGTGTGCTCCAAAAAACAAAAGTGATATTAATATTGTGGAAAATGCTATTTTCATCATTTTGAATATTTGTTTTTAATATAAATCAATCGCAAAAGTAGTATTATTTTTCTTATTTTGGATATCAAATTAAAATGAATTTGCTCCGTTTGTGAAAAGTTTTTGGGTTTTCCTGTTAAAAAATTAAAAATCAAACGTTTTTTGTAGATTTGAAATCAATTTATTTCAATGAAAAGTAAAAATAAATATTATCTAAAGAGTGGATTGCTTTATTTCTGGTTTGAACCTTCATGGAAAAGTAAAGTTAAAGATAAGCATAAAAGGGAAGTTGATAAAGATTTTGTTTTGCAAAGACTAAGGAAATTTGATATTGATTCGAGTATTGATTATGCCCCAAATGGTGCGCCGATTTTAAACAAAAAAATAAAAATAGATGATGCCTTCTATTCAAATATTTCTATTTCTCATAGCGGAGGATGGTTTGCTTTTTATTTTTCAAAAAGCAGGGAAGGGGTTGATATTCAGCTGTTAAAAGAAAGCATAAAAGATGCACCATATTTTTTCATGAAAGATTCTGAAATTGAGAAATTCAATTCAATCAATGATTTTCATCTTATTTGGGGCGCAAAAGAGGCGTTTTATAAGAAATTATTAGGTAATATAAAAAATACAAAAGAAGATTTGGAAGTTTTAAATATTGACTATCAAAATCAAAGGATCGAGTTATTATACAAAAATGCTGTCAATTTCTTGTCATTTCGAATCCTTGAAGACCGTTTTTTGGTCTGGACAAATTTATAAAGTATAAACCTTTATGATAAATCTGATTACATAATCAAAAAATAATTACTATTTTGTCCCTTTTAAATTTAAAATTATGCATTTAAAACTTAAAGGAATCTTAGCAGTTATGGTTACATCAATGGCATTAGTTTCATGCACTGATAACAACCAAAAACAAGAAGATATGAATGATAAAACAGTAAATCATGGAATTGATTTACATTATATGGATACAACTGTAAGTCCAAAAGAAGACTTCTATAATTATGTTAATGGTACATGGATGAAAGAGACTGAAATTCCAGCTGATCAAAAATCTTGGGGTAGTTTCTTACTTCTTCGTAAAAACACAGATAAAGTGGTTTTAGGATTGTTAAATAAAGCAATCGAAAACAATCAATTTGAAGAAGGCTCAGATCAAGCAAAAGCAGTTGAATTGTTTCACTCTAAACTTGATACCAACAGAAGAGATGAAATCGGTCTTACACCATTATTAAAAAATCTGGAAACAATTAACAGCATTACGGATTTAAACAGCTTACAAGAGGTCTTATCTGCAAATCCTATAACAATTTCAAATCCTTTCTTTAGTTTTTATGTTTCCCCTAAATTAGAGAATAGTAAAGTGAATGGGATAAGTTTAAATCCTGGTAGTCTTGGCTTGCCAGACAGAGACTATTATCTGAACGAAGGTGAAAAAGATGAAGAAATTCGTGAACAATATGTTGAGTATATCACTCAGGTTTACGGAATCGTATTTGAAAATAGCAATTCTGATGAAAATAGAGCAAAAGCAGAGGGAATATTGGCTTTAGAGAAACAATTGGCTGAACCAAGGTTAACAAAAGAAGAAAGAAGGAATGCGAATTTGCAAAATAATCCACGTACAATTAAGCAAATTTCTGTATTAACTCCTGCTATAAATTGGGAAAAATGGATATCTTCTTTACCTCTTAAAGCAGATGTTGATACGATTTCGGTAGGTCAATTAAATTACATGAAAAGGTTAAATACAATTCTTAAAGATGCTGATATTGAAATAATTAAAGAGTTGTTGATTTGGCAAACAATAAATGAAGCAGCTGATTTATTGACATCAGACTTGGAAGATGCAAACTTCGATTTTTATAGTCGTAAGTTAAATGGAATCCCACAACCTCGCCCAGCTGATGAGAGAGCTTTATTAACTGTCAACAGAACTATTGGCGAGGCAATTGGAAAGATCTATGTAGCTGATCAATTTCCTGCTGAAGCCAAAGAAACAGCGATAGATATGGTTGAAAACATTAAGGAAACATTCAAAATACGCATTAGTAATTTGGATTGGATGACAGAAGAAACCAAAGAGAAAGCAATCGAAAAAGTAAATACTTTAATTGTTAAAATTGGTTACCCAGATGTATGGAAGGATTATTCTGGAATGGAAATTAATTCAGAAAACTCATATTATGAAAATATGTTAGCTGCCAATGAATGGAGAAGGAATTTCAATCTTTCAAAATATAATCAACCAGTTGATAAAAATGAATGGTTTATGAGTCCGCAAACTGTAAATGCTTACTATAATCCACAAGGGTGTGAGATTGTTTTTCCTGCTGCAATTTTGCAACCTCCTTTCTTTGATTATAAAGCTGATGCCGCTGTTAATTTTGGAGGAATTGGTGCTGTGATTGGTCACGAAATCTCCCACGCTTTCGATGATAGCGGAGCTGAATTTGATGCTGAGGGAAATCTTAGAAATTGGTGGACAGATGTTGATAAAGAACAATTTAAAGAAAGAACGCAACAGTTAGCAGACTTTTATAGTAAAGTCGAGGTTGAAGAAGACATACATTTGAATGGTGAATTTACTTTAGGTGAAAACACAGCAGATTTAGGGGGTGTACTTTCTGCTTATTACGGATTACAACGTCATTATGAATTTCATGAAAAGCCTGGGAAATTGGATGGATTTACACAAGAACAAAGATTCTTTATGTCTTGGGCTACAATTTGGAGGACAAAAACCCGACCAGAGGCTTTAAGAACGCAGATTATGACTGATCCGCATTCGCCTGGATATTATCGGGCATTTATGCCATTACAAAATGTTGATGAATGGTACAAGGCATTTGAAATTGAAGAGGGAGACGCTATGTATGTTGCTCCAGAGAAGAGAGTAAGGATTTGGTAAACCAGTAAATACGTTAAATTTATAATAACTTAAATTTATTTAAGACACCATTTGTAAAAAAAGTATTTTGGTACAGATATTGAATCTAATGCTTTAAAATAAAAAAATATGAAAATAATATTTACTTGGATTTTTGTTGCTGTTGGCGTTTCTACTTTTGCCCAAAAAGAGATGACTGCTTCTGAAATTCAATCTTTTAAGCAGAAAATTGAATCGGAAACTCAAAAGATTTCAACTATACAAACGCAATTCGTGCAAACAAAACATTTATCATTTTTATCAAATGAAATTGAATCAAAAGGGAATATGTTTTTAAACTCAGATGGCACGTTAAAGTGGGAATATGTTTCGCCAAATAAATACAGTATTATTTTTCAGGATAATGCGATTTTTATTAATGACGGAGGTAAAAAATCATCTGTGAAAGGACAGGATGTGTTTAAAAAAATAAATCACTTAATTTCAGGAAGTATAAGTGGGAAGTTGTTTAATGACAAGGAGTTTAAGATTCAGTACTTTAAAGATGGAAGCGATATCTTTGTACAACTTCTTCCATCGGATAAAGCCCTTGAAAAATACATCAAAGAAGTTCACCTTTATTTCCCAAAATCAGAATCTACGGTTTCAAAAGTGAAGTTAATAGAGCCTTCTGAAGACTATACTTTTATCCAATTTGTAAACAAAAAGCTGAATGCACCCATCGATTCGAGTATTTTTAAGCATTAGTATTGGGCTTTTGTTATTATCCGCGTGCCAGTCGATTCGGGTTGCAGGAGAAAGTATCGAAAATCACCAAAAAGAATACACGATTTCTTATTTTAATGAAATTGGGGAAGAGTATATGTATAAAGCAAAAATTACTGCTTATGGGAATGATCTGAATGGGATTTTTGTTATAAAAAACTTAGATAAAAACCAAAAACGTACAGCTTTGTTATCCGATTTTGGCAATACAATTTTAGATATGGAATTGACACCCGATGAAACAATTATTCATTATGTTATCGACGATTTAGATAGAAAAATAATCCTCAATCGTTTCAAAAAATACTTTCAATTGTTACTCCAATCAGATTACGTAGTTACTGCTGCCTTTCAATCAGAAGATGGTCGGATTTTAAAAAGTAAATTTCAAAAAAGACATATTTATTTAATGCTTAATGAAGAAGATCAATTAACTGTGTTAAAGCAATCAACAAAATATAAGGAAAAGGTCATTATTGATTATGACATAAAAGATGATTCCGCAAAGTCAATATTTTTCGAATCAAAAGAAATTCCTTTGAAGATTTGGTTAGAAAAGATAAAGATGTAAAACAACGGCATTAAAAGTTAGCTTTTCTCCTGTCAACTACCCATCGGGGTTTACGACTATTGTCAGCCATTTTTAATCGCCTAATTTCATCTACCGTAGAAAGGTTTATTTCTGGAATTACGCGGATTTTACTTTGAAACTTCTCTTTAATTTTATCAATTAGCGTAGCTGAAACATCTTCACAAGCTATTTTAACGATGACATTGTCTGTGTTGATGTCTGTTGTTTCTAAAAGGACCAAATGTTCATCAATTTCTTCGAAACTGTTTAAAATATTGTGAATTGCAGGTGGATAAAGTGTTGTCCCTTTGTATTTAATCATTTGTTTGGAACGACCAACAACAGGTCCAACGCGATACGTATTTCTTCCACATGAACAAGGAGAATCGTCAATTTTTAATAAATCTCCTGTTTTAAAGCGCACCAAAGGTAAGGCTTCAACACCCAATGTCGTAATTGTTAATTCTCCAATCTCTCCGTGCGGAACAGGTTGATTGTTTTCATCTAAAAGTTCGGTTATGATTAATTCTGGATGATGATGTCCTCCTTTTTGAATTTTACATTCAGTAAATGCAGTACTCATTTCCGTAGATGCATAGGTTGAGTATAGTTCAATGTCCCATTTTTCTTTTATTCGTTTGGTTAATGATGATGGTTCGAAATCTTGCTCTCTAAGCACTTCGCCTATACAAATGGCTCCTTTTACGCTTGTTTCGGATAGATTTATATTGTTTTCTTCAGCGTAGTGAATCAATTTAAGTAGAAAAGAAGGTACTGCAATTAAGTAGGTTGGATTGTTGTTTATGATTGACTCCCATTGCAAGGCAGGGATTCCCGCTCCAACCCTTATCACAGAAGCACCTAATTTTCTCAATCCTAAAAAATAAGCCAATCCTGCCATAAAACGGCGGTCCATGGTTGTCATTAATTGCACTTTATCCTCTTTTGTAATTCCTGCACAAGCAAATGAAATGGCTTCATTGTATGCCAAGCGATCTAAATCTGCATCTGTTATACCAAAATTAACAGGATTTCCAGTTGTGCCAGAAGTACTTGCATAATCTATGATTTTCGTTGAAGAAACACAGAAAAAATCATCATTATATTGCTGTAAATCGTCTTTTGTAGTCACAGGAAGTTGCGTTAAATCATTTAAAGTACTTATTGTTGAGATGTCGAGGTTGTTTTCTTCAAAAATACGCATGTAATAAGGCGAGTATTTGGCAACATATTGCAATTGCTTCCTAAGCATTTCTTCTTGAAAAGATTTTATCTCTTCCCTTGATTTTGTTTCTATTTCTGGTATCATCTTGCCTTTCTCTTCGATTTTTTTAACATTTTACTGATTTGTTCAGAATCTGGTAATGTTGTTACTTCTTTTGTTAATGCTTTTTTAAAACATTCAGCTGCTTCTGCATATTGTTTTGATTTATAATAGAGCATTCCCGCTTTGTAATGAACAATCCATAAATTAGGATTTAATGCACGATAATCGGATACAATCTTCTCATCAAATGTAAAAACTTTACTTTCATCAGCTAACATTTTGTCAATTATTCTGTCTTGAACTCTGTATTCTTCATACCTTTTAAATGTTTCAGAATGTACAAAGTTATCTTCTTCAATAGTCAAAGAGTCGATATGCAAAGGTTTGTACTTCGTTGTTCTGTTTTCGTCAAAAATTTCATTCAAATTATAACCTGTAAACGAACCGAGCTGGTATGGATTTGAAGAAACCCACATTATTCCTTGTTCAGGTTTAAAAACAACGCCATGATGAGCAATTAATTGATTCAATGCTTTTTCATTTCCATAACCAATTTCCAAATCTTTTAATCCTTCTTTGTTTCGAAGAATATCTACCATACTTTCTGGATTTACTTTTGGAACATCATCAATTAATTCATTCATTCTATCAAATCGATATTGAGAATGACTGTTTACAATGGCGTCTTGATTGCGTTTGTCTTTTTTATAAGGTTTACTTTGAAAATGGTTTGAACACACCAATCGATTGTTTATTACTTCGTAAACACCGAAATTTTTGGGTGACATTTCGATTATAACTGCCTTTTTGTCGTTTGCGCTTCCAATCATCAGTGCTTCAGATACAAAAACTTCACTTTTTGAGGCAATTTCAATTGCTTCGTCTATGTTGGATGCATATTGTAAAATGGTTCTTGCTACAACGGAAATAGGTTCTTTTGCTTTCCAAGGGATTTTTGATTTTCCAGCATTCATCGTAACAGTTAATCCTTCTTTGTTCATCCCTGAGACTACACCCAAAAATCCTGGCCAAGAAACGGATGCAAAAGGAATTCCTTTATCTGGTTTAACGAAATAAATGATTTTATTTTCAGCAAATTCGTCGCCGACATAAAAGTCTAAATTTCGTCCGATTATCATAGAACCATCTTCTGTTTCATCGCCCCAAAGTGCAGCAGAAGTACAATCCAACATATTCATGTCTAAAAGTGCGTGACCAATATCATGCGCAGCGTGTAAATATAAACTTCTTGTATATGAATTGGCAACGAAGTTATACTTATCGGAAGCAAATCGTGATTGTCCCCAAATCTCAGCTTTAAACTCTTCGGGTATGTATTTATACATTTTACGATTGTACCATCTGACGTATTTGAGAATGCGCATACGTTTTTTTTCTTCAGGTATAAAGTCATCTATCTTACTTAAAAAAATATCTTCTTGTTTGTTCATCAAAGAATCGGTTAAAGCACCAATGATTAAACCACGTTCAACAGGATTCCCTTCCACATAAGTTTCCCACTGACCGTATTTATTTTTAATCAAGAAGTTTTTGTTAAACGTAAATAAGCTATCGTTGAGTTTTGTGATTTGTGGTCGAACAGTATCGTAATTCGTTAAGTCAGGACGATTTTCTAGTGACTTCCGGATGCCAATGCTACAAGAATTGAGAGCAAAAAGTACAACCAAACTGCATAAAAGTGAAGAAAATCTATTTCGATTCATGTTGATTTTTATTGATTATAATCGCTTTTTTTAAGCATTGTGAAAAGAGGTCTTTTGGTGTCAACTACATAGCCAAATGTAACAATAAAATCTAAATTTATTGAGGGGGAACAAACAACAATCAACATAATTTTATTTTTAGTCAATATTTCTGTCAATATTTCTTCACCTATTTCTGTAGAAAGAATCAATGTATTGATTTCGTCAACGATAGGCGAGGACACGTATTCTATTTTTCTTTTCTTTAATAGATAACTTTGCTGTGCTACTTTTCTTTTTTCTTCGTCTTTGATAAAACTATATACTTTTCTTCGTTGCTTTTGTAAGGTAAGCATTAGGTCCCAAACTCCATAATCATTACCAATTCGAAGGATAGAGATTTTATCTTTAAGAAGGAAGTTTGTTTGATGATACATTGTTTTGTTTGCTTCAAATTCTGTTAAAGCAGCTTTTTCTATTTCTGGAATTTTATATATGAAATTGAGTCTGATTTTTTGTTTGAAGTAGTTTTCATCTTCAAGTTCATAGCGTAACTCTTGGAATCTATTTTTGAAGCCCGAACTTACTTTATTTACATCCGATTTCAACGCTTTTGGGTCGAACTTTCCTTGTTTAGAAATATTGATTCTTTTTCCAATTTCTAATGTATGAATTCCATCAAAAATAATAAAATCGCCTTTTGGTAAAAGGTTGAAATTGCCATGTATATAGACTGGGACGATATCAATATTATATTTTTCAGCAAGATAGAAAGCACCTTTATGGAATCGACCAATCGCCCCTGTAGATGAACGTGTTCCTTCGGGGAAAACGACCAAAATGTTGTGATTGTTGATGGATTCTACTATTTCCTCCGCATTTTCACTAAATCCTTGGGAAGTTGGGAAATATCCAGCCGTACGAATTGCTTTTCCAAAAATAGGAGAGTGATATACCCAATCGTTAACCATAAAAAACGTGTTTGCTCTAATAAATCCTAAGGATAAAGTATCTAAGAAAGATGAATGGTTTGCAATTATAATGGCAGGTTTTTCAAAAGTTTCGTTGTTTGGATTTCTAACTTTATTATGCGTTTTAAAGTTTGAATGTAGAACTGATATATTAAAAGAAGAAATAATCTTTCGAAGCAATTTGTTTTTTTTCTCTTTTTTAAAAGGTAGAATTGGATAAAAAATCAAAGCACAAAGCGAGATAAATAAACTTCCACCTCCGAAATATGAGAATGAAAGGATGGCTGATATAAATAGTCTTAGACTGATTGGTGATTTCCCTTTACTTGGTCTTGATTCAATAAAAAACTTGAATAAGATTGGATAAAAAGTAAATGTAATAAACATGGCGGAAAGAATCCCAATAAAAGAAATCCACGAAATAGATAACAATGCTGGGTGCTTTGCAAAAATCAATGCGCCAATAGATAATAGTGTAGTTAATACCGCCAGAATGATGGAAGTCCTGTATGTATTTAATTCATTAACTCCAGTTGTGTATTTTTTCTGCATTCCGCTTGTCATGAAAATACTAAAATCAAGGCTAATTCCTAATACAAGTGTTGTAACAATACTACTAAAAATGTTTAATTCCAATCCGAACAAATAAACAAACCCTGTGGTAACGATTCCCGTTAAAACAATCGGTGTAAGCGCCAATAAAGCTAATTCTATTCTTTTGAAATAAATCAAGAGAATAATAAAAACGGCAACGAATGAATAGTTGATTAAATTCCTAAAATCGGTTCCTATTTGTCCTAAGAACTGTTCGTTCAGATGTTTTCGATCGATTGGAAGCACATTTTCTTCTTCTAATTCATGGATGATTTCATCTTTGTGCTCTGAATCGGTTTTAATAATTGTTGAAAGCGTTATAAATCCATCTTTTTCGATGTAAAATTCATTAAGAGGGAGCGGACTAATTTCTTGGTATTCAGCGATTGATAAGTAGGAATGTTTTTTTGTGATTAATTCAGAAAATCCTGAAAAAGCACTTTCGTTAAATCCTAACTTTATTGCGGCTTGGTTGATTCGATAAATGGTTGAGTCGGACTTATTTTCCCAAAAGTTGTTCCATTGATTAATCTTTTCTTCTTGTTGTTTTTGAGAAAGAAAGAAAGCTCCAATCGAATTGTAATCTTCAATTTTTCTTTTTTCTAATAATTCGGATAGATGTTTTTCAATTTCAGTATTTTTTTGGATGATTTCTGCTGAATCGTTTCCATAAATTGATAAGTAAATGCTGTTTGAACCAATGCTACCTAAATTTTCCAACTGTTTTTCAGATTTCCTCATGGCTTCGGGTACAAAGTTCAAATCGGCAATATTATTGTTGAATTTTACTTTTAAAAATGTAAATAAACCGAGAATGATTGCAAGGATAGTTAGTCCAATTATAATATTGTTCTTTTCAAATTGATACGCACCAATTCGGTCAATGACTGTCTCATTTTTCTGACCTTTTGGTTTAAAAATATGAGGAATAATAATTAACGCGACAAATGAAGATGAAAGTACGCTGATTGCTGCAAAAACGCCTAAATCTTGTAAAACTTCTGATTGTACAAACAGTAAGCAAAGAAAGGCTACTGAAGTTGTTGTGCTACAACCAATCAAAGGGGATGTAATTGTTTTATAAAGGTTTTCTATATCTGGATTTTCCCGATAATGTGTAACGACATGAATTGAATAGTCGAGCGTTACACTCAACAAAATCGCTCCGATACTAATTGAAATTGCTGAAATACTTGGCGTTATAAAATAAAGAACTGTCAAAGCAAATGCTGCTCCACAAACTGCAGGAATAAATAAAATTATGGGAATGTGTAATTTTCGATAAAACAAGACCAAGATGAACATTAATACCGAAACCGAAACAAGAATGGTACTTTGAATATCTTTTTTGATTTGATCGGCATTGGCTAAGGCGATAAATGGAGCACCAAAATAACTGATAGAGATTTCACCTTGAAATTCATTGTTAATGTTTTCTTGGTAATCATACATTTTATTAACCCAAAATTCATTAGATTTTGAGTCTGTACCTGGAAATGTAGGCGTAATAAAAAGTAGAATGGTTAAACTATCTGTGGAAGAAACAAAACCATTATGAAGAATAAAATCACTGGAAACACCTAATTCTCTCAATTTGTTAAGACCAATAAAAGAAATTCCCAAAGGGTCTTTTAGAATAAACTCTCTTGCAACAATTCCTGTGGGAGAAATAAGTGTATTATAACTATTTTGGATGATTTTTTCGATGCTATCTTTTGACAATTTTTGTTCAATTTTCACATAATCTTCCTTGTCTAAAAACAACGGGTTGTTGTTATATACAAAACCAAAAACGTCATCAATCTTAGAGTCGTCAACAACACCTTGAATATCTGTGAAATAACTCGAGTCTTGGTAAAGAGAATCTAGTAGCATGTTGGCAACTACAGGCAGTTTTTCAACCAAAGAGTCGTGTTCTGCTTTGAGCATAACAGTAACTTTATCTGAAAAGTTCAGTTGTCCCATTACCTTGGCTATGTCATCATTTTTCTCGCCCTTTGGTAATATTTTGGTAATATCTTCATCAAAACTAATTTTTGTAGCTGTATAAATGGTTGAACCAACAAACAAAAGAAAAAGGAGTCCAAATAAAAGTTTATTTTTCTGAATTAAATAATATAAACGAATAAAGATGCTGGCCATTTCTAATGTTTCTTTTTTATGTTTAGAAGTATAAAACTAACAAATCCGACCAATAATGCTACACCGGTAGCTAAAATTAAACTTCCAAGGAGATATTCCATCAGATGATTTCTAAAGTTATCAATTGAATATGTGTCAATCTCTTCGATTTCAGTATTTAAGAAAAGTCCACCAATCTTCAAAGAAGCAATAACGATAATTGGAATCATTGGAGGAATACTGATGTTAGAAGCCGCAAATGCGAGTCCTTTGTTAAGTCTGAATGATGCTGCCAAAAATATTGAAACAATAGATTGAAATCCCCAAATTGGAATGATACCAATAAAAGCGCCAAGTGCCAGAGAAATAGATTTCACTTTTGGACTATCGTTACTCCCTAAAATATCTTCTTTTATGAAATCGCTAAACTTTTTTTTTTTAAAGTTACGTATGAAATTTCTTGGTAGTATATAAAATATTGTCATTGTAACCAATATGGTGTTGAGTACACTGATTCTTGAAAAATCTTGTAACGGTCGGAAATGCGACACACGTTCATCTCCATATTTTACTTGAATCGGGATATTTTCTATTGGAATATCTTTCCATGAAGAACGAACAATTGTCTCAATTTCAAATTCAAACTTTGTTGAATACCATTTTTTTGGCATTTTTTGAATAGGATAGAGGCGAAAACCTGATTGAGTATCATCTAATAATAAACCAGTTTCAAACCAAAACCAAAAGTTTGAAAATTTATTGGCAAACGTGTTTTTTGAAGGCATTCCTTCAATGTTTAAGTCTCTGGAACCGATAAATAACTTTCCGGGTTCTGTTTCTGCCTTTTTTAGAAATTGAGGTAAATTTTCAGGGAAATGCTGACCATCAGAATCGATTGTAATTACATGTGTGTAGCCAAGATTGAGTGCTTCTTTAAATCCTTTTCTCAGGGCAGAGCCTTTACCAGAATTTGTTGGTAGATGAAAAATATTCACATCCTGGAATTCACTTAATATCTCGGTTGTATTATCAGTTGATCCATCATTAACAATGATTAAATCATTGGGAGATATGTATTCAAGAATGCCATTAATGACCTTTTCTAGTGTTTTGTCATTATTGTAAGTAGGCATTAAAACAGCAACTTTTGATGGCATATTTTGTGAATCTTTCTATGTTATAATAGCTGTACGCAAAGATAAGTAAAACCTAATTCATATAAATGATTTTAGCGAATAATTAATGACTCAAGTAAATGAAAACATTTTATACAGCATTCAGCTACTTAATTATCAATGAGATAAGCTAAGTTTTTAATGATGTTATGATGTTTTGTAACAAACGGATTTTCTTTATTCCATACATATCCTGCTAAAACTGCACAAATTTTACGTTTAACATCTGGATTTTCTTCAGGATGGAAGAATAATTTTTGAAGATTCCCATTGTACCATTCTTTAACGTAAGTGGCAAAGACTTCAATTCCGCCATTGATAAAATCTGTATATTCTGTTTGCCAATCTATTTTTTCACCGTTCAGTTCTCGTGTAGCCAATTTTGCAGCTAAAAGTCCAGAAGTTGTAGCAATAGATACGCCTGATGAGAAAACTGGGTCTAGAAAACCAGAACTGTTTCCTGTGAGTGCAAATCCTGGTCCACATTGGTTGCTTACAGAACAAGAATAGTTGCGAATCATTACAGGTTTAAACAGAAAATCGTTATTGATGAAACGGTCTCTAAAATGGTCAGAAAGCTGAATTACTTTGCGAATTGCTTCTTCTGAATCTTGGGTTTCAGATAAACCCTCAATGTACTCTGTTGGACCAACAACACCAATACTTGTTGTACCGTTAGAAAAAGGAATTACCCAAAACCAAACAGTTTGTTCAAGTACTTCAAAAGTGATTTGTGTACCTTCTTTTCCTTCTGGTTTGTTAATATCTTTTGTATGTACGAAGATAGATGAATTTCCTGTAACCAAAGACGGCGCATCCATGTCCATGAGTTTTGGTAACACACGACCATAACCACTCGAATCGATAACAAATTTTGCTTTGATTTGCTTTTCTGTTCCGTCTTTTTGTCGAACTGTTGTAATTGATTCACTTCCATTAAATTGAATGTCTGTAACTTCGGTTTCAAATTCTACATCGACACCACGACGTTCAACCTCTTTGATGAGAATATGATCAAAATCTGCCCGTGGAACTTGCCATGTCCAGTCCCATCCTTCTCCAAATTTATTATCAAAGAAAAAGGTACAATCTACACCATTTCTTAAAAATCTGGAAGATAATTTTTTCTCAAATCCTGCTTTTTCAATAACGGGAATAAAACCAACTTCATCTAAGTTATTCATCACACGAGGAATCAAACTTTCTCCAATCACAGGTCGAGGAAACTTGGTTTTTTCAACCACTTTTACATTAATTCCTTGTAGGTTTAAATATGCTGACGATACACTTCCTGATGGTCCTGCGCCAATTACAAGTACATCTACTTCTTCTAATTTCATAAAAATTTATTATTGTTAAGTTAAATAACGTTTATTGTTATATAATCTTGCGTTATCACAAATGTATTTAAATGTTAGGATTAAACAAATATTTTGTAGGAAAGAATTTAACAAATAAGTTCAAGTATTTCATGAAATAAAACTTATAAGAATTTATAAAAAATATCTTTAAGAATAAGAACTATCTTTATGTTTTAATTCGATTGACAATTTTTATTAAATTATGGTGTACGTTAACTCCTTCTAGTCGATTATTCCATTTTTTTATCAAGAAAAAATGAAAAGAAAGAAATATGAGTCAATTAATCGAATGATAATGAAAAAATATGTAATTTAGTATTTTAAATTATTAACCACAATTAATAAAAATCTAAATGGAATAAAAATTGATTACAACTACAAATTGGAATCATTAAAATAAGAAAGGCTAATGAAATATGTATTGGTAACCGGCGCATCTAGAGGAATCGGGAGGGCAATTTGTGAAGTTTTGTCTGAGAACACTGAATATGGAATTTTGATTAATTATAATTCTAATCAAGCTGCAGCTGAAGAAACATTAAAAATTGTAGAAGCAAACGGCTCCAAAGGAGAAATTTTGGGGTTTAATGTTTCAGATAAAAAAGCTGTCGATAAGGCTTTAGGTGATTGGCAAGAAAGAAATCCCGATGCATGGATTGAAGTTTTAGTAAATAATGCCGGAATCACAAAAGATGGTTTGTTTATGTGGATGCAAGAGGAAGATTGGGGGAATGTTATTGATACGAGCCTTAACGGTTTCTATAATGTGACGCAATTCGTTATCCAAAAAATGCTTAGAAAAAGATATGGAAGAATTGTAAATATTGCATCTGTATCAGGAGTAAAAGGTACTGCGGGTCAAACCAATTATTCTGCCGCTAAAGGTGGTATTATTGCAGCTACAAAAGCATTGGCACAGGAAGTGGCTAAAAGAAAAATCACTGTAAATGCAGTTGCACCTGGATTTATTAAAACTGACATGACAGGCGATTTAGACGAAAAGGAACTAATCAGGTTAATTCCTGCCAATCGTTTTGGCGAAGCTAGAGAAATTGCAGAACTGGTTAATTTTTTAGTATCCGACAAAGCTTCATATATTACAGGTGAAGTCATCAATATAAACGGAGGGATTTACTCTTAATTTAAAGTGAATATGGAAAACAGAGTTGTAATAACTGGTATGGGAATCCAGTCGTGTATCGGAGGAAATCTAAAAGAGGTAACCAATTCATTGTATAAAGGGAAATCAGGAATTGTTTTTGACCAAGAACGGAAAGATTTTGGTTATCAGTCTGCGCTTACTGGAAACTTTGATTTTGATGCTAATATCTTAAAAAAACACTTATCGAGAAGAGAGCGAATTACGATGGGACAAGAAAGTATGTTTGCTTATATGGCGACAATTGAAGCCATGGAAAATGCAAATATCGACAAAGATTATATCGAAAAGAATGAAGTAGGAATTATTTATGGGAATGACAGTGTTGCACAATCTGTTGTGGAGTCAACTGATGTTATTCGTGAAAAG
>JBBAEU010000003.1:0-149902 GCA_041655765.1 Brumimicrobium sp.
AGTGTTTCACTATGATTTGTTTGGTAAACGAGAAATGAAATATGATTTCCTTTCTGAAAATTCACTAAGAGATGTTGAATTTAAAGAATTAGCATATAACAAACCCTATTACTTTTTTGTACCTAAAGATGATTTAGGAAGAGAATTATATGAAAAAGGGTTTAAGGTTAGTAAACTATTCCCAAATAATACAAGTGGTATTGTAACTATGGGTGATGGTTTTATCATAGCAGACACTAAAGAAGAACTTCATACTCGCATAAATGATTTCTTAAGTAATGATTATTCAGAAATTGAATTAAAACAAAAATATAGTTTAGGGAAAAATTATGGGAAGTGGATTTTAGAAAATAAAGCTGAAATAGAAAAAATTGAAATCAAGCCAGTAGTTTATTCAAATAAGCCATTTGACAATAAATTTACAATTTTCGATAATAAATTACTTTGGCGATGGCGTGATGAAACAATGAAACATTTGTTTAATAAAGATAATATTGCTTTAGTGATTTCAAGACAGTGTGCTGATAATTGGAAATACGTATTCTGTACAAAAACAATTAATTCATTTAATTTGACGGGAACTGCTGGTAGATACGGTAGTGGTTATACTTGCCCACTTTATCTCTATCCAGAAACCAACGGACAACAAACAATTGAACAAACAGAAGAAAGAAAACCAAATCTAAAAGCTGAAATTGTAAACCAAATTGCAGAAAATTTAGGTTTAACTTTCACCAACGAGAAAGAAACCACTGAAAATACTTTTGCACCAATTGACATTTTAGATTACATCTATGCAGTTTTGCATTCACCAACTTACAGAGAGAAATACAAAGAGTTTTTAAAAATTGATTTTCCTAGAGTACCATATCCAAAAGACCAAGACACGTTTTGGCAATTGGTAAAATTGGGCGGAGAAATACGCCAAATTCATTTATTGGAAAGTCCAACGGTTGAGCAATACATAACGCAATATCCAATAGACGGAGATAATGTCGTCAGCCGTAAAATCACAAAAGGAAGTCCTGGTTATGTTGCAGATAACGAAACTCACGGCAAAGTTTACATCAATGATGAGCAATATTTTGACAACGTGCCATTAACAGCATGGGAGTTTTACATCGGTGGCTATCAACCCGCACAAAAATGGCTCAAAGACCGTCAAGGAAGAACCTTAGAATTTGATGATATTTTGCATTATCAGAAAATCATTGTAGCACTAAGTGAAACGGATAGGTTAATGAAAGAGATTGATAAAATTGAATTTATGTAAATGGAGAATTTTTTTGAAAAATATCAGAAAATAATTGAAGAAGCTCAGAAAAATCGTCAAGAAATGGAGAAAAAGGCTTCTGAAAACCCAGAACAATTTCTACAGGAATTAGGAATTGACCCAAACAATTTGGATTTAGATAAATTAAAAAATGTTGCTTCAAATTTATCTGACCAAGCTAAACCGCTCGAAAATATTTTTAAAGGGAAAAATTTTAAGCAATTGAACAATTTTCACAATAAGTTCAAGAGTAGTCCTGAAGCAACTGATGCTGACAAGAAAAAATTACAGGAATTAGGGATTCGAGCTTTTTATGCTGACTTGGAGCAAAAATCTCAATTTTGTTTTATTGAAAAAGATTGTGACAAAATTATTGATGCACATAGTATTCAAGAGAATGGCGAACTTTCCTTGATTGCACAAGATGGAAAAGTATTTCACTTCATTCAAAATGCTCAAAATGGTGGAAAAGAAAAAAACGAAATTGAAATTACTAAAGCCAGTACATTTAAAGGATTTTGCCATAACCACGACCAGATTTTTGAGTCAATTGACCAGAAAAAATGCACTTCCGTTGAACAAGAATATTTTCTTTATTCTACAAGATCCTTTGCATATTCTTATCATAACATTAAGTCATTCAAAGATTACTTTTTGGACATCATAACAGATACCACTTCTAATTTAAACCCATTAATTGATTCTATAAAAGGTTTGGCTGATTCAATTGGGATGAAATTGCCTGAAGAATTAAACAAGTCAGCTGTTCCTGAAATTTCCAAGGAACAAATTGAAACATTAGAAATTGAAAGGTTTGAAAAGCATAGGAAACTGTTAATTGAGATTATAAATAATAAATCCTATAGTCAACTAGAGTACTTGGTTTACGAAAAGGACTTTTTATGCCCTTTGGCTTGTTCCTCGTGGATGGTTCTTCACATTCAATTTGGAAACGGATTTTTAATTACGAGTGACGGAAACACACCTTATTACGGTTTTCCTATAATTATTTCTGTTATCCCTTGTGAAAATAAGACCAAAATTATCCTTGCCAGATTTAAAGCCGATAATGGTAGTGAACTCATTTTTAATCAATGGAGAAACCTAACTTCCGATACGGAAAAGTTTGAAAAAGAATTATCTAAATTGATAATTGAGAATGTTGAAAATTTTTATTTATCACCAATATTTTGGAATAAACTAAGTGAGAGAGAAAAGACAACAATTATTAACGCTGTTACTTTTGAGAAGACTAAATTTCCTGAAAAGCGAACAAATTTTGAGATGATAAATTTCTTTGATCAGAAGTATAAAGTAAAATAAGAAATATGGAAATGCCAACGCTCAACAGCCACACACATTGCCCAACCGAACGCTCAAAACAACCGACAAACTAGCGGGCGAAAAAGAACACCAAATCACTAACAAAGATATTGAAATATAGTTTTACAAACATAGAATCGGTTTTGCTGCATTTGCGCAAAGATGAGAATCTACCTTCTCTAACTTGCTCTTTCAAAGCCTAAAACTGTTATGGATAGACGTAGAACATCCGTATCAACTCGATATTCAAGCTGGACAAACAATTTTGTTGGAGTTTTGCCACCAAACCAATATAAAGGGTGCTAAAATTTTTGCTTACGTACGGGAAAAAAATCTAAGCAATAAAGTATCTGAAATAATGGATATGATGCAGGAGTATGTAAAAAATAATATCCAACATAGAAACTGTCCATAAATGGGGAATTTATTGGTTTCCGATATTCATCGTATTACATCTTTTAGGAGCATTATTAGCGGAATTTTCAACTAAGAAAGGGATTACTTCCAAAATGATAGGAGGTGATTAATATTAGTCATCTGATTATAAGTAAAATGAGAGGATAACATTTTTTTATTTAGTAACTTTGTAGTGTGAAAAAGGGAATAATCATATTCTTTCTACTTTCTTTTCTGAGTGCTAATACGGCATTCGGGGAGGTTTTGAAATTACCTTTACTTATCCACCATTATTTTGAACACAGTCAGGAAGACAACGACAATTCAATTATTGATTTCTTGGCAAAACATTATATAGAGGATATCAATCACCAATATAATGATGCTCATTATACCCAAACATAACAAGATTATGGAATCATGAAGTAAACAACTAAAAACTAATCTTATCTCTAACATTAAATGAATAAACACCTCTATATTATTCTGATTTTTTTACTATATGTCAGTACCCCGTTGCGGGCGCAACAAACATTCTCCGAAACTGAAATAGATAAAAAATACCAAAGAGCAAAAGAGATACGTAGTACAAACTCCGATTCCAGTCTTGTGTACCTTGATCAAATAATAAATTGGGCCAAGACAAACAATCAACCTGAGTGGTTGGTAAAAGCAAACCAACTAATTGCGGAAATATATTATTACCGTAACGAACGTGAGTTGGGTTTTGATTACTTGATTGAAGCACTCGCAGTAAGCGAAAAAAACAATTTAATTGAAGATGAAATAAATGTTCTTTACGCAATCGGACTACACTTCTCCAGAAGTTCCAGAAGAGCCAACAAAGTCATAGATGAAGAAAAAATACACAAAGCGTTGGAGTACCACCAAAAAGGTGTGCAACTGGCTGAAGCAAATGATTTGACAGCCCTTTCAGGAACAGGCTACGGCCATATGGGCACCTGTTTCTTGAGATTGGGTGAAAAGGAAAAAGCATTAAATGTATATCAAAAATCAGAAGCCAATGCCCGAATCGCTAATGACTCCACTAGCATGGGGTATATTCTGGATGATTTGGGGAGTTTACTTTCCGTAATGGGAAAGAAAGACGAAGGAAAAAAACTATTATTAGAAGCGCTTGAAATCAGAAAAAACCTGAAAGACACCTTTCCTTATGCCATCAACCTGAACAACTTGGGAGAATATTACCTAAGTGAAAACGACCATAAAAACGCGAGGAGATATTTTGAATCTTCTCTGGAATTGTCAATAAAAAAACAATACCTGGACTTGGCAATACATACCTCCAAATTGTTGGTTACCATTTATGAAAACGAAAACCAATATAAAAAGGCTTATGACCTGAAAAAACAAGAGATGCAGATGATGGACACCTTGTACAGCATCAACAGGGCAAAATCACTTTTAGAAATGGAAGCCAAATATGAATCTGCCCAGAAAGACAAAACCTTGCTTGAACAACAACAGACCATCCAACAAAAAGAACTCGACATAAGAAAACGAACTTTATGGCTTGTTTCTTCACTGGGGCTATTATTACTAATCGCAGGTGTTTTACTTTATCTTTTTAAACGAAAAGAGGCTTTAGCAAAACAAGCGACTTTGGAGTTGAAGCTTGCCGAAGAAAAAGAACGAACCCGTCTGCAAAAAGAAAGATTGCGCATATCAAGGGAATTGCACGACAATATCGGTTCGTATCTTACACTTATCAATGCCTCCCTTGAAAATTTGCCAGAAATGTCATCGGAACAAATTACGGAGCGTTATCCCAAATTGCAAAAAGCATTATCATTAAGTATGCGTGAACTACGGAAAACGGTCTGGCTACTCAATAATCAAAAGATTATGATTGATGCTCTTACACTGCGTTTACGTGATTTCTTTAAACCCATAAACGAAAACGGAACCAAAATTATCGTACGTTCCCAAGGAAATACCGAAAAAACACTTACAGACATACAGGCGACCCACCTTTTTCGTATTATACAAGAAGCTGTGAGTAATGCCTATAAATATGCCAAAGCCCAAAATATTTATATCAATTTAGAAGTAACAGACAAGATATGCTTTTCAATTACAGATGACGGAATTGGCTTTGAACCTTCCGCTGTCCAAAACGGTAATGGCTTGAAAAATATGCAGTCGAGAATTACAGAACTAAAAGGCGTGTTGCAAATTAAAAGCGAGCCAAATAAAGGCACTAAAGTAAGCGGTTGCTTTTAAAATGAAAAATACGAATAACTGCGTATGGTTAACAAAGCATTAAAAGAATAATTTAGTGGAAAATTATAATAAAAGACCAATGCCCATTCATATTGCCATAGCGGAAGACAATAGCTTTGCCTTGCAAGGGTTGAAAAATCGCTTGGCAAAACATCCCGAAATTATCATTAAACATACTGCCAAAACCGGAGCGGAGTTATTAAAACAACTCAACAAAAATCATAACATCGACTTGGTTTTAATGGATTTGCAAATGCCTGAAATGGACGGTATTGAGGCAACCGCAGCTGTAAAGACCAAATACCCGCAAATCAAAGTACTTATTCTCACCACTTTTGATGATGACGAAAGTCTCTTTAATGCAATATTGGCAGGTGCATCAGGATATTTATTAAAAGAAGACAGCGGAACGGAAATTTTTCAAGCCATTATGGATACACTTTCGGGTGGAGCTGCAATGAGTCCCGTGATCGCACTGAAAACACTCCAACTTATACGGCAACCTATTTCAAAAAATCAAAAAACCGAAGATTTTGGACTTACTGAACGGGAAACCGAACTTCTTACGCAACTTAAAAACGGGTTAACTTATGAAGAGGTAGCGACTAACTTACACATCAGCTATCATACCGTGCGCAAGCACATCGAGAACATTTACCGAAAACTACAGGTAAAAAACAAAGTAGAAGCCGTAAAAAAGGCGACTGATAATAGAATTGTCTAAAATACGAAGAATTGCGTATTGAATATCCTCTGTTAGATTCTCAACTTTGCAGAATACTAAAAAAATAAACAATTATGAAAAAAATGATTCTATTATGCTGTATAACAGCAATGATGTTGGCTACTGGTTGTAGTAAGGACGATAATAACAATGGATCTGGCTGTATATCAGAATACTCCTGTTTTGAATGTACAAACTGCCAAGGTAATTACGGACACCTTATAGATGGAGAATATTGCGTGGACGGTTATGATAACTGTGAGGATTGGGAAACCGCAAAAGTCAATTACGAAACCAATGATGGATGCGATTGCGAATACACGCAATAGGCCACTTATTTAACTTATAAAAACACAAAACAATGAAAAAAACATTACTCACAATCGGAATAGCAATGTTGGTTTCCGCAGGTGCGTTTTCTCAACTTGGAACCATAGACCCAAACTTCAATCTTGGATCAGGCTTCGGTCCCGACATTTGGACGGGAAAATGTGAAACAGTAAAACAACAACAGAACGGAAAACTGTTGGTAGGAGGGTCATTCAAAACCTACGATGATAAACGAAGCACTTTACATCATTAGATTAAATTTAGATGGCACGCGCGACAATGGTTTTACCAGCCCATTTAATGAAAAATGGGGAGCAACAATAAATCACATTGAGGTTTTATCTGATGGCAAGATTTTGGTGGGTGGCGCCTTCTTGGAATCGAGCGACACGACCTTACCGGGAATCATTCGACTCAATTCTGATGGGAGTATTGACCAAAGCTTTACCGCTCCTTCTTCCGTAACCGGTGTTTCAACCTTTGCTGTGCAGGCGGATGGAAAAGTATTTGTTGCAAACCAAAATTTTGGAGCACCAAGCGAAGCGTACGTGGTGGAACGATACAATGTGGATGGGTCTTTAGATACCATTTTCCCTAAAAAATACGTAAACAGAGAGGTAAAAGACCTTATCATTCAAACCGATGGCAACATTACATTTGTGGGCTATTTCGACTACAACCCCACAGGAATTATGCGACTTATAGGAGATGCCCCGTTGAGCATTAACTCAATGGAAGAAGATGAATTCAATATTAAAATGTATCCCAACCCTGCTTCAGGAATTGTAAACTTTGATAATATTCCACAAAATTCCATGCTTCGCATTATCGACCTTACAGGAAAAGTAATGTATGAACAATTTGTATCGGATAATTTCGAATCGGTAAATATTTCAGATTTTACAAACGGTATATATTTAGTCCAAATTGAAAACAACGGAAGTATATCAAATAAGAAACTAATTGTAAACCAATAAAAACACCACTAATGCACGAATAATGTTCCTTTATTCGTGCATTAGTGTTTAAAAAAGAATATGAAGTACAAACTTACAACTGAGTAATAGTCCTGAGTTTGCAGAACACCTTAAAATCACAGAAAAATTACAAACACCGATTTACTTTGCTCATCCATATTGTTCATGGGAAAAAGGCGCCATCGAGCATGGTAATAAGTTTATTAGACAATTTATACCGAAGGATGCCGACTTTAACGCAACATACCCAAGGGCATTTGACTGATATACAACAGTTATTAAATATAAGACCTCAAAAAAACTACATTTTAAACCTCAAAAGAGAATATTTTATAACTTTATAGATGGAAATTATGGTAGTGTATCATTTGAAACTTGTTTCTGCCGATGCTCATAAAGCCAGTGTTTTAAAGATGCTTAAAGTTTATTTTGTACTTTTATCGGACTGTAATGATTTAATAACTTTAAATAAAAAATGAAAAAAACATTAACCTTATTTTTTACTGGGGTTTTTATCCTTCAAACATCAGCTGTTTTAGCTTGGGGAGTGACGGGTCACCGTGTGGTTGGAGAAATTGCTGATAAACACATTACCGATAAAACAAAAAAAGCAATAAAAAGAGTTCTAGGAAATAGCTCCATGGCAGTCGAATCAAATTGGATGGATGATATTAAATCTGACCACCAAACAAAATACGATACGTTAAACGCATACCACTATGTTTCTATCCCAGATGGAATGAAATATGAAGAAACCAATTTAAACCCTAAAGGAGATGCCATTCGCGGGATGCAAACTGCAATTTCTAAGCTGAAAAGTGGTCAACTCTCATCTGAAATGGAAGCTCATTATCTAAAAATGTTGATTCACATTGTGGGCGACTTACATCAGCCTTTACACGTTGGAAGATCCGATGATGCTGGAGGAAATGCTATCAAAGTTTCATGGTTTGGTGAAAGTTCAAACCTCCATAAAGTTTGGGATAGCGATATCATCAACGGAAAACTTTATAGTTATACTGAATTAACAAATATCATCAATCACCCAACACCCGAAGAGATTAAAAAATGGCAAGATGCAACCCTTGATGATTGGATAAAAGAAGCGCAAGATTTGCGACTGGGGATTTACGACTTCGAAGAAAAACGCTACTGGGAATACGAATATATGTATGCACATTGGGATACTATTCAGAATCAACTCCTAAAAGCAGGCGTTCGGTTGGCGGGTATTTTAAACGATATATATGGATAAAGTCTATCGAAATAATCTATGAGCAATCCCATCAAAAAATTAGCAGGCCAAACAGCCATTTATGGACTCTCGAGCATCATCGGGAGGTTCTTAAATTATTTGCTTGTTCCACTATACGTTACGGTTTTTATACATACTGCAGATTATGGTGTGGTATCTGAACTTTATGCGTGGATTGCTTTTTTGATTGTTTTGTTGACTTTTGGGATGGAAACGGCTTTTTTTAAATTCCTTTCTGATAGACCAGAAAGAAAAGAAAAAATCTTTAGAAACTCAATGTTGAGCGTGTTATCGGTTAACTTTGTGTTTCTTTCATTGGTGCTTGTGTTTAATCAACAAATTGCCAATAAAATGTTGTTCCATGATAATCCTGAATACATCATATTATTAGGATTGGTGGTGTTTATCGATGCAGTTTCAGCCTTGCCAATGGCAAAGTTAAGGGCAGAGGAAAAAACCATTAAATTTGCTTCTATCCAACTTATTGGTATTGGAATTAACATCGGATTAAACTTGTTCTTTATGCTGGTTCTTTTTGACCCAGAAACACAAAATCCAGAAGTCGGAGTTCGATATATTTTTATTGCCAACATTGCCGCATCTTTGGTGAAACCCATCGTGCTTTATAAAGATTATACTTCTTTGCGCTGGATTTGGGACGGAAAACTTATCAAGGCAATGATAAAATATAGCTTGCCTTTAGCAATTGCAGGTTTTGCTTATGTTATCAATGAAACAGTTGACAGAATTTTATTAAAATACTTAACTTATCAATCCATGCTTGGAGAGATGACCCAAGAAGCTGCACTAACTTATGCAGAATCACAAGTGGGAATATATAGTGCAAGTTACAAATTAGCGATGCTCATCACCATTTTTTTACAGGCTTTTCGATATGCGGCAGAACCGTTCTTTTTTGCCCAAGCAAAGAATGAAAACAGAAACGAAATCTACGTAAAAGTAATGAACTACTTCGTAGGAATTGTTTTATTGTTCTTCCTTATCGTTTCTTTGAATCTTGACATATTCAAATATTTTATTCCCAATCCAAACTATTGGGAAGGATTAAAAATTGTTCCGATACTTTTACTGGCAAACGTTTGGTCGGGCGTCTATGTCAACCAAAGTATTTGGTACAAATTGTCTGGACAAACAAAATATGGCGCTCTAATTGCTGTCTGGGGAGCAATTTTCACAATAACATTAAACTTCCTATTTATCCCAATTATTGGATATATGGCAGCGGCTTGGACAACTTTTGCGGTGTATGCAGGACAGATGATTGCTTCATATTTGTTGGGTCAAAAACATTATCCCATTCCATATAATCTCAAAAAATTCTTTTTATACATATCCACAGCTGTAGTGATTTTTTTAGTCCTCAAATGGATAAATATTGAAGATAATGTTTATCGATTTATTGTTCATAACACGTTGATTATCTTATACTTTATCTTGATTTATTGGGCTGAAAAAAGAACGGATGGCTCGTTAGATAAAAACACTACTGCTTAATTTTTCGATACTTCGTATTGCCTTAACTATTGAAATCATCCCAACTCAGTTGAGAAAAACTTAAAACAATTGGGGGTTATTAAAAGAAAACTTATCTTTGATAAGGAAAAGTATAAAAATGAATTGTTTTTTAGCACCATTATATTATCTTTGGAAACTATATATTGGTTTGGTATTCGTCATTACGCTCCTACTTTTTTATCCTTTATTGTTTGTAATCCTTCAGTTTGAACAACTAAAACCCCTTTCTTTTAAGGTCAATGTTGTATGGTCAAGATGTATCCGTATTTTTTGTTTTTACGCCATCGAAATAACAGGAAACACCAACATACAAAAAGAACCGTGTGTCATTGTTGGAAATCATACTTCATACCTTGATATTTTTCTTTTATACAGCTTTTTACCCAAAAATCGATTCTTATTTATGGGAAAAAGTGAACTGCTGGGCTATCCTTTTGTAAAAACCTTTTTTAAACGATTGAATATTCCCGTTGATAGAAATAACGCAATGAAATCGGGGCGCGCATTTATAAAAGCAAGACAAGAACTTAACGAAGGATGGAGCATTGCGCTTTTTCCTGAAGGTGGAATTATGGATCCAACTTCTAAATTGTTTCCTTTTAAAGATGGAGCTTTTCAATTGGCCAAATCATCAAAAAGCGATATTGTACCCATGACTTTTATGAATAACTTTCGCTTGTTTTCTGATCCAGTTTATATGTTGTACCCTGCAATGCCTGGATTAGTTAAAGTGCACATTCACAATACAATCAAAAAAGAAGAAGTTATTCAATCTGACATTGAAACGCTAAAAAATAAAACTCATCGACTCATCAATGCTTATTTGCCACAAGAATAATTACATTTATGGCTGACTTTGAACTGAAAAATTTTATGAAATGAAAAAAATACTTCCATTATTTATTCTTCCTTTGTTTTTTGCCTGTAACAGCAATTCTAAAAACAATGAACTTTGTGATTGTGTAGCCGCAGGTGCAGAAGCTGATAGTATTTCTGCCTATTATTTGGTGAATGAACAAACATTAGAAGGCAAAGAAGCGTTGGAAAAAGCCATCGAAAAACGTGATAAAATCTGTTTGCAATTTGAAAATATGCTCGGACATGAATTACAAGAAATGGCACAAGATTGTGAGGAATTGAAAGTTAAAGAATAGGGATGATTTGTTTTATCTCCTACTTTAAAGCATAAATCCTTTCGATAACGTCCACAACTTTCAAACCTTCAAGTGCATTGGTCGTTGCTGAATCTTTCCCGTGTAATGTATCAATAACGTTTTGAATAACGAAGTGGTGATTGGCTGCGGAACCTTTGTATGCACCATAGTCATTTCCTGGACTTGTTGTTTCAAGTGTTGGCATTTCGTAGTTTTTAATATCACAAACTTCTACTTTATCCATATACTGACCACCAATTTTAACGGATCCTTTTTCAGCGATAATGGTTAACGAAGATTCTAAATTTTGATGTGCTACGGAAGTTGAATAGTTAAAGTTTCCCATCCCTCCATTTACAAAGTCGAAACTTACGTTTCCAGAATCTTCAAATTCAGTCAGCGTTTGGTGATTGAAGTCGGCAAACCTCGCTTGAATGTTATAAATATCACCAAATAACCATACCATCATATCGATAAAATGAGAAAATTGGGTAAATAATGTTCCTCCGTCTAACTCTTTGGTTCCGTGCCAATTTTTTCCTGTATAATAACGCTCATCACGATTCCAATAACAGTTGATTTGCACCATATATATTTCCCCAAGAATCCCTTTTTTTAGAACATCTTTTATCCACACTGAAGGAGGTGAATATCGGTTCTGCATTACGCAAAAAATGTGCTTATCAACTTCCTCTGCTTGTTTAATCATTGCCATACATTCTGCTCGGCTTAATCCCATGGGCTTTTCACAAACGACATGCTTTTTGTGTTTTAACATTTCGATACTGTGTTTAGCATGCAAACCGTTCGGGGTACAAATATTCGCAATATCAAAATCAATTCCCGAAGCGATTAATTCTTCAATGGAATTAAAAAAAGGAACATCATACGACTCCAACCCCAATTCTTCATGTGGTTTTATATCTACTAAAGCAACCAAATTAGCTTCAGGGTTGGAAGCAACTTTAGCTGCATGGCGTTTCCCAATATGCCCACAGCCAATAATTACGAAATTGAATTTTTGTGACATGATGGCAAATGTATTAATTTTTAAATTAGGTTGATACGCTTTACTCACTTTATTTAATAGAACTACTTCAACAAACTAACATGTCCTACAATCTCAACGTATCCATCGTTATGTTTTTTCTTGACTTTAATCTTATAAATATAGAGCCCTTCTTTCACATTGTTTAATTTTTCAAGCCCATACGTACCGTCCCAACCAATTTATCTGTGCAAATTGCTCGTGTCAAACAAATTGTACCTAAGAAAGGCAAGGATCAATCTCTCTCCTCAATGAAATCTTTCCAATACAACACGACCGCAAAAAACATTAACAAAGGCGCTCTCAACCTTACCAATACGCCAAAAACAATTGATGTGAAACCAGTTGCAAACGCATAAATTAATACGAGAAGCAAGGCGTACAATAGAAACTTATTATTTAGCGATGCCCTGATAAATGCTATTGGTTTAAATGCAATTCGTTTAATAAAAACAAACAACAACACACTGCTTTCTATTCCATTTAAAATCAACGTGGGTGTCAGTGCTTCCCAAATCCCAGGTCTGAAAATCCCAGTAAATATTGCCAAAGGACTTGCTAAAATCATACCTTGAGGAGTAAACGAGGTTGTTCCTAAACTATATTTTTTACCCGTATATAATTGATTCTGAATAAAATCCTGTTGAATAATTTGTCCTTCTGTGAGTAAGTTATTTACAGATTCATACATGCCAAATATATATAAACCAAATGCCATAAAGACTAACCCTACACTAACCACCCCTATTCGCAATAGACCACGTAAAAAACGTTGTTCGACTGAGTTTACCAAGGTTAATATCCACATCAATAAGAAACTCACTAAAACAATCGCTAATACAACTCCTCTAACATTGTAAAGGATTAGGGCATAAAACAGAATGCCTAACGCATATTTGAATCTTCGCTTTTTGAGAGTCACCCATTTGATTAGATAGTAGGAAATTCCAAACAAAGTAAGCAGAACAATCGAGTCTTTGGAAATACCTGAGCACCAGAAAGCAGCAGAAGGAATATATAAGAAGAGCCAATAAAATTTAGAGTTCTTATTTTTAATTAATTTTTCATGTATAAGTTTGTATAGCCGCCATTGTACTAAGAAACCCAAAAAAGAAAAATATAAGCTGGTGAGTAAATATTGTTTCCCCGAGAAAAAGCCAAAAAACCATGTGATTTTAGAAATAAAATAACCCTCAGCATCAAAATAAATCCAACCTGGGTAGGTTATTCCTCTTTTATAGAAATTATTTTCATATACATTAAGGGCAGGGTTGTTCCACATTTCATGCAAAAAATCTTGGGGATAGCTGAAAAGTAAATCTGATAAGGCGTTTGACATATTCCAAAAAGCTCCACTATCTGCTCCCTTGTACAATATAGAATTGGCAAATCCAAAAAGAAAAACAGAAAACATTTTAAAAAGAAAAAAAGGCAGATAACTTTTATAAATGGGATTGTTCTGCTTTGAACGATAAAAGAATAGAATAACATAAACAACGAACACCCAAAAAACTGAGAGTACTATATCTATGACGCTCGGAAAGCTAATTCCTCCATAGTTATAGTTGTTATAGGTTAATAATATATCCATTGCTTAAAACAATCACTTCGTAAAATTCTACACATATTACTCGCCTTTCTGGTAAATAAATAGTACCATTCATATAATGTAAAAATCAAACGGTTGACAATCTACAAATTTATATATTATTTTACAGAGTTATTCGAAAAATATGAATAGGCAAAGATAGTAAGCTACAATCAAATAGAAGTTAACTATACGTAATCTGCCATATCTCCTTCAACTTTTCTAAAGTAAAACAGTCCAGAAATAAAAATCACTAAAATCATGAAGATGGAAACCCACATCAAAGGACCAGGAGCTTCCCCACCAAACATAGACCAACGAAACCCTTGTACAACGCCTGCCATAGGATTAAGATAATAAACAGTACTCGCCCACTCTGGAAGTTGTTTAACTGCAAACTCAGCGGGGTAAGCCACAGGAGTAATGTACAAACCAATTTGAACCATAAAAGGTACGATATGTTGGAAATCTCTATAACGAACGGTTAAAGCACTGAGCCAAATTCCAACCGCGAGAGCAGCAATAACGCCAAGCAAAATAAACAAGGGTGCTGACCAAATATTTACCGAAGGTGTTACATTAAAATAAATCATTAGCACAATCATGATTAGCAAGGAGATAGCGAAATCAATAAAACCAACAACTGCTTTTGACAGCGGAATAATCAATCTTGGAAAATATATTTTCTTTACCATGTTTTGACTTGCTATTATCGAGCTACCCGAATTCGTCATGACAAACGAGAAATAACTCCAAATACTCATTCCTGCAACTGTAAAGAGAATGTGAGGCACTTCGGTTTCTACGCCAACGAAGCGACCAAAAACCAAAGACAGAATAAGCAGTGTTACTACAGGTTGTAAAATAGCCCATAAAAACCCAATGGTCGTCTGTGCATACCGCACCCTAAAATCTCTCCAAGCAAGTGTAAGAAACAAATCCTTATACTGATATAGTTCCTTGAAATTTGGAACAATGGATTTCTTATTAGTATCAATTATGGTTTTGTGTATTGAGCTACTCATTTATTCTATCTCAGTATGTTTTAAAGGACGAAAATAATAAAAATTAAAAGATATACTTTTTATTACTTACTCTTTAGTTTTAGTGTGTGATTAGATTTTTGTGTTTTATCAACCACTAACTTTCTGATTTTACAATCTCTGCCAACTTCTTCACCTGTATTTTCCTTGAATAATTTTCTACGCCGAAAGAGTGACAAGCTATTTTACCATTTTTATTAAACTCTTCTACCAATTCTTGGAAAACCTCTTGTAAATGGGATTCATTTTCTACAATTACACCTGCTTGGGTTTGTTGAAGCAAATCTGCTTGAAGTTGCTTGCTCATACCTTCCATTTCTTCGATGGAATAGAATTTTTCTTTTAGCGATAACGCTTTCTTGTCGTTGGCATAACACAAAATTATTTTCCGTTTTAAACCAAGATAATCGTAGATTTTTGTTCCAACTATCGAATAATCATTGAATAACAACATCACATTTTCATGGGATAATTTTTCTAATAAATCACGGTTGGGCATTTTAGGGAAAATTTTCACAGATTCTTGTGTTTTTTTAGGTAATTGTTGAATAAAAGTAGCTACATCTTCTGCTAAGTTAATTCCATACAGGTGTAACCTCATTTCTGTGGAAAGGTGATGTTCTAGAAACATAGAAAATTGCTCCAAAAAGCTTCTCCATGGATGCCATTTGTAAACGGTTCCAATAAAAGAAATGGTGAGCACCTGAGTGGTTTGTGGTAAAACAGCAACCTCATCGATTACCTCAGGGTCGTACCCATTTGGAAGGATATGAATGGTTTGGTCAGAAAACAAGTCCTTAAGTTTGAATTTAATAAATTCAGAAACTGTAATTAAACAACTAGCTTTAGCTACAACTTTTTGTTCCAAATATCTATTCCAAAGGGTATATAACTTATTCCTTTGTCTCCCTTTATTTTGACTCCAAGGGTCTCGATAGTCTGCAATCCAAGGGATGTCAAACTCTTGACTTAATTTCTTTGCATAATAAAACAACACAAAGGGTTCACCTGTGGCAATAATGGCATCAACTTTATTTTCTTTCAAGTATTTTCGTGCAGCTATATAAAGTTGCTTTTTAGGTCCTGAAATCCATAAAAACTGTCTTATTTCATCAAATGCGGTAAGGGATTTTCTAAAAAATCGCAATTTACTTTCTCCATGTTTAAGTAATAAGCGATTGCTTAATGAGGGTAAGTAAGGAGCTCGAATAACAATTCCAGAATCAAGCTTTTCGATGAGGGTTTCCTTGCTCTTACTGGGCGCAATATAATCTAAGGCATTACCATACTCGTTTCCCCATTGCCTTGTTATCACAATAGGTTCAACATCAAACTCTTTGAGGTATTTCAACCAATTGTATGGCCTTAATCCACCTACAGAAACATAAGGAGGAAAATCGTATGCGAGGATGAGGAGCTTTTTCATGTTAGAGGATAAATTAAGAAAACGTAGAGAGATTTACAATTTCTTTTTCTGATAACAACTTTTCAAATTCAATACTCCAATTTAAATCTTCATTGATTGCTTTTTTCCCATTATTTCCAAGCGTAGAAAGAAAGTCTTTATCTTCAGATAAACTAATAATGCTTTCCGCAATATTATTTTTGTTAGAATAATCTACCAGAACACCACATTTATACTCTTCCACCAATACTCTTGGCTCAGGTAAATCATTAGAAAGAAATGGAACACCTACAGACATATATTCAAACAATTTGTTTGGTAGTGACAGTCTTTTTGATTCATTAATGGGCTCAATTAAATTAATACCTAAATCTGCAATTTGAGTATATGTCATTAAGTCTTTGTAGGAAATACGGCCTAAAAACCGAACATTTTTTATGGACTCGTTTTTACATTTATCTTTTAAACTTTGTAAAAGCATACCATCCCCAATAATAATAAATTTAAAATTTGAGGGTAATTGCTTCATCACATCCAACATAATTGATAGACCTCTACCTGGATTAATATCTCCTTGATATAAAAGTAAAAAGTCATTATTAGCTATATTAAAATCAGCTCGCTTTGAACTTTTCTCTTCTTCATTAATTTCTTTAATATGTGTTAAGGAAGGACAGTTTCTGAGTACTAAAAAGTCCGCCCTCAACTTCTTTAAGAAATATTTTCGTAATGATTCGCAAACGGTTACTTTAATATCTACAGATTGAATAAATATTTTCTCTTTTTTTGAGTGAAGAAACTGATTTATCTTAATCAAAGGAACGCCGTAAATTTTTTTCCATCCACTTCTGGGAAAAAACTGATTTATGGTCTCGATATATATTTCATGTGAATCATAAATCAGCTTGAGTTTAGGATTTATTCTTTTTAATTTGTAGCCTAACTCTAGCGTTGGATAATCAATACATATAAGCGCACAGTAATCAAAGGGATCAATAATTTTCAAAAGTGAATGGTACTTTTTACCAAAAAAGATGTTTCTGTATAACCATTTTTGATTAGACACATAGGAAGTTACTTTTACATTTGTAGGAACGCTTTCTTGGTCTTCTAAGTTAACTTTACTAGAAAACACATCGACGTCCCATTTTTCTGCCAAAGAAGTTACTTCACGCAAAACCCGTGCATCATTCTTTAGTGTTCCTTCAAATACCAGTGCTATTTTGTTCATTTTAATCATTAAGCTTTATAAAGTCGATGTATTTAGCCTTGTTCCCGCTAAAAGTATATCGTTTTTTAACCTTTTCATAGGCTTTACTCCCCATCTTCTGTAAATCTACATTTTCAGAATTAATCTCTGCTCCTTGTTTTGTAAAACCTTCACAAAATGAATCAATACGGTAGGAGGCTACTGCGTTTAAAGGGAAAGCGTAATACGAAATGATGAGGATTTTCATTTTTCAATTATTTTTAAGAACATCTATCAACGCTTCAGAGAACTCACTAATAGTATATTCCCTTTGCAATTTTTCATACGTTTGAACATTATGTAGCATCTCTTCATACTTCAATTTATAGTTTCCACTTTCTATGTCTTTTGCCAACTCATTTAATTCTGAGACATAAAAGTTTTCTGACTTTAACCATTGATAAGTAGAGCTTTTTTTATTTAAATAGATTTTACACCCCCCTAATAAAGCAGTAAAAATATTCCCCAATGCATGTTGACGATAACTATTGATCACTAATGCTGAAGCACTGTTATAAATAGTTTCAAACTCATCAGCTGGTAAAAAGCGTTCGATTACTTCTGTATTTGAAAGCTCATTTGCTTTTTCTTTTACTTCATCTTCATAAAAAAGAACATTACCATAGCTAAAGAACAGTTTAAAGCTAATTCCATCAGGAATATTAGCTTTACTAAGTTCATCGAAAACATCTAAATGGTTGTTCCAAAAATGACGACTATTACCTAAAATTATTGTATTATCTTTTTTATGAAATTCAAAATTCACCTGACGATTTAAAGCGAGTTGTATGTACTTTGGCAGATAAAAGTCTTCCTTAAGCGCATCATATTCAAATTTGTTAAATAACAAAATAGCATCAATCCTTTTATAAACCTTTGTTAGTTCATCTTTATTATATTTATATCCTACTTTAAAGACCTTTCTTTTTAAAAGTTTTAAATAACGAAGAGGAGAAAATTTATTATTGGATATATTATAGATGCTGTAAAATGTCTTTTTGCTAACATATTTAGGAATGTTTTTGGAATACAATTCCCCACCAAATAAACGTAGAAATATTTTTATGTTATCCGGAAGAGCTTGAAGTAATGTGATGTTTGTTTGATTTAATTCGTTTATTACTAAACCATCATAATTTGAAGCTTCTTCAATTATTCTTTTTGTAGTATTTACAATTTCATACTCAAAAGGAAGGGTTTTTAATTTACTTTCAATTTTATTTGATTTTTCTCCAAAATAAATAATTTTATTAATGAAAGCCTTATTTTGATACCTTAGAGTTCCTTCTATAAATACAGGGTTCGAATGAATGTGGAGAAGCTTATAAGTCATATTTAATATTAAAAGAGTTCATGGTAAATATAATTGGAGCATGTTGGTAAGTACTAACTCTACACGAAACTATGGGATTAGGTATTTCCTCAAGAACATGATTAGGATATTCCTCAACAGGTACTTTTTGATGTTTTTCAATAAACTGTTCTAAATTCATTTTTTCTTTTTACCTTATAATTGTTCAAATGCATTTCTTACTTTCTCTATCACATCAATTGGTTGTTTTTCCTTATCTACTAACACAACACTTCCATTTATCAATCGAGTTTCAAATTGAATTGCTTTGTTAAATTCATCTCTGCACTCCCATAACTGTGGAGCATTAAGAATTCCTAATTTAAATATTTGATACAATCCTTCATAACTGTATGGATTTTCAATTTCTTTTTCAATAATTTGACGAATACTTTTAACTGTTTCTATTAAATATTTCTGTCTTGGTTCGACTTCCTTATTTATTTCGCCCATCATATTCAAGTTGCTTGTTTTCAACTTTCTATACTCTTGAATTGCTAATTGGGTAATCTGAATACTCTCATTAATATATGTTGGTGTAGCTAACTCGACAGCCTCACAATAACTAACCACATGGATTACTTCTGGGCTTTTTGGATTATTAGGTTCAATATCATCCATCAGTGCAGTTACGGCTGCTAACTGAATTTTAGCCTTTTCCAAATCTGGAGAGAAGTAACCTAATCCCGCTCTTGGTTGTAAATAAATTTTAAAACTATCATCTTCAAGTTCTCTTACTAAACTTAACAATGCTCGTGCCTTAGCTAAATCTTGAACTCCCCAAGTGTATTTTGGGGTATTCAGCATAACTTGTATGACCATTTCTTTTATTCCTATTTTCTTGGCAACCAAACATGCTAAATAAGAAGATAATACATAAGTTATGTCGTCTCCTCCTCTAAATGAAAAATGATGAGGAATATTAGGTTCAAATGGTTTGTTATGTCGTGCAATGATACTTAATGTTTCGATATGGTTTTTAAGATTTGTTTTTACATCATGTGGGCCTCTGCCGTCCATCTTATTAAACCACCATAAGGATAATGCATGCCAACATATATTAATCGTATTTTCATAAACTTCCGCCATTCTTTGGGTATCCTTTGTCCCTGAATAAGTCCTAATTAACATCGGGCGAGACGCTTCGTAAATTTCTATAAATTCAGCTTCACTATTTACTGGAACACCTCCCCCATTAGGTTGATTTCCCCAGTCTTCTCCAAATTTAGATTGCGATAATTGTGAAGTTCCAATAGAAACAATATCTAAAAACCTTGTTTCTGAAAGAGTTTTCAACCAATTTTTAAATTCATCAATAGCTTCCCTTCTGTTTTCACTATACGGTCCAACATGAACTCTTGTTAAGGGTAAATCTGTATGAGCTTTTTGGTATTTAATACGTTGAGCCAACGTGTCTTTACGAGAACCGTAATTTTTATAAGTTGGTCTAGAAAGTGGCTTAAAGAAATTATGTTTTCCAGAGGCAATCAAGTCTTGTGCAAAGTCTAATCTGAAGGTATCGTATTTTGCGCCCTCTAAAAGCTGACTTTGTATTCTGTTTTTAGGGATATTTAATTTAATAAGTGTTTCAAATGGTGTTTCATCTCCAATAAATGTAAGTATTTCATTTCCATACTCACGCTCAATTAATTTTGTTGTATTGGGTAAGCCTGCAAAAAAAACATCATGAATAGAGCCACCGTCTTTCAGTAGAAGCTCTTCAGATTCTAAGAAGCTATAAAACTTTCCGAAAAGACGTTGCCCATCTTTTGGGTCAAGTCGATAGCTAAAGCCTATTCGATTGATACTGTTTTCATCAATCCATTTTTTTAGAAATGAACGCTGGTTAATGTTCTCCAAATGAATGATACTATGCACTACATTAGCATCTCCCATTACTACCTTGTATCCACAATCTTCAATCAACTCTCCAACCGCTGAGATACCTAAGGTGTGTATATCATTTTCGGGTCTTACCAAACCAAAAACCAACTCTTCCATGTTTAAATTGAATTTATAAAGTTTTTAAAATTCATTTGATCCAGCCCTAAATTAGCCATAGTTCGCCCTTCTTTTTTGAAATCTGTTTTTAAAAGTTCAGAAATCAATACAAAAACCGAATTCAAAAGGGGAGTTTCAATGTTCAACAGCTTTCCTAACTCAATTAAAGGAAGCACGCCAGTCGGAATATCTTCCGTTAACAATCTCGAATTTAATGATTTTGGGGCATATATCTTATAATAAGCCGGATTATTTTGCATTTTCTCACAAAGTGTAACTCCTCTAATTCCTTGATATGAATAAGAAATCCATTCATTAGCAGAAAGGAGGGGAATATTTAACGCTTTTCCAATTGCTAATCTTTCACTATCAATAGCTTCAATGAAAGAAGCAATAAGTGGTGTCATGTCATTATAGAAGAAAAAATCTTCTCCTCTTTCAATTTTTGCTGCATTGAATAGCACAATAGAAGGATGGAAAATGCAACCGATGTTGTCTAATGAGGTTTCCAAGATATTCTTTGCTGCAATAAATGAAGGATAAATTTCCTTTAATTTTTCCACCACAAAATCAGTGTCAGCAGATGGAATAGATGCTACTGGTAATTTATCTTTAATTCCAATGATTTTAACTTCACCATTACCCTCGGCACGACAAGCGTATAAAAGACTTTGTGTTTCAGCAACGTGTATTTTCTTGTCAGGACAAAGCTGATTAAACACGTTTCTTACTTCTAAAGCTCCAAAAGTTCTCCCTGGATTTAACACAACAATTTGCCCATCTTTTATAATTGGCGCAAGGTTTAATGCAATCTCTTTGTGTGCATTAGCAACAGTTGTTACCATTATTAAATCAACATCTTTGATTACATCCTCAAGGGATTCTGAAATCATATTAATTTTGCCAAATCCAGAAATAGCACCTTTCAGGACAACTCCATTCGCTTCAATAATAGGTGTTATCTTTTTTAGGTTTCTAGCATATAACCTAACCGAATGCCCTAGATGTGAAAAGTGACCAGCCATTGCTTGGCCACCATTTCCTGCTCCGATGATTGCTATTAGCATATTTTTCTTTATTGAGGTTTTAAAAATAATAAAGACTGTTTTTTTAAAAAATCTTTATATAGTTTTTTTACTTTTAACACACAGTATAGCCTAATTAGGAAGTGCCTTCTCTGTTTTGTATATTGTAAAAACCTTCGTTTATATTGAGGAATGAATCCACATTTAAAATGGAGCGAAATCGACTCAACTCTAATTATTGTAATAATACTTTCTGCATACTTAACTTTCCTTTCTTTAAGCTTGGCTAAACCATAGGAAATAGCAAATTTTCCTAGGCCTCTCCCTTGATATTTTTTTTTGATAGCAATTCTAGCATCACCACCAACCTTAGAATTAGACTTATATGTTCCTATTGAAATTGTCCCCACCGCCTCATTTGCATCAAAAATAAGGTATACATTTGAAATGTTGAGGAATAAATGATTGTTGATATGGTTTAAAGCATAATTCACATCTCGAATAGGTTCATCATACGCATCGTTAATTACTTCAAGCCAATTTTCCAAATCTACTAAATTATTACTTTCTAATTCTTTTACATATAGTGGTGAAATATCCTTTGGCAATGAAACTCTCTCTAAATCGGCTTGCAAATGGATTATGGTCCTATTATAGTTAAAAAGATACTTAATATGTTGTATTGGTCCGTATTTCATTTTTAAAGAGTATTTAATAATAGATTTTTTCCGCTTGGATCTTTAACTTTTAATGATTTATATATTACCGCTACTTTTATTTTTAATTCTTCCTCTGTTAAAGCAGAAATTAATAAGCCTACTGGTCGGTCAGAACTATCTATGTTATTCTTAATTATGCTTCCTTGCCTTTTATAAATAAAGTATTCGATTATTACTCCATCTTCTTTAAGGGTGTCTAACCCTTCATATTCTTTTATTACTCCAGGTTTACAATAGATATAAATCATTTCTAACAAACAGCTGGATGGGTTTATTTTTAATTCAACTGTTTCATTATGTAATTGCTTTATGGAAGCGTCTAGAAGATCAAAATCAGTTCCTTGT
Source organism: Brumimicrobium sp. (assembly GCA_041655765.1). Lineage (GTDB taxonomy): Bacteria > Bacteroidota > Bacteroidia > Flavobacteriales_D > Crocinitomicaceae > Brumimicrobium. The sequence continues at coordinate 22,987 of JBBAEU010000003.1, forward strand.
TTGATAAAAGAATATTTTGAACCTCCACCAAGTCTAGCACTGCATTCTATAACATACACTTCTTCATTAGTCATAATTAATTGTATAAGTAGCGGACTATTATTTAATGAAAAAGAAGTTGCGATTTTTTGTGCAATTGAGTTTATTAAATCAGTTTGTTCCTTGCTTAATCCGACTGGATATTGACTTCCTATAATGGTAAAACCTAATTCTGCAGAACCGGTTTTTATGCTTTTTGAAATAAACAGAACATTTGCCTTCCCATTAATTACTATACAGTCAACAGAAATTTCGTCTCCTTCAATAAACTCTTCAATAATAATCTCCTTAGTTAAACTGTAATTAATTGTATTCTCAAAATTGCTTATTAAATCTTTTTTGTGCCATATTTTAACTACTCCTTTTGAGCTGCTAGAATCTACAGGTTTTATAACAAGGGGAAATTTCAACTTTGAGATATCCATTACATCAACCGAATTCGTTATTATGTATTGAGCTGATGGAATATCATTGTCGAAAAAAACTTTTTTCATTTTTTTCTTATTTGTTATTTCTAAAGCCTTTTCATATGAAATGTGTTTGGGTAAATTCAGTTTGGATGAAACGTAGATTGCCGTAAGCAATGCTGATTCAATAGATGTAGCAACTACAAGGTCAACTTTATTCTCCTGTGCTACTTTAAGTACTAACTCTTTGTCCGTTGTACTTTCTCTAATATGTTTATCTGCATATTCTTTTGCTGGAGGATTTTCCAAATAGTCCAATAAAATAGTTTGATATCCTCTTAGTTTTAAAGATTTAATAAGTTGGATGTGGTCGGAGGTTCCACCTAAAACGAGCGCTTTTCTTTTGTTAGTCATTTGTGTGTTTTACTTAAGTAATTTGAGATAATTTTATGTGATAAGAGCTAGTGATTAGTTTTCAATAATTCTTTCTTATCTCTAAAATCGATAAACATATTTTTTCTACTTCACCTTCAGATAAATCATAATAAAAAGGCAAGCACAACACTCTTTTTGCAACCTCATCTGTAATGGGCATTGTTGTACTTTCAAGATAGGGAAGTCCGTTCGCCAAGCTTGGATAAAAATACCTTCTCGTTTGGATGTTGTTTTCATCCAAAACTTGAACTAATTCTAATAGTTGTTTTTCAGAATTCAACAAGATAGGATAATACGCAAAGTTATTTGTGGCATCTTTATGCCAAACTTGTACTTGGTGCTTAAAATCTTTTAATCCCATTGCGTACCATTGGGCAACTTGTTTTCGCTTATCATGTATTTTATCAATATACTTTAAGTTTGTCAATCCCATTGCCGCATGAAACTCTGAGTTTTTTCCATTGATACCCAATTCAGCAAAAGTACTAAAACCAGAAATTCCAAAATTGCGGATATACTTTAGTTTTTGATTTAATGCTTCATTATTACAGATTACTAAACCGCCCTCTATCGAATGGTATAGCTTTGTTGCATGTAAACTGCATGTACTGATATCACCATATTCAAAAATAGATTTCCCATGTACTTGCACACCGAAAGCGTGTGCTCCATCGTAAATCACCTTTAAATGATGTTTTTTTGCAATTTCCGCTATCGCCACCACATCACATGGATTTCCATAAACGTGCGTTGCCAAAATAGCCGATGTTTTTTCTGTAATAGCCGCTTCGATTTTTTCAGGATCTATATTCAATGAATCCGCGTCAATATCCACAAACACTGGTTGACATCCTTCCCAAACAATACTACTGGTTGTTGCCACAAAAGAAAAAGGCGTCGTAATAATTTCTCCTGATAAATTCAAAGCCTTAATCGCCATTTGCAAAGCAATGGTTCCATTCGTAACAAACAATAAGTTGTCAACTTTAAGATGCTCCATCAACTTCACTTCCAACTCATTTGCTAAAGGTCCCATATTGGTCAGCCAATTGCGCTTCCAAATACCTTTTAAGTACTCATTATATTCTTCTTCAGGAGGAAGAAAGGGTTTTGTAATAGGAATCATTTTACTCAGTTCTATTAATCTTTATTCTACTTTCTAAATGTGAAATTAAAGAAGAATTTCTATAATTCCTGTAATTCCACCATTCTTTTAAACTTTTCAGAACTTTTATACAGCTCTTCAAAGCTTCCTTCACCAATTACCTCTCCTTTGTCCATCATATATACTTTGTCTGCATTTCTAATGGTAGAAAGTCTATGGGCAATGATTAAAATGGTGTAATCTCCTTTAATTTGGTCAATATTTGTTTGGATTTCCTTTTCTGTTTCAGAATCCAAGGCCGAAGTCGCTTCGTCTAATATAAGAATATCAATGTCTTTAAACAATTCCCTTGCAATGGATACACGTTGTTTTTGCCCTCCACTTAAGTTTACTCCATTGTTACCTAATAAAGTTTCTCCTTGTTGGGGAAGTTCCGAAATATACTGCAAGAGTGAGGCCTGTTGTAAGGCATTCTCGTAGCGTAGAATATTTTCTTGTGTTGGTGCTGCCCAAAGGGTGATGTTATTGTATATCGTATCATTAAAAATCACGGGCTCTTGGGTAATATACCCTATTCTTGATTGATAAGTATCCATGTTTAATTCCTTAAAAGGGATATTATCAATAAAAACTTCTCCTTTGTTTGGCCTTAACAAGCCTCCTAATAAATTAACTAGGGTAGTCTTTCCACTTCCACTTTCTCCAACAAAAGCAATGGTTTTGTTTTTGGGAATCGTTAAGTTTAATTGTTTTAAAATACCATCAACTTCTTTATAACCAAAGTCTATGTTTTCAACTTTAATTTCCTTTTCGAATCGACTAATGGCAACCTCTCCTCTGATTTCGATGTTGTTTTTAAGTTCTTGTTCAAAATCGATAATGTTCTCCAAAGATCCTGAAACGGAGAGGTAATTATTGTAGCTGTCTTGAAAAATCATTAAGGCTGATAAAGCACGGTAAAAGAACAATAAACTAATCATAATACTGGCCAATTGTCCACCCAAAAACTCTACTTGAATAAGAATAACAATACAGACGATTCCAATTAAAATTGGCTCCCTTAAAGCACTAATTTTGGCTCCTAAAAATCCAATTTGAGTGTTGTTTCCTTCTACATCTTTAATTTTCTCTTTTAGGCGTTGCGCATAGCTTTTAATAAACCCCGTAGCCTTTAAATATTTAAAGTTCGCTATATATTGGATGATTAAACCTTGAAAACCGCTGTTATTCTTTGATAATGCAACAGATTGTTCTTTGGTTTTTTTAAATAAACGACTAAAAAACAAATTAGACAAACCTCCTCCTACGCAAACCAAGAGCGCAAACTTCCAATCCACTAAAAACACAAAACTAAGGTAAACCATTACCATAATAAGGTTTTGTACACTACTTGCAAAATAGCTATAAGCATTTGACACACGTGCTACTTCACCTGTCATGGCATTTTGTATTCTTCCTACATCTGAACTTACAAAGCTTCGAAAGGAATAACGTGTAAAAAGATCGGTGAGCTTTATCCGCATTGAAGAAACAAAAAACTGTAAGATTCTAACATTAAATTTTAGAGAGGCATAATAAACAATCCCTTTGAGTGTAAAAAAACCAAACATGAAGAGTAATGCTGTTTTGATATTCAATTCGATGCCTAGGTTTACTATTCCATCTACTATAAAACTCATACTTCCCATTTCCTCACTGGAAACTCCTGAACTCCCGTCCGCCATCTGTAGCAATGGTAAAAACATCGCTAATCCTAAACCATCAAGTACACCGATTAGAATACTTAAGCCTAACATAATGAAGATACGATTCTTCAAATAGGAATAGAAGTAACTAAAAGAAGAAAAATACTTTTTAATAAAATTTTTAATGGTATTCATTATAGCCAAGTAAAATCAGTTGCGAAAGTAATGATTTTTTTACTATCTTAATGATAAGACAATTAACAATTCTAAATCAAATGCAGTATTACACCTATATCCTATTATGCAGTGATGACTCCTATTATGTAGGAGTTACCAATAACATTGAACGTCGTTTTGTTGAACATACTAACGGAGAAAACTCAACCTCCTACACCTACTCTCGTCGTCCATTAAAACTCGTTTATTTCGAAAGCTCGAAATATATAATTAACGCCATTGCTAGAGAGAAGCAACTCAAAGGTTGGACACGAAAGAAGAAGGAAGCTTTGATTAACGGGTGGGAAGGGGAGCTAAAAGAGTTAGCGAAGAAGAAGTTTGGATGATACGCTTTTGCCCGCCTTCGGTACATTTTTATGCTAAAGCATAAAAACACTCAGTCTGACAAAAGCTTGGAAGATCTGTATTCTTTTATAAATATTCGGTACATTTTTATGGTTGTCAGACTGAGTGGTTTTCGACCCCAGGAGGAAACTGTACCGAAGGCTGACTACACTACGTAAATGCCACTCCATTTTCCTTGTCAGACTGAGTGGTTTCCGACCCCAGACGGAAACTGTATCGAAGGCTGACTACACTACGTAAATGCCACTCCATTTTCCTTGTCAGACTGAGTGGTTTCCGACCCCAGACGGAAACTGTATCGAAGGCGGCAAGGAAAATTCTCCCGAAGGCTGACGCTTTTTCATCCTTTTTCCTTACTTTTGATTGAAAATTTTTCTACTTGATTATGGTGAATTTAAAACCAACTATTTTTTCGTTCTTACTTTGCCTTACAAGTACTTTATCCTTCGCTCAAGGATTGCTCGTATATCCAAAAGACAGTGCTGTTTTTGATGTTACAGAAATTCAATTTGAATGGAACAGTAAAAATGGGGCAAACGACTATCACTTACAAATAGCTGATGACCCCACTTTTACAAACCTCATTGTAAACAATAGCAACTTAACTTCACTTTCCTATTTAGCACAAAACTTAAATCCCAATTCTGTTTATTATTGGAGAGTAAAACCCAACAATTTTTCTTGGTCTTCTATTTATTCTTTTACAATTGTAGACTTCAGAACTTGGCCGGAATTGGAGTTTATGCTCGACCCCGACAACGTGGTGCTAGACGCTAACGGAAAGGTAGAACAATGGACGGACTTAAGTGGAAATGGGCATCATTTTGGGCAAAATACAGAAAGTAATAGACCTAGTATTGGTATGGGAGAGGGAGTTAATCAACAGAAAGTTATTAATTTTGAACCTAATTTAAATAATAATCTCTCGGGAGGAGATTTATCTAATCTAAGTGCAGGGGAAATTTTTGCATTTACTAAAAAAAATAACGCAGTCCCATTACAAAATTCCTACTCTGGTATTTGGAGATTTGGTTCATCTGCTGATATTGAGTTTTATCCATATACGTCAGGTCATGCTAATTTAGCTTTTGGTAGAAGTTTACGCACTCCCATATTAGATATTAATGATCTTTTTAATCTCAAATCCCCTCATCTCCTAAATATAAGTTCACAAGATCTATTTAAAGTAAATATCAACAATACAAATATATTGACTAGTGGAACAGGAATAGTATCTTTCCCCTCTTCAACCAATATAGGAAAATCAAATGGAAATTATTATTTTGATGGTCAATTCGGACAAATTCTTCTTTTTAATACGGTTCTAAGTGACTCTTTAAGAAATCTTGTTTATGGTCAAATGCAATCTAAATACGCACCACCAGTAAACCTCGGTCACAACATATCGTATCAATACGGTTTTTGTAAAGACACCACCCTCTACGCTGGCAAACGCTTCACCTCCTATCTCTGGTCAGATGGTTCTACTGCAGATAGTCTTGTTGTTTCCGAACCTGGCACCTACTGGGTAGAAGTAGAAGACATCTTCGGTTTCATTTCTCGCGACACAATAGAAGTCGTTTCAGGTTTAAACTACCCCACCACCCAACTCTACTGCCAAAACGATTCCATAATTTGGCAAACAGGTTTAGGTCAACAATACTCCTACCTCTGGTCTGACGGTTCCACTGCCGATACTTTAGTCATCAATTCTCCAGGGAGTTACCATGTTACGGTCACCGACACCAATGGTTGTGTGTTTAAGTCTGACACTTTAAGTTTTCAAGAAGATTTATTCCCCACTTCTGCCACACTTGGTCCCGACCTTAATCTGTGTTCTGGAAACACGCTTTCGCTATCGACTGGTGCTTCGGAAGCAGTCTCCTACCTTTGGAATACGGGTTCTACAGATGCTTCAATTGTGATAGTAAACACGGGAGAATATAGCGTGGAAGTTGTCAACATAAACGGCTGTGTAGCAAAAGATACAGTACAAGTCAACATCATTGGTTCGGCTCCTAATATTGCTTTCTCCGTTCCTGAAACCATCTGTTTAAATGCCGAAGCAACATTCCAAGATATGAGTATCCCTACCGATGGCGCTACGATAAACGATTGGGAATGGGTGATATTGTCTGATACCATAACAAACAACATTGGAACTTGGCAGGCTGATAGCGTGGGTGTTTTTGATATTCAATACACCATCGGTACCACTTCGGGATGTTTTTCCGATACCACTTTTTCTATAACGGTAAGACCTTTACCAATTGTTTCCATGCAAACACAGGGTGTTTGTCAAGATGATGAAATACAATTTTATGCTGGTCAATTGACACCAACCTTTATTGATACTTGGGAATGGAACTATGGTGATGTGGCAAGTGGTGCAGAAAACACATCATTTTTACAAAATTCCACGCATAAATTCTCAATGTCTGGTGCGTATGATATCACATTAATAGGAACTGATATTTATGGTTGTGCTGATACCATAACAGAAGTGTTTTTTGTTCAGCCAAAACCTATTGCCAACTTTATAGGATTGGATATTTGTGCAGGAAATGTTGTTGATTTTGAAAATACATCCACAATCGAAGTTGGAGGAACAATTGCAACCTACCAATGGGATTTTGGTGATGGAAATTATTCAGGCCAAACCAGTCCTAATAAGCCGTATGTTACGCATGGAGATTACATGGTGAGTTTGGTCGCTATTTCAAATATGGGCTGTTCAGATACGACAAGTCGAATGGTGAAAGTACACGCTTTGCCACAAGTTGATTATGTTGTTGAGCAAGCCTGTGCAAAAACAGCCACACGTCTAATTGACAACTCTTTTGTGCCAAATGGAAGTGTTGCCCTTGTAGATTGGTCGGTTAACAACGCACCGCCTTTAACTGGATTTGTGGTAGAAAAAAACTTCCCGATTGGTGGAACATATAATTTAAAGCAAACCGTAAAATCGGCATTTGGCTGTAATAACTCTTTAGAAACAACCTTCCAGATTTATAATGAAATAAGGGCTGATTTTGTTCATTTACCTACTGTTTTTGTTGCAAACGAGCCTGTTCAATTCCATAGTACAAGCATTGGCGCAAATAGTTATTTCTGGAAATTCGGAGATTTTGCTACTTCAACCCAAACAGATACGACAATTGTCTTTACGGAAAATCAAATTGGGGAGGAAATTGAGATTTCACTTACCGTTTCAAATAATTATGATTGTGTTGACTCAATAAGCCTTTCCAATGCTGTTATTGGTCGTGATACTGACTTAGCATTAACACAAATTTTCTTGTCGGAAGACGATGGATTTACGACAATTGGTGTACGTATGGAAAATAATGGTTCTACACCCATAGAAAACGTAGAGTTTGCCATTTCAGAAGCAGGAAAAGGTACTTTTAAAGAAATTTGGAGTGGATTTTTAGCAGGTGGAGAAAGTATTATCCACGTGTTAAGCTCACAACATACGACGGGTATTCCAGAAATGCAAAAAGAGCATCATTTCTTTTGTGTTAAAGGTCGATTACTCAACAGCCTTTTCGAAGAAGAAAACTTAGCCAATAACGAAGTTTGTTTATCCAAAACGGATGCAGATTTTGTTTTAATTCGCCCGTTCCCAAATCCAATAAACGACCTTATGACGGTACGCTTTATTGCAAATGTCAAAACTGAAAATGATTTAGTTATATACGACGCACTCGGACAAGAAGTTTATCGTTATGATTCAGTTTCTTTAGAAGTTGGCATAACCGATATTGCAATAGACACTCAATCTTGGAGAACGGGTGTTTATGTTGTGAAATTTGGGATGAGTGAGGTGAATGTGGTAAAATAGCCTTCGGGTTGTTCCAAAGACACCGTTATATTATCATCCCAGCCGCTACGGTCTCATGCGTTGCATCATCAATCAAGATAATGCTTCCTGTTGTTCTGTTTTTACTGTAAGCATCAATAAACAACGGTTTTGCTGTACGAATAGAAACCCGTGCAATATCGTTCATGTTAAGTTGTTTGTCTTCAGAATTACGGTCCATCGTATTGATATCAAACTTGTAAACAACTTCTTTAATTAATGCCTTTTGCTCGTTAGAAGTATGCATAATTGTATATTTTGCGCGTGGTTGTGGTGGCATATTGTTTAACCAACACAACATGACGTCAAATTCTTGAGAAACAGAAGGCTTGTTGTTTGTTCGAACGATCATATCTCCACGACTTACATCAATATCGTCTTCTAATTGAATGTTTATCGACATTGGAGAAAATGCTTCATCTAACGAACCATTGTAGGTGTCTATTGACTTTACTTTTGAAGTAAATCCTGAAGGTAAAATAGTAACTTCATCACCTTTTCGTATGATTCCGCTTGCCAATCTACCTGCATAACCTCTGTAATCGATAAAACCTTCGCGCTGTGGCCGAATGACGGTTTGCACAGGAAAACGGGTATCTATTTTATTGTCATCACTTCCGATATATAGACTTTCTAATGTGTGAAGAAGTGGCGCACCTTGAAACCATGGCATATTTTCCGAACGATGAACCACGTTATCTCCTTGCAATGCACTAATTGGTATAAATTGAATGTCTTTAATCACCAACTTTGAAGATATATTTTCATAATCTTTCACGATTTTATTAAAAACCTCCTCCGAATAATCGACCAAATCCATTTTATTCACACAAATAATGAGGTGCGGGATATGAAGCAGTGAAGCTATAAAAGAATGTCGTTTTGTTTGTTCAACAATTCCGTTTCTTGCGTCAATCAAGATAATAGAAGCATTCGCTGTTGATGCGCCTGTAATCATGTTTCGGGTATATTGAATATGCCCCGGTGTATCTGCAATAATAAATTTTCGTTTGGGCGTAGTGAAATAGCGATACGCAACATCAATTGTTATTCCTTGTTCCCTTTCTTCTCTCAAACCATCAGTAAACATGGCTAAATCAAGTTCATCATGACCTTTTCGCTTACTGATATTTTCGATAGACTCCAATTGGTCTTCAAAAATAGATTTTGAGTCATACAATAATCTTCCAATTAGTGTACTTTTTCCGTCATCTACACTTCCTGCAGTCGAAAATCTTAGTAATTGATTTTTTTCTAACATCTTTTAATTCTTAATATTTTTCAATTTAAGTATTTAGAAATACCCTAATTTTTTTCTGTCTTCCATTGCCGTTTCAGAACGTTTATCGTCTGCTCGGTTTCCGCGTTCAGTTTTTCGCATCATGGAAACCTCATCAACGATTTTATCCAATGTATCTGCTTCCGATTCAATTCCTCCAGTAATTGTAATATCTCCAAGTGTTCTAAATCGGATTTTTTTCTTGACAATTTCTTCGTTATCTCTAAGCACGAGGTATTCTGAATTAGGCAACCACGTATTGTCTCTCCACACAACATCACGTTCGTGAGCAAAATATAGAGATGGTAGCTTTATATTTTCTCTTAAAATATAATTCCAAACATCCATTTCTGTCCAGTTACTGATTGGGAAAGCCCTAAAATGTTCTCCCTGAAAATATTTTCCATTTAATAAGTTCCAAAGTTCTGGTCGTTGATTTTTTGGATCCCATTGACCAAAGTCGTCGCGGTGCGAGAAGAAACGTTCTTTTGCTCTTGCTTTTTCCTCATCCCTTCTTCCACCACCAATTGCGCAATCTACTTTAAATTCTTCAATAGCATCTAACAAAGTTGTGATTTGCAAAGCGTTTCTAGAAGCATTTCTTCCTTTTTCTTCAGCCACACGACCGTTATCAATTGATTTTTGCACAGAACCAACGAGTAAATCTACCCCAAGTTCTTCTACCAAATCATCGCGAAAACTAATCGTTTCAGGGAAATTATGTCCTGTATCTACATGAAGCAATGGAAAAGGAATTTTTCCTGGATAGAACGCTTTTCTAGCAAGGTGAGCTACAACCGTTGAGTCTTTCCCTCCTGAAAATAAGATTACAGGATTTTGGAATTGTGCCCAAACTTCACGTAAAATAAAAATAGCTTCAGACTCCAATTCATCTAAATAGTTCAGATAATATTTACTCATAATGAAATATTTTTAACAAAGTTAATTAATTTTCTAACAGCATCTTCTACGCTTTCCTTTTCTGTACGAATATGAACATCAGGGTTTTCAGGTTTTTCGTAAGGAGAATCAATTCCTGTAAAATTTTTAATTTCTCCTTTTCGCGCTTTTTGGTAAAGACCTTTTACATCTCTTTTTTCGCAAGTTTCTAAATCAGTATCAACAAAAATTTCAAAAAACTGGTCTTCCCCAACAATTTCTTCCACCATTTTTCTGTCCTTGATTGTTGGAGAGATAAAAGCCGCTAAAACGATTATTCCTGCATCAACAAAGAGCTTTGAAACTTCAGCAATACGCCTTAAATTTTCATTTCTATCTTCCAAAGAAAAGCCCAATCCTTTATTAATTCCCATTCGGATATTGTCGCCATCAAGGACATAAACTTTTTTATTTTCTTTAAACAATTCAACTTCTAAAGCATTGGCAATGGTTGATTTGCCAGAACCGGATAGCCCTGTAAACCACAAAACAAAAGAAGGATGTTTAAAAGCCTTGTTTCTGTCTTTTTGGGTGATTGAATAATTTTGATGAATGATATTTTCGTTCATATTATAATTTTAACTATGCCTATCATCTTTTGCTCTTTGTTCATTCTTTTGTGGAAGTCCAAATTTAATTTTATACCAAACACGTTCGTGTAAATAATACAATAGCATTTTTGTAAGCACTTCGGCAAAACCAACTTTTAATCCAACCATCGGGTCGCCCGAAATAATCCATGCCAAAAACATTGTATCCATGGTTCCGACCAATCTCCATGAGACTGTTTTAGCTAAATGTCGCATCCTACTTTCGAGCGTTTTTCCATTTTTAGAAAGATTTACCTTAAACCATAATCTTTCGTGGAGGTAGTATAATATAATTTTTGTTAGAACCTCTGCAACCCCAATTTTTACACCTGTAAGTGGATTTCCAGAAATAACCCAAGCCAAAATCATTGTATCTAAAGTCCCTACCATTCGCCATGTTAAGGCTTTGGCTAAGTGTCGCTTATGTGTTATATCTTTCATCGAATGCTAAAAAATCTATATTAAACGATTAATGCCGTTTTATTGAGCCGATATCCTTATGTTGGATTTAAAAAAATCAAAAACTTCGTTGAGTTCTGGAATATTTTCTTCTAACGATTTAATTCCTACAATTTCCTGCCCTTTGTATGAAATGTTTCTGTTGATGTAAGTAAACTCTAAGTCGGGTACTTGTTCATCGATTAACCAATCTTTTATTTGATTCAAATCTGCATTAAATTGCAGTGCATATTTCACTTGTTTTCCGTTCTTTTTATCATCGATACAATCCAAAAGTATTTTTGTACATGCTTCTATTGAAACAAAAGGCCGTTGCTGTGTTCCATCTCCATAAATTAACAACTTTTTATCAGTTAAAGCATGGAAAATAAAAGTATTCATCACAGAGTCTAATCGTACAGAAGTATTAAATCCAAAAACGTTTCCAGATCGGATAATATGCGTTTCACAATGATTTTCTAACAGTAGGACATACTTTTCTCCTTCAAATTTAGAAGTTGCATACGCATTTGTTGGTTGTGGTACATCTTCTAGAGAAACCTCACCATGTAATCCCAAAACAGAAACAGAACTTAAATAAACAAACCTTTTAATTTTGTTTTTGCTTTGTTGAACACAACGCACCAAATTCAGTGTTCCCCACTGATTAATTTGCTCATATTGAACGTTTTGCGTATAATTGTACGGAGAAATCACAAATCCAGCCAAATGAAACACAACATCTACTTTATCGATTAATTGTTCAACTGTATAAGTATCTAAAATATCTCCTTTAACGAATTGTACTTTTTTATAAGGTTTTGCTCCAAAGAAAAAAGCATAGGAAGCATTTGATAAATTATCGAGTACATAAATTGTTTCTACATCTTCTCTTTTCTCAAGTTCATCAACTAAGGATGAGCCAACATAACCTGCTCCACCAGTAACTAATATCTTCATTTACTTTGTATTTGTATGTAATCCACACTCTGTTTTATTACTTCCAACCCAACGTCCACCTCTTTTATCATCCGCATCTGTCCATTTATGCGTACAAGGAACACAACCAATGCTCACATAACCCGCATCTTCCAATGGGTGTTTTGGGAGATTGTTTTCTCGGATATATTGATAAATCAAGCGATTTGTCCAATCTAACATTGGGTGAAACTTAATGATTCCATTGTCTCTTTCTTCAATAATATCCAATTGCTTCCTTACGGCTGTTTGGTCACGTCGAACACCACTAATCCACACATCGTTGGATTGCAGAAAGTCATTTAAAGGTTTTACTTTATTGATGTAACAACAATAGTCTGGATTGACTGCATATTGAAATAAACCTGTTTCCTTATCTTTTTGTTGACTCAAAGGTATTTCAGATTTAAGCGTAATAATGTTTAGGTTAAATTCTTCCTCTAACTTTTGTTTGAACGCATAGGTTTCGGGGAACAAAAAGTTAGTATCTAAAAATAAGATTGTGATTTCTGGAAAGTAATTTCCAATAATATGAAGTAGTGGAACACTTTGAGTTTGAAATGACGAAGTTGCATAAATTTTTCTACCATCATTTTTAAACTGTTGAATATATTTTGAAATGGTCTTTTTTGTTTGTTCTAAAACTGCTTCCATATTCTTATTTTTATGCAAATATAACGTTGTTTTTCTGTAATGCCTCTATTTTGGACGTTTTAATCCATGTAGTTTATATTTTTCTAAAAACCAAAACCCAGCCTATCGTTGGATGTGGTTCGACGCTTGCTTCAATTTTATTGACCTCACTTAGCATCCTCCAAACTTGGTAATCACCATCTTTTGCCACAAAACTTTCTTTAAAAACATCTAGTCGTAAAAAGGGTTTAAAAAATTCAATTTTTGTGGCAGAAAAAATAAAAGCATTGTTTTCAATGTTGTTTGTGTATGGATGATAGAATAAGGAGTCGTTAATCTCAGCGATTTTAAATCCTATGCTGTCAATTTTATCGTGATTATCGTGCTGAAACAAAAGAATTTCATCAATAAATTCGGGATAAAGGAATGCCGTTTCATCAATTTCATTTTCAGCAGCACCTTCTGATTGGAGGCTACATGAACCAAGCAAAAAAAGACTAAGAAAAATGGATATCCCCTTCAGAAACCAAATCATCTCCACGCATTTTTAAAAACAACTGAATCAAGGCCACAACATCTTTTTCACAATATGCCTTGATGCGTTCAAGGTCATCTTCTTCATAATAAACACGTGCAACATCGGCTCCGTCGATATCGTCTTTCGGTGTTGGAATATTAAAAATATGACACAATAAAGCCAGAGATGTATAGTGCTTATAATCGCCAAACTTCCAAAGTTCAAGCGTGTCTAAATGTTGCACTTCCCACGGTTTTTTCCCAGCAATATCCAAAGCGTAGGGCAGTTTTATTCCATTAATAAGCATGCGCCTTGCAATGTATGGAAAGTCAAATTCCTTAGCATTATGTCCACAAAGCAAATGGTATGGTGTGTTATAGTGTCCGTTCAACAATTCAGTAAATTTACGGAGTAACGTTTCTTCGTCTTTGTGGTAATACGATTTTAGTCGCACTTCTTTACCTGTACTTTTTTGATGTACAAATCCGACTGAGATACAGCAAATTTTTCCAAATTCGGATAAAATTCCAGCCCTTTCACCATAAATTTCCTCTATGGTTTTGCCCTCTTTTTGTTGAAAACGTGTTTTTTGGTCAAATAATTCTGCTGTTTTCTCGTCTAATTCGTCAAATTGATATGCTTGTGGAACGGTTTCAATATCCAAAAACAATACTTTTTCTAAGTTAATTTTCTCTAACATATTTTAGGTTTTGTGCTTTATAAAGGTAGAAACATTTCTTTTATGTAGCTGACAAGTAAACGTTTTTTCTTAAAAAATCAACTCAAACCCACTAAAGTTCAATAAAAAAGCAACCTTTTCTCCGACAGTTTTCGCAGGGTTGTTTTTTTCTCTTAAGGAATAAGTATAATTTTACAAGTCGAATTTAATTCCTTGTGCCAATGGCAACTCAGTCGAATAATTTACTGTATTTGTTTGCCTTCTCATATAAACTTTCCACGCATCAGAGCCAGACTCACGACCACCTCCAGTTTCTTTTTCACCACCAAACGCACCGCCAATTTCTGCGCCAGAAGTTCCAATGTTTGCGTTTGCGATTCCGCAATCAGACCCTTCGGCAGAAAGGAATTGTTCAACTTCACGCAGATTGTTCGACATGATTGAAGATGAAAGTCCTTGCACTACACCATTTTGCATTTCGATGGCGTTAGTAACATCTCCTGAATATTTCATCACATATAAAATTGGCGCAAATGTTTCGTGTTGCACAATTTCATATTCATTTTTAGCCTCAATAATAACTGGTTTTACGTAGCATCCAGATTCATAACCTTCACCAGATAGTACGCCACCTTCGGCCAATATTTTTCCACCTTCTTTTTTTGCTTTTTCGATAGCATCCACATACATTTGAACGGCATCTTCATCAATTAATGGTCCCATGTGGTTGTTTTCATCCAAAGGATTTCCAATTTTAATTTGTTTATATGCGTCTTTAATCGCGTTTACAACTTTATCATAAATACTATCGTGTATAATCAAACGACGAGTTGATGTACATCTTTGTCCTGCTGTTCCAACCGCACCAAAAACTGCACCTGGCACAACCATTTTCAAATCTGCAGAAGGGGTAACGATAATAGCATTGTTTCCACCTAATTCTAACAAAGATTTCCCTAGTCGAGCCGCCACGGCTTGTGCAACAGAGCGTCCCATTCTTGTAGAACCCGTTGCAGAAATTAATGCCATGTTTTTATCTGATGCCATTGCTTTTCCGATTGAAGCATCTCCAATTACAATTCCTGAAACTCCTGAAGGAACGTTATTTGCTTCAAATATTTTGGTGATGATGTTTTGGCAAGCAATCGCTGTAATCGGTGTCTTTTCTGAAGGTTTCCACACACAAGTATCTCCACATACCCAAGCCAAAGCTGTGTTCCAGCTCCATACAGCAACGGGGAAATTAAATGCAGAAATAATTCCAACAACACCCAGTGGATGATATTGCTCCATCATTCTGTGTTGCGGACGTTCAGATGCAATGGTTTTACCGTATAGTTGACGTGATATCCCTACTGCAAAATCACATATATCAATCATCTCTTGAACTTCACCCAAACCTTCTTGCAAAGATTTTCCCATTTCCCAAGAAACAAGTGCCCCTAAATCTTCTTTATTTTCTCTTAATGCCTGACCAAATTGACG
The DNA here is from genome assembly GCA_041655765.1 of Brumimicrobium sp. Lineage (GTDB taxonomy): Bacteria > Bacteroidota > Bacteroidia > Flavobacteriales_D > Crocinitomicaceae > Brumimicrobium. The sequence goes on from JBBAEU010000003.1 coordinate 38,640, forward strand.
AACGACTTCTCCCCTTTGTGGAGCTGTCCATTTTCTCCATTCTATAAAACCTTTTTTGGCTTCTGCAACCACTTTATGATAATCTTCTTCTGTAGCAAATTTAACACGCCCGATAGCAGATCCATCAACAGGAGTAACGGACGTTACAACACCTCCACTCGTTTCAATCCACTTTCCTGTAGAAGCCCCACTGTTTATATCTTTACTAATTCCTAACTTTGATAGAACTGACTCAATATCAATTCCTTTTTTTTCGGCAATATGTGACATTTTTCCAATTTTAAAATTCATCAACAAAAGTAATGAAGTTTTTGGGGAAGACCAAAAAAAGAGAAAATTATCGGTTGATAGTTTTCTAAAAAAATTTATCGAAAACATAATAACTCACAAGGTAAAGTTCTAAGTGCATTTCCCCTTTGAATCCTTTGCACTCATTGTGATTTATTCCATGTCCTTTACCTCATCCTTTCATTTCAAAAAACACAAATAATGAGAAAAGCGAATCCAACTTCATCACATTATATTATTTTTGTACTATCAATACGCAGAAAATGGAATTAAAATATAAAGGAAAAACCAAAGATGTATATGCTTTACCCAACAACCAAGTGCTTTTGAAATTTAAAGACGACGTAACGGGAGAAGATGGTGTATTTGACCCAGGTGCAAACACCGTTGGACTGGCAATTGAAGGTGCAGGGAAAAGCGGACTAAAAATGACAAAACATTTCTTTGAAATTTTAGCGCAAAAAGGAATTCCAACACATTATGTTTCTGCTAATATTGACGATGTATCTATGATTGTAAAAGAGGCAGTTCCTTTTGGAAATGGGCTTGAGGTAATTTGTAGATTCCGTGCAGTTGGCAGCTTTTACAGACGTTATGGCGCATACCTAAAAGAAGGTCAAAAACTAGATAAATTTGTGGAAATCACCATCAAAGATGATGAAAAAGGAGACCCAACCATTTCAGAAGATGCTTTAAATATGTTGGGGATTTTATCCAAAGAAGAATATCAAATTTTAAAATCACGGACACAAGAAATTTGTCAAATTATTAAAGAAGAATTGGCAAAAAAAGATTTGGAGTTGTACGACATTAAATTGGAATTTGGTCGTGACAAAACAACCAACGACATTATCTTGATTGATGAAATTTCTGGAGGAAATATGCGCGTATATAAAAATGGCGAATATATCGAACCTTTGAAGTTAGAGAAATTGTTTTTCGCATAAAACCTTTCACAATCTTAATCTCTTAAAGACACAAATCCTTCTCTTTTTTTACTATTTTTGCCAAAATATCAATCAATATGGCGAGAGTTTTAACAGGAATACAAAGCACAGGTGTGCCACATTTAGGAAATCTTTTGGGTGCGCTTTTACCAGCAATCAAGATGTCGAAAGAATCTAATAATGAATCTTTTTTCTTTATTGCTGATCTACATTCGCTTACTGCAATCAAGGATGGAGAGCAATTGCGAGAAAACACGTATGGTGTTGCTGCTGCTTGGCTGGCGTGTGGACTCGATCCTGAAAAGACTGTTTTTTATCGACAAAGTGATGTTACGGAAACCACGGAACTTACATGGTATTTGTTGTGTTTTTTCCAATATCAACGATTAACTTTGGCTCATTCATTTAAGGATAAAGCAGATCGAACCGCTGATATAAATGGTGGGTTATTTACTTATCCGATGTTGATGGCAGCAGATATTTTATTATATGATTCGCAGGAAATTCCCGTGGGGAAAGATCAATTACAACACATCGAAATGACAAGAGATGTAGCACAACGCATCAATACTCATACTGGAAAAGAAATTTTTGTAATTCCAGAAGCAAGAATTGAAGAAAATGTGATGATTATTCCTGGTACAGACGGCGAAAAAATGAGTAAATCTCGTGGAAACTTTATTAATATCTTTCTTCCAGATAAAGAGCTGAGAAAACAAGTGATGAAAATTGAAACAGATAGTACGCCGATGGAAGAACCTAAAAATCCAAATACTTGTAATGTATTTAGTCTTTATAAATTAATAGCAACAGAGGAAATGACTGAAGCATTAGCACAAAAATATCACAGCGGAAACTTTGGATATGGTCATGCAAAACAAGAACTTTACGAATTGATTATTGATAAATTTAAGTCTGAAAGAGAGGACTTTAATTACTATATGAGTCACCGTGATGAAATGGATAAAATTCTATCAATTGGTGCCGAAAAAGCTAAAGAAATTGCAAAAAATACACTCTTACGTGTAAGAAAAGAGCTTGGATATTAGAATTTTCGAATAAAAATGATAAATTTGAAGTATAATTTAACAATATTATTTATTGACATTACATAAAATTTAAACCAATGTTTAAAAAAATTTTAACACTATTATTTATCTCTACTCTATTCTTAGGATGTAGAACAGATGAAAAGCAACAAGTAATCAACGCTAAAGGAGGAGTTAGATATGGCGGCGAATTCCGTTTTATGTCAAGCGAGAAAGTGCAAACACTATTTCCTCTTTCAACAACAAATGTTTATACCAACAGGGTTGTTTATCAAATTTTTCAACGATTGGTAGGATTTGACCCCGAAACAAAGGAGTTAGTGCCAGAAATTGCTTTGTCAACAGATGTAAATGAAAATTCTACTGTTTTCACTTTCCATTTAAGAAAAGATGTTTATTTCCATGATGACCCATGTTTTGAGAAAGGTAAAGGACGATTGGTTACAGCCCACGATTTTAAATATTCATTAGAGTTTGCTTGTTCAAACCATCCATTAAATCATAACTCTTACCTTTTAAGAGATAAGGTTTTGGGTGCAGATAAGTTTTACAGAGGAGAAGTTGATGCCGTAGAAGGAATTCGTGTAATTGATGACCATACCTTAGAAATTGAACTAAAAAGTCCGTCTGCTGCGTTTAAAAAAATTATGACACACACTGGATTAAGTGTTTTTCCTCGTGAAGCGTATGAGAAATATGGAAACGATATCGGACTTCATCCTGTCGGAACGGGTGCTTTCGTATTGGGAGAATATACAGACGATAAAATTATTTTAAATAGAAATAACAACTATTGGGAAACAGATGAGTTTGGGAATCCACTTCCTTTTCTTGATAAAGTAGTCATGACATACAGCAAAGATAAAACAGATGAACTTTTATCTTTCCGTGCAGAAAAGATAGATTTGGTACTTGATATTCCAGTAGAAGAAATTAAAAATGTATTGGGCACTTTAGCTCAGGCAAAAGCGGGTGAAAACGTAAAACACAGGGTATATTCTTTATCAAGTATGAGCATAACTTATTATGGTTTTTCTAATCAAAGTGAACCTTTTTCCAATAAAAACGTTCGTTTAGCATTCAATCATGCTGTCAATAGAGAAGCTATAATTAACAACTGGCTAGAGGGCGAAGGTTGGCCAGCTTTAAATGGATTCGTACCTAAAATCATTGGCTATCCAAACGAGAAAATTAAAGGATATACTTACGATGTTAATAAGGCACAAAGCCTATTAGCCGAAGCAGGTTATCCAGAAGGTGAAGGATTTCCAACTGTAAAATTATACGTAAATACTTTGCAAGGTTCAGGACAACATAGATTGGCAGAGGCAGTACAAAAATCATTGAAGGAAAACCTAAATGTAAATATAGAAATTGAGTTGATAACCATCGAAGAAAGAGAGAAATTGGTTCAAAGTCAAGATGCTATATTTTGGAGAACAGGTTGGGTTGCAGACTATCCAGATCCAGAGAATTTCTTAAACTTATTCTATAGTGGAAACATTGACGAGAGCAATCCAACAATCAATCCGTTTAAGTATAATAACCCTGAGTTTGATGCATTATTTGAAAAAGCAATGGGCGAAACAAATGAAGAAAAACGATTTGAATTGTTAGCTCAATGCGACCAAATTATCATTGATGATGCGGTTGTTATGCCACTTATGAATGATGACTTTATCACCATGGTAAATTTAAAGGTTCGTAAATTTGTTACTAATGAAATCGAACAATTAGATTTTTCAACGATTTACATCAAAGAAGTTAAATAAAAAACTATTCAAACAATGGGCAAGCTGAACGCGTAGGCTTTCCTTTTCTACAACCGCTAAATTGGATTGAAATTTCATGTGTATGGAAGTTTCCCCCGCGGATGGATGAGGTAATAAAATCAAAACTGTATCCAATGGTGAATTGTCGGATGTTGACTTTGAATAATCCGATTACAGCATCACGGTTTCTATATCCCAATCCAACACTGAATATATTTTGATAATCAAACATTAAGTTGACATCAAAGCTCATTGGTCCAGCTGGTGGAATTCTAAATAAAATTCCTGGTAGCAATGAGTTTTCTTTTGGTAATCCGATTCTTGTTCCTGCTTGTATTTTTGTGTGCAAACGGAATCGAGAAGCATACCCTACATCTTTCCAATTATTCATTGCCAACTGGTCAACCGCTGCACCCAAATAGAATAAATCAGAATAGTACCAACCACCAAAAGTTATCAATGGGAATAGTAAATTGTTCGCCGACTGTGAAACTGATGGGTCGGGGTCAATTGTTGTTGTTTTTGTTTGGTCAAAACCAAATTGTTGAATTCCTGCTCCCACTCCAAAACTAAGTCGATGGTTAGTTTCTGTTTTACCCAACGGGATGTGAATTGCATAAGCCAAGCTCATAGAAAAATTATTGAACGGTCCAAATTGGTCTCTTTCAATTTTTCCTCCAATACCATGAAAGAAATCTTTAAATTTTTTCTTGTTTTTTATAAGCGGTGCGTTAATTGTTAACATACCACTTACTGGTGCATCGTCAAATCCTGCCCATTGTGCGCGAGCACCTAATTTCACCTCCAAGCATCTTTTTATCCCAGCCAACGCAGGGTTAATCGAAAATTGATTATAAGACCATTGCGAGTACTGAGATACCTGCTGTCCAAATGTTAAGGTTGGAATAAAAAATAATATGAGAAACAACCACTTTTTCATCTTATAATTGAAACTGTTCCTTTTAGTGGTTCTTCAAATGCTTTGTCTCTTAAATTAATGACATAATAATAGGTGCCTTCGGTGAGTTCATTCCCTCCTTTTGTTGTCCCTGTCCAACGTTTTTCACTGTTATATCCAGTTGTTTCAAACACCAATTGTCCCCATCTTGTAAAAATCTGAATATGACAATCCGGGAAAGCCTCAATTCCAAGGATTTCCCATGTTTCATTAATTCCGTCTCCATTAGGCGAAAAAGTGTTTGGGATTTCTAAAGCGTCTTTGATATAGACGGTAACCTCATCAACGATTGAACAAATTCCATTGTCAACAATTAAATAGTATGTTGTGGTTTCATTTGGTGACACAATTGGACGAATCGAATTTGTATCACTAATAAAATAATCAGGTGTCCACAAAATATCCGTTTCTGTTGTTGCGCCATCTAACTGTATGCTTTCTCCTAAGAATATGGTTTTATCTGATCCTGCATCTACTAAAAAATCAAGAACTGTTAGCGTTAACGGGTTGCTTTGAAGAGTATCCCGACAACTATCAAAACAAGATATTTCTGCGGTAACAACATCTTGATCGCTAATCGTTCCTTCGTACACGAAAAAACCTTCTGTCCTTCCAACTTCTTCTCCATTCAAATACCAAACTACTGGAGAAGGGTCGTCACATCCTTGTAAATCAATATCAAAAACTGTTGAATTTCCCCTGCAAATGGTCAACGATTCTGTTCCGATAAAAAAAGTTGGATTTCTGTCAACTGCAAGTCCTGAAATTTGCACATCAAACGTAGCCTCTGCGTATGAAGTTGTTCCAAAAGCACCATTTACAATGATGTAATACGTAGTATTTGCAGGTAAGTTGGTTGCTATTAACTGAAAGTCGGTTGTTGCATTGGAAACACAATTGGAAACTTCTGTAAAGGTCGAAGGGATACATGGAATTACAGCTTCAACAATAACAGCTTGCAACGCATTTCCTTGCCCCACAAGATTTTCAAAAACAATTTGACTAAAATCCACCAATACATCACCTCCATCGTCGTTGGTTGTAAAAGTCAACCAAATAGAGTTTTGTCCTGTAAAGCAAAAATTAAAATCATCCTCACAATCTGGACAAACTGTTGAATTTGCATCTATATTATTAATGCTAAAAACCTCGTTTGGACAAAGTTCTAAAGCGTTATCACAATGGTTATAAATTTCTTGGCAATGGACAAACCAAACCCCAAAAGCCATGAAAAACGCCAATATAAATTGATTAAACTGTATCTTCATCATTATTAGATAACGAAGATAAGATTAATTTATGTTTTTTTTATAATGGAAGTTTTATTGTTTTTCTTTTTCAGTAAGAATTCAATGTAAAAACAAGAGTTATTCTATTATTTTTGTATTATACAATTCAAAACAAATCAATATGGCGAAAATTCTCATCAAAAACATAAAAGGACTTTTTCAAACAGGAAACAACCTTCCAAAATTTAAGTCGGGAAAACAAATGGACGAAGCAGACATGATTGACAATGCGTTTTTGGCTATAGAAGATGAAGAAATTATCGCTTTTGGGAGCATGGACGATTGGAGAGGAATTGACGATTGGAGGGACTTAACAGTAATTGATGCACAAGGTAAATATGTGCTTCCTACTTTTTGCGATTCTCATACACATGCTATTTTTGCTGCAACAAGAGAAGCAGAGTTTGAGGATAGAATCAGGGGACTTACTTACGAGGAAATTGCATTGAAAGGAGGAGGGATTCTTAACTCAGCTGAAAAATTAAGAAGCATGGGTGAAGACCAACTTTTTGAAGAAGCATTGCAAAGGATTCACGAATTGGCAAAATTAGGAACAGGAGCCATCGAAATTAAATCGGGCTATGGACTTTCTGTCGAAGGTGAAATAAAAATGCTCCGAGTTATCAAGCGACTTAAAGAAGTTTCGCCAATGACAATAAAATCAACTTTTTTAGGGGCACATGCTTTTCCAAAAGAATTTAAAGACAATCATCAAGGATATGTTGATCTAATCATCAAAGAAATGTTGCCACAAATTGCGAAGGAGAATCTAGCTGACTATATCGACTGTTTTTGTGAAAGGAATTATTTCACATTGGAACAGATGAACGCAATTATAGAAGCAGGCACAAAATATAATTTGCCAGCAAAAGTACACGTCAACCAGTTTTCAATTATGGGAGGCGTTCAAGCGGCAGTTGAGAGAGGAGCCGTTTCTGTTGATCATTTAGAAGAGTTAGATGCAAAAGACATCCAAGCATTGAAAAAAGGTAAAACAATGCCCACATTTTTACCAGGTTGTTCTTTTTTCTTGTCAATTCCATTTGGTAAAGCTAGGGAAGTAATTGCAGAAGACTTACCTGTTGCATTGGCTTCAGATTTTAATCCTGGTTCTTCACCAAGTGGAAATATGCAATTCATCACCTCTTTGGGTTGTACAAAAATGAATATGACTCCGACAGAAGTTTTGAATGCTACTACGCTAAACACAGCTTACGCAATGGGCATTTCCGATACACATGGTTCTATCACAGAAGGAAAAAAAGCCAATGTTATGATTACAAAAGAAATTTCGTCCTTAGCACGTATTCCTTATTCTTTTGGAGAAAATTCGATTGAAACAGTAATTCTGAACGGATATATTTTTTATTCAGAAGAGAATGTTTAAATGAACGCAGGTTATAAAATTATTTCATCAATAATTCGCGCCTGAATATACTCGTTCACCACTTTTGGAAAATATTGATGTTCAATTTTTAAAACCTTTTGGCGAATATCTTGTGGACTATCTTTTTGAGTTAATGCAGTTTCAACCTGTACAAGGATTCGCCCTTTATCATATTGATTATTCACAAGGTGAATGGTGATTCCAGATTTTGTTTCTCTGTTTTCAAAAACTGCTTCATGAACATTCATACCATACATTCCTTTCCCTCCATACTTGGGTAAAAGCGCAGGATGAATGTTAATAATTCTATCAGGAAAAGCATCAATCAGTTCATCAGGAATCTTCCTTAGGTAACCAGCCAAAACAATATAATCAATTTTGTGAGCGTCCATGATTTTCTTTAAAAGCATTCCGTTACTTGCCTCCTCATTTGAAATAACTACTTGTTCTACCAAGCCAGCTGACTTTTTAAGGATTCCTGCATCTTGATTGTTTGTAAGAATCAAAGCAACATCAATGATTTGAGAATCGTGAAAAAACTCTATCAATTTCATTGCATTACTACCCGAGCCAGATGCAAAGATTGCTATTTTCTTCTTTTCCATAAAACAAAGGTAAGAAGGTTAAGTCAAAATTTAGAATAAATGAAGATAATTGATATGATTTTTATCTGACACTGATGTTAAAAACCAAATTTAAAATGTTTGAAACATAGATTTAAACAAGGAAATTAGATAAGAAATTCGAGTTAAAATCTATATCTTTACACAATGCTTCATACAGAAATTCGAAAATATGGGTCTGTAACTGTTCATCTTTTGTATTATGATGGATTTGTGATGAATGATCATCTAAACAAACTTCTTCCTCACGAATGGGAAACATTATCAAAAATTAATCACCCAAATAAAAAGAGGGAATTTGTGGCAATGCGTACTTTGAGAACGTTGATTTTTGGGAATGAAAAAATTTTGTACAACGAAATTGGCGCACCATACATCGAAAATCATGGTTTTATATCTATTTCTCATGCCGATTGTGTTGTAGGCTTGGCATTTTGCGAAGATTTTCGCGTAGGATTAGATTTAGAGCCTATCCGAGAGATGGTTCTACGGGTAAAACATAAATTTTTAAGCCAAAAAGAAAAAGAATCTTTCGACCTCAACTCAACCGAAGAAATGATTAAAATCTGGTCTGGAAAAGAAGCCTTGTATAAATTATCGGGAAGAAAAAAAATCATATTTGCCAAACAACTCCTTTTAACCCGAATTGATGAGTTAAGATGGAAAGGAGAAATGGTTTTTCCAGACACACATAAAGAAGTAGAAATGGTGATAGAAAAAATAGATAATTTTGTGATTTCTATTAACACACAAGCAATTTATGAATCAAAATAATAAGATATATCAAAAATTTGGAGCAACAACGGGGCAAATTGCTGTTTTAATCGACCCAGACGTTACAAACAAAAAGGATAGTATTCGGTCGGTTGTAGAAAAAGCTGAGTTTGCACAAATTGACTATATTTTTGTTGGTGGGAGTTCAGTCACAAAAGGCGATTTTGAAGCTTGCATGCAGCATTTGAAAGAATTGACCAAGCTACCGATTGTGATTTTCCCGGGTGACTTACATCTCGTTTCAGAACAGGCTGATGCAGTTTTGTATTTGAGTTTATTGTCTGGCAGAAATCCTGAATATTTAATCAGTCAACATGTAAAAACTGCTCAAGATATTTTTGCTATGGATATAGAGGTTATACCTACTGGATATATTTTAGTTGACGGTGGAAGTCCTGCTTCTGTGGCATCGATAAGTCAAACAATCCCGATTGCTAGAGAAAACTTTTCGGCAATAATGAACACAGCAATCGCAGGTGTTTTACAAGGTAAAAAAGCAATCTATTTTGAAGCTGGAAGTGGGGCAAAAAAGAGCATTCCTTCGGCAATCATCAAAGAAGCAAAAGAGAAGCTGAATACAATTATTTTAGTTGGAGGAGGAATAAGAAGTGTAGAGCAAATAGAAGTGTTTAAAAATCAAGGTGCAAACATTGTTGTGATTGGAACGAAAATAGAAGAAGATACCGATTTTCTTTTAGATATTCGAGGTTATAAAAACGCTTTACACTCATGAGGTTTGTAAGTATTAGACAGATTTTAAATCAACTAAAGGTTGAGTTTACAACAATCGATGAAACAGTTGTTAAATCAGCTCAAACTCTTGCAAAACAGCATTTTCTACAGAATAAAAAATTAAAAATTAATCAGTTTGAATATACTAAAGATGAAATTGACTTTGTTTTAAATTCTTTGGACGACAAAACCTTAGTTTTCCACGATTGGGTTCAGCAAGATTCTTCCTTATCTCAATACCTCATCAGCCTTGGTGAAATTAGAAATAAACCAAAACCCAATCAATATGAGGGGCACCAATTAGAAAAAGTGTTTCAGTCATATTTGGCACCATTTTTAAAACCCATTTTAGAAGAATCATTTAGTAAAAATCTTGCAATTCCGAATCTACAAATACTATCAGAGCACATAGTTTTTTCCAACTATCTGGAGGAAGGCGATCGTATCGAAGTTCAGCAACCAATCAGTGATTTTGTGAGAGAATTAATGGAGAATAAAGAAATTGACTTTTTTGAGCTCATTTACACAGCAACCTTTGTAGATGTTTTAAATAAGTTGGATAAGCATTTCTATAGCAATTCTGTTCTGTTCATTGATAAAACCAAGAAATTTATTATATCAGAATCATTGATAGACACACAAAAAGGAAAAATTAGGAAATTATTGTTGCAGCTTAAATTAACAGAAAGGCACCAAAAAGAGGTTGCCCATTTTGCAAATTCCGAACATTTTAAAGCACAATCTTCAGCATCTAAAAAAGGGTTAATCAAATTTTTACAACCCTATATAATTTATATTCTGGGAGGAATTCTAATTGTTTCTCTAACCTATTTTTATCTGAATAAACCTAGTCCAAATAAGGAAAAAGAAATTGCAACTGGAGCGGAAGAACTGACTGATGAAGAGTTGTTGGAGCTTGATTCTTTGATAAAGGTTAACGGAGAGAAATTTAATTAATTATATTTGAAACAAAAATATCAACAAATGAAAATTTTCCTTTTTTTCACTTTCATATTAACCATCCAAATTGGATTTACACAATCGGTTGAACCATTTCAAATCTACAATAGTAAAGGTAGAAAAGTTTCAACAAAAAAATTTTTTAGAAGCATAGAGAAGTCTGACATTATTCTTTTTGGAGAGTTTCACGACAATCCCATTATACATTGGCTGCAATTAAAAACTGCTCAATACCTCAACGTAAAAAGGGGAGTTGTAATCGGTGCTGAAATGATAGAATCAGACCAACAAGAAGTTATCAATAAATATTTGGCTGGAGAGATTGACCAAAAAGGGTTGGATTCAAGTGTTTTGTTGTGGACAAATTATAAAACTGATTACAAACCCATCGTCGATTTTGCGAAAGAAGAAAAAATCTCCTTTTACGGAACGAATGTGCCACGTGTTCATGCAAGTTTTGTTTATCGCCATGGATTGGATGAACTCCATGCAAGTTTAGATAGCGAAGAGAAACAGTTTGTTGCTCCATTACCCATTCCTTATGATGAGAATCTTCCAAGTTATCAAGCGATGTTAAAAATGATGGGAGATCACAAACCAAATCCATATTTTCCTATGGCTCAAGCAATCAAAGATGCAACAATGGCATATTTTATCTTAAAATATTATGATGAAAACAAATGTTTTTTGCATTTGAATGGTGCATATCACAGCAATCATTATGAAGGAATTTATTGGTATTTAAAAGAATATCAGTTTCAAGGTGATATCACAACAATTTCTACCGTGCAACAATCAAACGTCAAGCAGTTTGAAAATGAATACAAAGGTATTGCCGATTTTATAATTGTGGTAGATGAAGAAATGACAAAAACACATTAAATGAAACCTATTTCACTTCAAAAAGGCGATACAATTTTAATCATAGCTCCTGCAAAACGCATCGAGAAAGAACTCGTAGATTTTGCCGTAAAGACAATCGAGTCTAACGGATTTAGAGTCATCGTTTCAGAAAATTGTTTGGGTAAAAATAATTACTTCTCAGGAACATTAGAAGAACGACAAAAAGATTTGCAATGGGCAATTAATCATCCAACGGCGAAAGCAATTTTATGTGCAAGAGGTGGATATGGAAGTGTGCAAATTGTAGAAAAAGTAGATTGGTCTGCCTTTATTAAAAATCCTAAATGGATAATTGGATTTTCTGATATCACTATTTTTCATCAATTTCTCTCTAAAATAGGAATTGCGTCTTTACACGCTACCGTTCCTTTAAATTTTCCAGAGAACACACCTGAATCTTTGGCTAGTCTTTTTTATTCTCTCGAAAATGCTCAATTGGAATATGGTTGGAAAAGCAAAACAGAAAATATAACTGGAGAAACAAATGGCAGATTAATCGGTGGAAATTTAACGGTTTTAACAAGTTTAATTGGAACGAATTTGATGCCAGATTATAACAATACAATTCTGTTTATTGAAGACATTGGAGAAGCTTTGTATGCTGTCGATCGTTGTTTCCAACAGTTAAGTAAAGCTGGTATTTTAAAGCAAATTAATGGGCTAATTGTTGGTGGGTTCAGCAGTATGAAAGACTCAGAACCGCCTTATGGCAATAGTTTAGAGGAAATTATAAAGTCTCACTTTTTAGATAGAAACATTCCTGTTGCTTTTGAATTCCCAGCTGGACATTGTGATGATAATCGTGCGTTGATTATGAGAGAAAAAGTTGAGTTTAAGGTTCAGAGCGACTTTGCTTGGGTTGGTAGCTTGGAAAAGAAAGTTTAATGGAAAAAACTTCTTTAATACAAAAAGCCAAATAACCAAACAGGAATAATGTTGTCAGAACCAATTTCAATTTGGTCTTCTGTAACAAAGCCAGTTATACTATTTTGATTTCGATTTTTGGGCTTCCTTTTTTCTGCAATTTCTAATGGTATTCTTTCGTCAATGATTAAATCTCCTTTTTGATGTAATTGTATCTTGTGCAATCCTTTTAATTGATTGATGATAAATGTTTCTCTTACGCTTTCATTGCTCGTATTTTCTTTAGCTAATGCATAAAGTATGCTTGCGTTATTTAGATAGAGTTTTTCAGGTTTTGTAAGCAAACCAATTTCTGTTGTGGGCCTATAAAGTTCATTGATTAACCCTGCTCTTTCCAGCATTTTTAAAGCGGTAACAACGCTATTTCTTGAGAGTCCAACCAATTGACTTAAATCACTAATATTCGGTGTAAAAGGAACATTCTCAGCAATGTTTTTTAATAATATTTTGAGTTTGATTATTGTCGTATAATTCACATTTTCCACCGCATTTATGTCATTCTCGATAGCGAAATTTATGGCGTTTAGTAGCTTTTGATAATCGAACTCTTCATTTGCCAGACGATGGGGATAAGCACCACATTTTAAATATTTTTCAAAAAGCGGGATTGGTCTAATTTTTTGTATTAACTCTCTCGCAATCGAAACGTGGTTTTGTAAAATATTCAACAACGAATAAAAAGGAAGCAGTTGGTTGGTTTCAGATTCAATAAACTCTCTAAAAGACATTTCTTTTAAATTATAACTTTTTGTCTTTCTGCATAAATCGTCTTCTGATATGTGCTTATTAAGTATTGACGAAGCAGCAAAAATTATACAAAGATTTGGAAAGCTATCATGTATGAATTTGATTTCTTTCGACCAATTAGGATATTTATGTGTTTCATCTAACAAAAGATGTGTTCCTCCAAATTGCACAAATTTTTTAGCTAAATCGAATAAACTATTTGCAGAAAAATAAATGTGATCTAAACTTATATAAAGTGTTTTTTTGTCTGCTAATTTTATTTTAGCAATTTGCAATAAGAGTTTTGTTTTGCCAGTCCCTCTTGCCCCTGTTATGGAAATTAATCGGTTACTTAAATCAATGGAATTGAACAGATAGCGTTTAAAATGTGTATCTGTTTGCGTAATATTTTTTTGATTTTCTAAAAGTAAATTTTCCATAAATTGCTGTTTATATTAAGCAAATATAAAAGTTTTTTGTTAAATACATAAAGCAAGAATTGATCATTTAAAAGAAAGATGAGTATATGTCTTTTTCGAAAAGAGTTCTTTGAATTTTGAAGAGTTTAAGCCACTTTGAAGTAATTCAACAACCTTTCCAAATGATATATCATAACTTTGTTCAATAAAATAATTATTTTTGTTCCAAGTAAATTAAAAGTGAAACAAAACGTACTATATATTTCTTATGATGGCATGACAGACCCGTTGGGGCAATCTCAAGTTTTGCCCTATATAGCAGGACTTTCAAAAACATATCAGTTTCATTTAATCAGTTTTGAGAAAGCTGGTAACTTCACAAAAAACAAAAGGTTAATAGAAGATATTTGCGAAAAGCATAATATTGTATGGCATCCTTTAAAATACACGAAGAATCCCCCAATATTTTCTACATTGAGTGACATCAATAAAATGAAAAAATTAACAATAAAGTTAGACGAAAAATTTAACTTTAAAATCATTCATTGCCGTAGCTATATAGCTTCATTAATCGGACTTTATATGAAACAAAAATATCAAAAGAAATTCATCTTTGATATGCGTGGTTTCTGGGCAGATGAAAGGGTTGATGGGAAGTTATGGAATCTTAAAAACCCTGTTTACAAATTTATCTACAACTATTTTAAAAAGAAAGAAAAGCAATTCTTACAAGTTTCAGATTCAATTGTCTCATTGACAAAAAATGGGAAAAACGAAATTTTAAGTTGGAATATTTTAGGGGTAACTGAAAACAAAATAACAGTTATTCCATGCTGTGTTGATTTAAACATATTTGACCCAGAAAAAATTGACATTCAACAACAGATGGCGTTAAAATCCCACCTTAGAATTTCAGACAACGATTATGTTTTGGGTTATGTTGGTTCTCTAGGGACATGGTATATGTTAGACGAAATGCTTCATTATTTTAAGGTCTTTTCTTCCACAAATGCCAACACCAAATTTCTTTTTATATCTGGTGAAAATCCGCAAGACATATACAACAAAGCTACTCAATACAACATCCCACGAGATAAAATTGTTGTAACAAAATGTCTTCACAAAGACGTTCCTTTACATATTTCATTGTTTGATGCTTCGATTTTCTTTATTCTTCCAGCTTATTCAAAGAAAGCATCTTCTCCTACCAAGCAAGGAGAATTAATGGCAATGGGAATTCCTGTAATTTGTAATTCTGGTATTGGCGATACCGGTTTTGTAATAAAAACTTATGAGTCAGGTATTTTAATAAACCAGTTTATAGAGGACGATTACAAAGAAGGAAGTATTAAGCTAAATAACGATACATTCGATATTTTAAAAATAAAAGAAGGTGCTAAGGATTTCTATGGGTTGGAAAATGGGTTGGAAAACTATTTTAAAGTTTATAATCAATTAAGTCATGCCTAAGATTCTCTTTATCGCTCCTTATCCTTTTGGCGAAGCTCCTTCTCAGCGATTTCGTTTTGAGCAGTATAAAACGATTCTTGAAGAAGAGCATGATGTGGAATATTCACCTTTTTACAGTTTAAAGATTTGGGAAATTTTATACCAAAAAGGTAAAAACACACAAAAAACTTTCCTTCTTCTATCAGCATATTGTAGAAGATTTATTTTGCTGTTTAAGTTAAGAAAATACGATTACATTTTTGTTCATAGAGAAATAGCTCCCATGGGACCTCCAATTTTTGAATTTCTTTTAGCTAAAATTTGTAAACGAAAATATATTTATGACTTTGATGATGCAATTTGGCTCCCAAATTATAGTAAAGCCAATTCCAAATTTCAATTTCTTAAATCTTATTGGAAAGTAAAATATATTATTAAATGGGCAGACAAAGTAACGGTTGGTAATGAATACTTAGCCAATTATGCTCGACAATTTAATAAAAACGTAGAAGTTATACCAACAACCATCGATACCGAAAATTATCATACCGTTTTAACAGACCATACACAAGAAAAAGTAGTGATTGGTTGGACAGGCTCACACTCCACCATGAAGTATTTGGACTTTTTCTATCCTATTATCGCAGAATTAGAGCAAAAATATGATTTTACGTTTCGGATTATCTCAGACAAGAATCCAGAAGTTAAATTAAAATCACTTGAATTTGTCAAATGGAACAAAGCAACAGAAATTGAAGACTTATCAAAAATACATATTGGCGTAATGCCTTTGGTCGATAATCAGTGGGCAAGAGGAAAATGTGGATTTAAAGGGCTTCAATATATGGCTTTAGAAGTTGTTTCAGTTATGTCGCCCGTCGGAGTTAACCA
Source organism: Brumimicrobium sp. (assembly GCA_041655765.1). GTDB lineage: Bacteria > Bacteroidota > Bacteroidia > Flavobacteriales_D > Crocinitomicaceae > Brumimicrobium. The sequence continues at coordinate 54,731 of JBBAEU010000003.1, forward strand.
AACAATTGTTCAAAACGGTAAAAATGGATTTCTTGCTAACACGCCTGAAGAATGGAAAGATATTCTAATAGATTTACTAAAAGATGCTGAAAAACGTAAAGAAATAGGTAAAAACGGAAGAATACGTGTAATTGAAGCCTATTCCGTACTTTCTCAAAAGGAGAAGTATTTACGTCTTTTTAAAGCATAATTACTTCCCTTTACAAATTACAAATTAAATTAATTCCAATTTAATCTATTTTTATAACATGTAAAACCTTTGTTATGGCATCATTCTGTATAACAACCTGATAGCTTCCAGCATTATATCTTGAAAATTCTAAATGAATGAAATCACTAGCAATGGTTCGAATTTCTTCAATTTTTCTGCCTAACCTATCATGAATCGAAATGTTTACTTTTTGTCCAAACAAATTACCGTTCAAAGCGATTGTATAATTGTTGGAGGTAGGATTTGGATAGCCTTGAATTGTCTCCAAATCCTCTAAATCTTTAACCCCTAAAATTTCAATATATTCTTCAGGTGACATTATCGGGCATCCTCCTTCAAATGTTACCTCTACACTATAATTCCCTCCAGTTGTTGCGATATATGTTGAATTAACAGCCCCTGGAATTGCCAATCCATTCAAATACCATTGGTAGCTAACATTTGCAGAAGTTATATTTGTGGACAATAGATTGTCATCATAAATTATAAATACATCTTGTACTGGGTGAACAGTGATGTCGGTAACACTCGTTGTAATACATGAAGCGCTAACACCAAAAACAAAGTGACTTGATTTTTCTGAAACATTGATATATGTTGCTCCTTCTACTTTATCTATGTGCTCAACTGTGTTGATAGCTGTAACTCCACTTTCTGATAACTGATTGTATTCATTATTTCCAAATCCGAAAACATTATTGTCTCCTTTTAATAATAAAGAAGTGTTTTTTCTTGCTGATAAAGTCGCTACCCCTCCAATATTTACTTTAATAGGAGATAAGTGGTTAGTAAAATCTCCTGTTCCTAATTGACCAAAAGAATTATCTCCAGAAGCATAGACTTGATTCCCTTCTACTAAAAATAACGAATGTTTGGAACCTCCTACTGCTTGTTTCACTCTTTTAAAAGAATTAACTATTGGAGTAGTTTGGCTGGTCGTATTTCCAAGTCCTAATTGTCCTGCCTCATTTCCACCCCAAACATAAAGAATTCCTGTATTATCAATGGCAAAGCTACTACTTTTTCCTGCGCCTACAGAAACAATGTTTGAAAGTGTTGACACCTGTACAGGTACTGAAGAGTTAGTTAAGCCTCCGTTACCTAATTGACCTGCTGTGTTAGCCCCCATTGTCCACACAGTGCCATCATTTTTAAGGATTACAAAATGATTTTCTCCAGCCGCTATCGTATCTACGTCAGTTATGTTTGTATTCAAAAATGGGAAATTAATGACCATATTGCTGCCCGTACCAAGTTGCCCCAAATCATTTTTTCCCCAAACGTAAATCTCTCCACCATTCGTAATCGCAATATTTGATTGATAAGCAGTAGCAACACTTTTTATATTAGACAACGAAGCCACCTGTTTTGGGTAATTTTTATTAGAATAAGTTCCATCACCTAATTGTCCATTGTCGTTTTTACCCCATGTATAAACATCTCCTGAATTTGTTAATGCAATAACATGAGAGCTTCCTCCTAAAACTTGCTTATAAGATTCATTTGATATTGCTCTCACTGGTGATAATTGATTTAGATTCGTACTGTCTCCATAAACTCCACTACCGTTGTCACCTCGCGTCCAAACATTTCCATCTCCTCCATGGGTAACTTCCAAAGAATAATTACCATCCAAAAATGCAATGAAAATAGAATCTGTAGCTCCAGAAATTGGACTTCCATTATAATACCATTGATTTCCATAGTGAGAATTGCTGTATAGAATCACAGAATCTCTTTCACAAAACTCGTAAGGAGAATTAGCAGAGATTATTGGTTCTTCAATGATATTAATCGTGATGATATTGTCATGTTCTTGTTCACACAATGTTGAATTAGACTGACCTATAAATGTAACTTCATCTAAATTCACACCATCATTTAGCGTAAAGGAGTTGTTACTTGAAAATGCTCCTTGAGCAACTCCGTTCACATAAAACTGATAGGCATCAGCTCCATTTGCTGTAAAGCTAATAGGTGTGCCATTACAAACCATATTAGAAGGTGAAGCGTTAAGTTGCAAATCCATACTGTTCACTGTGAAAGTATAAGGCACAGGCGCTGATGAACAATGAGCATTATAACCAATTATTGTTATTTCATCACCATTTTCTAAAGATTCAATTTCAAAATCAGGATTTGTTCCAGATTGCATTAAATTATTATTTAGATAATATCCATAAGTCATTGCTCCAGTTGTATTAAACGTAACCATTTCATCTTTACAAATAATTGCTGTCGGAGATGAAGTTGTAACATTTAGTATAGGATATTGGTAAACAGTAAAATTAATAGATTGACTTGCTGTTGAAGCACAGTCATTTAATTTCCCAGAAACTGAAACCACATCATTATCACTTAAGCTAGAAGTAAAATGAGGGTTAGAAGAATAAGCTCCAACAGGTACTCCGTTAATAGAGAATTGATATTCGTCTGCTCCCGTAGCTGTTAAATCTGTAAGTTCTCCCTCACATAGTTCAGTGGAATTATTATTTATAAGATTAACAATTGGATATTGGTTAACATTTATTGTTATGGCAGAAGATGTGCTTAGACATCCGTTTAAATCACCTTTTACTTTTATTTCATCACCATTTTCTAGTACGTTTGAAGTAAAAATAGGATTTGTAGTTGTTCCTTGTGAAATTCCATTCACAAAAAACTCATAATTGTTTGCTCCCGAACCAATAAGCTCTACCTGTTCTCCAGTACATATCGTATTGTTTCCAGTATTTGTTAATGTAACAATAGGAACTTGATTAACAGTTATGGGAGTTGCTACGGCTGACTCAGTACAGCCCTGAGAAGAAGAAACCACTACTGAAACAACATCTCCATCTTGCAAAGAATTGGAAGCAAATGAATTAAATGTAGTAGGCGTTCCTTGTGATACTCCATTTACAAAAAACTCATATAAAGAACCTCCACCAGCAAAGTAAGTAACATTGTCACCAGCACAAACTACATTGTCTGATGCTTGAAGACTGACTACGACTGAAGGGTTAACAGTAACGTAAACTTCTGTACTGTCAACACAGTTGTTAAGTTCACCAACAACTTTTATAGGGTATGTTCCTACCGCGAATCCATTGGTTGAAATGTTATCGTTTGGAGACAATGGTCCTTGTGATATATTGTTTACAAAAAACTCATAATTGTTTGCTCCAGTTGCTTGGTATGTTTCTACGACATCTTCACAAAAAGTATTATTAGTTGCTGTACCTACAAGGGTCATTACAGGTTTTGGCTTAACAATAAAAGTGTGGTCAAATGGATTACTTATACAACCCAAAGTATTTCCAACTACTGAAGCCGTTTGTCCATTCTGAAGTTGATTCAATGTAAAATTATTTGAAGTAGTATATCCACCTTGAGCGATATTATCTATGAATAATTGATATTGATCAGCTCCCGAAACATTTAATATTACAGTTTCGCCTTCACAAATCTCATTGGTAGGAACAGAGCTTATAACATTAATTGTAGGAATTGGGTTGACCGTTACTGTCAGCGTGTCATTACTTACACTTGAACAACCATTTGCTCCAGTACCCACAATCTTTACTTGATACGAGCCACTTGCTAATGTCTCAGTAAAGAAGGCGCTTGTTTGTGGTGTTCCCTGTGAAACATCATCAATAAATAGTTCATAAAAAGCAGAGTTGGTACCTGTAAAAGTTATGCTTTCACCTTCACAAACTGTATTGGAAGTAACGCTTGAAAATATGTTTACCGATGGAGTTGGTAATACCTGAGTGGTTACCGATTTCGAAAGTTCACATGTACCATTGGCTCCCATAACCGTTACTGTTTGACCATTTAATAATGAATCAGTTGTATAAATATTATTTGAAGAAGGACTTCCTAACGAAACACCATTCAGAAAAAACTCATATTGGAATGCGCCAGAAGCGGTAAAAGTTACTGGTGTATTTCTACATACAGTATTGCCTGAAGCATCTGAAACTAAGTCTGTTGTTGGCGCATCGAGAACTGTAAATTCAATCGGTGCAGAGGTGTTATTACAACCACTAAATATTCCTACCACATATACGTTATCTTGGTCAATTAAACTACTTGATGAATATGTGTTTGTAGGTGAAGGACCTTGAACAGATACTCCATTAATAAAAAACTCATATTGAGATGAACCACTTGCTGAAAAATTTACAGTTGTACCACTACACAGAACAGTCGATTGGTCTGCTGATAAATTAACCGTAGGAAGCGGATTAACATAATAAGAAAAACTTTCTGGTGCTGATGCTGAACAACCAAAGTTAGATGTTCCAATTACTGTCACTACATCTCCACTACTTAAACTTGACGTTGAAAATGTATTTAATGTTGATGGGGCAGATTGAGAAGCTCCATTCACAAAAAACTCATATTCATTTGCACCTGAAGCTGTGAAATTAACTAAATCTCCCTGACAAATGGTATTCGTAGTGATTGAAGACGACAATGATACTGCAGGAAGAGGTGAAACAGTAAAAATTTGAGAAATTGTATCTCTACAGTTTTTTTGATCTCTCGCAACCAAAGAAATTAAATCATTATCATTTAATTGATTTGTTGTATAAGTTGCTCCTACAGAAACAGGAGAACCATTTTTAAGGTATTGAAAAATATAATCAGTAGCTGTTCCAATAATTTGTGCTTCAAAAGTAAACGCATCTGATTCACAAAGTATAGCGTTAGAAGGGGTAACATTCCATTCAAATGTAGGTAAATCATTAACCACAAATTCTAATTGAGGAATAGAAGTGCTTGGACAATTATCAAAAAATGATTGTACACTTATGATATCTCCATCATTAATGTTCGTAGTTTCAAAAACGTTATTGGACGATAGAGGTCCCACAGGATTATTATTAACATAAAACTGAAATTCAGCAACTGAAGTATCGCTAGAAACGACAAACTCTACTAGCTCTCCTTGACAAATTTCTTGATTTAAACTAGAGCTGGTTAAGAATGTACTCGGATTTTTAACATAAAATAATTCAGAGTGTTGTGTTGTACAAAAATTTAAATTATTAGTCACCTCAAGTGTTACGTTAAAACTTCCACTGCTTGCGAATACATATTTGTTGGTGTCTGCTATATATTCAATCCAGGTGGAGTCAGTAGGGTTTATTGGGTCATTATATTCAAAATAGCCAGAACCATCATTAAAATACCATTTGATAGTCATATCGTCTGGATCTCCTGTGTGAACGGTAGATAAATTTTGAATATGCACTGTATCTCCATAACAATCATCATTAGAAAGTGTAAAGAAAGATGTAATTGTTGGAGCTGGTGAAAAGTCCCAACCTGTTTCAATACCAGTATTACTAGAATGTTGAAGCGGAGGTGTTATTCCAGTAGCATTAACACCGTTTAGATGAACTGCAAAAATATCTGTTGTTGCTGTCGGCTCAAAATTTATGGTTACGGGTAATGAAGAATCAGTAGAGGAAATAAAAATTGAATCTGCACAGTTTCCTAACATTTCCAAAGAGCTTATTACTTTCTGGATTGTTGTTGAGTCTATCGTTATATCATTGTCTTTTAATATAGTTAGCTTATTGAAAACATTATTCCCGGATATTTTTTGCACATCCCCATTATTTTTAAAGTTCAATGTAACTTCATTAAATGAAAGGTCTTTTGTTAATAGTTGATTGCTGTTAATTGAATCTCCAATAAAAAGAGAAGATGTACCTGCGTTGAATGAAAAGTTTTCAGCAATTCCTGCATTAAATTCGCCAGATAGAACGACGCTGGAACTTGTAAAGTCTAATACTTTAGAACTTAAATCGGGTGATGCAAAAATAAAGTTTGATTTAAGGTCAAAATTATTTAGATTAAATTCTCCACTTCTTATGAACACTCCCAAACTATCTCCTTGTATCAAATCGGACCCTAAATGTACTACATCATCTGAATCTACAGTATTAATAAAAATATTACAGTTCACTGTAGCTCCTTGTATATCAACAATAGAAACACCTGTTATCTCAATAGCATCAATAAATTCTGTTGGAGAAATTGTTAAGTCTTGATTTAAAATAATATCTCCATTGATATACAACATCGTATCTAAATTCAGAACGGCATTAAATGAAATATCGTTCCAGCTCATATAGGAGGCAAACGCTTCCTCATTTACAACGACAATTTGGCTATCGATAGAAAAAGAATTGTGATCAAATATTACGCTATCTCCATATTTTGGTATGCAAGAAGCATCGGGAACACCTCCTGATGTGAGTGACCAATGGTTTAAATCTGTCCAGTTTCCACCATCTCCAATCCAGAATAATTTTCTTCCTTTGATTGTCCAACCAGTGGCATTCGTTACATCTCCACTCAAAGTAGTGTATGTATATCCACCTGTATTTATCGCGTTTACATTGTCAATATCTAAAAATGATACATGAAGTTGATTGTAGCCTGTTTTTCGGATAGACGCAGCCACTCCAGTAGGATTCACGGTTTTAATGATTGAATGGCTGTTACAATTTGTATTGATATTAAGTGAATCTATGGTAAGAGTTTCAGCATTAGAAATAAGAATTTCAGCTCCTAGTTCATTAGTTTTTAGCAAATCAAAGGTACTACCATCGATTGTTAATTGAGTTGAAAAAGAAATTAAATCATTGTATATTTCATTATGACCATTAAAAGTGAATGGCAGTGTATTTGTAGTTGTAATTGGAGCGTTGGTAAAGTTGAGGGTTGAGATATTTTGGATATCCCACGTGTCGCCAGCTATGGTTATGTTGCTGTTGAGTATTTCTAATTCTTCTGCATCTATAACTACGAAGTTGTCACAAGAAATATTATTACCATCAACATGAATACTTGCAGATGCGTTTTCCACAGTAATATTCAAAACGGTTATGTCTATATCTATAGAAACAATAAATGATGCGGCACCAGAGTTTGCATCAATAATTATGTTGTCCGAGACCCCTGGCATTGTCGTAGTAGCTGTCCCGCCAGAAGTTAAAGACCAATGACTTTGTTCAGACCAACTTCCTGAACCACCAATCCAATAATAATCAACTGAAAGTGAAAAGAATGCTATACTACAAAAAAGTAGTGATAAAAATATTTTTGTCTTCATAATAATATAATATAGAGGCTATTGTTTGACTATTTCATAACCATCAGGGACTTCAACAGAAAACACCTCATCAGGATTTTCAACTTTTTTCTTAATGTTGGTTAATTGAAAAATCATTTCAACTCCATTTTCAACCTTAGAAAATTGAACAGGGAAGCCAGGTAGATTGTGGTTTAAGATTCTTTGGCTTTCTTTATCAATCTTGATTTCATCAGTTAACCAATAATCAGATTTATCCCCTTCTGGAGTTGTTACTTCAACCTGATAACAGTTATAACCCAAAATCACTTTACGATTATTACTTTTCTTGATATCTTGATTCTGAACTTGAGTGTCTTCTACTTTATCCGTTAAAATAGCTTGTTTCCCGAAAAAGCTATCACTCAGTGATAACGTCACGTTATTTTTTCTATCAACAATAACAGAGGTATTGCTAAATTGTCCCATTATAAAATTCAATCTTGTTTTATACGGAACAAAATACATTTCCATTTTACTATTTCGAAGCATGGCAATTGTTTGTCTTGCTTCAGGTGAATCTTCTATTGCCTGTAATTCAATATTATATTGAAAATAGCCTTCTTTGAGTTGGCCATAAGCAACAAAAACATTCATTACCAAACTTATAATAATTATTACTGATTTCATTTTACTAGTTTATGGATTCTTTTATTGTTTCTACCTTTATGATTACGACTCTATTCTTACGGTGATCTTCTTCTGTACACGCTACACAATCAACTAAGTTTTCTCTTTTGCCTTTAGAAATAATTGTTGTTTTTGCTTCGTCAATTCCGTACTTTAACAACACTTCCTGGACTGCATTTGCTCTTTTTTCTCCCAAAATATCATTATAGGCGTTTGTTCCTCGATTATCACAATAACTTATTAAAGAAATCGAGTATTCTGTGTCTTTTAAAACATCAAAATTGTGAGAATTAATTTTTTCACGTTCAGAAGGTTTTACAACTGATTTATCAAAATCGAAATAGACATATAAATCATCTAATTGTATCGGTTCTGGCTCAGGCTCAGGCTCAGGCTCAGGCTCAGATAATTGAACAATATAAATGTTGTCATCATTCAAGTTTTTATCACGATTTGAAGTAAAAAAAACAGTGTCTTTTTTAGGAGAATAATATAGATTAAAATCATCCGAAAAACTGTTTATTGGCGTTTTCAAATGCCTTATATGATTAAACTCACCGTCATTAAAAGAGGCAAGATAAATGTCAAATCCACCATATCCCACTCTCCCGTTTGATGCAAAAGAAAGTGTAGAATCATTTAAAAACAAAGGGAAAGCATCATCTCCTTTACTGGATAACTCTTTAATAAGTTTAGGTTTTGACCAAGTATCTCCCTTTTTTGATGAAATAAATAAGTCTGATGTTGACTTGTTATAAAATTGCTTAGTAAAGACCAAATGTTGCATATCCGGAGAAATTGTTGCAAAGGCTGTTGAAGAGGAGTCCTCAGCTCCCGCGTACTCCCAAAGATGAATATTGGTGATAGAATCGTTATCGTATTTACCAACCCAAATCCTCGGTTGTTTCATAGACAAATCCTGAGAAAGAGGATTACTCATAGTAAAATAAACCTCATTTTTGCTTGAGTCGAGGGTTAATGACACAATGTTGTTATTCTTATATTCGTCTGGCAATGCAATGGTATTAAATTGATTGTTACTTAATGAGTATTTATAAGGACTCATAAATAATAATTCAGCATTTTCCAAGGAAATATCTTCCACTTTATTCTTTTGATAATCCAATCCTCCTTCTTGGAAGAAAAACAAAGAACCATTTGAGTAAGTTCCAGAAATATTTGCTTTAGTCGGATTTTCATTAAAGGGGATAAAACTAACAAAGTTTTCAGGTTCCCAGTCTGAAATTTGTTCACAAGAAGCTATAAGACTATCAACAAAAAATTCATTGTCTAAGGCTTTATACGTTTTATAGCTTGCATTTGCTTTTTCGTACTGACCTAAGACCATTGCTGAAAATCCGTGTGCATAATAGAAAAAAGCAGGAACTTTACCTGTATTAATAAGCGAATCGGTAATATTATGACACATTTCATAATCATGAGAAGCAAATGAGGCATAGCTCCACCTTAGATAGTCTTCTCTGCTTAACTTATGGTTTGCTGGTATTTTTTTAAACTCGTCTGTAGCCTTTTTATATTCATATTTATCAAACCAATAGTTAATACTATCGAGAGACTGAGAGAAAACATTCCCCGATAGTAATAAAAGCAATATGATTAACCCTTTTTTTATCATAGACTTGGTGCATAAATTCGGTTTCTTTTCAACCATGGTGTTCTTCCTTGACTCTCGCTATTTTTCTTGTTGAGTAGTCTAAGTTGAAGGAATATTTCGTGTGAACCGTACGAATATTTTCCAATATCTGATAATGTATAGTCGTAAGAATAACCAACACTAAACATTTTTATGTTCACTCCAGCAATTCCGCTAACAGCATCATTTAGTCTATACGAAGCTCCTATCCAAAAAATATCATTCCACTCATAAAGTGCTGTTAAATCAATTTGAAAAGTTCCTGTTTCAATTATCTGGAATAATGTAGATAATTTAACCCTAGATTTCGACTCTCTTTTAAAATTGATATTATATCCTCCATAGATGTTGTATGTTCTTGCTAAAGGATTGTATAACTTGTAGTCAAAGTCAAATAAATCACGTCTAGATTCCACCAAATTATTAGCTGAAATACCCGCGAATCCTATATCCGAAAAGTAATAGAACACACCAAAATTAACATCAGGTACAAGTTTGTTATTGTATCCCTGAAGAACAGCTGGATCGTTAGGAAGGTACGTAGTAATTCTATCCGCATCAATATAATGTTGAGATAAGTTTGCGCCTATTCCGATACCTAAACGGTGTTTTTTTGTGTTATCTAAACGAAGGTGGTATGCTGCATTAATATTTCCCCCTGTAATTCGACTTGGACCAGCGACATCGTTGTAAATTACTCCACCGAAACCAAAATTAGGTGCAATTTTCCCATTTGCAGACAACATTTGTGTTGTTGGAGAGCCAGGAAAATTAGTCCATTGTTTTCTAAAATTCAAATTGATTGGAATATAATCTTTACTACCTGTTGCTCCTGCATTTACCATCATATTATCAAATAAATACTGGGTACGTAGTGAAACTTGTTGTGCATATAACGAACAAGTAAAAAAACCGAATATAATTAATATAATTTTCTTCATTGCTTTATCTTATTATTGTAATGTTTCCCGTAAGCGGTTCTCTATTTTCTTTGTTTAAGTTAATAATGTAATAATATACTCCTGACGGCAAATCAGCTCCATTTGTTTTACCATCCCAAGGTTCATAAATTCCTGTTTGATTATGTACTAAGTTCCCCCATTTGTTAAAGACTTTCATTGTTGCATCTGGGTAAAGGTACATATTGTCAATTTCCCATTTATCGTTATAATTATCTCCGTTAGGGGTGAAAGCTGAAACTGGATTAATACAATCCGAATCACTGCGTGGAATACTTACAGATTCCATAGTATGACATCCAAAAACATCGACAACATCTACATAATATGTTTCAGCATTAAGGTTTTGGGCAAAACTTGAACTTTCGCCTGTTGACCATGCGTATAAATATCCGCCATTCCCCCCTTGTGCGTAAGCTAATGCCGTTCCATCGTGTTGGTCGATACAAGATACTGCTGTTACATCAAATGTAACTGTAATTGGGTCGGGCTGAGTCATATTCACTTCAATAGAATCTTTACACCCTTTTTGATCAATAACAGATAAATTATAAGTCCCTGCTATAACATTTAATAAGTCTTGGGTTGTAGCTCCATTTGACCATAATGTGTTATAATCTGGGTTTCCTCCTTGAATATCTACAAATATGTTTCCACTTGATTCACCATTACATTTTACAACATCCGTTGTGTACGAAACTGTTAAAAGATCGGGTTGTAAGACTTCAATAAAGACTTCATTGAAGCAGTTGTTAGAATCAATTATTTCCAATTGATATATGTCAGCCGGTAGGTTTTGTAAGTCTTCTGTTTGTGCTGCTAAGACATAGTCTGAATTAAACCATTTAAATTCAAAGGGAGATGTTCCTCCTGTTGGTGTGATATCAATTGCGCCGTCATATCTGCCAAAGCAAGTTACCGCAGTTACAACTTCATTGAGCATTAACTCATCCGGTTCATTTACGAAGATTGAATCAGTTAAAATACAATCGTTATTATCTGTCACGATAAAAACATATAACCCTGAATGTAAATTAGTAGCTGTCTTTAATGTATCTCCGTTTGACCATTGGTATAAATAAGGAAATGTCCCTCCAGCAACATCAATTGTGATTTCTCCATCATTTCCGTCATAACAAAGCACATCTTTTACTTCAAAATTATAACTAAGACTATCCGATGGCTCAGACAATGTAATGTTATTGGTAGCAATACAACCGTGTGCGTCAGTAATTTCAACCTCATAGTATCCTGCCGTTAAATTACTGATACTTTCTGTAACTTGAGAGTTGTTCCAAGCAAACTGATACGGTGTAACTCCACCATAAGTATTCAGTGTAACAGAACCATTGTTTCCTCCTTTACAAAGAATATCAACACCTGAAATATCGCTTTGAAGCAAAGGAGGTTCTGTAATTTGTAATGTATCAGTCAATTTACAGTTATTTGCATCCGTTACTCTGTAAGCATAAAAATCTGCAGGATAATTTTGTAATTGAGGGGTAACGTTACTTAAATCATAAAGACTGTTATTCCATTCATAAGAATAAGGTGTTGTTCCGCCAACAACTGTCAAGTTAATTGAGCCATTTGATTCTCCGTAGCAATTTACATCCGTTATTAAATATGTTGCAGAAAGCGGAGCAGAAGGTTGTGTTATGGTCAATTGATTCGAAAAAACACAAAGATTTGCATCCGTTATTTGGTAAGTATAAACACCTGCTGGTAAATTTGAAATTGTTTCTGTCGTCTCTCCTGTTGACCATAAGTAATCATAAGGTTCTGTTCCACCAGTAACATGTATCGCTAAACTCCCTGTGTTATCCCCATAACATTTTACATTATTAATCGTTTCTATTACTTCAATGGGTAAAGAAGGCTGAGTTAATTCTTGTGTTAATACTGCTTGACAATTATTATCATCTGTCACTGTAACCGTATAGACATCAGCTACTTGATTTGAAAGGTTTTGACTATTCCCTACAACTATATTTGCACTATTTTGCCATATATAATTGTAATTGGGTACACCTCCTGAAACTACTAAGTTAATATATCCGTCGTTTCCTCCGTGACAATTAACATCTTGATAAGTATGAGAAATTGTCAGTTTAGTAGGTTCAAAAACCGATACTTGGTCAGTATATTCACAACCATTGTTATCTGTAACAACAACATTATAGACACTTGCTGGAATATTATTGAGTGTGGGACTATTACTAGCAAAAACTGTTGTTGTATTATTCCATTGAAAATTGTATGGCAATGTTCCCCCTTGCATTTCTATATGAACCTTCCCACTATTGTCTCCATTACAAAGAACATCGTCGGCAGAAATTGTACCAGTTAACACCGAAGGCTGTGTGATAAGAAAACTAAGGTTAAGATTACAACCATTTAAATCTGTAACTTCAACAGTATAATTACTACTTGTTACGTTTTTAAGATCCTCAGAGGTAGCCCCGTTATTCCACAAAAAATTATAGGATGGCGTTCCTCCCCAAATTTCTAAGTCGATTTCTCCATCAGCTTCTGAAAAACAGGAAACGTTTGTTATAACTCCCGATCCAGAAAGAGGTTCATTTGGTTCATTAATTGTAAAACTCCTAGAATAAGTACAGTTTTTTGAGTCTGTTATAATAAGTGTATATTCATCTGCCACTACATTAGTTAATGACTGACCGACTCCCACTTCAGAAGAAGAACTATTTAACCAAGAGTAAGAATATGGAGTTGAACCACCCTTAGGTGTAATGCTTATGCTTCCTGTACTTTCTCCATGACAGCTAACATCTTGTACGTTAAAGTCTATTAGGCTAATTGGGTCTGGAGAAGTTACAACATAAGCACCTGTAACAGTACAGCCAGACACATTGTCTTTTACTGTAACTGTATAAGTCCCTACAACTAATCCACTTATACTTCCTGTGTTTTCTCCATTAGACCAATTATAACTATAATTACCACTTCCGTTGGCAACCGTGACTGATGCTGATCCCGTGTTTTGTCCATAACAATCCAAATTAGTCCCAGACACGACGATATCGGGACATGGTTGTGCGTCATTGTTTTTTACTGCAAACCCAATTAACGGGTAAAGAAGTAATAAAGTAACTCCTATTTGTTTGAATATATTCATTTTTATCATCTTATAATAGTGATTGTTCCGGTATAAGACTCACCGTTGTTTGTTCCTAAATCAATTATATAGTAATAAACTGCCGAAGGCAAAGGTCTTCCGTTATGAGTCCCTCCCCAAGGTATATATTCACCTATGGTTTCATAAACTAAGTTCCCCCATTTATTAAATATTTTTACTGAAGCATTTGGATATAGGTCTATATCATCTATAATCCATGTGTCATTATAATTGTCACCGTTTGGTGTAATTGTATTTGGTACATCAATACAAACATCTTTGCTTTCTTCAATATAAAAAGTGTAAGAACTTTCACATAGATTCTCATCTTGTATTGTTAATTGATATTCACCTTGTACCAAACCATTAATCTCGACATCTGTGCTTCCTGTACTCCACCAATAAGTATATGGTTGAATACCGCCATACGCTTGTGTCGTGATAATGGCATCTGATTGGTCTTTACAGCTAAGTGGTACAATACTATGCGCCAACTTTAATTCTTCAGGTTGAGGCATAAAGTATTCAAATGAATATTTACAACCGTTCCCATCTGTAACTGTCAGTTGATGACTTCCTGTCCACAAATCTGTAGCAATATTAAGCGTTTGACCATTATTCCATTCATAAGTATAAGGAGTAGTTCCTCCAACTGGAGACACCTCAATAACACCTGTACTGTCACCGAAACAAAGTACGTCGTAGATTGAGCTCATGACAATAAGTGAATCTGGTTGGTTAATTTGAACGATTTGTTCATTTTTACATCCGTTATTATCCTCAATTCTCAATAGGTAATTTCCTTCACCTAGGTTATCGATACTTTCGTAGAAATGATTTAATAATATTTGCGAAGTATCTCCCCAGTTGTATAAATAAGGAGGATAACCACCATTTATAGTAATATCTATCGAACCATCATTATAATCGTAACATGTTACATCATGAGGTGTTGCATTAACAATTAGTTGGTCTGGTTCTTCAATTTGTGTTCCTGAGAAAGAAGTACAACCATTGGCATCGGTTACTGTTAAGGAGTAAGTTCCAGCAAGAACATTAATAATATCTTTTGTTGTTGCTCCATTAGACCAAGCAAAAGTATATGGATGTGTACCACCACTCACTGATGAATAAGCAGCGCCATCACTTAGATTAAAGCAAGAACTTGGTTGTGCCTGAATAGTTAAAGTTAAAGGCTTTTCTGGTTGAATAATGGTCATTGTTTCTTCAACTTGACATCCATTAATGTCTGTTACTGTTACAGTATAATCTCCAGAAGGAATATTTGTTAAATCTTCTGCTGTTGAGCCATCTGACCATTGATATGAATAAGGAGTTGTCCCCCCTATGATATTAATATCAATTTCTCCATTTGAACCTCCAAAACAATTAATATCCACTTGACTATATTGAAGTTCCAAAGGAAAATTCGGTTGATTAATTTCAGATACCAATTCAAATGTACAATTATTTGCGTCTGTAACAATAACCGTATATATTCCACTTGATTTATTATATATTGAATCAACCACTTCTGTTAAAATATAAGAATTATAGTCTGTCCACGCATAACTATAAGGTGACGTTCCTCCAGTAGTTGATAAGACAATTTTTCCAGAAGCGTTCCCATAACAATCTACGTCTGTTATATCAGAAGTTACCAACAATGGAGCTAATGGTTGTACTACATCAACTCCCATTGAGATTACACAATTTTTTGCATCTGTTACAGTAAGTGTGTAATGGCCTGCTGTAAGATTTTCAATAGAAGCATCAGTGCTTCCGTTACTCCATGCGTATGAGTATGGAAGAGTTCCTCCAGAAATCGTCGGTGTAACTTTTCCATCATTCCCTCCGAAACAACTTACGTCTTTTTTATTTAAATTTAATGTCAAAGGAGCGTCTGGGCGAGTCAATTCATAATTAAAATTAGCCACACAATTATTAGCGTCTATTATTTCTAACGAATAGGAACCTGCAACAACATTACTTAAAATTGGGTCGTTTGTCCCGTTCGACCAATTATAGGTGTATCCAGCTGTTCCTCCTGTGATAACCGGATTTATCATACCAGTTGCATCTCCATAACAATCAATGTGCTGAAGAATAGGATTGTCTTTTAATTCATCTGCAGGTTCAGAAATAGTTTGAGTAATTTCATCGGTACAACCATGCTCATCTGTTACTTTTAATCTATATGTTCCAGCAGGATAATTTATTAAATCTCCACCATAAATTGGCAAAATTTGGCTTTGATCGAACCACTCATAAGTATAGTTTGTTGTTCCACCGCTAACCGTTACATTAATAGATCCTGTTAAATCATTCTTACATAAAACATCTGTAACATTTGCAACCAAATCCAATTCTTGTGCTGGTTCGTCTATGGTATAAGTCATAACACTTTCACAATTATTGGCGTCAGTTAACGTTAAGGTATAATTTCCAGCAGCAACATTTTGAATGATACGTGTTGTTTGTCCACTTGACCAACTATAACTATATGGACCAACTCCACCAGTTGGGATAGCATCAATAGAACCTGTTAAATCAAACTTACACAATACGTCGTCTATCACTGCGGTTTGTTGCAATGCTGTCGGCACATCAATTGTTATGTCAATACTTTCTGAACATCCATTGACGTCCGTTACCACTACATTGTATGTTCCATTGGCTAGATTATTGATAGAAGGAGAATTCGGTGCTCCATTTGACCACAAATATGAATAAGGAGCTGTGCCTCCCAAAACAGTTAATTCAATCTCCCCGTCATCTACACCTGAATTACATTTTTTAGCAATCGCAGAATAGTCAACTTGTAATGGTTGCATCGGTTGGTCGATGACAACACCAGTAAATTGTTTACATCCATTAGCGTCTTCAATTTGAACTTGATATGAACCAGCTTCAATTCCCGATAAGTTTTGAGTAGTAGTTCCATTTGTCCAAAGGAAAGTATAAGGAAGTGCATGAGAAACGGCATTTGGTGTAATGTTTACCGCTCCTGTTGCCTCGCCATAGCAAGCAACATCTATTTGGCTTTGTGTTACAGAAAGTCGATTTGCAGTCATCACAAAAGGTCCCATTGTATAAGTGCTAAATCCTTCCAGTGCCCACGTTTCTTTAAACCAATCATATTTTATACTTCCTATATTTAAGGAATGCTCCCATATTGGTCCAAAACTCCAATTAAGTCCTGGCCAAGCAACTTCAGGCATATGGATGTCTGGGATACAAATTCTTTTTGAACACCATCCAATCCAACAAGGATAACCTATTTTAAAACAAAATCCAGGAATTGTAAACGCAGGTATAATAACAATTTTTGGGATACTTATTCCAAACTCAAATACTCTCATATTAAAATCGAATGAAATAGAATCATAAGTGTGATTGGTAAATTGCCCATCAATTGAAAAGGTTGGTGTAATACTAACGTCTTCAAAATAACAAGGGAAATCATAACGTATAATATTTCCAACTTGGGCATTAATTATAGCACTTTCTCCGCTTTCCACTAATGTATTTGAAGGAGTATAAACAGCATAAGAAACTGGCAATGGAAAATCATATTTCCCCCAAATTTTGGGTTCAAAGTCAAAACATTGCTTGTTAAAAATATTAACATCAAAATCCATCCCAAAAAGTGTCCAATAAACCTCTGCGGGTCCTGCATTAACACTTCCTGACATTACTTCGGCAATTGCACTAACATAAGGAATGTTTAATCCTGAAATTAACCCGAAGACATCCAGATTAAAGTTCACATACGGGTCTTGTCCACAAGCAGCCAAATCATTTCCTATTAATTGGTATGTAGTTTCAACATTTGGCAAGTCAATAGACGCATATATTCCATAATTCCCTAACGGATCGCCAGACAAATCAGTAGATTCAAGTGGTAAAGGATAGCTTTGAAGAGGTGCGCCTCCATCATAAGAGAAAAAATGAGCTCCACCACTATTTAGGGTAAAAACATTTAAGTTTTTCAACCCTGTATCAAAAGCAGGAATTATTGGGAAAGTGGTACAACCAAAAGCACAAATTGTGGCATTCATGTTTGCAGCAAATCTGAAAAATATATCAAATTTAATCTCTCCAATTGATGGATATTCTGATTCTAATTTATATCCAGGTTCGACTTCGTAGCTTGTTAGAATTTCTACTTCATCTCCTTGATCATAGGTTAAATCTTGAGGCATTAATATTTCAATATCAATGGGATAGTCAACTTCTACTCTTCCTGTTGTAAACCCATCTATAGAAAACCTACTTCCAATAACACCACTAAATCCACCATTAAGCAAAGCACCAAAAGAAATGCCGGCAACGGATGTTGTTCCTCCTACATTAAATGATTCGTTCCATGGAACATTGAATAAGTCATGGGTCATGTTCATCGTGAACGCATTAAAAGACGGCCCCCACATATTTTGCATGCCCGAGCCAAACGGAACATTATAGTTTACTGACTGTGTTTGTGCAATGAAACTCTGATATGTTCCACTTAATAAAAATATAATGGAAAATAGTAATGTTGTTTTTTTCATTTGAGGTTAAATATTCTCGTTATTCAGAGAGGTTAATACTTTGAAAACTACGCATCATGGCGGCATAAAGTTGTTCGTCCATTATTTCGGGATAAGTAACGTTTAACCAAAGGGTTTTTGTTAATCCTCCTGCATAAACTATCATTCTAATAAACTTATGTCCTTGCGTTTCAAAACTACATTTATAAACAACTCCTTGAATGTCTTCAGAAATTTTCAAGGCCGTTTCAGAAATTCTCACCATCTGATTTTCTTTAAAAAACTCATCGGTCATCGAAGCTTTTAAAATAGAATAAGGCACATTATCAATAACAGACATTAAGATTGCTCCACCTATACTAACATTGATATAGCCGTCAAAATCTGTTGAAGGAACAAATCCTTCTGGTGGTGCTAAAAATGAAAGCTTTGCTGGCGAAACCTCTGGTTCATCGTAGATTTTCGTAGTATTTATCCCTTCTTCTTGTGATAGAGTAGGTAAGGAAATAAATAAAATGAAAAAATAAATAATAAAATAATTTATTTTCATAATTAATTTGTCTGTTAGTTAGTGCAAAGGTAAATTATTAATTCAGAATAATCTAAAAAAGTAATAATATTTTTTCAGTCTAAACCGCAAACCAAAGTGTTTTGTCGCCCAATTTTAGTGTTTTGAAGAATTTCAATTTATAAAACAACACCTAATTCTTAAACAAAACCATAGGGTTTTCTGTAATGGGATGTTGAACAATTTTACATGGGAAGTCGTAAGCTTGGAAAATTGTTTTTTCGTTAAAAACTTCTTTCGGCGTACCCATTGCAACAACTTTTCCCTTTTTTAAAAGTAAAACCCTATCGGCGTATTCAGCTGCTAGATTGAGGTCATGTAAAACAATAACCGCTACATTTCCTTGTCGTGTGAATTGCACAATTTTTTCTAATATTCGATATTGATGGCGAACATCCAAGTTATTGAGTGGTTCATCAAAGAAAGCGATTTTTCCTTCTTCGGAATTGTTTAATTGTGCAAAAACCCTTGCTAAATGCACACGCTGTTTTTCCCCACCGGAAAGGGAATTGTAATTTTGTTCTTTCAGATGAAAGACTTCTGTTTCTCGCATTGCTTCTTCAACGATTTTCCAATCTTTATCTCTCGGAAGCGAATCGAAATATGGGTACCGTCCCATCAGTATGATGTCTTTTACAACTAGCTCAATTTCTCGATTGTTTTCTTGTGAAAACTTAGCTTTCTGAAAAGCCAAATCGATAGTTTTCCACTCAGAAAGTGATTTATTTTTAAAGGAGACGTCTTTACTGGTTTCTTTAACTTCTTTAGAAAGAACGCTTAAAAGTGTCGATTTCCCAGCACCATTTGGTCCAAGAAAAACAACTAATTCTCCTTTATTAATGGATAAGTCTACCTGATTTAATATTCTAAAATTGCGTCGAGCAAACGTTATGTTTTGGGCATGAATCAACATTTTTACAACAATTTTTTGTGGCGAATAAGTATTGCAATAAAAATAGGAGTTCCAAGGAAAGCTGTCAACACACCAATTGGCATTTCTGTTGGTGCAACAATAACTCTGCTAAGGGTATCGGCAATCAACAATAAAACCCCTCCTCCAATTGCGGAAAGAGGTAAAATGATATAATAATTGGAGCTAAAAATCAAGCGTAATATATAAGGAATAATTAATCCAACAAAACCGATTGTTCCTGTAAAAGCTACACACGTTCCGACCAATAACGCTGTTAAAACAATGATTTGTTTTTTGATTTTTTCAACTGGAACGCCCAAGTGCGTAGCATCTTGCTCTCCCAGCATCATTGCGTTTAATGCTTTCCCTTTGTTGAGAAGAAGTGAATAAGCCAGAAGGATAACAACAGCTAAAATTCCGACCTTTAGCCATGAAGAGCCACCTAAACTTCCGAGTGTCCAAAAAATCAAATCTCGCAGCTCTTCTTCATCGGTAAGATAAGTTAAAAATCCTGTGATTGCTCCAGAAAGTGCCGTGATTGCAACTCCTGCCAACAACATAATTACAACATTTGTTTTTCGTTTTGTCGTTGAAATTCGATACACAAAAATCATGGTAATAATTGCTCCTAAAAAAGCCATGATGCTTAATAGGAAAAAGTGGAGAGCGTCAGGAATAAATGATTTCAAATAACTGCCCAAAACAATCGTTATGGCAGCAAACAGTGATGCGCCTGCTGTTACACCAATTAAATTTGGAGTTGCTAATGGATTTTTAAACATTCCTTGCAAAGCTGTTCCAGAAACGGCCAGAGCACTTCCTACGAGAATACTCATCACAATACGTGGAAGTCGAATGGAGAAAAACACATAAGAATCAGTCGGATTTGACGCTGGTTTTCCTATAACTACTTCCACAAGGACATCCCAAAGATTTCCTTGAAATTTATAAGCTCCAAATTGTAAAGAAATAATTGCCAGTCCTGCTAACAAAAGAAGACCAGCAATGATAAAAATTGTTCTCTTATTTTGCATAAGGTGTTAGCAACGCATTCAATTCTTTAGCAGCATTTCCCAAACGTGGGCCAAAACTGGTTAAGAAAGCTCCATCCATTGCAATAACTCCGTTGTTTTTACCAGCATTCGTTTCAGCTATCGCAGGAACAGCGTTTACAAGTCCTTCAAAACCATTTAAACTTTGTAAACCTTTGTCAAACATTAAAATAACGTCTGGATTCGCTCCTAACAAAGCTTCTTCTGTTAACGGTTTAAAGTCTGAAAAATCAGTAATTGAATTTTCCCCTTTTGCAAGTTGAACGATTTGATCCATTGGTGTATCTTTTCCTGCAACCATTAATGTTCCTGCGCCTCTTGCGTAGATAAATAGAACGCTTGGCGGATTGTCAAATGCTGCTATTTCAGAAACTACACCATCAATATTTTGGTTGATTTCTTGTGCTTTATATCCTTCATTAAGAAACTCAGCTACTTCCAACACCAATGATTTTGTTCCTTCAACAGAAAATTCTTGATTAAAAGCAATCAATTCAATTCCCGCATTTTTAATTGCGCTTTCAATCTCTGGCTTTAAACTGCCTACAGTTGTCATTACAACAGTTGGCTGTAAATTTAAAATTCCTTCGACAGTAAGTGTGTTTGCATGACCCAAAACTGTTGCTGAGTCTGTTAACCATTCAGGAAAAGTACTTGCCACATCAACACCAACGATTTCATCTCCTCTTCCTAATTCACAGATAATTTCTGAAATTGCGCCATTTAAAGAAACGATTTTTTCTTGATTTTTTTCAACTTCTATTGTTATTTCTTCGTTAACTTGTTCGTTTGTTTCTTCGTTTTGCTGACATGCTCCAAAGACCAATGTTGTGGTTAAAAGCATGCCGAAAAATTTTATTTTTTTCATTTGTTTTATGATTTTTTGGTGTAAGGAAATCCACCCTTATTTACCATAAGATTAATAATTTGTTTGTTTATAAAGGAAAGCCTTCGATGTGATTTTTAAGAAGTGCTTTTATTTCTTTTTGAGCTTCTGCGGCGTCAAATTTATCTCCTTCAAATTTTGTAGCTAATGCAAATTGAGCAAAATATAACTTCTCATCTTCGTTTATTTTGATATAATCAGTTTGGTTATAAAAATCAGCCCAAACTTGTCGTACTTCCGCCCAAAAGGCTTTATTTTTCGCCCAAAAATCTGTTGCAAAACTAGGATCGTATTCTTTTATATTAAACTTTTCTAATCCTCTTTCCATGCATATTAAAGTTTCAGATGCATTGTCTTCTGAACGGAAGATTTTTTCATTATTTTGTTCCAAAATCCAGCTTCCATCTTCAAAGGTTTCAATGAAAGAATGTCTTCTTAATATATTATAGTCTGTTCTTTTCGCTGTAGAAATTTCTCTACGCGGTAATGCAGCATCAGCAGAACTTAACCAAAAATGACGACCATCAACATGCACCCACGTTCCTTTCCCTTCGTATCGCGGACTGTCATCTACTTGATAAACTTTTTGTGTCCATGTTCCTGCAACTTCTTCTTCGGAAAGTTGAACTTTTTTCCATTCATGACCTTTTATAAGTTGAAGAAACTCACGGTTTTCAAAAATCCAATCTTGTCTCCAGTGTTTAATTACATGATTCCCTGCAGATAAAATGTGTTGAATAGAAATTTTGTTTTCACTATCTTCAATCAAAAGGGCAACCTCTTTTGCATTTGAAAAGTGACGATCACGATATTGATAGTCTTCAAGTGGTGAGAATGTTTCGGCAAATTTAAAATCCACCTCAAAAATTCCAGCTAATGATTTAATCACACTACGGTCAAGCTCCTTTTTCGTTGTATTTACTTTTAGCGTTTCTACTTCCATTTTTATATTGTTTAATACTTTTAGTTTAATACTTTTACTTTTTGCGAGCGCAAGTTACAAAATTTATTTAGACAAAATAAAAATAAGGGGCGCTATAATGTAAAATACCCTAAACAAGGTATCAACCTAACAACTGATAATATTTTCTGATTTCTCGTGAAAACGACCTACCACTTTATGACAATCTTTCCAGTACTTTCCCCGCTTTCTAAAAGATTGTGTGCATCGACAATTTCTGATGATTCAAACACCTTATTAATTTGTGGATTGAGTTTGCCCTTCATTGCCAATTCCACAACACTTTTTAAGCATTTTTGCAAAACTTTGGGTTTGTCTTCAGCTACGCGCAACATATTTACACCAATGACTCCCCGTGAACTCCCCATGAGTGTAATTGGAATGATAACACCCATTTTACGCACAAAGTTTAAGTCTGACAGGAATCCCCATTTTTTACCGCTACGTTCGCTTCCTCCAAACAAAATAATGGTACCAGTAGGACCAATTACATTCCAGTCTCTTTTAAAACTTCTTCCTCCAACTGGATTAAAAGAAATGTCGATTTTCTGTTTTCCTAAAATTGATTTAAGTTGTTCAATATAATCTCCCGTTTTATAATTAATTATGTTTTTAACACCTAATGAATTAAGATACTCTCTTTTGTTGTCGTCCCCTATTTTAGCAATTATATTGACATTTTTATCTTTTAAGAGTTGAATCAATGCTGTTCCTACGCCACCAGCTGCTGCATGAATAAGAATATTATCCCCTTCGTGAATCGCTGTGACAACATTTGCCATGTAAAAAGCAGTTACATACTGGGTAGCCAAACTCACTGCTTTATATCCGTCGTAATCTCCAATCTCAACAACTCCAATCGTTTTTGTGTTAACTCTTTGGCTATACCCGCCAAAGCGCGTGAAAGCAACAACTCGTCTTCCAAGCAAATGATTGTCTAAAGAAGAACCAACATGGATAACTTTTCCAACTACTTCATATCCCAAAACACATGGAATTGGAGGAGCTTCACGGTACAATCCCAATCGTGCCATTACATCAGCATAATTTATTCCGAAACATTCTACCTCAATTTGTACTTCCCCTTCTTTTGGTGGTAATACTTCAATTTCAGTATTTTGAAAGGCATTCTTGGCTTTGCCATACCTTGCCAGTTCAATTGCAGTCGTCTTCATAAAAGATAAAGGTAAACAGATAAATTTAATACACATATAAATTTCTTAATTAAATACTTATCTTTGCCTTTTCTAAAACAAAAAATATGGATTTTTGGATTAAAGCTGCGCAGTTTATTTTATCACTGTCTATTTTGATTACACTTCATGAGTTAGGACATTATGTTGCTGCGCGAATCTTTAAGGTTAGGGTGGAAAAATTCTACTTATTTTTTGACCCTTGGTTTTCCTTGTTTAAGAAAAAAGTTGGAGATACAGAATGGGGAATTGGATGGTTGCCACTGGGAGGTTATGTAAAAATTGCAGGGATGATTGATGAGTCGATGGACAAAGATCAGATGGCACAACCACCAAAAGAAGATGAGTTTCGTTCAAAACCAGCATGGCAACGATTAATTATAATGGTTGGAGGAGTTACAGTAAATGTGATTTTTGGATTCCTTATATATATTATGGTTGTAAATTTTTGGGGAGAAAATGTTATACAAAATGACACCCTAAAATATGGTTTAGCTATTAATGATGACCTCAAAGAATTATATGACGATTTAGAAGACGGAGATATAATCACGGCCGTTGATGGCGAACCTGTAGAAAATGTAGGACTTATTAATATCCAAGTTTTTTTAAGGGGAAAACGTGAGTTAGAGGTTCAAAAACCAAACGGAGATAAAAAAATCATTCAACTCGAAGAAAACATTGATAAATGGATGTGGGAAAATGACGCTTATATGGCGTTTAGTCCACGCGTTCCAATCATCGTTGATTCTGTTATGGCAAATCGTCATGCTGCGACTGAGGGACTTCAAAAAGGAGACAGTATCGTTTCCATCAATGGAGATTCTACACCATTTTTTAATAACTTACAAGCAAAACTCCAAAAAGAAGAAGTTCAAGCCAAAGATTCTGCTCAAGTTATAGTTGGGTTTTATCGTGGTGGAGAATATCAAGAGTTAACAACCTATATTAATGACCAGAAAACGATAGGTTTTTCTATTACAAATCCAGATTGGCTCAAAATAACACATCTTGACTTTACATTTGGAGAATCTATAAAAAGAGGGTTTGCCAAAGCAGGTTGGACAATGAGCGATTATTGGAATCAATTGCCTTTAATTTTTACCAAAAAAGGAGCAACAAGTGTTGGTGGCTTTGGAACAATCGGAAGTCTATTCCCCTCGGCATGGAATTGGCAGGTTTTTTGGACGACAACAGCATTTATTTCTTTGATTTTAGCCATTATGAATATTCTTCCGATTCCAGCGTTAGATGGAGGCCACATAATGTTTTTGCTGTATGAAATCATAACGGGCAAGGAAGCCCCGCAGAAGGTTCTGGAATATGCCCAAATCATCGGATTCATCATTCTAATGGCGTTGTTCGTCTATGCCAATGGAAATGATTTGTATCGATACTTTTTTAAGTAGCCGGTTTAAATAATGGCTTTATTTTCAAAAAACAAAGTGACTCGTAGGTTATTCCTCACAACTTTTACTTAGCTTTGTTTGACATGAACGCTATTTTTAAAAATATCAAGTGGCTAATCATTTCATTGGTGTCTATCCTTCTTTCTTGGGCAACATATCAATTGTTTTATACCACCAATATTGAAAAAGAGCAACAAAGATTTCAAAAAGAATTTACTGTGCTTGAAAGAAAGCAGGCTTCCTACAAAGAAAAAATAAAACCAATCATAAAGAGTAGTTCAATTAATCAACTTTGGGAAAATGAACTGCTCAAACAGGATTTTTTGGTGTTGTGTTATGCAGAAGATTCAATTATTTATTGGAACAACAACCAAGTAAGTTTTACTCAAAGTCACGCTGGTAGCAACAGCTATTTTGTTGCCAATTTAAGGAACGGATATTACCTCGTTGATAAATTTAGAGTGGACGATAAACTTGTATATATTGCAAGTAAATTAAAAAACCAGTTTTACTATCAAAACGAAGCCCTTCAAAATACAATTTCAGATGTTTTTAGCACAACCAACAACTTAGAAATTGAGTTTAGAAAAACACCCGATAATTATCCTATATTATCCTTAGATAAATCTGAGATATTTTTTATTAAAGTTTTAAAAAGCAAAACCATTAATAAGTATCAGCAATTGCTCATTTTTGGGTTATATCTCATTGGGGTTTTGGCACTATTAATAGGAGTTTCGAAGATGATTCTTTACTATGCACAAAAAAATAAGTTTCTCATATTTTTATTTCCTACGCTTCTTATCGGATTGCGATATTTTTCAATAAAACAAGGTTGGCTACAACTCTTTAATGAATTTAAAATCTTTGAACCCGATCTTTATGCAAATAGCACTTTAATTCCCAATTTAGGAAGTTTTATATTAACCTTATCCTTGATTGTACTTGTTGTCTGGTGGTTTTTACATTTTTTGCCACAAATCAAAGAAAAAACCAAAACAGGCATCGTTTCGCTAATTATAGTTTATTTAATCACCTTGGTATATGCACGGTTTATTAGTCTCATTTTTGAGTCGTTGATTGTAAACAGCTCAATTCCTTTGGTTATTGACGAAGTGTTTACATTAAATGTTTATTCATTCATTGTGCTTTTTATCATCGCAGTATTATTTTTATCTTATTATATCATTGTTCAGCGACTTTCAATAAAACTTGAAAAAACTAATATAAATAGCAAGCAAATATTTATTCTTTGGACGATGAGTAGTATTGCTTTTGTTTTGTTTGAGTATTTCTATTCAAAACAAGCCTCTTTTTATGTAACATGGCCAATTATTATCAATGGGCTACTCCTTCTTTTAGCTTATAAAAAACAACCATCTAGTCAACTAAAATATAATTTGTTAATTATCTCCATATTCAGTTTTTATGGTGCGATAGCTTTGTTTGAAAACAATCAACAGAATGAGCATTTAAAGCGAGAATTATATGCCAATCAGCTTATTACTGATCAAGACCCAATGATGGAGATAGAATATGCGGAGACAATTGAAAATTTAGTTAATAATCCAGAATTTTATCAGCTCTTAGATGGTGCAAGTTACTTTTCTTCTCCCAATTTTGCGATGCAAATTGAAAATTGTTGTTTCGGTTCATTTTGGGAGCGTTATGAAATAGAATTTTTCTTTTTTGATGAACAAGGAACAGCACTCTTTGAATATGTGAGTGGACAAAACAAGACACAAGAAGGATTTCAAAGGATAATAGAAAAACACGCGACTCCTTCGGAAATAGCTGGAGAATTATACTTTGTAAATGATTATTATGACCAATTAAGTTATGTAGGATATAAGTCGATACAAACATTAAAAAAGGGAAATTTAGATTTTTATATACTTTTTAAATCCAAAAAAATACCTGAAAGCATAGGTTTTCCTCGACTATTAATGAATGAAAAGTCGTATGCTCTTCAAGATTTAGAGGGTTATTCCATAGCTCGCTATTCTAATAACAGATTGGTCATGCGATTTGGTTCATATAACTATCCCATATTTTTAAATGAATTCAAAGATGAAGTCGATCACAAAGGCACCTTTCAAACTGTGGATGGTACAAGTCACATGATTTATCGACAAGCCGGTGGGCAAGGTGTAATTATTTCTAAACCCGCAAAAAAATGGATCCAGAAAATAAGTACATTCTCCTATTTAGTCTTGTTTTTTGGGATTTTTTCCTTGGCTACTGTAATTATTGTAAATAGGCGAACCGTTTTTCCTATTCGTTCTTTTCATATCTCGTATAAAGTTCAAGCTGTTCTCATTGGAATGGTCGTAGGTACTTTTGTGATATTTGCTGTTGTGGCAATTGAAAATGTCACGCGCCAATATAATGCGAATACAACCGATAATTTGAAGGAAAAAATCAATTCCGTTGAAACTGTTGTGGGACAACAAATTGGTTCGCGAGAAAATCTTACTATTCATGCCGATTATATGAATTACACACTCAAGCGATTGGCCAAAGTTTTTGTAACCGACATTAATTTTTATGAAATAAATGGAAGTTTGTTTGCTACTTCACAAGGAAAAATTTATGACAAGGGAATTAGTAGTCGTATGATGAATAATGACGCTTTTTATGCTTTAAAACACCAACAAACAAGTGAATTTATCCACCTTGAAAGTTTTGGAGAATTGGCGTTTTTATCAGGATATGTTCCTTTTAAAAATGATGATGGAAAGCTATTGGGATACCTAAATATTCAACATTTTTCTAAGCAAAACGTCTTTGAAAAACAGATGAACGATTTTATTGTAGCTGTTATTAACGTAGGTGTTTTGTTAATGGTCATTAGCGTCATTCTAGCCATAATTATTTCAGGTTGGGTTACAACACCCTTACGACTTATCCAGCAAAGTTTTTCAGAAGTAGAATTAGGAAAGGAAAACAAACCCATCGCTTATAAAGGAGATGATGAAATTGGTGCGTTGGTAAAAGATTATAACGACAAATTAGCCGAACTCGAATTAAAAGCCTTGCAATTAGCAAAAACAGAAAGGGAAACTGCATGGAGGGAAATGGCAAAACAAATTGCTCACGAAATAAAAAATCCACTTACTCCAATGAAGTTGAGCATTCAACACTTTCAACGATCGTTTGACCCAAATGCAGAAAATGCAAAAGAAAAAATTCAGCGAATGGTTGATTCTTTGGTTGAACAAATAGACGCTTTAACGAAAATTGCTAATGAATTTTCGAACTTCGCTAAAATGCCAAAAGCCAACGAAGAAAAGCTAAATTTAACACCTATTCTTCAAAATATAGCCGATTTGTATTCGTCATCAGATGTGGAAGTTAATCTACAAATAAAGCCAGAAGAGAACATCAGGTTATTTGCAGACAAGAATCTGATATTGCGTGCATTTAACAACCTCATCAAAAACGCAATCCAAGCCAAAAAAGACAATGAAAACATTAAAATTACAATTTCATCTGTTCTAAAAGACAATTATTACACGATTTCTATTAAAGATAATGGTGTTGGTGTTCCAGATGATATTAGAGACAAAATGTTTGTTCCCAATTTCACAACAAAAACAACGGGTTCTGGATTGGGCTTGGCAATGGTAAAACAAATCGTCACTACACACAATGGAGAATTATGGTTTGAATCGGAAGAAGGTAAAGGAACAACCTTCTTTGTAAAGCTTCCACGTTCAGACGGTTAATTATTCCTTTTACTCCCTAAAACATACACTTCACTACTTAAATTTTATCATATTGTATAATTTACATATATTCGCATTGATAGTAGGTGTTTTTTCACTAAAAAGTTATAGTTTCGTAATTTAAAGTACTTATTAATTTTTAATCAGAATTAAAAAACGAGAGGAAAAACACTATTCAGTTAAAAAAGCTTTGAATTTGTGCCTTTTTAATTATATTTACAGACTTAAAATTAAAAAATATGAAATTTAGAATTTTACTAGTTGCAGTTTTTGGAATGTTTGGAGGCTTTGCTCTTGCTCAACATGAAAATCCTTGTGCTGCCGACGACGTAAGGAATGAATTGTGGAAACAATTCCCTGAATTAGAACAAGCAAACGCTGAGTATGAAAATCTTTTGCAATCAATGAATAGTTTTCAAAGAGGTGATGATGATGATGATATTTTACCTGATAGTGTAGAGGTTGTTATTCCTGTTGTATTCCATGTTATCCACGAATATGGAGATGAGAACATTTCTGACCAAAGAATTTATGATGCAATGGAGGTCTTAAATAATGACTTTAGATTGCTCAATACTGATGCATCGCAAATTATTCCAGAATTCCAAAGCATAGCTGCAGATGTTAAAATTAATTTTAAATTAGCTACTTTGGATCCTTTTGGAAATCCAACAAATGGAATTAATAGATACCACAGTGTTGAAACGAATATTGGCGATCAATTTTCAAAGCTAAACCAGTGGCCTAGAAGTCGTTACCTTAATGTTTGGG
Organism: Brumimicrobium sp.; assembly: GCA_041655765.1. Lineage (GTDB taxonomy): Bacteria > Bacteroidota > Bacteroidia > Flavobacteriales_D > Crocinitomicaceae > Brumimicrobium. The sequence continues at coordinate 84,472 of JBBAEU010000003.1, forward strand.
TTTATAAAACCTTCGAAGGAAAACCTTCCACATTGGGATATTCTCATTATCCAATCGATGTTGAAGGAGGGCGTAGATATATGGATGGTGTTGCTGTTCGTTCTTCTACAGTAGGGAGTTTTTCAAGAACCTTAACTCACGAGGTTGGACACTACTTAAACTTAATTCATGTTTGGGGAGGAAGCAATGAACCAGGAGTAGTATGTGGTGATGACGGAGTTGACGACACTCCTCTAACTAAAGGCTGGTGGACTTGTGCTGATTTATACTCAAGATCTTGTGGTGACGTAGACCACATTGAAAACAAACAAAACTATATGGATTATAGTAATTGTCCAAAAATGTTTACAAAAGGACAGGCTACAAGAATGCGTAATGCTTTAAAACTAGAAGTTAGTCAACGTAGTAACCTATGGCAAGAAAGTAACCTTCTTGCTTCAGTACCTGATGGACAAGAGTATGACCCAGTTGCAGATTTTTATGTGGATGATCAAGCAAACAGAAATAGATTAGCTGTTGTAATGGGAAGTCCTATTAAATTTAAGAATTGGAGTTACAGACTTCAAGGAACAGATATTACTTATACTTGGACTTTCCAAGATGCAGATATCACAACATCAAATGACGTTGACCCAACAGTTACATTTACTTCTCCAGGATGGAAAACAGTTTCTTTAACTGTTGAAAATAACGGAAGAACAAATACAGTAACTAAAGAAAACTTTATTTGGATTGCTCAAGATTGGCCTGCGTTCTCTGGAAATGTATTGTTTGATTTTGATGATAATCCAAACTATTGGGTGATTCAAAATCCTTCAAACCAACCATACCAGTGGCAAGTAACTAACGGAGCTGGAGTTCATGGTTCTTCAGCAATGTTCCTAAATGTTTCTAACCCTTATACAAATCCATATCAATTCTCAAACGAATGGTTCTTTGAGGTAAGAAGAGGAAAAGTAGAAAGTGCTTTCGTTTCACAACCAATTGATCTTTCATATTATACAACTAATCCAATTATTTCATTTGATTATGCGGTTGCAACTGAAGGATTGACCGTAGATGAGATTACTGAAAGTTTAGAGGTTTATATCTCTAGAAATGGAGGAGTTAGTTGGCAAAGAAAACTTGAACTATCAAGCATTGATTTGATTAATAATGGTTCTGGTTGGACAAACTTTATACCTGGTCCAACTTCAGTTTGGACAAACGTTGAGATTGAACTAGCAGAAGTAGATAAAGTTCCTGGTGCTTTATTAAAATTTGTTTATATCGGTTCTGATAAATCAAACAACATCGCAATTGATAATATTAGAATAGACGGTTCTTTGAGTACAATTAGTCAAGAACAAAACAATCTAAATATTTTCCCTAATCCAACAAGTGGTGATAAAGGGTGGAATATTTCTTACGACGCTTCAACTTGGGGTGGAGGAACTGCTGAATTAACAGATGTTTCAGGAAGAATTATAAATACAATTAACATCCCTGAAAATCAATCAGAAGTAAATATTAAACCTGGAAGCAATGCTTCAAATGGTATCTACTTTATCAAAATTGTGAATAAAGAAAATATAGTTCAAAGTAAATTGATTCTTAAATAATATTATTCAAAAATAAAGTTTTAAAGCCATCCATTTGGGTGGCTTTTTTATTGTTTGACATTTTATAAACCATTGTATATGGAAGAATCTTTTTCCAAATACACAACGGCCTTTACATATAAATAAGTAAATTTGTATTATTAGACAGCTTAGTCAAAACTTTATATTATGAGTGAAAACGAAATATCAATTTCAGATCAAACGCCAATAAAAGTAGGAATATCAATTGGTGATATTAATGGAATCGGACCAGAGGTTGTGATTAAGGCATTAAGAAATTCTGATATTTTGACGAACTGCACGCCTATTATTTATGCATCAACAAAGTTAATATCAATTCATAAAAAAGCAATCGATGACGATACCTTCGCCTATCAAGGAATTAAAGATGCAAATGAAGCAAGTCATAAAAAAGTGAATGTCGTTAACTGCTGGCAAGAAATCGTAGATGTTGAATTTGGAAAAACAACTGAAACTGGAGGAAAATACGCTTTTAAATCGCTTGAAATAGCAACACAAGATTTAGCAGCAGGCAAAATTGATGTTTTGGTTACTGCGCCCATTTCAAAAGAAACAATTCAAAAAGCAGGATTCAGATTTCCTGGTCACACAGAATATTTGGCAGATATGGCGGGACAAGATGAAGCACTCATGATGATGGTTTCTGGAAAACTTCGTGTGGCACTTGTAACCTCACACATTTCATTAAAGCAAGTCATAGAAGATGTAACATCAGAAAGAATCTTGAAAAAAGTAAAGGCTTTAAATAAAAGTTTACAAAAAGATTTTGGAATTATTCGCCCAAAAATTGCCGTTTTAGGATTAAACCCTCACGCTGGAGAAAAAGGTGCGATGGGAAGCGAAGAAATTGAGGTAATTAGTCCCGCTATTAATAAGGCAATGGAAGAAGGTATTTTATGTTTCGGCCCTTACCCAGCAGATGGATTCTTTGGAAACAGACTTTTTAACCAATTTGATGCTGTTTTAGCGATGTATCACGACCAAGGATTAACAGGTTTTAAATCCATTGCGTTCGACGATGGTGTGAACTTTACAGCAGGATTGCCAATTGTAAGAACATCTCCCGACCACGGAACGGCTTTTGATATTGCTGGAAAAGGTTTAGCAAATGAACAATCGCTAAGAAGTGCAATTTATTTAGCAATGGATATTTATCGAACCCGAAGATTCATCAAGCACATCAATGAAAACCCTTTACAAACTCAAAAAGAGTGAGGTCACATCCAAGGCTCTGTTCCGCTCTCAACCTTATAAAGAATATAGTTAATCTCTTTTAAGAAACTTGATGGAACAGCCCTGAGCTTAACATCCCCACCAGCCGTGTGGAATGTAACGTTAAAAACATCTCTCCTTTTATACCATAAAGGTTGTACAGATGTTACTCCTTGAAGTTTGAACAATTCAATAATTTCTTTTTTTTGGGTCCATAAACCTCCTTCTATATGTAAAAACTCGTCTGAGACATTATATTTAATGGAGCGAAAAACCAAAACCTGATAAGGAATTATAAAGACCAAAAAGAGTATTGAAACAACGATTAAATAATTCAAATTTTGTAAAAAACCACCCATTCTATAAGAAAATAACCAGAAAGCAATTAAAACCAAAAAAGTAATCAAAATCCTCTTATTCAGCCAGACTTTATGAGGAAAATATGATCTTATGTTTTTACTTAAATCTTTATGATAAAGAAATTCCAATATACTCTCTATGAGAGTTTTTGTTAAACCTGGAACGATAATTTTACTCTTATCAATTTCGTCCGTGCTTCCTGCCAAAGACATTTGTGCTTGATAAAGATTGAACTTTTTCTGAATGCGATTGGTTTCAATTTTAAAATATTGTAGTCTCTTTGCCTGAAAAGAAACTTTTGTATTGGTATTTAATCCCATCTCAACTTCCAGCCTTTTAGGAGTTTGTCGAATAGTAAGATTAAAATGTTTTAAAATCGTTCTTGCAACTGTAACAAAAATACTCAACACAAAAACAACCACAATAAAGCTTACTATATAAAGAAAATCACTTGAAACATCTTCAATATATTCCATGTTTGAAACGATATAATCATCGACAATATTTTCAAAATAATCGTTGAGTTGACTATATGTTGTGGCAACAAAAGCAAGAATCAGGAGAAAACCACGAAAATAGCTTTCTGTAATTCCAATTTTTAGTAAATCAAAAATAGATAGATGGTGTGTCCAAACTTTATCTTTTTGAACAACCCCTTCATTTTCTTCAGAATCTACAGCTTTTTTTGCTTCCCTACTCAATGTATCAGAAAGATTTCTGGCTTTTTCGTATGGAATTGCATGAATTAAAACTTCATTTTTTTTACTCCCAGCTGTATCAATAACAACGCTATAAACGTTTATGATACGTTGAAAAATTGAACGTTTTAAATCGACTTGCTGGATTTTAGAAAAAGGAACATCAACTATTTTACTAGAAAAAACGCCCTTTTGGAGAATAAATCGATGGGAATCATAATCAATGTAAAATAAAAAATTTCGATAATAAAATATACTATAAATTAATGCAATCAACAGAAATACTAAGATGATAATAAGCGTAGTTGTTAGTCGTTGAATTGTAATTTCTCTATTAAAAAGAATAATTAAAAGAGGCCAAAAGCGCTTAAACGTCTGAACAATCAATTTAGCAAGAATAAGGACAATTCCTTTTACCGATTGTCTTTGGGGAACATCTAAACTCAAATAATCATCCATTGCTCGTTATTTTCTGAGACAACAATTCGTTTAGCTGTTGTGCCTTTTCGGGTAATAAACCTGGAACCTTAACATCACTTCCTGTTCCGCCAGCTGTATAAATATTAAGTGTAGCAATCCCAAAAATTTTGTCTAAAAAAGAACGGTTTACTGATAAGTGTTGAACCCTGTTAAATGGAACAATCGTTGTTCTTCTGAGAAAATAACCCTTTTTAAAAACAATGTCTTTTTCTCTGATTGAATAACCATAATGTTTTTGTCTTAAAACTACATGAATTATCCACGTTATGACAAAGAGTAACACTGCACCACACAGAATATAGACCTCAAGGTTAGATTCATTATAAAGCCAATTCGCAAGTATTCCTACAACAATCAAAAGAAATAAGAATCCATTGATAGACAAATACTTTGTGCGCAATTTATTTTCTACCGGATGAAAAGTAACTTCTTGAAACTGTGGTAAAACAGATAAATCCACTTCTTCGTTAGAAAAAGAGTTATTCATTTCCAAGATTTATTTATCGTTTCCTTTATTTTTCTTTTCTCTTGACGATTTTTTCATCGCTTCCCCAATTTGGTTGGATGCAGTAAACGAAGCCACCATATCATTCAGCATATCACTTCCAGCTTGCGGAGAGTTTGGTAATAGAATCAAATTTGTGTTTGTATCAGAGCCTATTGATTGTAAAGTATCATAATGTTGTGTTACCACAATCAAAGCTGAAGCCTCTTGTGAATTAATCCCAACACCATTTAGCACGTCAACACTGTCTTGCAATCCACGTGCTATTTCTCTACGTTGGTCGGCGATACCTTGACCTTGTAAGCGTTTGCTTTCTGCCTCTGCTCTTGCTTTAGCAACAATTTTAATGCGTTCTGCCTCTCCTTCAAATTCTGCGGCTACTTTCTCTCTTTCGGAAGCGTTAATTCTATTCATTGCGGCTTTTACTTGGTCATCAGGATCAATATCCGTAACAAGGGTTTTGATAATATCATATCCATACTCTTGCATTGCTTCATTTAACTCACTTTTTACAGCAATAGCGATATCATCCTTTCTTTCAAAAACATCATCTAAAATCATCTTTGGTACTTCAGCACGAACAACGTCGAATACATACGAAGTAATTTGTGCATGAGAATTTTCTAATTTATAGAAAGCGTCGTAAACTTTATCTCTAACAACTTGATATTGAACAGAAATTTTTAGCCTTACAAAAACATCATCTTTTGTTTTTGTTTCAACAAGTACGTCTAACTGTTGAACCTTGAGATTTACACGTCCTGCGATCCTATCAACTAAAGGTATTTTCAGTTGTAAACCAGAATGACGCACAGATTCAAATCGACCAAATCGTTCAATAATTGATGCCGTTTGTTGTTTCACCAAAAAGAAAGTTTGTGAAAGTAAAAACACAGCTATTAATATGTAAACAATACTGAAAGGAAATTCCATTTTTTAAAATTTAAGTTAATGAATATTATATACTATAAAGTTAATCAAAACTTTTAAAAAATCGACATTATGATTAATAAATAGATGAAATTTGTGCTATTATTTTTTACCGCCAAGAAGTTTTCTCTTAATTAACTTTTTAGAAAAAAATTATATGTGATTATGAGTCGTCATAAATCTATCATGTTGTTGGAAAAAATTGGATAGACACATTGTTTTTCTAATTAAACCCGTGCAATTGGCTGACATTAAGCCAATTATGCTTATTGGTTGTAGTCATTATAAGTTTTTAACATTTTTTAAAGCATCGCGAACAACAAAATGGTCTGGTAATTGGTTATAGTATTAATAGTTAAGTTTCATAAATAGTAGTGTTAGTTTTAATTAGAGGAGAGAACGCCCGTTTTCTTCTCTAATTTTTTTGTTTGGAATTGTTTGGAATTATAATCCAAATCGCCACCAACAACGTCCCAGCTAAAAGCATATATTTCGCATAAGGAACATTTAATGCCATTAGTGAAAATCCAACAATTATCGTTAAAATGATAAGTAATAACATCAATCCTGAAGCCGTAAAAGTTTTATTTTTAATTTGTAAGACGATGTGAATTCCCACTCCAACTCCACCAAGAAAAATCGCTGACAATGGGAAAACAGTTGACATACTTAATTTATAAGCCCCAAAAAAATTTAGAATATAAGGGGCGACCATCATAAGCATTGCAATCACAATAAAATAGGTTCCTTGTTTTCCCATAGTTCAAATGTACAACCTTTTTATGGATAAACATTTCGCAAAATTTGCATAAATTTTAACACATTAACTTTTAAAACTTTGTTATATTGCAGCATTATTCAAAATCTATATTAATAATGGCAAGGGTTTTTATTTTCTCTTTGGTTTTATTGTCACTTATTATATCTCATTATAATTTAGCTCAATGCGACACGGTTCGTTATCAAAATCCAATATGTGAAACATATACCACGTATGAAAATGTTAAATATGGTGAAGCCACAGTTTGGAATATTCCATACAACAATACTGATTTATACATGAACGTTTACACACCAAACAACGACACTTTATCAAAACGTCCATTGATGATTTGGGTACATTCGGGTGGATTTTTAAATGGCAACAAAGAGCATGATGACATAGTTGCTCTGTGTGATAGTTTTGTAAAACGTGGATACGTTACTGCAACGATTGATTATAGAAAAGGATTTAATCCAACCTCTTCAACCAGTGCCGAAAGAGCAGTTTATAGAGGAGTTCAGGATTTAAGGGCAGCCATTCGTTACCTTAAAGAGCATCATATTACTTATGGAATTGATACAAATTACACATTTATTGGTGGTTCGAGTGCTGGAGCCTTTTCAACACTCCAGCTTGTTTATATGGAACAATACGAGGCACCTCCCTCCATAGGAAGTGGAATTGGATATCCTGCTTTGGGATGTTTAGATTGTGAAGGGAATAATTATGTACACAATATGGATATTTCCGGCTATGTTGCGCTTTGGGGTGCAGTTGGTGATTCAAATTGGGTAAGTCCTCATGAAACTACACCAGGCTTACTTATTCATGGAACTACTGACGGAACCGTTCCGTATGGAGTCGGGCATCCATTCGGGGTTCCGACAACACCAATAACACATGGCACACGGAGTGTTGCTAATCAACTTAGTGCATTAAATATTCCTTATACGACTTATATCGTAGAAGGAGAAGGTCATGAATTTCATGGTGCATCAAATGGAACGTGGAATAATCCTCCAACTGCATATTATGACACGATTTTTAATTTAATCAATACACATTATTCTGAAATATTAAGACAAGAAGTGCAGCCAATTATTGGAGATGACATCGTTTGTCCATTTGACACAATAATATACGAAATAAACATTCCAGTCGGATTCACATCTTGTTGGGAAGTAGATAACGCAACCATCATTGAGTCTAATAACAATCAAGTAAAAGTTGTCGTTGGAGAAACTAATCCGGTTTCTATTAAATCAAAACAGTATAGTGAAATAGCTGCGTACAATGGAACATCAATAAAAACAGTTGAAGTTTCGCAGATAGAAAATGTGAATTTTATATATTTTGATGACAATTTAGAAGTTTCTTTTATTCTCCCAAACAACAACTATGTTGTTTATTATTGGGATTTTGGGGATGGTTCTTTTTCATCTGATGAAAACCCAATTCACAATTATGGAGCGGCAGGAGAATATGAAGTAACACTAACCATTGAAACCATTAATGGCTGCATCTTTAGTAAAACAAAAGTCATCAATATTCAAACATCAGCTGTAAGTGAAGAAACATTTGAGTATAAAATATACCCAAATCCAGCAAGTGATGAAGTTCACATTTATACAAATAACAACATTCTTTCTATTGCACTAACAGATTTGAATGGTCGTGTTGTTTTTGATGATGAAAGTATAAACACCAATCAAATTTTAATAAAACTAAATCAACTAGAAAAGGGAATTTATTTTTTGAACTTTAATGGCGGAGAAGTCGTTGAAAAGATTGTTGTGAATTAACCTATCCAAATAATTCTTTAAGAACTTCTTCAATTCGGATACAACCAACAATCTCAATTTTAAAGTTTTTTTGATTAATTCCTTTATTGTCTTTTGAAATAATTATTTTGTCAAAACCGAGTTTTTCTGCCTCAAAAATCCTTTGTTCGATACGATTTACGGGTCTTACTTCACCCGACAAACCAATTTCTGCTGAAAGACAAATATTTTTATCTATTGCAATATCAGCATTTGATGACAAGATGGCTGCTACAACAGCTAAATCAATGGCAGGGTCGTTGACTTTTATTCCGCCAGCAATATTTAAGAAAACATCTTTTGCTCCTAATTTGAATCCACATCTTTTTTCCATAACTGCCAAAAGCATATTCAACCTTCTTGCGTCAAAACCAGTTGTGCTTCGCTGTGGAGTTCCGTAAGCAGCTGTACTCACAAGTGCCTGCACTTCAATCAGCATTGGTCGTATTCCCTCTAAAGTTGCAGCAATGGCGCTTCCAGATAATTTATCATGGTTGTCAGAAATTAGAATCTCTGATGGGTTTTCCACCTCTCTTAAACCATTTCCTAACATTTCATAAATACCGAGCTCATTGGTAGAACCAAAACGATTTTTTATACTTCTTAATAAACGATAAGTATAATTTCTATCGCCTTCAAATTGTATAACTGTGTCCACCATGTGTTCCAAAACCTTTGGCCCAGCAAGCGACCCCTCTTTTGTGATGTGTCCAATTAAAAACACAGGTGTTTCTGTTTGCTTTGCAAATCGCAACAATTGAGCTGTGCATTCTCTAATTTGGGAGATGCTGCCAGGAGAACTATCCAAGCATTCACTATGAAGTGTCTGAATAGAATCAATAATCAACAATGTTGGGTCAATATTTTCTATATGTTTAAAAATTGTTTCCAGTTGGGTTTCTGTGAGGAGAAAACAATTTTCATTGAGTTTACCAATCCTACTGGCTCTCATTTTAATTTGCTGTTCACTTTCTTCTCCTGAAACATAAAGAATTTTATGGTTAACTTCTTGCATTGCTGTTTGGAGCATGAGTGTAGATTTTCCAATCCCAGGTTCTCCACCAATCAGCACCAATGACCCAGGAACCAGTCCGCCACCAAGGACACGATTCAGTTCAGCATCTACAACTTGATGTCGTTGTTGCTTAATTTCTTCAACTTCATGAATTGCTTTTGGTTGAGAAATGCGTTTTGAGGCTTTAGAAAACACAGCGATATCATTTCCTTTTTGGCTTATTATTTCTTCTACGAATGTATTCCATTCATTACAAGACGAGCATTTTCCTAGCCACTTAGGGGACTCATATCCACAATTTTGACAGAAATATGCTTTTTTAACTTTAGCCATGATGATTTCTTGAATTTTCAAAGATAGTTAAAATATGATGCAATTTAATAGCCTTAATTATCATTTTTAATTCAAACATTTCTAAAATTTTGGTTTTATATTAAAATTTGTTTAATTTTGTTTGTCTTATCTTTATTAATAAAACAAAAGATTATGAAATCGTCAAAAAGTACATTTTTTATTTTTCTAGTTGTTCTTATGTTTGGATTTACCTCTTGTCAAGACAAAGATCCATCAATATTAAAGGTTTATGTACGAACAAATTCTCATGTATTGACTGAAGGTGCGATGGTTAGGATTGTTGGTGATAAATCAAAGGATACGCCTGAGTTTTTTGCTGAAAAAAAAACCAATGAATCAGGTGCCGCTCTGTTTAATTTAGATGATTTATTTGATTCTTACGATAAAAAAGCGGATAAGGTTGCATATTTTACTGTATATGCTCGTGATACAGCGGCTGTTTATACAATTGATAAAGCAAGAGCTAAAGCAAATTTAACATCTACAACAACAATTATTTTAGAAGAATAGCAACTATTTTTGAACTATTACGTTTTTAAGATATAAAGACACTAAAAATGAAAAAATACATAGTAATATCAGGAATATTAACTTTTGCTTTTAGCTTATCATTATCGTTAGGCTCTTGTCGCAAAAAAGGAGATACAATTGTAAAAATAACTGTTCGTGACACAGGAAACTATGTTGTTCCAGGTGCACAAGTAATTTTACGCGGTACTTCCACAACAACGCCAATTCAACCCGTTATTTTAAGAGACACAGCTGAAACAGATCCCTCAGGCATTGCTTATTTCAACTTCAATGATGAATATCAATTGGGCCAAGCTGGTTTTGCAGTTTTAGACATCGAAGCAAGGAAAAATGGACATTACGGTTCTGGAGTAATCAAAGTTGTTGAAGAAGAAGAAAACACAAAGACTGTGTTTATCGTGCCATAGTCGCCTGCTCTCGATACAAATTGCTCACATCTCACAATTTTCATCTTTTCGTTATCACATCATGTGAATTGTATAGGATTTAAAACCTAAACTTCATACTTCTTTCATCGAGAAGCGCAAAACTAACTTTAAATGAACCTTTGGGTTTAATATGATTTCCGTGTGAATAAACACCATAGATTCCGATTCTTAGTCTGCGTTTTGCAAATTTAAAAATACGTTCTAATCCTCCGTAAATCTCATAATGAATCCAATTGTGTTCTGGAATATACAAAAAACCACCTCCTACAACGGATGTAATTCTTGTTCTTTTCATAAAAGGGATTTTATTGATTAATGCCCCATTGAAATGATGGATGTAATGACTTTCAAAATACCAATCAAATGTTGGGAGCGTAGAATCTAGAGACTGGTATGAATATAAAGGATTTGAAAACAACAAAGGATCTCCCCGTCGATGATATTTAAAGTCTTCTGGTTTTACATTTTTAGCGTTAAGAAATTTCCCTGTATTTATACGATATTTAGATGTTCCAATTGTAGCAATATTAAATGTTTGGCTTAATCCCATCTCTATATAGTCATGATTTACCTCACTGCCGAATATTTCTGGTATTCCTTTCTCATATTCTACATATAAAGTAGGCCATTTAGAGCCCAAAATCACTTTTCGTTTGGGTTCTCTCATGTATTTTTGCCCTGGTGTATATCGCAACATAAAATCGGCCACAAAAGCATTGTAAGGATTAAAGTCTGGAGGAGGGGCATTGTTTTCGAGTGGTTCATCAAGCCAATGGATAAACTTGGTGTCATCGGGTAAAGATTGGCGATAAATATAACTAAATGTGCTTTCCAAATACAGCCCGTTAAATATCTCAAAATCATGATAAACAGAGCCAAGTGTACGAACGATAAAGTTATCCCTCAATACCATTTGTGTGATGGCATCATAAGATCGAATTAAATCATAATTATGCGACAAATTAACCCCAACCTTTCCTTGTCGAAAAGGATTGTATAGGTATCGAATAATTGAAAATCCTTTTACATCCATATTTAAAACACCCAAATCAACACGTGTAAAAGCATTAAAAGTATGTTCGTTATCCCATTTTTTAAAAAACTCAAAGTCGGGACCAACCCTTGGACCTGCAATATAAATTGGCCGTATCATTCCAGCGATAGAGCTCAACGTCCACTGTGTTTTATTCTTACGATTTCTGTGGTCAACCCCAAACCACAACACCTTCCAAAATGTTACTTTATTAAAAGCGCGGTCAATAGAATCTAAATAACTTTCTTTGGTAAAAAGCATCTCGATACTATCCCTCTTCTTTATGAGCTCTTGTTCCTCAACTGTTAGAGGAGTAAGCCTTTTATCCGACCAATAAACAGAATCTCTATCATAAGCCTTTTCAGTAGTATAAGCCAATTCATTACTAAAAAAATTTTTCTCAAATTGAGGATTAAAGTTATAGTTGTTGTAGTTTACGACAGTTGTTCCTTCAAATTTTTCCTTTCGATAGCTTACACTATAATTCATGATTTGATTTTTCAGAACACTCATTGAATCTCCGTAAATCTCAAATTCTTGTTGAATAACAAATTCATCGTAAATAAATAAATTCCCTTTGGTGATTGTAAACTCTAGTTTTTTAACCAACCACGTGCTGTCTTCAATCCAAATAAAACCATTTATAGTTGATGCAGAAATATTTCTTGAAGTAATTTTAATTTTGTTCAAAGTAGGCCTTCCTTCAACGTCATTTTTTTCTACCAATTGGTATTTGTACGTCAATATTCCTGCAGTAGAAATTGGAGATTGAACAGGAGATTTAATTAAGTCTTCTAAGTTTATAATGTTCTGGAAAAAGTTAATGTTAGATTTTGCCGTCGTTGTGAAATACAGATACTTATCATCGCCTCTCTTTTTGTAGGCTGTTCTCACTTCTTTAATCTTGTTCGGTGGTTCATAGTTTCTTTGTAGTTGAACTTCCACCATATTCATATTTCCGATTTTGTCGAGTTGCTTTTGTTTTAACTCATCAACGTCATCGTACCGAGCATCACCATCTTCTTTCTTCTTTTTTCGTTTTTCAAGTCCTTTATCGGTTAAACTTTTATTGTCGGTTGCTCTTATATAAACATCACACTGATAAGGCGATTTATTATGGTCAATTTGGTGTTTAATTGCTACTGTTTTCAATACGATTTCTCGTCCAATATTTCTCCTTTTTACAGAGATTTCAAAATCATCAATATTTTTAATTTTTTCAGGGAACAGCTGCATGTTTAATTGTTGATTTACATCTGTAACCGCTAAATAATATTCTCTCGATTCATATCCGATTGCAGAAAAAATCAAATAATACTCTCCTGCTTCTAAGCGCATTATGTAGTTTCCCTCAACATCTGATATTGTTCTTAAATCTGGAAAATCCTTCACATAAATTTCAGCAAAAGGGATTGATAAATTGCTCTCGTGAACAATTTTACCTTCTATCACGTATTGAGTGTTCCCAATCAATGATGTTAAGACACAGAAGATTAGACACAAAAAATGTCGGTGTATTAACATGGTTTTGTTTGATAGTTTTGTCAAATATAGCTTGAAAAAGCGAAAATCAGGAGAAAAAATAAGAGAATGGTATTTAACCGTCTTATTTCTTGTTTTTTTGATTCAAAAATTCTTGATGTTTTTTCATTCTTTTAATCATGAAATACCGCGCAAAAAAAGCTATGAACGATAGGAAAGAAAAGGCATAATACATTGCCCAACGATCAAATCCATCGGTAATACCTTTATAGGTTATATAAATCAGTGAGATTATCCCTATAGCCAACCAAAAAACCTGCATGAATTTATTATACGTTTCCATTATTGTTTGTTTTTATCTTTATTTAAGTATATTGTTGCAGTTGGTTGATAAAACTGTGCTGTATCAAAAGCTGGTGTTGTCCATGCACCCATTCCTGAAATAATCATGTCTGAAGAAGTAATAACCACCGATTTATTTGTATAGATAGAATCTTCTCCTTTGTTCCAAAACAATTCTTCAGTTTCTAACGTCCTATTATCGGCTAAATTAACAAGTTTTACGCTGTCTCTTACAACAATGTTTCCAGATTCATTATCAATTTCTCCAAAAAGAGAGGTCAAAACCGAACCTGTTTCCCCCGATTCCGTATAAAAATTAACCCTCAAACCATCTTTAAATTTTGTTTTAGATTTCGGCTGAGAATATGTTTCTGCAATTGTGGCAAAAATTTCAAGTTGGGGCAAACCCGAATCTGTATAAACAATGTGTAGGTTTTTACTTGTTTCATCTGGGCTGTCAGGATTTACGTGAACTTTTTTTACTTTATCCAAATCGTTTTCGCACGAATAAAAGATTCCTGTTGTGATAATCACAACAGGAATCCAGAATAATTTATGTAGGGCTGATTTCAAAAATTAATATGTCTGAATTGTATAATTTTTATTCCAACATCCTAAAGTTACTGTATCTCCAACAGACTTTGATGCATTAAATATATCAGAAGAAGTTGGGCATTGGGCTTTAAAAGAAGAAACCAACGATGTATTTCCAGATTTTTCAGCCAATTCAACAGCATAATAGTTGTTTGTTTTACGCTCAAAAGTAGAAACCCCGCAGTCGTTCATTAATTTATTTACACTTCTTGCAGCAATTTCATATCCCTTTGCTGAGTTTTTACCGCTTACCGCAATTCCTGCATCGTGTGCTGCCCTATAGCTTCCTGAGTTATAATAAGCTAAAGCAATTTGGTACTCGATTTCACTTTTTTGATCTGCTGTTTCAGCCATATCTTTTGCACTTCTAAAAGTATTAATTGCATTCGAGGTTTTCCCTTGAGATAATTCAAATTTAGCTTTTGCAATGATAGCATCAACAGAAGGGTCGATAGCAATAATCGTATCTACCAACATTGCGTATTCTTTACTGCTGGTACATTTTTTATCTTCTAATAATTCCATAAAGTTATTTACCATTGCTTTTTTCGCTTCAACATCCTGTGGTAAGTTATGCATAAAAGAGTTGATTTCTGGTAAAAGAGATTCACAATCCGTTGCTACTCTACTCATTAGTCCATAAAGAAAATTAGTAATCTCAACACCCATCTCTCCTTTTGTTGCATAATCCATTAAAGGAAAATACTCAGTAATCATTCTTTGTTTATAAGCAGATTTTTCTTTTTCGTCTTGCTCTTGTACCCAAAGATTATACAAGTTTAAATAGTATTGTTGTAAGTATCCTTTGTTTGAATTTTCTTTAGACGCATGAATTCCTACTTTGTAAGCATCATCAGCTTTTTTCATTGCCCCTGGTGTTCCTAACTTAAGATAGTTATATCCCAAATCATTTTGCCATTCTTCTTGTAGTCCGTGTGTTTTTTGAGCTGTTTCATAGACCATGATTAACGTATCCAAATAAGCATTTTGAGCCTCTTCAGTTGTCGCATTTCTCATTGATTGCTTAATCGCGTAGATAAAAGGATTATAGAATTGCATACCTAGTGTTCCACATTCATCTTGTGCTTTGTTGTAGAAATTAACAACTTTTTCATAATCTTTCACTTGGTATGCATTACCTGCAATAGCTTTAAACCTTGTACAATCATCATCCTGTGCGTATAAAAGACCCATACCAAAGATTAAGGCAAACGTTACTACAATTATTGAATTTATTGTTTTCATATTATTATTTTTTTAATCTAATTTATATTTTCTGAACCATCTGTCAAATCCTGGGGCAATATTTATGCCAAGATTAAAGCCAAAATAAGTGTCTTTAACAATCGAAGCATCTCCTTTTCCGTTTAAGACACCATAATTTGCAGAGAAATTAACAGTTGATACAGCTCTTCCCATTATGAAAGGGAAACCTAAACCAAAAGTAACTCCTTTGTCGATAATTTGATTTCCATTAACATGACTCGGTGTATTAACCAGATATCCACCAATTCGGTAGTTTATTTTATCAAAATAATTGATGTAAACAGAACGATCTAATGAATACCTATGCGGAATGTATTCCACTCCTAGCCGGTAAGATGTCATGTCTATATATTGTCCCGAACTCATGGTTCCTTCAAACTCTTCTCTGTATTTTGACCAATCTTCCATGGTATATTCAAATGCCAACATAAGAGAAGTTCGTTTTGCGCTTCCTTTTGATTCATTATATGGCAAATAAGAATATGTAAAACCAACGCTTGTTTTAGACGGTAAATAAACTTGTCCTTTGATTGACTCCAAAGATATAATAGTGTCGTATGAATTTCTGTCAAAAAAGTTTTGATAGAAATAACGTGTTTCATCTTTTTTAAATCCCGTTTCTATTCCTGGTCGATACGTCGCAGCTATGCGCACCCGATGTTCTCTGGTTGGTTGAAAACTGTAGTTCATACCAAAATCAACACCAAATCCTGAACCTCGTAGGTGTCTTTTATCAATACCTCCAGATTGAACATCATTGCTTTTTATATAACTGTTTCTACTTCTTTCTGGACCGCTAAAATAACGCTTCCCTTGAATCCCAATACTCAAAGAGTGTTTGTTTCCCTGCAATATGTTTCCTGAAAATCCTAAAAAGACCTCTTGGACATCACCTCTTCCAGTATAATCGTGAAAAATAGAATCTCCTTGGATAACTTCGCTGTCATTGATTTCATATCCAGAATGACTAAACGGTTTTAATCCAGCTGCCACGCCAAATCGTTTTGAAAACGGTATGGCAAGAATCATGTGCGTAATCCCAGTATATTGTCCTTTAGATTCTACCCCATTATTAGAAAATCTTCTTTGATAATGATTCAATCCCAAAGAAAATAGCGGCAACTGCTTTGCTATCAAAGAGTATGTTGAAGGGTTATATAAATTAACTTGATTTGAATCGGTTAGAGCCACCGCTGCTCCTCCCAATCCGTTTGTGTATGCATCTCCATAGAAGCTGACATCCCCTATTCCTTTTGCAGAATATGGGGAGTTTGTACTAATTTGAGCAAATGAAAATCCACCCAAAATCATGAAAAATACAATCAATAAACTCCTAAACATTATGTTTTAAAATTAGGTACAATCCTTTAATTGTAAAATTGTTGTCGGCAAAGATGCTGTTTTTTAATGGAATTTCAAATCTTTTAAGGTCTCCACCTGTCAAAAAAATTGTTAACGGAGCAAAGTTTTGAGTATAGAAGTGAATAAATTGAGAAATTTCTGACTGAATTCCAAGATTAATTCCAGCCAACATAGATTCTTTTGTAGATTTCCCAATATAGGAGTCAAAGCTCTCCAATTCAAGTAGAGGTAGCTCTCCAGTAAAGTGATTCATTGCTTTTAATCTCATTAAATAGCCTGGTGAAATTGAGCCCCCTTGATATCTGTCTTTTAAGATTAAATCAATTGTTATACAAGTTCCAATATCTACTACCAACGCATTGTCGGTATTTGAATAATGCCTTGCAGCCACCACATTTGCAATCCTGTCAACACCCAAAGTTCTTGGGGTTCTATAATCTTCAATTGAAATGGGCAAGGGCGTTTCATTCGTTAAAACAACATCGGGGTTTAGATAGTTGATAAATATTTTGTTTTCTGCTTTACTGCGTACAGATGAAAAAATACTGATACTTTCTTTTCTTTCGAGGAGAGTTTCTTGTATTTTTTGTTGTTCTTCATTAGGGATAACGGCTAACCGAACCAATTCATCATGTTGAAAATCAGCAACTTTAACCTGCGTGTTACCCGCATCTATAATACAGTATTTTGGATTTACATCTTTCACCAACGAAGACAAAGATAATGTAAAAGTAATAAACTATTACAATCATCATACATTTGAAAAGAAAATACACTCAACTTATAAGTACATACTTAATAATTACAGATTTTTTCTATTCATTTTAATTTTTATGCTTTTTTAGTTGAAAAATAAAATTAGTTGCTATATTTGCACCCACCTATTGTAAAATGGGTTTTTCGTAAAAGAAAGGTGATGTAGCTCAGTCGGTAGAGCAAAGGACTGAAAATCCTTGTGTCGGCGGTTCGATTCCGTCCATCACCACAAAAAAAGGTCAGTTTTTAAACTGACTTTTTTGTTTTTGTGTAAATTTGTTTTAAGTTGCATAAGTATAAAAATTCTTAAAACATTTTTTTAACCAGAATAAACCAAGTACTTTTGCGCAAAATTTATTAACACAACTAAAGTTTAAGACGATGAATGAGTTTTTTATGGCATTTAGTTTTGCTGAAGTATTTAATGCTGCAATGGTACTATTTGCCGTAATTGATATTATTGGATCGATTCCTATAATAATTAATATCAAGGAAAATACTGGAGACATTCGCCCAGGTCAAATTTCATTAATCTCAATGGGGATTATGATTGCTTTCTTAATTACAGGAGAAAGTTTGTTGATGCTATTTGGTGTTAACCTTCAGTCTTTTGCCGTGGCCGGTTCATTTATTCTTTTTCTGTTGGCCATGGAAATGATAATGAATGTCAAACTTTTTAGAGACAATCCTGGTGAGGACAAAAGTTCTGGGGTTGTTCCGTTAGCATTTCCTATTATTGCGGGAGCAGGAACAATGACTACTTTGGTTGCAATTCGTGCAGAATACGCCATGATAAATGTATTGATTGCTATACTGATAAACATTGGTTTTGTTTTTTTAGTTCTTAAATCAACTCGTCGTATCGAGCGTGTTTTAGGTCCTGGAGGAATTGGAATTTTAAAGAAAGTTTTTGGAATTATCCTTTTGGCAATCGCGGTAAAACTTTTCACCACAAACATTTCTCAGCTCTTTTTTTAAAATTAACCGATGGACAAACCCTAAAGTTATTGATTATAGATAGAAGAAACATTGACGGTCTCAATTGTGAATGGATGATTAGATTGTAGCATAAACCAATAAAAAGGTCACCGATTTATAACTAACAAATTACTTCTCGCCTTGAACAAGAAGCCAGCTAAGTTATAAGAAGATTTATTTAACTAAAGCAACTGTTAATAATTGTCTTTTCAAATTTTGGTTTATCGTTTTTAAACTATACAAACAAAAAAGAGTGCCTAAATAGACACTCTTGCATGTTTTGGTAATTCTTTTTAAGTAAGAAAACAGGATACTAAGCAAAGAATTTAGAGCATACTTGTGTGTGAACACCAGTCTTGTCTTGCGTTAGTAACGTAATATTTTCCAATTAAAAAATTATTTTGCTGCATTATATCTACGGTTCACCTCATCCCAATTAATCACATTAAAAAATGCCTCAACGTAATCAGGGCGTCGGTTTTGATAATTCAAATAATAGGCATGTTCCCAAACATCTAATCCTAAGATTGGTGTTCCTTCTCCGAACATTACAGGATTGTCTTGGTTTGGTGAAGAGCTTACTACTAATTTACCATTTTTTACAGAAAGCCAAGCCCATCCTGAACCGAATTGAGTTTTCGCTGCGTTAGAGAATTTCTCTTTCATGTTTTCAAAAGAACCGAACTCAGCATTAATGGCTGCTGCAATATCTCCAGTTGGAGTACCTCCACCATTTGGACTCATCACAGTCCAAAACAGAGCATGGTTATAAAAACCACCTCCGTTATTTCTAACAGCTGGTTTATCTTTTCCTGCTACTAAAATTTCTTCAATTGATTTTCCTGCTAAATCTGTTCCTTCTATAGCCGCATTCAAGTTGTTTGTGTATCCAGCGTGGTGTTTTCCATGATGGATTTCCATTGTTCTTGTGTCAATATGAGGTTCTAATGCGTCATGTGCATACGGTAATTTTGGTAATTCAAATGCCATTGTCTATTTATTTTTTTAATTAATAATTCTGTTTATATCAAATATACAGTTTTCAAAGAGATTTGTTCATTAAAATCTCATTTTTCTTAAAACTTCCATCCATAATTTTCTAAAAATATCTTATCCACTTGCTTTCTTACAGCATCATTTTCGATTTTATCCAACACATCGCCAATGAATGCTGAAACTAATAACTGTTCTGCTTCACTTTTATTAATTCCTCGAGATCGAAGATAGAAAAGCGCTTGTTGGTCCAATTCTCCAATTGTAGAGCCATGAGAACAACGCACGTCGTCTGCATAAATTTCTAATTCTGGCTTTGAATATATGCTTGCTTTTTCAGAAAGTAAAACATTTTTGTTCGACTGATATGCTTCTATTTTTTGGGAATCTGGTCGAACCAGAATCATTCCGTTAAAAACCCCAGTTGATGAGTCGTTCATGACTCCTTTATAAAGTTCATTTGTTATGCAATGTGATGCCATTTGATCAACATACGTATGGTTGTCAATGTGTTGTTTATCAATCCCTAAGTATGCACCATTCATCTCTGTATAACAGTTTTTTCCTTCCACAATTACGTCCAACTGATTTCTCGTGAGTTCTCCACCAGTTGTAATTGTATTCATTTTAAAAGTACTTCCTTCTTCTTGTACAAAAAACTCTCTTGAAATGTGTAATACATCTTTTGTTTCAGATTGAAGTTTATTGATAGTAAGTGTTGCATTTTCTTCAACTTCTCCCTCAAAAACGACATTTGTAAAGCTGTTTTCTGAATTTTTAGAATTAAATGTAACCAATACTTCAGCCTTTGACCCTTTTTCTATGTGAATGAAGTGACGAACATTTGCAATAACTTCGTTACCTACTAAAAGGTGAACAATATGAATGGGATATTTAACTTTAGTATCCGCTTTTACATGAAGATAAACACCTCCTGTTTGATATGCTTTATTGATAACCGAGAAGACATTTTCATCGATATCTTCCATCACTTCTGAGTAATAATTGTTGTCCACCTCTTCAATCGTACGAATTGTAAGGGCGTCATCATCTATCACAGTCGATTGTGATTTATCAAAATAACCATTTACAAAAACAAGTTGATGCATTTTTTCTTCTAAAAAAATATTTTGAGCATCAATCTCTGCTGTTTGTTGGTTGTATTTCCTTTTTACATATTTAGAAACACGGGTATATTTCCACTCCTCTATCCTTCTGTGAGGAAAATCCATCCCGTTCAGTGCGTTTAGAGCTTGTTGTCTGACTTGTGAAATATCCGTAGGTTTCTTCAAGTTGGCAACAAAGTCAAGCACTTGATTATTTGCTACTACTTCCATTTTATTGTGCGTTTTCTTCAATTAACCAATCATATCCTTTTTCTTCCAGTTTCAGCGCCAAGCTGCTATCACCCGTTTTGATAATTTTACCTTGGTAAAGAACATGAACAAAATCTGGTTTTATATAATTCAATAAGCGTTGATAATGTGTAATTAATATAACAGCATTTTTATCAGACTTTAATTTGTTTACACCTCCAGCAACGATTCGTAGAGCATCAATATCTAATCCTGAATCAGTTTCATCAAGGATTGCCAATTTTGGTTCTAAAATTGCCATTTGGAAGATTTCATTTCTTTTCTTTTCTCCACCAGAGAAACCTACATTTACGGCACGACTAGCCAATTTGCTATCCATTTCAACGATGGCTGATGCTTCTTTAACTTTCGCTAAAAAATCCTTTCCTGAAAGCGGTTCCTTCCCTTCATATTTATGCTTTTCAGCCAATGCAAGACGTAAAAAATTGATATTCGAAACTCCTGGAATCTCAACAGGATACTGCATTGCAAGGAAAACGCCTTCTTTAGCTCTGTCTTCTACTTCCAACTCCAAAAGGTCTTTACCTACAAACGAAACTTCACCTTCAGTTACTTCATATCCATCTTTTCCTGCTAAAACTGAAGCAAGCGTTGATTTTCCCGACCCGTTTGGTCCCATAATTGCGTGAACTTCACCAGGATTTACTTGAAGGTCTAATCCTTTTAATATTTCTGTTCCTTCTTCTTCAATTGAAGCATGGAGATTTTTTATTGTTAACATATCTTATTGATTTTTTCTTAATTTTTTTAATGTTCTTTTTTAATACAAGTAATTTATCAAGAGATTACCTGATCTTGAAATTATCCAACTGAGTTTTCTAATGAAATTTCTAATAATTTTTGTGCTTCAACTGCAAATTCCATTGGCATTCTGTTTAAAACCTCTTTTGCATAGCCGTTTACAATTAATCCGATTGCTTTTTCCTCATCGATTCCACGTTGACGAACGTAAAACAACTGCTCTTCACTAATTTTTGACGTTGTTGCTTCGTGTTCCACGTGTGCAGATTTATTTTTACACTCTATATAAGGAAAAGTATGTGCACCTGATGTATCAGAAAGCAATAAAGAATCACACTCTGAACGATTACGCGCACCTTCAGCATTGGGATGAATTTGCACCAATCCTCTATAACTATTTTGAGAAAAACCTGCTGAGATTCCTTTAGAAATAATGGTGCTTGTGGTATTTTTACCAAGGTGAATCATCTTCGTTCCTGTATCTGCTTGTTGATAACCATTTGTTACAGCAACAGAGTAAAATTCACCAATTGAATTGTCACCTTTTAAGATACAAGACGGATATTTCCAAGTAATTGCAGAACCTGTTTCTACTTGTGTCCATGAAATTTTAGCCCCTTTTTCGCAAAGTCCTCTCTTCGTAACGAAGTTAAACACCCCACCTTTTCCTTCTTTATCTCCTGGATACCAATTTTGAACAGTTGAGTATTTGATTTCAGCATTATCCAGAGCAATAAGTTCTACAACGGCAGCGTGCAATTGATTTTCATCTCTTTGAGGCGCTGTACAACCTTCAAGGTAAGAAACATAAGAGTCTTGGTCTGCAATAACCAAAGTTCTTTCAAATTGCCCCGTTCCACCTTCATTAATTCTAAAATATGTAGAAAGCTCCATTGGACAACGTACTCCTTTTGGAATATAACAAAATGAGCCATCTGTAAATACGGCACTGTTTAATGCTGCATAAAAATTATCCGTTGGGGGAACGACAGTTCCTAAGTATTTTTTAACAAGCTCTGGATGTTCGCGTACCGCCTCTGAGATGGGACAGAAAATGATTCCAAGCTCCTTTAGTTTTTCTTTGAATGACGTAGCTACAGAAACAGAATCTACCACAAAATCAACTGCTGTTCCAGTCAACCTTTGCTGTTCTTCCAAAGATATTCCCAACTTTCTCATCGTTTCTTTCATTTCTGGGTCAACCTCATCCCAACTTTCATATTTTTTTTGTTGTTTTGGAGCAGAGTAATAAGAAATGGCTTGAAAATCGGGTTTTTCATATCTTAAATGAGCCCATTCTGGTTCAACCATTTCCCTCCAAGCATTAAATGCCATTAGCCTTTTTTCCAACATCCACTCGGGTTCTTCCCTTTTTTCTGAAATGAACCGAATAATATCTTCGTTTAAACCATTAGGTGCTCTGTCTGTTTCAAAATTAGAAACAAATCCGTATTTATATTCTTGATTTTGAAGATCTTTCTCCAGTTCTTCCTCTGTATATCCCTTCATCTTAACAGGTGTTTATATTTTTTAAAAACGTTATTTATAAATAATCTAAATAACAACCTTGGTGCAAAAATACCATTTTTATGGTATTAGACCAACATTTTTTAAACTTTTATTCTTAACGAATCTAAATAATAAGTTAGAATCAAGGTTTTAGTGCTATATTTTTATTAAATAAATTTTTGTACTTGGCAAAGTGAGGCAAGGATATATGTTCTTTTTAGGAAAAACAATTTATTTGCTTTTGACAAAGAACAAAACAAATTGTAACTTTGTTATTTACAAAATATAGAAAGAAAAACTATGGATAGAATAGCAATAGAAGACGCAATTGTAGAAGTTTTAAAAACGATTTACGACCCTGAAATTCCAGTTGATGTATTTGAGCTGGGCTTAATCTATGACATCACAGTCAACGATGATGCATCTGTAGAAATATATATGACATTAACTTCTCCGAACTGCCCTGTTGCAGAGTCTATGCCGAAAGAAGTTGAGGATAAGGTAGGTGAAATTCCTGAAGTAAAATCATCGAAAGTTACGGTTGTATTCGACCCGCCTTGGGATCAAAACATGATGAGTGACGAGGCGAAGTTAGAATTGGGATTTCTTTAGAAGCATTGTCAGACCTCAATATATTTTCTTCTACATCGAAAAACACTCAGTCTGACAATAAGTAGCTGAAATATAAACTACAACCTCACAAGTCCGATTTTTGTATCGTCTTGTTCTACAATATCGGTTTTATACGCATTTTCAGAAACACCACCCAAAATAATATCTTGTGCAAGAACTTCTGTTGCGATGTATGATTTATTAGACTGAACAGCCTCGCCTATTTCTTTTGTTGTATCAATTGAAACACTAATTTTATCTGTTACATCAAACCCAGCATCTTTTCTAAAATTTTGAATTCGGTTAATTAACTCTCGAGCGATACCTTCTTGACGAAGTTCTGGCGTGATGGTAACATCCAATGCAACTGTAATTCCCCTCTCGGTTGTCAATAACCAGCCGGGAATATCATCCGTTGTTATTTCAAAATCTTCCAAATCCAACTCTATTTCTTCTCCGCCAATTGTTCCTTTCCATCCTTTTTGAGATTCAGCATTTGCAATTTCAGCTTGCGTCCAATTTTTTAGCATTTGGGTTATTGCTTTCATTTGTTTACCATATTTCGGACCGATTGTTTTGAAATTAGGTTTGATTTTTTTTGTTAAAACACCTGATGTATCTTCCAGTAACACCAATTCCTTTACATTAATTTCGGAAAGAATTAAATCTTTAACATGCATAATTCTTGACTTAAAGCTTGGGTCTAAAATCGGAACCATGATTTTTTTCAAAGGTTGCCGCACACGGATGTTTTCTTTTTTTCTAAGACTTAATGCCATGGAAGAAACCTGTTGAGCGATTTCCATTTGCGCTTCAAGTTCCCTGTCTATATCATCGTAATTTACAACTGGAAAATCTGCTAAATGAATAGAAATCACATCATTTTTGTTGGTTACTTTGTTTAAATCTATAAACAATTCATCCATATAAAACGGTGCAATTGGTGCACTTAATATTGCCACAGTCTCCAAACACTCGTATAAGGTTTGATAAGCTGCAATTTTATCTTCTGAGTAATCTCCTTTCCAAAAACGACGACGACACAAACGAACGTACCAATTAGAAAGTTGGTCATTCACAAAATCTTGTATTGCTCTTCCCGCTTTTGTTGGGTCGTAAGACGTTAAGTAATGGTCAACATCAACAATCAAAGAATTTAGTTTAGAAATAATCCAACGGTCTATTTCTGGTCTTTTTTCTGTTGCTATTCTCTCCTCTTTATATGTAAATCCATCAATGTTTGCATAAAGCGCAAAGAATGAATACGTATTATAAAGTGTACCAAAAAACTTTCTTCTTGTTTCTTCAATTCCTTCAGTATCGAATCGCAAGTTGTCCCACGGTGCTGCATTTGTAATCATGTACCAACGCGTAGCATCAGGACTATGTTTTTTTAATGTTTCAAAAGGATCAACTGTATTTCCTTTGCTTTTCGACATTTTTTGCCCATTTTTATCTAAAACAAGTCCATTAGAAACTACATTTTTATATGCAACAGAGTCAAAAACCGTTGTAGCAATTGCGTGAAGTGTATAAAACCAGCCTCTTGTTTGGTCAACACCTTCGGCAATAAAATCGCCAGGAAAAGCCATTCCCTCATCAATCATCTCTTTGTTTTCAAAAGGATAATGCCATTGTGCGTAAGGCATTGAACCAGAATCAAACCAAACATCCATTAAATCAGCTTCTCTGTTCATTGGTTTTCCACTTGAAGAAACTAAAATAATTTTATCCATGTAGGGTTTATGCAAATCTACCTTAGCGTAGTTTTCATCCGACATATCCTCAGGATTGAAGTCCGCCAATGGGTTTACATTCATAATTCCGGCATTCACAGACTTGTTACACTCTTCTTTTAATTGTGAAAGGGAAGAGATAAAAATTTCTTCGTCACCTTCTGCTGTTCTCCAAATCGGCAGTGGCGTCCCCCAATATCTTGAACGCGATAAATTCCAATCGTTTAGATTTTCAAGCCATTTACCAAAACGACCCGTTCCTGTAGATTCAGGCTGCCAATTAATGGTCTTGTTTAGTTCCACCATTCTTTCCTTGTTTTCTGTAACTTTTACAAACCAGGAATCAAGTGGATAGTATAAGATTGGTTTATCTGTTCTCCAGCAATGTGGATAGCTGTGTTTAAATTTTTCGACATGAAATGCCTTATTTTCTTCTTTTAATTTAATGGAAATTTGTACGTCAACCGATTTTTCAGGAGCTTCGCCATCATTGTAGTATTCGTTTTTAACATACATTCCTGCAAATTCTCCCATTTCGGGACGGAATCTTCCTTGTAAATCCACCAATGGAACTGGATTCCCATATTCATCTTCGACCAACATTGCAGGCACATCTGCTTCTTTCGCCACTTTGGCATCATCAGCACCAAATGTTGGCGCAGTATGGACAATTCCCGTTCCTTCATCAGTAGTTACAAAATCACCAATAATCACTTGGAAAGCTTTATCACGATTTTCCATTGGCAAAGCGTAAGGAAGAAGTTGTTCATATCGAATGCCTTTCAATTCTCTTCCAAAGAAAGATTTTCCAACCAAAAATGGGATTTTTTTATCTTCTTTTTTGAAATTAAACAACTCTTCTTTTGAATCAACCTTTTGAAATTTATTATTGAATTGTTTTTGCACCAATTCTTTGGCTAAAACAACATTAATCGGCAGAAGTGTATATTGGTTGTATGATTTTACAATTACATATTCTATGTTTTCTCCAACCGTTAACGCTGTGTTAGAAGGCAATGTCCACGGCGTTGTTGTCCATGCTAAAAAGTGAATTTCTTCATTAGCAAATTCCTCTCCAAACACCTCTTTACTATCGTCTTTCACTTTAAATTGTGCGACACAGGATGTGTCAGTTACATCGCGGTAACAACCTGGTTGGTTTAACTCATGCGAAGATAACCCTGTACCTGCCTTTGGAGAATATGGTTGAATTGTATAACCTTTGTAAACCAATCCTTTCTCATACATTTGACCCAACAACCACCACACAGTTTCGATATATTTTGACTCATAAGTGATGTATGGATTTTCCATATCCACCCAATAACCCATTTTTTTAGTAAGGTCGTTCCATACATCCGTGTATTGCATCACTTCTTTTTTACACGTAGCGTTGTACTCTTCAACAGAAATCGTTTTGCCAATATCTTCTTTTGTAATGCCTAATTTTTTTTCTACACCTAATTCTACGGGTAATCCGTGTGTGTCCCAACCCGCTTTTCGGTTTACTCTATATCCTTTTAACGTTTTATATCTACAAAAAATATCTTTAATGGTACGAGCCATCACGTGATGAATACCAGGCAGTCCATTTGCTGAAGGAGGTCCTTCAAAAAATACAAACGGTTTGTTTTCATCTTTTAATTCAATCGATTTTTGGAAAACATCTTCTTTTTCCCACATTTCAGCAATCTTTTGAGCTGATTGTGTTAAATCTAATCGGTTATATTCAGGATATTTTTTGCTCATAATTTATTTTCATTTGAGAGGTGCAAAATTAATGAATTTTATTGGGATTGTAAAACACTGATTATTTTTTAGAAGATACAATGACAGAAGAAAACACAATACCCATAAAAAGTCTTGGAATGTGATAAAAATAAAACATCAGAAGATGAATTCTAAAATTCTTAATTTCTCACACAAACATTACAACAGATTTAACTACTTTTGAAAGAAAGTATAGAAATTGGCAGGAGTTTATATTCATATCCCTTTTTGTAAGAAAAAATGTTCATATTGTGACTTTCATTTTAGCACTACATTTGAAGGTTATCGTGACAAAATGATTCTTTCAATGATTAAGGAAATTGGACAACGGAAAAATTATCTTGATCAAGAGCCAATAAAGACTATCTATTTTGGTGGCGGAACACCTTCATTATTAACAAAAGATGAGTTAGAATCACTGATTGAATCAATTTATATCAATTTTGACGTTGAAAAGAATATTGAATTTACTTTAGAGGCAAATCCAGACGATATTCATGAGATGCAGCTAAAATATTGGAAAAGTTTAGGAGTAAACAGACTCAGTATTGGGGTGCAATCGTTTTTTCAAGCAGACTTAGATTGGATGAATCGTGCGCACAATGTTGAAGAAGGAATAAAATCTATTCAATTGGCAAAAGAACATGGTTTTTTTATTACTTGTGATTTAATTTATGGTTTGCCCAATCACACACTTGAAAAGCTAGAATATAATCTTTCAAAAATGATAAATTTGAGTCCTAACCACATTTCTGCTTATTGTTTGACAACTGAAGATGGAACAGCATTGAGTTATATGATAAAAACAAAGCAATTGCCTCGTGTTGGTGCTGACGCACAGGCTGAAGAGTTTGAATATTTGGTTCGACGATTGCAGGAAGCGGGTTATGAACAATATGAGATTTCAAATTTTGCTAAAAACAATCAATATTCAGTTCACAACACAAACTATTGGTTAGGTATTTCTTATCTTGGAATTGGTCCTTCTGCACATTCTTTCAATGGAAAAAGCAGACAATGGAATGTAGCAAATAATCACAAATATATAAAAGCTATTCTAGATGGTCAAAGTTATTCTGAAAAGGAGGTTTTGACACAAAAAAATCAATTTAATGAATATCTTTTAACTGGTTTAAGAACAAAATGGGGTGTGAATTTGACAAAATTGGCTGGTTTTTTAGCTTTTTCGTCTGAATTTGAACAAAATTTGGAAGATTTTAAACAAAAAGGGCTCATTTTCGAAGAAAATGGAGTAATTATCTTAACTAACCGAGGGAAACTTCAAGCCGATTATATTACTTCGATTTTATTCGCCTAGCTTTTGATACAAAAATTTATTATATCCTTTTGCACCTGTTGGACTATAAAAATCAAGGAATTTTAATTTATAATAAACCCCATCTGCATCTTGTAATACATAACAGATATTTTGATAAACAAGATAATTTTCATCGCTAAAATCAAAGCTTTTCCAATTATAACCAATTACATTCATTGTGTCAGAAAGCGGCAATGTATGAGCATACGCCAAGTCAATAGCATCATAGTCAACATTTACAAGTCGTGTGCCTTTTGTTTGCACCCTGTTTAAAAGTGTTCCCGTTACCAAGTAAGGCATAACCAAAGGTTCGTACAGTCTTTCTGTAAATTGTGTGAAAACTAAGTCCCACGCTGCATTTTTAGGTGCAATTTGAACAACAGAATTACTTTGTAGATTAAAGTATGTAAATTGATAATCATCGGCATTTTGCTTTTCAATTGTTCTTATTGTTGACGTCGTTGAGGTAAGCGGTGCAAATTCAAATGTATAACTAGTTTGATTCACCTCTATTACCTTGATTTTATACCAACCAATATGTGTTCCAGCAACGCCATATCCCATATCAATAATTCTCACTTTGCCATCGTCATAATTGCGCATTGCTAAGGAGTCGTATTCACCGTAAGGACTATCAAAACGCTGATTATCTGGTGAATTATATCCTGCTGGAGAAAGTACATCTTCCATGTTGTCTTCATTTGTAGGATATATAAACATGTTTTTGGAATAATTTATAATGAAGTGATTACCGTCTATCCCATTTTCTAATCCAATATCCCAATCGTCTTTTAAATTTTCAGAAACAACCTCACCAGAAGACAATTTAAAAAATGATTGCAAGCGATAATCATTTTGAATATCAACAACCACAACATTTCCCTTTCCCAAATCTTTTTTAGGAACAGGTAATTCCTCTCTCAAACATGATGAGAAAACAAAAACTGAAATGATAAAGAATAATGTTCTCATTTTATTTTGATTTAAAATATAGTTTTATCCCTAAATTATAGGTTCTTCCAATTCCAATATTTACGCCAGAAGATGAAGTTGAATGTGCAATTTGGGTAACATCTGTTCCTTTTTCTGAACCAGGGATTGTTTTTACATCAAAAATATTTTTTACTCCTGCGGTTAATTGAACTCTATCCTTCCAAAAAGACTTCGATAATGTTAAATCTGCAGTGTGATAATCTCCAACTGTGCTTTCATAGATTAATCCATCGCTGTCTCTGTAAATCATAGGTAACTTGCCGGTGTATTTATAAAACAAAGCAAACCTTAGTCCTGTTTTTTGCCAATAATAAGTAAGGTTAAATACTGTTTCGGGTGAAAACTTAAACCCTGTTTTTTCAATTTCTCCTTTATGCGTCAAATGATTATCTATGCCGATATAGGAAAAGCCAAGGGTAGAACTTATGTTTTTATAACTCAGACTCGTTTCAACCTGAATTCCTGTTGATGAAAATCTTTCTAAATTCAGATAAGAGTATTCAGTCATGGAGCCTTCTTTTAGTGCGAGTGTGATTAAGTTTTTGATATCAGAATAGAATCCAGATATTTTACTTCGCAATCTAATCTTATCCATCTTTAAGTCGTGGTAGAATGAGAGATTATAATTATTAGAAAACTCAGCTCTTAAATCGGGATTTCCAACAATGTTGTGATTGATATCTATAAAAGTATAATGTAATTCCTTAATTGAAGGCGAGCGGAAACCTCTTGCATAAGACGCTCTTAAATTAAATAGATTTTTTTCGTTTTCAAAAAAGGAATATTTAACATTCAATGATGGCGTTAACGGTGCTTTATACTCTGTGTTGTAGCTGTATCTAAGTCCTGGACGAATCGTAATTTTTTCTATGGGCGAATATTCAGCCGATACAAAAAGTGCATAATCTCCAATTGATTTTTTATTGTTTTCAATACGATTTCCAAGGGCAAATTCATGTAAAATATCGTAACCCAATTCATAATTAAACTTCTTATTGGGTTTTGCCTGAATCATTCTTCCTCGACTGATTATGCTGTGGTATTGAGAAGTGTCATGATCATTTGGGTCGGACGACAACACATCTCTAATTTCGGTTAAATCTCTGATTTTTGTGTTTTTTCTTCGTAAATATCCATTATATGCTGCAATAATATTTAATCGGTATTCATTCTTAAATCGATATTCAAAAAACAACCGCTGGTTAATCCTTTTTGTGTTGTAATAATCGTCGAAAGCTGTTTCTTCTGCTGGTTTTCTTGGCATTCCACGATTTAAAATGTCTTCATTAAAAAACTGACTGCTATAATTGAGTACAAAGTTTTTGCGATTGTATCGATAATTTAATCCCGCAAAATATTGAACTTTTGGATTCCAGAGTTGTACTCTTGATGTGTCTGCAATTGGATTTGGATTAAAATGAAAGGTTTTGTGTGAAGGATCCCATCCATCAAAAAAATGTCTTCCCCCTTCAATTCGTATTTGGTGTTTTTTTAGCTGAAGACCCAATGAAACGGTGTTATTAACTTTTCCACTACTTTCAAAATAGTTATTTGATGTTCCTTCAAATCGGCTAGATTGATTTTTCTTTGTGATGATGTTTATTGTTCCTGCCAAAGCGTCTGTTCCATAACTAACAGAAAGAGGTCCTTCAACAATTTCTATTCTTTCAATGTTATCAACAGGAATTTGCGATAAGTCGATATTTCCGTTTAACCTTCCTGTCAGCGGAACATCATCTACCAATATTTTTACATTTTCTCCGCCTATACCTTGGAGTTTCATTGCACTTCCTAGTACCTGATCTTCTGAAATTCTAATATTCAATTCGTTTGTCAGCACGTCTTTCACATTTTGTGCTGCCATATCTTGTATTTTTTGTCTGTCAACTACCTTAATGTTGTGAACTGCGTTTTCTATTAAAACTGTTTTGTACTGTGCAGTAATCGCAACTTCTTTAAATTCTCTCACATCGCTATAGAGAGCAACAGTGGTGTCTTTAGAAAGAACAATATTTTTAATTTCTTTTGTGTCGTAGCTATAATTTATGATTTTTAAATCAATTGGTTTTGTTTTAAATTTCTCTTCGACTTTCCATTCACCATTTTCATCAGTTTTAAAATTAAATGTTTCATCTTCAAAAACAATATCCAATCGCGCAAAAGGAACGGGAAGATTATCATTCAATGAAATAACGGAAAGCGTTTGCCCAAGTGCATTAACACTTATAAACAAACAGAATAAAAACAGAACTTTTTTAATGTAAATCATTATGCTCAAAGAGATAAAATCACAAAAATAGAAGATTCCCCCTGTCTTTCAACAGGAGGAATCCCATAATTTAAAAATGCTTATTAACGAAGAATTAATTTTTGGTTTATTGTTTGGCTACCAGATTGCACTTTTACGATGTAAATTCCAGCTTCTAAATGAGAGGTATTGATGTTTTCCACTTCAAAGTTTGAATTTCCTGAAACTACATTTTGGTAAACAGATTGTCCGGCAACGTTTACTATATCAATTTGTGTTTCTTCTCCTTTCATATTATTCAAAATCAAAGAAACATTGTTTGAAGCAGGGTTTGGATATACAATTACCTCACTTTGATTGATTTCGTTTTCATTTAAAGAAGACGTTGAGATTAATTCTTTTGTAAAATCGTAGATACCAGCAATTTGATAACCTGTAAAAACAAGTTTCCAAACATCACCATTTACTGCTTTTACAAAATACATTTCATCAGGAGCGGGGTTAAACGTATGTGTTCCTCCTACTCCAAAGTTATAACCGCACCATTCCCAACCAATAATATTGATATTTGGAGAGAAGTTTTTTCCCCAATAATCGTTATAAGTAGCAACATTAACCCCTTCAACCTTAACAGACTGAACGTTTTCGTTTGTTAAAATTCCAGCAGGAGCAGGATACATCATTGATCCATACGTTGGATGTGTAACGATTGTTTGATATTTTGTAAAATATAAATCCCATTCATCTTTAGGAGCCACCTCATGAGCAGGAAACGTGTTGGTTTCAATATTATAATAAGCAAATTGTTGGTTTCCATAATCAGACTTTTCAAGTACAAGATTTAATTCATTTGAGCCATCAATATCAGCTATTGTAAATCTATATCTTCCGCCACCAGAGCTTTCCATCTCATCGATCTTAATTTTCTTTTTATAAACACCTGTCCTCTCTATAATGAATACTCTATACCCTATAACATTATGTGTGCCTGAATCATACGTTCCCCAGCCATAATCAAAAAGAGGCTGTGGAAAAAACGGATCTTTGATTTGGTTAAATGCACCCGTTCTCCATATTGTATCTGAGTTGTAAAGTGGAGTTAACCCTGTTGTGTTTTGCTCTGTTATATTATCCCACTCTGCAAAACCGCCTGGAAACTCATATAAACTTACACCATAAGCATCATTTGTTCTGATTGCAGCGTCTTGAGCTTTTAAATCGAACGCTATGTCCCATCCCGCAGCATCATTGTTTCCTTTTTCACCGTTTTCAAGGCTGTACCACGCCACTTTGTTCCCTTCTATAGAAACAGTAACAGCTTCTTGAGCATTCATCAACGTTGCCCCTGAAACGAAAACTGAAATAAATAAAATTTTCTTCATTTCTTTATTTTTTTATTTATAAATTATTTTAGTTAAAAATTAAAAATCGAGGCAAGTTTATAGAACTTTTTTCCTACAAACTAATGTTTTTCAATCTTTTTCCTTTGTCATAGTATTGTCAGTCAACTGATTACAAGAGTCTTGACATTTGTATGACGAAAAAAACTGACAAAAATCATTTTTTTAAAGTTGAGTTTTGAGAGATTTTATATCAATCCTTTTGATTTTAACTCCAGATACTTGTTCACAGTAGAAATATTTAAGTCGTCTGGTTCGGTTAAAATGGATTGTATTCCATGTTGTTTTAATTCAAGGGCGATTTTCTTCTTCAAATTCATTATTTCTTCAGCGATTGTTGACACATATAAATCGTGGATTGTGTCTGGGCTGTTATGTATTTGCTGTGTGAGTTCCATATTTTTAAAGAAAACAACCACAAGCACATGGTTTTTATTTAACTTTTTAAGAATAGGCAAAGCCCTTCTCATGGCCAAGACCGTTTCAAAGTTGGTGTAAAGCATCAAAAGAGAACGTGTATTTACTTGTTTTCTTAAAGTTAGATACAGAAGCGGATAATTTGCCTCTTTAAACTCGGTTTTTTGTGCATAAAGAGATTCTAAAATATAGTGAAGCTGTTTATTTCCTGTGTTTGGGGCAATTTGGGTTCCTATTTTATGAGAAAAAGTAATCAGTCCCATTTTATCTCCTTTTCGCAGTGCAATATTTGAAAACACAAGCGCACTGTTTATCGCATAATCCAAAAGCGTTAGTTTATTAAACTCGTGGTTCATGGAGCGTGATTTATCAATAATTACGTACACAGGTTGTGATTTTTGTTCTTGGTATTGGTTTACCATCAACGATGAAGTTCTTGATGTGGCCTTCCAGTTTATACTGCGGATAACATCACCCTGAACATAGTCTTTTATTTGTTCAAATTCATTATTATGACCAATTCTTCTTATTCTTTTGATTCCAATTTGGGTTTGTTTATTAAACATTAAAAACTCCAGTTTTTTCATTTGAAGAACAGAAGGGTAAACACTCACTTCTTGTGAAAAAGGGACAATAATTCGTCTCTCTAAGAGTCTAAAAAACGAATGTAAAAACACGTGAAAATCTTTCCATTGATACACCCCTCGTTTTGTTGGAACAAATTTATATTTATAACTCAGACTTTCATTTTTCTTTAAAAATCCTTGAAAAGCGAGGTTTCTTGCCTGTAATTCTACCGGCGGTTCGTCATAAATCAGAATATAAAAAGGTTGGTGACTTTCGTTTTGAACCCAAATTTCAACTTCCGACTCATCTCCCAAGTTCAACCGTTCTGACAATTTTCGTTGGATTTCGATGGGATTTTTTGGAAGAAAAAGAATGAATAAATCCAGAATTGATAGAAACACCAAAGTAATCATTACAAATTGTCCAACAAAAAGTAAAAAAGGTACATAATAACCCAAAACCATGAGGGTTATTCCTATTGCAAATACAATAAACCAAACTTGTGATATGTAAAATGACTTAAACATTTAGTTATCTAGGAACTTCAATTTCCTTTAATATTAATTCAATTATTTGGTACGGAGATGTTCCTTCCATTTCTGCATCAGGAGTTAAAATTAATCGATGATTTAAAACGTGAGACGCAACAAACTGAATATCGTCTGGTATTACAAACTCCCTTCCCCTAATTCCTGCAATTGATTTGGCAGATTTAACAATAGAAAGTGAGGCTCTTGGCGAAGCACCAAGATAAATTTTTCCGTGATTTCTTGTTTTATCTACAATTGTTGCAACATATTTTATCAAATCATCAGAAATTGTAATCTGACCAATCAAGTCTTGAATTTTTTTAATGTCTTCTTTTGTGATAACAGGTTTTATATTACTCAAATCAGGAGTTTGAATATTGTTTTTGTATCGATCTAAGATAGCTATTTCTTCTTCTAGGTTTGGCTGGTCGATGGTAATTTTAAACATAAACCTGTCCAATTGTGCCTCTGGAAGATTATATGTTCCTTCTTGTTCAATTGGGTTTTGAGTAGCAATAACCAAAAATGGAAATTCCATTTTATACAACATTCCTTCAAATGTAATTTGATGTTCTTCCATCACCTCAAAAAGTGCTGCTTGTGTTTTGGCTGGAGCCCTATTTATCTCATCAATCAAAACAATATTAGAAAACACAGGTCCTTTCTTAAAGAAAAATTCTGATTCTTTCATGTTAAAAACCGATGTTCCAATAACATCTGAAGGCATTAAATCGGGTGTAAACTGAATACGAGAAAAGTCAACATCTACAATTTTAGCCAAAACTTTTGCGGATAATGTTTTTGCAACTCCTGGAACACCTTCCAATAAAACATGACCAGAAGTAAAAATTCCTGTCATCAACAAATCCGCCATTTCCTTTTGTCCGATAATATATTCAGCCATTTTTATACGGATGTCATTTATTTTCTGTGAAAGCCAAATCATTTCTTTGCTTTCTTCTTCAAAAGGCATTTTTTCGAGGGGATTTTTTTCTGGGGTTTGACTTTTATTCGGTTGATTTGTTTCATCCAAGTTGCCTTTCGGTTTGTATTTATCGTGTTCTTCCATAATTTTATTATTAATTAAATTTCTCTGCCAATATTCTTTTGAATATGATTAAGGATATTGATATTATTTTTCTCCAAGTTACTCATAGATAAGCTAATTTTTTTATTGGTTTTTAATACAATTATTAATTTTTCTGATTTTTGGTTTATAAACTTAATGTTTTCGTATAAAATAGACTTACTAAATCCAATAAAGGGTGTTAATTCAATTTTTTCTGGAGTTATTAAAAGGGCTGGTGTACTTAGCGACCTCATCCCTGAGAACAAGGCAATTCCTCCAAAAGGCCACAATAAGACACCCAAAGGAGATGTTTTGGCTAATAAAACAAATCCCAAAACAATCAATAAAAATCCGCTTGTTGCAAATAAAACAGCTTGTTTTTTGTTTCTGTAAATATGAATTGGCTTATCTGAAAATTTATCCTTCCGCTGAAAGTCCCAAATTCCAGATTTAAAATAAAAGTCTCGCTGTAAAGCGTAAGCATTAGATAGATATTCGTTAGAAATAATCCCTTTACTTTCAATGATTTTAAAAAGGTAATTAATTTCCTCTTGAGAGATATCTGCTTTTTTTGACAATGATAAAATGTTATCATTATCTTCCCGGTGGCTCATGTCGATATAGAACTTATTATAAATTGCATGATATAAGTTTTGACGCATTATATTCAGAATTTTATTAGGCTGTTTTTTGGAATAATAAATTCCTGCTAAAGTATCAACATAACTAAATCCTGTGTTTTTTGATTGGATATACGCTGGAACAACGGGTCTTCTTCTTTTGCTTCTAAAGAACAGATATAAAATCACCCCAAAAACAGCCAAAATAAATCCCCAGCGGAATGCGGGATGTTTAAATATTTCTATGAGTAAACTAGGATTAGCCTGAACGCTTCCCAAATCTTCATTTGGGTTATATAGAATTGGTTCATATTGAACAAAAGAAAACCATTGAATCTTTGGCTGATTCAATACTTGTAAAACGTCTTTTAAATATTCCTTTCCTTCTATTGTTAGCAAATGATGGTTTGTAAAAACGTTGGGATTCAGATGAATAAAAATATTGCCGGAACCGTATTTTATTTGAATAAATCCAGATCCATGTTTGCCAATCATGGTTAAAAGTTCAACATCATTATCTAATGCCTCCTGATTAAAAAACTCCCAAAATCCTTTTACGGTATCGTTTTCAAAAATATAGTAAAAATCGTATTTATTTCCGTCAATGGTGTGTGTAGCAACAGTGCCTGTAAAATACAAGATTGGGTTAGAAAGGAAAAACTGTTCTACGATATTATCAGGTAGTGTTTCAACAGAGATAAACAATTCGTTCCCTTCAAAAACACTTGCCATAATCTTTTCATTTTCCTCTTCTGTTAATGTAAAGTTTTTACCAATAAACATAAACAATGAAGAGTCAACCCCTACAACAGAATCAAAAAATTTATAATTTGAATATGCATTAAACTCCATAAATTTAGCGTCCGCAAACGCCAATTCTTGAAATACAAATAATCCAAACGGATTTTTATTTTTTAATCCATATTTCTTTTTCCAATTTGACGAAACATATTCTTTTTTAGGTTTAGTTGAGGAGAATTTCTTTGCGTTTGAAGTAGAATTTTGATATATAACAAGAATAATTCCAAGAGCTAGAACAACACTAAAAATATATATCAATTTCTTCCTATTCACTTTCTATTTGTTTTAAAAAATGATTAAAAAACTTTGAAAATCTTTCAAAAGTTGCTGGTTTTGGTTCATTTTTACCATACCACGTCCATTCATAAATTTGGATTGCTTTTTGAAAATCAAAAAATTCCTTTTTTCCAGACACTTCTAACAAATAATGATAATTTGTTTTTTTCTTTTTCCATTTGATAAAACCTGCTTCGACAAATGCCTTAAGAGTTTGTATATAATAAATT
The DNA here is from genome assembly GCA_041655765.1 of Brumimicrobium sp. GTDB lineage: Bacteria > Bacteroidota > Bacteroidia > Flavobacteriales_D > Crocinitomicaceae > Brumimicrobium. The sequence continues at coordinate 122,209 of JBBAEU010000003.1, forward strand.
CTTATTGCCAATCGATAATTTTCTTCGTCAATTGCCTTTTTTAACTCTGTTTGTAAATCTGATTTTTTAATTGTTTCAGGATTTACATCTTCTGCAAAGTCATTTTCATTATTTGTCAATGTTCCTTTAGATGAACGACTTATTATCAAACGATAAACTAGGAATGCGACCAATCCAATCCCGATGAGATAGAAAATTAGCTGAATGGCATCTGGATTGGGATTAAAATTATCAATATTATTCGGTATTGGATTAAAGCCAGGTGCTTCAGAGTCTGGTATATTTAAGTCTTCAATATCTATATCATTTTTTGATTTTGTTTGTTTCTCAACGCCTTCTTTTTCTCCGTCTTTAAATAGTTTTTCCCTTGATTGTTCAACCTTTTCTTTATAAGTTTCATCTTTATACTCAATGGGTTTTGTTTTGATTGGCGTAGAATAAACTTGTTCTAACGATTTGTTTTTAAGTTTTTTATAATTTGTAGATTGTTTGTATTCAATCGTGTTGTTTAATCTTTCCCACGTTTCATCATACAATTGTTCTTGCAGCCGAATAATATTCGATAATGATATAAAAATCAATATGGCAAACACGTTTTTCATCTTTTATTCAAAATCTGCTGCTGTTTCTTTCACCCTATTTCTTTTTCCGAACTTTTTAAACTCATTTTTAAGACTAATGTGCTGTCTTTCTTCAACTCCAGACAAATAAACCAGCCCAATTCCTATAAAGAACAGCGGTAAAAGAAACAGCATAAACCCAATATAGAAAAATTGTCTTACCACATTAACCCAAACGATTGGTTTGTCAGATACATCAGCAAAAACGGGCAATAAAAAATCTGAAAGTCTGTCTAAAACATCCCTAATGTTTGGTTCTCCTAAATGATTTTCAAAAGAAAAGACAAACGCAAGCGGTTGAGCCAACAAAATAGTTGCCAAGCATAAAAGAGAAAACACAATAAAAGTACTGCTCCATTTTGTTGCAGAAAACGAAAACCCTGATTTTAGATTTGGTTTTTTATCAAGTCCGACACTGGAAATTGGCAACAATAAAAATGGGAAAATAAAAATTGAAGGAATAAAGATATAAAAGGGGAGAAACACGGCGAGTGCATAGAAGGGCAAAATGGCAATCAACATTTTAAAAAATCGTTGCCTTACAAATGTTTTGAATTCCGCATCTTTATAAGATATTTTATAGATATTATAAAACGTAATTAACCCAAGAAAAGTAATTGGAACAATCCAAGCAATGGAAACAACAAAGTCTTTTATTCCATTAAAGTTTAGTCCATTTGGATTTCCAAACAAGATGGAGAGTTGTGCTTCCCAATCAACATAATAAAACATGTTCATATCTTCAAAATGAACAAAAACTTGAAATATCCAAATGAATAAAATTGCTGGAAAAACCCACTGAAAATTTTGTCGAATAATTTGCGTAATTGAAAACAAATAAACTTGGAAGGTTTCGCGGAAAACATCTGTATTTTTTCTAATCTTAAACGGTTTAAAATTGAGTGACTCAAAAATGTTAACGTGTGATTCCTCATATACCTTTTCTGGATATTTTCTTGCTACTAATGCGGGATAAATTACATAATAAAACAAAATAAAAGTAAAAGAGAACAGAATTATCATCCATTTTGACCAATCTGGTAAAATTAAATAATGTCTCGTAACATAGCTTTCTAAAAATCCAGCCATTATAAAAACTGGAATGAGTGACAACATAATTCTAACTCCACGCATTCCATTCATTTGTAGCGACTGCAGTCGGGTATAACTCCCTGGAAAAAGAAGTCCGTGTCCCAAAGTAAATCCAGCACCAGAAGCAATAATTATGGCAGAAATTTCAAAAGCACCATGAATCCAAATGGTTAAAAATGAAGTCAACAGTAATCCTTTTAACTTAAACAAGTACTGAAAAACACCAACCATAATTCCATTTTGAAACAAAACAATATGGGTTCCGATAGAAAAAAAAGCACCTCCAATAAAACAGAGAAGCGCAACAAAGATATTATTCAAGGTAATTTCCAGAAACATTGAACCTTGTGAAGAAGCTCCATAAACACCCAAAGGATTTCCTTCAACAATGTTTTGTTCAGTCATTTCAATATAGTCTTCCCCCAGAATTTTTGTAGCATAATTAACATCTTGATTTGTAGAAAAAGCACCAATTGCCCCATAAATAAGAAACAAGAAAAGGGCAAATAACAAGTTTTTTCTTGCCCTATAAATTTCGAGTGGCAAATCTACTGTCCACGCCTGAATAATGGCTAAAAAAGGCTCTTTTTTTTGTTTATAAAGTTTTCCATGAACTGCTTGAGTAAGGTTGTTTAAAAAAGACCGAACAATTCGCTTTTCGTAGAAGGTTTGAGCATAACTTAGATCATTATTAAGTTCAGTATATAGTTCTCTAATCTCTTCAGGGTTTGAAGAGGAAGAGGACAGTTTTTTTTCATAACGAATCCACTTCTCCTTATTTTGTTCAATAAATTGAGTTTCTTTCATAAACTAAAGCTAAAATAACTTTTTTTTAGAAAGGGACTCAAAAAATATGCGGTTTTAATTTTATCTTACTGGCTTTGACTTATAAAATTCAGCCAAGAGCCTCCGTTTTCACAATCTATTCCCTGAGATTTAAGCCATTGCACGGCGTAACCACTTCTACTTCCAGATGCACAACAAAGAATTGGATTCTCCATTGCTTTAATTTCCTCTATGTGTTCAGGAATTTCTGCCAAAGGAATATTAATTGTTCCTTCAGCGTGTCCCATGCTGTATTCAATGGGTTCTCTAACATCTATTATTGGATTGTTTTCTGCCATTTTAGTTTAATTTAATGCAAAATTAAAGAAAGAAAAGGGGTTAAAAAGTAACTTTAGTAACACAATGATTGTTTCTTTAATATAAATACCATTCTTCATAAAAACAATGGTATTTGTCAACTTTTTAGTGGTTAACAAACTTATAGCCAACGCCTCTTATGCTTTGGAATAATTTGGGGTTTTTGGGGTCTTTTTCAAAGATTTTTCGAAACGCTAAGATATAGTTGTCTATCGTTCGGGAAGTTGGTGTTGATTTATCATCACTCCACAACTCTTTTAAAATAAAATCTCGGGGCACAACTTCACCTTCATGCTCAAAGAATAATTGAATTAATTCAATTTCTCGTTTAGACAATTCTATTTTACCTCCATTCTCCCTTTCTACTTCAAAAGTTAACGTATTTACCTTTGAGTCACCAAGTTTAAGAGTTTCATTTTGAATACTTGTTTTTTCTTTTCTATTGATTAAAATTTTAACCCTCAACAGTAACTCTTCTAAATCAAAAGGTTTTCCTAAGTAATCATCTGCCCCTAATTTTAATCCTTTAATTTTATCAGAAGAAGTGCCTTTTGCAGACATAAATAAAATAAGGGTTGAAGGCGACTCTTCTTTATATATTTTACAAATATCCCAACCACTAACTTCTGGGAGCATAACGTCCAGAATCACCAAATCATAATTATGTAAATTGGGAGCAAATTCAATTGCCTCTTTTCCGTCAGCAATAGATGTTACTTCATACCCTTCCATTTTAAGGTTTAATTCAATAATCTCATTAAGGTTTCCCTCATCTTCGACAAGCAGTATTTTTTTTAAATTATTCACTTTGTAAAGAATCTTTAAAATCTTGACCCGTTGGTCTTTGGAATATTTCCAATCCAAAAAACTCGGCAGCACCAAAAAGGTGATCAAAAATATCCGATTGAGTACCTTCATAATCAACCAAACCAATGGAGTTAGCAAAACAATATACCTCAAGCGGGATGCCCGATTCATCTGGATCTCTTAATCGTGCTAAAATTGTTTTATCTTGTCTTATTCCAGGATGATTCTCTAAGTATTTTTGTACATATACTCGGAACACTCCAATGTTTGTCATGCGTCGTCCATTAATAAGCACACTTGTATCAATGTTGTTTTTTTCATTTGATTGGTCTATTTCTTTTTGTTTATCTATGATAAAATCTTTAATTAATTCAAAAGTTAAAAACTTTTCTCTTTGTTCTTTGTCAACAAAACGGACACTATTAACAGAAATGGGGATTGACCTTTTGATTCTTCTCGCCCCACTTTCTATCATTCCCCGATAGTTTTTAAAACTTTCTGTAACAAAATAGTATGTTGGTACTGTTGAGATTGTATTATCCCAGTTCCTTATTTTCACTGTGTCCAAGTTAATGCTAAGTACATTACCATCTGCGTTAAACCTCGGCATTTCTATCCAATCCCCTATTCGAACCATATCGTTTGCTGAAATCTGAACGCTAGCAACAAACCCTAAAATGGTATCTTTAAATATAAGGAGTAACACGGCACTTAGCGCACCAAAAGCAGTAAGAAGGTAAACTGGAGATTTACTAATCATTATAGAAATACCCAAAACCAAAGCGATGATAATTAAAATAATTCTAATCAGCTGAAAATAACTCCCCAAAGGTCTAGATTCATAGAGTTTTGACTGAGACATGACTTCTTCAACAGCCCTAAGAATTGTTGATATAATTTTATAAAAAACATAAATGATGAAAATATTCACCAATTTCTCAAAAAACGAAAAGGTTTTCTCCGACTCCTCTAATAAAAAGGGCAGAGCTATTTTCAGGATGATGATGACAATAAATAAAGAAACAGCATTTAAAAACTTATGCTTTACTAAAAGTGTATTCCATTTCTTTTTGGTTTTTGTCATGATTTTACCTGCGGTATTATTCAGGATAAATCTTGTCAACCAAACCCCAATAATTACAATGACAGTTGTTGCTATAAGTAATATTAAGAATGAAACATAAGGTATAATCGTTTCATTCCAATTATACTCCCTTAAAAATGATTCTATTAATTCTTTAAAGTCTATCACAAGATGTTTTTTAGGATAAAAGTAAGAAGATTAATGAAGAAATTAAAGTTTTAATGTCTCTACTTTTTAAAAATAATTCAGCAAACTTCTTTTTTAATTAAAATTGTTTATTATCTTTGATTAAATTCTTGTCAAATTAACGCTTAAACAAACAACAAAATGAATTTAAAAATAGGAAACAAAGCTCCAGAATTTATCGGTAAAGACCAAAATGGAAATAAAATTAGTTTAGTAGATTTTTTGGGACAAAAGATAGCGCTTTACTTTTATCCAAAGGATATGACACCTGGATGCACAAATCAAGCGTGTAACCTGCGCGATAATTATTCGATCTTACAGAAAAACAAAATTGTTATTATTGGTGTTAGCCCAGATGACGAATCACGACACCAAAAATTTATTGATAAACACGACCTTCCTTTTCCATTGATAGCAGATACAGAAAAGGAAATAATAAAATCTTACGGCGTTTGGGGTCCAAAAAAATTTATGGGAAAAACTTACGATGGTGTACACCGCACAACCTTTCTAATAAATGAAGAAGGAAACATTCATGAGATTATAAAAAAACCAAAAACAAAAGCTCACGCAGAAGAAATTTTAGAAGCATGGAACCTGTGAGACATGTTTTGTCACACTTGGTTTATAAATTTGTACTAATTAACATAAAAAACATATAATAACGATATGGCAGAAAAAAAAGCAAAGATTAACGAAGATAAGCTCAAAGCACTTCAGTTAACAATGGACAAACTGGACAAAACTTATGGTAAAGGTTCAGTAATGAGATTAGGAGATAGCGCTGTTGAAGACGTAGAGGTTATACCTTCTGGTTCATTAACTTTAGATTTAGCGTTAGGGGTTGGCGGTTATCCAAAAGGAAGAGTTATTGAAATTTACGGACCAGAATCATCTGGTAAAACAACTTTGGCAATTCATGCAATCGCTGAAGTTCAGAAAAAAGGTGGAATTGCGGCTTTTGTAGATGCAGAACACGCCTTTGATCGGTTTTATGCGCAAAAATTAGGTGTTGACACAGACGAATTAATCATTTCTCAGCCTGATAATGGTGAACAAGCATTAGAAATTGCTGATAATTTAATTCGGTCTGGAGCGGTTGACTTGTTAATCATAGACTCTGTAGCTGCACTTACACCAAAAGCTGAAATCGAAGGTGAAATGGGCGACAGCCAAATGGGATTGCAAGCACGATTAATGTCTAAAGCGTTAAGAAAATTAACAGGTTCTATTAATAAAACAGGAACTTGTTGCATTTTCATCAACCAGTTGCGAGATAAAATTGGGGTTATGTTTGGAAATCCTGAAACAACAACAGGAGGAAACGCATTGAAGTTTTATTCTTCAGTTAGGGTAGATATTCGCCGTTCTTCTCAAATTAAAAACGGAGAAGATGTTACTGGAAACCGCACCAAAGTAAAAATTGTCAAAAACAAAGTTGCTCCGCCATTTAGAAAAGCAGAATTTGACATTATGTATGGTGAAGGAATTTCTAAAGTTGGTGAAATTTTAGACATCGGTGTTGAGTTGAATATTATCAATAAAAGCGGTTCGTGGTTCTCTTATGGAGAAACAAAATTGGGACAAGGTAGAGATGCTGTAAAACAAATCATCCTTGATAACTTTGAGTTAATGGAAGAACTAGAAAACAAAATTAAAGAAGCTCTTGCTTCTGAACGGGAGCAAGTGTAATTGCATATCGTTTAAAGAGGGTGCTTGATTATCAAGCGCCCTCTTTTTATTTTAATGCTTTTAGCTTTTTGATAGAACCAAATAAATAAGAAAGTTAAATCAATGATTTATTTATGACTTGGCGCAACTTTGTTCATGTTTTCCAAATATTTAATTGGTTTTGCTGTCCCTCGGTGACAAAGAACGCATGTAACTCGTGTGATTGTAGAAGGATCTTCCCGTTTTTCCCAATTGAAATAATTAACATTCAATTCATTCGTCATAGTAATCATGCTACGAGCATATCCCTTTTCTGGTTTCTCATCACTCACAAAGTCCATATCTTTACCTCTTTTTGTTGGAACATGACAGAAAGAACAATCTACACCCAAAGCAATGTTGTATCCTTTCATTAAATTCATAAGACTATCGCGAGAAATATCTTGTGGCAAAACTTTTAAGTTTTTAAACTCTCCATCAGAATTCGAAGTATAAGCTGTGACTTTCCCCGAAGTAAATGATGATAATCCAATAAATGTAACAACAGCTATAAAAACTCCTGCCAAAATCGTCTTTGTTTTAGTATTTTCCATGGTAATAAAATTTAAATGAAACTTCAAGTTACAAGAAATAATTTAATTCTAACCAATAATAACACCTTTTTTAAGAATTATCGGTACAATTACATAGTTTTTAGGATCAATCGACTCGGGAAGAAAAATAAATTTCTTGTCATATAAACGGTTTTTTATCCAAAAACTTACCCAATATTCATTGTTTAAACCAAAAACCTCCTTAATAATTGGTTCGATGAGAATAGAAGATTTTGGCTCTACATTCCCCAACAATCTTCTTAAAGTCGATGTTTTTACGTCCCTATCCGTAGAATAACCCGTTGATGTAACCAATGTTTGTTCTAAAGCAACCGTTTTATGATTGATTAAATATACATTAAAAACAGGTTCCCCATCATCTCCTTGTTCTTGAATAACTGCAACTGAAACCTCCTCAACTTTTGGCCCTCTTAACTTCTCTTTCATCTTCTTAAAATATATTCGTTACTGTTTGATTAGAATTTCATTTAAAATTTCATAATAATCAAAAAGATCTTGCGGATGATGCGCTTTATAGCTGTTATTAAACACAAACTCAGGGTCGGATTTTTTATTTTCAGGAATTAGATAAACCCCTTTTCTATCATGTCCTGTTCGCACCAAAACAGCATCAAGTGAAGGAATTACAACAATGTATTGTCCTAAAATTCCCCGATAATAAACAGCAGGATATTTAGGGTGATTAAAAATCCAAAAATGCAAACCATAAAATGGCTGAGATTCATTGTACGGAGAAATAATTTCATTTAAAATAGACTCAGATATTATTCTGTTATCTTTCCATACTCCTTTATTCAAAATCAACTGTCCCATTCTTGCATAGTCGCGTGTGGTTGCATAACCACAACAAAAAGTTTTTTCAATGCCCCCTTCTTTGTCTAAACTCCATAATAAATCATGTTCAGATTCTATTTTTTTCCATATTTTTTCTTGAAAATATTCTGTTGGAAATATTCCTGTAACTTCTTTTAAAATAATTCCCAGAAGTTGACTATTTCCGCTTACATATTCAAATTTTTCACCCGGTTTCCAGTCAAAATGCTTCTTTGTCATCATAGAATATAAGTCAGATGAATAATACGCCTCTGCGTTATCCGAAAAAGGATTACTTCCACTTTCCGACCAAACCAATCCACTTGACATCCCCAATAAATCACGAATGGTAACGCCTTCTTCCTTTTCCAGATGAAATGGCAAATAATCTGAAATTGGATCATCCAAACTTCTGATCTTTCCTTCATCAACAGCAATTCCTATTAACAATCCAATAAAGCTTTTTGCCATAGAAAATGTGTTGCTTTTAACATTTTTCGTATGTTCATTAAAGTACGTTTCACTCACAATCTTTCCATGCTGAATAATCAAAAATGACGTTGAATTGGTTTCATTTAAAACCCTCCTTTGTTCAGTTGAAAGCTCTATAACATTAGTGTCTTTTGTCCATTGAAAAGGAGTTGGCGAATGTTCTGCAATTCGAACAGGAAAAACCAAAGAATCATAAATTCCAGGACCTGTTTTTCCTTTTAAATATGTTTCTTGGATTCCTTTATATAAATAGGTTTTTCCTGTCGCAATAATGACTAAATTAATCACAAAAACAACAGCAACCACCCAAAAAATAAATTTGCCAAACTTTATTTTGAAAATTCCCATTCACTTAAATATATGTTAGATCAAAAACTTGAGCAATGTTTTTTTTTAGTTTTCCTTTTACCTCATCCATGTCAACAGAATACCCAAGCTCATTCTTGATTGATGTTACACCTTTATCTTCGATACCACAGGGAACAATATGATTAAAATAAGACAGGTCTGTATTAACATTAAAACCCATTCCGTGCATTGTAACCCACCTTGACGCCCTCACACCCATGGCGCAAATTTTACGTTCATTTTCGCTGTTTTTACCAATCCAAACGCCTGTTTTACCTTCAACCCTACTCCCTTTTATTCCATAGTCAGCAATTGTTAAAATTACGGCTTCTTCCAAATATCGCATATATTTATGAATATCTGAAAAAAAATACGTGTCTAAATCAAAAATTGGGTATCCAACAATTTGTCCGGGTCCATGATAAGTAATGTCTCCGCCTCTGTTAGTTTTATAATATGTAGCATCAATTTCCTCCAGTTTTTCTGGAGAAAGCAACAAATTGTGTAAATCACCACTTTTTCCTAACGTATAAACGTGTGGGTGTTCGCAGAATAGAAGATAATTCTTTGTGGGTTCAGTAGTTTCGTTTTTACGTAATGCTATTTTTGTGTCAACGTTTTTTTTAAATAATTCTTCCTGATAATTCCACGCATCTTTATAGTCAACAAGACCCAAATCTTTAAAAATAACGTTCGTTACCATTATTCTTTATTCAGATTACTTTTTAGATAATCAATAACCTTTACTTCAACGGCATCTTGTTGGTTTAAATCAGCCAAATAAATTGATGTCCAGTCAATTATATGAATAAAATACAAGTTTTCTTCAATTACACTGTCTCCTTTTCCATTAATTTCCATAACATGCGGTGTTTTTTTTCTGATAATTTCAGAGCAAAGACTCGTTCTGAATAAATTTCGTTTTGAAAGAAACTGAGAAACAAAAAAAACAACTGCATAACCATCATTTCCTCCGCCCCAACCGACAAGTTCATTGTGATTCATTTCTGGAATGACATGATGCCAAACCAGTTGTTTACTGTTTTCATTGAATTGCTGTCTTGCTCTTAATGCTACGACCTCTCTTTCAGCATCAGAATAAATTATACCTTGTTTTTTAAAGAAAAGGTTAGCCAATTCTTTTGCTTGACTTTGAATGTTTTCAATGTCTTTTTTTAGTGTCTGTGCACTATTTTCAAGTTCAGTAAAGAAATTATTTTTGACAATTCCAGCAACATGTAAAATTTTAATTAATTGAATGGAAGAAAAGGCCAACATACTTCTCGGAGGATTGCCGCTAGGAAGTTCAACATAGTCGTAGCCTTTTTCTCTACATAATTTTATTAAATCTCCGCCAGAGCTCACTCCAACAATCGTTGCTCCTTTAGATTCTGCAAATTCTATAACCGACAATGTTTCTTCTGTTGTTCCTGAATACGAAGAACTTATAACCAATGTTTTTTCATTTACAAAGCCAGGAATCGAATAGTCTTGAACCAAAACAATTGGAATTTTAGATTCTTTTTCAAATAGTTGAGCAACCAATTTACCTCCAATTCCAGAGCCGCCCATGCCACATATTACAACATGGTCAAAATCCTTGTTTTCATAAAAAGAATAAGTAGATTGTTTTGCAATTTTGACAGCCTCTTCAATTTGAATAGGGAATTGGGTCACTAATTGTTTCATTTAATGTGTTTTTTTGTTTGTTATACTTAACGTAAATTTTGTAAATAAGTTATCTTTATTAAAAATCTTTTCCCCTCTACTTAAAATTAGGTTTTCTTTTTTCCAAAAAAGCATTCGTTCCTTCAACAAACTCTTCTGTTCCAAAGCAATTGCCAAATTCTTTTATTTCTACTTCATATCCATTTATTCCTACTTCAAATCCGGCGTTAATTGCCCGTATTGCAGATTGAATAGCGTTACCAGAATTGTTACAGATTTTTCCTGCTATATCTTCAGCCAATATCAATAATTCTTCTTGCGAAACGACGTGATTTACCAAACCCCAATTTAGCGCTTCACTTGCATCAATCATCCCTGCTGTTGTTATCATTTCGATGGCTTTACCACGACCAACAAGTTGTGCCAATCTTTGTGTTCCTCCATAACCAGGAATTACTCCCAAAGAAACCTCAGGCAATCCCAACTTTGCATTATCAGAAGCAATTCGAATGTGAGACGCCATGGCCAATTCCAGTCCTCCGCCTAAAGCAAAACCGTTTATTGCTGCAATGACAGGTTTTGATAGATTTTCTACTAAGTCAAATAACTTTTTTTGACCACTTGCTGCCAAATCTTCAGCTTGACTGGTATCAAAACTTGAAAATTCTTTAATGTCTGCTCCAGCTACGAACGCTTTGTCTCCACTTCCTGTTAAAACAATCACCCTTATTTCTTCGTCCTTTTCAGCTGCAATTAATGCTTTATTCAACTCTTCAATTGTTTCTTTATTTAGAGCGTTTAATTGCTTTGGTCGATTGATAATAATTATTTGAATTTTACCCTTTTGATTGATTAAAAGATTGTTGTACGCCATTTTAACTTTTTTCTGCGAATTTAACGAAATTTAGATGATAATCATCTCATAAAAGCGATAATATTCGATAATATTTACCCAATTCATCATCTAGGTAATCAAAGCATATTGTAAAGGTTTTGTTAAATTTTGGAAGAAAGGACATTATCAATTTTGAGAGTCCTCTATTTTACATTTATTTACATTATATTTGTAGCTATATCATTCGTGTAATGATTAATTATTTTACACATATATTATGAAATATTTTTTTTGGTTATTGCCTGTTTTGTGTGTTTTTCCTTCATTTGCACAAATGAGTGATTCTTTTGATGATGGCGATTTTACTAATAATCCAACATGGACGGGAGACGTTAATGATTTTAGAATTGATACCGACAACAATAATTCTTTACAGCTTTATATTGACCCAGCAGCTGGAGGCATCAGCTATCTTTCTACGCCTCATAATTTAACCTCCATTGATGATATAGAATGGCGCTTTAAATTGAAATATAATTTTGACCCATCTGGAAGCAATATGGGACACACTTATTTAACTGCTACCGATAGTAATTTAGGGAACAATCCTGACGGAATTTTCTTTAAAATCGGCGAAACAGGTTCAAACGACCCCATCGAATTAATAGAAAGAAACGGAGGTGTAAATACAACCATTCTAACAAGTACCCCAGCACTTGTTGCTTCTGCTTTTGATATTCAGATAAAAATAATTCATCGAGCGGGTGGCGATTGGGAGTTATATGTAGATTTAAGTGGTAACGAAAACTTTCAATTGAATCAAACAGCCAACTATCCTACTTCTTTGGTTGGTAACCACGTTGGTATATGCTTATATTACACGGCAACTCGCTCTCAACAGTTTTGGTACGATGACTTTTATGTTGGAAGTGAAGTTTTAGATACTGATCCCCCATATATAGATACACTTTTCCCTATTTCCAGTTCTGAAATTGACGTTTATTTTAACGAGGGAATTTCTCAAGTATCTGGTGAGTCATTGGCGAATTACTTTGTAAACAACGGAATTGGAAATCCTGCGCTCATCACTCAAGACCCAAATAACGAATCATTGTTTCACCTTATGTTTTCTACGGCATTTCAAGTTGGAACAGAATACCAAGTTACCATTAATAACGTTGAAGATTACGCAGGAAACATAATGATAGAAGAAACTAAAAACTTTCTTTTTGTTGAGGCAGAAACACCTGCTTATGGTGACGTAATAATTAATGAATTTATTCCAAGACCATCACCATCACAAGGTTTGCCAGAGTCACAGTTTATAGAACTTTACAACAGAAGTAACAAATATTTCAACTTAAAAGATTGGAAAATAAGCGATAATAATTCGAGCGGATATATTGCCGATGAAGTGTGGTTATATCCAGGAGAATATATTGTTTTGGTCCCTTCCAGCGGTATGGCTGTTTATCCACAGGCAACACGAGTAACCAGTTGGGCAACATTGAATGTGTCTGGTGATGAAATACACGTTCATTCCGATGATGGAATTTTAGTTGATGAACTAACTTATACTGATGTTTGGTATAAAGATGATAACAAAAAGAATGGAGGTTGGAGCATTGAAAGAATCAATCCTGAACTACCATGTTCTTCTGCCGATAATTGGCAGGCAAGTGTTAATTCATTAGGTGGAACTCCAGGGGAAATTAACAGTGTTTACAACACAATACCAGACACTACAATTCCTGTAGTAACAACAATCGAAACCTTTTTGCCAAACAAAATAGTTGTTTCTTTTTCTGAGGGAATGGATGATTCTTCTTTATTAAATATCGTTTTTTTAAGCGATAATTTGACCGTTACTAACCTTACAACACAAGGTGGTCCATTTCCAACAAAACTAGAGATTACTTTTAATGAAAACCTTATTGCAGGGCAGCCTTACTATTTTACATTAGAAGGTTTTGCCGATTGCTCTGGAAATATAGGTTCATATAATGGTTCCTTCATTATTCCTCAAACACCAATAAAGGGAGATTTGATTATCAATGAGATATTATTTAACCCTATCACAGGTGGCTCTGATTTTGTTGAAGTTTATAACAACTCACATAAATATATTGACATAAAAGACTGGGAATTAGCCAATTTTAATGATGATACGGTGGCAAATAATAAAGTAGTAGAACAAAGTTATATCATTCCCCCAAATGATTATTTAGTGTTGACAAAAGACACAAATTTTCAAATTATGAACTATCCTTTTGCTATTCCTGGAAAATTTGTACAAATGTCTTCTTTACCTGCATACAACAATGATTCATCCACGGTGTTTTTGATATTTAATAATGAGATTATGGACAAAGTTTCTTATAATGAAAATTGGCATTTCTCTCTATTAAATTCAAAAAAAGGGGTGAGTTTAGAGCGTTTTTCAGCAGAATCTCCTTCTAACGATTCCTCTAGTTGGCACAGTGCAAGCGAAACTTATGGATTTGCAACGCCCGGTAGAGAAAACTCTCAAAATATGACCTCATTTAATGAGGGTGGCACTCTTTCACTTTCTTCAACAACTTTCTCTCCAGATAACGACGGATATCAAGATGTTTTAATCATAAACTACGAAGTTTCTTCTCCTGATTTATTAGGTGATTTGGTTATATATGATGACAAAGGAAGAAAAATAAAAACGCTTTTTGAACAACATCTTTTAGGTGTAAATGGATTTATTAAGTGGGAAGGGACAAGAGATGATGGCAGTAAAGCTGGCATTGGTCCTTATATCATAATCTTTAATATTTTTAATCTAAATTCAACCAAAGTAGAAACCATCAGAAAAGTTGTAACCCTAGCGGGAAAACTATAGATTATCTGAATTGTTGTTTGGTGCGTTTTTTCGTTTTTTTAACCCGTTTCTTAGCCGATTTTGATTGAAGTTTCCAGTATTCTTTTTCTGCTTTCTTTTTTGCTTTATCATTAAGTTTTTTCTTTTTTCTTAAATCTTTAGCTCTCGCTTTTTCAGCTTCTTCTACAGTTTTTGGATTTGCACTCGCCATAGAAGTAGCGCAAGAATTTAAACTGTAAAGAAATACAGTAAAAATCAATAATATTATGAATTTATATCGATTTGTCATAACTTCGTATTCTTATTATATAACGATGAACATACAAAAAACGATACTTTTAACAAATTTATTTCTAATATTATTTAGTTGTAACGTAAACAAAAATCATCCCGTCCCTTATTTTTCGTTCAATACAATAATTGATTTGAATTTACCTACATACAGCGACTTATTGGGTATTGGCGGCTGGGCGTATGTTCCAGTTGCTGAATTAGGTCCAAAAGGAATTGTTGTCTATCGTAAAAGTCAAAACGAATTTGTGGCTTTCGATAGAACTTCTCCAGCTGAAGGAGGGCTGGATTGTAGCGAAGGACTAAAAGTTGATGAAGATAATTTTTTGGTTTTAAACGACCCTTGTTCCAACGCAAAATTTTCACTTTATGACGGCTCTGTAATTGAAGGAAATTCTAAGTTTGGGTTAAGAAAATATGAAACAGAATTCAACGGAGATACTAAATTGAGAATTTACAACCCTTAGTCTAAATAATTAATGAAACTCTTCTTAATTTAAGTCAGTTACCACTATAAATCTTGTTGAAAACCATTAAAATTCGTACTGAATACTTATTTTTGTTCAAAATATTAAATAAATGGGATTACAATCAATGACTGGTTTTGGAAGAGCATCTTCCATTTTTTTTAACAAGAAAGTTACAGTAGAGATACGTTCACTAAACAGCAAGGGAACGGATGTTTATCTTAAAATCCCCTCTTCTTACAAGGCTTACGAATTACCCATTAGAAAATTTATTACGGATTCTTTGCAAAGGGGAAAGATTGAATGTACAATAACAGAAGAAATCATTAAGGGCGAACAAAAAGTTTCCATTAATACTGAACTTCTACAAGCGTACTATGAAGAGCTAACAAAAATCTCTGACAATGTTGGTGCGCATCCATCAGATCTATTTTCGACAATACTCCGCTTTCCTGATATTATACAAACTTCAGATGAAGATCTTTCTGAAGAAGAATGGTCACAAATTGAGCAATTGATGAAAGTAGCCATTCAAAACACCAATGATTTTAGAACAACAGAAGGAAAAACTTTAGTCGCAGATTTTACAATTTGCATTAATAACATTAAAAAACTTTTAGCAGAAGTTCCGAAATATGAAAATCTTAGAATAGATAGCATCAAAGAACGAATGACCAAGGGTCTTGAAAAAACCAGTGAAACCGTTGACCAAAATCGTTTTGAGCAAGAACTTATTTACTATATAGAAAAACTTGATATTAATGAAGAAAAAATACGGTTGCAACATCATTTAGATTATTTTCTTGAAACAATGGAATCTAATGATATTGTTGGTAAAAAATTAGGTTTTATTTCACAAGAAATAGGAAGAGAAATAAATACATTGGGGAGCAAATCTTATCATGCTGAACTACAAAAAATCGTAGTTGAAATGAAAGACAGTTTAGAAAAAATCAAAGAGCAAGTTTCCAATACACTTTAACAATGAAAGCAAACAAAACGGTGGGGAAGTGTATTATATTTTCTGCTCCTTCTGGCGCAGGGAAAACAACCATTGTCAATGCGTTAATTAAGAAAGTTGATTCATTAGAGTTTTCCATTTCGGCTTGTTCCAGACCACCAAGAGGACATGAAGAAAATGGTCGTGATTATTATTTTATCGGCATAGAAAAATTTAAAGAAAAAATCAAAGCAGAAGAGTTTATTGAATGGGAAGAGGTTTATCCCAATCATTTTTATGGAACACTCAAAAAAGAAGTTGAAAGACTTTGGGAAAAAAACAAAGTGGTAATTTTTGACGTTGATGTTTATGGTGGAAAAAATTTAAAAGATTACTTTCAAGAAAAGGCCTTAAGTTTTTTTGTTCTACCTCCTTCTATGGAAGAGTTAGAACGTAGGCTTAGAAATCGTCAAACAGAAACAGAAGAAAAAATCCAATTGCGACTTAATAAGTCAAAAGAAGAAATAGAAATGAGCAAAGATTTTGATATAATTTTAATAAACGATAACCTTGAGCTTACAATTGAGGAAGCAGAAAATAGTATTAAAGAGTTTTTAAAAAAATAGTGATGAATATTGGTCTTTACTTCGGTACGTTTAATCCCATTCATATTGGACATTTAATTATTGCCAACTATATGGCGGAATATACTGATTTAGACCAAGTTTGGTTGGTTGTTTCCCCACAAAACCCATTAAAAAACAAAGATTCTCTTTTAAAGGACTATCATAGATTAGCAATTGTAAAAATAGCTATTGACGACAATCCAAAACTGCGAGCATCAGACATTGAGTTTAAAATGCCCAGACCTTCTTATACCTCTGACACACTTGCCTATTTAAAAGATAAATATCCAAACCACAAGTTTAACCTAATTATGGGAGAAGATAACCTGAGAACCTTCCATAAATGGAAAAACTACGAATATATTCTTGAAAACCATAAGCTTTATGTATATCCAAGACTTTTAACAATTCAAGAAAAAGAAGAGCTAAAAGAGTTGCCCTATATTCCAAGCAATAATTTAGAAACCCATAAAAATGTGATACTTTTAGAAGACGTTCCAATTATGAAAGTAAGTTCAAGTTTTATTCGAAAAGCCATAAAAAACGGTGATAACGTAAAGTATCTTTTAACTTCTCCTGTTTATCAATATATTGATGAAATGAACTTCTATAAATAGATTTAATAGATTTATTACCAATCAATCAATATTTTAACCCTTTAATAAAAATTCACGCTTTAATCCGCAATAAGTTTCATATATTGCAAGGATGTTAAATTTATATTAAAAAATCATGAAAAAATTATTACTTGTTGTTTCTTTGTTTTTTTGGGGAAGTACTTTCTCTCAGCAAGATGTTTATCCTTGCCATACAGACGAAAAAACAAGCGAATATATTGAGTCATTATCTGCGATAGAAAAAGCCCAATATTTTCAGCAAAAAGCTAACTATGAAGCAGAAATACAACAATTTATTGCTGATAACCCTCAGTTGGCAACTAACTCAAATAAAAGAGGTGTTATTTCTTATACCATTCCTGTGGTTTTCCATATTATTCACGAAGGAGGAGAAGAAAATATTTCAGACCAACAGGTTAAGGATGCTGTTGAATTCATGAATTTGGATTTTCAACTCTCTAATACTGACTCAGACAATACGGTAAGTGCTTTTAAACCCCTTCGGGCAGATGTTGAGATAGAATTTAAGTTAGCAAAGTTAGACCCAACTGGAAATTGTACAAGTGGAATTACGAGAACATTCTCAACATCTACAAGCACAGGTAACACATGGAGTCAATTGAATGCAGTTATAGCTGCACAAGGAAATTGGCCAGGCGATAAATATTTAAACATTTTTGTTGCAAAAAATATTGGAGGAGCTGCTGGTTTTACAACCTATCCTAATACAACAAATATGGGTTCTGGTATTTTTGTCCTTGCTTCTTATTGTGGGGGAACAGGAATAGCTAGTCCAACAACAAAACACACACTTTCACATGAGGCAGGACATTGGCTTAACTTACCTCATACGTGGGGAAACTCTAATAATCCTGGAGACCCCGCAAACTGTGACACCGATGATGGAGTAGCTGATACACCAAACACAGTTGGCTGGTCAGTTTGTAATCTATCAGGTATATCTTGTGATACAGAATTAGATAACGTACAAAACTTTATGGAATATTCATATTGTTCTACCATGTTCACGTTGGGTCAAAAAGCTCGTATGCACGCTGCATTAAATAATCCTGCTGGTGGAAGAGATAAAATTTGGAAATCTGCCAACTTAGCTGCAACAGGAGTTAATTTACCAGAAACTTTATGTGAAGTGGAATTTGATGCTGACATTAAAGAAGTTTGCGCAGGAACAACAATCACATTTGAAGATCTTACTTATAATGCTGCAACTGGTTGGGATTGGGAATTTCCTGGTGGAAGTCCCGCAACATCTACCCAGCAAAATCCTGAAATTACTTACAACACTCCTGGAAAGTACCAAGTAAAATTAACAGCGACTGATGGTACCAATAGTCAAACTGAAACAAAAACAAATTACATTACCGTTCTCCCAGAAGCACATGCCATTCCTTATGTTGAAGGATTTGAAGATGTTACAAATCTAAGTAACACGCAATTCTGGTCAGTTGAAAATCCAGACAATAATGCCAAATGGGAGACTACAACGTTGGCATCATATTCAGGTAATAAATCTGTTCGATTGGCTAATTTTGGTCAACTTGCTGGTAATGTTGACGCATTTGTATCAACTCCTATTGATTTGTCATCAATTACTGACGAAACAAGGGTTGATTTAACATTTAAACTTTCATATAGAAAAAGAGCATCAATAAATAATGAAAAATTAGTGATTCACATTTCTAACAATTGTGGGGAGATATTTACGGCTAGAAAAACATTTAGCGGTACAAGTCTTGGAACAACAGTAAGCACTTCTTCTTGGACACCTTCTTCTCAAGATGATTGGGTGACAGCAACTGTTACAAACATTACTTCTGCATATTGGGTAGAAGACTTTAGGGTAAAATTTGTGTTTGAATCAGATGGTGGAAACAATATCTACATTGATGATATTAATATCCATCAAAGAAATACTCCTTCAAATATTGAAGAAGAAGACAGTGCTTTGGGAGGGTTAAATGTTTATCCAAATCCAGCAGGGGAATATGCAAACATCGACTTCTCAGTAAACCATCCAAAAGATATCCAAATTTCAATTGTAGATATGTTAGGTCAGGTTGTACAATCAGAAGTTGTTGCTGCTAACACAGGACAAAATGCTGTTTCTCTTGATGTTCAAAATATAAAAGCTGGAATGTATTTAGTTAAAGTAAAATCAGGTCAAAGAGAGCAAGTAAAAAGATTAATTATTCAATAGAATAGTATTTTTTCATAATTTAATTAAGTTTTAAAGCAGGTAATTTATTAATTGCCTGCTTTTTTATGCTACTATATTTGGTTTAATTATCTTTGTGCATTATAATTTTCATTCTAAACTAAAAATAATGAGCGTTTTAGATTTATCCGAACAAGAAATACAACGAAGAGAAACATTAAATAAGATACGTGAATATGGAATAGATCCGTACCCTGCTGCGTTATATCCAGTTAAACACAAAGCTAAACAGCTTAAGGAAACTTATGAAGAAGGAAAAGAAGTGGTTATTGCTGGTCGTTTAATGCGTCGTAAAATCCAAGGAAAAGCTTCTTTTGGTGAAATTCAAGATAGCTCTGGTAGAATTCAGGTTTACTTTAATCGTGACGAAATTTGTTTGGGTGAAGACAAAAGTCTTTATAATGAAGTTTTTAAAAAAATGTTAGACTTAGGTGATTTCCTTGGAGTTGAAGGAACATTATTTAAAACACAAGTGGGAGAAATTTCAGTGAAAGTTAAAGACTTTACACTTTTATCAAAAGCATTAAAACCACTTCCGCTTCCAAAAATAGACTCAGAAGGGAATGTACACGATGCTTTTACAGATCCTGAAATGCGCTATCGTCAAAGATATGTTGACCTTGTCGTAAATCCACACGTTAAAGAAACTTTCATTAAAAGAAACAAATTGTTTAATGCCATGCGCGAGTTTTTTAATGATGCTGGTTATATGGAAGTAGAAACACCAATTTTACAACCAATACCTGGTGGCGCAGCTGCCCGACCTTTTGTAACCCATCACAATGCTTTGGATATTCCACTTTATATGAGAATTGCTAACGAATTGTATTTAAAAAGATTAATTGTTGGTGGGTTTGACGGAGTTTATGAGTTTGCTAAAAACTTCCGCAATGAAGGAATGGACAGAACCCACAATCCTGAATTTACAGCGATGGAAATCTATGTTGCTTATAAAGATTACAACTGGATGATGGAATTTACAGAACGACTTTTAGAACATTGTGCAATCGCAGTAAATGGTTCAACAATAGCCAAATTTGCAGGAAACAAGGTGGATTTTAAAGCACCGTACAAACGGGTAACTATGCGCGACTCAATTCTTGAATTTACTGGTTTTGATATCAAAGACAAAACCGAAGAAGAATTAAGGAGGGCTTGCCTTGACATGGGATTAGATGTTGATGAAACCATGGGGAAGGGAAAACTTATCGATGAAATATTCGGCGAAAAATGTGAGGGAAATTATATTCAACCTACATTCATTATCGATTATCCTAAAGAAATGTCTCCGCTTTGTAAGTCACACCGCAACGACCCTGAATTAACAGAGCGATTTGAATTAATGGTTTGTGGGAAAGAAATTGCCAATGCTTATTCTGAATTAAACGACCCTATTGACCAAAGAGAACGTTTTGAAGAACAAGTTAGATTAGCTGAAAAAGGTGATGATGAAGCGAGTGGATTAATTGACCATGATTTTCTTCGTTCTTTAGAATATGGAATGCCGCCAACTTCTGGATTGGGAATTGGAATGGATAGATTAATTATGTTTTTAACAGGAAATGAAGCTATTCAAGAGGTATTGTTTTTCCCTCAAATGCGACCTGAAAAGTTTGGAGAAAACAAAGGTCCTGATTTAACAGAAAATGAACAATTGGTTTTCGATTTGTTGTCCAAAGAACAATCAATGGAGTTAAATAAGTTGAAAGAATTAACAGGATTTAGTAACAAACAGTGGGATAAAAGTGTGAAAGGCTTGGCAAAACACGGATTAACAAAAGTGACAAAAACGGATGATTCTCTAATTATAGAGATTGTATAACCCAAGCGTTTTTGCCCTATACGTTAATAACTTTTTATTACTTTTTCGTTTATGATTCACTCGTAATATGAACACTTATTACTTTTGAAAAAATCAGTTTAGTAATATGTTTTTAGAACTTTTTCCAGAAAATGGAAAATATCGCGGTTGGATTGAAGTAATTTGTGGTTCAATGTTTTCAGGTAAAACAGAAGAACTTATCAGGCGTTTAAAACGTGTTCGATTTGCTGAAATAGAATTACTACTTTTTCAACCAGTTATTGACACAAGATATGACGCCGAAAAGATTGTGAGTCACAATGGTTCAAGCTTTGAAGCCGTTCAAGTAAATCATTCAACAGATATTTTAGAAATATGGAACAATGAAAGGGTTGTAGCAATTGATGAATCTCAATTTTTTGATAACGATTTAATAGAGGTTGCGAGGGTTTTGGCTTCAAAAGGTGTTCGCGTAATTTGCGCAGGTTTAGACATGGATTTTTTGGGACAACCTTATGGACCAATGCCAAGTCTTATGGCAACTGCAGAATATGTTACAAAAGTTCATGCAATTTGCGTATCTTGTGGTAACTTAGCACAGTTTTCGCACCGTAAATCGAAAGAAAAAGAGCAGCTTTTATTGGGTGCTATGGGTGAATATGAACCATTATGTAGAGTTTGTTACAATAAATTACAACATTGAAGTTAAATTTCATTTATAATGATTTTATAAAAATTCTCACAGGAGAAGAAGATAATTCAAAACAGACAATAATAGATGTTTTGTATTATGATACGCGATTAATAAGCACAGTAGATAACGCAGTGTTTTTCGCATTAAAATCAAGAAGAAATGGTCATGACTTTATTCAAAATGCGTACGATAAAGGAATTCGTTATTTTGTAGTGAGTGAAAGCATAAACTTGCCCAGTGATGCTACAGTTATATCCGTAGAAAACACATTGCAAGCCCTACAAAAAGTTGCCAAATATCATCGGGATCGGTTTTCTTATCCCGTTATTGCTATCACAGGGAGTTTGGGCAAAACAACAATTAAAGAATGGCTGTATTTTTTGCTCTCTGATGAGTACAATATCATCCGTAGTCCAAAAAGTTTTAACTCACAAA
Source organism: Brumimicrobium sp. (assembly GCA_041655765.1). Classification (GTDB taxonomy): domain Bacteria; phylum Bacteroidota; class Bacteroidia; order Flavobacteriales_D; family Crocinitomicaceae; genus Brumimicrobium. The sequence goes on from JBBAEU010000003.1 coordinate 144,540, forward strand.
TTGGAGTTGCGGTTTCTTTATTAGAAATGACCAAAGAACATAATCTTGCTATCATTGAAGCAGATATTTCTCATCCTAACGAAATGGATTCCATTGAAGATATGGTTTCTCCAACATTAGGAATATATACAGGCGTTGGTCATTATTATGCTGATAACTTTGAAAATCAAAAAGCACATGCCTCAGAACACCTAAAACTGTTTAAATATGCAAACATAACCTTTGTCATTGAAGATCTAAAAAGTGATTTGAGAAGAAACAAAATCAATATGGATTTGGCAAAATGGAAAGATTGGGAAGGAATTGATTTTAAGCAATTTTCATACCCTTCCAACCGACTCTTAACACTACATGTTGCACATTTTTTAGGTCTTGAAAAAGCATATTTACAAAAAAAAATAACCCAGTTTCCTTCACTTTCAAATCGAATGGAAGTTTTTGAAGGAATAGACAACAATTTAATCATAAATGATTCTTATAACATTGATATTGATGCCTTAGAACAAGCCCTTACTTATCAATTTTCATCCGATGAAAGAGAAGACAAGATTGTGGTTTTAGATGTTTCTTTTGTTGATAAATCACGAAAAGATTCAATTTTAAAAATTATAGAAGGATTTCAACCAAAGCAATTGTTTATTATAAAAAACAATGAAATTCCGAAAGAATTAATGGAAATCAAAAACTCCAGCATTCTCTTTAAAGGCTCATACAGATCAAAGTTAAAAGAAATCGTTTTATTGTTTAAAAATAGAAAACATGAGACATGGGTTGAGTTTGACTTAAAAGCAATTCATCAAAACATCAAAATTTTTCAAAATAAGCTGCCCGAAAAAGTAAAGATAATGGTCATGGTAAAGGCATCAAGTTATGGCTCTGGAGATGTAAATATCCCTCATTTTTTACAGCAAATTGGAATCGATTATCTTGGCGTTGCTTATACAGATGAAGGCGCAACATTGAGAGAAAACGACATTTCTCTGCCTATTATGGTCATGAACTCCGAAATTAATGCTTTTGATGATATTATTCGCCATCAACTAGAACCAACCATTTTTTCTTTTCAACAATTAGATGCTTTTTGCAACCATTTGAAAAAAGAAAATATTACAAACTTTCCGATTCATATTACCATTGAAACAGGAATGAACAGGCTTGGGTTTTATCCAGATAATATTGATGAATTAATTGAAAAATTAAATAGTTATTCTGAAATCAAGGTAAAAAGTGTTTACAGTCATCTCTCTGATGCTGATAATCCAGATGATTCTTTTACTTTGGAACAAATCTACAAGTTTCAAGCAATGAAACTCTTATTTGAAAAAGACCTCAAAGAAAAAGATGTTTTATACCATATTTTAAATAGCGAAGGAACAAGCAAATTTGGTCATCGCTATGCTTTTGATATGGTTCGATTAGGAATTGGAGTTTTTGGATATACATCTACAGCAGAAAAAGACGAGCTTTTACCGACAATTAAATGGAAAACCACCATCTCTCAAATTATTCACTTAAATAAAGGTGATACTGTTAGTTATGGTCGAACATTTAAAGTAGAAAAGCCGATGAAGGTTGCCTCTTTACGAATTGGTTATGCCGATGGCTTTAGAAGACAGTTAAGTAATGGGATTGGAAGCGTTTTTATAAATGGCGTAAATTGTCCCGTTGTTGGAAACGTTTGTATGGATATGACCATAGTTGACGTAACTTCCGTTCCTTGTGAAGCCGGAGGAGAAGTAGAAATCATTGGAGAAAATATAAGCATCAATGAGTTTGCTCATCGATTGGAAACAATTCCTTACGAAGTAATGACAAGCATTAGCAAGCGCGTTTCTCGAGTTTATTTGAGATAATCTTTTAAAAATTGATAATCAACTGACAAATACCCCATATCCCCAAGCATCGTACAGTTTGAATAACTCCACTTTACATCTTTTAGCATATGAATATCGTGAACCGAAGCCGGCGTAATATCAAAGCTCTGAAAAACTCCATCTAAAGAGCATATTCCATGCAATTTATACCCATAATAATACATTTTTTGAGAAGCACAATAACCTTTATTAGGACTTGAATAGCTATTTTCTTTACAAATTTTACTACGAGAAGCTCTTGCATTTTTGCAAACTTCAAGTGGCATAGAGTCAATTATAAAAACATCTTCAAATTCATTAAATCTAATCGCTATTTTCTTCCGTAATTTCTCAATATAAGGGAAAAGCCTTCTTTTACGCTTATTGTAAACACTCCTTTCTATTTTAGATGAAAGGTAAGTTGATTCGATATCTCTAAATAGCTGACATTCGATAGTATCCATAAAAAGTGTGTAAAGCCAGGGAAATTATGAAATTTGTAATTGCAAAATAAATTTTATAAGATATGGACTTTACACAAGAACAAATTACAACAATTTTAACTGATTTTTCAAATAAATCAGATAATGGTTATGAAACTATTTTAAAAATCGCTTTAGAATCTATGATGCGATCAGAGCGGGAAGAGTATAAAGAGCTCAATTCTGCTGCCTTTGGTTTTACAAATGCACTTTTAGATATTATTAAAAATGAACAACCTACCCATATTGCTGTAATATTAGATGCGCCTGGCGGACCAACCAATCGAATCGAACAATACGCTTTATCTATATCTGAAACATTGATATCCGCTTTAGAAAAAACTGCTGGCATGTCACCTTTTGAAGATACAGTTTGATAATCATCAAAGTAATTATTCTGGGCAAAACCAGAAAATGACAATAGAAAAGTCAGTAAAATAAAAGAAATTACGTTTAAGTTAATCATAAATAAATACGTTAGTTACTTTCAAAAGAATCAACAGAATTAAATTTTTTTTGATCAAGTCATTATCATTCAAATCAATCCTACTTTATACATAAGGCTTTAGTACAAAAACAGAAGCGTAAACATCTCACTGCGAGTCAGTTACAACTGTGAATGTAATTCGAAATAAAAGATTTTAATGATTGACAAGATTAAGAATTGCACAAGTAATTTTAAGTTCTTTCTTATTAAATATTGAAAAACATTTTGTTAAATAAAAATAAAGATATACTTTTACGATTAATATGAGTATTAATTGTTTTAAATAAAGTATCAATAAGCTATGACCACAAATACGTTTTTAAGTCTATAAGATTAACCTATTACGATTATTGTCTTTTTATTTAAAATTTAATGAGTGAAACTCATGAATAGGGCTTTTGCATTAATTAGGTTCTGTGAAATACCCTATAAATAATTTTTAATTGAACCTACAACAATAAAATCATGAAAAAGAACATTTTACTTTTTTCAACATTACTTCTGTCGGGAATTAGCACCGCACAGTTTAATCCAGATAATGCTCCTCAAATTGGAGAAAGCATTCAACTTTATGTTATTGACAGTACAGCCGCAAGCTACCACGACATAGTCGGTGATGGTGTGACGTGGGATTACACTAATTTAGAAGACTACGGAAGTCAATTATCAAAATCAATTAATGTAATTGCAGTTTCGGAAACGGATTATGAGTCTACTTTTAATCTTTCTGATAAAGCAATTGAGTTAGAAGGAGAGCTTACTACTTACTTTACTGATGACGCAAATGCAAGAATCTCACAAGGACTAGTATTTAATGATCCTGAACTTGGTGATTTAGTCATCAAACTAGATAACAATGGGGAAGAATATTACAACTATCCGTTTAACTTAAATGATGAAATCATTGGAACGATTAGCGGAGAAGCTCAGTTTTCATATAACGGAGTCCCTTTCACTACAACAGCTACAGGTAACTACCTTACTCGTGTAGATGGAAGAGGAACGTTAAAGCTAGGAGTAAATAGTGAATACACAGATGTACTTCGTTATAAAATGATTGATACAGTCACAATTGAAGTACCTATCCCTGGTATTCCAAATTATAGAGCAATTCACGAGCAATACGAGTACTATGATTTCTCAGTAAGCAATTTACCTATTTTTACTCACTCTTCGCTTTGGTTTGGTCAAATTGGAACCTCAGTCCCTCCTAGAAATGACTATACTTTGGTTCTTAGTTTAGACTCTAAAACTTCATCAATCTCGAAAGAAGAACTTACCGCTTCAAACATTTACCCAAACCCTGCAAACAATATAGTTAACATAGACTTAACTGACAATTCTTCGACAGCTCAAGTTTCAATTGTTGATGCAATGGGACGTGTTGTACTTACAACAACAACTGAAAATGGTAAAGCACAAGTTAATGTTTCTTCTTTAGACAAGGGAACCTACTTTGTTAAAATAGCTGCAGATGACAAGTTTGCAACAAAAACGCTAGTGGTAAAATAAAACTATTTATGTAGAGGATTATAGACTTAAAATCACCTATTTTTTAAAAGCGAGATTTCAAAAATGAAATCTCGCTTTTACTTTTTGCTACTTTACATATATTTTCAAAATCGCTTTAGAATCTATGATGCGATCAGAGCGGGAAGAGTATAAAGAGCTCAATTCTGATGGTTCTAATGGGTTTAGAAAGCGTACCGTTTATTCAAATGGTCATTCTATTGAATTAGCTGTTCCCAGAACTAGAAACAGCAATTTTTACCCTCTTATTCTAGCTTTAATTAATGGTCATAACGAAGAGTTAGCCCAAATTATAACTGAATTATACTGCTCTGGGTTGACTACGGAACAAGTAGGTGATATAGTTGAGAAGATTTACGGTAAGAACTACAGTAAATCAAGTATATCTGGGATGATGGATAATGCTAGAATAGATGCTCAGGCATGGCTTAATCGCACTTTAGATGCTGAATATCCAATTATTTACATTGATGCAACCTTCTGGTATACTAGAAGAGATAAATCTGTTAGTTCAGAAGCTTATTACACCATTTTAGGTGTTAAATCAGATAGAACTAGAGAAGTTTTAGCTATAGTTAACCATCCTACAGAGGGGAGCGAAAACTGGAAGACAGTTTTTCAAGATTTAATCAAACGAGGCGTAAAGGGTGTGAAATTAGTTGTATCAGATGGGCTAAAAGGCATTGAAAAGAGTATAACTTCATCATTCCCAGGAGCAGAACATCAACTCTGTATAGTTCATTTATCTCGAAACATAGCTGGAAAAGTGAAACCTAAAGATAAAAAGGAAGTTATGAAGGACTTAAAAGAGGTTTTAAACCCTGATAATCCAAGTGAAAGCCAGATAGATGGTTATGAAAGATTTTTAAAGTTCTTAGATAAGTGGGGGGAGAAGTATTCTTCGTTTAAAGCCATGAAAACCAATCCAATATACGCTTCTTACTTCACATATTTAAACTGTCATGTTCAAATAAGAAGAATGATTTACGCCACGAATTGGATAGAACGATT
>JBBAEU010000004.1:0-130605 GCA_041655765.1 Brumimicrobium sp.
CACTGATTTCTATAGTTTAAATTAAATCTAGGACAACCATGACTACCAGCAAAAGCCGGATTCAAATAAATTGGGTTGGCATAGAATTGCGAAAACTGAGGATCTTGAGCATAAACCTTGCTCGAAAAGTCACTCATAATCAGCAGTATAGCGAGTATGGGGATGGCAAATATTTTAGTTTTCAGCATAATCCAATTTACAATAAATTATAATCAAGTGTCAATTTTACGAATTTTTTTTGGTTTAGTTACAAAAAAATATGACTTCTTTTAAAATATGTTAAAGTTTCCCTCGTTTTACCCGTGAACAATTATTTATATTTTCGTGAACAATTATTTATATTTTAATGATATGTACATTGTTTTACATTAATAAAAAAAATGAAAATCTCCATAAAATTAGCGTTATTACTTTTAATTAGTCTTTTTGTTGACAGTATTTTTGCACAAGAAAATGTTTCTGTTCCGTTAAATTGGAAAGATGAACCAAGCAAAATCCTAATTGGGTCAAGAGAAATTTTATACCCAAGTTTAGAAAATTCTTATGTAAGCGACGAGGAATTTCTTTATATGGAAATATTAAAACGATCAAATCAACACTCTTTTATAGAGTTTTCTTTGACAAACTATCAAACTGAAAGTATTGATGATGTAACCAAAAAGTTTATTGAATATTTTAATTATAAAATTTCAGATAAGCTCGAATTTAATGTACACAACACTTCAGAGGCTGGAAAACCTGTTACGGTCTTAACAATTGTTCCTTTTATAAAGATTAATGGTGAAATAAGAAGGTTAACTACTGTTAATTTCAATCAATCATTTAAGGCAGTTGGCAACTTAAAATCAACATATTTTGCAGCAAACTCTGTTTTGAGAGCTGGAAATGGGGATTGGTATAAAATTTCTGTGAAAACAGATGGGATTTATAAAATTGATTATGATTTTTTAAAAGATATAGGGGTTGATATCGACAATATCAATCCCCAACACATTCATATATATGGTAATGGTTTTGGAAAATTACCTGAAGAAAATGATGTTTATCGACCTGACGACCTTATTAAAAATGCAATTTATATTGAAGGTGAGAATGATGGTTCTTTTGATCAAAATGACTATATTTTGTTTTATGGAAAAGGCCCACATAGATGGGAATGGAACGGAACAACAGATGCATTTGAAAGGGTTTTAAATATTTATTCAGACCATACTGCCTATTTTATCAATATCAATACAAGTGATCCACCGTTAAGAATTGGAAATGCAACTCAAACAGCGCAACCTGCAACCCACATTGTTACGGATTATAACTCTTACAGCATTCATGAGAGAGAAGAGTTGAATATTTTGAGAACTGGACAAAGATGGTATGGTGAAGTGTTTGATGTACACTTATCTCAAACGTTTCCGATACATATTCCAGATTTAAAAGTAAATGAACCTGCTAAATTGAGAGGTGCATTTGCGGCTACACATGGAGGACCTTCTAACAGTGCCTATTTTTCTGTTCAATATAATGGTAACAGTTTAGCGAATGTTTCTATGGGAATGCCTGGAAGTGGTAGTATAACGAGAGGAAGTTTCTTTTATAATGGTACTGATTTTCGTCCTTCTACGAGTACATTTGCAATTCATGTACAATACAATCGTAGCAATCCATCAGATAAAGGATACTTAGATTTTCTAGAAGTAAATAGCAGAAGTTTTCTTAAATATCATAATAAAATTCATTTTAGAGATGTTAACTCTGTTGGGGTAGGAAATGTTGCCGAATTTAATATAAGTAATTTTCCCTCAAATGCGACTGTTTGGGAGATAACAGAACCAACAAATCCTCGACTTATACAAGGGGATTTAGTAGGAGGAACTTATTCATTTAGTGTTAACTCTGATTCACTAAGGAGCTTTGCAGCTTTCGACGCCAATAGTTATGCAAGACCGAACTTTATAAAGAAAGTAGCAAATCAAAACTTACATGCATTGGCTCAAGCAGATTATTTGATTATTACCCATTCAAAATTTTTAAACCAAGCAGAAAGATTAGCTAATTTACATAGAAATAACGGATTGTCTGTTCATGTTGTTACAACAGAGCAAGTGTACAATGAATTTTCGGGAGGAACACAAGATCCAACAGCAATTAAGTTCTTTGCAAAAATGTTCTATGATCGAGCACAAGGCGATGTTGACCAACAACCTAAATATATGCTTTTGTTTGGAAGAGGTTCGTATGACCCTTTAAATCGAGTTGAAAATAATTACAATCTGGTTGTGATGTACGAAACCGAAAATTCAGAATCATATACATCTTCTGTTGTTACAGACGATTATTTCGGATTGTTAGATGATACAGAATCTTTTGGGGCTACTGATTTGTTAGATATTGCCATCGGTCGTTTTATTGCAATTCAAGAACAAGATGCAAAAATATTGGTTGACAAAGTTGAACATTATATGAACAATGGTTCCGATCTTTTTGCACAGGTTGGAGATGGCTGTTGTGATAAAGAAGAAGATAATACAACACACGGAGATTGGAGAAATCGATATATGGTTATTGCAGATGATGAAGAAAGCGGTACTTTTGTTATCAATGATTTAGAGCCATCTGCAAATTATGTTTTTGCTAATCATCCTGAAATGAATGCTAAAAAGATTTACTCAGATGCTTATACACAAATTACAACGGCTGGTGGAGAACGTTATCCTGATGTAAATGAGGATATTAGCAGAAATATAGAAGCTGGAGTTTTGGTTTCTTGTTTTGTAGGTCATGGAGGTCCAACTGGAGCTACATCAGAAAGGATTATGACCATCGGGGAAACACAGGCTTATCGAAATATTGATAAATTAATGTTGTTCATGTCTGCAACATGTGAGTTTGCACGAGTGGATGATAACGAAAGGGTTTCTATTGGAGAATATATGTCTTTGAATGACCAAGGTGGAGCAATTGCGCTAATGACGACATCAAGGGCGGTTTTTATTACCACAAATTCATTGATAACAAAGGAGTTTTTTAAATATACTTTTAAGCGAGATTCAGAATTAAAGCCACCTACTTTTGGTGATATTATAACAAATACTAAAAATAATGTTGCTGTTGCTAATGTAAACAAAAGAAGTTTTATGTTGGTTGGGGACCCAGCTTTGAGAATTGCTTTGCCTTATGAAAAAGTGGTTTTAGATAGCATCAATGGTGTTCATATTACTTCGGGTGTTGATACGTTAAAAGCATTGTCAAAAGTTAGAATGAAAGCACATATCGAAGATCAATATGGAAATAAGCTAAGTAATTTTAATGGAATAATTCAAAATACTATTTTTGACAAACCTACTGTTGCAGCTACATTAGGGCAAGATCTTACTTCACCAGTAATCGACTTTGAAAAGCAAGAAAGTATTCTGTTTAGGGGAAAGTCAACTGTTAAAAATGGAGAGTTAGACTTTGAGTTTATCGTGCCAAAAGATATTAATTACGCTTACGGTGAAGGAAAAGCGAGTTTCTACGCATGGAGTGAAGCCAACAAAAGCGCTGGCGGATATTCTAATGGATTTATCATTGGCGGTATTGATACTACAGGACTTAGTGATAATGAAGGTCCATTGGTTGAGTTATACTTAAATGATGATAGCTTTGTAAATGGTGGAATTACCAATGAAACTCCTATTTTGATTGCGAAGTTGTACGATGAAAGCGGAATTAATACAGTTGGAAATGGAATCGGACATGATATTACCTTGATTATTGATGACAAAACAGATAAAGCAATTGTTTTAAATGATTTCTATGAATCTGATTTAGATACATATAAAAGTGGAGAAGTTCGTTATCAGCTTAGTAAATTGAAGCCAGGATTGCATACTTTAACGTTTAAAGCTTGGGATGTAAATAATAACTCAAGTGAATGGCGAATAGAGTTTGTAGTGCAAGAAGATAGAGAATTGGTTTTAGATCATGTTTTAAATTATCCAAATCCATTTACTACGCATACAGAATTTTTCTTTGAGCACAATCAAGTTTGTGAGGCACTGCAAACCCAAATCGAAATCTATACCGTAACAGGAAGATTGGTTAAAACAATTAATCAATTGATAGAAACACAAGGGTTTAGAACAGCTGGAATTCTTTGGGATGGTAGAGATGAATTTGGAGATGAATTGGCAAGAGGTGTTTATATTTACAGAGTAACTGTCGAAACACCAGATGGAGATAAAGCTCAGGAAATACAAAAATTATATCTTTTAAAATAAAAACACAATAAATTTTCAATGTTTACGTATATTTGTTGACTTATTGAAAAAATCTATGATTCTTAATTCTTTTTTGGTTTTTTTAATTATAGAATATATTGAAATATAAAGTAATGACAAAAAAAATTATACTTTCTAGTTTGACCGTTTTTATCGGCATGACGACAATTGGACAAACAGGAAATGTGGCATCAAAAGATCCTTCAGAACTGCAATTAAATACAATTACTACTGCAGTGCCTTTTTTGCAAATTACTCCTGATTCCCGTTCAGGAGCATTGGGAGATGTAGGAACAGCATTAAGCCCTTCATCTAATTCTTTATTCTGGAACACTTCGATGTTAGGTTTTACAAAAGAAAGATCTGAAATCTCTATTTCTTATTCACCTTGGTTGCAAAACTTGGCTTCAGATATTCACCTTTCTCATTTAGCAGGATTCTATCAGATAAACGAAAGAAACGTGATTGGTGCTTCTTTGAGATATTTTAGTCTGGGAGAAATCACTTTTACGGATGAGTATGCGCAAGAAACTAGGGTCCACAAACCCAATGAATTCGAATTATTAGCAGGTTATTCTTTTAAATTGAATAACAATTTCTCGTTGGGGCTAAATGGTAAGTTTATTTATTCAAACTTAACTGCAAACGCTTCTGTTGGCGGTTCTTCTACAAAAGCTGGATTGGCAGGGGCAGCAGATGTCTCATTTTCATATTTTAATGATGAAATTAGCTATGGTAAAACGCCAGGGAAAATCGCAGTGGGCGTCACAATTAACAATATTGGTAATAAAGTTGCTTATACAGTAGAAAATGATAGAGATTTCTTACCAACAAATCTAAAAATTGGAACTGCACTAACATTTGACATTGATGCTTATAACAACGTTACTTGGGCAACTGATATATCAAAAATGTTGGTCCCAACTGCACCAAATATTGACCCATTAACTGGAGAAATTCGTTCTGGGAAAGACCCAAATGTTGGTGTGGTTATGGGAATGATTCAATCTTTTTATGATGCACCAGGTTCTTTAGAACGTGACGCAAATGGAAATTTGATTGAAAACAATGGTGAGTACAAAGTGGCTAAAGGAACTAAATTTAAAGAGGAATTGTCTGAAATTATGATTGGAACAGGTGTAGAATATTGGTATAACGACTTATTTGCGGCTAGAGGAGGGTTTTTCTATGAGGCCTTAAATAAAGGTGCAAGACAACATTTTACATTTGGGGTTGGATTGAAATATAAGTTATTTGGTATTGATTTTTCATACTTAACTTCCATTCGAAGAAACAATCCATTGCAAAATACCATTCGATTTACGCTTAGATTACATTTAGGATATAAAGATAAAAACCAAGATCAAGAATTGAGAGTCGATTAATTAAGTTTTAAAAAATAAATAAAATTGTGTCCATAAATATAGATTTGTGGACATTTTTTTATACAGATAATTCGAATTATCGATTTCTCCGTAAATGAAGAGCTAAAGAAGACTAAACTATTTTATCGGGATTTATATAGAAGTATTTGCCTTTAAAGTTAGAAGTAAAGAATCTTGATTCTATTTAAGATAAACCGCTGTCATTCATCGCAAAGCAATGGATATTATGGTTTGATTAGACAATAGTGTTAATAAAATTAAAATTCTAATATTAATATGAATTTTATATTTATCTTTATAAAAATTATAAAATTTAGAATATGAGTCCGTTAATTATTGGTTTAATCGTTATAGGTGTTCTTGTGATTTGGATAATCAGCATCTATAACAGTCTCGTAAGGCTTAGAGAAAGTAGAGAAAATGCTTTTGCAGATATTGATGTTCAGTTAAAACAACGTCATGATTTGATTCCTCAGCTTGTAGCATCCGTAAAAGGATATATGGATCATGAAAGTAATGTTTTGAAAGAAATTACGGCTGCAAGAACTGGAGCTGTGAATGCATCAACCATTAACGAGAAAATTCAAGCAGAACAAAAGCTGTCATCTGCTTTGAGTGGTCTAAATGTACAAGTCGAAGCTTATCCAGATTTAAAAGCAAGCACAAACTTTATGCAACTTCAAAATGAGTTGTCTGACATTGAAAATAAACTTGCTGCGGTAAGAAGATTTTTTAATTCTGCAACAAAGGAACTGAATGTATCTGTACAAAAGTTTCCAAACCTGATTTTTGCAGGTATGTTTGGATTCCAAACAGAGCCAATGTTTGATTTAGGTGAAGAGCAAAGAGTGATTTTAGAAAAAGCACCCGAAATTAAATTTTAAAATAGAAACAAACTTGATTAGCTTCCCGTTTCTAATTTTTGTTTCGCGTTATCCTAATGTTTAGATAGTTAGTATGGCTTACGTAGGACTTCAACATCAAATCAAAACCAACAGGCGAAAGTCGATATTATTATTAATGGCATTCCCTTTGCTCGTGTTGGCAATGGTTTTCTTTATTACTTTGATATTGACTTACAATCCAGAAGACCCGAATTCATTTAACCTTGCTATGGAGTATTTCATCGGAGCAATTCCAATGACTCTATTAATAGTTGGTATTTGGTTTGTGATTGCATATTTTGGGAATACCGCAATGATTAATAGTGCTGCAAATTCTCACTCTATTAGCAGAAAGGAAAATATGAGGATTTACAACCTCACAGAAAATCTCTGTATGAGTGTTGGAATGAAAATGCCTCAATTACGAGTCATTGAAAGTAGTGCACTCAATGCGTTTGCAAGTGGTATAAATGATAAAACTTATACCGTAACATTAACAACAGGAATCATTGATGCACTAACAGATGATGAGCTGGAAGGTGTAATCGCTCATGAGTTGATGCACATTAGAAACCATGATGTACGTTTGCTAATTGTGTCAATTATCTTTGTAGGAATTTTTTCTTTTATCATGCAAATAGCAGTACGTTCCCTATTTTACAACAATGCTTTTTCTAGTAGAAGAAACAATAATGATAAAGGCGGAGGTGCAATTCTTATCATTGCAGTCATTGTTGTTGCTGCAATAGCTTACTTTCTTTCGTTTTTGTTTAAACTCGCTTTGAGTAGAAAAAGGGAATACATGGCGGATTCAGGTGCGGTTGAAATGACTAGAAATGCAGATGGATTGGCAAGAGCTTTAGAAAAAATTTCGGGTCGTTCTAACGTCGAAGAAGTTACAAGCGATGATGTAAAACAAATGTTTATTGAAAATGACCCAAGAGAGCAGTCTAAAGGGTTTTTAGGTGGATTAGGCGGATTATTTTCAACGCATCCTCCAATTGAAAAGCGGATTCAATTTTTAAGACAGTTGTAAAATTTTAATTGATTGAACAGCCTATAATTATCCTAAACTCTTTCTGATATTACCCTCTGATGGACGCTCCCAAAACATTATCAAGAGTAAAATGACAGCAAAAAGTAAAAACTTTATTTGATTTGTTAGAAGCGCACAAACAATTGAGAAAAGAGCTGATCCTTCTAGTGTTGCAACTTTAATTAAGGAGGCGGTTTTATATCCATCTAAACGTTCTCCCCATGACTTATTCTTATTTTTTTGGTTGATTTGCTTTGCTAATATTTTTCCAGCAATAAATGTTCCAATAGACATTATTGGGACAAGATATATGGCGATATTATAAAAGTTTTCGTCTGAAATTCCTTGTGTTTGGTCAATTAATAGAAAATAAACAACACCTGAGAACATAATTATTCCTGCCATTAGGACATAATAAATTAATGAAACTGAATTCAGATATTCTCTAGAAATTGGCTTATTTGTCATAGCGTCATATATGTTATGGATAAATAAATCGAATCATTGAGTAAATAATGCTTTCAATTTATTAAATTAAAATAAATTTTTACTTGAGTTTACAATTTAACTAATAAGCCTTAGCGAATAAGACCCTTCTTTTAGAAGGATTCCCTGTTAAAATACACTTGCCATCTTCCTCTTTAGAATCTAGAGGAACACATCGAATGGTTGCTTTGGTTTCTTCTTTTATTCTCGCTTCGCTTTCTTTTGTTCCGTCCCAATGAGCTGAAACAAAACCTCCTTTTCCTTCCAGAATAGTCTTAAACTCCTCATAAGAATTTACCTCTGTGATATGAGAGTTTCTATAAGCCAAAGCCTTGTTGTATAAGTTGTCTTGGATTTCATCAAGTAAATTCTCAATATATTTATCAATATTGTTCCAAGAAACTACATTTTTCTCTTTTGTATCCCGACGAGCTACTTCTGCATTGTTGTTTTCCAAATCCCTTGGACCAATCGCAATACGAATCGGAACACCTTTTGCCTCATATTCGGCAAATTTCCAGCCCGGACGTTTGTTACTGTCATCGTCGTATTTAACCGAAATTCCAGCTACTTTTAGCTTCTCGATTAATTGATTTACTTTTTCTGTTATTTGAGCCAGTTGTTCGTCAGTTTTATGAATTGGAACAATTGCCACCTGAATAGGAGCTAATTTTGGAGGTAAAACCAATCCTTCATCATCTGAATGTGTCATAATTAATCCTCCAATTAACCTTGTTGAAACTCCCCAAGAAGTTGCCCAAACATACTCAAGTTGTCCATCTTGGTTAGCAAATTTTACATCAAAAGCTTTTGCAAAATTTTGACCTAAAAAGTGAGAAGTACCCGCTTGAAGGGCCTTCCCGTCTTGCATCAAAGCTTCGATACAATACGTGTCTTCTGCTCCAGCAAATCTTTCAGATTCTGTTTTCCAGCCCTTAACAACTGGCATGGCCATATATTTTTCAGCAAACTCTGTATAGACACGAAGCATTTTTTCAGCTTCTTCTATCGCTTCTTGTTTGGTTGCGTGTGCCGTATGACCTTCTTGCCATAAAAACTCAGAAGTCCTCAAGAAAAGTCTTGTTCTCATTTCCCACCTCACAACATTTGCCCACTGATTGATTAATAGAGGTAAATCTCTGTATGATTGAATCCAGTTTTTATATGAATTCCATATAATTGTTTCAGAGGTTGGGCGAACAATTAGTTCTTCCTCTAACTTTGCACCAGGGTCAACATTTAATTGATTATTTTCGTCAACCTTTAAGCGATAATGTGTGACAACAGCACACTCTTTAGCAAAGCCATCCACATGCTGCGCTTCTTTATTCAAATAAGATTTTGGAATAAATAGTGGAAAATAAGCATTGGAATGACCAGTTTCTTTAAACATTTTGTCTAAATAACCCTGCATCTTTTCCCAAATAGCGTATCCATAAGGCTTAATAACCATCATACCTCGAACATCCGAGTGTTCTGCTAAATCCGCTTTTTCAATAACTTCTCCGTACCACTTTGAATAATCTTTCTCTCTTGTTGTGAATTTTGACATTATGGAATGATTTTTGTATATTAAATTGTATATTAAATAATTAATTAATAAAAAAAGTTAAAGTTACTATTTATATTTACAAAAGTAAGAACTCATTTTGTAATAGGATTAAAAATATGTATCTTTATATCAATTTAAGTGTAGATGAAATGAAAAGACTTGTTAAATATTCCTGGTTGTTTATTGGAATAGGAATACTTTCTTCTTGTTCAAATTATAAATATATGTCTGAAAATGATGTATATGTAACAGCACCTTCTATCATGGATATTGGTGGCGACGAATCAGATTTGACATCATTTAATGCATTTAGATCAAGAGAAAACAGTAATATTCAAAGTCAATTCATTGGAAATAATATGCGGGTAATGCCGTTTGGAATGGGAATGACATTATCAAATCAACCAATGGCTTTTCATGGAATGGGTATGTATGATCCTTTTTATCGACCAGGTTTTTCAAACTTTGGGTATCATAATTTCTACAGCCCTTATTATAGTGATTTTTATGGCTATAATACTTATGGAAGTTTTTACAATCCATATCATTATAACCCTTATTATTACAATCCGTATTATTATGGCTCTGGCTTTTATGGCGGAGGATATTATGGTGGAAATTCAGGAACAAACGTGAGTTCAAATAATTCAACTTTTTACGGGAAACGTTCAAGTTTATCTTCGTCATCTTCTCGTTCAAGTTCATATCCAAGTACTTTAGAGTCAACAGGAAAAACAGGAATGATTACTGCACCAACAACTACATCAAATGCAACTGTGAGAAGAGTAGAAAATTTGACAGAATCGACAGGACATGAATATGCAGGTGTACGTGGTAGAGGTGGAATTAATTCTGTTCAAACCGATCGTTCTCCAGTACAAAGAGGAAATCGAGCAACTTCATCAAGTATAAATCGTACAACGACAACTTCAAGCGGTGTGGCTAAAACAAATACCAGAACCCAAATTTATACACCAAATAGTTCATTGCGAAGAAGCAATAGCACATCTGTTAATCCTTCATCAAACACGAGAAGGCCAACTGTAAATAGTTCACCTTCTAACAGAAGAATAAATAACAACTTTGGTACTCCTTCACCACCTAGAAATTCCATTAGCACTCCATCAATGAATAGAGGGAGAATGTCAAGTGGAAGTAGTATTTCAAAAGGAAGTAGTCGAGGAGGTTCACCTTCTAGAAGTGTAGGGACAAAAGGATCTTCAATGCGTAGATAATAAAACAGAGTTACATGAAAGTTTTTTTTTACATTGCATTGTTTTTAGTGCAATTTCAAGGAATTTATGCTCAAAATGAAGTGGATGTGTTAAGGTATAGCACAACAGATATTTTTGGGTCTGCACGATTTGAAGCAATGGCTGGGTCGTTTGGTGCATTGGGAGCAGACTTGAGTGCTATCCAAATCAGTCCAGCGAGTATGGGACGATTCTCTTCATCTACAGCAAGTTTAAGTTTTAATAACAGCATTCTTAGAAATGAAGGAATATACAACGGTACAGAAGTATCTTCTGGTAGAAATAAATTTACATTAGGAAATATTGGTGTTGTATTTGCAAATGATATTAGCGAACGCACACGCGGTCGTTTGTATAATCAAATAACACTTGCATACACAAGGTTAAAGAATTTTGCCAACGAAAGGACTTACGAAGGTCAAAACTATTATTCACTATTGGATGTTTTGGCAAATGACGGCTATGGAGTTGACCCTGTATTTATTTATGATGAGCGACCATTTACGACGGGGTTAGCTTATGATATTTTAGGAGTAAATTATGACCCTACCACAGGAGAATATTATTCGCTGTTAACAGCAGGAGACATGTATCATCATCGAAAAATACAAACAGATGGGGGAATGGGAGAGTTCCATTTAGGTTATTCTGAAAATTATATGAATGTACTTTATTATGGAATTAGTCTTGGAGTGAGAAATATTAAATATGAGGAAAACTATCATCACAATGAAAAAGTATTGGAGCCAGGTGCTCCAAGTTTAAGGTCTTTTGAATACTTATATGAACAGACTACAAAAGGTGTTGGGTTTAACCTTAAACTCGGGGTAATGTATTTACCAATCGATCAATTTAGGGTTGGTTTAGCTTTTGAAACACCAACGGTTTTTAGGTTAACAGATAAATGGTCTGCCAACATGATAGGTGTTCATAATTATGGTGTTGAAGAAATTCACCCCGCATATATTCCTAGAGGAGAATATAAGTACCGATTGACGACTCCCATGAAATTAAGGGGTTCATTTGCTTACATTTTAGGTGCGCGAGGAGCAGTAAATGTCGATCTTGAAATGTCTCGTCTTTCTAGAGGAAAATTGAGAAGTCGAAACACTGGAGAATTCCTTGTTGCTGGTTATGACTTTGCGGTAGAGAATCAAGAAGTAAAAAATCAGTTTAGAACTATTTTGAACACAAGAATTGGTTTTGAATATATGATTTTTAATAACTTTTACGGAAGATTAGGATTAGGAATCTTACCACAGCCATATAAAAAAGGAGTTGGCAGCATAAACATTCCAAACATGACGTATGCTGGAGGAGTTGGCTGGGAAAACAGGTTTATATATCTGGATTTAAGTTATCGCTTACTTAAATTAAGTGAAGATTATTATGCTTTCGACCCATCTAAAATAGAAAACAGAACTATGTTTCACACAAACGTTCATAATATTGTCTTTACGTTCGGGGTGAAGTTTTAGCTTTAGCTTTCTCTTCCTGCTTTTTTCTGTTTCTTTCAAGAATACTTTTCTTGGATAAATTTATGAACGATTCACCCGTGATTTTTGACTCTATCCAAGCCACAATATTTAGGTAGTCAAGAATAGCTTGTTCTTCTTCATTTTCTAGCAACTTTTTAACTTCTGTTAGTGTTTTTTCATGAGTTTGAATTGCCGTAATGTGTGTCGCTTCTTTTGCTGACTTTTTTATTTGTTTGATAAATGTTTTTTCAATCTCATGGTCACGTTTGTCTTTCTTTATGTTTCGAAGGGCAGCATTTGAAGAATATTCAAGATAGTCATAATTTCCAAGTTCAAAGTGAATCATTAAATCTAAGATTCTAGCAGCAATGTATATATCTCGTCTCAATTGATGTTTGTTATCATTGAGAATAAGGTTGATAAATCTCAAAGACTCTTTAAAATCGCGATGCGCAAAAAGGGTGTAGGCTCCTGCATAATAGAATTTCATTTTTTGTTCTTTGCTAGAACGTTCAATTAATAGTTTATTGTTTTCATAATTATCTTCTAAGGTTTTAAGCGCTTTATCAAAATTTCCTTGTCTAACATATAACGCCATTTGTTCTGTTAATAGGATGTTGTTGATACGTAATGTTAGATTTAAAGAATTAAATCCTTTTGTGTCTTTCAGCTTTTCTACTAAATTAATTTGTTTTTGAGCCTTGCCGAACTCTCTGTCTAAGCTATAACTTTGTATCAGATGAAATAGCGTCAATATATATCTTTGGGCTAAATCTTCTTTGATTTTTGGATTCTTGTCTAATTTTTGTTTTACTTTTTTGAATTTAATGTAACTTGTTTCATAATCTCGTTTTGTTGCAGCACAAAGTCCTTGAATATAGTAGCAAGTTGTTGATGCCCGAACAGATAAAGCAGTGTTTTCACCTTTGATTAATGGATGGTTTGCAATTTCATCAACCATTTCTCTTTGTTCTTCATTCTGAGTGAAGCCATCACTTCTAAAAATAGCATTTATTTTTGAATATAAGATTTGATATTCGGCAAGATTTCTCAATTTATCAATGACAAGTGATTCCTCTTCTACTATTTTATTTAAGTCAACATCAAAATCGCCTGATTCATACGATTCTTCAATCAATATTTTTTCCCAAGAGAGTAAGTCTGTAAGGTAATAAAATTCTTCATGTTCATGAGCGAAGTTTTTGGCCCTTTTGATGAACTTTTTAGCTTTAAAATATAAAGCTTTGTTGTAAAGAATCTCAATGTTTTTAATTTCCTGCTGAATAATACTTCCCGCAGAAGATTCACCATAAAATTGTCTTAAACTTTTTAAAATCAGTTTATATAAATGATTTTTTTCAGAAGGAAGGTGTTTTATAAAAGTCTCATTTTTAAAGAATTTTTTCAATTCAGCTTCATCGTATTCTTTTTGCTTCTCAATGAAATCAAATAGTTTAAAGTAATTTTTTCTGCCTGATTGTATAGAGGAAGTCAACTTAAAAAAACGTTTTTCAGATTTTGTAAGTGACTTTATTAATTCAAACAATTCCGTACTTGGTTTCATGCTGATAATATCATAAAGACTAATATGGCTACTAATAAAGTTACTATATTTTTTTAGAAGTAAAAAATTTATAATACTATTATTTCGAATTCATCATTAATTTTGATGATTTCTCCCCTTCTAATTTTTGCTCTTTTTCTTGTTTCACTCTTTCCTTCTCTGACAACCAATCCTTCCTCTACAATCATTTTTGCATGACCGCCAGTTTGTGCAATACTTGTCGCTTTTAATAGCTGAATAAGTTCAATGTATTCACCTTGTAATTTGAATTTGATTGATATCACTTGGGTTCAGATAAGCAAAAATTCTCAATCAAACATTAGTTAAATTGAGAATTTTCTAATTTTTTACTTAACTCCGTGCATCAGCTTATTAATTGGCCTATTTAATAGGATTACAATTACGCCTGCGATAGCTGGTATAATTGCGAATAGCCAAAAGAAACTAGAAAGGCTAAAATCAGGGTCAGATTGTGCTTTATCAACCATTCCTCCGAGTGATGCAGCAATTTTATTTCCAATTGCAATAGCCAAATACCACATTCCAAACATGAGTGCAATCATTCTTCCAGGAACGAGTTTACTCACATAAGAAGAGCCAACTGGAGATAAGAATAACTCACCCAAAGTGTGGAAGAGGTAGGCTATGATTAACCAGACCATACCCACCTTGATTGCACCAGCAGGTGCTCCGGGGGTAATTGCACTGGCTCCAATTGCCAACACAACAAATCCAATTGCCATTACAATGAGTCCGAAACCATATTTATAAGCTGCTGGGATGTTGTACTTACTATCCCACCATTTAGAGAAGAAAGATGCAAAAGCAATGATAAAGAAAGAGTTTAGAATACTAAACCACGATGCTGTTATCTCTACTTCATTCGACTTTTCCTTTGTAACGGTTACAGGTACAATGTTTGAAGGCACTCCTGCTGTTAAATAGTCTTCAGTTAACTGTTTTGTCTGATTTGCCGTTAGATATACGTATTTACCCAACTCAAAATGAACTGCAACAGCATCACCTATCTGAATGTTTTCATTTGTTGCAAAATCTAGTGTTTGCTCAACAATTTCCGAACCCTCTGTTGCAGGATTGGCTTCTGTAATAGGAATGTATTCTTGTATTACCTTCCCATCATTATTTGTAGATTCAACCAAAATTGCTTGATAAG
Source organism: Brumimicrobium sp. (assembly GCA_041655765.1). GTDB lineage: Bacteria > Bacteroidota > Bacteroidia > Flavobacteriales_D > Crocinitomicaceae > Brumimicrobium. Next base: position 15,069 of record JBBAEU010000004.1, read on the forward strand.
ATCCATCATAAGATTTTGTATTGAAATCCCGATTTAACATCCAACCAACCAATCCCCACATTAATGCAAAACATATAATGAGAACAATATTACTGCCAGGTATTTTCTTAAATGACCTTCTGTATAAAAGAACGAGTACCCAAGTAATAATCAATAGAGGAATTACAGTTAATAGTGTATTTACAACATTAAATATTATGGCAGCATTCCCCGTCATGACCCTTTCTGTATAATCCCTTGCGAAAATTACCATAGAAGTTGCTGCTTGTTCAAAAGGAATAAAGAATAAAACGGTAAAGAATGCGAAAATAATTACTGCAATCATTCTGTCACGAACGATTTTACTGTAACGAGATATCCTGCTAACTATGAGAACAATAAACAGAATAAGTCCAATCAGTAAGATTACGAGAGGACCTGACATTGATTCAAAGATAAACTGTTTTGGTAGTAAATTTATTTCATTTCCCTTAGTGGCTGATATTTTAGACACAGGGTCATCAATAAGATAGAGTAATCCAATAACAGAAGTAACAACAATTAATATTTTGTCGAGCAAGGTATAACGGTTGTTTTTATCGGCCTCCTTTTGAGAAGGAGTAGCGTGATGTACTATTGTTTCTCCCGTTTTAGTTGTTTCAGTTTCACTTTCAACATCTTCACCGAATCTTTTGATACCAAGTCTTTTTAATTTTCTAGGAGATTCGCCAATGTGTCCAAATAGCGGTTTAGCAAGTAAAAACTGTAGCGTTCCGAATAACATGAATATCCCTGCTAATCCGAATCCCCATGACCAACCGATTTTTTCAGCTAAATATCCACAAAGCATCATTCCAAAGAAAGCACCAGAGTTTACACCCATATAAAATAAGGTATAAGCAGAGTCTTTCTTTTCAGGAAGATATACATACATTTCAGAAATAATAGACGTAATATTAGGTTTGAAAAATCCTGTTCCAATCACCAATAGTGCAAGGCCTAGATATAAAGACATCTCAGTTTCAACTGCCATTGAAGCATGACCGAGTGTCATGATTATACAACCAATTAAAACAGCCCATCTATATCCGGTTATTTTATCGGCAATGATTCCTCCTGCGATAGGAGTTAGATATAAAAGTCCTGCATACGTACCAAATAAAGCACCTGCATTTGTTGAAGACCATTCCCAACCGGGATTACTACCAATAGCAGCAATGGTTAAGAAATTTATAAGAAGTACCCGCATTCCGTAGAATGAGAATCGCTCCCACATCTCTGTAAAGAAAAGAACAAATAATCCTGCTGGGTGACCAAATACTTTTACTTCAAAAAAACTTTTGTGGTCGTCATCTAATTGTGATAAATCTATTTCTTCCGCCATAATGATTGTTATCTAAAAAACTTAATTCTGATTTTTTTTTATTCTTTGTTACTATTATTATAAGTCTTCTGACTCATTTTTTTCACTTTCTAACTCAACATCCTCTGCACCGTGTGTTAAAGCTTTCAATTTATTCAAGAATAACATGAGGAGTAAACCAAAAGCTACTGTAAAGAGTACAAGTCCTAAAAAGGTTTTCTTTTCTTGTACATTTTGTTGCTCTTCAACGACAAATGAAGCGTAATAATCTTTCCCATCTCCAAGATTTGCTTCGATGGCTCTTGCATCAGCATCTTTTTCAAAAAGAATTCGTGCGTGATGTGGATTTTCAGCTGTAACCTCATTTTCATTTAAATAGGCTAACAATCCATCATGTTCATTACTAGGTAAATTAAAAAAGTCGGTTATATCCACATGTGTACCAAAATCTTCAAAAACGATGTTGTTGTCAACAATAAACATTTTTGATTTTATTTCGAAAGCTCTATCATGATTGATAGGATAATCTGAAATGGTTATTTTATTATTGTTTTCATCAGTTGTTGGAATATCTATCATTTCCATAAAAGGAATCAGTTTGTCAGCACCTGCGGAAACTTCAGCAGTATAAGGCTGAAGTTGTGAAACCTCTCCAATATTTCCTGCCAATTTATTACCAAAACCTGATGCAGCAAAATACAGTCCCATCATTATCGATGCATACTTCAAAGGTGCAAGTTTTGTAATAAAAGATAATGCAACTGGTGATGCAGATAATTCTCCGAGTGTATGGAATAAATAAGCCAAAAGTATCCATATCATTGCCGCTTTACCGAAAGCCTCTGAACCAGCCTCTCTAGCCGCAAAATACATGAAGATAAAACCAAGTCCCATAATGATTGTTCCAATGGCCATTTTGAAAATTGACGATGCTTCGTAGCCTTTCTTCTTCCACCAAACCCAAAAACCACCAACGAGGGTACCAAATATAATAATGTAAAAGGCATTCAATCCTTGGAACACTGCGGCAGGAATTTCTTCTAAGAAACTCAATCCTATATATCGGTCAATCTTTAAATCAGTGTAGAGATTCATCAGACCACCTGCTTGTTCAAATGCTCCCCAAAAAACAATAATGATAAGGAATGAGATAAGTAAAACAATTACACGGTCTTTTTCAACTTTTGTCAGAGGACGTTTAATCGCAGCTTTTTCTTCTTCACTTACTTTATCTCCTCCAGAGAATTCTCCAACGCCTACAAGGTGTTTTTGACCTGCAATAAATACAATTTGTCCGATTAACATCCCGATTCCAGCAAGTCCGAAACCATAGTGCCACCCATAATAATGAGCAACCAAACCAACAGAAATACTAGCCATTAATGCGCCAATATTAATTCCTATATAGAAAATTGTAAATCCACTATCTCTTCTGATGTCACCTTTTTTATAAAGTCCACCAACCATCGTAGAAATATTAGGTTTTAATCCTCCAACTCCTAAAATAATAAGAATCAATCCTGTGAAAAATGCCCAATCTTGAGGTACGGCAAGAACACCATGTCCAAGTACCAATAAGAATCCACCAATCATTACTGTTTTTTTCTGCCCAAAAAACTTATCGGCGATCCATCCACCAGGAATTGAGGCTACATAGACAAGCATTGTGTACCATCCATAAAGCCAAATTGCATCTTTAGCGTTCCAACCCAAACCAGGGTCGGGTGCGGTTGTGGATGTGGCAATGTATAAGGTAAGAATACCACGCATTCCATAGTAGGAGAAGCGTTCCCACATTTCTGTGAAAAACAATACAAATAACCCTGTTGGGTGTCCAAAAATCTCTTTTCTTTGTATAGTTTGGCTACTAGTTTGTGAACTCATTGGTTTATAGTTTTTTATTTTGAGGTTGTGAAAATAACAATTAAAAAGAAATTAATCACTAAATATCACAAATGTTTAACAATTTAGTCAAATAAACTTTTAATTTTATCACTTTTAAATTATTGAAAAGATGGTTAAAAGGATAGTTCCTGTTTTAGTTTTATTAATTTCTTGTGTTAATCAAAATAATGAACTTGAAAATAATTTCAAGGATACACCAGAGGAAAAGGTTTATCAGCTTGCTAATCATAGTTATAGTAATGTGAAAGAAGTTAGGTCAAGACACCTAGACTTGGAGTTGGATGTTGATTTTGAGACTAAAACCATTCATGGGGTAGCAAGGCATAAAATTGAAAATGAGGGAGCCAATCATATTGTTTTTGATACCAAAAATTTAAATATTGAAAAAGTTACGATTGGAGAAAAAGGGAAAGAACAAGAAACAACTTTTTCGATAGGAGAGTATCATTCTATTTACGGAAGTCCACTGAGCGTGAATATCGATTCAGAAGTACAAAAGGTAAATATTTATTATTCAACATCCGAAAATGCAGATGCTTTGGACTGGATTGATGCTGAAATGACGTATAGTGGGAAATATCCGTTTTTATATACGCAAAGTCAAGCCATCCTTGCCCGTTCTTGGATTCCATTACAAGACGTTCCAGAAAATCGTTTTACTTATACTGCGTATGTGAAAGTGCCAAAAGGAATGCTTGCATTAATGAGTGCGCAAAATTCTGAGACTATAAATGAAAATGGCGAGTATGTCCTTGAAATGAAACAACCAATTTCCTCGTATCTCGTTGCTTTGGCAATTGGGGAATTAGAATATGTTTCTCTTGATGATAGAAGCGGAATTTATGCGGAGCCTGCGATTGTTAAGCAAGCCGCAGAAGAGTTTAAAGATATTCCAAAGATGATTAAGGTTGCAGAAAGCATGTATGGAGAGTATTTATGGGGCAAATTTGATGTTTTATTTCTTCCAGCATCATTTCCTTTTGGTGGAATGGAAAATCCAAGATTAACTTTTGCTACACCTACCGTTTTGACTGGAGATGGAAGTTTGGTTAGTTTGGTAGCTCACGAACTATCTCATTCTTGGTCTGGAAACCTTGTGACAAATGCAACTTGGGAAGACTTTTGGTTAAATGAAGGATTTACAGTTTATTTGGAAAGTCGAATCATGGAAGAACTTTACGGAAAAGACATTGCTGATATGTTGCTTTTGATTGACTATCAAACACTCATCACAACAATTGAAACGATGAATCAAAATAATCAATTGGAGGATTCGCACCTAAAATTAAACCTTTCTAATAGAGATCCAGACGATGGAATGACGGATATTGCCTATGTAAAAGGAGCTTTATTCTTAATAACTCTGGAAAAAGAGGTGGGAAGAGAGAATTTTGATAAATTCATTAAAGGGTATTTTTCTAAATATATGTTTAAAACTATTACAACAGATGGATTTGTAGAATATTTAAAGAAAAATTTAATCGAGAAGTATGATTTAGATTTTGATTATGTTGCTTGGATTTATGGACCCAATATTCCTGAGTCAGCAGTGAAGATAACTTCCGTACGATTCAATGAAATTGAAAGATTAGCTGCCCAAGTTAAGGAAGAAGGTATGTTGCCACGAGATTTGAAAAGGGAAGATAAAATCACCCAAGAATGGCAAGCGTTTATTCGTGCTTTTGATGGAGAATTATCCGTGAATACAATGAAGATGATTGATTCACAATTGGGTTTCAAAGATTGTGGAAATGCTGAAATCATGACCGAATGGTTTGTTTTGGGAATTCAGAACGACTATTTAGAAATTCGACCGAATATCCTCGAGTTTTTATCTAAAGTAGGAAGAAGAAAGTTTCTAGAACCAATTTATGGCGAATTGGTCGCGCATTCAGAAGAAAATTATGCATGGATTAAAGAACATTACCCTGATATTCGACCAAACTATCACTCTATTTCTTATAAAACGATAGATAGAATTTTGGGTTTAGATTTTTAATTACGGATTTAATGGCTATATTTATAATCTAAATCTAAAAATTAACATCAAAATGACCACCAAAGAACTCGGAGATTTCGGAGAACAAAAAGCTGTTCAGTATCTCAAAAAGAAAGGCTTGGAAATTTTAACAACCAATTATCGTTTTCGTAGAAATGAGATAGATATTGTGTATAAACTTCCTGATAAGATTGTTTTTGTAGAGGTAAAAACAAGAAATACACTCATGTTTGGTCCACCTTGGAAAGCTGTATCAAGAAGTAAACAAAATCAGATTATTAAATGTGCACACAATTATATTGTAGAAAACGAGTTAGATGTAGAGGCGCAATTTGATATTGTTTCCATCGTTCATAATTCGCATGGCACTTTTATAGAACACATAGAAGAAGCATTCTATCCAAGAATATAAAGAATTGCATAAATCCCCAAGAATCTTAATCTTTGTTTGTTAATAATGTATCTTTGCAACAAATTCATAATATTATGATGAAAAAAGGAGCGAATAAAAAACACAATAATAAGCCCAAAACACGGAAGGATGACTCAACTTCAAAAGGAAAGGATAAATATTCTTTTCCGAAAAAAAGTGAGTCAAAACCCAGGTCAAAACCAAAACGAAAAAGAGGTGCGCCTTTGCCTTCGTTTGACGATAAAGTGCGGTTGAATAAGTTAATTGCAAATGCAGGGTTTTGTTCTCGAAGAGAAGCAGATACGATGATTGAAACTGGGATTGTGACCGTAAATGGAGAGGTGATTACCGAACTTGGCTACAAGGTCAAGCCATCCGATGTTGTAAAGTTTGATGGTGTAACTGTTAAGCGTGAAGATAAAAAGTATGTATTGGTTAACAAACCAGAGAAATATAGTATTAAAGCTCATGCAGACCTTTCTAAAAAAACAGTATTTCAATTATTAAAAAATGCATTTAAGGTTGATTTAATACCTGTTGGTCAGTTTAACAAAGATTATTGTGGATTAATTCTCTATACAAATGACCTTGATTTAGATACGAAATTAAGGAATCCCAAAGTTAGGGTTTCTCAAATATTTCATTTGGTGCTGGATAAGGATATGACCGAGGAAGATTTAGAGAAGTTAACCAGCGGATTGTTTGTAGATGGGAAAATGTTTAATGCACAAGAAGCGTCATTTATCAACCGAAAACCACGTAATGAAGTTGGCGTAAAGATTCTTTCACCGAAAACAAGTATGATAAAATATATGATTGGTAAATTAGGTTATACAATCATCAAATTGGATCGTGTAGAATATGCAGGATTAACAAAACTTGATTTGCCAAGAGGACATTATAGAGAATTAACTGAGAAAGAAGTAGCATTTTTAAAGATGATGAGTTAATAATAAAGTAATGGTCATTAAAGGCACGAAATTTGTATTGTAGCTAGAAATCACATTTGGATATACTATGAAATATATTATCACATCAGTTATTAGTTTTTTACTCTTTTGGAGTTCTGTCTTTACTGTTCCTTTTGAAGAGGTTGAATCCGCATTTGCAGCTGGAGATGCTGAAAAAATCATGACTTTAGGAACTACCAAAGTCTTAATTTCTATTGATGGAAAAGAAGGTGTGTACAGTAAATCTCAAGGAACACAGGTCTTAACTAACTTTTTTAAAGCCAATCCTATAAAATCGTTCCAGTTTAATTTCAAAGGTAAAGAAGAAGTAGAAAACTCTTATGCTGTTGGAAGATATCAATCGAATAAAGATTACAGAGTGAGTCTAAAGTTTAAGAAAGAAGGTGAAGATCATCTTATTGAAGCGATTACCATTACAGCATTTTCGAGATGAAAATCAAACTAATCTACGTTGGAAAAACAGGCAAATCATTTTTAGAAGATGGGGAAAATGAATATTTGAAGCGATTAAAACGGTATGTTCCGTTTGAAATTATCGAGCTACCAGATATAAAAAATACAAAAAAACGTTCATTTAATGAAATAAGGTATTTGGAGGCAGAATCAATTCTTTCAAAAATTCAAAACAATGATTTTGTTACTTTATTAGACGAGAAAGGTCAACAACCAACCTCAAAAGGTTTTTCAGAATATCTTCAAAAGAAATTTAATCAGGCGCAAGATATAGTTTTTGTAATCGGCGGACCTTACGGGTTTGATGACAAGATGTATAATCGTGCAAATGATAAGATTTCTTTAAGCAACCTAACCTTCTCTCACCAGATGATTCGCATGTTTTTTTTGGAACAAGTTTACCGTGCCTTAACTATTTTGAATAATGAACCGTATCATCACGAATAAACTGGGTTAAGTTTTTTCATAAAAAAAATGCCATCCAAAAGGACAGCATTTTACAATTTCTTCAATCGGAATTTTATGCTTTAGTATTCTCTAAAGGAATTACATTAACGAAAGAACGATTGTTTTTCTTTCTTCTAAACTCTACAATTCCATCTGTTAAAGCGTAAAGTGTATGGTCTTTTCCAATTCCAACATTGTTTCCAGGGTGGTGTTGTGTACCTCTTTGACGAACGATGATGTTTCCTGCAATTGCAGCTTGTCCTCCAAATATTTTTACACCTAGTCGTTTACTATGTGATTCACGACCGTTTTTCGAACTTCCGACTCCTTTTTTATGTGCCATTTTTTTTAATTTTTATAATTAAGACTAATTTCTTAATTTGAATTATCCTTTAATTCCAGTAATCACCAATTCAGTTAAATACTGGCGGTGACCATTTTGTTTTTGGTAACCTTTTCTTCTTTTCTTTTTGAAGACAATAACTTTATCTCCTTTCAGGTGTTTTTCTACTTTAGCAGAAACTTTTGCACCTTCTATAGCTGGGGCGCCAACGTTAATTTTTCCTTTGTCATCTGTCAGAAGTACACGGTCAAATTCTACTTTGTCTCCTTCTTTTGCATCTAAACGATGAACAAAAACACGTTGATCTTTTTCAACTTTGAATTGTTGCCCTGCTATCTCTACAATTGCGTACATAGCTTTATTTTATTAATTATTAAATACTTTTCCCTTTTAATGGGTTGCAAATATAGAAATTTATTTTTTAATATTAAAAATATTATAGGATTAAAAATAAATCTATGTATTTAGTTAGTCATTCTCCCAAGCTTTTTCAAAGTTCTTGTATGACCAGCTATCGCTTCAAAAAAAGTTGTGTTTACGTAGTAAGGTAATTTAAATTCTTTTGCAGTTTTGGATACAATCTTACTCAATGAAGGGTAGTGGACATGGCAAATCCCTGGAAACAAGTGATGTTCAATTTGGTGCGTTAATCCACCGAAATACCAAATTAAGAATTTGTTTTTTGGAGAAAAGTTACTTGTTGTACGTAATTGATGAGTAAACCAGTTGTTTTCAAGTTCACCTTCTTCATTAGATTTTAAAAACTCTGTTTCTGGGACAACATGAGCCAATTGGAAGACAATACTAAGCATTAATCCGACGATTAGGTGTGATATAATAAATCCGAGGAGAATCCAAAGTGGAGAAAACGGAGCCATAATCATAGGAATTACCAATGCGTATGTAAAATAAAACAATTTCATTGGAATAAATTTGAGTGTTAAAACCCTCCTTTCTTTCTTTGTTTTAATTAAACCTGATTTATAATAATCACGTACTTTAATAAAGTCTTTCGCTGTAATCCACCACAATGTAAGAAGAGAATAAAACCCCCATACATATAAATGTTGGTATCGTTGGATTTTATAGCTTTTGCTCTCTGGTGAGAATCTTAATAAGAATGCTGGCGCATCAATGTCTTCATCATGTCCATGTACATTTGTATATGTATGGTGGAGCATATTGTGTTGGATTTTCCATAAATCACTACTGATTCCAACAAAATCAAGGGTGTGACTTAAAATGTAATTAAAAAATTTATTTTTAGTATAAGCACCGTGGTTTGCATCGTGCATGACACCCATTCCAATTCCTGCCATTGCAAATCCACAGATAACATATAGTAAAATGGTAACAAGCGGAGAACTTATCACACCAAAGTTTAGAAGAATAGTTGGAACTAAAAATGAAATAAGCATAATTACAGTCTTTGTAATCATACCAGAGTTTGCACGTTTGCTTAAGTTATTTTGTTTAAAGAAAAGATTGACTCTTTTTTTTAAGGTTCTGACAAAATCTTGGTCTGTGCCCTGTGGAAATTTGAGATATTCGATTTTCTTTAGTTTTAAATTTAAAAGGTTTTTAAGTTATTCTAATTAAGAAACACTTATAAAATATAACAGAGCAAAGTTAGTAATGTTTATATAATTACAAAATAGATAACTTAATTTTGGGAAAATTTTAACAAAGATTATTATCAGCATTTATTTCAATTTCCACTTTTCATATATTTTTCGTGAGTTGAACCAGTAAATAACAAGTGCAACTAAATATAATGCTGCAGTAATTAAATACATTTCCTTGAAGCCAAGTTTTTCTACTAAAAGAGCACCAATTAGCATTCCGCCTCCAATCCCAACATCGAATCCTGTTAGGTAAGTAGAGTTTGCGGTTCCGCGTTGAGAAGATGGAGCGATATTAATGAAAATCGTCTGAAGTGAAGGAAACAAAGTTCCGAAACCTAATCCTAATAAAAAAGCTGAGAACGAGTAACTTGTTGGTGTTTGGTTTACGGCAAATAAAGTAAAGGCAATCGCAAGAATAAGCAGTGCAGCACTCATTACTTTATGTAAATGTCCACGGTCAACCAATCTTCCAGCAATTATTCTTGATACGACAATTCCAGAAGCTAAAAAGATAAAGAAGATACCAACATTTTCCACGTTAATGTTTTTTCCATATAAAATTGCGAAAGCAACCAAAGTTCCATACCCAAATGCCATAAGAAATTGGTTGAGCATGATGGGAACCCCTTTTACCAAAATAAATCGGTCTAATGAAAGTGGTGGGGTTTTATCTAGTTTTTCTCTTGGTGGTGTTTTGATAAGACTCGCAGAAATAATTGCCAATATTCCCATTCCGATGGAACAAGCAATTAAAATATTAAAGCCAAAACTTTCATATATAACGACTGCAATGAATGGTGCAATTGCCATGGCAAGATTCATGTTTACACCAAAAAAACCAATTCCTTCAGCACGTCGGGTAGAAGGAATAACATCAATAGCAGTTGTATTGATAGAAACTGATGATAATCCCCAGAATAATCCATGTATAAATCGAATAACAACAAATGTTGTTACGGTAAGTGCAAAAAAATATCCAAAATAGATGAGGACAAATGTAATTAATCCTGCCATCAGTAAGGGCTTTCTTTCGAGTACATCAACCCAATACCCACTAAATGGTCGCACAATAAGTAATGCGAAAACATAAGAAGAAAGGGCAATTCCTATTCTTGAATGTGGAACGTTCAAAACTTCAGATAAATAGAGTGGAATAGCGGGAACCAATAAGTAGAACGAACTTGCTATTAAGAAATAGGTAATACTAATTTTTACAAACTCTTTATTCCACAGTTTTTCCTGCATTTTATCATTTTCTTTTAACTAAGAATAGATACTAACATTCGAGAAGGAGTTTGGTTTAATAAACACAAAAAAGAGGATTGTACGCCTCTTTTTTGTCAAGATCAAGAAATGTTTTTCTAATTCTTTGTGTTATCAACCTCAATGCCCCAAGATTCAGGATTCGAATGTTCAAAATCCCATTGGTACCTTTCTGGAATATTTCCCCCAAGCATTGATCCGACCCTAACTGATGGGAACAGTTCTTCGTACGTAATCATGTGGTTTAAATCGATTCGTTTGTAGATATGCGAGCGGGTAATATTTTTCATATCGTCAAGACCAGAAGCACCTAGAAGTTCCACAAATGCTCTAATGGTATTGGTGTGATAATTTGCACATCGAACTTTTTTATCTTCTACATCCAAACCTTTGGTAAGTTTTGGGTCTTGTGTTGTGATTCCCGTAGGACATCTATTGGTGTTACACAATAAAGACTGAATACATCCGATAGAAAGCATCATACCACGTGCAGAATAACAAACATCTGCTCCCAAAGCTAAAGCTCTAGCAATATGAAAAGCATCTAAGATTTTTCCAGAACAGAATAGCTTTATGTGTTTTCTTATATCCAGACCATTTAAAACATTGTGTACAAATGCTAAACCGTCTAGCATCGGTGCTCCAAGGTAGTTTGTAAATTCAGAAGGTGCCGCTCCTGTACCTCCTTCTCCTCCGTCAATACTGATAAAGTCTGGATAGATATCTAATTCCATCATGGCGCGCGCCATAGAAATAAATTCTGCTTTGTGTCCAATACATAATTTAATTCCTACTGGTTTTCCTCCTGATAGCTCTCTTAATTCCTGAATAAACTTTACCATTTCTAAAGGTGTATGAAAAGCCGTGTGATATGGGGGAGAGGCTATTTGAGTGTGTGGTTTGACGTGTCTAATTCTCGCCGTTTCTTCACTGTTCTTTGAAGCTGGTAAAATTCCTCCATGTCCCGGCTTTGCACCTTGAGAAATCTTTAATTCAATCATCTTTACATTTGGAATTCTAGCCTTCTCTTCGTATAGTTTACGGTCGAAGTTTCCATCTTCGTCTCGACAGCCAAAATATCCCGTTCCAATTTGCCAAATTAAATCTCCTCCAAATTTTAAATGATAAGGACTAATTCCTCCTTCACCAGTGTTGTGAGCAAAGTTACCAATTTTAGCACCACCATTGAAAGCTTCAACAGCTCGTGCACTCAATGCTCCAAAACTCATCGCGGAAATATTAAGAATACTACATGAATACGGATGCTTACAGTCTTTGTTCCCAACCATAACTCTAGGGTCTTGCTCCAAAGAATCAAAAGCTTTTGGAGATACTGAATGACACATCCATTCATAACCTTCTTTATAAACATCTAGTTGTGTCCCAAAAGGAACAGTTTCTAAAGCATTTTTAGCCCTTTGATAAACTACAGAACGGTCAATTCTTCTTAATGGGCGACCATTAATATCCGATTCAATAAAATACTGATACATTTTTGGTCGTAAATCTTCGAAAATATAACGGAATCTTCCGACTAATGGAAAAACCCTTTTGATAGCATGTTTTTTCTGTATCATGTCGGCATACCCAAGAATAGTGAGGATACCCAAAACAATAAAAATAACATACCAGTTTTTACTTAAATAAAATGGATTGATGCTGTGATCAAAAGCAAAAAGAAAAGTGATTAGTAAACTAACACTTGAGATTATAATAAATTGTTTACGCATAATTCAAAATTGGGCATTACACATATAGTTTAATAATATTCTAAATGCAAATGTAAACATTAAATGAATAATCGTAAAAAGTAATGATTTTTTTTATAAATTATATTTGTTATTTTAACCTAATATGGCTTTTTATATTTATATTAGTCTGATTTATAGTGCAAAACAACTCATTTTAGAATGATTCTAAATAATATTATAGACAGCTTGAAGTTTTTTCATATTCTATTTGGTACTTTATTTTATACTTTCTCTATATTTGTGATAATAAATTTTTAAGATGAAAAAAGGTCTATTTTTCTTATTTTTAATCACTTTCATTGTTTCTTGTAATAGTGTAAATACGAAAAGTGAAAATGAAACCGTTGGAACGGAGATTGTTGAGCCAGGAGACGTAAAACCCACTCATTTCGCAGAACTTGAAATAAAAGGAATGATGTGTCAAAAAGGTTGCGGGTCAGTGATTAGAAAAGGCTTGTATGAAACAGGTGGAGTTTCTGAAGTCGAGATTAACTTTGATGAAGATAATCCGATTAGTAAAATTAAGGTTTACTATGATCAGGATAAATTGTCAATTGAGGATATGATTTCTGCTATTGGTAGTTTGGCAAATAACAGATATACCGCTACATTGAATAATATTACAGAAACTACTATTCAATAGAAATATTTTTATTCTATCTTGTTTTTTACTTTGGGTTGTAGTAACTTTAGGATATGAAAGTTATAAATCCATATTCCAACGAAGAGGTTGGGGAAATTACGTTTCTCGATATAAATCAGCTTGAGGGAAAAGTAAATATTGCATTAGAAGCTAAACCCATCATGAAAAGTTTATCTCCTGCTGAACGTTCTTCTATCTTATACGATATTATTGACGGAATAAAACGAGAGTATAATAATTTTCTTAATTTAATTATCGCAGAGAGTGCAAAACCATATCGTTATGCAAAGGGTGAGGTTGACAGAGCCATTCAAACTTTTACTATTGCCGCTGAAGAAGCAAAGCGATTGCCTCATGAATTGTTCGATATTGATGGAACAGCTAATGCCAAAGGACTTAAAGGTGAAATGGTTTATTTTCCTAAAGGAATCGTTTTTGGAATATCTCCCTTTAACTTTCCTTTGAACTTAGCGGTACATAAAATTGCTCCCGCAATTGCTACAGGATGCCCTATTTTATTAAAACCTTCAAGTAAGACTCCATTTACAATCGAGTTGTTGAAAACGATTATCGACAAAACAAATCTTCCAAAGGGCGGATTTGATGTTATTCATTGTTCACGTGAAAATGGTGATTTTTTGGTTCAACATCCTGCTATAGATGTTCTTTCTTTTACTGGTTCGCCAAATGTTGGCTGGCTAATGAAATCAAAGGCTGGTAAAAAGCGAGTAACTTTAGAGTTAGGAGGCAATGCTGCAGCAATTTTGGCTAAGGATGCAAATATTGACGTAGCTGTTAATGAATTATTGGTTGGTGGTTTTGCATATTCTGGTCAGGTTTGTATTCATACACAACGAATTTATGTTCACTCGTCTATCAAAGATGAGTTTACTTCAAAATTCATTAAGAAAATTGAATCATTGGTAATTGATAATCCTATAAATAAGGAAACGGATTTTAGCGTAATGGTTGATTTAGATAATGCAAAAAGGGTTGAATCTTGGGTTCAAGAGGCTATAGAAAACGGAGCAATATGTTTGATTGGCGGAAACCGGAAGGATACTTTATACATGCCAACTGTTTTAACAAATGTATCAAAAGGATTAAAGGTAAGGGAAGAAGAAGTTTTTGGACCTGTTGTAATTATTGAATCGTTCAATGAGCTAAATGAAGCCATTGATGAGGTGAATGATTCTAAATGGGGTTTACAAGCGTCAATATTTACCGATTCAATATCATCTCGAAATCAAGCTTTTGAAGCGTTGGAAGTTGGTGGTGTTATTCATAATAAATCCACAACATTTCGTGTAGATGATATGCCTTATGGAGGGATTAAGGATTCAGGATTTGGAAGAGAAGGTGTACGATTTACAATGCTTGATTTTTTAGAACCAAAATTATTGGTGAGAGAATAATAAAACAGAAAGATAGCTGAGGATTCCGACTTTTCGAAAGTAAGGACCCCCCCATTTGTTTTACTCAAATAATACCCATCATTTTATATGAATTGTCTTTTATAAAAAAATGAATTGTCCTTTCAACAATTTACTTTTCTACATTCATTAGGTTTAGTATAGAAATAAATAAAAAATGCCGTTTGTTGTCAAACGGCATTTTAATATAATAATGTTAATATTAATTCATTTTGGTAACAATAAACTCTGTACGTCTATTTTGTTCATGTAAAGCTTCTTTTTCCGCTTCTGTACTAGCTTTTTGGATTTCTGCATCAGAAATTTTCAATCTAGATTTACCATATCCACGACCAGAAATTCTGTTTCTAGCAATTCCTTTTGAGATGATATAGTTTGCAGAAGCTTTCGCACGTTTATCAGAAAGTGAACGGTTGAGTGATGCTGACCCTCTACTATCTGTATGTGAACCAAGTTCAATAACCATTCCAGGGTTATCTTGCATAATTTTAACCACTTTGTCTAACTCTATCGCTGCATCTGGACGAATGTTAAACTTGTTTAAGTCGAAGTAAATTGGATTAATTTCAATCACATCTTTTAAGTCAGTTTTACCTACTTCAACCTCTGTAAGGTCAATATTTAATCTTTTACTTACGTCTATATTTTCTTCTAAAGCTAAAGATTCACTTATACTGAAAGTATTGGTAATAAATCCTTTTTTCTCTAGTCGAAACGCATAAGATACATTGTCTTTATATTCATAAGGAAGTATTTCTGATTTGAATTGACCATCGCCTGTGGTTGTGAGTTTTCCAAACTCTGTATTTCCGTTATTGTCAACAATTGTAATTGATACATCCTCTAATAACTCTCCAGTTTTCTTGTTTTTAATTGTTCCAGAGAAGAAATAATTAAGTTCTGGCATGATAGCAACTTCCTCTTCATATTCTACTACTTTTGGGTTAAAAGGGATTGCTTTTTCATTGTCAATGTATCCATCTTTACTTGCTAATAATTTAAAATCATCATCAATTGAACTCAACATAAATTCAAAGTTACCATTTTCGTTAGCTTTTGAACTGTCAATTATTTCATTGTTTTTACTTAGTAAGTAAACAGTTGAACCAGGTACATTCTCATTCGTAAGTAAATCTTTAACGATACCATTTAAGATTGCACTATTTCTGATAGGAAAATTTTGCTTAAATCCATAAACATCGTCATCTCCTTGGCCTCCAGGTCTATTAGATGAGAAGTATCCTTTAGTTTGGCTTGCATTATTAACGAATGAAAAATCATCATACGGGCTATTAATAGGAGCTCCTAAATTTTCCACTGAGTTTGCAATATATTCCTTGTTTAATTTTGCTACATAAACATCTAGTCCACCCAATCCAAAATGACCTTCAGAAGAGAAGAAGACAATATTTTCTGAAGCGTCATAATGAGGAAAAACTTCATTTTGAGAAGTGTTTACCTTTGGTCCAAGGTTAATTGGAGTTCCAGAAGTATTTCCTTGGTCATTTAAGTCAACATAATAAATATCCATTCCTCCAAAACCTCCAGGTCTGTTAGATGAGAAGAATAACTTTTTTCCATCGGCAGAAACGCTTGGGTGAGCTGTAGAGAAGTTATCTCCGTTAATATTCACTTCTTCAACATCAACGAATTTATTATTCTCTATTTTTCCTTTGTAAATTTTTAGTAGGATTGTGTTGTTATTATCCATTCCTTTTTTACCTCCAAAAAAGTTGTTTCTAGTGAAGTAAACATATCCTGTTTTTTCATTGAATACAGCAGGACCATCATTGAATTTTGTTTTAGCTTCAGACTTCATTAGGTTTAATTTCCCGATATCACCTTGTTCATTAATAGAAGCGCGGTAGATGTCATAAAAGAATGTTCCTGTCCATGCTTGCATTCTTTTAGTAGCTTTTGATCTTCTTTTTGAACTTGCAATAAGTACTTCATTTTTATTGATGAAAGAAGTTCCAATTTCAGAACTCGCAGTATTAACATCTTGCAATTTCAAATTGAATTGATTTTTATCTCTTTTTAATTCATCAATTGACGATTTTGCAAATAAATCTGCTGCAATATTATCCATACCATATTGCGATTGGTAGCTAGCTAACAATTCTTCAGAGCCAGTATAGTTTTCAGTTTGACGTTCCAACAATGCCAATCTTAACAATTGATCTTTTTCAATTTTATCATTTTGCTGTAAGTATTTATACCAAGCGATTGCTTTTTCGGTATTTCCAATCTTATCATAACTGGTTGCAATTTTTGATGCTATATCTATTGAGTCTGTTTTTCGCTCAAGAACATCTTCATACGCTTCACTGGCATAATAGTAAGCCTGTTGGTTATACATTTTATCAGCATATTTTAAGCGCCCATTTTGAGCAGTAGAAAGCATAGGCAAAGCTAAAAATGTTACTAAGATTATATATATGAAATTTTTCATTTTTCTAAGTTTATAGTGATTGAATTATATTAGAAATATCTTGGAGTCGCAATTGATCTGTTTTTGAATATCAAGTCATAACTCAACAATAACTCATGTGTTCCGTAATTATGCGTTCTAATTTTTGTTGTTGAATATTCAAAAGCATATCCCACTTTAAATTGGTTTGAGATTTGATATTGAATATAAATAGCTGCACTTTCTAGTAATCTATAATTTGCTCCAATCCAAAACTTGTCATACATAATAAATCCTAAATCAAGGTCCAATGCCAAAGGAGCATTTTCTGTGATTTTTAGCATTGCACTTGGTCTGATTTTCAGCATTCTATTCACATTGATATATCCTCCAATTGTTAAATAATAGTGACGTTGATTAATATATTGAGGGTTTGCAATGTTCCCAATTTCTTTGATATCTGATAAAATCATTGGAATAGCAAAACCTGCAAAAAACTGGTCAGAATGGTAATAGATTCCAGCACCGAAGTTGGGGTCTATTTCATTTTGATAACGCAAATTTAATAAGTCATCACTATCATCTTGTTTGTTTAAAGCAGCAATGTCTCCATTTAATAAATTGATTCCTCCTTTAATTCCAAATGATAATCTACCATTATGATTTTTGAATTTTAAAGTATAGGAGACGTCTGCATTAATCCATGTAGCGTTTGTAGGGCCAACTCGGTCATTTAAAACACTAAGTCCAAGTCCAATGTTGTCATAAGTTAAAGGAGAGTGCAAGCTGAATGATGTACTCATTGGGGCACCTTTAAAACCAGCCCATTGTTGCCTATGCAAAGCAGATATACTCAAAGCGTCTCTACTACCTGCATAAGCGGGATTATAATAAAGCATATTGTCTAAATACTGTGTAAACTGCGCCTCTTGTTGAGAGTAGGAAAAGTTTCCAAACAGCATAAGTGCTAGGATTGCAATTAAAACTTTTGTTGTTTTCATAATTAATTATTTGTTAAGTTTACTTTTGTTAAGTTCGTCAAATATACTGATTATCTTATTAAATATATAAAACTTGTGATTTTTTTATTTGACCATCTTTAATATAATCTTGTATGAATGTATCCATTTTTAATGTATTATTATCTGTATCTGATGAGATTATGTTCTCATTAAATAAAAATTTAGAGCTTAGTGTTATACCAATATTGGTAAAATTATTTATCCCTGAAAAAGGAATTAGTGCAATAGTAAAGTAAGCGTTTTTGTTCATTATGTTAAGTTTATGCTTTAAATAAGTAGTTTTTGTTATTTAAAATAAAGCAGTTTAATGTCAAATACAAATCAAAGTTAATAAAAAAATATTAAGAAATACAATTTATTTTTAAATTTTATTTTTTTGGTAGAGCGAGTAGATGTTCCCAACTTTTAAATTTCTAATAATATAATAAGAGTGTTTAAAATAATACTGTTGGTTTTTTTAGTTATTTAACACTTTTATTTTGTGCTACTTTTTCTTTGTTTTTAATATATGTATATGTAATTGTAGTGCTATTATCAGATGTTGTTTTTTGAAAATTTGAAAAAGTGAAAGGGTTTTCATCTTCTTCTGGCTCTAGTTCATAAGCATATTTCTCAGAAACAGGTCCATGCTTTCTAAAGGCAACCGCAAGTACAAGGCCAATTAATAGTCCTGAAAGGTGTCCTTCCCATGAGATTCGTTCTTCTGTTGGAAAAATCCCCCAAATCATCGACCCATATACAAAAGCAACAATTAATGAAATGGCTTGTAATGGTTTGTACTTTCTGACAAATCCACTGAATAATAAAAAACCGAATAAACCATAAATGATACCTGAAATTCCTATGTGATAAGAATGCGTGTTTTGTGCTAAGTACCACAATAACAATCCGCTTAAAAGCCAAATTAAAATAAAAACCTTTAATGCTATCTCCTTATAAAAATAGATTAGGGTTCCAAGCAGCACAACGATTGGAATGGAGTTGTTTAAAATATGGGAATAGTCTTTTTGACCATGAATTAAAGGCATAAAGATAATCCCTTTAATTCCTTCCACTGTACTTGGTTTTACACCATATTTGTATAAGTCTAAATGTAAACTTTTATCTACTATAAATATCAACCATAAAATAATTAGAAGAAGTACAGGATAAACAATCGCTTCTAATGTTGTATTCTTATTTTTTGGTTTCCATGTCATGATTCTTTATAATAAGTCAAAAACCATTCCTATTATGTTGGTTGCGCCAAATTGGCAGATAGAAAGTTGATTGTGGCTTCAGAATACCTTTGTTTCCTCAATTCTTGAACTTGAATATCACTGTATTGAGGGGGGATATTTGAAAAAATCGACGTGTAAAAATTGTTCCCAATAAATCATTAATTCTTGTTTTTTACATTTCATAGTGATTTTCATTTCATTTTTTATCTTTGCTACTTTTATACAATTATACAAACTGAATAGACTTATGAGAAGAGTTGTTATAACAGGAATGGGGGCATTAACTCCAATAGGGAATAATGTAGAGGATTTTTGGAATAATGCTATCAATGGAGTAAGTGGGGCTGCTCCTATTAAATCCTTTGATGCGAGTAATTTTAAAACCAAGTTTGCTTGTGAGTTAAAAAATTACGATCCTTCTACACACTTTGACAGAAAAGATCAAAAAAAATACGATTTATATGCACAATATGCTTTGGTAACTGTACGAGAAGCATTGGAAAATTCTGGGTTGAACTTAGAACAGATTGATTTAGACCGAATAGGTGTTATTTGGGGTTCAGGAGAAGGCGGAATCCAAACTTTTGAACAACAATTTGCTGAATATAATCAAGGCGATGGAACACCACGATTTAATCCTTATTTCATTCCTAAAATGTTGATTAACATGGCCTCAGGGATTATTTCGATAGAATATGGATTTCGTGGAGTAAATTACACGCCTGTTTCCGCTTGTGCTTCTTCGACAACTGCTATAATTGATGCTTTTAATTATATCCGATGGAATAAAGCAGATATCATCGTTTCAGGTGGTTCCGAGGCAGGTGTTTGTTCTTCAAACATTGGTGGATTTAGTTCCTTGAAGGCTTTGTCTCAAAGGAACGATGATTATAAAACTGCTTCTCGACCTTTCGATGTAGAAAGAGATGGTTTTGTTATGGGTGAAGGTGCGGGTGCTTTAGTCGTTGAAGAGTTGGAACATGCTAAAAGAAGAGGTGCAAACATTTTGGCCGAGATTGTCGGTGGTGGAATGGTAGCAGACGCATATCATTTAACAGGAATTAATCCAGAGGGTGAAGGCGCAGCAAAGGGAATTACACTCGCTATTAAAGAGGCAGGGATTCATCCAGACGAGGTTGATTATATTAACTTACACGCTACTTCAACACCAAACGGAGATGTTTCTGAAATAAAAGCGCTAGATAAGGTATTTAATAAGAGAAGTTCTTTATATGTAAGTGGAACTAAGTCAATGACGGGTCATTTACTCGGGGCAGCTGGTGCGATTGAAGCCATTTTATCTGTAAAATCTATTCAAGAACAAGTTGTTCCTCCAACGATTAATGTTCAAAATTTTGAACCTGAATGTATTGGTTCATATACTTTTCCAACTGAAAAAGCAGAAGCTAAAATCAACTATGTTCTAAGTAATACGTTTGGATTTGCAGGACATATTGCTTCGGTTTTGTTTAAGAAATATGATGGAAATTAATTGTTTACTTGTTTATTCATGGTTTTTCCAATGTTAAAAATTGCGTCTCCTTTGTTGACCAATGGATTTTCGTTTGTATTAAATACAAAGCAATCGTATGGGGCTTTAACTGAGCGTTCAAATTTGCCGTAAGGATCAGAAATTGTCGCTAAAATTGTTCCCTTTTCTACGAATTGTCCGTTCTGTATTTTTAAATTAAACATCCCAGAACGGCTGGCTCTTATCCATTTTGATTTTTCAATGATTAAGCTCTCTGGCGAAGGTTTAGCGTCAAACTTTCGGATACCCAAATGCGTCATTATCCGTTTGATACCTTCTATTGCATTTTTAACAACAAATTCATCGATGTGATTTGATTTTCCACCTTCATAAATGATGTATTTTTTCCCGGTTTTCGTTGCGGCACTCCTTAAGGATTTAGAAATCAAAGTAGAATTAACAATAAACGGAGCTTTGAAAATTTTACATAGTTCAAGTGCCTCTGGATTTCTAAAGTCACATCTTGTTTGAGGATAATTTGTTCGTTGCGCGCCACCTGTATGAAAATCGATAATGATATCAACCAAAGGTGCTATTTCTTTCATAAATGTATATGCAAATTGACTAGCAAGAGAGCCATTTTTTGCTCCAGGAAATACACGATTCAAATCTTTGCCATCTGGGAATTGTCTCGAAAGATTTAGAAAACCAAATACATTAAATACTGGAATACATATTATTGTTCCCTTAACAGGTTTGTGCCAACCATTTTTTATAAATCGCCTGATTATTTCAACACCATTTACTTCATCACCATGCAAGGCAGCTAAAAGCAAGATGACAGGACCTTTTTTCTTGCCGTGGCTAACTATTACAGGAACTTGAATGGGCGTGTTTGTATGAAGTTTAGCCACCTCAAGGGCAAGGCGTTTTGTCGTTCCTGGTGGAATAATGTTTTCTAATAATTCGAATGATTTCTCTTTCTTCATTTATGGTTTATTGATATTTCTTTCGATATATTCAATGATTTTCCCTGCAATATCCACTTTGGTTGCTCTTTCGATTCCCTCTAATCCCGGAGAAGAATTAACTTCTAACACCAAAGGGCCTCTTCTTGATTGAACCATGTCAACTCCTGCAACTCCAAGATTTAATGCTTTTGCAGATTGAATTGCTGTCCATTCCTCTTCCTCTGATAACTTAATAATTCTCGAAGTACCACCTCTGTGTAAATTGGAACGGAATTCTCCTTCTTTTCCTTGTCTTTTCATTGCACCGACTACTTCACCGTCAACAACAAAAGCTCGTATATCGGCACCACCAGATTCCTTGATGAACTCTTGAACAATTACCCTTGCTTTAATTCCATTAAATGCGTCGAGAACAGAGGTTGCAGCTTTTTTTGTTTCAGCCAAGACAACCCCTAATCCTTGCGTTCCTTCTAATACCTTGATAACAACGGGGGCACCACCAACAGAATCTATAATTTCTTCCACATTTCTTGAGAAATTAGTGAATACAGTCTTGGGCAAACCAATTCCAGATTTAGTTAAAAATTGAAGCGACCTTAATTTGTTTCTCGAATCGGATAAACCTGTAGATTTTACAGCAGAAAATACACCCATTTGTTCAAATTGACGAACAACAGCAGTTCCGTAAAAAGTAACAGACGCTCCAATTCGAGGAATAATGGCATCGAATCCTCCTAAATAGTCGTTTTTGTAATACAACCGAGGCAATCCTTTTTCGATGACAATATCGCATCGCAGGTGGTCGATAACTTCAACTTGATGACCTTTACTAATACATGCTTCAACTAGTCGTCTGGTCGAATAAAGATTAGCATCGCGACTTAAAATTCCAATTTTCATTTATTATTTTTGTTTTTTAAAATTATAGGATTCATTTGTCTTTGTAGTATCAATTAAAAATTTATAATTTAAAAATTTTCTTCCAATTAAAACTGGGAAGCGCATCATTTTGCGATTTGATAGTGTGAAATCACATCTATAGATTTTTTCAAATAGCTTGATGTTGCCTTTGACAACAAATCTTTCCTGTACTTCGCCTATCGAACTGCGAACAGCTTTCTTTTTATACTTTTCAAAGGTATGCTTTTCACCTGTATATCCCTTGTGTGTAGGCTCTAAAAAAATGACTTCCAGACCAAAATCAGTTTCAACTATTGAAGAGCAATGAATAGTTGAAGTATATGCTCCTGAATCTATTTTTACCCTTACACCAGTTAAGTTAAATGCAGGTATATCAGCCACATCACTTTTCCCTATAATTTTTTTATTTTTTTTTAAAATTGCCATTAACAGGTTTGATGCTTTTAAAATTTCTACAAATCTAATATAGCTTTCAATTGAAATAAAATAAATCGGTGATAATTTTTAAAAACTCAATGAATATGCAGAAGTTAAGTTGGTTGATTTATTAAATATTTTATTAAATTTACGAATCAATAAAAGAAAAAATGGATATTTGCACACTTTTTAGTTTTAACAGACGTCTATTCTTCTAAATATTATATTTTATGAAAACGTGTATATTAACATTTCTGTTTTTATCAATTAGTTTATTTGCTTTTAACCAACGGGCAAAACATGGAGATTTAACGATTTCGGGTACAAATAACATTGTAAATACATATACTCGAATTGTAGGAGACCATCCCGCAAATTCAACGTCGATAAATGTAGCAAGTAATCAGATGATAGGAGGTGGTTTTTCAAATGCGTTAGAGCCTGGAGACTTAATTCTTTTATATAACATTCAAGGAACAACGGTCAATATATACACTGCGCCAACTGCCGATTGGGGCGGAGATTATACAATTCAAAATGGGGGAGTAGTTGATGTGTCAGAAAGTTTTATCGAATTTGGAGAACTTTATGATTATTGGGTAGTTGGTAAATATGAATTTGCCGAAGTGAAAGAAGTTCAAGGTACGAATACAATTGTTTTAACTTGTCCTACAAAACATGAATACAAAGAAGGAAACGGTCCGTTTAAAGCACAGATTGTACGTGTTCCAAGATATGATAACCTTACCGTTCCTGCAGGTACAAGTATTACGTCTGATGCATGGAATGGTTCAACTGGCGGTATAGTCGCTCTTGAAGTTGATAAAGATTTTGTCCTTAATGGAATAATTCATGCAGACGAAAGAGGATTTCGGGGAGGTGTTGCATCTAACCCCTATGGAGGAATGTACTGGAATATGGGGTCAATTTCTGATACTTCAAGTAGAGGAAAGTTGGGAACGAGTAATCCCGAATTTGGTGGAGGAAAAGGAGAAAGTATTTATGGAGATTTTAATGCTTATGAGAACTTAATGTATTCAAGGTATGGATACGGAGCCATTGCAAACGGCGGTGGTGGCGGTGGATTCCATAATGCTGGTGGTGGCGGTGGGGCCAATGTCGGAGAAGGTAGTTATTATGGTTATGGAGTTGTAGATAGAGGCCCTAGTAATTCATATGACCCTGCATGGACACTAGAAAGTTCAGATTTGATTAATAAACCTTCCGCTGGTGGTGGAAGAGGTGGTTATTCGCACGCTAATGGAGCGGGGGATCCACTTATAGATCCTCCACATAGTACAAGTTGGAGCCTTAGCCCATCTGACGCAGGAGATCATAGAAGAATTGCAGGTGGTGTAGGTGGTCATCCGTTGAGTTATGATGCTGAAAGATTCTTTCTCGGTGGTGGTGGTGGTGGTGGACATCAAAATGATGGACATGGAACTGCTGGCGGTGCTGGTGGCGGAGCAGTTTTATTGAATTTGTATGGAAATATTTCTGGGACTGGTACAGTTTCGGCAAATGGTCAAGATGCTGCAAGTACAGAAGGGGGAAGTCCACCTTTTTCAGGGATAACAGGAGGAGATGGAGCTGGAGGCGGTGGCGGTGGCGGTACTGTTTTGATTTTTAATATAGAGACCATCCCAAATTCAATCAATCTTGAAGCAATAGGTGGAAAAGGTGGGGATGAAGTGTTGAAAAGAGGACTTGTATACTCAAAAGTAGAAGCGAATGGACCTGGTGGAGGAGGAGCAGGAGGTTTAATTGCATATTCAAACGGTACTCCTACAGAAAATGTATCTGGAGGTAAATCTGGAACGACTTCAGCATCTGGTGGATCGGGTAATGGAGACATCATGGCTGCTTTCCCAGTAAATGGTGCAACTGATGGTGCTTCTGGATTGATTAAAAGCACACAGTTCTTTGATTTAATTGTTCAAAATGATACAATTTGTTCTGGAGAATCAATCTCAATCAATGTAAATGTGGTAGGAAATATGACACCATCTTCAATCAATTGGCATCAAACGTATTTTACTGATGTAGTTAATTTTACTGGAAATCCATATAATTTAACGAACCTTACCTCGACAACAACCCTTTTTGTCGGTTCTTGTGATGGATCTTTTAGGAAAGAAGTTGAAATTTTTGTATCTCCAGAAATAACTATATCACAAAATCCCACCATTGTAGATGTTGATTGTGATGGGAATAATGGTTCCATTACAGGTATTACTGTATCAGGAGGAACAGGAAATTATATATTTGAATGGAATGGGACAATAACTCCAACTGCTGATTTAACAAACGCACCTGCAGGAATCTATGTTTTAACAGTGACAGATGATGCAGGTTGCTCAGAGACTTCAATTCCATTTGAAATTGAACAGCAAGGAGGATTGGTTATTGATGTTTCTGCTATTACTGTCACACCAGAGTCGTGTGCAGGTGGTGATGGTGAAATTACTGGCATTACTGTAACTGGTGGTGTTACCCCATACACATTTGAATGGGATGGGGATCCTTTAAATAATCAGATTGATTTTATCGGAACAGCTGGGAATCACACTTTAGTTGTAACAGATATGAATGGTTGCTCTGTAACAACAAGCCCTATAAATATTGCGAGTTCATCTTCAATTGTTGTTGATGAAACAAATATCGTCATAGTAAATGAAACATGTAATACACAAGGTAGCATCACAGGACTAGTGGCTTCTGGTGGTACAGGAACGCTCTCTTTTTCATGGACAAATGGAGGCGGAACGAATATTGATATAAACAGCGCTCCTGCAGGATTTTATTCACTTACTGTTTCAGATAATTTAGGTTGTGTTACAACTGTTGGCCCTTATGAAATTCAATCTGCTCAAACCCTTCAACTTGATGAAACTAGCGTTGTTGTTAATCACCAAACATGTAACGGAGAAGGAAGTATTACAGGTATTTCAGTTTTAACAGGAGCAATGCCTTATTCCTTCGAGTGGAATGGCTTACCTTCGGGAAGTATTGACTTGATGAATGCAGCGCCAGGCTCTTATACTTTGCAGGTTACAGACGCTAATTCTTGCGTTGTTTTATCAGCTACCTATCAAATCAACGCATACGACCCCATTAATATTGATTTGAATCCAATGACAGTGACTGATGAATCTTGTAATGGTACTTTAGGTTCTATTTCTGGAATTGTTGTTACAGGTGGAGAAGGAAGTTTAAATTACCTTTGGTCGAACGGAGAAACTACGCTTGACATCAGTAACATAACTGCTGGAAATTATACGTTAACCGTAACAGATGATTTGGGTTGTTTTGTGGTATCTTCTACAATTAGTGTAGCACAAGATGGTGCACCAATCATTGATGATGCGAATGTTGTGATTGTGAATGCTACTTGTGGAAATAATAACGGAAGCATCAGTGGATTATCTGCTTCTGGCGGAACACTTCCTTATTTAATAAGTTGGGATAATACGACGGATAACACTTTAGATATTGACAATTTATCTGCAGGAACTTATACGTTAATCATTACAGATGATTTAGGTTGCACTGCATCATCAAGTTTTGTTGTTCAGGGAGATCCTGCAATATCTTTAAACGAAAACAATGTTGTAGTTGTCAACGAAGGTTGTGATGGTACAGAAGGGAGTATTACTGGACTTACAGTGAGTGGAGGTACAGCACCATTTATTTATGAATGGAATGGTAATAATACAGGTTCAGTAGATTTTCCTATTGCAGTTGCAGGGAATTATGTGCTTACTGTTACAGATGTGAATGGTTGTTCGGTAACCTCTGGAATATATACAGTAGGAAGTTCAATTAACCCAACAGTTGATATCACAACACCTTCTCAGGAAATACTTTCTGGACAAAGCATTGAGATAGAAACTCTAATAACACCTTCGGGAATGGATATTACATGGACTCCAGCTGATGATTTAAGTTGTGTTACATGTGAGAATCCTATTGCGTCTCCATCCACAACAACCATGTATTATATAGAAGTTATTTCACCAGATGGATGTGTTTCCATAGACTCTATTCTCATTGAGGTCAACATGGATTGTGATGTCGTTGCTTTTCCAACGGTTTTTACACCAAATGGTGATGGATTAAATGATGTTTTCTGTGTTCTAGGAACCTGTGTTCAATCGATGGAATTAAGTATATATAACCGATGGGGAGAAATTATTTTTAAATCCAATGATATGAATGATTGTTGGGATGGAACTTATCAAGGTTTACCAGTAAATACTGGGGATTATGTATATCAATTTGATGGCGTTCTGATTGACGGAACCCCTATGCAAAAATCAGGCAATATAAATTTATTGAGATAAAAAGCATCTATTTAGGTTATTTGCACGTCATTTTAAATAGTATATATCAACCCATAATACTATTTAACAATGAATGCAGAATTAAAGATACATAGTGATTGGGATACTGTCTTCCAGAAGATAAGGAATAAGAATGCTAATAAGGATACAACATTCTTGTTGACACATTTTGGGGAGATAAACTATGATTTTATTATTGGGTTATCTGAAAGCATAGAAGATAAATTGGTTAGCATAGATTCTACAAAAGGTTTAGTTAGGAGAATATTTTCTGTTCTCATTGAAGGGATTGGTTTAGCAAGTATTATCCCAAAAGGGGTGTCTAATGGAGAAAACGTAAATCTGGGACATATAATTTTAAAAGAGGAAGAACGCAACCTTTTTTTGTCAATAGGAAATACAATCGAAAAAAGTCTGCTCTATTCATCTCTTAGACAAATTGAAGAAATTAACTCACTTTCACCCATGGAGTTAAGAGAACTTTATCACCATAACCTTTGTAGAAACTTAGTAAATCAAAAGGAAGAAGTAGGAATGTGTTATATAGTAATGGCAATGAAATCCTCTTCAAAGTTAAATTATCATATTTATGATACACCATCGTCATTAAAAAATGCCTATTTGGAATTAAATATGTCTTTATCTGATAATCACAATATTATTTAACTTTCCTTTCAATAGGATATAAAAATATAACCCAATCAATCATAATTTCATATTTTAGCTGAAAATTTAAAAGCAATGCAGTTAATTACGAAAATGATTGTTATGACCAAGGATATTGGTATTCATGGAAATCTATTTGGTGGAATTTTGATGTCGTGGATTGATGAAGCTGGAGGGTCTTTCGCAACTGAATTTTGTCGTACACCACAGATGGTAACGCTTAAAGTAGGAGAGTTGTTGTTTAAAAAGCCATTGCGACCAGGTAATCATGTTCGTATCTATGGAGAGGTTGAACATCTAGGGACGACATCCTTGACCATTAATATTGAAGCACGTCGATTAAATTTGTATAATGGTGAAGAAACTGTGGTTTGTACAACTTCAATCACTTATGTTCGGATAGATGAAGAAGGAAGTGCTATTCCTATTAGTCAGGCCGTTCGCAATGAATACCTAAACGAAATATCTAATAAATCTACTAAGTAAACTTGCGTTAAGACAGCATTTTAGTTTTTAGCATTTTGTCTCCTTTTCAATTCTTTTGAAATTAGGTTCAATTCTCTTCCAGTTTGTCCTGCTACTGACGTATTTTCTTCCGCACGTCTTAAAAGATAAGGCGTAACTTCTTTTACAGGACCATATGGAACATATTTTGCTACATTATATCCGTGATGAGCTAAATTGAATGAAATATGGTCTGACATTCCTAATAATTGAGCAAAATAAATACGCGAATCATTTTTGTCGAGGTTGTATTTTTCAATCAAATCTACGAGCAGTTGAGAACTTTCCTCATTATGTGTACCACAACAAATTGAAGTTATTTCAATCTCTTGAATCATGAGTTCAACTGCCGAGTTAAAAGCTGCGTCCGTTTCGGATTTATTGGGATAAATGGGAGAAGGATAGCCTTCTTTATGCGCTCTTTCTCGTTCAATCTCCATGTATGCACCCCGAACAAGTTTTGCTCCATAAAAATAACCGCCTTGCTTGGCATTTTCAATACTCTTTTTGAGATAAGACAACCTATCGTGTCGATACATTTGATAAGTATTGTAAATAATACATTTTTCTTTGTTGTATTTTGCCATCATAGACTCTACAATTCTATCAATCGTGTCTTGTATCCAAGAATGTTCTGCGTCGATAAAGATAGGTACATTATGCGCATGTGCAAAGCTGCATATCTCATCAATTCTTGTTATTGTTCTTGAAAATTCAGCTTTTTCAGCATCTGTGGGTACAGCTTTTGGGTCATTAAATACAGCCAATAAGTCAAATCTAGCAACTCCCGTAGGTTTAAAAACCCCAAAAGGTATCGCAAGATTATCTTTTGCCTTTATAATTGTTGCTTTTATTTCTTCCTTTGTGGTGTCAAAATCTTCTTCTTCATTTTGGCCTTCTATCGAATAGTCAAGAATCGTACCGACTCCATATTTGAACAAAGCGTTAATTGTGCCATCACATTCATTCATAGATTCGCCACCTACAAATTGTTTAAAGACAGTTCTTTTGATGATACCTGTAATTGGCAAACGCAATTTCAAAGCAATTGGAACGATTTTTTGACCAATTTTAACTAAACCTCTTTTCCCAACTAATTGAAAAAGTTTTTTTGCTCTTTTTAAATCTTTATCCGATTTATATTGAAAGGCAATCTCAGTATTGTTGAAAGAAATCATAATTTTCAATTATTTATAGTAATTTCTTGCCAATGTTACGAATTTTTATTTTACGTTCGTAAATTGTAAAAAAGATATTGTGATCTTATGAGAAATATCACAAATTTATAAAATATGATTCAAAAAATTAATTCAGTTATAAGCAATGTTGAAGTAGGGGAACTACAAGATTCCACCTTAACCTCATTGTTGAGTAAAAAGTATCATCAGAACAAGAAAATTATTTTGTTAGATAAAAATACAAAAGAATTTTGTTTGCCTGTTCTACTTCAATCAATACCAGAATTAATTAATGCCCATCAGATTGTTATTGAATCTGGAGAAGTAAACAAAAAAATTGAGACTTGTTCCAAAGTTTGGAAGCAATTGATTGATTTAAAAATCAATAGACATGATTTAATCATCAATCTTGGTGGCGGAGTAATTACAGATTTAGGCGGATTTATCGCTACGTTATACAAAAGAGGAATGGATTTTATCAATATCCCTACAACACTTTTGGGAATGGTTGATGCTTCTGTTGGAGGAAAAACAGGTGTGAACTTTGGCGAAAACAAAAATCAAATTGGTGTTTTTTCATTGCCTCAATTGACAGTTTGTGATATTCGATTTCTAAAAACATTGCCCAAAAATCAATTGTTGTCAGGAAAGGCAGAGATACTGAAACATGGTTTAATTGACGATAAAGATTTTTTCCAATATTTTAAGGAAAACTTTAATAAAGGTATAAGTAAAGAAAATTTGTTCAAAGCGATTCAGATTAAAACCAATATCGTTGATAAAGATTTTAAAGAATCAGGCGACAGAAAAAAAATGAATTTTGGTCATACCGTAGGTCATGCCATAGAAGCTTATTTGATGACACAAAACAACCCTGTTGAACACGGCGTTTGCATTGCTTGGGGAATGCTTGTAGAATCTTATTTGTCATCACTTATTTTAGGATTATCTGAGCAAGAATTTCAAGAGATCGAGTTGTTAGTTAAAGAGCAGTATCCTCGCTTAGAACTTTCGTCAAAAGATTTCGATGCAATTATTAGGTTAATGCATAATGATAAAAAGAATCAAAGTGAAAAATTAAACTTCACGCTTTTATCGAGTATTGGTACATCTTCTGTTAATTATAACTTAGAAGATGAGCTTGTCTATAAGGCGTTGAGTATATTTTGGGATTAATTCACAATTATTTTTTTTGATATAATGCCTAAACTTGTTGTAATTTCAATAACATAAGTTCCAGATTGTATCAACGAAACATCAATTGATGTAATTGATTGTGAAAAATCATCATTGGCTTGAATGACTCTTCCTGTAAAATCAATAATTTTATAAGATTCTATGGTTGCCTTATCACTTTTAATAGAAAGAACTTCACTTGAAGGATTAGGAGAAACAGTCACAGATTTATCGAGTAATTCTTCTTTTACATTCAAAAAACAGCCTTCAGGTATGTACGTCATCGTATTGAAATCAATATAACAAGCATATTCAGGATGGTCAACAAAAGGATTCCTATTTCCTTGTAAAGTTTGAATGTAGTCGTTTCTAGCGCGTTCAACTGGACTTGGAGGGTCCTCAAAATGCCATTTTTTTAACAATGCTTCGTCTTGACCATAAGTAATTGTGTAAGAAATATAGGATGGAATGCTCCAGTTTAAGCCATTTTCTCCGTTGTATCGTATAGACATGTACATTAAAGCACGAGCAGCATCTCCTTTTTGTTCGTCTCTCGGTTCGTACACAATTTTTCCTTTGGCATTTCTTCCTAGGATACCTTCGCCGTAGATTACAAGCGTATCACTCACAACGTCGCCAAAAGGATAGTTGGAACGAATGGAATTGGCACTGTTTTGATGAAGTGGAAAGAGATTGTGATAATCTGAGTAATAGTTTGCCCCTGTACTATTGTCTGGGAACCAAGAATGCGGAAAAGTATGTTCTCTTGAAAAACCGATAGTATTAAATTCAAAAGGTGGTGTATAAATATAGTTTATCCCTGTGTATAAGCAAGTTAAGACCTTTTGATTATTTAATGTATCCCTCTCATAAAAGTCTCGAACCATCTTTGTTTTATAGGTATTATAAGAATGTTGTGTATGAGGAGAAATAACGTTATGCAATGCAGTCATGAAATTAGCAGAGGCAATATTGACAGTAGCATAATAATTAGGTAGATACATACTGTCGGGAGTTAAAACACTTCCTGTTAATGGAGAACCAACATCATAGACTCTTGAAGTGCCATTGCCATTGTAGGCAAAAATCGAATAGTGAAATTCTGTGCTAGCAATGATATTTCTTGGAGAAAAACTAGTTGAAGACGACGATTGAACAACTTTGGAGTTGCCAATAGGATCCCCTGCAGAATAAACTGTTCCATCTTCAGGTATGTCAACGGCATTGACATCAGCTAAGGAAAGTACAAGATAACCATCTGCACTTGACCCTGTGAAACTTGCGTCAAAATTATAACTTTTAACGTTAGAAAATATTAAGTTTGTTGGGTTTTGACTGTATAAGTCAGAATTATTTATAAGGATATTTCCAAAACAAAAGAGAAGTATAAATTTTATTTTCATTTAATTTAATTATTAATGCGAAATTACATATTTAAACCCTAATATGATAAAAAATGTTATGATTTATAGGAATCATTGTTTGTCTCGTTGAATTATATTATTTTCGTGAACAAATAATCATTTGCAATTGTATTTAAAGAGTTTACAAATAATGAAAAATATATTTTTTTCTTTTAACTTGCTTTTTATAAGTTTTATAGGAATAGCACAATCTTACAATCATTCAGAAATTGGAATTGAAATTCAAGCAGCATCATTTTCTACGCATGGGGGAACGGTAGGTGGAGCAGTAAAGTATGCCTATGTTTTAGGAGATGATTTTGCTTTTGGACCGAGTGTAAGAATGCAGTATATCTGGAGTAAAAATACATATACAGGTTTTAAAGGAAATCGCTTTGTGTGGGGCGGAGGAGCTTTTGCACATTATCGATTCCTAGAATGGTTTTTTATAGGTGCCGAAGCAGAATATCTTAAAAACCCTTATTATTTTTACACAACCTCTTACGAAGAAAAACCTTGGAAAATGACAGCTTTTGTAGGCGGTGGAATTTCAAAAGCATGGGGTAGATTTCGTTTAAATGCTGCGATTTATTATGATTTGGTAGATGGGTTAAGACCAATAAATACACCATCTCAATCACCACTTCGAGGTGATTATTTCCTGAAAATTTCTAATCCACAAAACCCTAATTACGGCAAAATGATTCCTTTAATTTATAGACTTGCTTTTTTTATTAATCTAAGCGACCCTAATAAAAGTAGTAAAGTAAGCGATTTTGATTATTAATGTATAAGAAAAGAATTGAATTTATTGAAGGGGACTTCTATAAAACAAAAGAAGGATACATCGTCCTCACTGAACAATTCCTTTTAAGAAGAGGATATTGTTGTAAAAGTGGTTGCAGACATTGTCCGTACGGGTATGACCCAAAAACTGATCAGATAAAAAAGTCTAAGAAAAAATAAAAAAGATTATTTTAGTTATTTACCCTTATTGTAATCTGCTAAAAACTGCTTCAATCCAATATCTGTTAAAGGATGTTGAGCAAGTTGTAGAATAGATTTTAAAGGTGAAGTAACTACATCTGCCCCAATTTCAGCACATTCAATAATATGCATTGGATGTCGTATAGATGCCGCTAAAATCTCTGTTTTAAATCCATAGTTATCATAAATACTCCTTATTTGAGCAATTAGAGCCAAACCATCGGCAGAAATATCATCCAATCTTCCTAAAAATGGAGAAACATAAGTCGCACCTGCTTTCGCTGCAAGTAAAGCCTGCCCCGCAGAAAATACAAGCGTACAGTTTGTTTTTATCTTCCTTTCAGATAGCCATTTTATTGCTCTAATGCCTTCTGTTGTCATGGGGATTTTGACAACAATACTGTTGTGCAGATCAGAAAGCTCTTGCCCTTCCTTAATCATTCCTTCGAAATCTGTAGAAATTACCTCAGCACTGACGTGTCCATTGACAATTTTACATATATCTACATAATGCTTTTTAATTTTGTCATGACCAGTAATATTTTCTTTTGCCATTAATGAAGGATTGGTTGTTACGCCATCGAGTATTCCTAGATTATTTGCTTCATTAATGTCATCGATGTTTGCTGTATCTATAAAAAATTTCATGTTTATTATTTTTTTATAAATATAATAAATTGTTTTTTATTAATACTAGGGTAGCGTATGTGAAAAATAATATTCTAAAAAAAATTGATAATATTAATTAAAAATATATATATTTGACGTAATTAAATATTTATTAACAATTTAAAACTATTTTTAATTATGAAAAAAGTAATGTTATTGGTAGTTCTTTTCGGAGGATTAGCGTTGGTTTCTTGTAAAAAAGAATACACTTGCACTTTTGCAAATGGGGCAACAACTACAATGAATGATAAAGATCATTCTCAAGCTGAAATTGATGCTCTTAAGGCATCTTGTGATCTTTTAGATGGTACATGGAGCGAGTAATCCCATTAAAAACTACTTAATTTTAAGGAGACTGTCAAATTAAGACGGTCTTTTTTTTGCTAAAATTGTTAAGAATTAATAGGTGTAAACTTCTTACCGCTCAGTAATTCTTTTATTTGTTTGTTGTAGCTCACATTTGAAAGTGTAAATAGAACTCCTTATATGTCCTGGTCAAATAAAGTTGAAACTCCAGAAGCCCTTCACCTTTTGTGTTTAACGACTTCCTTCTATTAAAAATAATTCTTGCTTTCATTGGTATCACATTTTGGTATCACATTGGTATCACATTTTCAATTAACCAAATGAAACCATGAAAAACCAAAATTACCTAACCAAAGCAAAGAACGCCTACTGTGCGTAGGGTTTGGACACTTACCGCAACTTGTGGTAAGTTGCGGTAAAGTCCTTGTAGTGACCCCGTCAGGATTCTAACCTGAAACCTCTACAGCCGTAATGTAGTGCTCTATACAGTTGAGCTACGGAGCCATTTGTTTACCCGATTTTATTTGGGCGATTGCAAAAATAAGTAATTATTTATTAATATCAAGCTACAAGCAGAAAATAGTTGTAATTATTCTCTTTTATTGTACTTCAGCGGTAATTCCTTTATCGTGTAAAGACGTACACATTTCGGCAAGTTTGTCGTATTCACCTGTTTTAACCTGACATTTTCCAGTATAATGAATCAACATTGTGCATTGTTCCGCTTGAATTGGATTGTGTTTACACACTTTGATTAATGACTCAATTACATGATCAAACGTGTTTATATCATCATTAAAAACGACCAAACTACGCTCTTCCACCACCTGTTCTAATACTTCATCTTCAAATAACGTTTCAGTATTCATTGTCATTTCTTTGTATTTCTACTGCAAAGATAGGACATTTAGTTGGATTCAAAAAATAAAATATATATTTATAAAAGTTTGTCTATCCGTAAAAATACATCCCAGTATTTTTCTTTTGTCATTTCCTCCCAATGAATATCGTTATATCGATACTGAAAGGTTTGGATTTGACAGATAACAATTAAAATTATAGATAAAGTGTAAAAGATGCTTCGTAGCCAGGCTTTTTTTACTCCTTCCAACACCATTGCAAATAGTATCATAAAAAATGGTATAAACTCAATGTAAACCCTTGAGGAAAAACTGCCTCCATACCACCAATTCCACCACGAAGAAAGTATGTAAGTGACAATGATAAAAAATCCAATCCAACTCCAAAATTGGAACTTTGATTTCTTGTATAAAGAGTATGAACCAAATAAAGAGATAAATAGGAGGGGTGTATATAAAAATAGTCCTTTCTTATAACTAAAAAGTATATCGAAAAAATGTGGCTCTAAAAAGTTGAATCCTTCTTCCCCGTATGAATACACAATAAAACTTCCTGTTGAAATTTTATAAATTATGAATTGAATTGAAACGATTAAAGTAGCTAAAAAAACACCCAATAATGTATGTTTCCAATATGTTGTAAGTGTTTTGGCCCCTTTCTTTAATGCCTGGTAATTGCCAGCTAAAAGTGGGAGAGAAAGAACAATCATTATGTTTAATGGTCGAATTAAGATAATAACACCTAAAATTAATGCCAGAATAACAATGTATTTTGCTTTGAAATGTTTGAAATACTGTAGGCAAAAATATATAAACATGGAGAAGAATGCAAAAGAGAAGACGTGCGACATGCCTCCTTCTACGACAGTATAATAAAAAAGATGTGTTCCAAAAACTGTCGCAATTAGCGTAAAGGCCCGAACGGAGTCCTTTTCTACAAATTGTTTTAAAATCTTGTTGAGAAAAATTAATCCGATAAACAAGTAGAATAATGCAGCAATGTTAATGGAGATAGCATAAAGTTTAGAATATCCATCAATTTCGTATCCAAAGGCATGACTTAATCCGTGCGCAGTGAGAAAGAAAGGCAACTGACAAAGTGCAGTTCCTGCGTAATACTTATTTATAATAGCTCCTTCATAACCACGATAATCATAATATAAATGTTCATTATAATATTTTTCCTTCTCTATTTCATCGAAAAATCCAAAATTCAAATCGTTGTAAATAAATATAGCTGGAAGATAAGCATAATAGCCTTTTGCATCACTTTTTGCAATGGTTTTCCACCGATCACTTCCCCAATTCAGATTAGATGAGACAAGAATCAACACCAATAAAATGAATGCGATTGCTTTTTGAGATATGTTCTTTGAAAAATAACTATTCATCGTTTTATTATTGATTTTGCCATACTTTTAGATAGTCTTTTCCTATGTTTTTATCATATAATAACTTCCCTTTTATTGTAGGAGCCTTGAGTCCTTTTTTAAATGTGGATTGACCAATTAATTGATAAGCTTCATCCCATAGATTTTCTTCAATAAAGCGTCTTGTTGTTTCTGCACCTCCTTCGATAAAAACGGAAAGAAACTTTTTTTCGTATAGCACAGAAAGTATATTTTGAACATTTACCTCTGTTAAAGAAATAACTTCTACCGAAGGTGATAGGTTGGGAATATTCTTTTTAGTTGTAATGATGGTTGTAGGGTTTCCATCAGTAAAAACGGTTGAACTTGGATTTACGTTTCCATTTGAATCAATAATAAAACGATGTGGAGATTTCCCCTCGACTTCTCGAACAGTAAGCTGTGGATTGTCATTGTTAACAGTTTTCCACCCGACTAAAATCGCTTGTTCTTTGCTCCTCCATTGATGTACGTATAATTTTGTTTTCGGTTGTGTAATCCAATTGACTCCTTTTTCTCGCTCTTCAACGAAACGATCCATAAAACCGTCTTGCGTTTCTGCCCATTTTAGAACAACAAAAGGTCTTTTCTTCTCGTGAAAAGTAAAAAAACGTCGATTTAAGAATCGCGCCTCATCTTCTAAAAGTCCTACTTCAACTTGCAACCCATTTTTTTTTATCCTTTCGATTCCTTTTCCAGAAACCTTTGAATTTGTATCTAAACAAGCAATAACCACACGTTTGAATTGATGTTTTATAATTAAATCAGCGCATGGTGGTGTTTTTCCATGGTGTGAACATGGCTCAAGGGTAACGTAAATTGTCGAATCTTTTAAAATTGACTGATTTTTTACAGCATTGATGGCATTCACCTCTGCATGAGCTTTTCCATATTTTTGATGATATCCTTCTCCAATGATTTTATCATTATAAACAATAACAGCTCCAACCAATGGATTTGGAGAAGCATTGACACCTGCTAAAGTCGCCAACTGCAAAGCTCTTTGCATAAATTGTATGTCATTGTTTTTATTCATTGTGTTTGGTGTTTAATCACTTTCCAATTAAAGGTACTATTCAAACCTCATTGCTTTCACAGGCGAAATTTTTGTAACTACCCACGAAGGAATTATCAATGCAGCTGTACACAAAAATAACGTTCCAACATTCAGTAATATCAAGTGTAATAGATTTAATTCAATTGGGACAGCATCCAAATAATAAACCTCAGAATTTAGTGGAATAATGGTAAAATATTGTTGCAACAAACAAAAACCAATCCCGATGATATTCCCAATCAACATTCCTCTTAAAACAATAAAGACTGCTTGGTAAAGGAAAATCTTTCTAATATCCCAGTTCATTGTTCCCAATGCTTTTAATAATCCAATCAGTGGAGTTTTTGTAAGAATTAATACCAGTAATCCAGAGCTCATATTAATTGTTCCGATAAGAAGCATCAAAACAAGGATAATAATGACATTCAAATCTAAAAAATCCAGCCACAAAAATATATCTTGTTGGTCTTCTTCAATCGTTTTCACGAAATAATCGTGACCGTCATTTTCGGTTTGATAGTAAATCGTTTGTTTAATATTGGAGGCTATATTACTTAATTCATTAAAATCGTTCACTTCTACTTCGTATCCACCAATATAATTTTCAAAACTTCCTTTTCCATCAACGTATTCAAATGTTACAGTTTTTCCACCCAAAATATCAATAGAAAACTTCATCCCTTTATCATCTAAATAGTTTCTTTGAATTTCTCCTATTTCCAATGCTGTTGGGAAACAAGGCAAGTATGGATTTCCATGTACAGAAATATGTAAATAGGCAGTATCAGGAATGGAATTAATCTCTCCGAACCCATCAACAAAGGTTATGTAGTCTGATGTAATCACTTGAAAAGTAGTATCTTTCGTTGGGCAAAATGTAAAGCCGATTGTTTTCTCATATCCTTCTCCCCAGTTGTGTCTATAATTTCCGTTTCCTCCTGTAGCATTGGCATAAATAATAAATTCTCCTCGTTGATTTATGGTATCTGCAACACGAATGGCTGCTTGTATTCCCCAATCGTTTAGTTTTTGAACATTTCGGATATCCCCAACAATAATTTGTTCATCAAACTCTTGTAAACCTGTTTTAAAAATCCCTGCTATTTTATATTTTAACTTTACTGGAGCTTGTTTAACGAAAAATATGTTTACGTAATTATCTATTTCTAATCCCAAATTTCTAGCAATATATGAGGAAATAAGAATTTCTTCTGTAGGAGTTGAGTCGCTAGTGTTTGGAACTTTACCTTCTATTAAATTCGATTGAAAGAAACTCCAATCATATTTTTTTCCAACCCCTTTTAGAATAATACCGTGTATTTCTTGCTGAACTTGGAATGTGTCAACTCCATGAATGGTATAAAATGAAGTATCGGGTTCAGATTGCAATAATGCAGGTTTATAGGCAAATGGTTGAATCCCTTTTACGCCGTTTATATTTTGGATTACTTTTTGTAATGAATCGTTAAAAATGATAGGAGCCGACTCGAAAGTAGAGATTTCTCCAGCTTTGGTAATTGTGGCGTGGGATCCAAAACCAATGACTTTATCTTTTACTTCCTGTTGAAATCCTGTAACGACAGCAAGCGTAATAATGTTTATCGCCATAGCCAAAATTATGCTTAATCTAGCAAAACGAATGATAGGTTGAGAAACTTTTTTATCTTCGCTTTTACCTTGATGTATTTTCTTGGCTATGTAATATGTTATATTCAAAATTTAAAATTGTAAAGCTAATGTTTTCAACGCATTTATTACTTAAAAGTATTTTAATATTTATCTTGGCTTCTTGTCAACAAAATTTACCAGCGCAAATATCATCGAGCGAAACTACTGAAAAAAATGAGAAAATCATTGAAAAATCACTCAAAGTTGGTGCAGAGCGTATTGATGATATTATCGAAATTATAGGAAAGCACCACATAGCTATTATCGCTAATCAAACAAGTAAGATTGGAAATACACATCTCGTAGATACATTTTTGGCTAATAATGTAAATATTGTCAAGGTCTTTTCTCCGGAACATGGTTTTCGCGGAGATGCTGATGCTGGCGAATCTGTGAAATCACATACAGATTCAAAAACGGGATTACCTGTCGTTTCGCTATATGGTGACAATAAAAAACCAACCAATAAGCAATTGGAAGGAATTGATTTTTTGATTTTTGATTTACAAGATGTCGGTGCTCGATTCTATACCTATATCTCAACAATGTATTATGCAATGGAAGCAGCTGCTGAAAATGGAATTCCTTTTATAGTTTTAGATAGACCAAATCCAACAGGAAGTTTTGTTGATGGTCCAATTCGTAAATCAGGATTTGAATCGTTTGTAGGAGTTAATCCAATTCCTGTAATTCATGGAATGACCGTTGGAGAGTTGGCACAAATGATAAATGGCGAGAAATGGCTGAAAGATGAACTTCAATGTGATTTAACTGTTATTTCTTGTCTAAATTACGATAAAAATCAACCGTATTCCTTACCAGTTTCCCCTTCTCCAAATTTACGAAGTGATGCTGCTATTCAATTATATCCAAGCCTATGCCTTTTTGAAGGTACGGTTGTGAGCATTGGTCGTGGAACAGAAACACCTTTTGAGGTTTTTGGGCATCCTTCTTTTCAAAATGTAGATGATTTTATTTTTGAATTTACTCCAGTTTCAAGTTTTGGAGCGAAAAATCCAAAGCTAATAAACCAAAAATGCTATGGAAAAAATTTAAAAGATTTTTATAATGGAGAATTGGCAAGCCAATTAGAAATTGGTTGGTTGATAGAAGCATACAAGGCATACGGTTCAAAAAAATCTTTCTTTGATAGACCAAGGTTTTTTGATTTATTAGCAGGAACAGATGAGTTGCGAAAACAAATTATCGCAGGTAAATCAGAGCAAGAAATACGAGACTCATGGAAAAAGAGTTGAATGCTTTTAAAGAATTACGAAAAAAATACGTAATTTACGAGTCTAATTAAATTCAAATTGTTATGAGAATTATTTCTTTAATTTCAATCCTTGTACTGTTTTTTATGACTTCATGTAAAAAAGATTGGATTTGTCAATGCGAGCCTACTGGCGATAATCCAAATTATTTGGAAGTTACGCATATACACATTGAAGATATGAATCAATCCAATGCAAAGAGTGAGTGTAAAGCCAATGAGACAAAAGGATTTCAATGTGACTTGAGATAATTTTTTTAAAAAGTACTCGATAAAATCAATGTTATCATTATATTCGCACCGTCAAAAAGATAAGATTTATCACTTTTTAAGCAACGAAATTTTCCCTTATCTGAAGGTATCATACTTAATGAAATGAGTGAATTTCAAAAAAACAACTACTATTTAGGTTGTGATTAATAAATGATAATTCTATATTTGCGGGCTATTAAATAATTAACGATACTTTAAAATATGCGTAACAAAGGATTTTTCTGGTTTATAACCATTTTACTTCTAATTGTAAGTATTTATCAAATTTCTTTTTCATTTGTAAGTACAAGTATTGAGAGAAAAGCAGAATTAGAGGCAGAAGAAAGCGTTCACGCTCTAATGGCTACTGTTGTTCAAGGAGATTCAGCTGAGTTGCCAAATGGTACTTGGGTGAACTTCGAAACTGACAATGAGGCATTTGACTTAGCTAAGTCGGCTTTTCTTAACGAAATACTTAAAGAGAAAAACAAAGAAAAAGTTTATTTAGGTAAAACTTTCTCGGAAGTTAAAGAACAAAGTGTTGCCTTGGGTCTTGATCTTGAAGGTGGAATGTCTGTAACTCTCGAAATCTCAATGCCAGATTTGGTTAAATCAAAAGCACTTAACCCAAGAGATTTACATTTTGCAAAACCTTATGATTTAGCTTTAGAGGAATATAATACACAAGGAGGAAAATTTGTAGATATTTTCGTGAGAAAACATACTGAACTATACCCAGACAGAGGGTTAATTCGTGAGTTTTCAACAGATGAGGTAATTTCAGAGGTTGGGAACAGAGCTTCTAATAATGATGTTGCAGCTTATTTAAGTAAGTTAGCCGATGGAGCTCTAGATGGTGTTGAAACTATTATGGAGAACCGTATCAACCAATTTGGAGTCGCACAACCTAACATTACAAAAGATGTTTCAACAAATAGAATTTATATCGAATTGCCAGGTGTAAAAGACCAAGCTACTGTAAAGCAACGTTTACAAAGTACAGCGAATCTTGAATTTTATTTGACTTTTAAAAGTCAAGAACTTGGAGGTTTTTTAAATGATTTGTTAATTGAATCTTCTAGTCTTGATGGTCAAGATAACTCAGATGATTTGTTTAACGATGATGAAGAAGACCTTTTTGGCGATGATGCTTCAACAGATTCTACAAGCGTTGCTAACGAAGTAGCTGATTCAACACTCGTTCAAAAAGAAGAGGTTACTGAAGAAGAGAAAGAAGAAGAATTTCAATTAACTTCTCTGGGGCAAATGCTTCAAGTAAACCTTGATCAGCAAGGTAGATTCGTAAACAGCCCACAACTTGGTTTTGCTAAATCCCAAGATACAGCCAAAATTAATGTAATCTTAAATGATAAGGCTGAAGAATTAATGATGGACAATATTCGTTTCGTTTGGGGAGCACACGAAGAAAAGTTAGGAGCAGATACCAAAGAATCATTTTACACTTTATATGCTTTAAAAATTCCAGATGACCAAAGAGCAAGAGTTGGTGGAACAGATATTAAAGAAGCAAGGGTTTCTATCGATCCAAACACTGGAGAAAGAGGTGTGAGTGTTGATATGAACGATGTTGGAGCTGACGAATGGGGAAGAATGACAACTGAAAATGTTGGAAACTTTATTGCCATTACAATGGATAATAAAGTATATAGTGCACCAGTTATTAATGGGCCAATTACAGGTGGTTCGACATTAATTTCTGGTAACTTCACATTGGCGGAGAGCCAAGGATTAACAGATTTATTAAATGCTGGAGCACTTCCTGCACCATCTAATATTGTTGACGAAGCGGTGGTTGGACCAACAATTGGAGCGCAGAACGCTAGAACAGGATTAATATCTTTTGGTGTTGCTTTAATTTTAGTACTTAGTTACATGGTTTTCTATTATGGAAAAGCAGGTTTTGTTGCCGATACTGCCTTGATAATTAACTTTAT
The DNA here is from genome assembly GCA_041655765.1 of Brumimicrobium sp. Taxonomy (GTDB): domain Bacteria; phylum Bacteroidota; class Bacteroidia; order Flavobacteriales_D; family Crocinitomicaceae; genus Brumimicrobium. The sequence continues at coordinate 57,794 of JBBAEU010000004.1, forward strand.
TCTTCTTGTCGGATTCTTAGCAGCTTTTGGGGCAGTACTTACATTAGCAGGTATTGCTGGAATCGTGTTGACGATGGGAATGGCAATAGATGCTAACGTGCTTATTTCTGAACGTGTCCGTGAGGAGGTTCGTGAAGGAAAAGGTATGAACATGGCTATTAAAGATGGTTATAAGAATGCCCTGCCTTCGATTTTAGATGCAAATATAACAACTCTATTAGTTGCAATCGTTTTGAAAATGTACGGAACTGGACCAATTGAAAGTTTTGCTACAACCTTAATAATAGGTATTTTTACCTCTGTATTTACAGGAGTTGTTGTAACAAGATTAATCTTTGAATACCAATTAAAGAAAAAGAGAACCTTCACTTTTGGTACAAAATTAACTCAAAATTTATTTGCAAACTTAAATATCCCATTCCTTAAAAACCGTAAGAAATTCTATTTGGCTTCTGGGGCATTTGTAGTGATTGCAATTGTTGCCTTATCAACTCGTGGACTTAAACCTTCTGTTGAATTTACTGGAGGAAGAACCTTTGAAACGGTATTTACAGAACCAGTTGGGGATAAAATTGATTTTATTAAAGATTTATTAAGAGACAACATTACGGAAAATGGTGCTTCTGCTGCTTTTGATATTAAAGTTAGAAACTCTGACTACCGTCTGGAAATTGCGACTGATTACCTTTTAGGAGAACTAAATTCAACTACACAGGTACAAACTGAACTATTGGATGCTTTAGCATCTGCAGAAGATGAATTAGGAGTGGCAACTGTCGAAAGTAGTCGTTCAATTTCAGCTGCTGTTTCAAGTGAACTTCAGTTGGCCTCTGTGATTTCAGTATTATTATCTCTTGCTATAATGTTTATCTATATTTTCATACGATTTGGTACATGGCAGTTTGGATTGTCCGCAGTCGTTGGGTTAGCACATAATGTGATTATAGTATTAGGTGCTTTTGCATTATTTCATGGAGTAATGCCTTTTAATATGGAAGTAGATCAGGCATTTATTGCAGCAATTTTGACTGTTATTGCTTATTCAGTGAATGATACTGTGGTCGTGTTCGACAGAATTCGTGAGTATTTGAAAAAATATCATAAGAGACCCGTTGGTGAAATTATTAATATGTCGATAAACTCAACCTTGGGTAGAACGATTAATACTTCGTTCTCTACATTCCTTGTATTGTTGACAATCTTTGTGTTTGATGGTGGAGCAATCAAAGGATTTACTTTCGCATTGATGATAGGTATAGTTGTCGGTACATATTCTACTATCTGTATTTCGAGTTCAATCATGTACGATTTGACAAAAAAGAAAGATGCTGCTAAATTGGCAAAAGTAAAAATTGAAGATAAGTAGTTTTTATCTTAAAAAATATTTTATTGATAAGTAAGGGCACGATTCTTCGTGCCTTTATTATTTTTTATAGAAATGATTTCAACATAAGCGCAATTTTCATTATTTTTGATTAGCTTGCGTTAAAGAATATCGAAACAACAATATCAATGACTGAGGAAAATGAAAAAATAAGAACTTCATGGCCAATAATGGAGTCGTTTTATACAATTCAAGGAGAAGGTCATAATACTGGAAGAGCTGCTTTTTTTATTCGAACTGCAGGTTGTGATGTCGGCTGTGTTTGGTGCGATGTTAAAGAGAGCTGGGAAGCTGGATTGCACCCTGTCGTCCCTTTAAATCAACTGATGGATAAAGTAAATGAATATCCAACCGACTTCGTTGTAATTACAGGCGGAGAGCCAACCATGTATTCCATTAAATCATTGGTTGATGAGTTACGAAGTCAAGGAAAAGAAGTCGCAATCGAAACATCAGGAACACACCCTTTAGATGCTGATGTGGATTGGTATTGTTTCTCTCCAAAAAAGTTTAAAGCACCACTTGAAGAGGCTTACCAGAAAGCAAATGAGTTGAAGGTTATCGTTTTTAACAAGTCTGATTTACAGTGGGCTGAAGAACACGCAGATAAGGTAAATAGCGATTGTTTACTTTTTTTACAACCAGAATGGTCAAAAGAGGCACAAATGTTGCCATTGATAATAGCGTATGTAAAAGAACATCCAAAATGGAGAATCTCTTTGCAGACACATAAATACATGGATATACCTTAAAGATATGACAAAAAATATAGGATTTTTACTGGTTTTAGTTACGTTCTTTTTTTACGGATGTGCTACAGCTCAAACAGGATACAGTACTAAAAATAAAAAGGCTATTAAGCTATTTAAAGAAGCGCAAGAATGGCCAAGAAAAAATTTGAATTATCAGACAAATCGTCCAGATTTTGAAGGAGCAATTAAACTTCTTGAAAAAGCATTGGGTAGAGACAATAACTTCCTCGAAGCTCATCAAATGATTGGCGAAATGTATATGTATGTAGGTGAGAATAAAAAGGCAGTAGAACATTTTAAGCGTTCTTTAGAAATTCGTCCTTCGGCTCACTTAAATGGTCAATTATACCTTGATATTGGAGAATTACAGCTTAAAAATGCTGAATTTGAAGATGCTAAAAAATATTTTAACATGGTCTTGGATGGAAGCGTTCGAAATCCTCCACAAAATGTTGTTCAACTTTCTCAAGAGTTAAAGAAAACAGCTGAACTCAATATTGAAGCAAGAAAAAATCCCATGGATATAAATCCTGTGAATATCGGAAAAGGCGTTAATACCGAAAGACCCGAATATTTCCCGACAATCACTGTCGATGGAAAAACTCTATTGTTTACAAGAGAGATTGAATTTGAAAGAAGTCAAGGAAATCGAGGACAAGAAGATTTTTTTATCTCTCAATTAACTGAAGATGGAGTATGGGGACAAGCAGTTCCGATGCCTAAAAATATTAATACAAAATTAAATGAAGGAGCACCAACTTTTTCAGCTGATGGGAGAACTGTTGTTTTTGTTGCTTGTGCTGATGTAACAGGCTTTAATTATGGACCAAATCGGGAAGGAAAAGGGAGCTGTGATTTGTTTGTAACAGAACGAATTGGTGATACTTGGACGGATCCTATTAACCTTCCTGGAGAAGTAAATACACCTACTTGGGAATCACAACCTTCACTCTCTGCAGACGGAAAAACATTGTACTTTATTCGGCAAGTTGGCCCAAGAGAAAGGCAAAGAACCGATATTTTTATGAGTGAAAAACAAGCAGATGGAACATGGGGTAAAGCCATTCGTCTTCCAGATAATATCAATACTTCTCATCGTGAGACCTCTGTGCAAATTCACCCTGATGGACAAACGCTATATTTTACATCTGATGGACACCCTGGATTGGGAGGAACAGATATTTTTATGTCTAGAAAAGACCCACTCGGAAATTGGGGCAATCCAATTAATCTTGGTTATCCAATTAATACAGAAAACAATGAAAACTCTTTACTTGTTGGACCTAATGGAGAAATCGCTTTCTTTGCTTCGGATAGAAAAGGTGGATTTGGTGATTTAGATATTTATCATTTCCGTATGCCAGAAGAATTGCGACCAATAAAAACGACATATTTTGAGGGGATTGTGTTTGATGCAATTACCAAAAAACCGTTAAGAGGAAATTTTGAATTGATTGATATTCAAACGGGAGAACAGGTGGTTCGCTCAACCGCGGATGCTGTAACAGGAGAGTTTTTATTGGCTTTGCCAACTGGGAAAGAATATGTTTTAAACGTTTCGCATAACGGATACACTTTCTTTTCTCAGAATTTTAATATGAAAAAAGGAAATAATGAGGCTGTTCAGATGGATGTTCCAATGATTCCAATTACAAGTGATAACCCTGTTCTACTGGCAAATGTTTTCTTTGATTTAGACAAATCTTCTTTGAGAAAAGAATCGTATGTAGAATTAAATAAGTTGGTAGATTTTTTACGAAATAATCCGCAAATAAAAATTGAAATAGGCGGCCATACTGACTCACGTGGAAATGAAAGCCACAACCAAACATTGTCAGAAAATCGTGCAAAATCAGTTTTTGATTATCTGGTTGAGAACGGTATAAATGCAAGCCGATTGTCATATAAAGGATATGGTTCTACGAAACCTATTCAAACAGAAGAAACAATTGGAGCAATGACCTCTGAAGAGGCGAAAGAAAAAGCACATCAAGAAAATCGAAGAACTGAGTATCGAATTGTGAAATGATTCACTTGTTAAAGTTAATTCGGGTTGTAAATCTTTTGATTGTTGCTTGGATGATGCTTGTCCTCGCTGCATACTTGGACATGAGTTACACGCTTCATTATTTTCATTTTCAAACTCCTGAATTGTGGCTACTCGTTTTAATTGTCATTTTTATTGCAGCAGCAGGAAATTGTATCAACGATTATTTTGATGTAGTAGCTGACAATATCAACAAACCACAAAAAATAATTGTAGAAAAATATATTTCGAAATCCAAAGTATTGAAAATTTACTTTGTTTTAAATGCTCTTGCATTAATTTTTTCCTTCGTTTTATCCTATTTATCTGGTATTTGGCTGTTTCTATTCATTCATACAATATCTATTATAAGTCTTTGGTTTTATTCGCTGAAATTTAAAAAGATATTGATTTTTGGAAACATTGTGGTAGCTTTGTTGACAGCAACTGTGCCTATTTATGTAGGAATTTTGTTGAATGCCGATTTCGGTGCGATTAACCCATTACAACCTTATCCTCTTAACCTTACAAATTATGAAAACTTTCCATTAAAATTGAGTTTTGCTTTTGCATTAATCGCTTTTTTATTGAATCTGATTCGTGAAATTGTAAAAGATGTGGTAGATATCGAAGGAGATAAAATGATTGATGCCAAAACAATTCCCATTGTTTTTGGAAAGAAGGTTACAAAGCGAATTGTTAGTACTTTACTCCTGCTTTTTGCAGCATCATTTTTCCCTGTCTATTCCTTGACAAGACAAGGCTTTTTATCGCACAACGGGATGTACCCATTTTATTTTTGTATAGTTATGGCACTTGGATTAATCTTACTTCTTTGGAAAGATTCAGCCAGAAAAACTTGGAAAAATATTAGCTTATTTTTAAAATTAATCATTGCTATAGTTGCTATTTTACCTCTTTATTGGATGTTGTAATTAAAAACTCTTATCTTCATTTTCCTATATACAACACTCGAAGAATGCGCTTCAAAATTTTATTAAAATCCAAAACTTAAAACTTCAACCTCCTTTTGGATAAAAAATTATTAAGTTTTAAGGGTTGAAAAACTGTCTTATTTTTCGCTATATTTGAAAAAGCAGAATATAACAACCTCATAATTTTAAAAAAACAATAAAAAATGGCTGGTCACAGTAAATGGAGCACAATTAAACGGAAGAAAGGAGCTTTAGATGCGAAACGATCGAAGATGTTTACCCGTGTGATTAAAGAAATCAACGTGGCAATTAAAGAAGGAGGAAGTGCAGATCCAGATTCAAATCCTGCTTTGAGAAATGCAATTGCCAACGCAAAAGGAGTAAACATGCCAAAAGATAATATCGACAGGATTATCAAAAAGGCAAGTGGAGCTGATGCTGAAAATTATGAAGAGGTTACCTTTGAAGGATATGGTCCACATGGAATTGCTTTCTTTATCGAGTGTACAACAGACAACATGAATAGAACAGTTGCCAATATTCGAGCGATTTTCAACCGAAATGAAGGAAACTTGGGTACAAATGGCTCATTAGAATTTTTATTTGAAAGAAAAGGCGTTTTTACAATTAATAAAAATTCGATTTCAATGGATTTAGACGATCTTGAATTGGAACTCATTGATAGCGGATTAGATTCAATGGATACAGAAGATGAAGAAGTGATTATAGTTTACTCAACTTTTTCTGAATTTGGGGCCATGCAAAGCGCATTAGAGAAACTCAAAATTGAAGTCCAAAGCACCAAGCTAGAAAGGGTACCTTTAAATACAGTCGAACTCCCAATCGAACAAGCAAAGAAGATTTTAAAGTTAGAAGAAAAGTTTGACGATGATGATGATGTTCAGAATGTTTTCCATAATTTAGAAATCACTGACGAGTTGATTGCAGAAATGGAATAACTTAATTTATATCATTAAAATAAAGACAAAATGGGAAGCAACTTAAAAGGGTTAGACAAAGATTTTTGGAACTCCAAATATGAAGAAAATAATATCGGTTGGGATATGGGAAGTGTTTCTCCGCCAATCAAAGAATACATTGACGGAATTAAAGATAAAGGGATTAAGATTTTAATTCCAGGTGCAGGAAACGCATACGAAGCCAAATATTTGATTGAAAAAGGATTTCAAAATATAACAGTAGTGGATATTTCCCCAAATCCTGTAAAACGACTCAAAGATAAATTTGTAGATAACCCTTCTTTAACTGTAATCGAAGCAGATTTTTTTCAACATGCTGGAAAGTATGATTTAATTATTGAGCAAACTTTCTTTTGTGCTATTCATCCGTCTTTAAGACCAAATTACGTGAAACAAATGCATAATCTTTTAAATCAAAATGGGAAATTGGTTGGCTTGTTGTTTGAAATGGAAAATCCTGACGGACCACCTTTTGGAGGAGACAGAAAAGAATATCAAGCACTTTTTGAAAATTTATTTGACATTAAAACGATGGAATTGTGTTACAATTCACATCCAGCCCGACAAGGAAGAGAGTTATGGATTTATCTTAAGAAAAAGAAAAGTTAAAAAAGAATAAATACTAAATTTATCAATCATCCACACTACTCTAATCACAATTTTAATTATTTTTGACAGTTCTTATATGAACTGAACAAATTAAAATGGTAGAATATTTCGACCACTTATTGCATGAATTCCAACTCCCATTAGAGAGTCCAATTCTAGTGTTTTCGCTTATCCTAACAATTATTCTATTGTCACCACTTGTATTAGGCAGATTAAATATTCCAGGGATAATAGGTTTAATTATCGCTGGAATCATTATTGGACCACATGGTTTCCATGTAATCGAAAACAGTTCTGCCATTGAGTTGTTTTCTACGATTGGACTTTTATACATCATGTTTATTGCTGGTTTAGAACTAGATTTGAATGAGTTCAAAGCCAATCGGAACAAGAGCTTGTTATTTGGATTCTTCACCTTTACAATCCCGCTTGCCCTTGGATTTCCTGTTATGTATTATTTTTTAGGGTACGATTTTAACGCTAGTTTTCTTACCGCCTCGATGTTTGCAACACACACTTTGGTAACTTATCCAATTGTATCCAAAATGGGGGTTTCAAAAAATCAAGCTGTTGCCATAACCGTTGGTGGAACTATCCTAACAGATACTGCCGTACTTTTGATTTTAGCAATCATCATGGGGAATGCAGAAGGAAGTTTAAACAATGAATTTTGGATTACCTTAGGTGTTTCTTTAGCCATATTCTCCGTTATTATGTTCTTTTTAATACCACGAATTGCAAAGTGGTTCTTTAAAAAACTTGAAGGAGAAAAACACTCACATTACATTTTTGTGTTATCAGTTGTGTTCTTTGCAGCGTTTTTAGCTGAAGTTGCAGGAGTTGAACCCATTATTGGAGCATTTGTGGCAGGATTAGCATTGAATAAGTTAATACCTCCTGCTTCGCCGTTAATGAATCGAATTGAATTTCTTGGGAACTCATTATTCATCCCTTTCTTTTTGATTAGTGTCGGAATGTTGGTTGACGTTTCCGTGATTTTTGGAGGAGTTGGAGCATGGATTATCGCTGGAACTTTAACAGCCGTTGCTGTATTTGGGAAATGGTTAGCATCTTGGCTTACACAAATCATTTTTAAATTCACAAGTGCCCAAAGACAAATAATCTTTGGATTAAGTGGAGCACACGCAGCCGCTACATTAGCCATTATTTTAGTTGGTTACAATGCTGGAATCATAGACGAAAAAATCTTAAACGGTACAATTATTTTAATACTGATTACTTCTGTTATCTCTTCATTTGTAACGGAAAGAGCCGCTAAAAAGATTATTATTGAATCTGCTGATGACGTCGAAGGATTAGCAAGGTCTATCGGAGCATCTAGTGAACATATCTTACTGCCTATTAATATTCATGACAATGTTAAGATTGAGGAAGTTGAACGGTTATTAGAATTTACAACACTTATTAAAGACAAAAAATCGCCTAACCCTATAACCTTATTATCGGTTGTTTCTAACAATGAGGAAGCAGAAACTAATCTTCTTAAGTCTAAAAATGAATTAGACAGTATGATTAAAAAGACAGCCAAAGGAGAAATTAAAGTTAACTTAATTACTACGATTGACTATCATGTCGCAACAGGAATAGCTAGGGTTTCTAGAGAAGTAATGTCAGACCTTATCGTATTAGGTTGGCCTAGACGCTCCGCATTTCTTGACATTTTGATCGGAGAGCAAATGGATAGCATCATCAATAAAACGATGAAAACAGCAATGGTTTGTCATATAGAGAAACCTATAAAAAAACATAATAGAATCGTAATTTTTGTTCCTCCACTTGCCGAAAAAGAAATTGGTTTTGTAAATTGGCTTAGTAAAATGATTCAATTGTCTATTGAAACTAAAATCCCTTTATTTTTCTATTGTAATGAACAAATTGAAAGTATTATCAAAGAGCTTATCATAAAAGCAAAAATAAAAATTGAATACAGTTTTGATAATGAAATTAAATGGGATAATTTTATTGGATTAAGAGATAAGATTCAGGAAAATGATATGCTTGTTCTAATTCTTGCACGGAAAGGCTCTACTTCATATCAACGTGGAATGGAACATTTACCAAATAAATTTGTGCAATATTTTGATAATACAGGTCAAATTGTAATCTATCCTCAAAATCATGATGATTTCAATACAAAAGAAACTTACGTGTCTTCAGAACCACTAAACAGAGGAATAGATGTTGTTCAAAAGGTGAGGATTGGATTGGGTAGCCTTTTTCGTAAAAATAATACTTAAAAGATATTAAAATGTTAGAATTTTTCAGACAATTTTTAGAAGAAATCCAGTTGCCGTTAGATAATCCAATTTTGATTTTCTCTTTAATTTTATTAATTATTTTGCTCTCTCCAATTCTGCTAAGGAGATTAAACATTCCTGGAATTATCGGCTTAATCATCGCAGGTATCATCATCGGTCCACATGGATTCAATATTCTAGAAAATGATTCCGCAGTAGAGATGTTCTCTACAATAGGATTGCTTTATATTATGTTTATAGCTGGATTAGAACTTGACCTAAATGAGTTCAAATCGAACAGAAACAAAAGTTTGTTATTTGGATTTTATACATTTTCTATCCCGTTAGCTATTGGCTTTCCTGTTATGTATTACCTTTTGGAATATGATTTTAATGCAAGTCTTCTAACAGCGTCAATGTTTGCAACCCATACTTTAGTTGCTTATCCAATTGTCTCAAAAATGGGAATCTCTAAAAACCCTGCCGTAGCTGTTACAGTTGGGGGGACTATTCTAACAGACACAGCTGTATTAATCATACTTGCAGTGATTATTGGAAATGCAGAGGGCGATTTGAATCAGGAATTTTGGATTCGATTAGGGATTTCGTTGGCAATATTCGGCGTGATTATGTTTATGATTATTCCAAGAATTGCTAAATGGTTTTTTAGAAAACTTGAAAGCGAAAAGCATTCACATTATATCTTCGTGTTAGCTGTTGTTTTCTTTGCAGCATTCCTTGCCGAAGCAGCAGGAGTGGAGTCTATTATTGGAGCATTCATAGCAGGATTGGCACTTAATAAACTTATTCCATCTTCATCAGCCTTAATGAACAGAATTGAGTTTTTAGGAAACTCTTTGTTTATACCATTTTTCTTAATCAGTGTAGGAATGCTTGTTGATATTTCTGTTATTTTTAGTGGAGTAGGAGCATGGATAATCGCAGGAACACTAACTGTTGTGGCTCTTTCTACAAAATGGATTGCTGCGCTGTTTACGCAATTATCATTTAAGTATTCAAATCCTCAAAGACAGTTGATTTTTGGTTTAAGTAGCGCACATGCTGCAGCTACGTTAGCTGTGATTTTAGTAGGATACAACGTTGAATTAGGGATAGATTCTGATGGAGAAATCATTCGTCTATTGGATGATAATATTTTAAATGGAACGATTATTTTAATTCTTATTACAAGCATCGTGGCTTCATTTGCTACAGAAAAAGCAGGAAAGAAAATTTTGGCGAGTGAAACAGCTGAGGATATGGAAGACTCATCATTTCAATTCGATCGCTCGAATGAGACAATCCTTTTGCCAATAGCTGACGTTGGTAATTTTGATAAACTTCTAGAGTTTGCCATCTTTATTAAGGATAAAAACTCTGTCAATCCTGTTTCATTATTAACAGTTGTCTCTAACAACGAAGAAGCTGAAATAAATATTTTAAAAGCAAGGAACAAACTTGATTCTTTTGTGAAAGAAGCTTCTGCCACCGAAACGGATGTAGATGTTTTAACTACCATTGATCAAAACGTTGGTAATGGAATTGCAAGAATTGCAAAAGAAATCCGGTCTGATATTGTCATACTTGGTTGGCCGAGGAAAGCAGGTTTCTATAATCGATTCATTACTGATAAAACAGATAACTTTTTAAACAACATCAACAAGAATATATTCATTGGTTATATGGAAAAACCATTGGCTATTCATAAAAAGATTGTTGTAATGGTTCCGCCATTTGCTGAACGGACGATTGGATTCTTTAGTTGGGTTGAAAAAATTGCAAAACTTGGACAAGAATTAAGTATTTCAACAACATTGTATTGTAACGAGTTGACACAACAATATGTAGATAAAGTTTTAAAAGAATTTAAACTCCCTTCAACAATAACATACATTACATTTACAGAGTGGGACGATTTTCTTGTTTTATCAAGAGATATTCATCATGACGACTTACTTATTTTAATTTCTGCAAGAGCAGGAAGTCTTTCATACATTAAACAATTTGATTTCATACCTGATAAAACTGTAAAATATTTTCCTAATAACAGCGTCTTTGTGGTCTATCCTCAGCAATTTGACGACTCTTCTTACGAGACTTATGATATTTACACAGAGCCGCTAAGTAGAGGAATAGAGGTTTTCCAAAATATTGGAAAAGAAATTGGTTCGATTTTTAAAAGCAATGAAAATAAGAAAGATTGATATTAGCTATCACGTTTTTTAGTCAATAGTTTCTCTAAAATCACCTCTTTTGATAAATCTAAAATGGCTTTTTTCTGAATTGCATCTTTTAGCGGAATATCCTTAACTTCACCATCACATAAACCAACCATGAGTTCTGATTTTCCAGCCATGAGTAACTCTACAGCTTTTACTCCTGAACGAGTTGCCAAAGAACGGTCAAAATATGTTGGAGTTCCTCCTCTTTGAACATGCCCCAAAATTGTCGTCCTTAATTCAAAACCAGGTAAAAGGGGTTGTATTTTGCGTTTTATGTCCATCGCTCCACCTTCTTCTTCTCCTTCTGCTACAATGATTATGCTTCCTCTTCGTCCTTTGTTTTGTGTTTTTATTTGCTCGGCTAATTTTGGAAGGTCAGAGATTGATTCTGGAATCAATACAGATTCCGCTCCCGAGGCAATGGCAGAATTTAAAGCTAAAAATCCTGAATCTCTACCCATAACTTCAACAAAGAAGATTCTTTTATGTGAATAAGCCGTATTTCGGATATTGTCAATTGAAGAAATAATTGTATTTAATGCCGTATCGAATCCAATACTTTCATCTGTTCCATATAAGTCATTGTCAATCGTTGCAGGCAAGCCTATAATTGGAATTTTGGCTTCTGTTGAAAGGGCAAAAGCTCCTCTAAAAGAACCATCTCCACCAATTACAATTAAGCTGTCAATCCCCTTGTCTTGGATGTTTTTGATGGCTATTTGACGACCTTCTTTCTGTCTGAACTCATCACATCGTGCAGAACCTAAAATTGTTCCTCCTCTTTGAATGATATTATCGACGTCAGCATACTTCATTTCCAAAAAACTCCCCCTTATCATTCCTTCAAAACCATCTCTTATTCCAATTGGTGTAAGTCCATAGTGCATTGATGCTTTTGTAATTGCTCTAATTGCTGCATTCATCCCTGGTGCATCTCCACCTGATGTTAAAATTCCTACTGTTTTAATCATTTTTGATTTTTATAATTCAAAATACAAGCTATGAATTTAATAAAATTTCACATAATACTTCCGACTTCAAAAGTATTTTTAGTAAGTTTACCGTTGAAAATAAGATTAATATTTTTAGAACATGAGAACAGTTCAATTCAGAGAGGCTTTAAACGAAGCGATGACAGAAGAAATGCGAAGAGACGAAAGCGTTTTTCTAATGGGCGAAGAAGTAGCAGAATATGATGGGGCATACAAAGTATCAAAAGGAATGTTGGCTGAATTTGGTCCAAAAAGAGTTATTGATACCCCCATTGCTGAGTTGGGTTTTGCCGGAATTGGCGTCGGAGCTTCCATGAATGGTTTGCGTCCAATTGTTGAATTTATGACGTGGAATTTTGCTTTATTAGCATCAGACCAAATTATTAATAGCGCAGCAAAAATGCTACAAATGTCTGGTGGTCAATATCATTGTCCCATTGTCTTTAGAGGAGGAAATGGTCAAGCAGGACAATTAGCAGCAACGCATTCTCAATCATTTGAATCTATGTATGCTCATTTCCCTGGATTAAAAGTAATCACTCCTTCCACACCTGCTGACGCTAAAGGTTTGTTGAAATCAGCAATCCGTGATGATGACCCAATAGTTTTTTTAGAATCTGAAAGAATGTATGGTGACAAAGGTGAAATTCCTGATGGCGAATATTTAATACCAATTGGTGTTGCAGACATCAAACGAAAAGGGAAAGATGTAACAATTGTTTCTTTTGGAAAAATCATTAAAATCGCTCACCAAGCTGCTGAAATTTTAGCAAAAGAAGGTATCGAATGTGAAATCATTGATTTAAGAACCGTTCGACCAATTGATTATCCAGCTGTTGTAGAATCTATTAAGAAAACAAATCGTTGTGTTGTCTTAGAAGAATCTTGGCCTTTGGCATCAATATCTTCTGAAATTGCATATCACCTCCAACGCTATGCGTTCGATTATTTAGATGCTCCTGTAATGCGTTTAACACAAACGGATACTCCTTTTCCATTTTCGCCTACATTAATTGATGCGTCTTTGCCAAATGTAGATGACTTGATTAAAGCAGTAAAAGCAACGTTGTATAGAAATTAATTGATTCATCGACCGACATTTTTAAATCTATTTATCTCATCTTTTGCCGTTTTACCATAAATTTAATGAGCAAATTATCTAAAGGCTCGTTGGTATCTAGTTCATAGAAATCAATTCCATTCGAACCTGCCTTCTCCCTTAACTCTTTAAAGTAAAGGTTTACTGCTTCAACGTAATGCGTACGAACTTCATTGGGGTTTAATTTCATTTGTTCACCTGTTTCCATATCTATTAACGTGTAAGGCCGATTTTCGAGGTTAAATTCTAACTCTTTTTCTCTGTCAATGACATTGAATAATATCACTTCGTGTTTGTTGTGTTTCAGATGTTGTAATGCCTCAAAAAGGCGTTCTTTATTTTCAGGATCGTTCAACATATCTGAAAAGATAATGACCAAACTCCTTCGATGAGATAATTCTGCAATGTCATGTAAAGTTTGTACTGCATCTGTTGTTCTTAACTTTTCTTTATCGTATTGATGTAGCACTTTCTCAAGCTCTGCATACAAGTATTGGTGATGTTTATTCGAAGTTTTATTTTCTGTATGTAAATCTAGTTGATTTGTAAATATAGATAAACCAACGGCATCTCGCTGTTTTCTCATCAACTCCATCAGTGCAGCAATGCCATAGATACTATATTTAATTTTTGACCAATTATCGCCTTGTTGAAAATACATCGAACTAGACGCATCTAATACAAACTGACAGCGTAAATTGGTCTCTTCTTCATACTTTTTTGTGAACAATTTATTCGTTCTTGCATATAGTTTCCAATCTACATGCCGTGTGGATTCACCCGAGTTATATAACCTATGCTCAGCAAATTCAACAGAAAAACCATGAAATGGACTTTTATGCATTCCTGTAATAAAACCTTCAACAACTTGCTTCGCTACCAACTCAAGATTATCGAATTGTTCTAAGTATTCCCTTTGAATTTTTTCTGCCATACCCGAAAGATAGAAAAAAGAATCATTTATAAGTGTTATAATACCTTAAAAAACAATTTATTTCCAAATTATACCCTAACTTTGTCAAAAGCAAATCGGTCTGTCGCTGTCTCGATGTGAAGTCGAGAAAGAGGAAAGTCCGGGCAGTACAGAGCACCGTACTTCCTAACAGGAAGGGTTCTTTCGGGAATACAGAAAGTGCAACAGAGAGTAGGTAACTCCTTAGGGAGAAATAGTGAAAGGGTGAGGTAAGAGCTCACCGTCCCGCACTGTGAAGTCGGGAGCTAGGCAAACCTTACGGACTGAAAGACCACGTATATCAAGGATTGAGGGCTGCTCGTCCGACTTGAAGGGTAGGTCGCTTGATTCCGTTCGCGAGGGCGGAACTAGATAAATGACAGACATTCCGGTTTTTCGGAATACAGAACCCGGCTTATGATTTGCTTTTTTAATTTTTTAATTATGGCGTTTGAAATAGTAAATATCAAAATCGAAGAATATGCTGAGAGTAACACTTCCTTAGAATCGGAGGTTTTGAAAGAGTTAAATCGGCAAACACACCTAAAGGTTTTAAAACCTAGGATGCTTTCTGGTCATTTACAAGGCCGAGTTTTAAGTATGCTAAGCAAAATGATTCAACCCAAACGTATTTTAGAAATTGGGACATATACAGGATATTCAGCACTTTGCCTTGCTGAAGGATTGCAAGAAAAAGGGAAACTGATAACCATCGATAAAAATTATGAACTCGAGGGTATCGTCAGAAAATATTTCCAAAAAGCCAATTTTGAAGATAAAATCGATTATATCATCGGAGATGCCATAGAAATTATCCCACAATTGGAAAATGATTTTGACTTAGTTTTTATCGACGCAGACAAATCAAATTATATAAATTATTATAATATGCTCATTAGTGGTATGAAAAGTGGTTCATATATCATTGCAGATAATGTGTTGTGGTCTGGAAAAGTAACAGAAAAGGCGAAAAAAGATGATAAAGACACACTTATCTTACAAGAATTTAATAAGATGATTCAAAATGATGAACGTGTTGAAAATGTCTTGCTTCCTATTCGCGATGGTTTGATGATTTTAAGAAAAAAATGATTAAAAAATATCCAATTTCGACAGAAAAACCATTCCATTTTAACACAAACATTAAAAGAAATTAATGAAAACGATTTGGTTAATGAAAAAAAAGAATATTGTATTGAGTTTTTTAATTTTGTTAGCGATGTTTTTCTATGCTTGTTCAGGCAAGGATGAGATAGAAATAATTTCATCTGAAGATTTTTTCCCCCAAGCAAAGGGCAATTATGATTACGACAATAATCAAGACACTTTGCTCACAAATAAAACCTCTTCGTTACAGCTAAAAATTTTAGAATTATTTCCCGATGCTGATTTTGATACCATCAATCCGCTCAAAGAAAACAGACCACTTTTTATTCCCGACCGAATGGGATACGAATCAAAGCGAGAAGAATTTTTTACTATCGAAAACAAAGCGTATCAATTTACAGAATGGTCATTCGTCGATAGTGCCAAAACAATCAACGCGTTTTATAATTGGCTAGATTGTTATGGATTTATGTGTGCGTCCATTCATATCAATCAACAAGTAACATTAGAACATAAAGAAGTAATTATTTGGGTTTCGGAAGACAAAATCGCCTATTTGAGTTCTATTGCATCGTTGAATTTAAGAAATTGGCAAAATTTATTATACCCTGAGTACGAGGAAGAAGATTGGTATTTTTTGCTCCAGCAACGAAGAGGTGTTTTGCTTGATTGGATTATTTCTCCTAATAAAGATGACCAAGAACGATGAAAATAGGACTTTTATCCGATACGCATAGCACCCTTGAT
This sequence comes from Brumimicrobium sp., assembly GCA_041655765.1. GTDB lineage: Bacteria > Bacteroidota > Bacteroidia > Flavobacteriales_D > Crocinitomicaceae > Brumimicrobium. The sequence goes on from JBBAEU010000004.1 coordinate 73,857, forward strand.
TCACGTGTTTTTAAACATTTTGAGAATGTTGATGAAATCTGGCATGCCGGAGATGTCGGAAACCCAGAAATAGTTGACCAACTTGAAGAATTTAAACCTTTGGTAGGGGTTTATGGCAACATCGATAATGCCGAAGTTCGTTCTCACTTACCCGAATTTCAGCGTTTTGAAAGAGAAGGTGTTTCTGTTTTAATGACGCATATCGCTGGAAAACCAGGGAGATATTCAAAGAGATTATCCGACGAAATCAAACAAAATGGTGTGCCTAAAATTATTGTATGTGGTCATTCTCATATTCTTTTGGTAAAATTCGACAAACATCTAAATACTTTATGGTTAAACCCTGGAGCATGTGGTAATCATGGCTTTCACAAAGTAAAAACAATGTTGCGTTTTGACTTGATTCAGGGTGATGTTAAAAACATGGAAGTAATACAATGGGAAAGGTAAATTAAACCGAATTTTCAAGTAAAAATTGCCTCAAGAATTACATTACAGAATAAGTATTTAAGGATTACGCAAGGTTAAAAAGTGAAAATGCTTATTTTTACAATAAAAATAACAAATTATGGAATCAACAGGTTTTGGCGGATTCATATCCTCTAATATTGATCTTGATAAAGATGAGTTGGATAAAATTATCAATAACTGTGAAAGAAGAGAGGTCAAAGCTGGGCAGTTTCTTCTCCAATCAGGAGAAACTTCTATGCATACTTATTATGTAGAAAAAGGATTGCTTAGAAAATACGGAATCAATGAGGAAGGAAAAGAATCTATCCTACAATTTGCACCTGAAAAATGGTTTGTTACAGATAGAGAAAGCATGTATCATAAACGACCTTCTTTGTATTTTATTCAAGCCCTTGAAGATTCAAAATTACTGTTGATAGATGACCAATTTGCGATTAGAATGACGGAGAAGTTTCCAGAGTTTTCTTCTTTCAACAATCGTTTATTGCACAATCACATTCATCAGCTAACCAATAGGATTTATCAATTATTGAGCTACAATGCTGAAGATCGATATTTAGAATTTATTAAAACTTATCCCGATATTTTGATGCGCGTTCCTCAATGGATGGTAGCTTCTTACCTTGGAATTACACCTGAAAGTTTAAGTCGGGTACGTAAAAATCTAGCAAAAAAGAACTTTAAACCGAGCTAAAATGAATCTTATAAATCAGAAATATTTGGGTGCTGCCGACAGAAAGTCTTTACTTGACTTTCAAGAGCCTGATGGAGATTATGAGCACATCATCGTTTTTATTCATGGATATAAAGGCTTTAAAGATTGGGGCGCTTGGAACTTGGTTCAATCTTACTTTGTGGGCAATGGAATTGGCTTTTGTAAATTTAACATGAGTCATAACGGTGGAACAATTGAAAACCCAATAGATTTCCCAGATTTGGAGGCGTTTTCTATCAATCGCTATACCTACGAAGTTAAAGACATCCTAAATGTTTTGGATTGGATTGAACAAAATATTGATATCACAAATAAGAAAATTCACCTTTTCGGTCATAGTCGAGGTGGCGGAATAGCAACTTTGGCAGCACGAGACTACCGTGTGGCATCTGTTTCTACATTGGCGAGTATCTCAGATATTTCAACTCGTTTTCCAAGCAATGAAGAACTTGAAAAGTGGAAAAAAGATGGCGTTTATTATGTTAAAAATGCCAGAACGAATCAAGATATGCCACATAAATACGTGTTCTATGAAGATTGGCTTGAAAATAGATTGACGTTAAACATCGAAGCCAATGCTAAACATTTAAAAATTCCTGCTTTGCATATTCATGGCGACAAAGACGGTACAGTTCCTATATCTGATTCTGAAAATTTAAGTAATTGGACGGGTGGAGCACTATATATTCTTAATGGTGCAGATCATACATTTGATAGTTATCATCCATACGATAAAAAAGAGTTGCCGAATAAACTAAATGAAGCCGTTAATTTGGTGAGATTGTTTGTTTTGAATCAGGGTTGAGCGAAATTTTTGTTTGTTAACCTTAATTTTACCCAACTCCATTCATCTCATTCTTAAAAGAAACAAAATCTTTAAAAATTAGCTTTGTTTTGATTGACTTAAACTCTTTCAGTCGTACTTTTCCATCCTTTTTGCGTGGATTTGGATAGACAATCACAAATTGAAATTCTTTTAATGAATAGAGTGCTAGATTTAGCTCATCGATTTTTCGTTTGTAATATAATTCAGACCAATCAAAATCAAAACCTTGATAGACTGTCTTTTTACTTTTATCAATCATATCTATACTAAAAGTTGATGCCAAAAGTTGATTCAATTCATTTAAAACAACATTTTTTTCTAACTTATCAAACTTTTTAGAATTACAATAGGCCCTCCATTGATTTGTAAAAACAATATGTTTACTCGTTTTCCTTTCTTCTTTTTCGTTAAAAAATAAATAAATAAGATTTTCAAAAACTTCAAAATTTAGCCAATCATTGATAGTAATAGGTTCACTATATATGATGTTTCCATGAATAGATTTAGAGAGTCTTTTCAAATTATTACTCGAAAAAACAGGGTCGAATAAGCGCAAACCTTCTGAGTGATTTCTGTGTTGGTCGATTTTATTTTTCAATGCTGTTAAATGTCTTTTTAATGAACCAAAAGTATTTGAATGCAATGTTTTTTTTAAAAGATTCATCCTGTTTTTCGAAATATACATAAACGGTCCTTCATCACCACCTGCAAGAAGTCCAATGCTTATCAACTCATCTGTCAACTGATTGGATTTAAAATAAATCATTGAATAAAAAGTTTCCATACTAAATAGATAGATTTTCAGGTGAAATTTCAATTTTACTTCCCATGTTATACAATCCGTCAATAGGCGATTTGATTCCTGTTGGTGTTGTCAACGATTGATTTAACTTAGGATTTGGTTCAATCACTTTAGAGTCGTCTGACAAAGGACCAAATCCATACAAAGGAATTGTTCCAGTAAAAAACGCTCTCACTGGTGCATTCATTGAAGAGGCAATGTGCAGGGGAGATGAGTCGTTTGTAAAATTCATTGCTGCATCTTTCATAAGAGCCGCACTTTGAAGTAATGAAGTTTTTCCTGCAAGGTTTTGAATCTGTTGTGGGAACTTTTCTTTTAGTGATTCACATAAATCGTAATCATTATGCGCGCCGATTAACAAAATCTGACCTTTTTTTGATAAAATCTCAAACAGTTCTAACCACTTTTCAGCAGGTAATTGTTTTGAAGGCACGACAGAAGATGGAGCAACACAGAAATATGTTTCAGACTGAAATTGTTTGACAAACTCAAAGTCATCTTTAGATGGAAACAATTCTGGTCTAATAAGTTTTTTACAATTATGGTGTTGGATTAATTCAAGATTTCTTTCAACTTCATGCTTACCGCTTGTGAGTGAGTGCCGAATTTTAATGTCATAAACCCAAGAAAACTTATTTTTATCAAATCCGATTTTCTTTTTTGCTTTCCCAAACATTGTCATAAACCCTGCATTTGCATATCGCTGAAGCGTAATGATTTCATCGTATTCTTTCTGCCTGATTTGTGAAATTGTTTTCAATAGGCTTTTATACTTCTGCTGTCTTTTATTCCAAATAATAATTTTATTGATTTTTGGGTTATTGGTTAAGAGTACCTCGTTTCCTTTTCTCACCACAACATCAATTGCCGAATCAGGATAAATCCTTTTCAATTCTGATATGATGGGAGTCATTAAAATCACATCACCAATAAAAGCAGTTTGAATAATTAAAAATTTCATTTCTACAAATATAGTAACAGAAACGTTAATGGGAGTAGCATATCTTTTAAAAATAAAACCAATAATTATAGAAGGCTAAATGTTTGATTTAAACAAAGTTGTTAAAATATTAATTGCATTTTAACAATTTTAATCTTAAGACTTACTTGCTTTTTTACTACTTTACTCTTAATTTAGCAGTCGACGAAAGCACTCTTTGCGTCGATAGATTGCTCCTATTTGTATACTAATGGTGTATTTGGTTTGTTTAATACTTTATATTTGGCTACTTTAGAAATAAAAGAATGAGTGAGGAAATTATTTTTGATGGCGTATTAGTAACTATATCTTATATAGATAACCATTGGTATCTTTATAAGGTTAAGGAAACAGACGATAAGGATTTAGATAAAGATGCTACAATTAATCATTTTGAGATTATAAGGGCACATTCTAAAGAAAATGCCATAAAATTAATTGCAGATTTATCTGACTTAACAAAATTACCAAAAGACGGATCTACAGTCTATTTCAGAGAAAATTACAACCCAAATAGTGTTTATGCAGTTGTTGTAAAACAGCCATTCATTCGATTATTTATTACACAAACCTCCAGATTTCGAGGAATAAAAAACTTAAAAGTATTTAAAACATATAAGGACGCTATGAAATGGATTATGTCCACCGACATTAAATCGTAGGCTCGTTTAAAATTTGTTTTATTATTTTAACTTCTTGATGATTTCGGTCTAAAATAATTTGCGCCATATTATAAAAAGGTTCTCTTTCTTTAATTGTTGTTTCAATGTAGTTCTTTAACTCAACATCGCTATCCCTAAATTCCTTGATTAATGGACGAGTTTTTTTGCTATTTTTTAAACGGTTAAATAATTCTTTATTGGGTCTCTGGAGATAAATAGTTGTTCCATACTGATTCATTAATTCCATATTCTTATTAAAACATGGTGTGCCGCCACCAACTGAAATGACACAGTAATCTTCTTCTAAAATTATTTCTTTTAAAATAAATGATTCTACCTTCCGAAACTCATCTTCTCCATGTTGTTGAAAGAATTCATCTATGGAAATACCATACTTTCCTTCAATTTTACTGTCTAAATCAATAAAGTTGAAATCCAGCTCTTTGGCTAACTTTTTACCCAAAGTTGTCTTTCCTGTTCCCATAAATCCAATAAAAAATACGATTTTCTTCATATCAAGAGCAAATCTAAATATACATTCAAATAATTAAGACTATATGAGAGATTAAATTTTTAAAAAAAATTAAAATAATTCATTAAGTTAGTTATTTTACTCGTTAATATCTATCTTTGTAGAGGTTTTATTTTATGAACAAAAAAATAATTGAATATGAGCAAAATCAATTTAAGAAGTAGAAAAGTATTTTTTTCGTTATCGTTATCGATGTTAATCTTTTTTGGATTTTCAACGCGTAGTAATGCACAATTAGGTGATGACTTTCAAAATGCTATTGGCGTGAGGTTAGGAAGTCCAATTGGTGTAACATACAAGCATTTTTTCGCAAATAACCATGCGTTAGAGGCTCAGTTTGGATATGCTTGGCCGTATGGACATGGGTATGGGCCTGGGTATTACAATTATGGATATAATTATGCTTATTATTGGCAAGGTATGGACATTGCCGCTTTATATGAATATCACCAAAATATCACTGCTGGCTTTAACTGGTTTGCTGGTGGTGGAATTGTTGTACAAATTTTTCCTCGTCATCCTGCTGTACATGTTGGGCCTGCTTTAATCGGTGGAGTTACTTATAAATTCGATTTCCCACTAGAAGTAAGCGTTGATTATCGACCAACCTTTCTATTTGGCAGTGGTGGATTTGCTGGTTCAAGAGGATTCTCATTTGCTGCAGCCTCTGCTAGATATACGTTCTAGTTATTTAACTGAGGTTTAAAAATAAGATGTTCAAAAAGTAGCAAGCAAGTGTATGTTTAAGTTTGCTGTTTCTATTTTTTGAACATCTTTTTTTTATGTTAACTTACCATTCACTTTTTTTTATTGAGTTTTCTTCTGAAGTTATATGATAATCGTTAATTTTATGACTTAAAATAATTAAGATATAAGACAATGGTCATAAAAGAAAAGTTATCAGCCTTACGTTCAGAAATGGACAAAAACAATATAGATGCATTTATAATTTATTCTTCTGATCCACATGCAAGTGAATATTTACCAGAAGAATGGAAAGAGCGGACATGGATTTCTGGATTTACTGGCTCCGCAGGTTGGGTTGTTGTCTTAAAAGATAAGGCAGGACTGTGGACAGATGGTCGTTATTTTACACAAGCAAACATCCAATTAAAAAATTCAGGAATAGATTTATTTAAAGATGGGATAGAAGGAACTCCTAATTACATTGATTGGATTGCTTCGGAAACAAAAGATTACGCAACGGTTGGAGTGAACGCCTTAGCAACAACCCATGCGAATTGGATAAATGTTAAAAACACCCTGAAAGCAAAAAACAAAAAATTAGTTCATCTTCCTTTGCTGGAAAATATTTGGGTAAATAGAAAGGCACCTTCTCAGAATCCTGTTTTTGTTCATCCCATAGAAAAAGCTGGGGAAACAGTTGAAAGTAAAATCACTAACATTCGAAAAAAAATAAAAGAGAAAGGATGTTCCGCTCATATTATCAATACTTTGGATGATATTGCGTGGATTCTAAACCTAAGAGGAAGTGATGTAGAATGTAACCCTGTATTTCTTAGTTATTTATTTATTACTGAAGAAAAAAGTATCTTATTTGTTGATAAGGATAAACTCACTAGTGAAGCAATAACAGCGATGCAAAATTCCAATGTATCTTTGCGTTCTTATTCTGATTTATTCACTTTTCTGAAAGAAATTAAAAACGAAGTGATTTGGGTTTCTCCAAATGTAAATCAGTCAATTATAATGGCGTTAGAGCAAAATAATAATTTCCATGTTGCTCCCACGCCAAGCTCTTTAATGAAAGCTGTTAAAAATAAAACAGAATTGGCAGGATTCCGATCCGCAATGGTAAAAGACGGAGTTGCAATGGTTAATTTTCTTTATTGGTTAACACATAATGTGGGTAATGAACCATTGACAGAATTTAGTATTGGCGAAAAATTAGAAGGATTCCGTCGTGAACAAAAAGACTTTGTCGGGATAAGTTTCGATAGCATTGTTGGCTACAAAGGAAATGGTGCAATTATTCATTATCGAGCACCAGAAAATGGTTCAGCGGAAGTAACAAACGACGGTTCTATTTTAATTGATTCTGGTGGACAATATAAAGAAGGAACAACAGACATTACAAGAACACTTCCACTCGGAAAAGTAAGTGATGAGTTTAGAAGAGATTATACATTGGTGATGAAAGGACATATTCAACTTGGAATGTCTAAATTTCCTAAAGGAACGCGTGGTGTTCAATTAGATACCTTAGCACGATTGGCACTTTGGAAAGAAGGAAAAGATTACAATCACGGAACAGGTCACGGTGTAGGGAGTTTCCTCAACGTTCATGAGGGACCTCAAAATATCCGCAAAGATATGAATCCACAAGAGCTGTTGGAAGGAATGGTAATTTCTAATGAGCCAGGATATTATATCGAAGATAGATATGGTATCCGACATGAAAACTTAATCGTTGTAACAGAATGGAAAAAAACAGAGTGGAATACATTTTATGAATTTGAAACCATTACGTATTGTCCTTTCTTCTCTACTCCATTGATAAAGGATTTACTTTCTGATGATGAAATTCAATGGTACAATGATTATCATAAAATGGTAAAAGAGAAGTTAGAACCATACTTAGAAGGTGATGTGAAAAAATGGTTTTTAGAAATGGTTAAGCCGATTTAAAAAGTTATTTCCCTAAAATTTGCAGATACTTCTCAAGGTAAAAATCCAATTCCTTCAGCTTATATTGTTGAATATATCTGGGATGTTCTAAAACTGAAATTTTATCGAAAAAATTAAATTCTTTGTTGATTTTATTAAAGAAATCTGCATTCTTTTTTCCCATGATAAAAACCTCGTCTGTTTGCAATCCCAAGTCAATATTTTGTTGGATATTTTCAACGATTTTTGGACTAACTGATTTAAAAATTTCCTGTGAATCATAATAATTGGCGTTGACCCAATTTCCTTTTTTGTTTTTCTGGATTAATGCCAAAGGAAATACAGAGTTGATGTAGAATTTACTGTAAAAAGATTCTACACCTCCAAACTCTTTTATCATTCTATAAACAAAAGTCGAAGATACTTCATAAGTATTTGCAGATTTCATCTTTATTCCACATTCACTTTCTAATCTTTTTGTATCTGTAAAAGGAATACCTGTTGTTCCTGCGCCTAATCGACCAGGATTTATTGCTAATATGAACTTTCTTGGATGGTTGTCATTGTAAAATTTATCATAAAAATGCTTCATAACCACCATTGTTTCAGGATTTTCCATAAATGGATTCAAAACCTTGACATTCATCGGTAGTTTACCATTAAATGATAAACTCTGATTAAATTGAATTACGCGTTCACCAAATATCTGCATAACAGAAAAAAATTATGCTAAAGATACGTAAAGATTTAAAAAATGACAAAACCATTTTATTATCATCTCTTTTTACTATTTTTGTTAATTATTTTGTAAAATTCGAAGATGAAAAAAATTCAGATGGTTGACCTTGTGAGTCAATATGAGAAAATTAAACCACAAGTTCAAACTGCATTAGATTCTATTTTAAATACTGCTCAGTTCATTAATGGACCAGATGTTCATGAGTTTAAGAAAGAGTTATCACATTATTTAGGCGTAAAGCATGTAATCCCTTGTGCAAATGGAACTGATGCGCTGCAAATTGCTATGATGGCATTGGGTTTAAAGCCTGGAGATGAGGTGATCACGCCTTCATATACTTATATTGCGACCACAGAAGTAATTGGTTTGTTGGGATTAAAACCTGTATTTGTTGATTGCGAAAAAGATTCTTTCAATATATCGCCGAAGGCAATTGAAGCGGCAATAACAAGGAATACAAAAGCAATTGTACCTGTTCATTTGTACGGTCAGGCATGTAACATGGAAGAAATCCTTAAAATTGCAAAAAAATATGATTTAAAAGTTATTGAAGATAATGCTCAAGCAATTGGTTGTGAAATCATGCTTGATGATGGAACTGTGAAAAAAACAGGTGCAATCGGAGATATTGGATGTACAAGTTTTTTCCCTTCTAAAAACCTCGGTTGCTACGGAGACGGTGGTGCCATTTGTACAAATGATGACCAATTAGCGGAAAAATTACAAATGATTGCCAACCATGGACAAAGTAAACGCTATTACCATGATGTAATTGGGTGTAATTCAAGACTTGATACAATGCAAGCTGCTATTTTAAGAATTAAACTTCCACTTTTAGATAGTTATATTGAAGCAAGAAGAAAGGCAGCAGATTTTTATGATAATCAATTTCAAAATGTAAGCGGATTGACAGTTCCTTTTAGAAATAGTTTTTCTAATCATGTATTCCACCAATATACCTTACAGTTGGATGATGGAATTGATAGAGATGGCTTAATAGAATACTTACAAAGTAAAGATATCCCTGCTATGATTTATTATCCAGTACCTGCACATAGTCAAAAAATGTTTTCAGGTATTGAAACTTCTTACGGAAATTTAGAAAATACAGATTGGCTAACGTCACGTGTATTCTCATTACCAATGCACACAGAACTAGATGAAACACAATTAGAATATATTTGTACAGCAGTTAAAGAATACATAGAAAAATGAAGAATATTGCAGTAATCGGAACAGGTTATGTTGGTTTAGTTACAGGAACGTGTTTTGCAGAAACAGGAAATAAAGTGATATGTGTTGATATTGACGAAAACAAAGTTAAACGTCTTAAAAATGGAGAAGTTCCGATATACGAACCCCAATTAGATGTACTTTTTGAAAGAAATATTAAAGCAGCAAGATTAAATTTTACAACTTCCTTAGCGGAAGGAGTTGAAAATGCTGAAATCATATTTTTAGCTTTGCCAACGCCTCCAGGAGAAGATGGATCCGCAGATTTATCTTATGTTCTTGGCGTTGCCGAAGAATTGGGTAAAATTATTAAAGATTATAAAGTAATTGTTGATAAAAGTACCGTTCCTGTTGGAACTGCTGAAAAAGTTACCGCTGCAATTGCTAAGAACGCAACCGTAGATTTTGACGTGGTTTCAAATCCTGAATTTTTACGTGAAGGCTTTGCAGTAGAAGATTTTTTGAAACCAGATAGGGTAGTTATTGGTTCTTCTTCTGAAAAAGCTGCAAATATCATGGAAGAACTTTATATGCCTTTTGTAAGACAAGGAAATCCAATCATTTTTATGGATGAAAAATCTGCCGAACTTACAAAATATGCTGCAAATTCTTTCTTGGCTACAAAAATTACTTTTATGAATGAAGTAGCCAACTTTTGTGAGGTTGTAGGCGCAGATGTAGATAATGTTCGATTGGGTATGGGGGCGGACACCAGAATTGGAAAACGTTTTTTATTTCCTGGTATCGGATACGGAGGTTCCTGTTTCCCTAAAGATGTTCAAGCACTTGTAAAAAGTGGTGATGATGAGAATTTCAACTTCCAAATATTAAAGTCAGTGATGGAAATTAATAACCGTCAGAAAACCATTCTTATTCCTAAGATTAAAAATTATTTCAAAGGAAATATTTCAGGTAAACACTTTGCCATGTGGGGGCTTTCTTTTAAACCCAATACAGATGATATTCGCGAAGCTCCGTCAAGATATATGATAGATGCTTTGCTGGCAGAAGGTGCTGAAGTTACAGCGTACGACCCAGAAGCTATGGACAACATCAAAGCCATTTATGGCGATAGAATTAATTATGCAAAAAATGAATACGATGCTTTAAAAGGCAAAGATGCACTTATTATTTCTACTGAATGGAGTGTTTTTAGAAACCCTGATTTTAATCGCTTGGGAAATTTGTTGAAGGATAAAGTAATTTTCGATGGTAGAAACCTTTTTGAAACACATACGATGAATGAAAAAGGATTTTATTACGAATCCATCGGAAGAAAAACAGTAGTAAAATGAGTGAAAGAAAACGGGTTTTAATAACTGGAGCAGCAGGGTTTTTAGGTTCACATCTTTGTGACCGTTTTATAAAAGATGGATACCATGTAATCGGTATGGATAATTTGATTACAGGTCGTCTTTCAAATATCGAGCACTTATTCTCGCTCGAGACATTCGAGTTTTATAATCACGACGTTTCAAATTTCATCCATATACCTGGAAAATTAGACTATATTTTACACTTTGCTTCGCCTGCAAGTCCAATCGATTATTTAAAAATCCCTATCCAAACGCTCAAAGTTGGTTCTTTGGGAATTCATAACTGCTTAGGGTTGGCAAGGGTGAAAAATGCGCGTGTATTAATTGCTTCTACATCGGAAGTTTATGGAGACCCTGAAGTCCATCCGCAAACGGAAGACTACTGGGGAAATGTTAATCCAATTGGTCCGAGAGGTGTTTATGACGAAGCCAAACGCTTTCAGGAGGCAATGACGATGGCATATCACACTTATCATGGAATTGAAACAAGAATTGTTCGTATTTTTAATACGTATGGTCCTAGAATGCGATTAAATGACGGTAGAGTCTTGCCAGCTTTTATTGGTCAAGCTCTACGTGGTGAAGATCTGACCGTGTTTGGAGATGGAAGTCAAACCCGTTCTTTTTGCTATGTTGATGATTTGGTAGAGGGAATTGTTCGTGTATTGCATTCTGACTATCATTTACCTATCAATTTAGGTAATTCAGAGGAAATTACAATCCGAGAATTTGCTGATGAAATCATCAAGCTAACGGGAACAACACAAAGAGTTGTGTATAAGGATTTGCCAGTTAACGACCCAAAACAAAGGCGACCAGATATCTCAAAAGCAAAAGCAATTTTGGGTTGGGAACCGAAAGTAAGTCGTTCTGAAGGACTAAAATTAACTTATGAGTATTTTAAAGGTCTTTCAGAAGAAGAACTTTTTAAGAAAGAGCATAATAACTTTGAAAAATATATCAATTAAATGGGATACTTTGCACATGAAACAGCTGTAATAGATGAAAACGTGAATATTGGTAATGGAACAAAAATTTGGCATTTTTCTCATATTATGCCGAACTCCATCATTGGTAAAAATTGCAATATTGGACAAAATGTGGTTGTATCACCTGATGTAAAATTGGGGAATAACGTAAAAGTTCAAAATAATGTATCCATTTACACGGGCGTAGAGTGTGAAGACGATGTTTTTTTAGGTCCTTCAATGGTTTTCACGAATGTGATTAATCCCAGAAGTGCGGTTAATCGACGTGATGAATACATGAAAACGATTGTAAAAAAAGGCGCGACAATCGGTGCGAATGCTACAATTGTTTGTGGACATAACATTGGAGAATATGCCTTTATTGGAGCAGGTGCTGTCGTGACAAAAGAAATTCTACCTTATGCGTTGGTTGTAGGAAACCCTGCAAGGCAAATTGGCTGGATGAGTGAATTTGGTCACCAATTGAATTTTGATAAAAATGGAATTGCAGTTTGTATTGAAAGTAAGGATAAATATAGACTATCAGAAGGTAAGGTAAAAAAAATAACTTCTAAATAACTGAATAAAACTTATGTTAATTAAGAAAAATAATAAAATGGACAATTCAATACATGCTAAATTAATTAACCGAGAAGAAAAACTTGCCGTTATCGGCCTAGGCTACGTAGGATTACCGATTGCATTAGAATTTGCAAAAAAAATGAATGTAATCGGATTCGATATTAATCCTCAACGTATAGAATTAATGAGAAAAGGAATCGATCCAAGCAATGAGCTTGACTCTGAGAACTTTGAAAATCGAACAATTGAATTTACTGCAAATCCTGTGGATTTAAAAGCAGCGAAATTTTTTATCGTTGCTGTTCCTACACCGATTGACGATGCACATTTACCAGATTTAAAACCCCTTCTTAGTGCTTCAGCTACTGTAGGGGAAGCATTAAAGAAAGGAGATTATGTCGTGTTTGAATCAACCGTTTACCCAGGTTGTACGGAGGAAGATTGCGTGCCTATTTTAGAAGAATATTCAAACCTACAAGCATATACAGACTTTAAAGTTGGTTATTCCCCTGAAAGAATTAATCCTGGTGATAAGGTTCATACACTTCAAAATGTTGTCAAAGTGGTTTCTGGAAATGATAAAGAATCTTTGGAAGAAATTGCAAAAGTATATGAAGAAGTTGTCGAAGCAGGTGTTCACAGAGCAAGTGGAATTAAAGTAGCTGAAGCAGCAAAAATTATTGAAAATACACAGCGTGATGTAAACATTGCGCTGGTAAACGAATTGTCCCTTATTTTCGAAAAACTTGGAATTAACACTTTTGAAGTTTTGGAGGCCGCTGGAACAAAATGGAATTTCCTGCCATTTAGACCAGGTTTAGTAGGCGGACACTGCATTGGGGTTGATCCATACTACTTACTTCATAAAGCCAAAAAAGCAGGTCACCATGCAGAAATGATTAATAGTGGTCGTGCGATTAACGACAAAATGGGATTCTATATCGCTAAAACTGTTGTTAAGAAACTCATTGCAAAAGGTAAAGATATTCGAGATACAAAAGTGCTTATTATGGGAGCAACATTTAAAGAAAATGTGAGCGATATTCGAAATTCAAAAGTAATTGACATCATCAATGAATTAAAATCCTATTCTGTTTCGGTAGATGTTATGGATCCTTACGCTTCTTCTGAAGAAATGGAAAAAGTTTATAATATCGGCTTGGTAGAAAACGGGAATCTTTCAGATAATTATGATGCGATTATTGTTGCAGTAAATCATGACCAATATGTAAACCTTGAAGAGAGCGATTTCCAAAAACATTTACATAAAAAAGATGGTCTTTTTGTAGATATAAAAGGAATCTATCGAAACAAGATGAAAGAATTGGATTATTGGAGTTTATAATTGAATAAAATGAAAAAAAACATCTTAATAACTGGTGGTGCTGGATTTATTGGTTCGCATGTTGTTCGACTTTTTGTAAACAAATATTCGGACTATCACATTGTCAACTTTGATAAACTTACTTATGCTGGAAACCTAGAAAATTTAGATGACATTAAATCTGCTCCTAATTATACTTTCTATAAAGGCGATATCTGTAATGTAAAAGATTTGGAACAGGTTTTTAGTGAGTATAATATTACTGATGTTATTCATTTGGCAGCAGAATCTCATGTTGACCGTTCTATATCCGGACCTATGGAGTTCGTTCTTTCGAACGTTGTTGGAACAGTAAATTTATTAAATACTTGTCGTAAATATTGGAATGATTTAAGCAAACATGTTTTTTATCATATTTCTACCGATGAAGTATATGGTAGTTTAGGTAAAGAGGGGCTTTTTATGGAAACTACAGCTTACGACCCTAGAAGTCCTTATTCTGCCTCAAAAGCAAGTTCTGATCATTTTGTACGTGCATATCACCATACTTATGGTATGCAGGTGAAAATTTCTAATTGCTCTAATAATTATGGCAGCCATCAATTTCCTGAAAAACTTATTCCTTTAATGATTCATAATGCTGTAAATAATAAAGAACTGCCGATTTATGGGGATGGATTAAATGTGAGAGATTGGCTGTGGGTTGAAGATCATGCCAGCGCAATTGATGTGATTTTTCATCAAGGAAAAAATGGAGAAACGTATAATGTTGGAGGACTGAATGAATGGACAAATATTGATTTAGTGAAACGAATCGCAAGTATTATTGATGAAAAGCTTGGGAGAAAGAAAGGAGCCACTGAAAAACAAATAAAATTCATTAAAGATAGAGCAGGACATGATAGAAGATATGCAATTGATGCTTCTAAAATCGAAAAGGAATTAAACTGGAAACCCTCCATAACCTTTGATGAAGGCTTAGAAAATACAATTGATTGGTATTTAAAAAATAGTGAATGGGTAAATCGAGTGGTTTCAGGTGAATATCAAGCGTATTATAAAAATCAATACTTATTATAGCTTTAATATTCTTTTGAAAATAAGAAAAATACAATGATTTTTTATGATTTAAAAGATTATTACACTATTTTAGTGGTATATTAAGAATAAAACATTAACAATGAAAAACAGTTTCTTATACCTAGCCTTGTCTTTCGCTGTACTTACATTCACTTCGTGTAAAAAAGAAGTGAATAACGATGTAGAGTACAATATAGACCAAAGTTACTCTTTGACTAATATTGCCTACGGAAGTCATGGAAAACAAAAAATGGACATTTATTTACCAGAAGGAAGAAGTGCAGCAACCACAAAGGTATTTGTTCTAATTCATGGAGGTGGATGGCATGCGGGGAGTAAGAGTGATATGACTGCTTCTTTTGACAATTTAAAAGAAGTTTACCCTGATTATGCGATTATTAATATGAATTATCGCCTCGGCACAGTTCAGAGTCCAGGTTATGACAAACAAATTAAAGACATACAAAAAGCTTTAGAACATTTTCAAGATCCAAAATATAATGTTTCTGACGAGTACTTTCTAATCGGAGCTTCAGCAGGTGCTCATCTATCTCTTTTATATGGCTATGGTTTTGATACTCAGAATAATGTCAAAGGAATTTGTAATATTGTAGGACCTTCGGATATTACAGATCCAGCCTATTTAAATGGAAACGATCCTTATTTAGAGTATGCATTTACTACTTTAGTTGGACCATACACTTATCAACAAAAACCAGAGTTATACGAGGAAGCAAGCCCTGTAACTTATATTTCGGCTACATCACCTCCTACGATTTCATTTTATGGGGACACAGATCCATTAATTCCAACTTCTCAAATGACTTTGTTACACGACAAGTTGAATCTACATGGAGTTGATAATGAAGCTACCATGTATGCAGGTGAAGGACACGGAAATTGGAGCTATGCAAACAACTTAGATTTCATTTTAAAGCTTTATGATTTCATAAATACACATTTTTAAGCTGTCATTGGTTTATAAACTTCAAACTATATCTTTTTATTGATTGGGTTGTAGTTATTTTTTTAAATGGTATGATAACCAAGCTCGTTTTTGTTTGAAAATTTACCTAAAATTTTCGCAAATTGGTCTTGTACAACGCTTATGTTTTTATAAAATTTATTTGACTAACTACTGTTTCATAATTCCCCTGACTCTACGTACTTCTTTGTAGAGTAACTATTCATCAACCTCATAACTTTTTAGTAAAAGCACAGTACTTATTCTGAACCTTCTATCAACTTCATTAGCACTAAAATCTAATCTATCTATGATGTTTTTGCACTATATTCAGGACAATCTACTCGAATTTCGGATTCGGCAAGTTTTGTTTTTAGTAAATTGCAATAGTGTACTCCGTTTTCTGAATTATAGAATGAACAAGTAAAACACATTCGTTGAATGGTAATGATACCTGATTTGTTTAGGTCATAAATCAATTTAAGCAATCCGTTAAGCATGATAGACTTTTGTTTTTCGTCAATACATTTAATTTTGGATTAAAATATTTTGGTTCTGTCTTCTAATAAACTTTTATGTTGGTTGTATTTTCCTTAAATAAATTTCTCTATATTTGTTTTTTACAACAGTTTTAAAAAATAACTATGTCAGAAGAAAAAAAGTTTGTTGCTTCCGCTGAAGCAAAAGGAAAAGCAAAACAATTTAGAGCCATCGCAGTAGTTTTATGGCTGTTAGGTGTGGGAATGCAAATTTGGGCAATTACTGAGTTATTTAAAGACCCAATTACAATGTGGTTGATTATTACCTTGCTTGTTATTGACTTAGCTTTGGTTATAACAGGCTCACTTCTTTGGAAAAAGTCTAATAAATTGGATCCTCCAACAGAAGAAAGGAAATTTTTATTCTTTATGCAAAGTCAATTAGGGCTTTTTACAGCTATTGTAGCGTTTTTGCCATTTATCATTTTTCTTTTAACCAATAAAAATATCGACAAAAAACAAAAAGCAATACTTGGTGGAATCGCTGGTGCTGCATTGTTAATCGCTGGTTTTGTTGGCTTTGACTTTAATCCTGCTTCTGTTGAAAAATATACAGAAGAGATGAATAAAGATAGAGAGTTAGTAGAAGATTTAATAGGCCAAGACCATGTGTTTTGGGCTACTACTGCTGGAAAAAAATTGCATTTATATGAAGATTGTCAGCACATTAGAAACAGTATAATCGGAGAAGGAACTGTTAAAGAAGCTTGGGAGCAAAATAAAATCGAGAAATCGGATATTTGTAAAACATGTATTAAACGTGCAGAGAAAAATAAGGGAGAAGAATCGACTAATATCCTCGAAAAAGGTCAAGAAGTTTTAGAAGGTGTTATAGCGGATGAAGAGTTGGAAGTAGTAGAAGATTAATTTTCTATCTCTCAAACGTAATGCTCCAAACGGCACGAATTTCATCTGTTCCATAGCCTGTGGCATTATCATTTGGATAATTTTCAGCAATCGCTTTGAGTGTCTCTGGTGTGATTTTTTCGTTTTCAACACCATGACATTGTAAACACATTTCATTGGTGAAAATCGGTCTGTAATAATAAATTTTGTCTCCATCAACTTCTATGCTTGGCGTAATATCTTCACCTGTTTTACCTTCTGCAACAAGATTTTTATAATATTGAATTTGTTCTAATTCTTTTTTGTTTGCGTAATTATCTGGATTTCTTGCCAAATCAGTTGCCCGTTTTATTTCAACATTATATTCTTCTATTTTTGAGTTTGTTAATGAAATTGCATTGGTTTTGCAAAATGATAATGCGTGAATTGTTCCACCTTCATTTAATGCTCCAACCAAGTTTTTACCGAGTAGTTGTTGACTTTCAACTGAAATTTGTGTTCCTTTCTCATTGAAAAATTGCAATTCTTCTTCTGTAATCGTTGATGTTTCTACTTTATCACTATCTATTTCAGTTATGGACGAATCACTGCTACAACTTATCATGAAGATGGCAAGAAAAAGTAAAGAGGCAATGTTTTTCATTAGACTATTTTTGTTCATGATACAAAATAAGGAAAATATTTAAAATTTTCGTGTAACTTTAATTACAAAGTTTAAAAGTCAGTTCATTTTAATTCGATGAGGTTTTAAAAAGAACCACAAAAACTAAAATGGAGCCATTGCATTGAAATTTCGCAGAATCTCCCTTTCTTCTTTTTTACTGTAAATGATTTGTTGCCAACTCAAAGGTCGCAATTCCTCTTTCCATGAAAATATTTCAACACGTTCTTCCTTTTTGTCAATTTTATTCATTGGATAAAGGACTCCATCAGGAATATCTCGGTATGTAGCAGTAGTAATGTCACCCTTTTCAAAACGTAAAGTTATGTTTGATGAGTATAAACGATTCATTCCTTTTCTTTCGACGACAATCAATGTGTCGTTTTCGTCCTCTTGCTCTAGAAAGTAAATGGTTTTTGCGTTTCCGTCAATTTCTACACGTTTTATTTCTGTACTATCAAATATGGCGACCATTGATGTTCCCGTGACTTGATTGAAATAATTCGTTGAATCGACATTGGTCACAATCAGTCCATTTTTACGGATAAAAGCGCGTTGGATTTCGTCGTCTTTCTCATAGACAGAAATTGTATCGCCAGTAAGTTGTGCATTTCTTGCCCACAAAATAGGTGCGGTATAAAGATTCATTTCTCCGTTTTGTCGATTATAACTCAAAGAATCGCAAACCCCTTGCATATCGCCTCTGTAGAGTTTTACGTTTTTATAGGCTAGCATTAACTTTGGTTCACTTACAGAGTCTAAAAAATTATAAAGCGTATCAGCATGAATGTATAACGTGTCTTTATCATCAAATCGTTTGGCTAAGGTATGACCCGTGATAAATCCATATTTTTCAATATCGCTATTGTAAGCATAATCGCCCGTAAAACTAATTTTATTGGTTGTATCAACTAAATTTACATTGTATTTGGCAATATAAATGCTGTCAATTGACGAATAGTACAAAGAATCTGCACTAATAAAAATATCAGCACGGTCAACATACGCATTTTTTTGCAAAACTCCCTCATCGTTGTTAATATCGTACCATCCTTCTTCGCAATACATATTCATGCTGTCACCAACGATAGTTGTTGGACCGTAAAAGTATGATTTTTTACTACTTGTATTGAATCGTAAAGTATCTGTTGTAATGGTATAATCATCGTTTTTATACAATACATTTTTACTAAAATTGAATTGCTCAGATTTAGGATAAAAATAACCAACAGTACTACTCAGATAGTCATTTGAAGAAATACTTGTAATAACACCTTTGTTTTTATAGATTCCAACATCTCTTTTTAGGTCGTAATCCATCGAGTCTGTTATTAATCTATATTCATTGTTTCTGATTCTGACATTTCCATAAAGTTTAATATAGTCTTTATTTGCGTCAAAATGCATGGAATCACAAAACAAATTAAGCGTATCTAATTTATTAAAATGTACGTTTTTATATGCTTTTACATGATTTAAGTTACTGTTGAAATAGGCAGAATCGCAGTACAATTTGTTGCTCCCACTTTTAAAGACAACATTGCCTGTAACAATCCAATTTTTTTTGCTATCTAGCTTAATATCATCAGCTCCATCAAGTAATTCGATAACGTCTTGGCTATATGAAAGGTTTGAAAATAAAAAAATTGCGCCTCCTATTAAAAGCGCAATTTTAAATATTTTGTTAACTCCTTTCAATTATCTTGTTTTTAAAGTTTGTACTCTGTCAGGTCCAACCGAAACCGTTGTAATTGGAACGCCAACTTTATCTTCTAGATAGCTCACATAATTTTTTAATTCTTGTGGAGCATCTGCAAAAGAGGTTAACTTTGTTATATCAGTATTCCAACCTTTTATTGTTTCATATACGGGTTCAACGTTAATATCACACATATCAAATGGTAGGTAATCAATTTTCTTGCCATCAATGATATAATGTGTGCAAACTTTAATTTCATCAAAGCCATCAAGTACATCAGCCTTCATCATAGAAAGTTCTGTTGCGCCATCAATCATAATTGCATATTTTAGGGATGGAAGATCAATCCAGCCACACCTTCTTGGTCTGCCAGTTGTAGAACCAAATTCATGACCTGCTTTTCTGATTTTTTCTCCTACTTCATCATGTAGTTCCGTTGGGAAAGGTCCCGAACCAACACGTGTACAGTATGCTTTAAAAATTCCAATTACATTACCAATTTTTTGAGGAGCAACCCCCAGACCAGTACAAGTTCCTGCTGTAATTGTATTTGATGAAGTAACAAAAGGATAGCTTCCGAAATCTATGTCAAGCAATGTTCCTTGAGCGCCTTCAGCTAAGATTTTCTTATTTTCTTTTAGTGCATCATTAATGAAGTGTTCACTATCGATTGCAGTAATTGTTTTTAAAAGATTTATTCCTTCAAAAAATGCTGGCTCTAATTCGTCAATATTATATTCAAATCCTTCATAATGTTTAAGCATTCCGATATGTTTTGCTTTTAGATTTTCGTATTTTTCTTTAAAGTTGGAAGCGTAAATATCGCCAACGCGTAGCCCATTTCTTCCAGTTTTATCCATATATGTAGGACCAATTCCTTTTAGTGTGGAACCAATTTTAGAGTTTCCTTTTGCTTGTTCTGATGCAGCGTCTAGCAATCTGTGCGTAGGTAAAATTAAATGTGCTTTTCTAGAGATTAGCAATGTTTCTGTGATAGGCAAATTAAATTTGCTTAGTGCCTCAATTTCTTTTTGGAAGATTACTGGGTCGATAACTACACCATTACCAATAACATTAAGAATGTTTTTTCTAAAAATACCAGAAGGAATTGTGTGAAGAACGTGTTTTATGCCGTCAAATTCAAGTGTATGACCAGCATTTGGCCCACCTTGAAATCGAGCGATAATATCATATTCAGGAGTTAAAACATCTACAATTTTTCCTTTTCCTTCGTCGCCCCATTGCAGTCCTAACAAAACATCTACTTTACTCATTATTTGTTATTTATAAAATTTTATTTGATTATGATTAAATGAATTTTCTTTATTTAAAGATATAAATCAAGTTGATAGGATGAAAAAATCTACACTTTGCCTTTGTTGTCTTTATCTTGCACTCTTGTTCCATAAAAATACAAAGAATGGTGGTCGATACTAACTCCAAATATTTCTTCAATGGAATTTTTAATATTTTGGATTCTAGGATCACAAAATTCTATTAATTCTCCTGTATCTGTAAGAACTAGGTGGTCGTGTTGATTTCTGCCATGTGATTTTTCAAATTGTGTTGTGTTTGTACCAAACTGATGTTTTCGCACAAGGTTACACGCTAAAAGCAAATCTATTGTATTGTATAAAGTCGCCCGAGAAACGCGATAATTTTTATTTTTCATTTTGATATAGAGCGATTCAATGTCAAAATGACCATCGTAGTTGTAAATTTCCTCAAGAATAGCAAAACGTTCAGGAGTTTTACGATGACCGTTTTTCTCAAGGTACGCTGAAAATATATTTTTGACTGTCTCTTGTGCGTCTTTCATATCTATGAGCTTAAAAGACAAATTTAATGAATTTGTAGTGATAAGGAATGGAAAAACAAATAAAATTTCATGAGTTATAAAGAAGTTATAAACAGGGAATAAGATCAATTAAGACTATACACTATGACTATTTTGAAACAAACGAAACGTAACTATTTCTGGTGTCATTCCAATACGACCAGGAAATCCTAAAAAACCAAACCCTTTGCTAACAAACAAGTAGCGTCCGTCTTCCTTGTATAGACCTAACCAACGTTTATAGCGATATTGGGCAGGGCTCCATTTGATGCCTGGAATATTAACACCAGCTTGAAAACCATGTGTATGTCCGCTCAATGTTAAATCGTAAAAAGTTGGATATTCCCTAATAACATGTTCCCAATGTTCTGGGTCGTGACTCATCAAAATTTTACAGCTATTATCATCCAAGCCTTGAGAGGCGAGTTTAATATCTCCGTATTTTGGAAAACGACCAGAGCCCCAGTTTTCTACGCCAACAATATCAATGCTTTCACCATTTTTTTCGATGCTAACGTTTTGATTGTTTAATAAGGTAAATCCTGTATTGCGATAAAATTCATCAATTTGAGTTAAGTGTGCTTCACGCTCTTCGTCACTATTAAAAGGAACATAATCACCATAATCGTGATTACCAAGCACGGCGAATTTTCCGTATTTAGCTTTTAGATTTTTGAATAATTCAAAATATGGAATTGCCTCTGAAATTCTATTATTAATTAAATCTCCAGTAAATAAAATGATATCTGGCTTTTCCTCGTTGATTAAATCTAATCCTTGCTGAACCTTTTCGTAGTTATCAAAACTTCCAGCATGAAAATCGGTAAAATGCACAATTTTGAATCCTTCAAATGCTTTGGGCAATCTTTTTAGCGATAAGTCTAATTTTTTATTGTGGTAATTATATTTTCCTTTTGTAATTGCATAAAGTGTTCCCATAAGTGGAATAAATGCAGCACTCAAAGAGATATTCTTTACAAAGTTACGTCTGCTATGAAAAGAAGCTTTGCTTACTCTCCGCTTCAGAATTAGCTTTTTAAAATGAATGCTATATCGTGTAATATCTTCGAGTAAAAATGGGATAACTGCTATAATCTTTACCACAACGATTCCTACGCCTAAGCCTATAGTGAAATTTATCCATGAAGAGCTGATGTAAAATTCTTGTGTACTTCTGTAAGTGAGAGAAAAGACACCAATAAAAAATAGGAGAGAGGTTATAGGAATTCCCCATCTGAGAAACTTAAATGCTTTATTTTTTGTTGTTTTACTATATGCTTTCCATAAGTAAATATCAATAATGATAAATATGGCAAGGATAATTGAAAACGTAATTAGCAATCTTAAATTCATCCAAAACTTTTATATATAACCAATATTTCAAGGAAATGTTTGCAGTGAAAAAATATAAAAAAGTTTAAAATTTACTCTTCTTCATCATGACTTAAGAATTTATCATAGTCAGCTTCACTCTCTTGCGCTGCATCATCCCAGCGTTCTACTCGTTTTATTCCTTCGATAATCTCAAACTTTTCGATGAGTTCCTCAAGGTGATATTTGTCGTAAACAAGTACTTTTATTTTTCCTTCAAAAATCCCATCATCTGAAGTAAAACTAATAGATTTCATGTCCACATTTTGTTGAAAGGATATAATTTCAGTGATTTTGTTTACAATCCCTAATCCATCTATTCCAACGACCCTAATTCCAGCAATATATTCTTTTGATTCCTGATTTTTCCAACGTGCCTTTATAATTCGATAGTTTCGTTTTGACATCATATTAGCGGCGTTTGGACAATCCACGCGATGAATTCTAATTCCACGATTTGCACTGATAAAACCAAATATAGAATCGCCTGGAAGTGGGTTACAGCATTGAGCAAATTCATACTGTATATCTTTGAAACTTTCGCCAATAATAATGGTGTCTTTCTTCTGATCAATTTTCTTTTGAATTGCCGAAAATGATGAGCTATCTTTAGAAGGTTTTGTAACTTCTTTTTCGTAACTGAGAATTCCTCCAGTATTGGGAATGGTTCTAAGTTTACTTAAATCGACTTTCCCTTTGGCTACTCGAATGTATAAATCGAGTGTGGTTGGGATATTATAAAACTTTTCAAGGATGGAAAGATTTTCGCTTGTAAATCGTATGTTGTGTTGTTTAAACTTCCTCATGAGGATTTCCTTTCCATCTTCAGAAATTTTATTTTTCTCCTCTCTGAGTGCCGACTTAATTTTTTGTTTTGCACGACCTGTAACAACCATTTTAAGCCAATCTTCCTTCGGTTTAATATTGTTTCCAGTAATAATTTCTATTTGGTCACCATTTTTTAACTGATGACTTAATGGTTTTAGTCGGTTATTTACTTTTGCGCCTACACAAGAAAGTCCGATGTCGGTATGAATATCGAAAGCAAAATCAAGTGTTGTAGCGCCATTTGGCAAAACCCTTAATTCTCCTTGCGGTGTAAAAACATATATTTCATTGTTAAATAAATTAAGTTTAAACTCATTAATGAAATCCATTGCGTCTGCATTGTGACTTTCAATGAGCTCTCTAATTTCACCAATCCATCTATCAAACTTTGAGTCGCCATTGCTTGATTCTTTGTAGTTATAGTGTGCAGCCAGACCTTTTTCGGCAATTTCATCCATTCTTTTAGAACGAATTTGAACTTCTACCCATTTTCCTGTTTGACTCATCACAGTTGTGTGAAGGGATTCATAGCCATTTGCGCGAGGTGTTGAAATCCAATCTCTCAGTCTATTTGGATTGGGTTGATAGAAGTCTGTAACAATACTATAAACGCGCCAACAATCAGGTTTTTCTAATTCTTCTGGTGTATCTAGGATGATTCTAACTGCAAATAAATCAAAGACTTCTTCAAACTCAATGTCTTTGTTTTTCATTTTATTCCAGATGGATGAAACCGATTTTGTTCTCGTTTTTATTTCAAAGGCATAGCCTTCGTTTTTCAGTGTTTCACGGATTGGATGCACAAATCTACGGATGAACCGATTTCGGACATCTTGTGTCGATTTTAGCTTTTTCGTTACATAATCATATCCCTCTGGCTCTAAATATCTTAGGCAGAGATCTTCCATTTCTGTTTTAATTTTGTACAACCCTAACCTATGTGCTAAAGGTGCATAAAGGAAACTCGTTTCAGAAGCGATTTTCCGTTGTTTATCAGGACGCATACTTTCGAGTGTCCTTAGGTTGTGTAAACGATCAGCAATTTTAATCAGAACAACCCTTAAGTCATCAGAAATGGTTAATACCATTTTCCTAAAATTCTCCGCTTGAATAGACACGCTTTCATCAAAAACTTCAGGGATTTTAGTTAATCCATCGATAATAACTCGGACTTGTTTTCCAAAAGACTCTTCGATATCATCCAAGGTGATATATGTATCTTCAACAGTATCGTGCAATAACGCAGCGGCAATAGAAGTCGCTCCCAGCCCCATCTCTTTTGCACAAATACGTGCTACAGCAATTGGGTGGAAAATATACGGTTCCCCAGATTTTCTTCGCATATCTTTATGAGCGTCCACAGCAATATCGAAGGCTTTACGAATAATTTTCGTTTCCTCTTTTGTTCTGTTTTCTTTAGAAGCATTTAATAAACCCCTATAAGCATTTAAAATGTCTTTTCTTTCTTGCTCTAAATCTATAACGTGTGTTCCTTCAACCTCCATTTCAGTTAAGATAAAAGTAATTATTTTGCGGGTAAAACTTTCGTAGAAACTTCTCCAAAACCAATTCTAACCCCATGTTTTAATGCGTATCCCCTAATAATTATTGTATCGTAATCTTCAATAAATTTTCTTTCTGAATCATCGGATAGTTTTAATGGTTTCGTACCACTCCAAGTCAACTCTAGCATCGAACCAAAAGAATCGGGAGTTGTACCTGAGATTGTTCCAGAAGCCATTATGTCTCCACATCGAATGTTACAACCATTTACTGTATGATGCGCCAGTTGTTGTGCCATATTCCAATACATATTTTTGAAGTTAGAATGACTAATTAAATTTTCCTCTCCATCTTTCGGTTGGATAAAAACTTGCAGGTTAATATCATAGGACTTGTTTCCTTCATATTCTAAGTATTTTAACACTTTCGGGTCTTGAACAGGACCAGGAATTTTAAATGGTTCTAATGCATCCAATGTTACAATCCACGGAGATATTGAAGAAGCAAAGCTTTTTCCTAAGAAAGGACCAAGTGGAACATACTCCCATTTTTGGATATCACGAGCAGACCAGTCATTGAATAAAACCATTCCAAAAATATAGTCTTCAGCCTCTCCAGTCGTAATTGAATCACCCAGTGGCTTTCCATCAAATGTGATAAACGCCGTTTCCAATTCAAAGTCCAAACGTTGTGAAGCAGAGAAGATTGGGTCAGCATCATTGTTGGGTTTTATCTGTCCTTTTGGTCGGTGAATGTCTTGACCTGAAACGATGATTGAACTCGCTCTTCCATGATAGCCAACTGGAAGCCATAACCAATTTGGTAAAAGTGCATTTTCTGGATCTCTAAACATTTTCCCAACATTTGTAGCGTGGGGACGAGAAGAGTAGAAATCAGTATAGTCACCTATTTGAACTGGCAATAACATTTCAACTTCTTCTATGTCGAAAAGAACTTGCTCTACATGATGTTGATTGCTGGACAAATCCGTATATTCAACGTTGAATAATTTTGACAATCTTTTTCTTAAATCTGAGGCTGCTGCTTTTCCTTTTTTCATTAAAGGATTTAATGCGTCCGTTTTAAAATCATCTTCTGTAAATGGAAGATTTGTAAAATATCCCAAAACAAATAACGCATGTAAATCGATTACCTTTTCTCCAATTCTTGAAGCAACACGAGGATAATCATTTCCCACTTGAAAAACTCCGAAAGGAAGGTTTTGAATTGGAAAATCTGAGTATTTATCTACTTCAATCCAAGATTTTAGAGTAGGGTCATTTGCATTTATCATATCTGTTTGATTTTTTTATGTTTTGAACAAATTTAAAAGAAATAATTGAAATTATTAAGTAATTGAAGTAAAGTCTAAAAGAAATAATTGAAAAAGGTGAGTTTATTGTAGAAATTTAGTTTATGTGTCTTGATGTTCGTATCTTTGCAGTTTGAATCAATAAATAAATGCCTCCAAAACGTTATTATTTTATTCGTATTATTATATCAATACTCATTTTGTTTTTGATACATTGGGCGTTGATTCTTCTAAATGTATTTAGCTTGGTTCTTCCAATAATTATTGTAATTGATTTGGCAATTGTAACTCAATTTATTGGTGCAGCATTTATTGCAACAGTTGGAAAAATAGATAAACCAGAGTCATTTTCGCAACGCTTTTTGGTGCTTACGACATATCAGCTTTTTTTAATTATGATTTTTTTATTAGCTGTGTTTTTTGGCGCAAAAGATCATTTTAAAATGTTTATGATTCATTACATGTCAATTTTCGGTGTGTTGATGATTATTCAATCTGTTCTATTGGTTCGTTTAGGAAAAAAATTATAAAAATTTGCTCTTGTATTTATCCATTAATTGTATGATTTCTGAGAGATTCATCCGTTTAGCCATTTCATAGGTTGAAATTCCATTACCCGAATCAATAAAGGGGTTTGCTCCATTGTCAAGTAGTAATTCTACAATTTGTTTATTTATTTCAGTTGTTGCGTACCAAATGGCCGCCGTTTTTGCATCATTTATTAGATTTACATCTGCTCCATTTTCAATGAGTAACTTTGCTAATTCATAACTTCCATCACCACAAGCAACGATAAGTGCCGTGCTTCTATCAGGAAATCTTTTATTTACATCAGCGCCTAATTCTATAAAATATTGCATCAATTCATCACACTTTCCCTGAAAAGCATACTGGAAAGGAGTTAATCCATCGATAATCACATCTATGTTGTTTGTAGAAAATTCAGAAGCTATAAGGTTTTTATCACATTTCATTAATAAACCTTTTAAACGAAGTTGCTCCTCGTCTGAAAGAGAAAAAACCTTTTTCTTTTTGAATAGATTAAAAATTCTCATTGATTTTTTAAAACAAAGATAAGGAATTTCTTAGCTATAAAGTAGTTTGTTTTTGCTTATCAATATCACTTTTTCCGTTCGTTTTTTGATAGTTTATCCTGTTTGGAGATTGTTTATTTTAAAAGACTAAACGTTGTTCTCTTGCTCGATCAGATGCTGTTTATACCATCTATGTTTTTTGAGTAATGCGAGAGTTGGTTTCAAGAAAATCAAGAAAAAGACAGAATTTACTGTGTTACTTATGGTAAAAGCAATTGCAACTTGGAGTGCAGGCTCTGAGCTAAATGAAACGGCTATGCTTTCCAACACTCCAAAAAGCGGAATCATGAAAATAACGCCTACAAGATTAAATAATGAAGCTGCCAATGCGACTATTTTGGATAAAGAAGAGAATTTCATACTAACGAGAAGGGCAGTAGAAGTAGTTCCGATATTTGCACCAATAACAATTGGAATCGCAGTACCAATATCCATAGACCCTTGGGTTACCAAAACAATTACTAAACCAACAACAATCGAGCTAGATTGGATTAAGACGGTTATCATGATTCCGTATAAAATCCCCATTAGCGGATGAGAAGCATGAGATAAAATATTTAAAAGAACTACATTGTTTTTAATTGGTTCCATTGCATCACTAAGTAAGGTTAAAGAGAAAAATATAAAGCCAAAATAGAAGATGGATTTTCCAGCAACAGCCAATTTTGTGGGTACTAAACTAATCATTGACCCTAAAACGATGAAAATGGGTCCAATTAAATATGAATTTGCAGAAACAATCCAAGCAGTAGAGGTATTCCCGATGTTGGTGCCGAGTAAAATTAAGATACTATCTTTAAATCCAATCACACCAGAATTGACCAATGTGACAGTTAAGGATGATACCATGGTACTGGACTGAATCACGGCTGTAATGATTCCTCCTAAGAAAAACCCACCCAAGGGTAGTTTCGTGATTTTTTTAATCCAGGTAGAAAGCCTTTCAGTTCCAATGTTTTGAATCTCTTTGCTAAAACTTTGTAAACCAAAAATAAACAGCGAAATTGCTGAAATAATGACAATTATGATTTTAATATCCTCATACATTACTGCGTTGAGTTAATAAAGTTTTAGCAAAGATATGTTTTTATAGTAAATGTTCATTTTGAAGATTATTATTTTCTTCTCATCTTTTAAAACTTAATCTGTCAGAACTTTATAAGTTGGGTCTTCAACCACATTTACTTGGATAATATCATCAGCATTTTTTAGCAATCTATGACAATCTGGACTTAAATGGTGTAATTTTACTTTTTTTCCTACTTTTAAGTATCGTTGAGTGATTTTATTAAGGGCTTCGATGGCTGACATATCGACTATTCGACTTTCCTTAAAGTCGATAATAATTTCATCTGGGTCGTTGAGAACATCAAACTTTTCATTAAAAACTGCTGTAGAACCAAAGAACAAGGGTCCATAAATTTCATAGTGTTTTACCCCATTTTCGTCAATTCTTTTACGGGCTCTAATGCGCTTTGCATTGTCCCAAGCGAAGACCAATGCAGAAATAATTACTCCGATAATTACAGCCAAAGCTAAGTTGTGCAAGAAAGCTGTAACTAGGGTTACAACAATCATTACAAAGACATCAGATTTTGGCATTTTATTAAAAACTTTAAAACTTGCCCATTCAAACGTTCCGATAGACACCATGAACATCAGTCCAATTAAAGCAGCCATAGGCAAACGTTCGACCAATCCTGCACCAAACATTATGAAAATGAGGAGTCCAATTGCAGCAACAATTCCAGAAAGCCTT
Organism: Brumimicrobium sp.; assembly: GCA_041655765.1. Classification (GTDB taxonomy): domain Bacteria; phylum Bacteroidota; class Bacteroidia; order Flavobacteriales_D; family Crocinitomicaceae; genus Brumimicrobium. The sequence continues at coordinate 103,127 of JBBAEU010000004.1, forward strand.
GCCCTCGCTCCGTTGGAAATGTTAATCAAACTTTGTCCAATCATTGCGCATCCTCCCATTCCTGAAAAGAGTCCAGATAAAATATTGGCTGCACCTTGTGCTAAGGATTCCCTATTTCCATTTCCCCTTGTTTCTGTAATTTCATCTACGATATTTAAAGTTAATAGGCTCTCAATTAACCCAACACCTGCCATAATTAGGGCATAAGGTAAAATAATAGTTAATGACTCAAAAGTAAAGGGGATGGCAGGGATGTGAAACGGTGGAAAACCACCTTGAATAGAAGCTAAATCAGCAATGGTTTTTGTGTCCAAACCAAAACCAGCGACAATGGCAAATATCACTATAATCGCCATTAGAGAAGAAGGCAATGCTTTTGTTATTTTTGGTAACCCCCAAATAATTATCATAGTTAATACCACTAAAGCTAATAATACATATAGGTATTGTCCTGACAACCAATTTCCTGAACTATCTTTGAATTGACTTAATTGAGATACGAAAATTACAATGGCCAAACCATTTACAAAGCCATAAATTACAGGTTGTGGGACTAAGCGCATTAACTTGCCTAATTTTAAAAGTCCAAACACCATTTGTATGATTCCTGCTAAAATAACTGTGGCAAAAATGTATTCTATTCCATGAGAAAGAGACAAAGAAACCAAGACTACTGCGACTGCACCCGTAGCTCCAGAAATCATTCCGGGGCGACCGCCAAAGATTGAGGTAACCAATCCCATTACAAATGCTGCGTACAGGCCAGTTAGTGGAGAAAGTCCAGCTATAATAGAAAAGGCTATTGCTTCAGGGATCAATGCTATGGCAACTGTTAAACCAGATAAAACCTCTGTTTTGTAGTTTACTTTGTGATTAAAATCGAATAAGTTTATTAATAAGTTTTTATACATGAAATTGAAATTGAAATTTTAATGAGTGAACAATAAATATTTTTATGAAATACGAATTATGTAATACAGATTATTGATTAATGTAGATTAGGAAAGTGGAATATAAAATAATAGTCTAATACAAACATTGTAATCGTTGCTTTCAAGAATTAAAGTTGCAAATATAGTCTATTATTCGGAACTAAAAAAGTATATTTTTATAAAGAAAAATGGCGTACATCTTTGGATTTTTTACTCCAAAAATATACGCCATTAAAAATGTTGTAAATGTTTTTTTTACATCGTAGAGTTATTTATTACGAGCCAATTGCACAAATCCATGAACATTCTCCTCATCACCATTGTGACTCACAAGGCGTGCTTTATAAAAGTATGTTCCTTCATTACAATCTGCACCGCTATTATGTATTCGTCCATTCCACATAAAATCAATGGAATCACTATTAAATACAATATTCCCCCATCTATTTAAAACTGTAATTTCAAACTCATGAACGTTGACATAACCAACTATTTTAAAGAAGTCATTTTGGTTATCTCCATTTGGTGTAAATACGTTTGGAAACTCCCATTCCATTTCAGGATAAATTACATTGATTAATTGACTTGTAGAGTTAACACAACCATTTATACTTTCCTCTGTAAGTACAATGGTGTATTGACCTACTTCTGTGTATGCATAATATAGAGTGTCATTGTAATTGATTTCGAAACCTCCATCTCCAAATTCCCAAGTAGAAGTAGTTCCGCTGTTTCCTGAATTGTTTATGATTTCAACTTCTAATGGTGGCATACCCGTATCTGGGTTAACCTCAAAGTCTGCATCTGGAGTTGGGAATATCGTAATGCTTTCAGTCGAAGTGTTTGGACACATACCTGGAGTTGTATATTCAACAATGTATGTCGTTCCTGAAACACCATTAAAAATCTCACCTGTAATCGGGTCGATAGAAGCGGTATCTCCAATCGGGGAAACGATACTAAATGTTCCACCTGGAGTTGCAATATCTGTCGCACTATTTCCAGCTTCATTTTCTTTACAATAGTCAGTCAAAGTAAACGAAGCGTCTGCTAATGAAGGATCAACTAAGGTAAAGTTGTCATCAACAACACAACCATTTGCATCTGTGACTGTAACAGAGTAGTTTCCTGCACCAACACTTGTTAGTTCATTAGTATTTCCTCCAATTATATTTCCACTTCCATCTGTCCATTCAAAAGTAATTGGAGCAACGCCTCCAGAAATAAATAATTCTATGCTACCATCTGTATCTCCTGCACAAGTTGGATTAATTGTTGAAGAATTATCGATACTAACCATTGAAATGTCATCGATTATAATTGTGCCTGTAGAGTCACAGCCATTAAGATCAACAACGACGAAAGAATAAGTTCCCGGTGTTAAATTTTCAAATAAAGGATTTGCTTGTGGAGTTCCTCCATTAAGAGAGAATTCGATAGGATTTGCACCACCAGAGGTTTGAAATGAAATTACACCATTATTTTCATTACAAGTAGCATCAGTAGTTGTTATTCCTGTTATTTCAACTCCTGGAACATTGTTTATTGATTCAGTTCCATCAACAGAACAACCGTTTGCATCTTCAATGTGAATATTAAATGTTCCGCCTTGTAAATTAGTAAATATACCATTCCCTTGCGAGGTTGTTCCTCCATCAATTGAATAAGTGTAAGGAGCTAAACCACCAGACGCACTAATTGTGATACTACCATTCCCTTGGTCACAATTCTCATCATTTGAAGTGTCTAAAGTATAACTCACAACAATCATGGAGATATTGATTTGATATACTAGATAACAATCTGGATCGGTAATATTTTCTGCTCTAACCCAGTAAGTTCCGTTATTATCAGTAGAAACAACTGAATTTATAGCATTTACGTCATTAATTGCGTCATTTTCTGTTAGATGAAAAGTAATGGTTGCAGGGTCAGAAGATGCATCAATTGCATCATTTAAGTCTGCTGTATTACCTGAACAAAATTCAATATCTGATAGATTTAGTGTTGGTTCATCACAATAGCAAGGCTCTGGACTTGTATAACTTTGTGTTGCTTCACAATCTGTGTCATCGCTAAAATATACAGAAACATTACAATTACCACCGTCAGCGGTCAAATTTGTCAAAGAATAAGTATAAGAAGAACTAAAAGGAGCAGAAGCAACTATGTGTGTGTTTCCAGCGCAATCTTCAATAATTAAATTACCTGTTGAAGGAGGATTGTTAACTTGTATTTCAACATCCACATTGTATTCGTCCATTCCTTGACAATCAGAAACCGTTAAGTTAGAGATTGAAACACTACAAGTTGGGATCAAAATTGCACAATTTGTGGTTGCAGTACCTCCAGTTTGGTTCATTGTGATAAATCCAGCATCACCGTCATAATTTGTTAGAACCACAATATAATAATCTCCGGATTGTGCAGGAGGTGGAGTAGAAGCACCAGGTCCATAACCACCAGGAGTGCCAATACCAATGTACTCAATATTGTCTGGATGATAGCTACATTGTAATGGATAAGTTCCGCTGTTTATATCATCACAGCCAACAGTTAAATCTGAATAAGGTCCCCACATCGCAAAATCGACGTCAACTGAAGAGTTTTGATACCGTTCTTGTCTAATTTCAATTTCGAGTGTCCCTGGTTGGTCAATTTGAAAATAATACCAAATTGGTCGGGGTTGCGTGCCAAGACAACCATAGTTTGGTCCAGAGTGAGCACTTCCAGATGTTGCATTTGGAAAAGCATAACTTCCATCGGTACAGAAAGGACGTAAATCGGAACAATCCGCACCAGTAGGAATTGGACTGTTTGTAGGTTCGCAAGAAATGGCTGCGCTCCACCCAGGCATTCCATCATTTCTTGCACACCCAAGACCACCTCTATCCTCTGTTTCAAATCTAAATGTAAGACAGCCAGATGTACCTGTTATTTCGGTAGCATATAATTGACCTTTTCTATATGTTCCTATTAATGGTGCGCTTGTGCTGTTACCATCATAGATTCTAAGTTCATCAATGGATGCACCCCAAAAACACTCATTTTCAAACAAGGCAAATGAAGTGAAATACGCATAAATTGGGTCGCCCGTTGGACTGCAAATTGTATGTGTATAGGAAGCACCATTTGTGCCTGGATAATCGCCATCTCCTCCTGGATCAAGAAATGTAGCATTACACGATACACTGTTCCCGCCATTAACCATTATGATTTCATCAGGTTGAGCAAAAGTTATAAATGATACAAGAAGCAAACCAAGGCAAAAAAGTTTTTGCATTAATTTTGAGTAGTCATAAAATATTTTCATAGGTATGTATTGTTTAATTATCTATTTTTTTTTATGTGTAATACTTTATCAGTATCATAAATACGATAGTACAAATCTTCATCACTATAGAAGTCGATGAAATACTTGGCAATGTTAAACTCTTCAAAATTAAATTCTGTAAAATTATCGTGTTTGATTGCGTTTGGATTGTATTTATCTTTTAGTCCCAATTCAGAAATGTTTTGAGCATTTGGAGCTTCGCTGACAGAGATAAACTCGCAACGATTATAAATTGCAATATGGCTCATAATGATTTCTAAATTATTTTCAATTTTTTTATTGAAATAATCACCGTAAACTTCTTTTAAATCAGCTTCTACTTTTGCATAATTTTCAAGTTTTGTTATGTCTTGATTCTTTTCTTGAGAAAAAAGTGACGAAGAAAAGATTAAAATTATTGTAAGAATAAAATATCGTTTCATAAAGTTTTAAGTTTAAATAAGTTAATATTAATTAGCTAGCTAAATTAGTATTAATTTTAACAATAAACGAACCGTTCATGTAATAAGTTGCATTAACAATTAACTGATTTTTATCATTGTATATTAAATTACTCTTTTATAATTAAAATATATATACCCAAATACATTGAATATATTATCTTTGTTGACTTTTAGTAAATGTTGATTGTCGGTAAAAAATAAAAATTAAATATGGTAAAATTCATTACTTTTTTAAAAGGAATCAATAGAAAAATAATAATTACTTGTTTACTTTTTGTTGTTATTTCGTTCTCTTATTTCTCTCAGATTGTACCACCTGGTCACGGAAACACAAACACAACAAGCACATTTGCTTTTGGTATAAAGCAAGATATGAATCGAAAAGATGGAATTGGATGGATGTCTGATTCTTATATTTCGATATCAAGACAAAGTAGTCAAGGAAGTAAAAACCTGTTCGAAAAGCCTGGTTTTTTTATCGTCAATCAAGAATTTTACAATCGTTTTTTGCCGAATTGGGAACATTCAATCGCTTTGAGTTATAGAAGACAGAACAGGTTTAGCGACGAAGACCCTTTCGTGGCTGAAGATCCAGCATATAAAAATGAATTTCGTTTATACGGAAGATTTTCTTATCTCTTCAAAAGCAAATATGTTGAAATAACGCCTACTTTGAGACAAGAATTTATGAAGTATTACAATCCTGATTTTACACATTACGATGAAACCTTTAGGATGCGAACACGGTTTCGGTTGAAATTTACGTTTAATTTGACAGAAGACAAAGTTCACAAGATTTCGTTGTATTCAGAGCAATTGTTTTCAACTTCTCGTTATCATACGACTAAAGGTTTTTCAGATTTTGTTTATAAAGACAGTCGCTTTACATTATTCTATTCATATTCTCCTTACGAAATTCCTTTTGCTTTTAACATTGGTTATATGAATAATCTGATAGGATATAAAAAACCATTTTCAGTTCATAATTTTGCATTGGACGTAACTTGGAAAAATCCGTTTAAAGGTAAAAGAGATAAATAAATATTCTTTTGCTACATAAAATAGATTTGAGTTATAATATTTTTGATTATATTTCAAGAATCGATATCTCAAAATTATGGAAATAGTATTAATCGTTTTGGCTGGAATATGTGTGATTGCAGGAGTGTTGGGGAGTTTTCTTCCAATTCTTCCTGGTCCTCCGATTGGCTGGCTGGGCTTATTGCTTTTACATTTTACAGAAAAAGTACAATTTAGCCTTACCTTTTTAATTGTTACTGCCTTGGTAACGATATTCTTGACGATTTTTGATTATGTACTACCTAGTAAAATGGTTAAAAGGAAAGGAGGTTCAAAAATAGGAGAGAGAGGAGCTTTGATAGGTGCTATCGTTGGTATGTTTTTCGGCCCGATAGGAATTATTGTTGGTCCATTTGCTGGAGCGATGTTGGGAGAACTTATTGATAAAAAAGGCGATTTCAACAACTCAATGAAGATAGCTTTTCAGTCATTTATCGGTTTTATTCTAAGCACAGGACTCAAATTAATTTGGGGTCTTCTGATTCTATTTTGGTATATAAAAGAACTTGTTTTCTAAGATTGTTCTTTCATTTTCTTTTCCCGAATGTGAGCACGTTGTGAGGCTATAATCCCAACAGCCAAAGAAACAACTATTACACCCAAAGAAAGCCATTCGGGTATTTCAACATGATGAGATAATATCATTTTTATTCCAACAAACCCTAATATTGCGACCAAACTATAGCTGATGTATCTAAATTTAGAAAGCATGCCATCAATTAAGAAAAACATGGATCTAAGTCCTAAAACAGCTAGAATGTTTGAACTAAAAACAATAAATGGATCGGCTGTGATAGCCAAAATTGCTGGAATACTGTCAATAGCAAAAAATACATCTGTCAACTCAATGATTAACAACGCAATGAAAAGCGGAGTAGCCATTTTTACACCTTCTCTTTTGATGAAAAACTTACCTCCTTCCATTTCATGTGTAACAGGAAATATTTTTTTAATTAGATTAAAAAGTTTAGACTTTTCTGGATGAAATTCTTTGTGTTGACTAATTACCATTCTAACGGCTGTAAAGATGAGGAAAGTACCAAAAACGTATATTATCCAGTCAAACTTGTTAATCAAAGCTACACCAAATATAATCATGATTGCACGGAAAACTACCGCTCCTAATATTCCATAAAAAAGAACTTCATGCTGATATTTTCTGGGAATCGAAAATGCGGAAAAAATTAGAGCGATGATAAATATGTTATCAACACTCAATGATAGTTCAATGAGATAACCAGTAATGTATTTGATTACTGCGGACTCTGGTGTTAAGTCTGTTGGATTGTCAACCCATTCATATTGAAATGCAAGATAAACTACTCCAGTAAATAGGAGTGCAACAGATATCCAAATCGAAGTCCAAACAGATGCTTCCTTTGGTTTAATTTCATGAGGTGTTCTGTTGAAAACTCCTAAATCAAGAGCCAATGCAACAACTACAAACAAGATAAAGCTAACCCAAACTATCATTGTGTATTTATTAAATGTATATTTTTAAAAACTAATCCTCTTTTTTACTAATGATAATTCCAGCTTCATTTGTAACCAAATCCCACTCTTTGTCTTGCTGTTTTACTTCAAACTTGTAGATTATATCTCCATTTTCGTATATTTTTTCAACATCGTTGATACGCGAATTTGGGAACTCATCATTTATTTTGTTTGTTATGGTTTCTGGAAGTTCTTTTGAAGTGATTTCTTGTTTATGGTAAAGAATTTCACCTGCAGGATTGTAAATAATTTTGTTATCCAGAGCTGATAGACCTTTTTCAAATTCTACTTCAAAATTTTCTCCTTTCTTTTCCCACTCAATATCTTTGGCTTTCGAGAAATCTTGATTAAATTTCTCTAAGATGTTAGTAGGAACTTGATTTGGTAGAAGATCCTGAGCGTTTGTACCAAAAGCAATTAATAATATTGTAATTGTATTTAAAAATTTGTTTTTCATTGTTTCTAATTATTAGTTTAACTTTGAATTTGCATGATCAATGTGATTTTTTTAAAATAATATCAATGTTCTTTTAATTGAATAAAAAATACGTGTCATAAAAAAATCATGACAAATATACGTGATAAGTTTAAGCAATTAAAAAAATGAAACGTAAATATTTTATTAAAAAAATAAAAATTAACTAGAATGCATCAAGTAAAAATAACAAAGAATTGATTTACAGTTTATTGACAAATAAAAATGTTTACTACTAGTGATTACAATGAAATGCAAGATTTATTTATAGTTTAGAGCGAAGTCATGCCATCTCTAAAATACCATGAATCATTTCCTTTACTTCTTCACGTAGATATACTTTATCTTCACTTTTCTCTATATCTGTGAAATATAAAGGCATTTCAGCAATTATTTTTGCTTTTTGTCCTTTTAACGTACTAATTAAACAGTTCATTCCGTCTTTTCCACGTGGCTCATTTGGCATCATTACAATGGCTAAAGTTGGTTTGTCGTTAAATTCGCCCGATTCATAACACCATTCAAATGTATTTTTTAACACTGCAGGAATATTGTGTGAATACTCGGGAGTTGCTACAATTAATAAATCAGCATTATTTGCCTTTTCTTTAAATGCTTTTAATTTTTCAGAAGCTCCTTTTATGGCGTTTTGAATAGTAAAGAACTCAAACTCATGTAAGTCTTTTACAATGGTCATTTCATGTTCGTCATTAAGAAGTTCTTTAATGGCAACTAACAATTGATAGTTAGAGCTATTTGGATTCGTTGATCCTGATAAAGCTAATATTTTCATTTTCTATTAATTTGGATAAATTTGTCCTAAATTAAAAAAAGAAGATAGCTTTTTCATTTTAAATTGGAATTTTATAGCATTTAATGATTAAAATCAATTTTAAATATATGAATGGTATTACCTTTTCCGTGCCACAATCACAATGGATTGCATATATTTTTGATGTTTTGTAAAGACTTTATACATTTGAAGAATTCTTTTTGTAGCTGCTCTACTTTTTAGGATATTCCCTGCAATTTTTAAGGTATTCCAAAATCCTTCGTCATCAATCATTCTAGAAAATTTAAGTAAAAACATTCCGTTAAGTGATTGATATACCACATCAAATCCTGCATTATTAAGTAATTGTGTCCATTCGTCAGTCGTTAACGGTCGAGCATTTACAAGAATTGATAACGCCAAATCCTTTTGAATTTTCGCTTTCAATTCGTCTGAAATTTTATTTGGAGTGAGCGCAATTTCATGTATTGCATACAATCCACCAGTTTCTAATAATCGATGAGCTTCTTTAATAATAAGTTCTTTTCGATGGTCTGCATGCATTGTCAATAATGCCTCACCGTAAACTTTCGTAGCCGATTGATCTTCTAATCCTGTATTTTCTGCTTTACCATTGATAAATTTTGGTTTTGGGTTTAAGTTGAAGAATTTATTGTTTAGCAACTCAACTGCTTCTTCGTCTGCATCAACTCCGATGTAGGAGGCAGGGTTCTTGTGTAATGTGAGATTTGCTGTGAATCCAATTCCTGGAGCAAATTCAATAACCTTGTCGTTTTCTGTAATTTTTAGATTTTCTACCAATCTTTCGGTCAATTCTTTGCCTCCAGGACGAAGTACTTTTTTTCCCATTTTTGCAAGAAGCCAATGTCCTTGAGCTTTCATTATATTTTTTACTTCCATTATTTCTGTTGTATTTAAGAAGTAAAATTATGTATGATTTAAAATTTTGTCAATACCTTAAAAAGGCGATTTTATTTTTAATTAATCTTAATAAGAATAATTATTTATGTATTTTGAAAGAAAAAAAGGTAGCTGAAGCTTTCGAAAGAGTCGAGGTTACTCAAGCTACCTTTTTACTTTATATAGACATTTAGTTGGTTAGACGTATATTTTCATCTATTATCTTGCTAAATGAACATATCCAGTTTCTTCTTTAGATTCATAAGCATCTGTTAAAGTTGCTTTGTAAAAATATACACCTTCTGTACATTCTTCTCCTGTATTCATGCTTCTTCCGTTCCAAACAAAGTTGACATCATTACTTTCAAAGACAACATTTCCCCAACGATTTAGGATAATAATATTCAAATCAATGATATTTTCTGGATTGATAAGTTTGAAAAATTCATTATTTTCATCACCATTTGGTGTGAAGATGTTAGGGATACCGTAGCTCATTTCTAAAATTTCGATGATTTCAATTTGAAGTTGTGCCGTATCAGAGCAACCATCATCATTATAAGCAACCAAGGTTACAGTATAAGTTCCAGGTTGCTCATCTGGGAAAATATGATTTGGATGCTCTGTTGAGTTAGTTGGAGAGCCATCACCAAAATCCCAAGTATATGAAGTTGCACCAGATGATAGATTATCAAATTCAACATTGGTATTTGTAACTTCTGTAAGAGTAGGATCTGCTGTAAAATCGGCATCTATTCCAGGACTTACATAAACCGTCATTGTTTGCGTAGCTGCGCATTGTCCTGCATCTGGCGTAAATGTATAGGTTGTCGTTTGCATATTATTCATCTCAGGTGGCGACCAGAATCCTATGACTGCATTTGTGGACATTGCGGGTAAATTTGGAAGTTGCTCTCCTTGACAAATTGGAGGGATTTGATTAAAAGTAGGTATCGTTTTTGGCGTTACTGTAATGGTCATAGTTTGTGTCGTAGCACATTGGGGCGAATCTGGTGTAAATGTATAAGTTGTTGTTGCGGTATTATTTAACGCAGGCGACCATGTTCCTGTAATTCCATTATTTGAAGTTGTTGGAAGAGGCAAAAGTGTATCGTCTTCACAAATTGTTGGAATTTGCGTGAATGTTGGGGTAACTGGAGGAATAACTTCGACTGTCATGGTTGCCATTGGAATACATCCGCCTGCATCTGGAACAAAAGTATAAGTTGTTGTTGTGGTATTATTTAAAGCTGGGAACCATTCTCCTGAAATTCCATTGTCTGAAGTTGTTGGAAGTGTAAAAGAATCTCCTTGACAAACAGGCGGGATTTGAGTAAAGGTTGGAGTAACATTAACACTTGTCGAAGAAACAACTGCTTCCCAACCTTCTCTATTTACAACACTTGTTGCCCAAAACCTAAAAGTTAAAGAACCACTTGTTGCGCAAAAATTTAATGAATATCCATCATAATTACAGCTTGTTCCTGTTTCAAGATCTGGACCTCCACTACTATTATCAAAAAGAATAGGGCTGCTTGTGTTTGGTCCGTCATAGATTATCATCCAATCAAAACTGGATATAGTGTTCCACATAGAGAAAACTGAAAATACAACAGATAATACTTCTCCTGGTGCTCCAGTAAACGTAACCGTAGTGAAGCAATTTGCATTTGCGTAATTACCAGCAGCGCCATCAACATTACAATCTCCTCCAGGACCTCCATCGTCATAAAACATCACACTTGAGTTTGACGGCACTGTGTGCGTGGAAGTAGAACAAGCTGTTGGAATAATAGCTTGTGAATATAAAGAAGATGAAAATCCGAATACTCCTCCTAAAAATAAAATGATTGATATAAATATAATTCGTAACATATGATTTTTTTTTTGATTTCTAAACTTTTAGTTCTAATAAAATTATCTTAATAAATTAACGTGTCCTTCGAGTGTTCTAATCTCGTCTGTATCGATTACCCCGACAGTAATTTTCCAAATATATACTCCTTCACTAAGGTATCCACCTCCTTTTAGTCCATAAGTTCCGTCCCAACCAATTTCTGTATCGTGCGACTCAAAAATGAGTTCTCCCCATCGGTTAAAGATTTGAAATGTATATTGACTCTTATCAAAACCAGAGAAGAATATTGGTTTAAATTTTTCATTGAAGTAGTTTTGGTCAGGAGTGAATGAATTTGGGATATAATAAATTAAATCTTCTGATACTGTTACAATAACAACTGCGGTATCTGAGCATCCTTCATCTGTAAAAGCACTTAGTTTTACATTGTAGGTGCCTGGCATATCACTAGGAAATTCATGTAAAACTTCAAATTCGGTGCTAGAAGTTCCATCGCCAAAATCCCATAAATATGAGTCGGCATTTTCTGATAAATTTTTCATTTGCGAAAACCAATCGGCTGTGGTAACATTTTTGGGATTGGCTGTAAAAGCTGCCTTTGGTTTTAATAGTACATTTATTGTATGACTTTCATTTACAAGTTGCGAACATCCTGTAACTGGGTCTTCTACACTGATAAGTTTGTAGGTGTAGCTACCTTTATTTGTAGTACTCACACCGATCTGAGCAGTTCCGTCAATGGATGATATTGTTTGTTCTGGTTTATCATTCAATGAATAGGTAAAGATGTAATTATTTGTTAACCCATCTATTCCCTCAAAAATAATAAATGGTTGTTCTTCTTTTTGACATATTTCATTAATTCCAGTGATGGTAGCATCTGGTAATGCATGAACAGTAATTACTGCATTCTGTCCTGTTACAGCACTAGAGCATGTTATAGGGCTTGCGTCTTGAACAGAAATTAAAGAGATGTCATAAGTTCCTGGAATATCAGTTGGTGTTGTAATAGTTGCAATTCCTTGGGCGTTAGAGCTAACTGTTTGTGTATTACCTAAGTAATCAATATATGTAAATGTATAAGGTGATGTTCCACCAGTTCCTGTAAAAGTAATTGAGGGGTCTTCACCAAATTGACAAGCTTCTTTGTTTTCTGAAACCGTTGCAGACGGCAATGGATTAACAGTTACTGTAGCTGTTCCAAATTGTGCATTAGAACAAGCTGTAGAACTTGCGTCTTGGACAGAAATCAAGTCATAATTATATGTCCCTACTGTTGTCGTAGGCGCAGTTATGGTTGCTACATCTCCAGTTGAAGTAACATTTTGCTCAGGACCATTATTAATTGAATATGTAAACGTATATGGTGCTGTTCCGTTTGCTCCAGTAAAAGTTATTGTTGGTTCATTTCCATCTTTACAAACTGCTATTGTTCCATCAATCGTCGCTGTTGGTAAAGGATTAACTGTAATCGTCATGTCTTGTGTTAAGTTACATTGACCAGAATTTGGGGTAAATGTGTATGTGGTTGTTGTGGTATTATCTAAAGCAGGCGACCATGTTCCTTGAATACCTTCAAGTGAAGTTGTTGGAAGCGGATAAAGAGGTTCGTATATACAAATATCAGGTACTTGGGTAAAAGTTGGTGCTTGATACACTTCAATTGTCATCGTGTAGGTGTCAGCGCACTGCGTAGCATTTGGTGTAAATGTATAAGTCGTTGTCGCCATATTGTTTATGGCAGGTGACCAAGTTCCAGAAATTCCTTCTAAAGACGTTGTAGGAAGCGGAGCTAATGGTTCACCAGCACAAATAGGATCTACCTGCGTAAACGTTGGTATATTTAGAGGATGAACCTCAATGGTCATTGTCGTTGAAGGCGAACACTGTCCTGGGTTTGGCGTAAATGTATAGGTTGTTGTTGCCATATTATTCAATGCAGGTGACCATGTTCCAGTGATTCCATTGATAGACGTTGTAGGAAGAGGCGCGAGCTGTTCACCAGCACAAATTGGGGGAACTTGATTAAAAGTAGGAGAGTTGGATGAATTATTAGAGGACACTATAGCCTCCCATCCTGCCTTATTTACAACACTTGTGGCGTAAAACCTAAATGTTAAGCAACCAGAACTGGCACAAAATGCTAATGAGTTTCCATCATAAGTACAGTCTGTTCCTACTGTAATATCTGGACTTCCAACTCTATTATCAAAAAGAATTGGACTACTCATGTCTGGTCCGTCATAGATTACCATCCAATCCCATCCAGAACCAGTATTATACATGGAAAAAACTGAAAAAGAAACAGATAAAACTTCACCTGGAGCAGAGCAAATAGTCGTTACTGTTTCACAATTTGCATTGGCGTAATTTCCCGCACCACCGTCAGACGCACAGTTTCCTCCTGGGCCACCATCATCATAAAACATTATACTAGTACCCGGATTTAGTGTGTATGTTGCCGAGTTGCAGGCTGTCGGAATTATTTGTGAAAATGAATTGTGAGGAAAACTTGTTATACTTCCAATAAAGATCAAAAATATTATTTGAAAATATTTAATCATATGTTAAAGAATTATTTAATGCCTATATACTATTACCATATACTAAATTTCATTACAACATTTTAATTTCACTTATAGTTTGTTTATAATCTGGTAGAAATAATATTTTCTGCCATACACAATATTGACGTTTGTTGTTAGATTAAAGTTGTCTGATACCGAAAAATAAATTGGAATACCCTGTAATTAATTTGATTAGAAATATTCCATTGCTAATACCTTTATCTTGTCAAATGAATAAAACCAGACTCTTCTTTTGATTCATAAGTATCTGTTAAAGTTGCTTTGTAAAAATATACACCTTCTGTACATTCTTCTCCTGTATTCATGATTTTGCCGTTCCAAATAAAGTCGATGTCATTACTTTCAAAGACAACATTTCCCCACCGGTTTAAAATAATGATGTTCAATTCAATGATATTTTCAGGATTGATAAGTTTGAAAAATTCATTTTTCCCATCACCATTTGGTGTGAAGATATTAGGAAATAAATAAATCATAGGTAACACTTCTATTACTTCTTCATCAACCACATCATCATCTATGCTTATTGTTATTTGTGTGGTATCTGAGCAACCGTTATTATTTAATGAAATTAAGGTCACAATATAATTTCCTGTCACATTATCAGGGAAAGTATGGCTGGGGTTTTCTGTGGATTCGGTTGGAGAACCATCTCCAAAATCCCAAATGTAGGTTGTAGCCCCTGTGGATTGATTATCAAAGTTTATGGTTGTATTATTCAGATTAGTTTGCATCGGATTTGCAGTAAAACTAGCAATTACGTTTGAGCTTATTACAACTGTTACACTTGCTGAACAAACTCCATTGTTATATTCTATGGTAACAGTTCCGTTGTTTAAGGCAGTTACAAGTCCATTTGAATTTATGGACGCAATTGAAGGGTCGCTTGATGTCCATGTTCCCCCAGAAGGTGTAGCCGTTAATTGAACAGTTTCGCCTATGCATAAGACGTCTAAATTATTAGGCAAAATGCTAGCAGAAGATAATTGGCAGCCATTATTTAAAGTAGAAATAAACGTTTCGTTAGCAGGGTTGTTGGGTAAACCAGGAGTTTGTGTAATGTTGTTTGCCGTTTTTTTCGACCAATTATTTACATTATAAATGTTATCGTCAACTAAATTTTCCATAGCATAGACAGTTTGAGAACCTGAACCAGAAAAACCAACTGTTGCGTTAGAGATATTAATATCACCATAAGCCAAAGAAAAAACAGGAGTTGTAGTGTTGTTTGCTGAATAAATTAAAACTCCATCCCCTCCATTTCGAAGCCCAAGCGGACCCCATTGTGTTGGTATTGACCAGCCAGTAGTCGGATAAGATGAGTCATTTATTGTAGGAGATACACTTTGAGATTCTAATAAATTACTATTGTGTGGAATGACAATTTTACAATTACCATCAGTGTGAGATAAGTCATCAGTAATCAAAGAAACCTCATAATCGTCTTTATTGTATATCAAAATAATTGTCCCAACAGGAATACTAGCCCAAAAAGTATCATCTTTAAATCGAAAAGCACCAGTAGCGATTCCATTTCCTGAACCAGAACCTAAAAAGCCATTATTATCATCAATAATCCAATTTCGGATGTCTAATGTTTCAGGGTTCTCACAAGGATTTGTAGGCGAACCAATTACCAATAATTCAATATACTCTTTGTTGCCATCTGTACCATTAGATACTTCATTAATTACTAAAGTAGGGCTTTGTGTGAAAGAATAATTGAATATGAATAAGAATAGGAAAGGAACTACAATAAAAAACGTTTTTTGAACCATCTCTGCAATTTAATTTGTGGCAAATATACTGTAGAATATCCGTTTTTTTAAATTAAGATTATGTTAAGATGATATTCAAAGGCAGTTATTTATACTAAAAATCATTATCTTTTATCCGAGTAAATCAGCAAGGATTATCGCTTCACCCTGAATAATAGTAATTTAACTTAGGTTAGGTCGCATTAGGGTTGTCAAAATAAATTTATCTTTAATTAATTTTATCAGATAACTAGTGACAAAAAATAAAATAACCTTCGTAAAAGAGCAAAATGTGTATAAAATGAATAAAAAACCTACATTTTACTGTAAAAACAAAAATCTTCTTAAAATTATAGGCTTTTTCCAATAACCACAGTATTTTTGCAGGTGATATGGCTGAACAGAAAAAGAAACTGGTTGATCTTTATATTCTTAAACGACTATTCGTTTACGTTAAGCCCTATAGAATATATTTATATCTTTCTGCTATATTCACTATTGGATTGGCAATTGTAACACCACTTAGACCGAATATCATCGGTAATATGGTCAATGAGTATATTGTAAATAACCAAAATGGAAGGGCGTTACTCAATTGGACACTTATTGTTATTGGACTCTTGGTGTTAGAAGCTATCTTTCAATTTTTAACTACTCTTTACTCTAATCTTTTAGCTCAAAAAGTTATCAAAGACATACGCATTAAGCTGTACAAGCATATCATGTCGTTTAAGATGAAATACTTTGATAAAACTCCTATCGGCTCTGTTGTTACTCGAATTATTTCAGACATGGAAGCCATTTCAGAGATTTTTTCACAAGGATTAATCAATATGGTGAAAGATATTCTTATCCTTGCTGTTATTGTTGTGTGGATTTTTGTTGAAAGTCCATTGCTTGCAGTATTTGTTTTAATTCCTATGCCAATACTTATTATAGCAACCCGGATTTTTGCGCGCGCAATGAAAAAATCTTACCAAAAGGAGAGGCTAGAGGTAAACAATTTGAATACGTTTGTGCAGGAAAGACTTACAGGAATGTCGATTCTTCAGTTATTTAATCGTGAAAAAATTGAGCAAAAAAAGTTTACTGAAATAAATGCACGACATAGACAAGCGCATATCGATGCAATTTGGGCTTATTCAATTTTCTTCCCAGTTGTAGAGTTTTTGAGTTCTTTATCCATTGCTTTTTTAATTGTTTTTAGTGGTTGGGCTCTGTCTAGTGGATTTAGTTTTGAGGGAGAAACAACGGGAACAATAGTTAAATTTACACTTTGGGTGCAAATGTTGTATCGACCTATCCGACAGTTGGCTGATAAATTTAATGTCTTACAAAGAGGAATTGTAAGGGCTGAAAGGGTATTTAAAACTTTGGATAGAGAAGAAAGTGTTCAAAAGAATACTGGAACAATAAAGAATGTTGATTTTCAACAAAATATCAACTTTAAAAATGTTTGGTTTGCTTATCAAGATGAAGATTGGGTATTAAAAGATATTAATTTAAAGATTGAGCCTAATCAAACTGTCGCATTTGTCGGTGCAACAGGAGCAGGAAAAACCTCCATCGTAAACTTACTCTCTCGCTTCTATGAATACCAAAAAGGAGTCATTGCAATTGGACAAACGAATATAAAAGACTTTGATTTAGATTACTTAAGAGAAAATATTTCCGTAGTTCTTCAGGATGTTTTCTTGTTTTCTGATACAATTTTTAATAATATTACACTTGGTGATGAAAGTATAACAAGAGAACAAGTTGTTGAAGCTGCTAAAATTGTTGGAGCGCATGATTTTATAATGAAGTTGCCAGATAATTATGATTATAACATTGGGGAAAGGGGTGGAGTATTGTCTATTGGACAGCGACAATTATTAGCATTTATTCGTGCTTATGTTTACAATCCATATATTTTGATTTTGGATGAAGCAACATCAAGTGTCGATAATGAAAGTGAAGAATTGATACAGAAAGCGACCGAGAAATTAACTGTTGGAAGAACTTCCATTGTAATTGCACATAGACTCTCAACCATTCAACGAGCAGATAAAATCATTGTAATGAGTCAAGGAAAAGTAGTTGAAGAAGGAAATCATCAAGAATTACTGTCAAAAGGTGGATTTTATAAGAATTTATATGAAAAACAATTTTTAGAGAAAGAAAAACAATCAAGATGAGATTAAAAATTGGAGGAGTACCAGAACATTTCAATTTACCATGGAGATTAGCCATGGAAGAAGGAGACTTGCAAAAAGAAAACATCATTCTCCACTGGGAAGATATGACTGGAGGAACAGGACAGATGGTTCGAGGATTACATAACAATACACTTGATATTGCGGTATTGCTAACTGAGGGAATTACAAAAGCGATTCTTCAAGGCTTAGACGCGAAAATTATACAAGTCTATGTTACAACGCCTTTGCACTGGGGAATTCATGTTGCACAACACGATAAGTCTATTCAAAATGTAGATGAATTGGAAGGTAAAACATTCGCTATCTCGCGAGAAGGCTCTGGCTCTGAATTGATGGCTTATGTATTGGCAGACAACCAAGGCTGGAATACTTCTAAATTGAGGTTTAACAGTGTGGGAGATATTTATGGACTTCTGTGGGCATTACAAAACAATGAAGCATCTGTTTTCTTATGGGAGAGATTTACAACAAAACCGTATGTTGATGCTGGTAAGTGTCGTTATATCGAAGATGTTATAACCCCTTGGCCAAGTTTTGTCGTTGCCGTAAGGACTGAAGTTTGGGAAAAACATAAAGACAATTTACAAACGATGTTGAATATTGTAAATAATAAAGCAAAAACAATAAAAGAACACGAAGGAACTCCAGGAATGCTGGCATGGCGTTATGGTCTGAAATTAGAAGATGTTAAAAAGTGGCTTGCCCAAACTGAGTGGAATTACGAGGGTAAAAGTTATAAAGAAACCTATGGAACTGTAGTTTCATATCTTCTCAAACTTAACTTAATCTCCGAAAAAGAGGCAGAAAACTATCAAGACAAATTATTTTAGTAAAACTTCAGATTTTTTAATTTAAACAAAATGTCAATAAGCGATAAAAAAGGTGTTCAACAATTAGTAGAAGCATTTCATCACCATGGGGTAAAAAATATTATCTTTTCACCAGGTTCGAGAAATGCTCCGTTGGTAATTTCCTTTTCCGATGATGCACGTTTTGAGTGCTTTGTAATTCCCGATGAAAGAAGTGCTGCTTTTTTTGCATTGGGAATGGCTGAACAAATGAGGCAACCTACTGCTGTGATTTGTACTTCGGGGTCTGCTTTACTAAACCATTATCCTGCTGTAAGCGAGGCTTTTTATCGTAATATTCCGTTAATTGTGCTTTCTGCAGATCGGCCGAAGGAATGGATTGACCAAGGAGACGGACAAACGATTCGTCAAGAGGATGTCTTAAAAAATCACGTATTAGCCTATACTGAATTATTCGAAAACCCGCAAAACAACAGCCAAGAATGGTTCAATCGTCGTACGCTAGATGAGGTTTTAATTAAAGCAAAACAAAAATCAGGTGGTCCTGTTCATATCAATTTTCCTTTTACAGAACCCTTATATAAATTAACAGAATCAAGCGTAAAAAATGAACGAAATATAGAATTATTAGAGTTGGAGAAACAACTTTCAGTGAAGCAAAAGGAAAAGTTAAAAAAGACTTGGAACGAATCAAAGAAAATTCTTGTTTTGTGTGGACAAATGCCAGAAAATAGTTATTTAAACGAGCAATTAAAGAATTTAGCTACCAATAAATCTGTGGCGGTTGTAGTCGAAAACACAAGTAACCTGCAAGATAGAAGTTTTGTGCATTGTATTGACCGTACGATTACAAGTTTTTTGGATAAAAATCCTGAATTGTATCAACCCGATTTGTTGATTACAATTGGTGGTGCTGTAATTTCTAAAAAAATCAAGTTTTATTTAAGAAAATATCAGCCAAAAAACCATTGGAAAATAGGAGCAGAGTTTTCATTGATGGACACATATCAATCGTTAACGACATCAATCCCGATGAATGTAAATGCTTTCTTTGATACGATTCTGAATTCAGATTTTGAAAGAGATATGTCGAGATACGGAGAGCAATGGAAACAATTAGATTATTTAGCGAAAGGCCAACACGATGATTTTGTTTCAACTTGTCGCTATTCAGATTTATCTGTTTTCAATTTTATTTTAGATGCTGTTCCTGATTTTTCGTATTTACATATAGCAAACAGTTCTGTTATCCGATATACACAATTGTTTGATCCAATAAAGTCGATTAAATATTTTTGCAATCGTGGCACAAGTGGAATTGATGGATCTTTAAGTACAGCATTAGGAATTACAGTTGCAAGTGGTGAAGAGAGAATCAACACAATCATCACAGGAGATATGAGTTTTTTCTACGACAGCAATGCTTTTTGGAATCATTACTTACCAACGAATTTGAGAATCTTTTTGATTAATAATGGCGGAGGCGGGATTTTTAACATTATTCCAGGACCAAAAAGTTCACTAAAAGTAGATGAATTCTTTGTTTCAAAACATAATTTTTCTGCGGAACATATTTGTAAGGCATTTGATGTTAACTATTATAAAGCGACGAATATTGAAGAAATAGACCATCAGTTGGATGAGTTTTACGATGTTTTACCCAACGAACGTCCCGCATTGATGGAGATTTTTACCGATAATGAAGACAGCAGTAAAGTCTTGGAAGAATATTTTTCGGCAATTAAAGTAGGAGAAGTTCCTGTATTAAAGATATAGAATGTAGCTTAATTATTTTAATTTACACTTTCAATATTTGATGCACCCAATTAGCATAAGCATTTATCACTTTACTAAAAAATGTCTCTGATTTTTCAACTACTTTACCGTCTTCATCAAATAGCTGGTGTGCATTTCCAATATAGATTTCAGGTTGTTGCATCACGGGCATATTTAAAGAAACCAAGGATTGCCGTAGCGTATGATTGGCTACTGTTCCACCCAAAGAACTTGGGGAAACACTTGCAACTGCTGTTGGTTTTCCCTTCCAAACATTTTTTGCATAAGGTCTGGAACCAACGTCTATAGCGTTTTTTAATACTGCAGAGATAGAACGATTGTATTCTGGCGTAAATAGAAAAACACCGTCATATTCTTTCATTTTATTACGAAAATCTGCCCATTCTTTAGGTGGATTTTCTGTATCTAAATCTTCGTTGTAAAAAGGCAGATGTCCAATTTCAACAATCTCCATTTCTAGGTTGTCAGGAGCCAATCGAATCATGTTTTTTGCTACTTTTTTATTCAATGATTCTTTGCGAAGAGAACCTACTAACGCAGCTACTTTGTATTTCATATTTGTATAAATTTGCTTTATTATTTACTGACTCACTTCATCTAGCAAAGCTAAATCAGCCTCATCTAAATTTAATGAGATACTTGATAAAATTTCTTTTAGCTGTGCCTCTGAAGTTGCACTGGAAATTGGTCCACCAATATTCGGTTGAGCAGACAACCAAGCCAATGAAACTGCAGCAGGGACGCTGTCGTGCTTTTTAGCGATTTTATCTAACGCATCTAAAATATTTAACCCTTTTTCGTTGATGTATTTTCTTACCCCATGACCACGTGGACTTTTGTTTAAATCTGCTTCTGAACGATATTTACCACTTAAAAATCCTGCTGCCAAAGCATAGTATGGAAAAACCGTAAGATCGTGTTTAGCCACAATTGGTGCATATTTTGTTTCGTATTCTTTACGCTCCACAAGGTTGTAAAGTGGTTGAAAAACTTGGTACTTTGCTATATTGTGTTTGCTTGAATACTCCAACGATTCCTTCAAACGTTCGGGAGAAATATTGGAGACAGCAATGTGCTTTACCTTTCCAGCCTCAATCAATTCGTTAAGCGTACCCAAAATTTCCGACACTGGCGTTTTTCCGTCATCATAATGCAAATAATATAAATCGATATAGTCTGTTTGCAATCTTTTTAACGATTTTTCAATCGTCTTCAATATGTGTTCACGGCTGTTATCAATTTCGTGCACACCAGTTCTTCCACCTACTTTGGTTGCAATAATAACTTGGTTGCGATTATTACGGGCTTTCATCCATTTTCCGATGATGGTTTCAGATTCTCCTCCTTCACCGCCATCAATCCAATAGGAATACATATCGGCAGTATCAATAAAGTTGAACCCTGCAGCTACAAAGGCATCCAAAATTTCAAAAGATTCTTCTTCGTTTAATGTCCAGCCAAAAACATTACCGCCTAATTTAATAGGAGCTACCTCTATATTTGTTTGACCTAATTTAATTTTTTTCATTTTATTAATCATCATTCTTATTAGTTAATCTTATATGATTTTTTATCATCCTGATTCTGTCTTTTTAAAATTTAACTATCCAATAAACGTCCTATAATAGAATTTGTTTGGATTTAGGTTTTTGCTAATTTTTTAGTGACCTAAGCTCAATCTGATTTAAGCACGAAACTACAAATTTTATTTCGGATAGGGAGTTGTTTGGATAGTTTCTTTGCGCTGTCTCAATCTAGAAATAATTTATATATTTATAGAAAATAAAACAGGTAATTTTACAGACAAAAATGGATTTAAGAAACATGGACATTGAAAAATGAACCCGTAAAAGCACCATTGTTAAAGATTTGTTTAATTTCTTGATTGCATTAAAAATAATGGATAATATAGAAATGAGTTTTGAATTAAAAAGTATAGGATTTTGAGTTCTGAAAATAACAACAACATCAAGGAGCTAGCACGAATATTCTTAAAGTTAGGTTTTACGGCATTTGGAGGTCCTGCTGCCCACACGGCTATGATGCGGGAAGAGTTTGTGGTAAAAAGAGATTGGCTGACAGAACAGGAATTTCTTGATTTAATGGGGGCAACTAACCTGATTCCAGGTCCAAACAGCACAGAATTAGCCATTCATATTGGTAAAGATAGAGGCGGTTGGAAAGGGATGATTATTGCAGGGAGTCTTTTTATTTTTCCAGCCATATTATTTACGGGAATCTTCGCTTATTTATACAAGATTTACGGTCAATTACCACAAATAGAACCTTTTATTTACGGTATTAAACCTGCCATTATCGCTATTATTTTAGCTGCTGTATATCCTTTGGGTAAAAAATCATTAAAGTCGAAAGAATTGGGGATTATTGGAATTATAGTGCTTGGACTTTCCTTTTTTATTCAAAATGAAATTCTAATAATGTTTGGAGCAGGGTTTATTTTCCTCTTTTATAATTTAATTAAAAATAAAAACAATAAAACGCTTAACAGTTTTTCACTTTTGGCAATTGCACCTTTACCTTTGGTTACGACAACTATAGTGACAAATATGAATTTGTTTTGGATTTTTCTAAAGATAGGTGCCATACTTTATGGAAGCGGTTATGTTTTATTTGCCTTTTTGGATACAGAACTTGTGGCGACAGGAATTTTAAGTCGGCAGCAACTCATCGATGCGATTGCCGTCGGACAAATCACACCTGGACCTGTTACTTCTTCTGTAACTTTTATTGGTTATCAAATCAATGGCTTTTGGGGAGCAATTGTTTCTACTTTTGCTGTTTTTCTGCCGTCTTTCGTGTTTGTAGCATTATTAAATCCACTGTTGAAGTTTATGCGTAATTCAAATCTTTTCTCCCATTTTTTAGATGCAGTAAACATCGCTTCGGTAGCGCTTATTGTTTCTGTTTGTTTTATTATGGGACAAGAGGTAATTACAGATTGGAAAACCATTCTTATTGCTGTAACAAGTCTTCTAATTACTTTTGGATATAGAAAAGTAAACTCTGTGGGAATTATCTTTATCGGTTCTTTATTTGGATATGTGTTAACGCTTCTATAGAATTATGGTATTTTTATTATCTCATAACATTGTTGTCCAATAAAATCGATAAGTTCAATTGTCGCAGTTACACATTGAACTGAGCCGACCCTCTTTTTCTTTTTATTTACCGTAAACTGTTGTGTTTATATGGTTAACTATGCAATTATCCTGAAATGTAAATTTATAATCGAATGCAGCTGATCATTCAATAAATGAAAAAAATAATTAAAAAAAACTTGCTGCTTTAAAAACTTTACCTACTTTTGTGAGTGAATACTAACTAACGTTAGGTGTAAAATAAATTAAAAGTTATGGAAAAAATAGTTATCCCTACAGTTACTGAACTTGCAAAAGGAGAGCGTTTCGTAGCAAAAGAAATGGCGGCGAAAGCAGACGAAATAATGCCAAAGCATCACGCCAATATGGAGTCAATTTTGTTTATATATCAGGGTGAATGTATCATAAAAATAGAGGGTAAAGAAATTCACCTAAAATCAGGAGAAGCCGTTAGTATTCCAGCATTAACCAAACATCAAATCAAGGCAATAACTGATTATAAGGGCATTCATTTTATGCCCCAAGAAGTAAAATTTACATTTTTTAAATAATAAGATTGTTAATGAACTTAAAAATGAAACTAATTAAAATCATTATAGCAATCTTATTAAACATCTTTGATACGCTATTTACACTACACCCATGCTCTTAATTGGATGGTTGGTAATTATAAATATAAAAATTAGTAAATAAAATATATTAATAAAAAATTTTACAACAATATGTTAGCGAATACTCACAAACTTTTTTTTATCTCAATACTTTTTATTGGGTGGAATACCGTTCAGGCACAAGAGGTTTTGACACTAAAGCAATGTATTGACACGGCACAAGTGCATAACAAAAACTTGCAAATTAATCGTAACAATATCAGCATTAGCGAACAAAGAGAAAAGGAAGCAAAAGCCAACCTAATCCCGAAAATCACTGCCAATGCAGATTACAAGTATTTTATGGAGTTGCCTACGCAACTAATGCCAATGAATGCACTTAATCCGCAAGCACCCGAAGGACAGTTTAGGGATTTACAATTTGGCGTTCCACACAACATCAATGCAAATATTCAATTGGCTATGCCTTTGTATAATCCACAAATTTATGGTGCGATTGAGCATACAAAAATTGCCAATGAATTAACTCAACTGCAATATCAGAAAACAGAAGAACAAGTTTTATTTGATGTAACAACACTTTATTACAATGCACAAATTCTAAAACATCAATTGGATTTTATGGATAGCAATCTGATTAACTCAAACAGATTGTTGCAAAATATGGAATTGCTAAAAAGTCAGTTGTTGGCAAAAGGCTCTGATGTAAACAAAGTAAAATTGCAAACGGATCAACTAATCACGCAAAGAGAAAATGTTTACAGTAAATATTTACAAGTATTGAACGCCCTGAAAATGAATATGGGCATTTCGTTAGAACAAAATATAACAGTTGAAACCGATATTTTTCAACCAACATTAACAGATAATTCTTCTCGCAATTCATTGGATTTACAGCTTATCCATACGCAAAACAAACTTTTGAACAATGAACTTAAAATCCTTAACCGTTCTCGTTATTTACCCTCTTTGAATTTCATAGCTTCTTATGGTACAACAGGTTTTGGGTATGACAAAACACCCAATGACTTTTTAGATTTCTATCCGATTGGTTTTGCAGGCATACAGCTAAGCTATCCGCTTTTTAACGGTACCGTTACACAACGAAAAATCAATCAGAAAAAATTAGAAATCAATAATAATGAATTGCAAGCACAACTCATTTCTGACAAAAATGAAATGGAAATTGAGAACATAATTCGTCAACGGACGATTGCCGAAAGCACCATAATGAATACAGAAAATCAAATTGATTTAGCCAAAACAATATACGAACAAACCATACTGCAACAAAAACAGGGAACGGCAAGTTTGACCGATGTTTTATTGGCTGACAACGCTTTGCGTGAAGCACAACAAAATTATTTAAACGCAATAATTGACTTTTTAAAAGCTGATTTGGAATTCAAAAAATTAACGGGAAACATTGGAAGTGAAAAGTGAAAAACGAAAAGTGAAAAGTGAAAAACTAAAGGTGCTTAATAGAAACTTTTCGTTTTTAATTTTTAGATCTTAGTTTTTCACTTATAGTTTTTAGTTATTAATTTTTAATTTAAAAAAGATGAAAAAAATAATCTGGATAATAGCAGCTGTTGCAGTAGTTGGTTTGGTCATATTCAAATTGACAAGTAATAAAAAAACAACCGAAAGTAAGGTTTACCAATTCGATAAAGAAAAACCTATTTCAGTTGATGTGGACACTATTCGACTAAAAAACATCAATGAAGAAGGTGTTTTTACAGGAACATTTGAACCTAATAAAGAAGTAAAAATCAGTGCTGAAACACAAGGTAAAATCAATGCTGTTTTAGTAGATGTAGGTAGCTATGTTCAACAAGGGCAAACACTCATTCAATTGGATAATTCACTTTTAAAACTACAATTACAAACCGTTGAAGTGCAAATTGAGGGTTTGCAAGATGATGTAAATCGTTACACTATTTTAACAGAAGCAGATGCCGTACAAGGCGTTCAATTGGAAAAGGCAAAGTTGGGTTTAAAATCTGCAAGAGTACAAAAAGCAACTTTGCAAGAACAAATCAATAAAACCACCATTAAAGCCCCTTTTAGTGGTGTTGTAACAGCAAAATTAAGTGAAATTGGAGCTTTTGCAGCACCGGGAGTTCCTTTGTTGCAAATCACCGATATAAGCACACTTAAATTTACGGTAAACGTACCCGAAAGTAATTTAAAGCAATTTCAACCCAATCAAAATTATAACATTTCAGCGGATGTTTTCCCTGAACTAACATTGAATGGAAAATTATCTATGATTGGAAGTAAGGCTAATATGGGAAATAGTTTTCCTGTACAATTTCAAGTAGCAAACACAAAAAAATCAACTATAAAATCAGGAATGTTTGGAAAGGTTTCTCTATCCGAAAACGAAGTGAAACAAGGTATTATTATTCCGTCTTCTGCCATTATAAATAGTGAAAATCAAGCACAAGTTTATATCGTAAAAAATGGAAAATCAGTTTTACAAACGATTACAATTTCTAAAAACATCGGCAATAGAACGATTGTTTCAAGTGGTTTAAATGTTGGGGACATTATCGTAACAAATGGCTTTATCAATCTTTTTGACGGAGCAAATGTGAAAGTGAAAAACTAAAAACTAAAAGTTGGAAGTGAAAAGTTGTTGACGTTTTTGCTATATTCAGAATGAAGTTAAAAGTTCTATTTAAAACTAAAAATTATGGGAAAATCAATTTTAAGAGATAAGAGTTATCTATTCGCGTTGAGGATAGTAAAGCTGTCTCAATTTTTGCAAACAGATAAAAAAGAATTTGTACTCAGTAAGCAAGTTCTTCGTTCAGGAACGGCAATAGGTGCTTTAGTTAGAGAAGCGGAGTTCGCTCAAAGTAAGGCGGATTTTATTCACAAACTACATATTGCTTTAAAAGAAGCTAATGAAACGGAATATTGGTTGTCTATCTTGTTTGATACAGGCTACACAGAAAAATCTTTGTCTGAAAGTTTGATAGTCGATTGCAAAGAGCTAGTTGCTTTGTTGGTTTCTTCTATTAAAACTCTAAAAGGTAAAAACTGAAAATGAAAAACGAACAACTAAAAGTGCGAGCTAATAGAGGTTATTAACTCTTAGTTTTTAACTTTTAACAACTAACTTTTAGTTTTTAACTGTTAACTTTTAACTTAACAAAATGAATATTACAGAAATATCAATAAAACGACCATCGCTGATTATTGTTCTTTTCAGCGTATTTGCCCTTTTGGGAATTATCGGCTTTAAGAATTTGAGTTATGAATTAATGCCCGATTTTAACCAAC
>JBBAEU010000005.1:0-123232 GCA_041655765.1 Brumimicrobium sp.
AATCAAGTAATCATTCTGAAGTTGAATCTCTTAGCAAAAAGATAACCGCGTTGGAGAACATTGAAAATCAACTTAGCCGTGAAATCAATACATTGATAAATGAAATTGAAGCGGAAAGTATTGTACAAACAAATCAGAATCAAAATCAAGTTGAGTCGTTTAATTTGTCAACTGAAGAATTGCTGACTGAAATTGATGGGGAATATTTAAAAGACATTCAAAACTTAGAGACCCAATTAAAAGATGGCACCATTGAGGAAGAAGAAATTTTACAACGAAAGCAAACATTTTTAATTAAAATTGGCGATTTAGAATCAGAGATTGCTGACTTGCGAAGTACAACAATAGATATTGGAGAAATAGAGTTCTTAGACAATAAATCAGTTGTTTTAAATGATTTAAAAACAAAAATTATTTCAGAAATTGAAGTGTTAGAAAGAGAAATCACAGCCAAGCAACTTGCACAAAACGAAAATAACAACGATTTAGACCATAAAGATGATTTCGTTAAACATATTCCAACCAATCAATTATCAGATATTGCTCCTATTTATGAAGATCGAGATGATATTCTAAGGCAAATTGAGGAAAATCCGTCTCTTGCAAAGGATAAAAGAACACAAAACAAATTAAAAGATGCAGAAAATCGTTTGTTTCAAGAGAAAGATAAGATCATAAATCACGAATTACAAAATATCGATAGTTCAAGCAGCATCGAATTTATTTCAGTTCAACAAATACAAATTGAAAATGAAAAGTTGATTGAGCAATATCAAAACGAAAAGGATTTTGAAAAACGTGCTAATTTAGCTCAAAAAATCCACCAGAAACAAAATGAACTTATCCAAAATATTGCTTATGAAAAACAATTGATAAATCTAACTCAGTCTATCGATAAGATAATAGAAGAAAACAATTTAAGCAATACAAAATCCAACGATGTTTTGCTTTCCAAAACAGATATTATCAATGAACAAATTGAAATTGAAAGACGGCTTTTAGATATAAATTCACAACTAAATCAGTTAAGATCTGAACTAAGCTCTGAAAAAAAATCTGAAAGGATAAAAATAGAAGATAAAATTTCTGTTTTAGAAAAAATTAAGAAACAGCTAGAAGATAAAAGTATTCAAAATCAAGAATACCTCTCTTTAGAGAGTCAAAAAGAAACGAAAAATAAGAACTTAGGTATTTCAGAAGATGCGATTCAGAATGAATTAACTTATCAGGAAGAAGTTGAAATTGCAAAAAGTGAAGAATACCATAAATTATTTTCGCAAATCAATCGTTTAAAAGAATTGCAGTATGAGCGCAAAGTAAAACAAGAAACTTTAGAAGCTACAAAGAATGAAATTCAACAACTCATGCCTTTGTTTGATAATAAAGAAGCGAATCCGGAGAATGAGGAAATGCTCGGGAATTATGTAGATCGAGTTAACAGAATTTCCATAGAAATTGGTGATTTAGAAATAGAAATCGAGCAATTACAAGCTGAAATACGTAAGCAAAACAATCAAATTTCCCAAAAGGAGAAAACGGAAAATCTACTTGCAAGAGATGTAGCACCAATTAAAGAAATTCCAATGCTTCCAGTTGTAGCATCAGGACTAATCACAAATAATTCTCAAATAAGTACTTATTCAGCATCCAATCCAATTCCTGAAATTGAGGACAATATAAAAGGATTGTTTTTTCGTGTTCAAATAGGTGCATTTGGCTATAACGTTCCTGAAAATACATTTTCGGAGTTCCATCCTATCGCAAAGGAGCCAGTTCGACCAGGATTAATTCGTTATGTTGCCGGATTATTTGGTAGTGAAGAATCTGCCAGAACAGCAAGAGATCAGATTCGTTCGCTTGGTTATGATGATGCATTTTTGGTAGCATATTGCGATGGAGAAAGGATTCCTATTTACAGAGCAAGAGAGTTAATCAGAACAGGTGCTTGCGTTCCAGGAATCATTGACCATGAACAGCCAATTATCAGCAGTGATGAAATTGTTGAAAAAGGAATGGTTTTAGAAGAACAATTGGATGAATTTGCCTATAATAAAGGTCCAAATGCAGCAAAAGCTGATGCCGCAGAAGCCAAAATGGGTTTATACTTCACAGTTCAAGTTGGCGTTTACAATCATCCAGTTAGTTCGGCTCAATTGTACAATATTTCTCCACTTATCACCAAGCGTTTGCCAAATGGACAAATTCGTTATTCTTCTGGTATTTACAATTCAGTTAAAGAGGCTGTTCCTCATCGAACTGAAGCGCGTCAGAAAGGAATCACCGATGCATTTATTACAGCTTATTTCCAAGGTAAAAGAATTACGATCGCTGAGGCAGAACAGATTTTAGCAGAAAAAGGTAATGATATTTTAGAACTAAATAGTCCTACAATTACACGAGGAAATAAAATCATTAACAAAGAAACACCATCCTCTTTAGAAGAAGTAAAAGATCCATTTATGGAAGACAAACCAACACAATATATGCTTGTTTCAAATAGAGAATATTATTCATATCCTTCGCAAGAGTTAAATCTTTTTAATCAAAGTGGCGATTTGTACTATTATGATTCTATCAGTAAGAGAATTAAAGGATTTATCACAGATGAAAAACCAACGATTTTTAAACAACTTGAATCTGACTTTAGAATTGAAGAAGTTTACCAAAATATTTATCCAGTTAAAGACAAAAACTCTATTCAGAAAGAAGAAGCTCTGCAAGATAGTGAGGATGAACACTTTGAATTAACGGCAACGATTGAGATTTCACAGCTTCACTCTGATTTGATGGATGCTATTTTAACCATTCCTGGTTCTAAAAAACTAACAAAAGATGGAGATAAAATAATTCTTTCATTGTATTTATTTGAATCTTCAGATGCTCAAAAAATCATCAATTCATCTGCTGGATTACTTGAAAAACTTGGTGCAAGGGACATAAATATTTTAACCAAATCATTGTAAATGTTGAAGATCGCCTTCGATAAAAAATTTGTCCAACCTTTACCTAAAGGTCACCGTTTTCCCATGGAAAAGTATGATTTATTACCCAAGCAATTATTACATGAAGGAACGGTTGACGAAATGGCATTTTTTAGTCCAAACCCAATAGATAAAAGTATCGTTTTAAAGGTACATGACCAAAAATATATTGAAGACTATTACGGATTAAAAATCAGTCCCAAAGATCAAAGAAAAACAGGTTTTGAGCATAATACAGATTTAATTTTAAGGGAGCAGGTTATTATGGAAGGTACGAGAAGATGTGCCGAATTTGCTTTAAAACATGGTGTTTCTATGAATATTTCTGGCGGTACACACCATGCTTTCTCTAATCGAGGAGAAGGATTTTGTATGCTTAATGACAACGCAATCGCTGCGCAATGGTTGTTAGATAATATGAAAGCAACAAAAATATTGGTTATCGACCTTGATGTTCACCAAGGAAATGGAACCGCCGAAATTTTTCAAGACGAACCTCGTGTTTTTACTTTTAGCATGCACGGAGAAAATAATTATCCTTTAAAAAAAGAAAAATCAGACTTAGATATAGGATTGCTCGATGGAACAGAAGATTCTTCATATATTTATAAGTTAGAAGAATCATTAAACAATATTCTAACGAACTTTATGCCCGATTTTATATTTTATCAATCTGGCGTAGATATAATAGAAACCGACAAGTTAGGACGTTTAAATGTTTCCATTCAAGGATGTAAGCGACGTGACGAAATAGTATTTCAGACAGCTAAATCTCTTCATGTTCCTATTGTAGTAAGTATGGGAGGCGGCTATTCTGAAGAAATTAAATATATAATAGAAGCACATGCAAACACATTTAGAACAGCACAATCCATTTTCTTCTAAAATGAGAAAAAATATTATGCTTTTGCTTTTATCTTTCTTTGTGGTTAGTTGCTCCATAAACACAGAAAAGGAACAGCAATTACAAAAGGATTTGAGGAATTTTATTATAATCCGAAACGATGGTGATATCTTATCGCTCATTAATTATTCACATCCAAAAATAGTCAGACATTATAAAAATCTTGGCGATTCAGTCTTGATTCATGAATTTAAAAACTTTTCAATTGAGTCGGTTGGATCTGACACACTTATTTATTGGAATAGAAGTAAAGTTACGGGGATAAAAGCCAAAGGCACAAACATTCAATCAAGAATTGAAATAGAACTTATTCAAAAGTCCAGAAAACTCGACAGTTCTGTTATTGTATATGGGTTTACCGATAAAGAATTATCCAATTGGTTATTTGCCTTAGAAAAAGATTATTTCACCATTATTTCCCCTGAAATCAGACTATTTACGGATTAGGTTCTTTTTGGATATAATCTTTAAATAGAATCATTCGGAAGACCAACGTTACAAGAATCGAATAAGTAAAAGCCAAAATTATCAAGCCCAAAAGAGAAAAAATAAAAGTCGAATAAGGTGATAAGTTTTGTTCTAACTCACTCTTATTCTTCCTAATAATATCTTCATTTTTCAATTCTTCAATATCGGGATTTTGTAGTTTTAGCGAATCAACATAAGATTCACGTTGCATGTTATCATAAAACATATCCGACATTTCATTGATTCGATTTTCCGTAAATTCAGGGTTAATCGAATCATAGTAAAAATAGAGAAAAACCGAAACAATTACAGTATATAACACACCCGATTGAAGTGCATTTTTTACATCAGTCAAAGCTGTTCCATTGGAGAGTCCCTCTTTTTTCTTTTGGAAATACAATCCCAACGCTATGGCGAGCAATAAAAATAATGTATTGATTAATCCTGTTATATGAATTGATTCTTGGAAAATTCCCAATTGCCAAAAAAGAAGTTTTAAAGCTATCCATACAGCAGCAAAAATCAACCCTATTTTTAAAGTTGGCTTCATCTTAACCATTCATAGAATCAAGAAACTCCTCGTTTGTTTTTGTATTATTCATGTGTTCTTTCATAAACTCCATTGCTTCTATAGGATTCATGTCTGCGATATATTTACGGAGTAACCAAACACGTTGAAGTGTATCTTTGTCCATTAATAAATCTTCTCTTCTCGTACCAGAAGAAAGAATATCGATTGCTGGATAGATACGACGATTTGAAATTTTACGATCCAACTGAAGTTCCATATTACCTGTTCCTTTGAACTCTTCAAAAATCACCTCATCCATCTTAGAACCAGTTTCTGTAAGCGCCGTTGCGATGATAGAAAGTGAGCCGCCGTTTTCAATTTTACGAGCGGCACCAAAGAATCGTTTTGGTTTTTGTAAAGCATTTGCATCGACTCCACCTGATAATACTTTACCAGACGCAGGTGCAACAGTATTGTATGCTCGTGCCAATCTTGTGATTGAATCTAACAAAATACAAACATCATGTCCACATTCAACCATTCTTTTTGCTTTATCAAGAACAATGTTTGCGACTTTTACATGTTGAGATGCTGGCTCGTCGAATGTTGAGGCGATTACCTCAGCATTTACACTTCTTGCCATGTCTGTAACCTCTTCAGGACGTTCATCAATCAGTAATATGATTAAATAAACCTCCGGATGATTAGCAGAAATAGCATTTGCAACATCTTTTAAAAGTACAGTTTTACCCGTTTTTGGTTGTGCCACAATCATTCCTCTTTGACCCTTACCTATTGGAGCGAAAAGATCCATGATTCGAGTTGACGTTGTTTCTTTACTATGACCTGTGATTTTAAATTTCTCATCAGGGAATAAAGGTGTCAAATATTGAAAAGGAACCCTGTCTCTAATATATGAAGGGTCTCTTCCATTAATTGACTCTACTCTAACGAGCGGAAAATATCGTTCACCCTCACGTGGTGGTCGGATAGTACCAAAAACAGTATCTCCAGTTTTTAGTCCAAAGAGTTTAATTTGGCTATGACTCACATAGATATCGTCTGGAGAAGGAAGATAGTTATAATCTGATGAGCGCAAAAATCCATATCCGTCAGGCATAATTTCAAGTACACCTTCTGCAGAAATAATTCCTGAAAGGTCATATCTCTTTTCTTTTACTGGACTTTTTCCTTTGTTATTATTTGATTCTTTTTGGTTTGAATTTTTATGGTTAGAATGAGCGTTTCGGTTATCATTTCCGTTGTTATCATTTTTTGCTTTTACGAAACCTTTGGAATTGTCTTTACCTACTGATTCTTTTTTAACTTCTTTAGGTTTTGATTTAGTTTCTGAAAACAAGTCAGGTGATTTTTCGTCTTGTTGTTCAGATGGCTTTTGGGTTACTTCTACCCTTTTTCTTGGCCTCCGCTGTTTTTCGTCTGGTTCAATTGAAAAAGGTGTTGATGAACCATTACTATTTAAAATAGCTTCAATCAAGTCTACTTTTTTAAGTGATTCAACCTTTTTTAGACCTTTTTCTTTCGCAACAACGCGTAGTTCTGCAAGTTTCTTGCTAGTTAATTCTTCTTTTGTCATAGATTAATATGAATGGTAAATAATATTTTTAAGAATAAATTTTTTGTTTATCGAATGTTTCGTATTTGTTATTGATTTAGAGGCACACCTCAAATATAAACATTTTTTTTCTAATACTACGATTTTTGAAATTAAGTTTTATTGAAAAAAAATAAAAACCGCGATATAGAACCACGGTTTTTTCTTTGTACTCGGGACGGGACTTGAACCCGTACGAACTAATGTTCATTGGATTTTAAGTCCAACGTGTCTACCAATTCCACCACCCGAGCGGATTTTTTGAGCGGGAGACGGGATTCGAACCCGCGACCCCAACCTTGGCAAGGTTGTGCTCTACCAACTGAGCTACTCTCGCAGGGAGTAAAGCGAAAGAGATCTCAATTTCTCATTTTGCTTATTTTGCTATTTCAATTTCTTTAAAAGAATCGTTTTTCTTTAGCGGGGACAAATATAATAGTATTTTAAATATATCGAAAGAAATAAGTAATTTTTTGTAGATAATTGTGGAAAAATGGCTGAATGGCTCTTTGAGTGATATTGCTAAGTATTTGGTTTTAGAAATGACCCTGATTTTTTTGAAAATAGTACCCTTGGGCTTCGTCCTTTTGTTATTTCTTCTATTGTCATAGCATTAATATTTAGTGTAAATATAAAACCCAACTGTGACAAAGTATGGCATTAAGAAATTATAAATTAATCCAAGAGCTTATAACAATTTCATTATTCTTACGATCAGCAATAACTGAAATCCCTCTAATCCTCCTTCTTATCTTTCTCTTCCTTCTTATCCAAAACAAAATCTTTGACAAAAAAGCCACCCATTAGGATAAATAAAATTAGAGAACCTGCTCGTCCCATGTTGTTTGCGAGTTTGAATTTTGGTTCTTCAAATTTCATCGTTAACTCGTAGTCACCTGCGGGTAGCTCAACACCTCTTAAAAGATAATCCACTCTATGAATTTCTAGTTTTTCATCATTTGCATATACATTCCAGCCGTCTGGATAATATATTTCAGAAAATACGGCAAACTGATTATCTGACACATCTACTTGATAAGTCATCTTATTAGGTAAGTAGGAAGTCATACTGACATTTCCTTCTCCTGAAAATTGTAAGCTAGATATAGATTGTGCTTCTTCTTCACCAATAATTGCTTCGTTCCTAGGGTCAAATTTATGGATAACCTTGGCAGATAAAAGCTCTTGAAAACTATCCAATGAATCTTTACTTAACTCTGAAGTTGGCAACCAATTTCTATTTCCATTGATGTCCTCAACATAGGAAGCGTTTATAGCATTTCTTTTGACTTGAGTGAAATCGATTATTAAAGAATCTTCCTTAAAAAGTACGATTCTTTCATTGCCTGAAACAACGTCTTTATCTTTCAATTCATCGTTTACAATTAGGTTATTTCCACCTTTTGCCTCTATTTCAAATAGGGTTCCTAATGACAAAAGCTCTTTGTTTGGACTCTCTTGAACATTTAATTCTTTCACTAACCAAACATTTCCTAAAGCGCCATAGTTTCTTACCGCTTCATCGTTTTGAAGAAAATATTTTACGTTTAACATATTAATTACCTCCATATTATTGTAATCAATATGGAAATCCTTAACATTTTGAATTCTTCTTAATTTCGCACCGTGATACCCATTCAGCGCCTTGTGAAAGTAGGAAGCTCTGGAATTGTTAAACCCTAATGCGGGTTCATACACTCGGTAATTCGTATTTGCTCCTAATGTTTGCATTTTATTAGACCACAATTCATTGTTACTCACCTTTTTTCGTCGATTTTTCTTATCCACTTCAACAGCATCAATGACATCTTGTAATGAAGGATTTTCGGCCAATTCCATTTCTAAAACCTGTTTATCAGCATTCGTAATGGCAAATGGAAAATCTTTTTTATCCTGCTCTACCCAATGATCATAATTTCGATTGTTTGATTTTCTATTATTCAAATAGTTCAAATCAACATTAACTAAATCGACGATAATAAATAATGATAATCCTGCAATGATGTATCCTTTTTTAACATTTGAGAACAAGAATATCCCTACCAATCCTGCTCCTATTACCAAAAACAGTATGGAACGCCACATACTTGACTGATAAATACTTTTACGCACAGTTGATAATGCTGTAAACTGCTGATCAACCATTTCCATTTGTTGTGCGACAACTTGCTGAATATGGTCAGGATTGTTAATGTCAATGTTATTTTGTAATAAAACTTCAGGGTCTTCTTGTGCCAATTGCGCTTTAACTTGATCAGGGTAAGTTATCAAAAAGTCATTTTCCTGTTTGGATAAATATCCATCTCCCAACCCTGTATAAGTCAATGTAAGTAGCAAAACAAAAAGTCCTCCTGTTGCAATATATAACGGTTTTAAATTCTTTTTAATTTCATCTTTTTTCTTGAATAACTTATCCAAGAATAAAACTGCCAAAATTGGTACAACCAACTCGACGACGGTCAAAATAATGGTAACCGCTCTGAATTTATTGTAGAAAGGAATATAATCAAGAAAAAAGTCTGTTAATCCCATAAAATTATGTCCCCAAGATAACATCAATGCTAAAACACCACCAACAAACAGCGCCCATTTACGTGGGTCTCGCAAATAAATCATTCCCAAAAGTGCCAAATAAAAGACAATAATTCCCAAATAAACTGGGCCTGAGGTAAATGGCTGGTCGCCCCAATAAACATTATTATTAGCAACGAGAGATGCTTCTCTTCTAATTTCAGGGTCTCGCAACAAATCGGAGAACTGACTATTGGATAATGCACTGCTTGCTCCTCCTTTGATATTAGGAGAAATCAAGGTTAATGACTCATCGATTCCGTAGCTCCATTGAGTAACATAATCTCTATCCAACCCACTTGTTTGGTTTGTTTCACTTGAAGTTCCGTCAACACGAATGGTAATATCATTTCCACCACGAATTGTATGCTTTGCATAGTCATTGGTTAGTGAAAGTCGCCCGTAATTAATCCCTGCGGCGAACAAGTAAACCAAAATCAATCCTGCTGAAATCTTTAAAAACTTCAATAACTCTTTTGCTTTGATAAATCGAACCAACTCACTTATTCCTAAGAATACCATTAAAATTCCCAAATAATAGGTTATCTGAACGTGATTTGAATAAAGTTCTAAACTCATAAATAGCGCCGACAGTAGAAGTCCCCATTTAAAGCTCCTTCGATAGGCGACATAAAACGCTCCGAGTACCATTGGTGCAAAACCGATTGCCTGTGCTTTTGTGTTATGTCCTGCTTGCAAAATAATTATAAAATAGGAAGAAAAGGCAAAGGCAAAGGCGCCTAATATCGCTAATTTTGGGTCAACTTTCATGCACAAGAGCATAATATAAAAGCCAAGTAGATATGTTATAAATCTTCCAGCTGGGGATGCCATCCAAAGATGAAACATTTGAGCAACACTACTCATCCAGTTGCCAGGAAATTGGGCGGAAATTTGATATGCTGGCATTCCACCAAACATGGAATTTGTCCATAACGCTTCTTCACCATGGGTATTTCTGTGGTACTGAATTTCATTAGACATTCCTCTATATTGCTCTGCGTCATGCTGCTTTAGACCATATCCCGAAAACTGTGGCTGAAAATACAACAGGGTTGCTATAAAAAACATAGCAAATGCTAAAATATGAATCCAATTATTTTTAAGTATTTGTTTAAAGTTTAGCTTACTCATGAGAATCAAGTTTCTGTTTTAAGAATGTAAAAATAAGATTTTTCCTAGTATAAAGGTTAGGGAGTTCAAGAAAAATCAATTGTGGTAAGTAAATTTATGCGTCAAGAAACGAAGGTCAACACAAGTTTTGAATAAGCCTAAATTATCCTTTCTATCGATATCTTAGCATTTTTTATACATATATAAAGTGAATTAACGGTATTAACTAATAAAAAAAACTTATAATTACTTATATTTGACCAATAAACAGCAGAAATATATGGCTAAACATATCTTTTTCATTCTTATTTTAACTGGTTTTAATCATATTTTTAGCCAAACTCCACCTGTTGCTATTTTTACCATAGATAACAGCACTATTTGTCTTAATGATTGCATTAATTTAACAGACCATTCTCTTGGTAATCCTACAAGTTGGTACTGGGAATTCGAAAATGCTACGCCTGCTATTTCAACAGAGCAAAATCCTAAGAATATTTGTTTTCATCAAGCTGGAAACCAAGCAATATCTTTAACAGTCATCAATGAATTTGGTGATGATATCATATTTAGTAATATTCAAGTTTTACCTGCTCCAAATATCGTTGCAATTGGAGATACAACTATAGACATGGGTGGTACAGCCGATATACAAGTTACAGATATTGATGGTACTGATTTTTATTGGTATCCAAGTGATGGTGTATTTTGTATTGATTGTTTAGAAACAACAGCTTCTCCAGGAGTAACAACAACTTATTATGCTTCTGTTGTTGGAGATAATGGCTGTGTGGGAAGAGATACTGTTACAATTACAGTTAACCTTGTTGATGGTGTTGATGTGCCAGACGCTTTCTCTCCCAATGGTGATGGATATAATGACCGATTAAGACCTTTAGGAAATGGAATTGTTGAGATAGATTTTAAAATCTACAACCGATATGGACAATTGGTATATGAAACAGATGATATTTCTGATAGTTGGGACGGAACTTATAACGGAGAGTCCTTAAATCAAGGTGTATTTTTCTGGACACTGAAATATAAACTACTCGATGAGAGCAATCACAGCAAATCGGGAAGTGTTACATTGATAAAATAGAAAAGTAATAGCTATAATGAAGTTTTTTACCTCATCGATATTAATTGCGCTCTGCACATTTTCTTTTTCTCAACAAGGGAGTAATTTCAGTATGTGGTTTTTAAACAATTCCCTCCATAATCCTGCGCAAGTCGGTGTTATAGAAACTGACATGAGGGCTTTTGGGAATTTTAAATATCAATATTTTACGGTATCAGATATGCCTAATCGTGGAATCTCAGCTTCCGTTGAAGGAAGAATTCCCTTTGTAAAGAATCAGGGACATCATCTGGGTGTTGGAGTTAATTTCTTTAATGACCTCACCAGCAATTCTAAATATACAGTTAATGAAATTAGTCTCCCCGTATCAATGCAAATAGCAATCAATGATGAGAGTTCGCTATCGGTTGGTGTCGCTCCGAGTCTTTACAACCGAAACTTAAGGTCAAAATCTTACACTTGGGAACACCAATGGACAGGTATTAAATTTGACGAAACCATACCTGGAGAAAATCTTGGCAGAAGTCGAAATGAAAATACTTTCGATATTTCACTTGGATTGCTATACAGATATCAATCTTCAATTACCAATCATTTTTCTTTCGGTTTTTCAACACAAAATGTCATCGAACAAGACATTGGTTTTACAATAGAAGATAAACTTGAACGTAGATTTATAGGGCAATTTGGACTTTCACACCGGCTAAAAAATAGAGACTGGGGGCTTTCTCCAAATGTATATACCATGCTTCAAGGTGAAAACATGAATATAATTTTTGGAACGAATGTTGATTTTTACATCATTGACGGTTCGACAAAGACAACTTTTATTTCACCAAATTCTTTCTCTTTTGGAATCTATCACAGGTTGTTTGAGGGAGTTATTGTCAATGCCATATTGAAATTTAGAGGCGCCACGATTGCCGTTGCTTATGACTCTAACATCAATGGTATGATTTCACATTCTAAATCTGTTGGCGGCTTTGAAATTGCTGTTGCTTATGACTTTCTCTTAAATAAAAGAAGAAAATTTATTTACTAATTCATGAATTTTCTAGGGCACTTATACTTTTCTAATGACGACCTTGATTTAATGGTGGCAAATCTGTATGGCGATTTTGTTAAAGGAAAAGACTATTCATATCTGCCGAAGATTGTTCAAACAGGTGTAACTTTACACAGAAACATTGATGATTTTATTGACAACCATTTAGAAGTAAAAGAGTTAAGACTGAAGTTATACCCAGAATTACCAAAAATTGCAGGAATAGCGATTGACTTATATTTTGATCATCTTTTGGCTAAAAATTGGAATCAATTTCATCAAACACCATTGGATGAATTTGCTGATGCATTTACGGAGTATGTAAAAAATCCAAATAATTTATACTTTCCTAAGCAGGATTTTACATACTCTAACGAGTATCTCCATCTCCTTAAAATGATGGGGAAATATGGCTGGTTAAAAAGATATCGTGAAATGGAAGGATTAGCAATGGCATCTGAAGGATTAGCAAAGAGAATTGCTGTAGAGAACAATTTAGAAGATGCACCCCTTGTTTTTATTAAGCATGAAAAGGAAATTGAAGTTGTTTTTAAAAATTATATGAAAGATGCAAAAATTAGGTTTCAAGAGTTTCTGAATCAGTAAAAACACTTTTCAATTCCATAGAATAAAACAAGCATAACATAAAAGCAAAGGGAATAATTCCTGCTTGAACTTCTAAAAATGATTCAGTTAAGAAAGATAAAAACAGTATAAAAATTACGCCACGTATCCACGATGTAATCCCCTCCTTTCCTTTGGTTTTCAAACAACTCGTAATAAAAACCATGAGCAAAGATAAAGGTCCAAAAAGTCCCAAAGCAATGTGTGAGTTAAAGAATTGATTATGACTATTTAACTCTTGTTGAGCCGCCTGAACAAACCCATTATCTTCGTTGCGCTTATTCAATTTATCTTTGATATCGCCTGTTCCTACGCCAAACCAGAAATTTTCTTTTATCAACTGAGCAGAAGAATACCAAGTGAATAATCTTAAAGTCGTACTTTCTTCACTTTCCTTATCCAAGTCCTCAAAAGAAATTGAAACAGCATCTAAAGTTTCAGATAATCGATCTGACAAACGAGAGTTTGAAACAGAGAAAACCATGACAATCCCGCTAACAATTACCAAAGTCAAAACGAGGATAGAGTTTTTCTTACTCATTTTTCTTAAAATTTGAAAAACGCCCCAAACAATCAATATAAAAAGGATGATTAAACCCATTCTTGACTCTGAAATAACAATAAGTACAGCAAAAAGCATTGCTATAAGCACAAGTTCTGTAAGTTTTCTCAAACTTTTTGTTTGCATCATCATTTTCAAAACGAAAAATAAAGCAATCGTTAAATATGTTGCCCAATACCCTCTGTGCATCAAATGAGAAAGTCGAACTCCCAGAAATTCGTCAAAACGTGCAGTAGTTTGATAGGCTGCAAACGAAAAGTAAAGATTATAAATGATAGATAAAATCGCCCCAAAAACAAAAAACTTTATCCATAGTTTCCAGTAAATTTCAGGCTTGTAAAACAAAAAAAGCAAAGGAAATATGACAAGAGAAGCTTTCATGCCGATGTCCATAGTACCAAATTTCATATTTTCTGAATAGAACAATCCCAAAAGATGGAAAAGATAAAAAACAACAAGCCAAATTCCAGGGTTCTTAAAGTTTAGATTGACTTTAAAGTTTTGGATTGACACATTTTTCCTGCGAATTAAAGTTTCTAAAAGGATTAAGGCAATCCCATAACTTAATAGCTTTGGATTCAAAGGAATGAGCAATGCCATTAAGTATAATCCAACAGGATTTTGAAGAATAAAATATTGAACCCGATTTAATTTTTCTTGTGCTTTCATTATCTATAAATAAAACGATAAGTAATAGTGCCTTCTTGTCTTTTTGGTGCATTTGCGTCGTAGTTAAAGCGCGACATAAGTGCGTATTTTTGTGCTTGTTCTCGCATACAAGTCGTTGCATTTCGACTTGCTTCTTCAATAATAGTAGCACTAATAACGTCGCCACCTTCGTCAACTATAATCTTCACTTTAACAGTTCCATTAACTTCTCCACAAGTATAGCCAGGATTTCGAATATGCCAATCATTGTGATTTAGTGGATGACGTTTCGACAAAGAAAATGAAACCATTGTTTCTCCACTTACAGCTTTCTCGGTGTTTTTATTTGTTTGCTTTGTCTCTTCTTTTTTGTTATTAAGTTCTTCTTCTACATCCGTGCTTTCAGCCGAGTAATTAGCAAACTTCTCTTCTCTTTTTCTATCAAATTCTTCTCGAATTGACCGTTCATAGTCATCTTCAATTTGTCTTGCATCACCTTTTGAATAGGAAGAAGAGAAGAGTTTATCCCTTTCAGAACTTTTTTCTCTTGAATCATTTTCATCTTTTACATTTGATGAAAGACTTTCGAATTTATCGTAAAGATTAAACTCTTCAGGTGTTTCAATTTGATCGGGAGAAATTTCGATATCATCAGGTGCCTCATCATTTTCAGTAATAAAATCCCAAGGTTGATAAAATGTTGGTTCCTTATAAGTTGCAATTTGAAAATATAGAAACATTGCTACATGTATTAATAATGTCGCAAAAATGCCATATTTATGACGTTCTATAAAATCAATAAACTTATTCATCTTCTTCTTTTAACGTTATCAAACGCTCATTTGATACATCAAAATAGGAAATATTTCCAGATTCCACTAAACGAAATAAATTATCTTCTACTTTTTCTATTCGTTGATAATGACAATCAACAATGGTGTCAGCGTTTCGATATAAACCAAACAACTCATCTTTTTTCACTAAAAACAAGTCTTTATCAACCCTAGAAATTGATTCAAATTGTATTGGAAGAATCAATTCTCCCTCAATATTTATCAAGCCTAATAAAGATTCTTTTTCAACGATGGCAATTCCCTCAATAAATTCAAAAGCATAATCATAATTATAAGGGATTTTCAATCTTACGTCTTTATCGACATATCCCCATTTATTCCCTTTGGTTACTGGAATTAACTCTCCGAACTTTCCAATACCTGTAAAAATTGAAGGAATAATTCTTTTTCCGAGGCTATCAATCATTCCGTACTTTCCTCCTCTCCTAACCAAGCTATGACCATTTTGAAATTGCGCAAATTGATAATAGTTCGGATATTCTTCATAATCAATGGCTATCACAACTTCACCTTTTTTATTGATAAACCCATAATATCCATCCAATTCAATGATGGCTCGATTTTCAGATAACGGTCCGATTTTATCAACTTCACCTTCGAGTACAGACCCCGAAGGAGAAATTAAATCCATACGATTTCGATGTTCATGAATGAATAACGTATCGGAAAAATGAGAAAGGTCTCCTTCATTTAATAAAATTGAAACGACCTCATCACCTTGTTTGTTGATAAATTTTATAGCATCATCTGTTATAACCTTAGCAATTCCATTGTGGAAAGAAAAGGCTTCTTGAAAAATGCCCGAAAAAGCCAAAGAACCATCTAAAGTATGATAACTAAACCCTTCATCGCTTTCTGCAAACATCAATCCGTCAGAATAATCTCCAATATCGTGATAAATGGGTTCCAATACATAGTTTCCAATCACGTTTATCATTCCATACAAATCGTCTTTAACTACGATGGCTCTTCCCATTTTAAAATTAAATGCTTCATCAAATTGGAAGTCGATTTTAATATTTCCCTTTTTATCGACATATCCATATTTTTCATTTTTAATCGCAACTGCCAAACCATTTGCAAATGGTTCAACATAATCAAATTG
Organism: Brumimicrobium sp.; assembly: GCA_041655765.1. Lineage (GTDB taxonomy): Bacteria > Bacteroidota > Bacteroidia > Flavobacteriales_D > Crocinitomicaceae > Brumimicrobium. Next base: position 16,083 of record JBBAEU010000005.1, read on the forward strand.
CGGTTCAATCCTCACATATCCAGAATCGTTGAAAAAACCATATTTATTTCCTTGTTTGAAGACGTATAAGTTTTCTCCGACCAACTCCAAGTCTTCTTCAATCAGCTTCGGGAAAGGGAAATTTGTATATTTTGCCTTAAAGCTTTCAATATTTTCCTTTTTATAATCAGAAATCCACAACCTATATAAATTTGTCCACGCCTCATTTAGAAAGGGGTTATCTGAAAATCTCCTGATAAACTTATCGTAGCTTTGGATTGAATTTTCCTTTGTTTCTTGTGCGTAAATTTTATAATGAGCATCTCGAAGATTCGGATTATCTGGATAACGCTGGATAAAATCGATATAACTTTGCGTGTTTCCCTCTTTTACCGTTTCAGAATATTGCAAATCGTACAGTTTTTCTTGCGCTTCATCAATCAAAGCACTTTCAGGGTATTTTTGGATATATCTTACAATTGCACCACTTTTACCTTGCTGTTTTGCCAATTTATAGGCAATAGAGTCACGCTTTTCAATTGCACTTGGTACGTGAACTGACCAAGGATATTTATTGATGAACAAATCATAGCTTTCAGGTGTTCCAATCGTTTTCGCTTCTTGCAAACCAATTTCGTCCAATTCTATTCTGTGAGCAGATGCTTTTTGCAAATTATAATCAAATTTCTCCAACCATTTCTGTTGCTTTTTCTCCTTTACCTCACCATAACTTTCAACCGACAACAAGCTGTAATGATACGCCGAATCCATGTCGTGAAAAGGATTGTCATTCCTAAAATAAATCAAACTTAAACCATAAGCTGCAGGGGATTGGTTGTTTTTTAAAGCCTTATAAAACTGTTTTTTTGCTTCAAAATAATTATAAATCTCCAATGCTTCAAATCCTTTGTTGATATGACAAGAAGCTGTTATTAATCCTACAAATAGAAACAACAAGAAACGCACTTTTATTGTTTGAGGTTTATACATGTTACAAAGATATAAAATAAGTGCTAGAAAACAGGTATGCGTTTATTTTGAGTACTTATAAAAATTAATTCTTAATCTTTTTTAACCCTTCGTCAATCGAAATCCTTTTTCCGTCCATAAACGCAACAACAAACGCATATTTGAATCCAATCTCTTTCATTTGGTCTTTATACCTACTTGCGGAATCAAAGTCATTTTCAAAAGCACCTGTTGTATATTTGAACAAGCCTTCGTCTTTGTATTGTTGAACGTTTATGTTTTTAAATCTACTCGAATTTAGAGGAAGCTCTGTCCTTGATGTTTCAATTTGAACTTTAAAATAAACTGCTCCCTTTTTTTCGTTATTTACAATAGATGTACTCGCAATGCTACGAACTTCTTCAAGTGATTCTTCATACCCTTTTCCATCTTCCACCAATATATTTATCCCTTCAATTTCAGCTTTATATTCTTGAAATCCCCTAAATATTGCATTGGCTAATTTGATTTTTCCTGCTTCGCTGTTCATAAACTTCTCTTCTTCAGGATTGGTTATAAAACCAATTTCTATCAACATGCTCGGCATTGTCGCGTGATACAAAACTAAAAATCCTGCTTGTTTCACACCCCTATCATGTCGTCCAAGTGCCTTAAAATGAGCTTGCACTTTTGAAGCGACGTCTATACTTTGATTTAGGAAAACACTCAACTGAATTTGTCGTGCAATAATGGCATCTGGCGATAGCTCAAAGTCTTTGCTTGCTGTTGCCCCATCTTCAAAGAAAATTGTACTGTTCTCTCTTTTTGCTATTTCTTCTTGACTTTTGGTTCGATGAAGTCCTAACACGTAAGTTTCTGTTCCATACGCAGCTGGAGAAGCCGCATTTGCATGAATTGATATAAATAAATCAGCATGATTGTCATTTGCTATCTTTGCTCTATCTTCCAGCCTAACAAAAACATCCTTTTCACGAGTATAAATTACATTAATCTCGGGATATTTACTTTTAATATACTCGCCTAACCTTAATCCAATGTCTAATACGATGTTTTTTTCGTTTGCAAAAGTACCATGTGCACCTGGGTCTTTTCCTCCATGCCCCGGATCAATAACGACTGTCTTGATTCCATGTGGCAACCCAAGATCGGAATCACTTTGGCTCATCAAAGGAAAAACAAGACCAATTATACAAAATAATACTATTGTTTTAATTAAATTTGCCCCCACAACAATGTAATTTTTTAGCTTTGTATTCGTTTTAAGTTAGTTAAACACAAATTTATTGTTTCATATTGAGCAAATTTTATTCCATAATTATTTTTTTCGTCGTTGGATTGTTAATAAACTTACAATTAAATCACTCCTTTGCTCAAGTTTCCTCTCAATTTATAAACGATTCTACCTCAAAACCAAGAATTTACAAAGTTGATGATTCTATGGAATCGCTTGTAATCTATTCGTGCAGAGATTCCATTGTTGCCGACATGAAAACCAATAATATTTCAATGTATGGTGAAGCCATGGTGGAATATGATGGAATAAAGTTAACGGCCGACTTAATTGAAATGGATACGGATAAAAAAGAAGTTTACGCCATATACACATTGGACGAAGAAGGAAACAGGGTTGGAATCCCAAAATTCGAAGATGGCTCTGAATCTTTTACTGCTGCATCAATACGGTATAATTTTGATACCGAACAAGGATATATTGAAGAGTTAAGAATGCAACAGGATGAAATGCATCTCCACATGGGGATTGCAAAACGCCATAACAACGAACAAGTTCACTTTACAGGAGGGAAATTTACCACTTGCGATTTGGATGAACCGCATTTTCATTTTCATCTAACAAAAGCTGTGATGGTACCAAACAAAAGGATTGCTACTGGCCCGATGAATCTGTGGGTGCAAGGAATTCCTACGCCACTTGGACTTCCTTTTAGTGTTATTCCAACCCAAGAACAGGAAGAAAACGGATTGTTATTTCCAATGATTACCCCAGTTTCTCAATGGGGGTTTGGTTTTCAAGATTTGGGGTACTATTTTCCAATCAAGAAAAGCGATAAAGTCCAAACAACTTTTTATGGAAGTTTGTACTCAAGAGGAACGTTTGAAATTAGAAATCAAACCGATTATAAGTCGATTTATAAATACTCAGGAAACGTAAATCTGGCATTCAGTTCTTTTAGAATGCCGTTCCCAGCTGATAGTATTCGTCAACAAAAAATTGTTATTCAATGGTCGCATCAACAAGAAGCAAAAGCCAATCCATATTGGAGATTTAATTCAAGTGTAAACTTCCAATCTGACAACAGTGGAAAAACGAACTTAGACCCTTTAAGTCAACAATATTATCAAAACAATTTTAATTCAGACATCAACCTCATCCGCTCTTTCCCTGGAAAACCTATTACGATTGGTTTAAAAATGGGACTCAAACAAAATTCAGCTTCGCAAAGGATGGATGCTGATTTACCAACGTTAAACGTAAATGTAAACCGATTTTTTCCATTTAAAGCATTGCGCAAAAACAAAATAGGGAAAGAAAAATTCTATGAAAAAATAGGTGTTACTTACTCCATGGAAGCCAAAAATAGGACACTATTCGGAGATTCATTGTTGGAGCAAAAAAGGTACGATTTAATCGGAAAACAATTTCAAAATGGAATGCGTCATCAAATGACATTAAGTTATCCACTGCAAATGTTTAAAAACACATTGACATTAAACACAACTGCGAATTATAATATGCGTATGAATTTCCAATCAATTCAGAAAGTGTATGACCCAACAAGTGGAATGATTGTCAACGATTCTTTAACCAATTTCGGTTTCTCACACGATGCGGCTTTTCAAATGGAATTATCCACAAATCTTTATACATATTACGATTTTGTAGGAAATAATCAAATGAAAATGCGACATGTGCTAACGCCACGCGTATCAATGCGCTTTCAACCTAATATGAGCGCTTATATTTACGACTATTTAGGGCCTGATAATCAAGAAGTTTATTACTCACCTTATGAAGAAAGTTTGTACCGCGAAGGTGTTGGAAGAGAAGTCGGATTGATTAGTTACTCTTTTAACAATACATTTGAGTTAAAACACAGAAATAGACGTGATACAACAGGACAAGAAGAATTTGCCAAAACACGAATTATTGATGCATTTAGTATTTCTGGGAATTATGACATCTTCAAAGATTCACTCAAGTTTTCTGATATTCAGTTTCAATTAAGACTTACGCCAGTGCGCGGATTAAGCATTGTTTCGAGTGCTCGTCTATCACCTTATGGTTGGGATGAAAATAACCAAAACATTAATATCTATGCTGGAAAGAATGGCCAAGGAGCTGGAAGAATAACCAATACAAACATTTCAACGACATACACTTTTACTGCTAGTGAAAATCAAGAAAAAGTAGAAAGAAATAGAGAATTAATGGGTGATTTTTGGGGTGCCGATTTTCAATATTACGCAATGAATCCGCATGAAATTATTGACTTTGATATTCCATGGAAAATTAATTTAACGCATACATACTTTGCAAGCATTAATACAAATCCGAATGCAGATAGAAAATATAATCACAATCAAAACATTATGTTATCTGGAGATGTTAGTTTTACGCAAAGATGGAAACTTGGTTTAAATGCAAGTTATGATATTCAACAAAAAGCATTGACGCAAACCCGTTTATCTTTGACCAGAGATATGCACTGCTGGCAATTGTCTTTTTATTGGACACCAGTTGGAGGTCAACAAAGTTTTTTGGTACGATTTAACGCAACATCTAACTTATTCCAAAGTGCAAAACTTGAATTGAGAAAACCTCCAGAATTTTTATAATTTTCATTTCTAAAGGATAAACAGTGGTAAAAAGATATTTGAAGAAATCAAAATCAATTTCTATAACTCTACTCATTGTAGGATTAGGCTTATTGATATTAGGCACAATACAAAGTGCTAATGAAGATGAAGGAGAAGTAGCAATTGAAATTATAAAGCGGGATAAATTGATGCCTGCCGCACATAATGTTTATGCCAATCCCAATGCGTTAAATGGCAAATATTACCTTTTTAAAGCTACCATAACCAACAAAACAAAAAAGTCTTTGAAAAACTTGTCTGTAAAATACCGTATTCCTGGTTATATTGAATGGACAGAGTTAGAACTGGTTGGCAAAATGTTTAAAAACCAATCTACGGTTGTACTCTGCTATCCAAAATTTGACTCAAAAATTACAGAGAAAACGACAGAGTCTATTGAAACAGTTGAAATCTTAATAGATTGGGACGGTTCAAAAAACAACTCGCTAAAAGAAACTTTTGATTTTAAATTGGCAGACCGCAATGAATTTATTTACACCAACCTTTCAAAAGATGAGATTTCTGGTTGGTCGGATATTTTTGACAACACCGTTTTACTCCCTTGTTTTGTAACTCCAAATGACCCAGTAGTTCAATATTACACACAAAACATTCAAGAGAAAATATTGAGAGGCGAAAAAGCATCCATCGGGAAAAAACCAGAAGAAGCCATTCGCTTTTTAATGGGGATTTATGAAGCCACCCTCAAGTCGGGAATGGTTTATAGTAGCGTCAAAGGAATCCCCTCAAATTTAAAAGATAACTCTCAATATTCCCAATACAATCGATTGCCACGCGAAGTGATAACTGGAAATACAGGATTATGCTTGGAACTGAGTCTTCTCTATGCGAGTGTTTTATCAAATGCAGGATTAGAACCCATTATATTTATGATTCCCGGTCACGCCTTTCCTGGCGTTATCTTTAATGGTTCGTATTATGCCATCGAAGCTACTGGAATTGGTGGCGAAGGAATTGGAGGAAGAATGAGTACTGAAAAAGCATTTGAATATGGAATGAAAGAACTCAATGACTTTTTCGATAAAGCGATGATAGGTGACCCAAAATATAACATCATTGATATTGTGAGATTAAACCAAGAAGGTGTTACCGCAATGTATCTTCCAAATGATAATTTCTTAAAAGAAAAGGTTGACCAAATTGCTTCAAGGTGGGTACAGAAGTCATTTAATATTGTTGGAAAACTCTTTGAACAAAATTATTTTGCTCCCTCTGCCGATTTATCTTTCAATATCCCGCACACATGGGAAGTAAATAGAATGCCAGATGCTTCTTTTCCCGTATTAACAGCTCAAGTTACATCTCCAGACAATCAAATCGTTGCCAATGTTTTTGATTTTCCAGGAATCAGCAGCGACTCAATTGCACTTTCAAAGCTAAAGATTGAATTATCCAAAAATCAAAAAGAATTGGAGTTCTTAAAGACGAATGAAGATGTAGATGGAATCATTATTACTGAAAAAGGAAATTTTAAGTGGATTGGTAAAACAATTTCTTCGATTCATGGAATGAGATTTGTCATGATTGGGACAGATGAAGCAAAATTTGAAGAAAATAAAGAAATAATTAATGAACTTTATGAATCAATAAAAAAATAAAATTAATGTCATATTTTCGTCTATATATCTTACTTATATTTTTGCCTTCATCGTTTTTATACAGTCAGCAAATGATGGTACAGAACATTCATTTTAGAATTGATTCAATCGGAAATGGAGAGATGAACATTGCACAATCCATGAGTACCCAACAATGGAAAATTTGGAGTGAAGGGGTTGGAAAAGACCCAGCAGAGTTAAAGAGAAATATAATTCGTTATTATCCAAAATACAACATCAAAAAAGTCGAAACCATCATTGATGAAGAATCTAAATCTTACACCTCAAAAGTCAAAGCAATTGGTGTCTGCAAAGTAAACCAAAATGAAAAATGGATTTTTAATCTTGCAGATAAGGGCGATAAAATGTCAAAATTATCGGAACGTGAATTTCTCTTGACAAAAAGAACAGTTGGGCCAAATGCTATTGTTCTTCAAAAATATACAATCGTTCTACCCAGAGAAGCAAGAAGAGTACAGCTGACAAACGACGCATTTGAAAATCCAATTTTACGATTTGAAATGAGACAACCGTCGGATATTTCATGGAGCGTCTATTTTCAATTTACTGGTGGAATTATTCTTTTGCTTGGTGGCGGTTTATTGTTAAGTAAAAGAGATTTATTTTAAATGTCAGAACCTACACTTTAATAAATTATTCATTCTTTTCCTTCATTTGTTCACTCAAAAGATTATTTTTGAGATATTAAACACAATTTAGTAAGATGCCAATCGATTTATCATTTACAAATAAAAGAGCACCTTTAAGAGGCAGAGTTTTACTCTCTGACCCATTTTCGAGGGATGTATATTTTAGTCGTTCTGTAGTTTACCTTTGTGATCATAATGAAGAAGGTACATTTGGTTTTGTTTTAAATAACTTTATCGATATGAATTTAGCAGAAATCACAAAAAACTTCCCGAAGATTAAGTCAAGAGTTAGCATCGGTGGACCAGTTCAAACGGAAAACATATTTTTCCTTCATATGTTAGGTAATCGTTTGCAAGGAAGCATAAAAATTGCAGATGGTATTTATATTGGTGGAAATTATGACATTTTGATGGAGCAAATCGAAGAGGGAAGCGTTGATGAATCAAAAGTTAGATTCTTTTTAGGGTATTCTGGATGGAAAGCAGGACAGCTAGAAGAAGAATTAGAAAGAAATAGTTGGATTGTTGCTCCCGTTTTAAATCCACTTGAAATCATGGACACGAATATTCCAGATGTTTGGCAGAAATTTATGAAAAGAGAAGGAAAAAAATACGACATCCTTTCCCGTGCACCAATTGATTTGAATGCAAATTAAGTAGAAATAATAAATTATCTTTACTTTCCTTAATTAATGATGAACTCAATGAAATTTCTACCTTCAAAAACCTTTAATGTATTTTCATTAGCACTATTTCTTGTGCTTTTTGTTTATTTGACCTTACGCGTGTTTTTGGTTGGTCCCATCCATGATGAGTTAGCAACTTTAGTTCATTATATAGATTATGGAACATTCTGGAAAAATGCGCCAATCGACGCAAACAATCATCTTTTAAATAGCTTCTTGAGCAAAGTCGCCTATTCCATATTCGGGGATAATATTTGGGCAATACGACTGCCAAATCTATTTTTCTTTATTCTATTTTTTTATTCTACATACAGAATTACACATTACCTCGAAAAAAAATATCTAAAATATATTCTGCTAATTAGTTTTTCATGTATTCCTTATGTTTTAGACTATTTCGCTTACTCAAGAGGATATGGAATTTCTATGGCATTGTTGATTACCGCAATTTGGCTTTTTATAGAAGTGAATATCCAATACAATTCAAAAAAAATGTTTTGGCTTGGGTTTACACTTGCCTTAAGTATCTACGCAAATCTCAATCTGATTATAACATTGCTACTCATTTTTGGCTATATCTTTATCAAACTTCTCTTATCACAAAAAACCAGTAAAATCAGTAATAGAAAAGCAAACGTAAAGTCCTTCGTAATTATTTCTGTTGTATTTGCATTGAGTCTGATTCCTGCAGTCATTTTTGCATACAAATTAAAAACCACAGGAGCTTTGTATTATGGAAACGACGATGGATTATGGCTAACAACTGGAGCAACGCTTTCAGGACTTGTGCTCAACACAACAACGATTTTTATTAAATACATACTTATTGCGCTAACGCTTACACTTGTAATTCATACTATTTATCAATTATCGACAAAACCTGCAAAAGAAGTATTTAGTCAACCTTCGATTTTATTTATAGGATTATTTTTAGGAAATATCATCGCAATCGAACTCATGAATTTATTGATGGATGTTAATTATCCAGAAGATCGCGTAGGAATGCAACTCATTTTTTTACTGATTGGCTCTGTTATTTTTACATCCCAACATTATGGAAAGACCACATGGTTGTCTGCAATATTTCTTTTATTACCGATTGTAGGATGGAAACATTTTAATTTTGACTCTTCTGCCTTCTCGCCAGACGACAGAATGGAAAAAGCAGATTTTGAATTGTTTATATCAGAAATTTCAAATGATGAATCTTCTTGTTTATATCTAACACAACAACTGCCTTATGCTTATCATGTAAGAAAGACTACGCCTGACAATTTCGTTGTTCCAGATTTATTTACATTGGGAAATATTTTCGATCAAGAAATTGTCTCTACAAAAAAAGATGGTAGATATGAAAATGGCATTTATAATCCATACAATGAAGAGAAAATAGGTAATAATTATGAGACGTTATCTTACAATCCAAGAACGTGGCAACACATTGTAAAAAGAAAAGGCAAAATCAACTGGAAAATCATTCAAACCAAAACAGAAGTATCAGATGAGTTAATCGAAGAAATGTATTACAGTTTTATCGATACAACCTTTGCGGATAAATCAAGTAAAAAACTTAAATATAAAGTTGTGTTTACTGTAAATACCCCAGAACTCGTTCGAGAAAATTTAGCCCTTGTTGTTGACAAGGCATCAACAAAGGAAGGAATACGTAAATGGGATGGATTCGGTTTAAATTGGGCTTCTGGAAAATTATATGAATACACCGTAACAAAAATCGTAGAAGTTGACCCTTCCTATATTGATGCCGTGAAATTATATTTATACAGTCCAAAACTTTCCCCTTTTAAAGTTTTAAAACAAGAAACAACCCTGATGATTGAGGATTAGGCTATGGAAAAATATGACAAACATGAATTTAAAAAACTCAGTCTTGCAAAGCGATATAAAGTTTTAAAAGAACAAGGAGAGCATGTTGCTGCACGTCAAATTGGGAATCATTTAATTCACCTTTATGTTGTCAATGGCTACTTTGTAGAAATGTGGATAATATTTGCTATCAATCAAATCCAATGGATTGAAGTTCAAAATAATCAAGAAATTATCAATGAATATTCAAATCAAGTCGATTTGAACGAGCTTCTCAGTGACGATAATCAAGAGGATTAGTAAAATTTCCCGTCGATTAGATAATTTCTCACATAATCTTTAATACCATGTTCTAACGAATAGAATCCTTTTGTATATCCAGCCTCGATAAGTTTGTTCATTTTGGCTTCCGTAAAATACTGGTATTTATCTCGAATATCAATTGGCGTATCGATGTAAGAAATATTGTGATTTAAATTTAACGCATCAAAAGTGTATCTTGCTAATTCATTGAATGCCCTAGCCTCTCCAGTACCTAAATTATACAATCCACTCGTAGGTTTATTATTCATCAAAAACACACAAACATCAACAACATCTTTTACGTAGATAAAGTCGCGTTTTTGCTCACCATTCTCATATTCAGGGTTGTGCGATTTAAACAATTTCATTCCTCCAGTATGTAGAATTTGCTTATACGCATGAAAAATAACAGAAGCCATTCTACCTTTATGGTATTCATTGGGACCATATACGTTGAAGAATTTCAATCCTGCCCAAAAAGGAGGAGATTGATGTTGGTTCAACACCCATTTATCAAAATCATTCTTAGAGTCACCATAAGGATTCAATGGTTTTAAACGCTCAACGATATCGTGTCTATCAAAATAACCATTTTCCCCCAATCCATAAGTAGCTGCGGAACTTGCATAAACCAATGGTATTTTGTGTTTAGTGGCTAACTTCCAAACGCTTTTAGAATAATTGAGATTTAAACGATCAAATATTTCTTTATCAAACTCAGTTGTGTCGGTTCTTGCTCCGATATGAAAAACAAAGTCAACCTCATCACCATTTTCATCAAACCACTCAATAAATTCGTCACGTTCTATGCGTGCAAGGAATTTTTTCTCGACTAAATTATGCTCTTTTATATCGTTTGAAAATTTATCAACGATAACAACTCTTCTTATCCCTAAATCGTTTAGCTTACTTACCAAGCAACTTCCAATAAAACCAGCAGCTCCTGTTACAACAATCATTCTTTTAATTTTAACACCAAAGATAAGAATTTTAAAAGGTAGAGAATAAAAAAAATCCCAATTTTACAAAAATTGGGATTTTTTAAATTTTATAAAGATAAATCGTTATCCGTTTTTATCTTTTGCAATCTCTAAGAATTTATCATAATCAACTTCTTCTTCTGTTAATTTCACAGTTTCTTTAAAGAAGTTTAGCATTTTTCTCTCTGCAATGTCATTATAAATTCGTTGGGCTTCTTCTTGGTTAGAAAGAACCTGTCCTGCAGATTGCGCTAATTCTTTATCATCAGGTAATGGAATTCCATATTGTTGATATTGATTTGCTAACAAACCTTTAGTATGTTCCAAAACTTCTTCTTGCTCCACTTTTAAATTGTTAGTTTTAAAAATGTTATTTTGAACCAGTTGCCATTTTAGCCCTTGCGCATAATCATCATATTGTTCTTCAACTTCTTCCATCGTAACATGGTGGTGATGATGTCCATCATGGTTGTGATTGTGATTATGTGAATTTTGGGAAGTAAATATCCATCGTTTTAAGAACTCATCTGGTAAAGAAATATTAGCTTTTTCTACCAAATGATTTGTGATGCGTCTGGTTAAGATTTTATCGCTATCGTTTGCAAACATCTTCTCCAAATCATCTTTTACACGGACTCTCAACTCTTTTTCAGAAGTTACGTTCCCTTCACCAAATAATTTATCAAAAAGCTCTTGATTCAATTCAGCAGGTTCCATTGTTTTTACTTCTGTAATTGTCAATTGGAATTTATCAGAGATATTTTCAAGTTCAGATTCGTCAATACCCAACATTGAAGCAGTGTCCTTTCCTCCTCTTGAGATGTTAAAAGGATTTACTTCAATTTTATCTCCTACTTTTTTACCTTTGAGTGTCTTCTTCGTTTTTTCGTCTTCAACAAACTCCATAGAAATTGTAGAATTGTTCATAATTCCACCTTCTTTTATCTCCTTTTTCCCGTCTAATTCAACGAGCTGACCCAATATCATGTCTTTCTCGCCAACTTCTTCAGCTGAAATCAATTTTCCATAACGACGCGTTAAATCTTCAACTTGTTTATCGATTAGGGCTTTGTCAACTTTAACTTTCGTATAGTTGAATTTATTTTTGGCAGACAATTTTGTTTCAAACTCTGGTGACAATCCTATTTCATATACAAACTCAAAAGAATCTGGATTTTCAAAGTCGCCTTTCATTGGAATATCATTCTTTGGCAATGGTTCGCCCAAGATGTCTAACTTATTCTCATTGATAAAATCATTCAATCCTTTACTTACCAAACGATTTAGCTCATCGCCTAAAACTGTACTTCCGTACTGTCTTTTGATAATTCCCATTGGGACTTTACCTTTTCTAAATCCTTTAAGGTTTGCATTTTTACGATAATTTTGCAAAGCTTTATCGACATTTTCTTGATAATCTTCCTTTGTAATTGACACAGTTAAAAGTGCGTTCAAGTCGTCGATATTCTCTCTTGTTACTTCCATATTAATATTAAATAATCTTTCTTCAATTCAAGCAAAATGCTTTTATACAAAAAATGGTATAAGTAAAACTCATACCACTTTTAATTCGTGCGGATGAAGGGAGTCGAACCCCCACGCCTCGCGGCATTAGATCCTAAGTCTAACATGTCTACCAATTCCATCACATCCGCAAATTAAAATATTGAATCGTTATTCAATTTTTTGCTTCTATATATTAAAAGCGGTTGCAAACTTAGGTATTTTTTTTTTAATGATACACATTTTTTAAACTTTTATTCGATTTGCGGATAATTATTGGTTTATAAATAATAGTTGTTGGCAAAAAAACTTTTCCCTTCCAAAAAAAAGCCCATTTTACTCTTCATCCCTTAAAAAATAATGTATCTTCGTATGCCCTTCTCAAGTTTTGAAGGCGAGAAAAAGATAAGATAAAAGTGTGGCAAATATGAAAAAAGAATTCAAATACACGTATGAATATTACGAGTCAATAAAAGAACTGTCAGAAGAACAACAAAAAATCATCAAAGCATCAGAAGATGCACGTTCTACATCTTATTCTCCTTATTCAAATTTCAAAGTTGGCGCAGCCATATTATTAGAAGACGGAACAATTATTAAAGGTAGTAATCAAGAAAACAAGGCTTACCCATCAGGATTGTGCGCAGAAAGAGTCGCTTTATTTTCTTACGGTTCACAAGGCCATTCATCCAAAATTAAAATGATAGCAATTGCTGGAGGTGGCGATTTACTCGAAAAAAAAGATAATTTTTCTCCGTGTGGTAGCTGTCGCCAAGTAATGGCTGAATACAGCAATATCCAAGAAAAACATTTTGAAATTATTTTATTAAACCCTGATAGAAGCGTAACTATTTATCAAGGAATTCATCAACTCCTTCCTTTTATCTTTGGAGAAAAACAACTTTAGATTCATCCCTTTTTAATTTTTAGTAAAATAAGGCTCTAAAAATATCGATATTCTATCTATATTTGTATATCTGAATAAAATTGTAAAAAAAATATGACAACAAAATCTGCAAAAGCACCGAAGAAAACGACAAACAAAGCTAGCTCAAATAAAAAGCAGAAATTCTCAAAAGATACGTATGTAAAATGGTATAAAGACATGCTTTTGATGCGGAAATTTGAAGAAAAATGTAGTCAACTTTATGTACAACAAAAGTTTGGCGGTTTCTTGCATTTGTATATCGGGCAAGAAGCAATTGTAGCAGGAACAGTGAGTGCATCACAAAAAGGAGATAAACATATGACAGCTTATAGGGATCATGCGCATCCAATTGGGTTAGGAACTGACGTTCGACCATTGATGGCTGAACTATATGGGCGACAAACAGGAATTTCAAAAGGGAAAGGTGGTTCTATGCACTTTTTCGACAAAGAGAAAAACTTTTTGGGAGGACATGGAATTGTAGGTGCCCAAATCGCTATGGGTGCTGGGGTTGCATTTGCTGAAAAATATAACAATACAAAAAACGTAACTTTCGTGTCTTTTGGAGATGGTGCAGCAAGACAAGGGATTTTACACGAAACCTTTAACATGGCTATGGCTTGGAAACTTCCTGTTGTTTTTATTCTTGAAAATAATAATTACGCTATGGGAACAGCCGTAGAACGTTCCACAAATGTTTTTGATATGGCTAAAATCGGGGCAAGCTATGAAATGCCTTCTTATACAGTTGACGGGATGACTCCCGAAGCCGTTCATGAAGCGATTGCGATGGCAGCCGAAAGAGCACGTAAAGGTGATGGACCTACACTTTTAAATATTAAAACATACAGATACAAAGGACATTCAATGTCTGACCCTGGGAAATATAGAACCAAAGAAGAAGTTAAAGAATATCAAGCACAAGATCCGATAGAACACGTTTTAGATATTATAAAAAAGGAAAAATTCTTGACTGAAAAAGAAATTAAAGATATTCAAGACTGGGTGAAAAAAGAAGTGGAGGAAGCAGTAGAATTTGCTGAAAACTCACCTTTCCCAGAGCCAGAAGAATTATACAAAGATGTATATAAAACAGAGGGATACCCTTTTATTATTGAGAACAATTAGAAATAAAAGTGAAGAATATAAACAGAAAAATATGGCAGAAGTAGTTGTAATGCCGAAGTTATCAGACACCATGGAAGAAGGTGTGGTAGCAGAATGGCATAAAAAAGTAGGAGACAAAGTAGAATCTGGTGAATTATTGGCCGAAATCGAAACAGATAAGGCAACAATGGAATTTGAATCTTTCTACGATGGAACATTACTATACATAGGTGTACCAAAAGGTGAAACAGCACCAATCAACCATGTTTTAGCAATTATCGGAGAAGAAGGAGAAGATGTTGAAAAACTAGTAAAAGAAGCCGAAGCTAAATACAATACTGGTGAAAAAGCTGTAGAATCTACCCCTGAACAACCCAAAGAAGTTGTTATTACAGAAGAGAAAAAAGAAGAGCGAGTTATTTCCGCTCCAGTTCAAACAAAAACTGCACAACCTGCCATTACACAAGTCAATGATAGAGTTAATGCGTCTCCATTGGCAAAGAAATTAGCAGAAGAAAGAGGAATTGATTTAAGCACTGTAATTGGAACTGGTGAAAATGGGCGAATTGTAAAAAGAGATATTGAACATTATGTTCCTTACGAACGTCCAGCGGGAGTACCACAAATCAGTCCTGTTGGTGGAAGCATGGAAGAATCTTTTACTGAAGAAAATGTTTCACAAATGCGTAAAACCATTGCTAAAAGATTATCTGAAAGTAAATTTACAGCACCCCATTTCTATTTAACAATGGAAATTGATATGGATAATGCTATATCTGCTAGAAAAGCTGTAAATGCTAATAAAGACATTCGTATTTCGTTCAATGATATGGTCATCAAAGCGATTGCGATGTCGCTTAAAAAACATCCTGCCGTTAATAGCGCTTGGATGGGCGATAAAATTCGTAGAAACGAGCATATTCACATTGGAGTAGCGGTTGCTGTAAATGAAGGTTTGCTTGTTCCTGTAATTCGTTTTGCAGACAGTAAAGGAATGATGCAAATCGGTTCTGAAGTGAAAGAACTTGCTGAAAAGGCAAGAAATAAAAAACTTCAACCCCATGAATGGGAAGGAAATACATTTACCATCTCTAACCTTGGGATGTATGGAATTGAAGAGTTTACAGCAATTATCAATGCACCAGATAGTTGTATCTTAGCTGTTGGCGCAATTAAACAAACACCAGTCGTAAAAGATGGAGAAATTGTACCTGGAAATATAATGAAAGTAACTTTATCTTGTGATCACAGGGTTGTGGACGGAGCAACAGGTTCTGAATTCTTAAATACATTTAAGAGATATATGGAAAATCCTGTAATGATGTTGGTGTAAATCGAAATGGATATAAAAATATAAATAGGAATTCTAAAGGTTCCTATTTTCTTTTGATATAAATTGTATGATACTTTTAAAGATCAGGCATAATAAAAAAAGCCGTCGGTGTTCGACAGCTTTTTATTACCAGTATAAATAACAAATTATCCTACCACTTCTTCTGGTGAGAAATGGAAATCTCCTTCAATTTTTGCGTTTTTGTCTGAATCAGAACCGTGTACTGCATTCTCCCCTACTGAAGTTGCATATTTTTTACGGATTGTTCCTTCAGCTGCTTCTGCAGGATTTGTTGCACCAATCAGTTTGCGAAAATCTTCAACTGCATTTTCTTTTTCTAAAATTGCTGCCACAATTGGTCCTGAAGTCATAAACTCAACCAATTCACTATAAAAAGGACGTTCTTTGTGTACTTCGTAAAATTTCTTCGCTTGTTCTTCAGTTAATTGTCTGTATTTCATTGCAACAATTTTAAAACCTCCATCTGTCATCATTTGAAGAATGTTTCCAATATTACCTGCCCTTACTGCATCAGGTTTAATCATTGTAAAAGTTCTGTTTCCTGCCATTTTAGTTTATTTTACTAATTTATTAATTCTTATTATTTCGTGGCGCAAAAATAGTCATTCGAAATTGAATTTCACATATATTGTTTACTTTTTGTTCAAAATTAAATCCTAAAATTTGTAAAATAACTAAATTATTTTATTAGTTTAGCTATGAAAATCTTATTTAAAGTAAGTAAGATAATTATTTAACACTAAAAAACTTAAAATTATGAACTGGTATTTAAAGGTAATAAAACAGTACGCTGATTTTAAAGGACGTGCAAGAAGAAAAGAATTTTGGATGTTTGCCCTAATTAACCTTATTATTAGCACAGTCCTCAATGCAATTGACATGAGTCTTGGAACAATTATCTTAGGATTAATATATTCTCTTTTCGTCTTAATTCCTGGAATTGCAGTTGGGGCAAGAAGACTTCATGACATCGGGAAAAGTGGTTGGATGTTATTGGTAGCATTGATTCCTGTTATTGGAGCTATTTGGTTAATCGTATTATTTGTTCAAGACAGTCAGCCTGGAAGCAATGAATATGGTCCAAATCCAAAAGAAATCGGTCAAAACCCAGACAATTCTGTTTTAGATGACGGTTTGAGAACAGAATAAATCTAATCATAGATTTATCGATTAGATATCGAGGGCAAAAATCTCTTACTTAGCTCTAATTTGTATATTTGTTAATTAACTCATCTCTTTAGGGGTTTAAATTTGAATGACTTTGGGAATTGTTAAAGACATTTTATATAAAGTATCTAATAAGAGATTTTTGTCTTTTTTTAAAAATCAAAGTATTTTTCCTTACTATCACATAGTTAATGATAGTAAAGTAGCACATATTGAATATTTATATCCATTTAAAAATCACAAGCAATTTACAGATGATTTAGAGGTTTTGACAAAACATTTTCAACCGTTGAACCCCAAAAATATTATAAGCAACAAAGCGTCTAAAAACACTTTTTTACTTACTTTTGATGATGGCTTACAAGAAATTTACTCAGTTATCTATCCCACATTAAAGAAATTCAATCTGAGTGCTATATTTTTTATTAACCCAGATTTTGTAGATAACAAAAAAGGGTTACATAAGCACTTTTCCAGCATTATCATTTCTTATTTAAGCAATAACGGCTTCGGAAAATCAACGTTGGATGCCATTAGTCAAAAATTATCATTTACATATAATTCTATAGAAGATTTTAAGAAAAAATTGATAAACATTAAATTCTCTCAGAAAGAAAAAATTGATGAAATATGCTCATTCTTAAATATCGATACAGAATCTTATCTAAAAGAGCATAAGCTATATGTAACAAAAGAGCAAATTCAGGAAATGATTGACGACGGCTTTTATTTTGGTGGTCATACAATGTCTCATCCTCCTTTAGAACAATTATCGCACGAAGAACAAAAGAGGGAGATTATCGATTCTATAGATTGGTTAAAAGAAAATTTTAACATTAACTATTCATTTTTTTCATTTCCATACTCAGATAAGACTGTTTCCAAAAAGCTAATACTCGAATTATTTGAATATGATAATAACTTAAGACTCTTTGGTAATTCAGGATTAAAGAAAGATATTGATAAGAGAATTATTCAAAGGTTTTCATTAGAAAATCCACAAAAGCAAATAGAAAAAAGAATCGTTACTGAAAATCTTTATAAATATTTTAATATATTAGTTGGAAAATACAAGGTTAAAAGATAAATGGTAGAGATTAAGAAAATTTACAGAAAAGATATTTTAAGTCTATTAGATGATAATGAATTTTGGAATCACTCATTTTTATCAATAAGCAAACACCGCCTTTATGCTCATTACCTAAACCCAATAATTGAGGACGACGACATTGTTATGTTACTGTCATATCTAGATAATGAGCTTGTTGGTTATATGGGATTATTTACTGACAAAATAAAAATAAACCACCAGATAGAAAAAATTGGATGGCTTTCGACTTGGTGGGTGCACCCTAAAACCAAAGGTACTGGAGTTGGAAGAAAAATTTTAGAAACCATGTATTCTGAAAACAATGGGAAAATTGGTATTTCTCAATTCACTCCAAGTGCAAAAAGAGTTTACGATAAATCAGGCTACTTTACAACTTTAAAAGAAAGCATTGGAATAAAAGCTGTATTGAGGAGTAACTTAACTTTCGTGCTACCATCACTTTTCCCTAAATTAAGAAAAACGAAAGGATTTCTAAATCAAATTGATAACTTTTTAAATATTTTCATTAATCTAAAATTAATTATTCAAAATAAAATAATACGAAAAAGTTTGAATAATATATCGCTAGAATACGTAAACACAATTGATTCGGAAACATTAAATATAATCAATAAATACAACAAAGCAGACCTCTCTTTTAAAGGAAAAGATTTTTTTGAATGGTTGAAAGCATATAATTGGGTACAAAAAGCACCTTTATTAGAACTTACAAATAAGGACAAATATGAATTTTCAATGTATGATTATGAATTTGAATACTCTTTAATTAAAATAAGAAAAGATCGATCTTGCATTGGATTTATTGTTTTGCAAAAAAGAAATTATGTTACAAAAGTATTGTTTACTTATTTTGACAATAAAAAGCATATCGATGATGTCGCAGCCATCATAAAACTACAAGCTATTAGACAAAACACCAGAGAAATTATTTGCTATGATAAAGCAATATCTCAGAATCTTAAAAAATCAAACATATTCCTTTACAAAACAAAAAAAGTTAAACATTCAATTATTTCTAAAGACTTCAATTCAACCAACTTTGAGGATATTAGAATGAATTTTGGTGATGGAGATTGCTCTTTTGCTTAATTATTTTTGTATATTTATATCTTAGTTCGATTATTAAATTGAATTAAGGTTTATAATAATCTAATACATTATTGATTGGAGAAACCTTTTAAACATATCGCAATATCCTGTTTATTAATCCTTTATATGATTGGGATTAATGGCTGTCAAAACACCGATAAAAAAGAAAAAATCGTTGGTAAAGCACAAAAAGAAGTTCGTGATTTAAAAGAAATTTTACAAAGCAATAAACTCATTGTCCTTGCAGAAAACAGTGCCAATAGTTATTTTATCTATAAAGGACAAAAAATGGGAATGGAATACGAAATTCTCAGTCGTTTTGCAAAAGATATTGGGGTAAAACTAGAAATTATCCTTATCGATGATTTAGATGATATAGCAGAACAATTAGACAACAATATTGCCGATATTGTTGCTTGCAACTATACAATAACTAAGGACCGAAGAGAAAAAGTTGCCTTTTCTACGCCTTTCCTGCAAGCTCCTCAAGTTTTAGTTCAAAGAAAGCCGGAAGATTGGAGAGAGAGAAAGAAAACAGATTGGGAAAAGGAAATGATTCAATCTTCTCATGATTTATCAAGAAAAACTGTCCATGTCTGGCAAAATTCAAGTTTTTACAAAAGATTAGTAAATATTCAAGATGAATTAGGTGATACCATCATTTTAAAAAATTTAGATGGAAACATAACACCTGAGAAAGCGATCGAAATGGTTGATAAAGGATTTATTGATTATACCGTTGTTGATGAAAATGTGGCAATGATTAACCAAGAGTTTCATCCGAATTTAGACTTTGGATTAGAGCTAAGCATTCCCCAAAACATTGCGTTTGCCATGAGCAAAAACACGCCTCTCTTGAGGAAAAGACTAGATGATTGGCTGATGGATTTCTTTAAAACTCCCACCTATAGTTTTATCAAACACAAATATCTCAATACTTCTCGGTATGCAGGACGTTCAAAAAGCGAGTTTTCATCTATTTCTGGGAAAAGGATTTCTGTATATGACCAAATTATTAAAGAAAAAGCAAAAAAATACGGTTGGGACTGGAGACTTATCGCTTCGCTTATGTTTCAAGAATCTAAATTTCAAGTTGATGCCGAATCTTTTGGGGGTGCTTATGGCTTGATGCAGTTTATTCCAGAAGTTGGACCTAGCTATGGGGTTTATCCTGATTCTCCGCCAGCAGTCCAAATTGATGGAGGGATTAGAAAACTCGCAGAAGATTATCGTTTCTGGAAAGATATTCCTGATAGCATTCAACGTATTAAATTTACATTGGCTTCATATAATGCTGGAGCTGGACATATATTGGATGGACAAAGATTGGCTGAGAAATACGGAAAAGACCCGCTTGTCTGGGATAATAACGTTGAAGTTTATATAAAACTTCTATTTAACGCTGAATACTACCGAGATGAAGTGGTTCGACATGGCTACATGAGAGGAAATATCACTTATTTTTATGTACGAGAAATAATCAGCAGATACAAAAACTACAAGACTGCATTTCCAGAATAAAACACTTGTGTGGATGTGAGGTTGGTTTCTTTGCTTCCTTAACCGTATATCTACGATATTACAGTAATTTACGTTATCCAGTTCACTTTAATTCAAGAAAATTAAGGAAGAAAGTTGATAGCAATATTCAAAAAATGTAAAAAAATTGTCTCAAAAAAATAGACACATAGAAATATCAATGTTTTCTATGTGTCTATTATGTTAAATTAAATATTAATTATATATCCTAATTCTGTAACCTTTCAATTAATTCTGCACTTTTATTTGCATAACTTTCGCTTTTAGATTCTTTCGCTACTTTTAAAGTAAGTTCTGCTGTTTTTAATGCTTCATCTTTGCTTCCTGCTTTCTCTTGAGCCAGTGCAAGATTATAATAGTAATATGCTGGAGCTTCTTTATTTGTATTTACTGCTTCAGAAAGATATTTTACTGCTTGGTTTGCATCTAAATCTCCTCCCAAATAATACATTCCAGAACGAAAATAATCACTGTGTGTTGGTTTTTTACTCATTGCTTTTTCGATTGATTTTAAAGTTAAATCATGCGTCGGCAATTCAATCTTAATTGGCAATAAAACTTTTCCCCAAGCAACATCTAAAAGTACTGAATTAAAATCGGAAACATCAGTAAATGCAATTGTAAAGGATTCAGTAAATTGTTCTGACTCACGTACACCAACATCAAACTTTGCCACTATCTTTTTATCTTCTATCTCTTTCGGAACACCCCAATTACTTGTTTCATTATATAGAATAAAAGTCCACTCATTTTTATTAGGAATAGCAAAAATGGCATATTGACCTTCTTTTACTTTATTTCCTTCAATTATAATTTCTGTATCAAATGAAATTGTTGTGTTTTGGTTGGCTCCAAATCTCCAAGGTTTATTTATAGGAACAAGTTCATTGTACAACTCTCTTCCTCTTAAAGAAGGTCGAGAATAATTAATCTCAAAAGTTGTTAATCCAACCGTTTGCTTCACTGTTGAAGCTGGACTAGCCGCTGGAGTTTGAACTTGTGCATCTACCGCAAAAGTTAATCCGAAAGCTAAAATCGCTAAAAATGTCTTTTTCATCATTTATCTATTTAGTTTATTATTTGTTTGCAAATTTATCCATTACTTCTTGTGTCACGCCTGACGCACTAAAACCTCCATCGTGATATAGGTTCTGCATCGTTACATACCTTGTATAATCAGAGAATAAAGAAATACAATATTGCGCGCACGCTTCTGCTGGTGCATTTCCTAGTGGGCTCATTTTATCACCAAATGCTAAAAACTCTTGAAAACCTTGAATTCCTTGTCCTGCAGTTGTTGGTGTTGGAGATTGAGAAATTGTATTGACTCTTACTTTTTTCTTTAATCCATAATGGAAACCAAAACCTCGTGCGATAGATTCTAACAAAGATTTTGCATCAGCCATATCTCCATAATCTGGAAATACTCTTTGTGCAGCAATATATGTTAACGCAACAACAGAACCCCATTCGTTTATCGCATCTTTTTCCATTGCAACCGCTAATATTCTGTGCAATGAACCTGCTGATATATTCATGGTTTTATCGTAAAAGCCATAATTAAGGTTGGTATAATGATTTCCTTTACGAACATTAGGCGACATCCCAATAGAATGAAGAATAAAGTCAATTTTACCTCCTAAAATCTCCATGGATTGATCAATTAAGCTCTCTAGATCCTCATTGTTCGTCGCATCTGCTGGAATGATTTGACTACCAGTTTTCTTTGCCAGTTCGTTAATCTCTCCCATTCTCAATGCGACTGGGGCATTCGTCAGTACAAACTCTGCTCCTTCTTCGTGAGCGAGTTCTGCAACTTTCCATGCAATCGACATGTCATTTAAGGCACCAAAAATAATACCTTTCTTTCCTTTCAATAAATTATTTCCCATCTTATAAATTTCTATACTACAAAAGTAAAATTATTCTGTAAATTAACCGAAAATTAATAACTAAAACACTACTTTAGTGTTAAACTATCCAAAAGGAGGTCATGGCAAACCAAAAAAAACAGAAGAAAAAACAAGAAGATTTCATCAACCCAATCGACCCAGACAAGGTAACCGAAACACCGCATAGTTTACCTTTCCCTCACACAGTTGGGAGTGTACTCGTAAAGCCAGAAGATAAAGGAAAAATTAAAAGTCGTGCACTTGATGCAATGGAACATCAAACTGACATGCAACTCCAACAACTTTACGAACAAATGAGTCTGTTGGCAAAACAAGCAAAGCAACTTCAAGCAAGAAAAGAGATTTCGGAAAAAATATATACGGCAGAAATGAGGTTTGAACCTTTGATTAATCATATTTACTATCTCTACCAAAGAAAATCTGGAAAATTTACCCTTTCACTCATTGCGCCTGAGCAATGGGGAAAATCAAAAAATAATTTTAAGTTTATTGCAACAGTTAAGTTGTTAGCCGATCATACTTGGGATGTTATCGTACAAGAAGAGGAGTTTTAATTATTTAAACAATGATATCAACTCATTGATTTCATCTAATTTGTATCGATAATATGCCTGATTCTCATAGCTTCTTTTTATATCTTCTAAATATTTTCGGATTATAACTGAATTAGGTGATGGTTCAAATTGACTCCTGTTACCTTGTAAACCAATCATCAAATAATATTCTCTTAACTGCTTTGGTGAAACCATTTCTCCTTTGTTTTCTATATTGATATAAAAAAGAACACCATTGTTATTGATTCCCCAATCTAAATATGGTAATAAGTTCGTTTCATCTAAGTATGCCAAAACAAAAGGCGCTCTTCTATTCATGGTTGCTACTCCATAAATTGGAATATCTAAAGATTGTGCAACAATGCTGTAAATTAAGCCCAAAGACAAACTATTCCCTTCTTTTGTATCAAAAACAGAATGTGTATAAACTTCAAAAGGAGAATAAAACGATTTCTGGAGGCAATTAAATCCAAATGATTTATAAAATACCTGATTCAAAGCTTTGACTCTTTCGAAACACGTTTGGCGAGGACTGATTTTCATCCAGAAGTCATGTTTCAACTGCTGAAACTGTAATAAGAAATCATCTTTATCAAGTTCCGAAAACTGAAACTGATTAATGGTAAATACTGCTTCTAAGAGATTTTTTTCTCTTGTAGAGACCCAATTGGATAGCGTTTTTTTAATCACAGAAAAACGAATTTTATGCAGGATTTTCGCAACATTCTCCATCAATACTGGGCTATCAAAAGAAGATTGTTCTATATGCTCAAGTTCTGGGATGATACTTTCTCCATATTCCATTAGTTTAGCTTGGGCATGACTCATAACCATCGGATCTGAATCCTCCATTAATTCAACCAAAGCTCGTATTGATGTACTTGTTTTCACATTACAAATTTAAGGGAGAATCCAACATGCTTTTGACAACACTCATATTATTATAAAAAGTCAAATGTTAATTTCTCTATAATGGGTTGTAAAAATGATTACTTTTGCAACATGAGAATAGACATTTTAACAGTTGTACCAGGTTTATTTGACGGAGCTTTTGAGCACTCTATAATTAAACGCGCAAAAGAAAATAAACTGGTTGAGATACATATTCATAATATTCGTGACTTTTCGAAAGATAAGCATAAAAAAGTTGATGATTACCAATATGGTGGTGGTGCAGGAATGGTTATGACAATTCAACCCATTGCAGATTGTATCGAACATTTAAAATCACAAAGAGAATACGATGAAATTATTTATATGACGCCAGATGGAGAACTTTTAGAGCAATCTACCTCAAACAAAATGAGTCAACTCAAAAACATCATGATTCTTTGCGGACATTACAAAGGAATTGATGAAAGGATTCGAGAGATTTTTATTTCAAAAGAAATTTCCATAGGCTCTTATGTTTTATCTGGCGGAGAATTGGCAGCTGCGGTCTTAACGGATAGCATTGTACGACTCATTCCTGGAGTTTTAGGAGATGAAACCTCTGCTCTTTCGGATAGCTTTCAGGATAATTTACTTTCTCATCCTGTTTATACACGACCAGAAGACTACAAAGGTCATAGAGTACCTAAAATTCTTCTTTCTGGAGATACAAAGAAGATTGATGAATTTCGAGAGACAGAAGCGTTAAGACGAACACAAGAAAGAAGACCTGATTTATTAAAATAAAAAGCAAGATGTCTGGAATTCGCATCAATAAATTTTTAAGTCAAGCAGGGTTTTGTTCTCGCCGTGAAGCCGATAAACTCATCGAAGAAAATCGTGTTACAATAAATGGAAAAGTACCAGAAGTAGGGACAAAAGTAAATCAAGGCGACATGGTTGCTGTCGATGGAAAAGTTGTCAGCAATAAAAATGTCGAAAAAGTTTATATCGCCTTAAATAAACCTGTCGGAATTGTTTGTACAACAGACAGTGGAGTTGAAAAAGACAATATTGTTGATTTTGTTAATTATCACGAAAGAATTTATCCCGTTGGCCGATTGGATAAAATGAGCGAAGGGTTGATTTTAATGACGAATGACGGAGAAATTGTCAACAAAATGATGCGTTCTCGGAACAACCATGGAAAAGAATATATTGTAACACTCAACAAGCCTTTTGATTCCAATTTTATTCAAAACATGTCCAATGGTGTCCCAATTTTGGATACCATTACAAAAAAATGCGAAGTCGAAGCCTTAGGTAAAGATACTTTTAGAATTGTATTAACCCAAGGGTTAAACCGTCAAATCCGACGAATGAGTGAATATTTTGGCTACCGAGTCAAAAAACTAAAACGTATCCGAATTATGAACATTCATTTAGATTTGCCTGTTGGAAAATGGCGACATTTAACCGAAGAAGAATTGAAAGAGTTAAAAAAGATTATAAACTACAAATGATAAATTAAACACACAAATCACTCAATAATTTCGTATTTTTCCTTTGCTTTCTCCCTAGAAAGTCCATTAAAATGCCACCATTCTGTTTCTATGACCCAAAATCCGCCAGCCTTCATAACTTTCCTTAACAGCTTCCTGTTGTCAACTTGCTCTTTTGTCAATTCTCCTGATGCCAAAAATTCTTCCTCATGACGAGGATAGGCGATTTTCCTTAAATCATCATATCCCGCGCCCATATCTAGCCAATAGCCTGTTTTCAAATCAATAATAGACAAATCAACTGCGCAACCATAATTGTGTACACTTCCATTAGCTGGATTACTTAAAAAATTCACCCGTTCATTAAAAGGTATTGTATCCATCGCATCCCACATTTCTTGCTGAACACTAAGCGGACGAGCACCATCCAAAACAACTAACGACAGGGTTGAGTCAATCGCTTTTAATTTTTGCTGAGCTATTGATAAACGCTTGGCAATTTCTGGTTGAAGATAAACTTTATCATATTCTGGATAAATCACCCGATTCATAAAATTGTTGTCGGTTGCATACAAAACATCGACTATTAAAGAAGAATCAATATCTTGGATATTGACCAATCCAGCTTTAATCAATTGCAACTCAATGGCGGAGGTATCAATTTCATCAAGAAAATCAACCTCAGAGTCATCAGTTGAAATCAGTGAATCTTGAACACTTGTAGTTTTATCCACAATTTCATCAGCCACTTTATTTGCATCCATATCACATGAAACGATGAAAGTAAGCTGAAATAGAACAATAGAAAACCATAATAACTTCATAGCCACAAAAGTATAGAAATTATTGACTTTTACTTAATTAGAAATGGTTAAAGTCATTTTTGTTCACAACCTTAACTTTTTAATCTTCATTTAAAATTCAATTTAGATGAAAAATATTCTTTAAATAACTACAAAAGTTATCAACAACTTATAAAAAACATTTGGAAGTAAGCAATAAAAATTGAATATTTGTAAATTCACTAACTAAAATATAGAAGAGCATGAGTGAGGAGAATAATTATGAGAAGCATGAAGTACATTCAAATGCAGTTCGTGCAGGGAAAAGAACCTACTTTTTTGATGTAAAATCTACCCGTGGAAATGATCTTTATTTGACAATTACTGAGAGTAAAAAGACAATTCGAGACGACGGAAAAGTAAATTATCAAAAACACAAAATATTTTTATACAAAGAAGATTTTGAGAAGTTTAGTGACGCCTTCAAAGAGGCGGTTGAAAAAATTGATGAATTGAAACAAAATGGTGAATATCCTAACATTGACAATCGATTCTCTAAAGAAGATTATTCTTCATCTGTGAATTTTGAAGATTTAGATTAAAACTCAACATTCAATAAAATTGTTTGTTCTTTTTACTCAAATGATGTCTATTAATTCTTATATTTATACAATCTCAAAATAAAGAAATGGGGAAAATAATTGCTATAGCAAATCAAAAAGGAGGTGTAGGGAAAACGACTACCGCTGTGAACCTCGGCGGAAGTCTTGGTGTTTTGGAATACAAAACATTGATTGTTGATGCAGACCCTCAAGCAAACGCAACATCAGGTGTTGGTTTCGACCCTAAACAAACGCGTAATATTTACGATTGTTTGATTAATGGAGTCCACCCATCCGAAGTAATTTTAAATACTGACAATCCAAATTTAGATATTCTTCCTTCTCACATTGATTTAGTGGGTGCAGAATTAGAAATGATAAATGTTCCTAATCGTGAATACATGATGAAAGGAATGCTTGACAAGGTGATTGATAAATATGATTATATTTTAATTGATTGCTCTCCTTCATTAGGCTTAATCACAGTAAATTCTTTGACAGCGGCCGATTCAGTAGTCATTCCTGTTCAGGCAGAATATTATTCATTAGAAGGTTTAGGGAAACTTCTCAATACAATTAAAATCATTCAATCTAGATTAAACGAGAACCTTAGCATAGAAGGTCTTTTGATTACATTGTATGATACAAGATTGAGATTGGCAAATCAAGTTGCCGAAGAATTAAAAACACATTTCCAAGATTTAGTTTTTGATACAGTCATTCATCGAAATACAAATCTTGCAGAAGCTCCATCTTATGGAGAAACAATTATAATGCACGATGCAGCAAGTAAAGGAGCTGTCAATTACTTAAATTTAGCCCGAGAAATTATTCAGAAGACCGAAGCTGAAAAATTATCTGGAAAAAATGATAACAATAAAATTTCATTAGAAGATGAGCACTAATTCTAAAAAGCGTCCTGCACTTGGCAAAGGATTAAGTGCATTACTTGAAAGTTCAATAACGGATATTACATCTGACGATATCAAAGATAAATCAGTGTTAGGTTCTGTAGCCATGCTTCCTATAAGCAGTATTGAGGCAAATCCTTTTAATCCAAGATCAAACTTTGAGGAAGAAGCACTGGAAGAACTTAGTAATTCAATTGCTATCCACGGAATTATCCAACCACTTACTGTTAGAAAATTAGGCAAAGATAAGTACCAATTAATTTCGGGTGAAAGACGCTTTAAAGCGTCACAAATGGCAGGTTTGGAAGAGGTTCCTGCATATATTCGTGTTGCTAACGACGTAGCGATGCTCGAAATGGCACTTGTTGAGAATATTCAACGTCAAGACCTGAATGCGATTGAAATTGCTTTATCATATCAACGACTAATTCAAGAGTGCAACTTAACGCAAGAGAAGTTAGCCCAACAAATTTCGAAAAGCAGAGCGTCAATTACCAATCATTTGCGTTTATTGAAGTTGCCTGCAAAGATTCAACTGGCAGTGAGAGAAAATGAAATCTCAATGGGACACGCTAGGGCATTGGCAGGTGTGAAAGATGAAGATTTACAAATTAACTTTTTCCAACAAATTGTAGATGGAAATCTTTCGGTTCGAGATACAGAAGAATTAATCAAAGGAGGTGAGATTAAGAAATCTCAAGAAAAAAAGGCAAATCCAAAAGAATTAAAACAGACAATTACATCACAACAATTGGATTTCGCCAAAAGATTATCAAATAGAATTGCTTCAAAAGTTCAAATTAAAAAACAATCGGAAGGAAATGGTAAATTAATAATCAACTTTAACTCCGAAGTGGATTTGAATAGAATTATTGAAATTTTAAATGATTAAAAGGGCATTTACTCTGGGATTGTTTCTTCTCGTAATCAACGCGAATCTTTCCGCTCAAGAAAATGGGCAAAATGAAGACATTTTAAATTTCACCGAAATTGATACCCTGCAAATCAAGGAACATTCTCCTAAAAAAGCTGCATTACTTTCCCTCATTCCAGGTGGCGGACAAATATACAACCACCTTGCCATGCCAAAAGGAAAGAAAAAAGCATGGTGGAAAGTTCCTATCATTTATGCTGGTTTAGGAGCAACGGGTTATTTTGCAGTGAAAAACGGAGTAGAAGCAAAAACATTGAAAGACGAATATACTTTCCGTGATAAAAATGGCTTTCCAAACCCAACTCTACCAGAATATCACCAATATGATCAACAAGGAGTCTTAACACTTTTTGAGCAGTCTCGAACCTCACGAGATTTAATGATTTTTGCCTTCGCTATTGTTTACGGTTTAAATATTTTGGATGCTTATGCAGAAGCACACTTCGTTACCTTTGACGTTTCAGAAGATTTGTCGATGCGTATTGTCCCAACATTTTATGACATCAGAACGCCTGGTATTGGATTAGCGCTGAATTTTAAATAAAAGATTCTATCTATAAAATTCCGCTTTTCATAATTTTCTTTAAAACACTCCCATTCTTCATAGATTATTCTAATTTTGTATTGCTAAGTTTATAAAACTATGAAAATTGCATTAATCGGTTATGGAAAAATGGGGAAAGAAATTGAAAAATTGCTTTCTGAAAGAGGACATACAGTTGTTGCTAAAGTAAACAGCCAAAATCCACTTACTCCAGAAACGATTAAAGACGCTGATGTAGCCATTGAATTTTCAACTCCTTCTTCTGTTTTAGATAATATCAAATTTCTAATTTCTCATAAAGTCCCTGTAATTGTTGGAACAACAGGTTGGAATAATCACCTAGAGAAAGTTACAAATTGGGTAAATAAAAACGACGCCTCTTTGGTTTATGCTTCGAATTTTAGCATCGGAGTGAATCTTTTTTTTAAACTCAATGAACAGTTATCGAAATTGATGAATCCTTACAAAGAATATCAAGCATCGATTACAGAAATTCATCATTTACAAAAATTGGATGCACCAAGCGGAACTGCCATTTCTTTGGCGAATGGTTTATTAGAAAATCAAGATAATCTTCAAAATTGGTATTGTTTACAGAGTGAAAATCACAATCAAATAAAAGAAAAATCACTGCCAATTACCGCAATTCGAAAAGAAGAAGTAAAAGGAACACATCGGATTGAATATAAATCTGAAATAGACACCATTTCCATTCAACATGAAGCTCACAACCGTAAAGGATTTGCTTTGGGTTCTATCATTGCAGCTGAATGGATTCAGAATAAAAAAGGAATATTTACAATGAAAGATGTTTTACAACTTTCTTAAAATTTAACATAAATGTCGGTTTTATATTTTTACATATTTCTACTCATTTACCCAATTTTAGCTTTGTGGTTTAAGAGTTTCAAAAAAGGAGGTAGAAAAGTTTGGGAAGCATTTAATCCATTACACAACTATGCAATGGCATTGAAAATTGCAGGTCAACCGCTTTGGTGGTCGATTCTTCTACTAATTCCAGGAATTCACATTATTATGTGGATGATTATCAATGTTGCTTATATCCGTAAATTTGGTTTTTTCTCATTTACCGATACATTGCAAGGAATTTTCTTTCCTTTTATCATCATGGCTAAAATTGCCAACGACGACTCTTTAAAGCCTACTTTTACCACTGATTGGGAAAAAGAAACCGATGTTGCACGTAGAAACGCAGGTGACCATTTGGTTCTCTTTTTAGCTTTGCCTATCATTGGACATCTTCTGGCCTATTTCTTTGGAATGATACAAAAAAGAAAAAAAGGCGCGAAAACAGTCATCCGTGAATGGGGGGAAACCATTTTGTTTGCATTGATTGCTGCAAGTGGTATCAGAACTTACATTTTTGAACCTTTTCAAATCCCAACAGGCTCAATGGAAAAAACCTTGCTTGTAGGCGATTTTTTAGTTGTAAATAAACTTACTTACGGCGCAAGAATCCCTAATACACCACTCTCATTTCCATTGGTACACAATACAATCCCTTGGTTAAATATTAAGTCATATTCTACCATTGAAAAGGTAAACTATTCACGACTTCCAAAATTGAAAAGTGTAGAAAATTTTGATGTTGTTGTGTTTAATTATCCATCTGGAGATACAGCAGTTTACGACCCGCGCATGCCAAATGGATTGATGGGACACGATTATCATGGAATTGTTAATAGTGAAGCACGCCGTTTGTTTGAAGAATCAATAGATAGAAATAGAATTCCCAATGCGAACAGCCTTCTTCAAAAAAGACAACAAGAAATGGCAAAACAGTATCAAGGCGAAGCGTTGGATAGTGTCATGCAAATTGAAGCTGAAAAACTAAACAAAAATATTCAGAAAATAATCGACGAAATCTACCAAGAGTTTATTGATGACTTTGATGTGTGGAAAGAAAAAGCGAGGTACGAAATTGCTGTCAATAAAAGAACATTTTCTGGCGTTGAAGGAAGAATGATTGACCACTACGGTATTGTTTATCGCCCAGTTGACAAACGAGAAAATTATATCAAAAGATGTATTGGGATTCCGGGCGATTCAATAGAGATTGTAAACGCTCAAGTCTATGTTAACGGTGAAGCTGCGCCCTATTTTGATGGTCAAAATTACCAATATTGGGTTTCAAATTTATCTGTTCCTTCTCCAAGGGTTATGAGAGATAAATATGGATTAGAGCCAGACCGAGATTATTACAACTCTGGGAATGGCATGGTTATGAACTTAACGATGACAGAACTAGAGGCTCTGAAAAAAGAATATCCGAATGCACAATTTGAATTGGTGAATCCTAAAATTAAAGACATTGAAAGCCAATCACCAAGTGAAAGAGTAAACAATTTGAATTATTATCCAAAATCATTTAATCACAGTAATACAGTTTCAAATTTTGAACCATTTTGGGTGCCCAAAAAAGGTGCAACAATAGTGTTAAACGAACATAACGTAGCGTGGTACGAAAGGGTAATTACGGCATACGAAGGACATACTTTCAAAGAAAAAGATGGCAAATATTATATTGACGGAGAAGAAGCAACTTCTTACACATTTAAAATGGATTATTACTGGATGATGGGAGACAATCGTTACAATTCTGCCGATTCTCGGGTTTGGGGATTTGTTCCAGAAGACCATATTATCGGAAAAGCATCTATGGTTTGGTTCTCAAAAGATCAAGTGAATGGAGGTGTTCGATGGGACAGAATATTCACGAAAATCAGATAACAATCGACTTAAAAGGATGATTTTTTCTACAAATTATTTTGGAAATATCCCTTATTTTCAGGCAATATCCAAACATAAGAAAATCCATATTGATTTGTTTGAGCAATACAAAAAACAAACTTGGAGAAATAGAACACAAATCCTCGAAAGTAACGGTTCAATGTACCTAAGTATTCCTGTTCACCGACCAAACGGAAGTAAATCTTTGGTGAAAGAAATCACAATCGATTATAAAGAAGATTGGAGAAAAGACCATTGGAAAGCAATCGAAAGTAGCTATATGCACGCCCCTTTTTTCTTCTATTACGGTAAACAAATAAAGGATTTAATTTATATGGATGAGAATATTCTTTATAAATTCAATACCATCATTTTAAATCAAGTTTTACAATGGTTGGATATAGAAATAAAAATCGATTTCACACAAGAATATATAGCCCCAAAAAATGAAACAGATTTTAGAATTTCACTCGACAAAAAAAAATTCAACTGCGAGCAAAAAAAATATATTCAGGTTTTTTCAGATAAAACAGGCGAGTTTTACCCCAACCTTTCCATTATAGATCTATTAATGAATGAAGGCCCGCTTTCAAGAAATTTAATCTTATAGTTTGCTATTTATTCACACCTTCCCCTACTTTCATCTTTCTTAAAACATAATAAGTTCTGACTGAGTTATTCTTTGAACTGATGGTTTCAGTATAAGTTGATACCAACTCATAGTCAAATTGATGAAATTTATTCAGCGCGTCAGTCATAGAATTAAACTGATAAGGCGTACCATCCTTATCTTTCAACAGATGATTATTTTTAACAAAAAAATTCTCTGTTTGCCCATAATCCACATAAATACGAATCGAATTACTAAATCCAACTCTTTGACCATAAACAGTGATATAAACAGCATTGATTTCATCCAAAGAAAGAGAATCTACATTTTGCGCATTAAGGCTTAATCCTTGAAAGAAAAAAAATAGAATTAATATTGATTTTAATTTTTTCATCTTTAAAAATTTTAATTTGTTTTTTTCACAATCGCTCCATCCATAATAAATATTCTTTTTCTGAATCGCCTATACTGAGTACACTAAACGTAGAAGCATTAATTTTACCATATACACTAAATCCTTGTGGAATGAATCCTGAAAGATTACCAAACAAGGTTCCATTTAAAGTTAATTTTGGTTGAGAGCCATTGTATATCAAGTTATAACTTTGCTCAATTCCATTGTACGTATAAACTGAATTTGTTTTAAAAAACAAAGTATCATTTAAGATTTCTGGATAAGCAACAGTACTTTCTTTGTATTGTGTGATTACCCAAGTAGAATTTGATAGTTTATTTGGATTCAAGTTCTCATCCTTTTGACAAGAAGTAAAAACGAAGACAGCCACGAAAAACATAATGAAAAATTGCATAACAAAAGTGTTTTATAATTCAATCGATGCAAGTATTATGCCAATTTCCGAATAGAATATTCTGAGGGAATATGACTTAAAAGAGTCTTCGGTAAATATATTTCATCTAATTATTTTACGTAATAAAAAATTAACAGTAGATAGTTTTAAATTATATGGTTATTTTATGAAAAAGGACTATTTTCGTTGAATAATTTATCAAAACACCTTTAATTCAGACCAAAATGAAAACATTCATTACATTAATTTTATTCTTTCCAATATTTCTATTTGCATGTGAAAGCGGAGAAGTTTTAAGTAAAGATACGCTTTCA
The DNA here is from genome assembly GCA_041655765.1 of Brumimicrobium sp. Lineage (GTDB taxonomy): Bacteria > Bacteroidota > Bacteroidia > Flavobacteriales_D > Crocinitomicaceae > Brumimicrobium. The sequence goes on from JBBAEU010000005.1 coordinate 49,863, forward strand.
AATTCTCCTATAAAAACTTTAAAAACGTATGAAAACCGACCATTTATGTTTTATAATGTAGAAAATCTTTTTGATACCATCAACGACCCAAACACTTTGGATGATGAGTTCTTGCCTGAAAGCAGTAAAAAATGGACATCTAAAAGGTATTTTGATAAACTTGAAAAGTTAGCGACTGTATTGACATATCCTTCAGATAACAATCCGTTATTTTTTGGATTGGCAGAGGTGGAAAATAAAAATGTAGTTCAAGACCTTATCAAAACAGGGCGTTTGGCTACTTCAAATTACAGTATTATCCATTATGATTCACCAGATATAAGAGGAATCGATGTCGCTTTGGTGTATGACTTTGAAAGATTTCATGTACTTTATCAAGAATCGATTGATTTGTCAATAACAGAAGAACCAGATTATAAAACACGCGATATTTTATATGTAAAAGGGTTGTTGAAAGATGGCTTAAACATTCATGTTTTTGTCAATCATTGGTCTTCCCGACGTGGTGGTGTTGAAGCAAGTGAGTACAAAAGAATTAATGCTGCAAATGCTTTAACTAGAAAAACAGATTCCATTCGCAACGTGGATGCAAATGCAAACATTATCATTATGGGTGATTTTAATGACCATCCCAACAATAAATCAATAAAGGAAACCCTTGGTGCAGGCTCGAAAGAAGACAAGAAAGATTTTGTTAATTTGATGCTTCCTCTCAAAAAAGAAGGACTCGGCACTTATAACTTTCGAGGAGATTGGGGAATGTTAGATCAATTTATCGTTTCTTTCAATATGATAGATGAAAATAATGCTTTGCAAATTAAAAACGGCACAGCTATGATTGTCAATGATGACCAATTCATGCATATTTTTGAAAGTGGAGAAAAAACACCAAACAAAACGTATGGTGGACCAAATTATTACGGCGGATATTCAGACCATTTGGCGATTTATGGATTTTTAATTGGTAAGTAACAAAGGCGCTGAGCTAGAAAGTTTTTTAGGTCTTAAAAACACAAATAATTCCACAAATAAATTAAGACTTAATGCTTCTCCACTTCTCTTTTAACAAATCCTTCATCGGTATATAATTTTTTTGTTTAATTTTGGTCTAAATAAAAATAGAGTTCTATGAAAAATACATTATTTTTAAGTCTTACGATATTAATTTTCTCATTAACAAACTGTAATTACAAAGTAAATGATTCTTCAGAAAAACTTGAAGAAGCACTAGACCGTATCGAAGAATTAGAGGGGAAATTAGAAAACCTTCACACGCCTGGTTGGGGAGAAACAATGCGTGGTAGCACACAAATCCACCATTCTAACCTTTGGTTTGCTGGAATGGCTGAAAACTGGGAATTGGCTGATCACATGCTTCACGAAATTGAAGAAGGATTCGAAAAATTAGAAAAATGGTATCCCAATGATGAACGAACAACATTTATTCCAATGATTTATGAAGCAATTGAAGAATTGGAAGATGTTGTAGAATTAAAAGATAAAGCAGAATTTGAAAAAGGTTTTGAATTGTTTACAAATACCTGCAACACTTGTCATAAAGCAACAGGTAATGGAATTTATGTAATCCAAAAGCCAACAGAACCTGGCTATACCAATCAAAGAATGGAAGTACAATTAGATTATTAGACCAAATAATATATGCCGACATGAACTGTGTAAAAAAACAAACTTTATACGCTAAAAATTTTCCACAATTATCATCGCACATTGTTCCGTTTTTTACGCATCCATAAACTTATTTTAAAAGTTTGTTACAAACAGCGGTTAAAGCAAGTTTTTTATTTTACCCTTTCGCTACTAATCCATCATATATTTCTCGGCAAGATTTGTTTGTTTACTTCGTAGTTGAATAACTTCTCAAATAGCTGTGTATTAGGGATGAGTCAAAAAAAATTATCTTTAGGAAATATTAAGTTACATCTGAGTACCTTTTTAAGATAGAGGTGTGTAGATAAGGAAGTTAACTGTCCCCCAAAAGCGACAGCGTGCAAACAATGACATTTCAACAATTTTAATAATTATGAATACAGAAAATAAAAAGCATTGGGAAACAATTTACGAAACTAAAAACCCAGACCAAGTAAGTTGGACACAAGAAATTCCGGTAACTTCGCTTGATTTTATTCGCTCTTTTGGTTTGGAAAAATCAGCCAAAATAATTGACATTGGCGGTGGTGACAGTAAACTTGCAGACTTCTTGCTTGACGAAGGTTTTGAAAACATAACCGTGCTTGACATTTCGGAAAAAGCACTTGAAAAGTCACAAAAACGACTTGGCGACAAAGCGAAAAAAGTAAATTGGGTTGTTAGCGACATAACCGAATTTGTGCCAACAACAAATTATGACGTGTGGCACGACAGAGCAACGTTTCATTTTTTGACAACAGACGAGCAAGTTGAAAAATATATGACGACTGCAAGAAATTGTGTAAGTAAATTTATGATAATCGGAACGTTTTCAGAAAATGGACCGACAAAATGTAGTGGACTTGAAATTAGACAATACAACGAAGAAAAATTGACAGCAGAACTTAATAACGGCTTTGACAAAATTCGTTGCATAACAGAAGACCATACAACACCATTTAACACAACTCAGAATTTTTTATTTTGCAGTTTTAAAAAAAAAGGCCCGATTTATTAAATTAACAAATATGAAATTTAAAACAATATTTTATTCCCTTGCAATTTTGACTTTGACAAGTTGTACTTCAAAAGCTCAACAGGCAACTAACGAAGTAAAAATTGTTGGCGAGATGAAGAACGTAATGTGGAATGGACAATTATATGGGAGTATCAACCTTGACACTATTGCCAACAAAACAAATTTATATGGACTTGGACCTGTTGAGTATTTAACAGGCGAAATCTTAATTATAGACGGAAAATCATACAAATCAACAGTTATTTCAGATTCGACAATGAAAGTTGAAGAAACTTATGAGATTAAAGCCCCATTTTTTGGGTACGCAAATATTGACAAGTGGACAGAGCAAACATTGCCTGATAATATTCAGACGATTCATCAACTTGAGCAATATCTCGACAAAGAAACCAAATATTTGCCAAGACCTTTTATGTTCAAAATTTCGGGAATAGTTGAAGAAGCAGCAATTCATATTGTGAATTTACCGAAAGGTTCAAAAGTAAGTTCGCCCGACGAAGCACATAAAGGACAAATAAACTACAAAATAATAAACGAACAATCGGAAATAGTTGGCTTTTTCTCAACAAAACATAAAGCGATTTTTACACACCACGACACTTTTTTACATATGCACTTAATTACATTTGACAAACAAAAAATGGGACACTTAGACAAAGTGCTATTTAAAAAAGGAACAATGAAATTATATTTACCAAAAGAATAAATGGGCGAATCGCTTATCAAGTAGTCTGCTCTGCCGACCTAAGTCATCAGGGAAAACCTCTCACACCACCGAACGTACGGGTCTCATGTACGGTGGTTCGTAAATTGACGGATTAATTTCTCCATACATTTCCAGTATCGACACATATCCCCTCATTTTCAGTAGGGAGTTTGTAACCATTGTTGTTGTGATAGGCAATTGCCCAACCTCCACTTCTTGACTTAGTCCATGCGTAGGCATCATCTGGATTCGCTCCTAATCGAAGGGAATTGAATTTTGAAACTCTTGTAAAAATATTTTATAACTTTATAGATAGAAATTATGGTAGTGTCGTATTTGAAACTTGAACCTGCCCAATTGTTAATATTACACAATAATTTTGTCAATACAGCATAAAAGACTATCATTGCATTAGAGTTTCTATTTTTTTCAATTGAAAATAAAAAATTACATAAGATTTTTTGGGATATTTCTGTTATTGGTTTATACCTCTAGCTTTATTCCATCAATGTTTTTACACCATCACCACCATGAAAATGAGATTGTAGATTTTGCAGACGCAGATGCTTGTGAAAAAGCAATTTTCTATGGAATTCATGATGAACATGAAGGTCATCTCAGTAAAGTTTTGGACGACTGTTGGCTATGCGATAATCACACCTTACCTTTACAATCCATCACTAATTCTGTTCTAACTTTACCTGAAGTTGAATCTTACACCAAATTTGTTACTTACTACAATGGTTTCCATTCTATTGATTTAACAGGAAACTCAAACAAAGATCCTCCACTTTTCATTTAGATGCATTTTTATTTATTCTATATTATATAGAACAAATATTTTAGATCCATTGATAAAAGTCATCATTGGATATTGTGTTTATAGAAAAAAGTCCATTTTGATTCAGAAAATCTTATTAGCGATTGCATTCATATTTCTCTATCAATCAAATACTTTAGGTCAAAACTTTAAACTTAAAGGAATGATTACAAATGAAAATGAAAAGCCGTTAGAAAACATCGCTGTAACCATAAAAAATATAAATGAACTGGTCTTTACAAACGAGGCCGGATACTTTACTATTGAAAACATTCCAAAAGGAAATCATTCACTCATTGTAAACGCATACAGCGAAAATGAGATTGTTTTCGATGTGTTTTTAGATAAAGATACTGTACTCCCAGAACCGATAATTATCGACGCGCAAATTGTTCAGTTCGATGAAGTTGAAGTTATCAAGAGAAAGGCCATGAACAGTCCGATTGAAAGTTTGCCTATTTTAGAAGTAGATTTTCATGAAATCAGAAGGGAAATTGGAGGAAGTTTGATGCAAACATTGGAAAAATTGCCAGGAATAAAAAGTATCGGAATCGGTTCTTCAAATTCAAAACCATTGATTAGGGGATTAGGCTTTAATCAAGTCGTTGTTGTAGAAAACGGAATCAAACACGAAGGACAACAATGGGGTGCAGATCACGGACTTGAAATCGACCAATACAGCATCGATAAATTGGAAATCATCAAAGGTCCGACTTCATTTTTATATGGTTCAGATGCTTTGGGCGGAATCATTGATATCAAATCGAATACTGCTCCTTTAAGAAATACTTTTGGAGGAAGCGTTGATTTGGTTGGAAAAAGTAATAACCTTCACTTTGGAAGCTCATTAAATATGTTTGGCAGAAATGATAAATGGTTTTTTAATTTCCGTACAAGCTATATGGACTATGCTGATTACAGAGTCCCTACAGATACAGTCTATATCTATAGTTACGGCGTTAGCTTAAAAGATAATTTTGTGCGAAACAGTGCAGGAAAAGAATTGAATAGTAGTATTCATTTTGGTTATTTAGACACAAAAGTAAGAAGTATTTTCTCTGTGAGTAACACTTTTAATCGCAGTGGATTTTTTGCCAATGCACACGGAATTACGCCAACCAAGGTAGATGATACAATTTATGATGCTTCAAATAGGGATATACTTTTGCCTTATCAACAAGTAAATCATCTAAAAGTAAGTAATCAAACGAACTTCAGTTTGGGAGAACATCAAATCAGCATCGAATCGGGTTATCAACAAAATTTGAGAAGTGAATACGGCTTGTATTTGGCGCATGGATACATGCCAACAAGTTTGCCAGATGAGCTAAATAATCATCCAAACTTAGAAAGAGGATTTAACAAAAACACAATCAGTTTGAAAATCCATGACAAAATAAACTTGGGCAAACACGAACTGAATTTTGGCGCAAACGGTCAGTATGAACACAACAAAATTGGTGGTTGGGGATTTTTGATTCCGAATTATTCTTTCTACCAATTGGGCGCATTTATCTTTGATAATTATGACATCACAAATCACTTAACACTTTCCGCTGCGTTGCGATTTGATTATGGAAAGACAAATATCAAAGCTTATTACGATTGGTTTGAAAGCGAAGTCGTTATAAATGGAAATACTTATCTTGAAAAACTTCAAAAAGCGGATGAATTTTCAAAAGATTTCAGCAGTTTGAGCTGGTCGGCTGGCTTGGTTTACCACAAAAATGATTTTGGTTTGCATCTAAACGTTGGAAAAAGTTTTAGAATGCCAATTGCCAAAGAATTGGCTGCAAGTGGCGTGAATTATCATTATTTTAGATATGAAAAAGGAAACCAAGACCTTTCCCCTGAACAATCTTATCAATTAGATCTTGGAATACACATCCAAAAGAGAGCTTGGAATATCCACTTTACACCATTTGTAAATTATTTCACCAATTTTATTTTTCTAAATCCCACAGCTAATTATGACACATATTATGGTGCAGGTAATCAAATTTTTGAATACACCCAAGCACAAGTTTTTAGGGCTGGATTTGAATTGACAGCTGAATACAAACCAATCAAACAAGTTAAATTAGAAACCGGATTTGAATATCTATACAACATTCAAATGTCAGGAGCAAAAAAATATTATCCTTTGCCTTTTTCGCCTCCTACCTCTGGAATTGTTTCCATCTCTTACGAACCAAATCTTTGGGAAAAACGTTTAAAAAATACATTTTTCAAGGTAAATGTAAGACTGACAGCAGAGCAAAACGAAATTGTTCCTCCTGAAAAAATTACACCAAGTCACCATATCTGGGGATTATCATTGGGAACTTCCATAAAAATGAAGAAAAATGCCATTGATGTAAGCTTGAATGTTTACAATTTATTCAATCAAAAATACCTCAATCACATTAGTTTTTATCGACTAATTGACTTGCCAGAACAAGGAAGAAATTTTGTTTTATCCATTAAAATCCCTTTTGATTTCAAAAAATAATGGGAAAATTCAAAGACATATTGCACAAAGGTTTTGCCGTATTTTTTATCGGATTGATGCTGTTGATTTCTTTCCATAACTTGGTGGATTATCACGCAGAATCATCGCACAGTCATGCGCACAATTGTGCTATTTGCCATCAAGTTATGATAGAAGAAACTCCAACTGTTTCTATCCCTAAATTGTTAAATTTTTACACTCAAAAATTTGTCGTAAAAGCAAAAATTGGGTTTACACAAAAAAACCAACTTAAACATTTATTCGTCCGTGGTCCGCCATTTTCATTTTATTTTTCCACAATCTAATTACCAATATTATTATTAAAAATTAAATAAATTGGAAATGAAAAATATAACAAAAATATTAATGATTGCAACGGTTTTAGGTTTAACCTTTACAAGTTGTAAAAAAGATGAAATTGAGCCAGGAGTGAACGCTCCGACAATTAGTAACGCCGAATTTGGTCATGATAACAACAAAACAGCCATGGTTGGTGGCGATTTGCACATCGAAGCGGTAATATCTGCTCCTGGAAAAATTGACAACATCAAAGTAGAACTGCATCCTGAAAGTGGTAGCGCTTGGGAATTTAGTCAAATTTACAAAGATGAATTTGATGGATTGTTAAACGCAACATTTCACAAGCACATTGCTATTCCTACAGATGCAACGCCTGGCGAATATCATTTGCATTTCGTTGTAACAGATAAAAACGGGAAGCAAACAAGTACAGAGGCGCATATCGACATTATTGACAATGCGGGTTCGCTTACTGTTTCAGGCTTGACAGTTCATGTTGAAAATGGAGGAAACATCTTGCATGTCGAAGGTCATATCACAGCATCCAATGGAATTGCGGAAGTTGAAGTAGAAGTTCACGGTCCTTGGGAAGATGTGTTTATCTTTAACGATGTTTCGATGGTTGGACAAACTTCGTATCATTTTTCGGAAGAAATTGATTTTTCCGCTGCTCCGTCAGGACATTATCATTTGCATTTTGGAGTAACCGACCAATCTGGAGAAGTTGTTCATTTCGATGAACATTTTGATAAGTAAAATGGTTTAAAAGAAAGGAAGTGTTCAAAAAAGATAAAATGTTTTCAGCTTTTGTCACTTTTTGAATGCTTTCTTTTTAAATTTGAATCGGAATGGACATTTCAGTCGTTCCACTTAAAAATATGATTATGCAAAAGACAATTTTCATCATCGCTTTATCACTGTTTTTTATAGGATGTGATAAAGACGAAATCGACAATACACCGCCTGCAATTGAGGCAAATTACCTTTCTTTTCCTGAAAATTGCAGCGAAATCAAAAGAGGCGAAAATTTTACTTTTAAGGCAAAGTTTACCGATGACATTGAATTGGGTTCTTTTGGACTGGACATTCATCACAACTTCGATCAGCATAACCACAGCACAGAACCCGGAGTTTGTCCGCAAGACCCAATAAAATCTCCGTCCAATCCTTTTGTTTTGATAGAAAATCACGAAATTCCAGCAGGTTTAACAACTTTTGAAGCCAACGTTTCAGTAGCTGTTCCCAACGATATCGACACAGGCGATTACCATTTTATGATAAAAGTAACCGACAAAGCAGGCTGGCAAACGCTGAAAGGATTAAGCGTGAAAATTATTCCTTAGTCTTTAGATAAATAAACTTACCTTAAACAAACTCCTGAGGTTATAAGGACAATTACGCTTAAGAAATATCACCGTGATACATGTACATAACCATGACCTTCAACGATTTCTTTGTTGAATCCAGTAATCTTGTATTTATAAAAATATACACCATCTGTAACCTCTTTCCCTCTCGATGAAACTCCATCCCATTTAAAATCCACATCGGTTGAATGATAAACATCTTCTCCCCATCTGTTAAGAATAAAAATTTCTAATTCTTTAGCATTTACACCTTTAAATAGGAAAAAATCATTGGTATTATCTCCATTTGGAGTAAAAACATTTGGAAATTCGACAATCAAAGGTAAATCGTTGGTTATTATAATCGTAACATAAGCTGTGTCAACACAACCATTTTTTTCAGCGATTAACATGACAGTGTATGTACCCAAAGAATCATAGACTTGAACTTGAGAAGAAGTATTGTTTGTCATTAAAGTACTATCATTCCCAAAATCCCAATAGTAAGTAATTCCATTTTGGCTATTGTTTGTCAACAATACTTCCAGTGGACTTTCTCCTTCGCTTGGTGTAGCAGAAACAGAAGCAATCGGCGGACCATCTAAAGAAACAGGAGGACTAATTGCGCTACATCCATTGATATCAGTAACAGTTACAGTGATGGGCAAACTTGTTGTAGTTGCGATCGTTGGGGTTGTTTCTCCTGTACTCCAGAGATAAGAATCATAATTTCCTACAACATTTAGATGTGCGAATTCACCATGACAATATACCAAATCACCATTTATTATTGGGTTAGGAAGTGGATGAACGACAAGTTGAACATTTGAAGTGCTATCACAACCTGAGCCAGTAGTAAAAGTTTCTGAATAAATCCCTGAAGTGGATTGGCTCACTCCGTGAATAACCGCATTTTCTCCATCACAAATTTCAATGATTGAGTTGTAAACAATGGTTGTGGATTCAGTAATATTTACAGGATCACTCGTTCCTTGACAGCCGTTCGCATCTGTCACAGTGACAAAAACTGGATCAGATGTAGTAGTGGAAATCGTTTGTGTTGACTCTCCTGTACTCCATGAATATGAATCATATCCACTTCCTGCATCCAATAAAGCGCTACCTCCAGTACAATATTGAAATGTGCCTGTGATGACAGGTTCCGGGACAGAATAAACTTGTACACTTTCTATTACCGATACTGGACAAGTACCGCCCCCATTTAGTGTGTAAGTAACAGAATAGGTATTACCTCCATTACCACCTGAAATCATACCTGTTGTTGGGTTAATTGTTGCACCATCACTTGGGGCAGGATTAAAGCTAAAAACTCCTCCAGCTGGTGTGACATTTGTTGCAGCAACAGCTGCTCCTTCACAAAAGTTATCGAGTGTAAACGACGGATTAACTGAACTTGGATCAGAGATTGTCACAAATTCTGTTGTTGTGCAAGGAGTTGAAGTGCCTGTTGTTACAATTGACAAATTATTGATTGCTACAGAAGGATCTGTTCCAACACCATCATCATTGTTATCCCATTGAATTGCAATTTGCAAATTAGGATTATTATCGCAACTTGCAGGTAACAAATGAGAATAAACTGACCACAATCCTTGTCCTGAAGTACAAACTCCCGAATTAAGAGCCGTTCCTAGCTGATTCCATCCACTTCCATCATTGTACCATACAGTTGCTTGATCATTTGGTATCGAGCCGTTTGCGATGTAGTCAAAATTTAATGTCAATCCACTATATCCAGTTGTGTTGATTACGGGAGATTCAGCCCGTCGATGTGTTTCAGGGCAATAGAGTAGGCCACACAAACCACCTGCATCATAAGCTGCTCCACCATTTGGGAAGAAAGCACTTGTAATATGTAAGGTTGCATCCCCATTTCCTGCTACCCCGCAACCACCAGGTGGAACACCACCTTCATTGTCGTTTATCACAAAATAGTTTGGGTCTGAACCTTCACCACCTAGGGAAACATTCAAATTCCATCCCGTTCCTCCAGTTTCAAAATCTTCTGAAAAAATAGTGATTGTACCACTTCCACCATTATCAGTTATCTCTACAGAGTAATCACCAGAACAGAGGTTGGTAATTGAAGAAGTATTTGTGCCGACGGGGTTTCCACCTGAGTCAAACCAAGCATAGGAGAAGTTACCACTTCCACCAGAGACAAAGGCTGATATCTCTCCATCACAATCACCAGAGCAACTTGGATTTTCTGAAAGAATGGTATCAACAGAAAAACCCATAATTGGGTCAAGTGTAAAACTCATTGACGTATCACACATTGGAAAAGCCGAATTGGTAACCAACACGTCGTAGGTTCCCGCTGATAATCCTGTTGCAATAGAATCTGTTTGTGAGAGTGGGTCGTTCCAAAGATATGAGAAATGATCACCACAGTCAGGCGTAGCAACCACATATCCAGAATTATTAACACAAGGGTCAGAATACCCTCCATTTATTGAAAAATCAAATGGAGGACAGGTAAAAGTAGTACCCGAATCAGTCGAACATTCACTTGTGCCACAATTTAGCACTGGACAAATTGTAATCGGTCCACAAGCTGCTGATTGATTAAGATTTATACATACTGTTATTATGTCGCCAGGTGCGTAACAACCACCTATTTGCATATTAGATGTTATCTGATTACAATCATTATCGAATGTTGCCACACTTGAAACAACGGAGTTAGTAATATTTGCACCATTACACCCTCCAGGAGTGTTACCTTGATTTGTTCCACTTGTATTACATCCACTAATAGCAAATGAAACCCGTACTGCATCAGAAACAGGTGGAACGACATATTCAAAGCAAACAGTTGTTGGGTAAGGTTCATCAATTGTATAACACCAACCATTACTGCTTGCTGTAGCATAATTTACAGGCCAACTTGGAGAGTCGAAAAACGAACCGATCGTATTAGCACAATTAAATGTTGAACTTCCTCCACAATCTGAGGGGCAAGTTGCCGCGGTTTCTCCTGGATCACAATTTCCATCTCCACAGCACTGAGAAAATAAGTCATTAGAAAAAAACATAAAAGTAACAAGCAGTAGCAATACATGTAATTTCATAATAAGTAGTTTTTAAAACTAAAGTAAACTTACTAAAAAAAATAGATAAAAAAAAGAAATTAAAGAAAATAAACAGCTTAATTCACTCATTTACAAACTTAAACGCAATGAAAGTCTTGATTTTATTTTTGTCGGCTATTAAAAATCCATTTGCATATTTGACTGTTCATTAACTTTTTTGATTTGGTTTAGGATGAGAAGATTTTTTATCTAAATACCTAACATTTCAGTATAACTAGGTATTTCCTTTCTATAATTTATCTCCCCTGTACTTTGATTGACATTTGCAACAATTGTGTGGATTCCGTTTGTCATGATTAGCCATTCTACCATCAATTTGTGGTTGTATTGTGCAATTTGATGAAAAACATTTTCTGTTAGTTTTATTTCAGGGGCTTTGCATTCTACAACTCCAATTGGTTTGCCATTACTTCCAAAAACTACACCATCGCAACGACGGGTCAATTGATTTACCTCAATTTTATACTCGGATGCGATCAGAGGAAGTGGAACTGATTTGTGTTCAACCAAAAAATGTAAGACATGTTGCCGTACCCACTCTTCTGGAGTTAACAGAAGAATTTTTTTTCTAAAATCACACCACACATACACCTGCTCATTCTTTCGAGTAAGTTTCAGCTTTGTTTTAGGAAAATAAAGTGGTGTTAACATGAATGTTTTTCAGGTAAAAATAAGAAATTATTCTGTTTAAATAGGATAAAAAAAGAGTGTTTAAATAATTTTGAACACTCTTTTTTTATATTATAAACTAATTTAAAAATTACAAATTATGCTCATCCATATATTTCTCTATTTCGTCAAAAGCAATTATTGAATATGAGTACGCTGCTCCTGCCCTCATTTCAGCTGCTACCCAAATGGCTTCCATCATTTCTTCATTGGTAGCTCCGTTTATGTTGGCCATTTTTGTATGATCTTCAATACAAGTAGAGCATTGTGTTATGTGAGAAATAGCCAAAGCAATCAACCGTTTTGTTTTTTCATCTAAAGCACCAGCTTCAAACACACTATTACTAAAGTCTTTCCAAGTATCAACAATATCAGGAGCTAATTTCGCCTTTTTCTCCGCCATTTCATGACTATTATCTACATAATCCACACGGTCTTCCTCTACTTTGCTTTCATTAATTTCCATTTGATGAACAGCAATTGACGCTTGTTGATATCCTCCATTTGCACGACCTTGGGCGGCGATCCAAATTGCTTCAAAAATCTCTTCTCTTGTTGCACCTTTACGAATTGCATGTGGAACGTGTGCCCGAATACAATACGGACATTGTGTTACATGACCAACCGCAATTGCTATGATGTGCTTTGTCTTTGAGTCTAATGCATTCGACTTAAAAACTGCACGACTAAATTTTCGCCATGTGTCAATTTGATTTGGAGCTAACTCAGCTCTTCTTTTAGCTCCTTCAGCAGTTGCCTCTGGAAACATATTTCTTTCTGTACCCATATTATTCTATTTCTATTGTTAAGAGCAATCTTTTAACGTAAAATTACAAATAATCTTAAATAAGAGACAATCTTATCTTTATTAAGCTAAAAACGCAGATTCTAAACCAAGTAATATGGAAGAATTTTTATAATAAAACGAATGCCGAAATCGCTTACAGTACGATAAACCAATTATAGATATTGTTTTTTACTATTCGAAATACTCGTGGAAAGTTGCGAATGATTGATTAATCTTATCAACCACCGCAGTTGCTTCTTCAACTGACCCTGCATTCCCCAAATTTCCCAAAAGATCAATGTGTGGTTCCAACCATACATGCAGTTGATCGTGACTTTCCCCTTTCATTGTACAACTTCTGATTAGATTAGCATTTTCTTCTTTTAAATCAGCTGCTAATTGAGCATAATCAGTTGAGCCTTCTTCCATATATGTCGCTAATACTTCTTCCGCTGCAATTACATGAGGAGTCATTTCTTTATTTATCTCCCATTTTTGACCATTATTAAGAGATAATATTCTTTCTTTTACCTCTACTTCATGATGATCTCCATGATCATGGTCTTCATCATTAGTTACTTCAGCCACCTCTTCAGCGACTGCTTTCGATGTTCCATTATTACATCCATATAACACAAAGCCCAACGCTAAAGCAAATATTAAAAATGTTTTCTTCATTTTCCTTTTCAATTTAAGTTAATAACTGGGATAAAACTACAATAATTATAAGAATCTTCAAAGCAAATTATCATTTTAGTTTGGTTAAAAAATTAAAACTAAAAATAAAGATTATTGGTAATTATTTCACAAGTAATAAACCCGATAGACAGATTGATGTTATCGTTATAATTCCCTTGTTTAGCAACGTGTTAGTCCACAATTTCAGAAAAAGTATCGCCTTGCAGTACATCTCCAGATTCATAACCTCTTTTAAACCATTTCATTCTTTGTGCGGACGTTCCGTGCGTGAATGAATCTGGAACAACATGACCTTGCAGTCGTTTTTGAATAGCATCATCTCCAACTGCTCGTGCTGCATCAAGTGCAATTTCAATATCTCCTGATTCGATATATTGTTTTACATAATGTGCCCAAACTCCTGCATAATAGTCGGCTTGTAATTCTAATGCAACCGAAAGTTTATTGGCATCTATTTGGTTTGATTGACGCTGTAATTGTGAAACTTTAGCATTGGTACCTAATAGCGTTTGCACATGATGACCTACTTCGTGTGCAATCACATAAGCAACAGCCATATCGCCTCCTTTCGCTCCAAATTTTGTCCGTAATTCATCAAAAAAATCCAAGTCCATATAAACTTTATAATCACTAGGGCAATAAAACGGTCCGACTGAAGAAGTTGCTCCACCACACGCTGTATTCACATTTCCAGTAAATAAAACCATTTTGGGTTCTTTATATTCGCCCAAATTATTTTCCCGAAAGATTTTGTGCCAAGCATCTTCTGTATCAGCAAAAATAGTGGACACCATTTCGCCTGTTTCAATTTCTTTTGCCGTTAACTCCCTTCCCTTAGAATGAACAATTTCTTGATTTACAAACTGCTCAACGAATGGTGCCAAGGCTTGCCCCGTTTCCCCTCCGAAAACGGTCATTAAAAAAACGATAATCCCAACAAGTCCTCCACCTGCAACTACTTTTCCTTTTGTACTTATTCCTCTTCTGTCTTCGACATTTGAACTCTGTCTTCTACCTTTCCACTTCATAGATATTCAAGATTAATTTTATTCGAATTTATAAAAAGCATCCGAATTTATATATAATTTAATTTAGAAATAGAAAAAGGCACATTTTTCTCTACGTTAAAGCGTAACATAAAATTTAAACATAAATTATTTCTTATTTTTTCGTTTACCTTTGTAACTTATAATTCAGAATTATGAAATTAATTTTTATAATATTCGGACTATTTTTTTTTACTTCCTGCTACAAGGGCGTAAAAGTAGATATGATTGTACATAATGCAAAAGTGCATATTATGAACGATAATTTAGATATGGCAGAAGCATTTGCTGTTTTAGATGGTAAAATTGTTGAGGTTGGTCCAGAAAGACAAATTATGAATAAATATCGAGCTGATATTGTCATCAATGCAAAGTTAAGGGACGTTTTTCCAGGATTTCATGATGCTCATGGACATATTATGAGTTACGCAAGACAAAAATTAAACGCCGATTTAAGAAATTCTCGATCATATTATGAAATGATTTCACTACTTGAAAAGCATCAATCTAAAACCCAGCAAGAAGTCATTATTGGTAGAGGTTGGGATCAAAGCTTGTGGGGAGAAAAAATATTACCGAACGACAGTCTTTTAAACGTTGCATTTCCCAATACGCCTGTTGCATTAACCCGAATTGATGGTCATGCCATGCTCATTAACAAAGCAATGCGAGATTTTGCAGGAATTTCCGATACAACAACCATTTCAGGTGGAGAGTTTGTAAAAGAAAACGGCGTTTTAACAGGGATTTTGCTCGACAATGCGTTGAATTTTATCAATAAAAAGATTCCCCAACCAAAAGAAGAAGATTTAGTTGCTGCTTTTATGGAAGTTCAAGATGAATTGCTTGCTGCGGGAATTACTTGGGTTCATGAGGCAGGCATCACCGAGTTAGAAAGAAACTTATTGATGAAATTAGCAAAAAACGATGAATTGAAAATCAATGTATATGCAATGCTTCTCCCTTCTCCAGGAAACTTAGTGTTTGCGTATGAAAATGGATTTTATAAAAAAGGAAAATTGTCCATTAGAAGTTTTAAAATCATAGCAGACGGAGCTTTGGGCTCTTATGGAGCTTGTCTTTTGCACCCCTATTCTGACAATCCGAATACAAACGGAATGTTGATAAGGAGTCTTGAGGAAATACAAAATTTAGCCGTAACAATTAAAAAGACAGGCTATCAATTGAATACGCATTGCATTGGAGATTCTGCCAATCGGATAATGTTGCAAATGATAGACACCTTGATGCAAGATGAAATTGAACATCGCTGGAGAATTGAGCATGCACAGGTAATTTCACCAGATGATGTGGATTTGGTTTCAAAAACAGATGTTTTACCTTCAGTTCAGCCGACACATGCAACATCTGACCAAAGGTGGGCAGAAAATCGACTAGGAAGTGAACGATTAAATCATGGCGCTTATGCCTACAAAACTTTGCAAGAACAAGCGGGAATGATTTTATTTGGGACAGATTTTCCGATAGAAAGTTATGACCCGTTTGCGACCATTCATGCAGCCGTTCAGCGAAAAAACATTGAAGATAAACCAATAGGTGGGTTCATTAAAGACGAAGCTGTTTCTTTTGATAACACATTAAAAGCCATGACGGTTTGGGCTGCCTACGGTTGTTTTGAAGAAAGCAATGAAGGCACAATTGAAAGAGGAAAAAGTGCAACTTTTGTTGTTTTTGACCAACCAGTCGAAAGTAAAGCAAATTATTTACCTAATTATTCATGGGTTACTGTGATAAATGGGGAGATAATGTTTGACATGAGATGAGTATTTATGTGAAAACAGAATAATTAAATGGGTAATATGGGATAATTTCTTATCTTTCGCCCCTCAATATTTTGGATGAATTATGACAACATATTTAGATTTTGAAGAACCTCTTAGAGAATTAGAGGATCAAATTAGCAAAGCGAAAGAAATTGGTCAAGATGCTGAATTGGATATGACCGACACGATAAAAGAGTTAGAAAAGAAGTTTGAACTAAAAACAAAAGAAGTTTTTTCTAATTTAACTCCTTGGCAGCGAGTTCAATTGTCGAGACATCCAGACAGACCTTATACAAACGCTTATATTCAAGGAATTACTCACGGTGAATACCAAGAGTATCACGGTGACAGAAATTTTGGAGACGACAAAGCGATGGTTGGTGGATTTGGATCAATTGATGGTCAAACAGTTATGTTTATTGGTCAACAAAAAGGAATGAACACAAAAATGCGTCAATATCGTAATTTTGGTATGCCTAATCCTGAAGGATATAGAAAAGCACTTCGTCTGATGAAATTAGCTGAGAAATTCGACAAACCAATTATTACTTTTATCGACACTCCTGGTGCTTTCCCCGGACTAGAAGCGGAAGAAAGAGGTCAAGGAGAAGCAATTGCAAGAAACATTTACGAAATGATGAATCTTCGTGTTCCAGTGATTTGTGTTATCATTGGTGAAGGCGCATCAGGAGGTGCTTTAGGAATTGGTGTTGGCGATAAAGTCATCATGCTTGAAAATACCTGGTATTCAGTAATTTCTCCTGAATCTTGTTCTTCTATTTTATGGCGTTCTTGGGATTACAAGGAAATTGCAGCTGAAAAATTAAAGTTAACTTCCGAAGACATGAAAAGTCTAAAACTTGTTGATTTTATTATCAAAGAACCGCTAAACGGTGCGCATCGAAATCATGAAGAGATTTTTGCGACTGTCAAGCGCGAAGTTAAAAGGCAAATTACACTGCTTTCAAAATTAACCCCAGAAGAAAGGATTGAAAAAAGAATGCAGAAATATATTGATATGGGTGTTTACAAATAACCAATGCTCGCTCATAATTCAAAATAATGGATTAAAATCATGGCAAACTTTATAGGTAGAAATAAAAAAAAAGAACAAGAAAAGAACGCAGACCGTGTTCTTTCTTATCGCGAGCAGTTAAGAGACGAATATCGTCAGAAAAGAAGAGCCCTTGAAGTTGATGATATGATTAAAAGGTCGGTCGATATCACAAACAATTTTCTTAAATTTTGGATGTTTCACAAAAAAATGATTCATTGTTTTTTACCGATTCATCGACTCAAGGAAATTGATACAATTCCACTAATTAAGCGATTGCAGCAAAACAATCAAATTTGCATTCCTGTTTCTAATTTTAACAGTAAAATCATGACAGCTAAGCTGTTGACAGAACACACACAATTTCAAGACAATCAATACGGAATCCCTGAACCAGTTACTGGCGAAGATGTAAGTGTCGAAGATATAGATGTTGTAATTGTTCCTCTTTTAGTTGTGGATCAACATGGAAATAGATTGGGATATGGAAAAGGGTTTTACGATAGATTTTTAGCGGAATGTAAGCCTGGAACTATGTTTATTGGACTTTCTATGTTTGGTATTCATGAAGATTTAAAAGAAGTTTCACCACATGATGTCCCTCTGCATTACGTAGTAACACCAGAAGGAATTCAGAAGACGGAACATGGAAAGGAGTTGGAAAAGAGATTAAATTCTAAATCAGAGTAACCAAATCTTTTTTCCTTACTTTTTCAATGAAAACAGAAACTCAAGTCCTCCTTCTTTTCTATTTTTTACTGAAATGATTCCTTTGTGGAAGATTATGGCATTTTTAACAATAGAAAGTCCTAATCCGCTACCACCGGTTTCCCTTGTTCTACCTTCTTGCACACGATAAAATCTTTCAAACAAGCGATTAAGATGCGCACTATCCTTTACACCTACACCAGTGTCATAATAAGAGAAATAGTAAAAATCTTTGTCTTGATTGATAAGGGAAATATTGATTTTAATGTTTTCACCTGCATATCGAACACTGTTTTCAATCAAATTTCTAAAAATGGATGTAAGTAAATTTGAATTTCCAACAACAACAAGGTCGTCTGGTAACTGCCAATCCATCTGAATGTTATTTTCATTAAACTTGATAGTTTGCTCTGTCTTTAAATCCATCAAAAGATTAACTAAATTCACCTTTTCCAAAGTGAATGTATCAGGTGCCTCTTCAAGTTTAGCGATGACACTCATATCTTTTATCATCTCAGATAAATTAAGTGTTTGATGATAGGCTTGTTTTATAAAATGTTCTCTTTTATCCGCTGGAAGAGAATGTTCTAAAACAGTTTCTAAATATGCACGAACACTTGTTATGGGTGTTCTTAATTCATGAGCAATATTCCCAGTCATTTCTTGTTTGAGTTGCCTTGTTCTTTCTTTCTGTGTGATATCTGTTAAAATAATTTCAAAACTATCATCTTGAAAAACATTGGCTCTCAATGAGAAGATTTTACCTTGTTTGTTGATTTGGGTTTCAAAATAATCATCATTTTTCTGTTCTAAAAAATCGTGTAATGAAGCAAACGTCTTATCCTCTAAAATGACACTTGGGTTTATGTTTGTATCAATCAATTGATTCAGGTATTGAACAAATAATCCGTTGTAAAACTCAACTTTTTTTGTTGCCGATATAAAGCAAATTCCTTCTTCTGAAATTTGGATATGCTGCAACAGTTTCTGTTTTTCCAAAGAAAGTTGTTTTTTATTTTCTTCTAATTGATGATAGTTACTAGCAATTTTTTTACCAATTTCTCCCAATTCATCATCATTGAAGATCACATTGGCATTTCCTGATTTCAATGCAAAATCACGTAATCTTTCGATAGAATTTCCGAATTGTTGAGAGATTTTGTGAGAAATAATAAGTGTAATTATAAAAAAAGTGATAATCATATATAAAAATAGGTCATCAAACCTGAGAAACTTCTTCAACTTAACATCATACGGCAATGCAACACGCACATAGTGATTGTCAAATCTCTTGGCATAATACAAGTATGTTTCTTGTGTCGATTCTGATTTTCTTATGTTTCTACCACTTCCTCTTTCTTCAGCTGTGATTATCTCGATACGGTCTGCATGATTTTCCATGATGGAGAAATCGTCAAATACATTTTCATATAAAACTTCTCCTTGATAATCGATTATGGTAACTCGTAAATCAGCTGGTAGCAAATCTTTGTAACTATTTAAATCGGTTGACCATTCTGTAGTTTCATCAGACAAAGCTGAATGAATAAAATTGGCATAGATTTCTAATTGTGTTTCTAAACTTTCTAGTTTAGACGTTCGCTCTTTTGAATATACAAATAAGATTATCCCAGCAGTATAAATAGAAAATAATGCTGCAAAATAAAGGAATAATCTTCGGCGAAAGCTTATTTTCATACTGCATCCGAATTAAATCGGTATCCGTATCCCGAGCGATTTGTGATTGCTTCGCCATAACTTCCAAGTTTTTTTCTTAGCCTTGAAATATGAACGTCAACAGTTCTTTTAGTTATATATGGTGTTTCTTGCCAAATCTCATCAATTACCCTTTCACGAGAAATTAGTGATTCAGGATTTTGAATCAGAAGCAATAATATTTCAAATTCTGTTTTTGTTAGTTTAATTGGTTCATTATCTACATATACTTCTTTTAGATCGGTATCAACTGTAAGTTTCCCAATTCTCAGAACATTATTTGTATCTTCCTCTTTTTCAGCAACAATATTTCTTTTGAGGATTGCTTTAATTCTTGCAATCACTTCTTTTACAGAGAAAGGTTTAGAAATATAGTCATCTCCACCTACGGAAAAACCTGTTAACATATCATTTTCCGAATCTTTTGCCGTAAGAAAAATAATAGGTACTGAAATTCCATCATTGCGTAACTTTTCTGCAAATTTATAACCTGACATTCCTCCCATCATCACGTCTAGTAAAATAAGGCGAAACTCATTTACATTAAGTTGTTGCGCTTCTTCTGCCGAATAGACAGTCGTCACCTCAAAGCCTTCATTTTTAAGATTAAACTCTAAAATTTCGGCAATATTTTTATCGTCATCGACTAATAAAATTTTTTCTTCTTTCATCATTTTACTTACTCTAACAAATTTAATAATTCTATTTGACTTTTATTTGTTAATTTACATAATTATATAAACATGAAAAAGAACGTATCAGTTTATACGTTCTCTTTCATAAATATTTAAACTAAAAGGGATAGTTCTTAGAAGGGATAGTTTGTCCAAGAGAAAATATTTACTGGGCATCCAGTGTTTCCACTTTCAATTACAGCACCCGAAGCAGTTACTGGTTTAATGTCACCTCCCAAATGTGCACTTGACAATTGATTCGTCAGACTAATAACTGAAGTGATGTCTCCCTCTCCTTTGCCGTCTGTGAAATCAATTAAATCAATGGCAGTACCAGTACCTTTTACTAAAGCATTTGTAATTGTGGCTTTTGCACCTCTTCTGATTTTTATAACATCTTGCATTTTGTTAGTTACATTAGAAACATCAGTATCAGATGCCTGAGCTAATCTTAAATCAAACGTAATGTTATTGATTGTAAAATTAGACTGTCCTGTATGTGTTGGGAAATTTCCATCTAAGTTTCCATCTGCTTCGATACCTCTTGGATCTGATTCAGAGCTTAAGAAACCTGTTTCCCAAATTCCGTAAGCATTAGATAAAGTTCCTGAATATCCTTGAGTGAAGTCAAACATATCATCATCTGAGTTTACTACTAATAAGTTTGAAACATCAACAGTTCCTCCGAAAAATTCAATTCCATCATCTGCTCCATCAGGAATATAGATATTTTCAATCGTTGTTCCGTTTCCAACACCATTCAACGTTAATCCATTATGTTCAACATCTGCACTTGAACGCGCACCAGTATTTGCAAGGATTAAGTAAGTAAGGGTTCCTGAGTTATCATTTGGATCTGTTCCTCCATAACTGAATGCAGAACTAATTTCAGTACTTCCAATCGTACCTCCCGCTAATGGAGCACGACCATTGATGATTAATCCTCCCCAATACCCTTGACCAGCATTATCTTTATCAGCTGTAATTTTTACTGGGTTTAAAGCGGTACCATTTACATTGATCTTACCACCTTGTAAGACTAATATATAATTGTTAAAACCTTCTTTAGCTTTAATTACTGTTCCTGCTGGGATATTTAATGTTGCACCATCTTCTACGATAAGTGGACCAACGAGTTTGTAAGTTACAGCAGCATCTAAGTTTTTAGTTCCAGAAACACTCCCTGCTAGTTCATCTTCCGCTAACTTATAAGCACAAGAACCATCATCTTTTTTAGCTTCTTCACTATAATTGAGTGCTGTAGGATCTGTACATCCTTCTTTTTTACATGATACGAGAGCAATTCCCATAACAAACATAAACATTACCAGTTTACTTTTTTTCATAATTGTTGTTTTTTGATTAAACATTTAAAATTTATAATTTAACAATGCAAAAGTCAACCATTATTATTACTTAAGGGTTTACCTTTTGTTGAGTTTTGATTACATTTTACAAGTCGATACTTAACCCTATACTTATATTAATCCCTCTTTTATATTCACTTAAGGTTATAACATTTCCTGTAGGCTCGATTTCTCTTGTCAATTTAAAAGATGGGTTTAAAATATTTCCTGCTTTTACTCTCCAACCTATTCTCTTATTCCACTTTCCACCTAAAACAAAGTCGAGTGTTGGAACAGACTCTTCAACGATATCTGTATAACCCATTGTTCCTACGGTAAAAATTCTGTCACTAAAATAATTGACTACCAAGGTTGCCGATATATCAAATTTCTCTTTAGAAAAATTATAAGATAAATCGCTATTCAGAAGAAATGGGGATGCTCCTTCTAAAGCTGTTATTCTTTCGGGGGTATTTATAAGGTTAAGCTTTGCGGCTGAATAAATGTAAGAGAAATTGAAACCAAAAGAAAGTCTGTTTTCAGAATTAAATTTTTCACTTTTCAGGTTAAGAATATTTTTTCTCAATTCAAGCTCTACTCCCGCAACATCTGCAAATGGAGCAATATTGTCGTAGGTTAACAATCCAGCTGAATTTCCTTTATAAACCCGTCCAATTGGATTCATAATTCTTTTATAAAACACCGTTACTGAAATTAATTCTGACGGAGTGATGTGATAATCCCATTTAACATCCACATTATAATTATCAGAATATTGAAGTTCTACATTACCTTCACTCACATAACCGATATTTACATATTGATAAGGCGAAATTTCTTTTGCTTGTGGAAGCGTGTACGTTTTACTTGCACCTAACCGCACAATATGCTTGTCTCCAAGCGCATATCTTAAATGAAGATTTGGCAAATAAAAACCAGAGTTAATTTGATTTCTACCAGTTTGCCCAGGGACGTCATATAAGATATTTAACTCAACCCAATCATATTGGAACCCTGCAATTCCGCTGAATGATTCGGTAAATTGATAAATACCAGTAATAAAAGTTGAATGATTATTTTTCGATACAGAATAGCTACTTGGATAACCCTGTGTCATAATAAAATCATTGTCATCAAACCGTCGATTGTTATAAAACTCATCCAACAATAAATCTTCTGAGTTTACAATTCCTTGAACTGCTGAAAAGTTATATTCTTCTGCTTCAAAATCCAGATTTGAAAAACGTGATTTATATCCCAATGTTATTTTTGAATTTTGTTTATCAAAAGGTCTGTTAAGCAAGTAGTCCAACGTAAATTTTGTATTAAAATCATTTTCTTTTAGGTTTGAAAAGAATCTTTTTTGACGATTACTACCTGTTAAGTTATAATCTCCGTCATTTCTTTGTGATAAATAATTTTCTCTTCTATCGGGTTCGTCTCCTGTCACACGGTTGTATGAGAAATCTGCATGAATCGCCCATCTTTCAGCAAGTTTCCACTGGGTAGTCAATTGATGAGTTAACAATAAGTTATCATTGATTTGCTGTCTTCTTAAAAAGCCATATTCATTGGTAGCATCTTGGAATTTTTCTGAATGACGACCAAAATATTCTCCAACATAATATTGGTTAGAGTGGAGCATTAAAAAATTATAGGCGATAGCGTGTACACGATTAATTTTATAATTAACATTTGCTAATACAAGTTGATTTTTAGAACCCGAGTATTTTTTTCCTGTTTGATCTTGATAAATCACCCCAGAAGTTGTGGCATTTCTAACTGATTCTTCAGTGTACGAGAAATTTGACTTATGAGAAGCTACCAAATAGAACGTTAACGGATTACTTTTAATCTTAAACTCTTTTCCACCTGAAACCCGATAACTTTCATTAATCGGAATGATTCCTCTTTTAGGGTCTAAGCTATTTTTAAAATCAAAATGTTCCCTAGTGGGTCTTGAGTTTTGCGTAAATCCAAAATAATTCACACCATCTGGTCGAGCAAACTCACTTCCTAATGCTTGAGAATTAAATCCAGAAGAAGAACTAAAAGACAAAGCTTTGTCAGAATTTAGTTCTTTTGAGTTAATATTAATTGAGGCACCACCAACATCGCTGGCATTTTCGGTAGTAAAAACTTTTTCTACGCCAATATTTTTAATGATGTCCGAGTCAAAAATTGCCAATTCGATATTTTTATATTCTGGGTCTTCAGATGGGATTGGCAAACCGTTTAGTAAGGTTTTATTGTATCTATCTCCGAGTCCACGAACAAACACATTTTTTACTCCTTCTTGTTTCGACACGCCTGACACAGAAGAAACAGCTGATTCTGCATCTCCCAACCCTTTTCTTCCCATTTCGCTTGCACCAACACTTTGTGTAGAAACAATGGCGTTTTTCTGATCCATCAACAACGTTTGTTCAGACTCTTCATTTACCCTAGCTGTGACAACAATTTCCTCCAAATTCGTTGTTTCAGGAGTTAATAGGAAGTCAATATTTACAGCTTCTCCAGCTTTCACTTGAACCCCATGAATTGACTGTGGAGAATAAAAATAATACGAACCCGTTAGCGTGTATTCACCTACAGGGACATCTTTGATGACAAAGTTTCCTTCCAAGTCACAAACTGCCCCCAAAGATAATCCATCAATTCTAACAGTTGCACCTATTAATTCTTCTTGGGTAAAAGAATCCGATATTTTTCCTTGTACAATTCCTGTCTGCCCAAGAGTTGTATAACTAGTAACAAGAACAATTAGTAAGAAGAACAAGGTTGATTGAATAAAATTAATTCTGTTCATATTTATATTTACATCTTTTGGGTGCAAATATCCCTTGCTTTTGTTTCGTTTCAGTTAAGCAGAAGTTACAAGTTTATTAAATTTAGTAAGCGGTTCAGCTTGTTCATAATCTTATGATTTTAAATTTCGTTGCAAAGATGGTTTTGGATTGTTGCTTGCTGGTTACGAGAGGGTGAAAAAGAGATGAAGTTTTATCGTGATTGAGGTAGTTTTCATTAAATACAAACAACCTTAGGCTTAAGATTTTGGAATATTTAGATGTACGTACTTTATAATTTCAACATCTATTTTACTTTACCTTTGTGTTTTAGTACTTTCGCATCTACATAAAAAACGATTTCTTCGACGATATTTTTGCAATGGTCTCCTACTCTTTCCATTTTTCGAATCAATAGCATCAACTTTAATCCACAACGAATTTCTTTTGGATTTTTAGTTAAAAACTCTTCGATTTTTGGAATAGAAGAGTGATAAATTTCATTGACACCCTTGTCTTTGGCAAGGATTTTCCCAAATGATTTTGAGCTTTCTGCATTTAAAGCAACATAACTGTCTGCCATCATATTAATTAAGATATCGAACATTTTTTCCATTTCTAAACTTTCGACAATCGTCTTATCAAAATGTCCACAATCACCGTCAATAACGTGTCGTGCAATTCCTTCTGCATAATCTCCAATTCGTTCTAACGTAATACTGATTTTCATGATAGAAAGAATCAATCGCAAATCTATGGCAACAGGATTGTAAAGTGCGATATAATTCTCGCAGCTACTTTCAACTTTTAATTCAAAAGCATTTACTCGTTTTTCAGCACTGGAAACTTCCAATGCCACCTCGATATCATTTTTAAGAAAGGCATGTTTTGATCTTTCTAATTGAGAAGTAACCAATTTCCACATTTGGTTCAATTCATCTTTCAACTGCTCTAATTCTTGTTCGTTATGTCTCATTTTAATATTCTATTTTCATATTGTACAATTTGTTCATTTTCTTCATTTTCATATCCCATTTTAAACAATGGGGATGAAATAATAAAATCTGCTGTTGAGCGGGAGCAAGCGTAAACCACATTGTATAAAGTTGCAATTCTGAGCAAAGCTTTAATATCAACATCGTGTGGTTGAGGCTCCATTGCATCCCAAAAGAAAATCAGCACGTCGATTTCGTTGTTGCTAATTAACGCTCCCATTTGCTGGTCTCCTCCAAGCGGACCCGATTTCAATTTTGTCATGTTTATTTCATGAATCTTCTCACTTTCACCCATAAAATCTTGCAACTTCTGTTCAATTAAATTACCAGTCGTTCCTGTACAAACCAATTCGTATTGGATGAGTCCTCTCCAGTGACATTCAACCCATTCTAGTAATTCTTTCTTACAATGATCGTGCGCTACAAGTGCAATTGTTTTAATTTTTCTCATACAATAAATATTCTCACACTAACAAAACTTAACAGTCTTGTCAACAAAAAACTAACCGAATCTTCCTGTAATATAATTTTGTGTTACTTCCTTTTCGGGATTCATAAACATTTTATCAGTATCGCTATACTCAACCAGTTCGCCCAACATAAAAAAGCCTGTTTTATCACTAATTCTTGCTGCTTGTTGCATATTATGTGTAACAATCACGATTGTATAGTCCTTTTTAAGTTCGTGAATCAACTCCTCAATTTTGGAAGTAGAAACCGGGTCTAATGCAGATGCTGGTTCGTCCATCAAAATAGTGGAAGGGGCAACGGCAAGCGCTCGAGCAATACACAAACGTTGTTGTTGTCCACCCGACAAGTCGAAAGCCGATTTATTGAGTTTATCTTTCACCTCATCCCATAAAGCCGCTGCTTTTAGAGATTCTTCCACCCTTTCTTGAATAAACGATTTATTTCCTAAATTATTTACTCTCAAACCATAAGCTACATTTTCAAAAATAGATTTGGGAAAAGGATTTGGTTTTTGGAAAACCATCCCAACCTCTTGTCTCAAACTATCTACATCAGCCGATTTACTGTAAATATCCTTTCCATCAATCAAAAGCTCCCCATCCATTCTTGTATCCTCTATTAAATCATTCATACGATTAAATAACCGTAAAAAAGTCGATTTCCCACAACCTGAAGGTCCGATAAATGCGGTAACAGTATTGGATTCCATTGTCATGCTTATATTTTTTAAAGCCTGAAAATCGCCATAATAAAAATTTATATTTTTTGCTTCTATCATTATCTTTTATTCAAATCTTTTTATTTGCTTTTATTGTTTTTACTCAACCTCTTTCTTAAGAGTGAAGCAAAAAGGTTCATGATTAACACAATCAATATCAACACCAAAGCCGTTCCATACGCCATTGGTCGCGACGCTTCTAAATCTGTTCCACTGGTAGCTAAAACATAAAGGTGATACGGCAATGCCATCGCTTGATCAAAAATACTAGTTGGTAATTTGGGAAGGAAATATGCCGCAACAGTAAAAAGAATCGGTGCTGTTTCTCCTGACACCCTACCAATCGATAAAATTAATCCTGTAATGATATTCGGAAAAGCAGTTGGTAAAACAACCCTTCTTATGGTTTGTAATTTTGTTGCTCCCAATGCCAAACTTCCTTGTCGGTAACTATCTGGAACAGCTTTCAAAGCTTCCTCAGTAGTACGTATGATAACAGGTAGAATCAATAATCCTAAGGTCAACGAACCTGCGAGGATGGAATCTCCAAAATTTAGTTTATTAACAAACAACGCCATTCCAAATAATCCAAATACAATGGATGGAATACTCGCTAAATTATTTGTCATCATTCTAATAAATTTGACAATCCAACCTTTTCCTGCATATTCATTGGTGTAAATGGCAGACATTACTCCCAAAGGAAAGGCAAAGAGCAAACTTCCGATTACCAAATAAAGTGTACCAACAATGGCTGGGAAAATCCCTCCAGAAGTCATTCCTTCACCTGGGAAACCTGTTAGAAACTCCCAATTAACTACTTTTATTCCATTAAAAATAATGAATCCAAGGATACTAAAGAGAATAGCGATAACAATCACTCCAAAGAGTTTGAAAGTACCAAAAGCGATTTGTTGACTTATTTTTTTATTCATCATTCTCTAATGCGTATTATATTTTTTATTTTTTGAAACCATTTCAGCAGAAACTGAGATTATTGAAGTAAAAATAAATAGAATACAACCTAACAAGAACAACGCTTGATAATGTGGCCCTCCTACTGGCGCTTCTCCCAATTCCGCTGCAATTGTAGCTGGAATGG
This sequence comes from Brumimicrobium sp., assembly GCA_041655765.1. Taxonomy (GTDB): domain Bacteria; phylum Bacteroidota; class Bacteroidia; order Flavobacteriales_D; family Crocinitomicaceae; genus Brumimicrobium. The sequence goes on from JBBAEU010000005.1 coordinate 77,883, forward strand.
TTCTAACAGAGTCGAAGATAGAGCCTGGCATTACCGCTGCATTTCCTGTTACCATTAAAACCGCCATCGTTTCACCAATTGCTCGACCAATACCAAGAACTACCGCTGCTGAAATTCCTGATTTTGCATAAGGAATAACCACCTTGTATATCGTTTGCCATTTGGTTGCTCCTAATGCCAAGCTCGCTTCACGCATTGACCTTGGTGTGTTGCGCATTGCATCTTCAGACACAGAAATAATGGTAGGGAGAGCCATGATTGCGAGGATGATACTTCCCGTCAACGCTGTTTCACCGACTTGAAGGTTGAATATTTTTTGAACCAGAGGAGCTAAGACAACCAAACCGAAGAAACCATAAACCACAGAGGGGATTCCTGCGAGCAATTCGATAGCCGGCTTCAGGATATTTCGCTGTCTTTTACCCGCTAATTCTGATAAATAAATTGCTACGCCCATACCGAGAGGAACAGCAATAATTAATGCAACTAAACTTACTAAAAGTGTTCCTAAAACCAAAGGTAAAACACCAAACAAAGGAGAAGGTGTAGCTGTTGGAATCCAGTCTTTTCCGAGAAAATAATCGCTTATTTTAATGCTTTCCGCAGGTAATTCCCTGACTTTTGCTCCTTTTGGTGCATATTGGAGTGGTAAAAAGGCAATAATTCCTGTTTCTTTGCTTACAACTTCGTTTAGTTTATCGGGTAACAATTCATAATTTTCTCCAAATTCACTTTCGGGATAGATTTGGAAAACATCGTCAATTCTAAATGGTGAAATTTCTGAGTCTTTTCCTCCTAACTCTTTCCAATTCGTGATTTCGCCGTCAAAAATCTCTTTTATCTCTACTGGAGTTAAATTTTCAATATTATTTGAAGAATTTATATACAAACCATACCCCTCTTCAGTATTTGGACTGTTGAAAAGCCCTATTCCTTCAACAAAAAGAAATATGGTAATGAAAAGAATGGTTATTCCAGTAATGGCTCCACTAAAAGTGAATAATTTCTCAATTATCTTAGCGAAAAAACGATGTAATTTTTTCTTATTTGCCATTATTAAATTTAAAAATCAAAGCAACTTAATGTATCGTAATATATCCAACCTCTTCTACTACTTTTTGTCCTTCGGCAGATAAAATAAAGTCCATAAAACCTTTTACATATTCCTCTGATTCTGCTTGGTAATAATAATAAAGTGGTCGTACAACAGGATAAGATCTATCTTTAGCGTTTTCTACTGTTGGTACTGCAAATGTTTCTCCCCCATCAAAAGAAACGCCGATTCCTTTTACAGATTGGTTCAAATAAGCAACACCAACATACGCTATTGAGCCTTTTGTTTGACTCACAGACTGAATGATTGCTCCATTGGCAGGCATACTCATAATGCCCGACATAAAGTTTTTATTTTTAAGAATAATTTCTTTAAAAAACTCATACGTTCCGGAAGAAGTTTCTCTAGAATAAGGAATAATTCCTAAATCCTCTCCTCCTACTTCTTTCCAGTTGGTAATTTTTCCAGTAAAAATTCCTTCTAGCTGTTCACGTGTCAATTCGCTTACTTTATTTTCAGGGTGAACAACAATTGCTAAAGCATCATAAGCAATAATTACCTCCTTAACTTCTTTGTCCTCATGTAAGAATTTTTGTTGTTCAGAAAATTTAATTTTTCTCGATGTCTGAGCAATGTCTGTATTATTGGACATTAAAGCTGAAATCCCAACTCCACTTCCACCACCTGTTACAGAAACTAATTGGGAGTTTTCAGTTTTTGAATATATATTTGCTGCTTTCTCAGATATAGGTAGAACTGTTTCTGACCCTTTAATGTTGATGGAAGTTTTTGTGTCTTTTTTACTTACACCATCTACTTGGCTTGTTTCAGAGCTTGAGTTACATCCTAAAAACACAAAACTCGTTAATATTAAGCCAATTACAATGTTTTTCTTCTTCATTTATTTATCTTATCTCATTTATATTTGGTGCAAAAATCCAACTTCTTTGTTACATTTTTTTTGACAAATCGTTACGATTTTGTTACATTTATCTTTTCTAATCTAGTTTGGAAAAATATACGGGAACATATATAAATCTAACGCTAGATAGTTCTGCGAAATCTTTAAAATTTAAGCATTGCTCAAAAACAGAGCAGTCACAAATTTTCTATTTTTAGTCATGTATATTTCGTGATAATTTTAAAAGAAATTAATATATCATCAAAAAGGTTGTATTCTATTAGTTGATTTAAGATTATTTTTGGTTTCACTTTTTTAACTGGATTATAATAATTTCTTTAAAATAAAATGGAAGAAACTGTAAAAAAGTATGGTTATATAAGTTCTTTTTGTAAGTTTGCTCACTTATTAATAATCTAAGGCATTTACTAATTATTCCTTGAAATATATGTATATAAGGAAAAAGAAATCTTACAACTTCACTAAAAAGAACAAAATAATCATATTTGGTCTAACTACTGAATCCAAACAGCTCTATGATTTTTACACAAAAAAGGGCTACAGTAATATAGAATTATTTGATAACAAAAAGGAAACAACATTTATAGAAGGGAATATTAAAGATGGCATAAATAGATTAAACAACAATGAAAAAATAGACTGCATAATATGCTGTACAAAAAAAACTTCTCGAAATGACATCAATAAAATTGTTTTGTTTTGTGGGTTAAATGCTAATACCTGGACATTTTATTCTAATTAAAATTTCATTTTAAGCCACATTTCTTTTCATTTCAAAACCATATTTTTTTTGAGTAACCTGGCTGGTGACTTATATTCTAATCCACCGTGTATTCTTGTAAAATTATAAAAATCTTTAAAGCGATTCATAGTTCTTCTTAAATCTTCTAAATTTTCAAATTCGAATCTCTGACAAACTGCACTTTCCATTATCGAATGACAACTCTCAATGTGCGCATTCTGCTGAGGAGTTGAAGGTTTTGTAAACTCTTGTATAATGTCATTTCTGACAAAGTAATCTTGAACTTCACTAGCTATAAATTGACTTCCATTATCATTTCTCACTATAAACCTCTCGGGCATTTGATATTGATCAACTATTTCATCAAACAATTCAATAACGTCTTCTTTTCTGACGCTGTTTGCAATATATTGCCCTAAATTCCATCTGCTAAAAACATCTAAAACTGTTAAAACCATAGCATTAGTTCTTGTTCCTTGAATATAAACATATTTTATATCAAACTCTAAGAACTTAAAAGGATGCTCAACTTTAGGAACTAAATCTTTCACCTAGTTTCTATTTATTTTCTTCTTTTTATTTCTTTGAAATTTTAACAACTTATTTTCCTTCATTATCTCATAAGTTCTTGATGAACCTATGGCGTAACCAAGCTCATTTTTTAAATAAATATAGGTTTTATAATATCCATAATCCACAAATTCATGAGTTAACAAATTATTTATATCAGCCAATAAAACTTCTTTACTTACAGGTATCTCGTTTTTAAAGAAATGTGTGGCTTTACGTTTCCCAGCCTTGGTTCCAGTGGACTTATAATAATAAGTACTACGAGGTAATCCTAATATTTTTAGCAAAGGAGTTAAGGGAATATCTTTTTCTAGAAATTCATCTAATACCATCATTTTTTCTTCTTTAGTGATGCGTTTTTTTTTTAACAAAGAATCTTTAACTCGAATAGTTAATTCTTTTTCTGCAACCATCTTTTTAAGCTCATTGTTTTCTCTTTTCAACTGAGCCACCTCACGTTCTAAGGCTGTTTTTGCACCACTTTCAAGACCTTCGCCACCTAGTTCGTCAAACTTTCTTTTCCAGCCATAAATAGTAGCCGTTGATACATTAAATTCACGAGAAGCTCTTGAAACTCCGTGATCTTCGGAATAAAGAAGGATTTCTTCTTTCTCTTTTTGATTCCATCGTTTTCTATGTAAACTCATAACACAAATATAAAAGTTATTACTTAAATTTGTGTCCAAGAATTAATCACGCTATTACCTAACTTCAAATATAGAACAAATAAAAGATAAGTTGTAAGTTCTAGGCTTTGATTCTTAAAAACTTTACATTTTTAGTATAAAGCTAAACTTATATTACACCCTTTTCTTCAATGGCGACATACAATTGGCTTAAAATCAGCACTTCAACTTCTACCCATCTTCTCATCTCAAAATCAAGAAAAACAGTTCATTTGTATAAAAACAACGATTTCTAAATAAATCTTTATCATTCAAATAATAATGAATTTTAATGTCCCTTCTATATAACAAAATTAGCAAGCATATTTCCTTAAAAAAGGTGAAAAATTATCTCATTTTTCTTAGTAGAAAGTTCTTCTGACAAACCTCTGACAAACCTTTGACAATTCCATGACAAACCTTTGAGATTAATTGATATTACTGATAATTATCATTTTTATTCATCTTTAAAAAGTAGATAAAAGTGGTAAATTTGTCGAGTAAAATTATAAAAAAACACAATGAAAAAAATAATGTTTGGAATGTTCACATTTGCCCTAATATTTATGGCTTGTGAAAAAAAAGAAGTAAAGAATCCGAATGAAGAAACAAAAGAAGGATTAAAAATTGAAGGTAAATGGCAATTAAAAACAGCTGATTTTCTATCGGAAAACGCACATTGGGATAGTACAGTTGAATATAATGAAGGAAACTATTTTGGTCATGCACCATCTATGTTTAAACTTTATTTAGGATTTGAATTTACCGATGAAAAAGTATCAAGTGGAGTTGGAAATAAATTAAATCTTTACAACACGAGAATTAATTTAAATCCAGGCAATGAATATTGGTATTGGAATTATACAAACAACAAAAAAGGATTTGAAATGACGCAAATCAATCCATACAGTCCGCCCTATAATTTTTCAATTCTTAACATCAGAAATATCAATGTTTTGGATGATGAGAACAAAGTTGTGTTTGAAGGAGATGTTTTCTCAAGAGTTCCAGGACAATCATTGACGACAACCCAATTGCTTCCTGTTGAGATTACAATGGAAAAAGGAACACTAACCGATACAGCTGCAACAGCAGAAGTATTTATTTTAGGGGAAATTTTTCAACCGTAAACAATTGTTTCATCACACGCTAAGATTAACTGAGTGAATTATTTTAAGCAATCGTATGTCATAATCTTTTGTCTTTATTTCTTACCATCTTTTGGTTTTTCACAATATACGATTTGTGGAAAAACTTACCTTGACAAAGAAATTCAAGGCAACATTCTTGTTCAAGTATTGGGCAAAGACAAACAGATTGTGTCAAATGAAGATGGGACATTTTGTTTAGATAATTTAGAAGAAGGAGTTTATCATTTATTAGCAAATTCTTATGGATATAAGTCTGATACCATCACAGTCAAACTCAATGAAAATATTAAAAATTTACAAATTGGAATCACAACAGAATTTTTAAATCTCGATGGCGTAGATGTTGTTTCAGAAAAATTAACGGATAAGAAAGCATCGGAATCTATAAAAGCTGAAATTATTGATTTGACTCAACACCAACGTTCTTCTGAGTCGGTTGAACAATTAATGAACAGTACAGCAGGAATAAAAGTTAGAAGTGAAGGTGCTTTGGGTGATGATGCAAAAATAAATGTAGGTGGGTTTTATGGTAAATCCGTCCGCTTTTTAATTGATGGGATTCCGATTGATTATTTGGGTTCAAGTATGGGAATTTCAAAAATCCCAACCAATATGGCACATCATATTGAAATATATAAAGGCGTATTGCCAACAGAAATTGGAATTGATGCTTTGGGTGCAGCGGTAAATATCGTAACACAACAGCCAAGTAATACTGGTCATAGAGTCAGCTATGAAGTTGGCTCATACAACACACATCGTTTAAGCATAAATTCTTTTGTCAGAGCCTCCGAAAAGTTTTCTTTTGGCGTTGATGCTTTTGCAAGTTATGCACGTAACAATTATGAAGTTGATGATTTGCCTTATGAAAATCAAGAAACAGGGAAAAACGAATTTATTACTACAAAACTTTTTCACAATGGTTATCAACAATTTAGCGGAAATATTTTTATCGACTTTGAAAATAGAAAATGGGCGGATTTATTTAAAATTACACTTAACAGCTATGCTTTAAAACGAGAATTACAGAATGATTTTACTTCAAGAAGCAGACCTTTTGGGCAAGCACATCGCAAAGAACATGCTTATGCGATTCCTTCTATTCATTATAAGAAAAATTTATTCAATAATAAACTAAGTCCTGACCAATTTTTAGTTTTTAGTCATATCAACTACGCCCTTGTCGATTCGGTTAAAAACGGATATTACGATTGGTTAGGAGAAAGGCACGATGCTGTTTCAGGCTCGGAAATGGGAACAGATTTATCTTATTTAGCTGAGCCTATAATTCGTACTGCTGTTAATAATCTAAGCTATCGTGGACTTTTTACCTTTCGTTTGCATAAAAATCATAAAATTGTATTGAACCTAATCGATAATTTTCTTTATAGAATTGCCGATAATTTGGGGCAATATGACAGTCAAACCCACATTACTTATAATCGCTTTATTGCTGGACTGGGATATCAATATAATTTATTTAATCAAAAAGTAGAAGGAATCACGCAGATAAAATATTTGGGCTCTCAAACCCAAGGAGAAGTTACAGATATGCTATATGTTGGCAAAAGTGAAGGTGTTGAAATGGGAAATAAATTTGCTTTAAACAATGGAGTCAGTTTTGCTCAATCATTGAAATATAATTTAAAAGAAAATTGGATATTCCGTGCTTCTTTAGAAAACACATATCGACTGCCCGATCAATCTGAAATATTTGGAGATAATGTTTTTATCAAGCCTCATCTTACGCTGAAACCAGAAAAGAGTTTTAATGTTAACGCAAGTATTCGATATAAAAATAGAAAATGGTTTGCAGCTGAAATCAGTTCTTATTATCGCAACACAAAAGACATGGTTCGGCTAAAGGATTTAACTCAATTTAGTGCAATTTATCTTAACCTCGACCATGTTAAAGGATATGGAATTGAATTTGAAGCAAGCATTTATCCATTTGAAGGATTTGAATTATCTGGAAATATTACCTACAATGAATTCCGATATCAAGGTACTAATGATGAGTTTGCAATGAATCAACATTTCATCGATGCAAGGGTAAGCAATATGCCCTTTTACTTCGGAAACGCTCGAATTTCCTATCAGTTTAAAAAGCTTTTCTCTCCGAAAGTCAAAATGAACATCTATTACACCTATAATTATATGCACCAATACTATTTGGACTATATTGAAAGACAGTTTGAACCTGATGGATTTCTCGGATTATTTGGAGAAAGTAAAGTTTATACAGACCGCGTAATTCCAATACAACACATTCATTCCGCAGGAATGGTTTGGTGGATTGATTTACCAAGAAATCAAGAACTTTCTTTAGGCGTTGAGGCAAGAAATATATTTGATGCGAAAATTTATAATAATTTCCGTATTCAAAGTATGGGACGTAGTTTTTCAGCCAAAATAAGTTATGGATTTTAAATAAAACAAGATGAAGTTAGTAGTTAAAATAGTTGTACTTATTGGATTATTTTCCACAACAATCTCTTCATGTAAGGTTAAGAACCTAGAAGATATCAATATTCCAAAATCGGATTTTAGTCGTTTCAATTATGTATTAGCAACGGAAGACGCATCAACGGAAGATATTACTACATTTTTTGCATACAATCCATCGAATATAAGTCCAAATAAAATCTATGATTTATTTAATGAGGAAGACTTATTTATTAACTCAAATCCTTCTACTTCCTCGGGACATGTTTCAATGAATCAATTTTTCTTCTCTTTAGCGAAAGATAAACAAGGATATTCATCAACTCCTGGACTATACCGCTTGACGTTGAATACAAAGAATAGGGTTTATATTGAAGACAATTTGAGTATTTCAAAAAACAATTTATTTCCTGCGCGACAGCTTTGTATTGTTAATGAAAATTTAGGTTTTTTCTACAATGAAGGAAAAGATGCACATAAAATCATGGTATTTAATCCTACAAAAATGGAACTAACGGGTTCAATTGATTTAAAACCGATAATTGAATCTTTCCGACCTGATGCAGACTGGGTGGATAATGCGGGCAATAATTTGGTCAGAACAGGCTCATTAGTTATCGAAGAAAACGAAGGAAAATTATATGTTAGCATCGTTTTTTTAGAAACTGCTGGTTTAAATTTAATATCTAACGATGAAAACCATTTTTACTTAGCCGTCATTGATATTTCGAGCTTAGAAGTTGAAAAAATCATTGCTTATGAAGGTGTAAAAACAGTTGGTTTTTTTGTTTCTGAAAATAAAGCAACAACTGTCGATGATAACGGAAATTTATATTTTTGTTCTTGGGGTTGGAACCAATTTAATGAAGGAAATCCTTCAAAAATATTCAGAATTAAAAGTGGAGAAACAGAATTTGACATGGCTTGGGAAATCGACATAGAAAACCTTTTTGGACAAGGAAGAATTGCACAATCCATCATTTCATACAACAATAAAATTTATGTACATATTTCAGATATTGCGTATCCTTTTTACAGTTCGGATGGTAATCCAGAAAGTATGAGTATGTCGTATTATGTAATTGACCCAAGCACACCTGACCAATATGAACAACTCAACATTCCTGCCTCAAATGCTTCCAATCGAATAAATGTTTTTTCTATTATTGATGGAAATTTAATGATTGCTGTACCCAATGCAGAAAATGGTAAGTTTAATGGATTGTACCAACTAAAATCAAACGGAGAATTAGAAAAATATATCCAAATTGAAAATAAATATAGACCGACAAGGTTGTATAAATTAGAAAATTAAAATGGTTTAATAAACCGCAACAACTTTATGGCTATTATTGCCTAAAGCCACCTCATCACCCGCTTTCTTTCCTATAAAAAGTTGACCCAATGGAGAGGCTAAAGAAATTGCGAAAATCTCGGAGTCATCTGTGACAATTTTGCCCAATCCAATTCCCAAAAAGAACAAACTTTTTTCTGTTTCAATGATGCTTCCTTTTTGAATGCTATCTGATATTTTACTCATTCTAATTTCCTTCAATTCTTGAAGAAGCAATTTTTGATTAAAGATTTGCGATTCAATATGGTCAATTTCTTGTTGAACCATTTCTCTACTTGTTTCATATTTGTCGGCTGCGCTACTTTTTGTATCTTCATTACGCGATAAGATTAAGTCATCACGTTGTTGAATACTCAACGCTAACCGTTGAGATAATTCATCATGAATTTTAAAAATGATACTTTGTCGTTGGTGTTTCATAAACTGTTAAAATCATCATAAAAATGTGGATATGATTTATCAATCGCACCTGAATCGTGAATTATTATTTCAGCAGTTGAACCAATTGAAAACAGGGACAAAGCCATCGCCATTCTATGGTCATTATGAGAGAAAAATTCAACCACTTTATCTCTGTTTATTGTTCCTCCATAAATGTGCATTTTATTATCTTCTATCAAAACTTTTATACCAATTTTAGAAAATTCCGTTTGAATTGCAGTTGCTCTATTACTTTCTTTGTGTAACAATCTATCACTTCCTATAATTGTGGATTTCCCGTTGGCATAAGCTGCCAAAACAGCTAACGGAGGAAACAAGTCTGGACATTCTGTAGCGTCAATTTCAAAAGGAATCATTTGATTTTTCTTTACTTTTAAATCATTTCTATTCCATTCGATAGAAGCTCCGAATTTTTCCAAAGCATCAATTATTCTTCTATCTCCTTGTTTTGAATATTTTTTTAATCCCAACAACTCGACTTCTCCGCCTAATGCAGCCGAAACTGTAAGAAACGAGGCAGAACTCCAATCCCCTTCTACAACATAATCGACAGGTCTTGCAACCTCTTGATTTCCTTCTATTTTAAAATAATGAAAACCAGATTGATCAAATTCTAATTGAAAATCTCGCAAAAGCTCCAATGTCATAGACAAATATGGCTTACTTGTAGGATTTTTGACTACAATCTCTGTATCCTTATTTAAAAAAGGAGCAACAAGCAATACGCCAGTAATGAATTGAGAGCTTATGCTACCATCAAGTTCAACCGAATAATTAGAAGTTTTACCTGAAATAACCAATGGGATTTTTCCATCATTACTAATTACGTTTTTACCAAACTGCTGGAGTCCCTCAATGGCCATATCCATTGTTCTATTTTTCAAAGAACCAGAACCATTGATTATCACTTCTTGGTCAAACAACAAAGAAAACGCACTAAATAAGCGTGTGCTTAAACCTGATTCTCCACAATCAATCTCAATGGGTTGATTTGTATTTTCGATGGGTCTAATAACAATAAGAGAATCATTGTCTTCAATAAATTGAACGCCTAAGGAGGCAATTATCTTTTTTGCAGCTTGAACATCTTCACTATTTCCTATATTAGAAATAACGACATTATCTTGGGAAAGTGCCGATAAAGCGATAACTCTTTGAGCATAACTTTTTGAAGGTGGTACTTTTATTGTGCCACGAATATTGGTTTTGGGAAACAGGACAACTTCATTCATTATACGAAGGTAATAATAAAAAAACAAGGTGACTGAGGAGGTTCCGATTTATCTGGAGCGTCTCGAAGTCACCTTGTATTTTTTGAGTAGTTTGTTTTACTCTTTTTCTTGGAAGTTTGCCATACGATAAGAAATACCTACACCCAATACTTGTTTAAATTGTGTTCTAGGACCAACGTTACCATGCCGATCAGTAATCATGATGTCATCATCATAAATTAAGTTAAAATGTAACATTGCTGAAAACCATTTATTGATTTTAAAGTCAAAAATAACTTCAGCATTTACATCGATATTTTTTGGTTCTTCAAGGTAATTTGTAAACAATTCAAGACGAGAACGTAAGTTTATATTTTTAAGAATTTCTTTTTTATATATAAATCTAAAATATGCTCCCATTTCTGCTCGAAAGTTCTTTCCTGGAGTCACAACATCCCCCAAAGCATTGTACTCTGCTGGTTCTACACCAAATGCCCCTGCATCTGCCAATCTCTGATTTTGCACAATGGTAAATTTACCAGATAAAGGAGAAAGCATAATCTTTAGGTTATCATTTGGAATATATTCAATACCCAAAGATACGTTAACATAGCCAGGCGACATGAATTTTGAAGCAAACAATGAATCCCCTGGATTTGCGAATCCTTCAACAAATTGAGTTTTAAAACCACCCAATAATGAAAGGTACCATGGGTCTTTAAGACCATAAGAGAAAGTTGACTGTACATCCAATACATCATCTGTTTTCTCCAATGGGGAATCAAAATATTTAATCCCGCCTAGACCAGCTGTTAAATAATTAGACCACTTCAAATCATCTTTACTCCATTCTGCAAAGGCATTAATAAAGGCTAATCCAGAGATATTATTTCTACCTCCAGCAGACCAATTTGTAAAGGACGATTGTGTTACATTGAGTGAGTAAATACTTTCTAATTTCCAGTTTGATTGTTCTTTAGCATCAATTTCTGGTGTGTCCTGTGCATTCATTGAACCTGTGAAAAACGCAAGTAACGTAGTAAATACAAGGGATTTTAAAATTTGTTTATTCATTTTATTTATAAATTTTAATCTAAACTATAAACGCAAATATATGATATTTTTAAAGTTTGCAAAATTTTTCAATTCTTTGAATCAAACTTTTACACCTTATACCTAAGATAAACAACAAGAAATTTGTATCTTCGCATCACAATTTAGAAAAATAAAAATCATGAGAGAAGTTTACATTGTTTCTGCAGTCAGAACGCCAATTGGAAGTTTTTTAGGAGGACTTTCGAGTGTTCCTGCTCCGCAATTAGGTGCAACTGCAATTAAAGGTGCTATTGAAAGAGCTAATATCGATAAAGATAAGGTTGATGAAGTTTTTATGGGAAATGTGCTACAAGCAAATCTTGGGCAAGCTCCTGCGCGACAGGCTTCAATTTTAGCTGGATTATCTGATTCCATCCCTGCAACAACAGTTAACAAAGTTTGTGCTTCGGGAATGAAAGCAATTTCATTGGCTGCGCAATCAATCTTAGCGGGCGACAATGAAGTTGTTGTAGCTGGAGGAATGGAAAACATGAGCAGTGTTCCGCATTATATTGACGGAAGAAATGGAGTGAAATTAGGCGACATTAAGGTTGTTGATGGAATGGTGAAAGACGGACTAACAGATGCTTACGGGAAAATCCACATGGGCGTTTGCGCAGATGAATGTGCAACAGAGTACAATATTTCTCGTGAGGAACAAGATAATTTTGCTATCAATTCATATAAAAAATCTGCAAAAGCATGGGAAAACGGTTGGTTTGATAATGAAATCATTCCTGTTGAAGTGCCTCAAAGAAAAGGAGAGCCAATTATCATAAAAGAAGATGAAGAATATAAAAACGTAATGATGGAAAAAATTCCAACTTTACGAGCTGTTTTCAGTAAAGACGGGACTGTAACCGCAGCCAACGCTTCAACATTAAACGATGGTGCTTCTGCATTGGTTTTAGCATCTAAAGAAGCTATTGAAAAATACGGATTAAAACCCATTGCAAGAGTTGTAAGTTATGCCGATGCTTCTCAAGAGCCTAAATGGTTTACAACTTCTCCAAACAAGGCGCTTCGCAAAGCCTTGGATAAAGCAAACTTAAAAGCGTCAGATATTGATTTTTGGGAGTTAAACCAAGCTTTTTCTGTGGTTGGATTAGTTAATACAAAATTATTAGAAATTAATCCTGAAAAAGTGGATGTTCACGGAGGTGCCGTGGCACTTGGACACCCTCTCGGAAATTCAGGGTCAAGAATTATTGTAACATTAATCAACGTTTTAAAACAACAAGGAGGGAAAGTTGGCGCTGCTGGAATCTGTAATGGTGGAGGTGGCGCTTCTGGAATGGTAATTGAGTTGGTTTAGTTGTAAAATTGTTAGCCTCAATTCGATTATAAAATTGACATTCAATTCATTCTCAATAATAAAAAGGAGCGAGATTCGCTCCTTTTTATTTTTTAAATAAGTTTGTTTTTACACCAAATGTGCATAATGACTATCTTCGATTTTCTTTGGCCAAGACTGTCTAAACTCTCCTAAGTTAGTTATCAGCGAATCAAAAACTTTTGCGTTTGGATGATTTGATAATTCTGAGAAATGGATTTGTTTCATCTCGTTATCTTCTTGAATTGTAACATTCATTCTGTTAAAAAAGTCTATCCCATGTTTTTGACCGAGTTCTTTGATGAATCTTGTTTTTTTATCCACAGAACCACCACACAGACCAACTTTCGTTTGGTCAACCACAATCATTACAATAAATGGATTGAGAACTTGTGCTGTTGCGATAAGTGTATTTCCATGTGAATCCCAATCTTCAGTATATTCGCGTATAGAGTTTCCTATGTCATTTATCTCACGCTCAGTCATAGCACGATTACTTTGATAAAACCAAACGCGCGACTCATCAGAAAAATCTGATATTCTTTCTTTAAATGTTTCCATTACTCCTTATTTTTTGAATAACTCTATAAATCGGCTGCTGATGCAATGAGTTCGGCAATATCAATTACCTCCATTTTACCATCTTGGTTTTTATTTTTCACACCATCAGCCATCATTGTTTTACAGAAAGGACAAGCCGTAGCAATTACATTTGCCTTTACTTCCATTGCTTCTTCGGTTCTTAACGTGTTAATTTCTTTATTTCCACGTTCTGCTTCTTTAAACATCTGCGCGCCTCCAGCACCACAACAAAGGGCATTTTGACGACAGTGACGCATTTCAACCAGTTCCGCATCTAATTTTTTTAGCAATTCTCGTGGAGCTTCGTAAATTCCATTTCCTCGCCCCAAATAACAAGGGTCATGATATGTAATTTTTCTTCCTTTATATGTTTCTCCTCCTTCTACAACAAGTTTGCCATCATCGATTAACCCCTGAATTAATTGAGAGTGATGAACAATGTCGTAATTCCCTCCCAATTCAGGATATTCATTTTTGATGGTATTAAAACAATGAGGACATCCTGTAACGATTTTTTTAATTCCATATCCATCCAAAACCTGGATATTCTGCATCGCTTGCATTTGGAATAAAAATTCGTTTCCTGCACGTTTTGCGGGGTCTCCAGTACAAGACTCTTCTGAACCTAAAACTGCAAAACTTATCTCACATTTATTTAAAATTTTAACAATTGCCTTTGTTATTTTCTTTGCTCTATCATCAAAACTCCCCGAACATCCAATCCAAAAAAGAATATCAGGCATTTCACCTTTTGCTGCCATTTCTGCCATTGTAGGCACTTTCAATGTATTGCTCATTATATAATTAGTCTTTAAATTTATTTAATCTTCATCTACCCATTTCATACGGTCGTCTTGACTGTATTGCCATGGTGCACCATTATTTTCTATATTCGAGAACATTCCTGTTAATTCAGTTGGGGCGTCTGACTCTTCCATTACTAAATACCTTCTCATATCGGTAATGATAGACAAAGGATCAATATTAACAGGACAAGCCTCTACACATGCATTACAAGAAGTACAAGCCCACAATTCTTCTTTGGTAATGTAGCTGTGTAGATTTTTACCATCATCAAATTCATTTCCGTTTTTTCGGACTCCTGCTCCTTTTTCCATCAAACGATCTCTAGTATCCATCATGACTTTACGGGGTGAGAGTAATTTCCCTGTCTGATTTGCAGGACAAACTTCGGTACATCTACCGCACTCCGTACAAGAATATGAATCTAACAATTGCTTCCAAGAAAGATCTTCCACGTCTTTCGCACCAAATCTTGCTGGTTGTTGTGCTTCCTCCCCTTCTGCTGGTACCGCAAACGGATCAGCTTCAGGATCCATCATCATTTGCACTTCTTTTAATACATCAGGGTTGTTAGTGAATTTCCCTTTTGGCTCTAAGTTAGAGAAGTATGTGTTTGGGAACGCCAACATAATATGAAGGTGCTTTGAATAAGGTAAATAATTTAAAAAAGCGAATACCATAATGATATGTCCCCACCAACCAATTCTTTCTAAAACGTGGAGTGTTGACACATCAATTCCTGCAAAAACAGTTGTTCCCAACCATTGAGAAAAGAAGAAACCAAATGTTCCATCTCCTAAATCTTGCGCATGTGACATTCCTTGTGCATACAATGCTTCATCAGCTCCGTTCATTGTAAAAATAAAGCCGATAAGCATCAATTCCATTACCAAAATTAAGTTACCATCTATTCTTGGCCAGCCTTTCATTTCTGGCATACTCAAACGTTTGATTCTGATAACATTACGCCTCCATAAAAAGGCAACTGTAGCAACGAAGGCAAATAAAGATAAGAATTCAATAAATGAAATTATGAATGTGTAAAATCCTCCAAGTGCAGGTCGAAAGATTCTGTGTGAACCTGAAATACCATCTACAATGATTTCAATTAATTCAATTTGTGTAATGATAAATGCTGCATAAATACAAAAATGCAAAAATGCAGGAAGTGGTTTTTTGAACATTTTTTTCTGCCCAAATGCTACCAATAGCATTGTTCTCAGTCGCTCTTTTTTATTGTCTGTTCTGTCGATAGACCGACCCAATTTAATATTATCGTAAATCCTTTTAGCGTTAATACCAAACAAGGTAAAAGCTCCGATTAATAATACTGTAAAAATAATACTTGATACCATAATAGTTATTGTGTTACTTACTGAATTGTATCTAGAATTCCCCTCAAACGTTTTTCCTCATCTTTTGTCAAGGTTACACCTTTTGTTTTCCGTCCAAATACTGAAATATGAATATACCTTTCAGGATGTTCTTTAATATCATCTGCTAAAGTCTGAAGTTTTCTATTCGTAATATTCAATTCATCGTATAGTTTATCATCTTTAAGCAATTTCCCTAATGTTCCTTTTCCTTCAGCAGCTTCTCCGAGCGCTTCATTTAAAGTTTCCAATGTTTTGGTTGCCTCTGTAATGGTCTTTTTTAAGTCAGCCGTCATCAATGAATCGGCAATTGAATTCACATTTCCAACCAGTTTTGAAATTTCTTGGTTGGTTGTTTTGAAATTTTCTGTAATATTTTCAACATTAGAGAAGATATTTCCTAATTTTTCTTTTTCAGAGATAATTAGGTTATCTAAGTTATAGGCAACATTTCCGAAACGAGAAATGGCAATTTTCACCTCATTTAATCCTTTATCTAATGTATAAGCAGCAGATGTATCCCAGAATACAGAAACGGAATTGACAATGTTTTCGATGGAAACCATCAAATCTTCCAACTTTTGTTTTACTGGTAAAAGTTCATTTTCAATTTGTTCAGTTAGTTCTTGACTTACTGTACCAACAAGTGTATCACCAACTTCATAATAACCTTCATCGGCAATAAAATTTTGAAGCAATTGTACCTCTGTGCTAAGTACGCCCGGAACAATTCGAATCCCCGAACCTTTTGCAATTCTCAAATTTTTTGTTTGAATACTATATGTCACCAAAACCCGCTTGCTTGGATTGGTATATTCATTTGGACTTACCAAGTCAACAGATAAAATCTTACCTACTTCAACCCCATTTAAAGTTACAGAAGAAGAAGGTTGTAATGACCCTGATGTAGGAAAAAAAGCATAATAGACTTTATCTCCACCAAAGAAACTGCTTCCTTTTAGATAGTTTACTCCCAATATCAAAAGTGCTGTTGCCAAGATGACTACGAGACCAATTTTAAATTCTTTAGATACTTTCACTAATTACTGTATTTTATACTCAGGTACTAAATTATAAAATAAAGTTAAGATGAGCGGAAATTTAATGTGATTTTTTAATTGTAGGGTTATTTTACCTACTAGATTCTATTTTAATTCTTCTTATCAATATCATGTCTGTTGAAAAAGATTAAAAAGGAATCGACAAATTCAATCATTGTTGTCTATTAAAACAGATAAACTTATTTTAAAGCACGGTCATTCTATGCAAAATAACTAACTCTACTAGTTTACTCGAACAATAGTAAAATTCAATAATTAAATTTTCAGTTCATATACATAAATCAAAAAAATAATTAAATTTGCAATTAAATATTTTTAATTATAAACGCGGGAGTAGCTCAGTTGGTAGAGCGTCAGCCTTCCAAGCTGAATGTCGCGAGTTCGACCCTCGTCTCCCGCTCTACTGAAAGGCTGTCTTTATGAGGTAGCCTTTCTATTTTAATAACTATTAAGATGGGAAAAGAAAAAATCGATAAAACAAAAGCAATTATTAATGATCTTTTGTTTGGTGATGAGGAAAAGGCACTTAAAGCCATAAATGAAATCAAAGCGGAGGGCGATGACAACCTGATTTTGCCCTTAATTGAATTATGGAATGATACAGACTCACCAAAAATTGAGGATGCAATTCTTGAACTTATTTCAGACATTAAATCTACAACAAGTTCTGAGAAAGTAATGGAGGCTTTAACTAATCCTAAATTTGAAAAATTACACCTTCCACTCTTAACGACAATTTGGAACAGTGATGTAGATTACTCTGAATATCTAACAGATTTTGTTTCCATTGCTACGCAAAAAGATTTTATGAATACTTTGGAGTGCCTGACAATCATTGAGAATCTAAATGGTCCGTTTGAAGAGCATCATATTTTAGATAGTCAAATTATTTTACGTGAATACGCAGAAAAACATCAAAACACAAAAGATGTTGACCCTAAAAAACTTCAATTATTACAGGAAATCAGTGAAATTTTAATTCAATTTGAAGAAAATTTGGATTAGTTAGAATAATCCATGTATTTCAGCGTCAATGGATGCGATGATTTTTCCTAAATCTTCAGGGTTTTCGTGGTAATTGTTATTATCTACATCAACAATTAATAATTTTCCTTTATCATAAGTGCTAATCCACGCTTCATATCTTTCATTTAATCGTTTTAGATAATCCAAACGGATTGACTCTTCATATTCTCTTCCTCTTTTTTGAATTTGATTAACCAGAGTTGGAACACTTGCACGCAAGTAAATCAATAAATCAGGTGCGGAGACAAAAGAATCCATCAAATTAAACAAAGAAAAATAATTTTCAAAATCACGGGTTGTCATTAATCCCATAGAGTGTAGGTTCGGCGCAAAAATATAAGCATCTTCGTAGATAGTTCTGTCTTGAATAACCTGTTTGTCCATTTCCTTAATTTCTTGGATTTGGGTAAATCTACTATTCAGATAATAGACCTGAAGATTAAACGACCAGCGTTGCATATCTTCATAGAAATCGTTCAAATACGGATTTTGGGCAACATCCTCGTAATATGTTTGCCAACCATAATGTTTTGCCAACAACTCTGTTAATGTTGTTTTTCCAGAACCTATATTTCCTGCTATCGCAATATGCATAATTCTATTTTTTTTTGAGGGAACTAAATTACAAAAATACTTTGACCTTTTTAATGAACCTTTAAAGAATATTTATAAATACCTTTATTATTCAATATAAAGAGCTTGTTTTCTGTGATACGAATATCAATGGCTTCTTTTGTAGGCAGTTCAGTGACCAGCTCTTCTCCTAATCTTTGATGTATTCGTTTTAGCTTGTTGTCAATAAGTAGATAAATATAATCTCCAAACGGATAAACTTGTGTTGCCTCTTTCGCTTCGATTTTGCGTATTAGACTGCCATAATAATCAAATAAAAACACACCACTTCCTTGGTAAAACACGAGCAACTGATTGGCATTTTCGATGATGCGTTTTGGCAATTCTGATTCTCCTGTAATCGCAGCTAAGTTTGTAATTTCAGCTTGTTTTGTAAACGATTGAACACCTTGAAATCGAATTAATCGCGAATTTTGTTCATCATAGACCCAAAATCTATTGCTGTTATCAGAATAACAAACATGATAAGCATAACCGATATCCAAATTTGCTAAATCTTGTTTGCCTTCTTGAAACGTCAATGTGTTATCCACAAAGCCTACCATTTGTTGATTTTCAGAAAAAAGTAACGTTTTTAAGGAATGTTTGGCATCAATTTTTGAAATAAAACCAAAACTGCTTACACTTTGTGTAAATTCTAATTTAAAATTTGCATCAAGTTTTTGAAGATTCCGTTTATTGTAGATTATTACTTCCCCCAAAGGATTCACGTCCCAAGATGAGATTTGTTCTTGATAATACTCATTTTCCAATTCCCAATAATATTCTTGGGCTTGAAAATTATCAATCGAGAGGATAATAACACCTATAAAAAAAATCATTCTATGCATACTACTTATCTGTCGCAAAAACCGTGCTATCTTTAATATTTAGTAATTCTTCTAGAATTTTTCTATCGTTTGAAAGTCGAGGAATTTTATGTTGACCACCGAGTTTGTTTTTTGAAATTAACCATTCTTCAAACAAATTTTGTCTTGCTTTCCGAACCAAAGGCATTTTTAAGGTTAAGTCCTTTGTCCTTTTTGCATCATAATCTGAATTTAACTCTCTTAAATGATTGTCCAAACGCTTTGTAAAATTATGCAAATCTGCTGGTTCCTTACTAAATTCTATCAACCATTCGTGTCCTCCTGCCTCTCCATCTCCCATATAAACAGGTGCTGCGGTATAGTCTTTTACCAAGGATTGGGTTTCTTCTGACGCCTTTCTAATTGCTTCATCTGCATTTTCAACAATCAGCTCTTCACCAAATGTATTGATAAAATGCCTTATTCTTCCAGAAACAACAAACCTATATGGTCTCAAATTTGTAAATCGGATAGTGTCTCCAACGATATAACGCCACAATCCACCGTTTGTAGAAATGACTATGGCATAATTCACATTTTCTTCAACCTGGCTTAAATCAATCACTTTTTCAGAATCCACTCCTTTGAAATCAGACATAGGAATAAACTCAAAGAAAATACCATAATCCAACATTAAAAGTAAATCTCCAAACTCTTTATCCTGTATCCCAAAAAATCCCTCTGAGGCATTATACGATTCGATATAATGCATATTATCATAAGGTATGATTTTTTTGTATTCTTGCTCATAAGGTTTAAAACTTACACCACCGTGCATAAACAATTCTAAGTTTGGCCAAACTTTACGAATATCTGTTTCTCCTTTTTTTTCTAAAATTCTATGTAACAGAACCAAAGTCCAACTCGGCACACCAGAAATACTGGAAACATCAGCATTCATGGTTTCATTCGCTAATTTTTCAATTTTTGCTTCCCACTCCCCCATTAGCGCGATTTCCTTTTTCGGAACTCTTTTTATCTCAACCCACCACGGAAGGTTTTTGATAATAATGGAAGATAAATCTCCAGTATAACTATCCGCACGCAGCTTGTTTTGAACTGCTGAACCACCAACAACCAAGTGTTTACCACTATAAATATGGGACTCAGGATTTTGGGAATAATACAGTGCAAGTAAGTCTTTACCACCTTTATAATGACATTCTTCTAGAGAGTCTTTTGTTACAGGAATAAATTTACTCCTATCAGATGTTGTTCCTGATGATTTTGCGAACCACTTGGTTTCTCCAGGCCACAAAACATCATTTTCTCCTTGAATAGACTTATCTATCCAGCCTTTGAGTGAATCATAATCTTGTAATGGAACATACTCACGAAATGTTTTATAATCTGTAACTTTATCAAAATTATTTTGAATCCCATAAATGGTTTTTTTTCCTTGTCCAATCAGTTTTCCTAACCACTCTTGTTGGACTTCAACTGGATGTAATCTAAAGAGGTCAATTTGATGAATCCTCTTTTTCATAATCCAACCAAAAATTGAATTTAACGGCATAAACAAATAACTTTTTTAGGCTAAATTTATAAAATACTTCAATATTTTAAATCTTTTTCTAAAAAAAAGCAACCCTATTGGTATTCTTTGCGTCATATAAGAAGGGTTTAATTATGGTTTATTATAAAATGGTTAAGTAGATTACTTAACCATTTTAGTTTACCTCAATAAGTTTACATGCCCCACCAGTTCTCCTGCAACACCTTCTGTATCAACATATTTAATTTTCCATACATAAGTACCATCTTTACACATCTCGTTTCCATAGTTTCCATCCCAACCTATATTGATATCGTACGATTCAAAAAGCAATTCTCCCCAACGATTAAAAATTTGCATGTGAAATTCTGAAATGTTTCCACCAACAGCTTTAAACTCATTGTTAAATTCGTTGGCATCAGGTGTAAAGCTATTGGGTACATGAAGAAGTGTCTCAAAATAAACATCCAAAAAATCAGTTGCTTTACAACCATTTTCATCAATATAAGTAACAAAATACGTTGTTGAATGAGGTGGTTTTGCTATTGGTTCTTTACAATTAGAGCATGAAAGATAATCAGAAGGCTCCCACATAAAAACACCACTATTCCCACTTCCATTTGCTGTTAATTCTACTTCATCACCTATGAATCCATAATAATCTGAGCCAGTAAATACATAAGGATCTGGAAAATGATTAATATGAACATGAGATGAATCTATACAACCGTATTCATTATGAATTGTAACGGTGTATGTTGTAGGAGAGATTGGAATTGCGGTCGTTGTTGCCTCAAAAGGACTGCTTACATTTTTTTTTGGATTCCATTCGTACAAGATACCGCCTGTAGCCCAAAGATTTACTGGTTCTCCTCTGCAAACAATGGTGTCGCTTCCTGCAAAGCTGAGGGCACTTACCATTTGAATAAAGACACTATCAACTCTTGTTCCACAAGGATTTAATAAATCTACGAAATACCAGTTATCATTTGTAGGTGATAAGCTTATTGTCGGCGAATCATTTACAGAAATGTTTTCGTTAGAATACCAAAAATAGGATTTCGCATCGCTTTGTACAGTAATTGTAACCTCATCATTTTCACAAACAAAGATGGTGTCTTCGAGAATTGAATAAGGAATATCTTGGTAAACTGTCACACTCGTTTCGACG
The DNA here is from genome assembly GCA_041655765.1 of Brumimicrobium sp. Taxonomy (GTDB): domain Bacteria; phylum Bacteroidota; class Bacteroidia; order Flavobacteriales_D; family Crocinitomicaceae; genus Brumimicrobium. The sequence goes on from JBBAEU010000005.1 coordinate 99,859, forward strand.
GTCATCTCGCATCCAATATCAGAAGTAATTTCAACAGTAAAATCAGTATTTTCAGACAAAATTACGGTGACGTTTGCTTGATTTGAATTTCCTATAAACACAGCATTATCGTCAGTTATCCAATTGTAGGTTGCTCCTCCACTCGCCCATAATTGAATCGTATCATTCAAGCAGACTTCTTGCTCTTCGATAATATCAACATTCATTTCAGGGACTTCTACCAAAACAGAAATGGTATCCGATCCACATCCATCTGAGATGAGAACAATAAATTCTGTTGTGGAATCAATCATGGCAATTGGGTCGGCGATATTTGGATCATTCAATAAGTCAGCTGGCTCCCATTCATAAATCGTTCCGCCTTCAGCGAGTAATTGAAACTCTTCTCCACGACACACCCTATCAGGTCCAAAAGCATTTCCTCCTTCAAAATTCAAGATTTCAATTTCAAAATAGGTTGTGTCTGGCAAAAAACACCCTGTTGGCTCACTCACAACAAGCATTACCTCGTAAATTCCTGGTTGAGAATAATAATGCTCTGGACTTTCGTCTGTACTTGTTGAGCCATCTCCAAAATCCCAAAAATAAATAGAACCATTAGCAGATAAGTTATTGAAAAACACAGAATCTGGCAAGCAAATCGTTGGTTCTGGAGTAGAGATAACTGCATTTATTTTATAAAGGTCAAATTTCCAAACAGCCATATTACAATTTGAGCTATTGTTTGTTTCTGACCAAACGCCAGGTGTTGTTGTAAACCCAGAAGGATTCCCTCCACAAGCACCACAAACCGCATGATAGATTGTTCCATGCTTGTCGAAGCGACTTGTTCCGCCATCAACGTGATTGTAGCTACTATTTAATCCGCCCATAAATGTTCCATAATTCAAATTTGTAGCATTTTCAGACAAAACTCCTATGTAAAAATTATTACCATTTGTAGTACTTTGATAGGCATCTGGAGTGGTTGGGAAGCCATAAGATGTACTTCCTACTGCTGAAACTGATTGATTAATTTGTCCTCCCCATCCCGAAAAATAAATTTCTTTACAATTAGAAACTAAAAATGCAGTAGGAGAAATTTCTACATAGCCATTCCCACCTCCAACTTGTGTTGACCAATTTAAAGTTGATAAATCAGAAGAAAATTGCTGAATAAATTGTCCCGAATTTGGATTGTTGTACACGCCCGACGAGATGGGAATGTTTCCTGAGGATTGACCAAAGACATAGACATTATTATCGACATCCAATTGTACAAAGAAAGATTGATCGTAATTATCTGTTCCTATAAATGTTCCTGAAATTATTGCTGAAGTACTTCCATCAATTTTTACAACATAACCGTCTGAATCTCCACCAATATAAGTGGGATTAACTCCGCCAACAATCGGAAAGTCAACAGATTTTGTTCCACCTGTAATAAAAATATCATCATTTGAATCTATTTGAACAGAAAAACCAGCGTCATCATGACTTCCTCCCAAGAAAGTTGACCAAATCACATCAGACAAATCAGGCGACATCTTTACTACAATTGCATCTTGGTTACCTCCAAGACTTGTAATACCACCGTTTACAATTGGAAAATCTTGAGATTGCGTTGTACTTGTAAAAACAACATCTCCATCGTTATCAATAATGATTTCTCCTCGAAAAACATCTCCATAATTGTAATTCAATGTACTGATGTTTAATCCATCGTTTCCTTCACCGCCCAAAAAGGTACTCGCCAGCATTTGAGAACCATCTGCACTCAATTTACATACGATTATATCTGTCCCACCAAATTTAATGGCAATTTGCGTTGTAACGTTACCACCTTGATGAATATTTTGAAATGCATTTGCCGTAATAGGAAAGTTTGAAGAGCCTGTGATTCCTAAAATATACAATTCTCCCGTTGCGGTTGTAATAATTGAGTTAGGCGTTTCATTGTTGTTTCCTCCGATATAGGTTGAATAAACAAGTTGTGTTCCATCGGGGCTAAATTTAGTGATTCCAATATCAATTTGGTAGCTATCTGACGGACCTCCATTAAAACTGACATCATACGCACCTACTGTAGTCGGATAACCTGTACCAAATACAATTCCACCTCCATAAAGGTTGCCTTCATCGTCTGGTGCTGCGGTAAACCCCCAATTATCAACAGGTGATCCAGTAAATGTAGAAAAAGTAAGACTTGGGTCGATAATTAATGTTTGGTTATTATTGTATTCATCTAATTTGAACGAAACAGTGTCACCTTTTTTAATAAACTTACTTGAAACGCGTGTTTTTGTCCCATTTTCATTTTCCTCCCAAACAAGCAATTCATTTTCTATAATTGGTCCAAATCGTGTATGAATTTTCACCTCATCATCAGTTACTTCCACCTCATCTGCTCCTTCGTGAAAAACTTGAATAAGAGAAGGGTCAGCTTCTGGCGCAACACGAAATGAATATTTTAATTTATCTGGGAAAGACTGTAAAATGAGATCTATTCCTGGATAAAAGTCTAACAGTTCAACGTGTTGAAACGCAAAAACTTTGGACTTCCATTTTGTTGAATCATCGCCCAAAAAGTAATTTTCATAAAAAGGAGAGGGATTTAATTCAACCTTTTGTCCTTGCCAAGATGAATTCACAAAATGACTATGTACCGTATGTGATTTTACAAGATCAGTATCAGAATTTTCGACATGATTTGCATGACTAACTTCCTTATAATCAGTTAAGGCATAAGTGAATTTGTCTTTTTCTACAAAGAAATGCCCTTTTTGTAAATCAACTTTATAAAGAATTTTGCTGTCCCACTGACCTTTATTCGGACGTATCCATACAGCATCATCCTGTCCAGAAGTGAAGGATATTCCTACAAGGAAAAAGGTTAATATAGAAAGTATAGCTTTCATTAGCCATTCAAAGGTATAAAAACATCTTAAATTAAACGAAAATTTTAGTTTACTTTATTCAAATTCATAATCTTATATTATAACTGTTTTACAATCTTTTCGTTGCTTTTTTACACATTAATTTTAAAAGAAAAACAAAATTTTTTAGAAAAGAAAAATAAAACCTATTTTTGTAACAGAAAATTAAAATCATGAGCGAGGCAATAAAGCACGAGTGTGGAATCGCACTTCTTCGATTAAAAAAACCATTAGATTATTATCTTGACAAATACGGTACGGCTTTTTATGGACTAAACAAAATGTACCTGATGTTAGAAAAACAAAGAAACCGAGGTCAAGACGGTGCAGGATTAACCAACATAAAATTTGACATGACGCCAGGAGAACGTTACATTTCGAGAAGACGTTCTATAGATGCCAAACCAATTGAGGATATATTTTCTAAAATCAACGCTCGTTTTAAAGAAATTGAGGATAAAAACCCCGAAATGTTAAGTGATGTTGATTACTTAAAGAGAAACGCAGGGTTTACAGGTGAACTTTTTTTAGGTCATTTGCGTGATGCCTCAGCTACGGACAACAAAATTGAAAACTGTCATCCTTTCTTACGCCAAAACAACTGGATGACAAGAAATCTTGTGTTAGCAGGAAACTTTAACTTGACAAATGTTGATGAATTATTTGATGTTTTATTGAATTTAGGTCAACACCCAAAAGAAAAATCAGACGCTGTTACAGTTCTTGAGAAAATAGGCCATTTTTTAGATGAAGAAAATGATGAATTGTACCAAATATATAAATCACAAGGCTACAACAACCGCGAAATCACATCAAAAATTATTGAAAATTTAGATATTCAAAAAATTCTTAAACGCTCTTCTGGTGATTTTGATGGAGGATATGTAATCGCTGGTCTAATTGGTCATGGAGATGCCTTTGTTGTTCGAGATCCTGCGGGGATTCGTCCTGCTTTTTGGTATGAAGACGACGAAATATGTGTTGTAACTTCTGAACGACCAGTTATTCAAACAGCTTTTAATGTCAAAAGAGAAGAAATTAAAGAATTAACACCAGGACACGCCTTAATCATCAGAAAGAACAATAAAATCAGTGAGGTTGAAATTCTCCAACCCGTAGAAAAAAAATCGTGCTCCTTTGAACATGTTTATCTATCAAGAGGAAATGATTTCGACATCTATAATGAACGAAAAAAGCTAGGACAATTGCTCGTTCCTCAAATTGTTAAAAGTGTCAATGAAGACTTAGATAATTCCGTGTTTTCTTTTATTCCCAACACCGCTGAAATGTCATTCTTTGGTATGATGAAAGGATTGGAAGATTTTTTAAACATAGAAAAATTAGAAGCAATCAAAAAAATAAGTCCAACGAAAGATGTAGCACAAATCAAGCAAATCCTTAACCGAAGGATTCGATTTGAAAAAATTGCAATAAAAGATGCCAAACTAAGGACTTTTATTTCCGAAAAAGACGCTAGGGACGATATGGTTGCCCATGTTTATGATATTACATACGGAACGGTACAAAGAAATAAAGACCACTTGGTTGTTATCGACGACTCAATTGTAAGAGGAACAACGCTAAAACAAAGTATTTTAAATATTCTCGATCGATTGGAGCCAAAGAAAATTGTTATCGTTTCATCAGCTCCACAAGTGCGTTATCCCGATTGTTACGGCATTCACATGTCGAAAATGGATGAATTTATTGCATTTAATGCGGCCATAGCATTATTAAAAGAAACAGGTAAAACTTTTATTATTGATAATGTATATAGAAAGTGCAAAGAACAAAATTCATTGCCAAAAGAGCAGATAAAAAACTATGTGAAAGAGATCTACGAACCGTTTACAGACGATGAAATCTCTAAAAAAATAACAGAATTATTAAAACCAGTTGGAATCAATTCAGAAGTTGAAATTGTTTATCAATCCATTGAAAATTTACATATAGCTTGTCCTAACACCAAAGGGGACTGGTATTTTACAGGTGATTATCCAACGCCAGGCGGAAATAAAATTGTCAACAAAGCATTCATAGACTATATTGAGAGTAGATAATTCTGTTAAAATCCGTTAAGCCATAAATTGTTATTCATTTCTTAACTTAGGTCAATGTGTTAAGCATTACACATCAGTATCTTTGACCTAAAGTATTAACAATTAAAAATATACAATTATGGCAAATATAAAATGGACTGCGGATTTAGCGCACACAGAAGTAAATTTCAAAGTTAGACACATGATGATTTCTAACGTTTCAGGAAATTTTAAAACATTCAACGCAACGATGGTATCAGACACAGAAGATCTGTCTAAGCCTGCAAGCGTAGAGTTTGAAGCGGATATTGATTCTATCAATACAGCAAACGAGCAGAGAGATGGTCATTTAAAAAGTGCAGACTTCTTCGATGCTGAAAATTATCCAAAACTAATTATCAAGACAGATGATTTTAAAAATGGAAAAGTAATGGCTGATGTTACAATTAGAGGTACAACAAAACAAATTCCACTAAACGTTGAATTTTTCGGAATCGTAAATAATGGAGACAGCACTTCAGCTGGATTTGAAATTACTGGAGAAATCAGCCGTAAAGAATTTGGCCTAAACTGGAACCAATTAACTGAAGCAGGTGGAGCTGTAGTTAGTGATAAAGTGAAAGTTGATGCAAATGTTGAATTTATCAAACAAGCATAAGATGTTAGTTTTCATAATGTTGATTAGTTAACAATTAAAGATCCCTTTGGTTTAATTTATCCAGAGGGATTTTTTTATAAACTCTTTGCAACACTTCACTTAAAAACTCAATAATAAAACGATTTCAAGTACACTCCTTTCTCAGAACCAATTGGATAGCCAATATCGTGTTGCATAAATTCCAACAACTCGCAAACATCAATAATCATTCTAAAGGATTTTCCACTTCATCTTTAAAGAGAACGAACACTTCTCTGAATACACCATTTCCTTAATTATAACATACACTATTCATAAGTAATTGATAATCTTAAACTTAATGCTTGAATCTGTCCTATTAATTTTCACTTCAAATAATTTGGTTATTAAATGGTTATGTTTTAAATTTGCTTATAGACGGTCATATTAAACTGTAAACTTATTTTAAATAACTTAAATATTACACTTATGGGTACATCTTATATAAAATTCACTTTAACTTTTAGCATTTTTTTATTATTTAGTATAAAAAATATAAGTCTTGCACAAAATGTTTCAATTAATACTACTGGGAATCCTGCAGATAACAGTGCAGGACTTGAAGTTGATTTTCCTGATAAAGGTTTGCTTATCCCGCGTGTAAATTTAACAGCTACCAATAATCCAGCTCCGATTATTGCACCCGCTGATGCCTTATTAGTTTATAATCTATCAACCGCAGGCACTACGCCAAACAATGTAACACCTGGTTATTATTATTGGGCAAATGGGAGATGGAATAGATTATTAGCAGGTAGTGATGACGGTAAATTTTGGAAAACTGACGGAAATCAAGGAACAAACACTGCTACAAATTTCTTAGGAACAACAGATAATGTTTCTTTGACTATTCGAACAAATAATATTGAACGTTTTAGAATAACCAATGCAAACCAAGTGCATGGGATGAGTCTTGGTACAGCTGCATCACCGTTTTATTCATGGAGTTCTAATTCCAATACAGGTATGTGGAGCAGTTCAGGACTTTTAAGGTTTTCAGTTAGTGGTGCTGAGAGATTACGCATAGGAACAAGTTATCTAAGAACAACCTTTAATGGGACTGCTACTGCTCCTGCCTACTCATTTACCACAAATTCAAACGTGGGTATGTATAGAGCAGCAACAGATGCTTTAGGGTTTTCAACAAATGGTATAGAGAGGTATAGGGTTAATGCAGCAGGACAATTTTTAATTAATACAACTACACCTACGGAACCTAATTTATTTGAAGTAAAAGTTTCTGCTGGAAGTTATTGGAGCACAAGCAGTTATAATACCACAATCGGTGGGGGTGCTGGTTTCTTTACTAATTCTAACGGATCTAATGGATATAATGCTCTTGAAGCAACAACTGCAGGTAGTAATTCTGGGATTTGGGGCTGGAATCAAGCCTCAGGTGTAGGTGTTAGAGGATTAGTAACTATGACTTCTGTCGGATGGGCTGGTTATTTCCAAGGCGACGTTGGGGCAACAGGGGTATATATAAGTTCTGACGAAAGATGGAAAAAAAACATAAGGAGTATAGAAACAGAAACATCGGAAACCGTACTTAGCAAAATAATGCAAATTCAACCCAAAAAGTATGAATGGAAAGCTGACGAGTTTCCAGGCATGGGATTTGATCCTAAAAAAGTATCTTATGGATTTATAGCTCAAGAACTTGAAAAAATCTTTCCTGATTTAGTAAATAGCAATAAAGTCATACCAAACCCAACTAGAGAACATAAATCAAGAGCAGAGGCCGATAATGTTACTGGTTATTATATGGTCGATTATATTGGCTTAATTCCAATACTAACGGCCGGTATCAAAGAGCAACAAGGGATGATTGATTCCCAAAATGAGAGAATCAAACAACTTGAACAAATTGTAAAAGACTTACAACAAAAACTCGATAAATAAACAATGACTAACAATTGATTAGAATCATCGATTTATCCAATTCTATCGCTATGACAACTAAAATATAAAATACTAAAACACACTCCATGAAATTAAAAACACTTTTTTTATCTCTTTTTCCGTGTTTAGCTTTATACGGTCAAGGTATGTTAAACACAAGCTCTCAAATCATTTTTAATGGTAATGTACACGTTCGCATAGATGGTGCTGCTAACGGCAATTACACGAGCTCTGGTACAGGAATCATAAAGAACAACGCTGGAGATGGAGTTTTTCACATCGACGGTAATTGGATTAATAATGCCTCAAACATTGGCTTTTTAAATGACGGTATTACTGTAGAATTATTAGGAGGTAACCAAAATATAATGGGAAACAGCACCACGTTTTACAACCTTACTTTAGGTGGAACAGGAACAAAAACGTTGGATGTAAATACTACCGTTGGCGGTATCTCTAATAAAACAGGTGTACTGGAACTTAGAAGTTTGCCTTTAAAATTAAATACCCACAGACTTACCATAAGCAATCCTAGTACTGGAGCAATTACTCGTACAAGTGGTATAATCATCTCGGAGGATGCAGTAAATACAGGAACAGTTTCTAATCCAGCAGGAGGAATTGCATCTTTAGCTACAAATCCAAGTATTGTGACATGGGAAATAGGAACTTCAACAGGGATTTATACAATTCCCTTTGGCGTTCCTACATCTTTGGATAATTATATCCCCATAGTTTTAAATAAAACCTCAACAACCCATTCTGACGTAAGTGCTTCCACTCGAACAACAGTGTCAGTTATTAATCAACCATGGGCAGATGGTGTAACCAATATGTGGTCGGATGTGTTAGGATTAGCAGATGCAAGCAAAGAAACAGTAATTGATAGATGGTACTCCGTAGTTCCTTCTGGTGACATTACTGCAGATTTAACATTATCATATCGAGGAGTAGAAAATACAACCGATTATCCAAACGGTACATTTGCAATGCAACTATGGAGTGGTCTTTGGAATCAAGAACAAGGTTCTGGACCAGGAGTTACAACAGGCGCAGCAGGAGTTACAGCAACTGGGGTTGAAGACTTTGGTACGTTCATTTTGTCGTCTTTAGACTTTTACGGACCTCTTCCAGTTGAACTTACAGATTTTTCAATTTTGTGTGATGAACAATTAGTAAATATTCATTGGACAACCGCCTCAGAACATAATTCAGATTACTTTATTCTTGAAACAAGTTTAGATGGAAAAGAATGGCGACCTGTCACCGAAATTGAGGCCACAGGAAATTCTAACACAGTAAGCCATTACAATTATACAGATAACTCTAATAATTTAGTATATTATCGACTACGTCAAATTGATATAAATGGTGAAGAAGTAATGTTTGGCCCTATAAGTGCTAATTGTAAAAGCCAAGTTACTGAAAATACTTTGTCTGCATTCCCTAACCCAACAAACGGTTCCTTTACAGTTGAAATCATTAATCACAGTGATGATGAAGATGCAATTATTCGACTCTTTGATATTCAAGGTCGATTAATTCAAGAACGCAAAGAGGTGTTAAACAATGGTGTAAACCAATATATATTTAATATTCAAAATTTAGCAAAATCAACATATACACTTCGTGTTTTATCTGATTCAAATTATAAATCCTTAAAAGTTGTAAAGGATTAGTAATCTAATTCAATTAAATCTCTACTTAAAAACCCGATAATAAAACGATTTTAAGTACACTCCTTCCTCAAAACCAATTGGATGGTCAATATCGTGTTGCATAAATTCCAACAACTCACAATTTACTACTCCTAACCGATGAAATTCCTCAACATGAATTTGCCTCAATTCATCTGCCGTTATTCGGGAAGAACAAGATGCTAAAAGCAAAATCCCTTCATTTTTTGTTAAACCAATTCCTAATTCTGCCAGTTGTGCATATTTTTTCTTAGCAACACTTCGTTGGCGCTGACTATTTGCAAAAGATGGTGGGTCAATTACAACAATGTCAAATTCTTTCCCTTGATTTTTCATTTCTTCTAACAGCAAAAAAGCATCGCCGTCGATAACTGTATGTTTTCCTATATGTTCATTCAATTTGGAGTTTTCCAAAGCCAACTCTAAAGCTTGTTTACTAAAATCTAAACTCGTTACCTCTTTTGCTCCTCCAACCAAAGCGTGGACAGAAAATCCTCCTGCATAAGAAAAAACATCCAAAACGGTTTTTCCTTTTGCCAACTGACCAATTTTATGTCTATTTGCCCGATGATCCAAGAAAAACCCTGTTTTGTGTCCTAGCAAAACATCAACTTTAAATTGAACCCCATATTCTTTAAAAATTACTTCTGAACTCTTTAACTCTCCGAATAGCACTTCGCCTTCTTGACGAGTAGTTTGGTTTTGTAAATTTCTACTGAGCCGTAAAACGAGCGCACCAACTCGACTTAGTTCGACAACTTTTGGAATAATCATTTCTAAATAAGGAAACCAAATAGCTGAATAAAGTTTTAAAACACCAACATTGTTGTAAACATCTATAATCATTCCAGGAAATCCATCATTTTCTCCAAAAATAAACCGATAAGCATTTGTATTAGTTCCTAAAAGAGGCTTACGAATTACAAAAGCCTTATTAATTTTGAGTTCAAAAAAATCTTGGTTAACCTTGACACCGCTGTTGTGATGAATAACTTTTATTCGGATTGGTGAATCGATATCAAATAATCCCACAGCATAAGGTTTATTTTTTCTATGGTCGAATAGAACTACAATATCACCCGTGTTTCCGTCAAAATTAATTTTTTGAATGCTATCGGAAAATACCCAAGGATGACCTTTTTTAACTAAACGTTCTGCTGAAGGCTTTAACTTTACGGCTATTATTTTAGTCATAAATTATTTTTAAGATATTTAATTAGGGCGTAATGGGCGAACAGTAAGCTCGTCGATTAAAACATTATCAGGCGATTCAAGAAGATAAACAATGATATTCGCTAACTCTTTGGGTTGTAACATCTTCTCATTGGGTTCGATTCCAGAAGATTGAAAAAAATTTGTACCAATGGAACCTGGATTTAAAACACTTACTTTTATGTTAAATCCACGCAATTCTTTAAAAAGTGCTTCTGTATAACCTTGAATTGCAAATTTAGTAGCACTGTACCCCGATTTCGAAGAACCGCTTACTTTTCCTAAAATAGAACCAACGTTTATGATGTATGAAATATCTTTATCCGCTTTCATTAACGGTACAATTCCTGCCGTCATATAATGGACAGAATTTAGATTAACATCAACCATTGCTTTCCATTTTTCAGAAGTTAATTTATCCACATCATCAAACTGACTCATTCCTGCATTATTGATTAATATAGTTGGACGATGTGTTTCTGAAAATGTGTATTCAATCCAATTTTTTATAGCATTTTCATCAGAGACATCCATTACAACCGGTTGGAAATTATTGCCCAACTCATCACGCAATTGGTCTAATTTATTAGCACTTCTTGCCAAACCATAGACTTTACATCCTTTCTGGATAAGCGCGATGGAAGTTGCTTTTCCCAAACCTTTACTTGCTCCTGTGACGATTGCAATTTTATTATTCAAATCCATCTTCTTCCAATTTGATGTTAAATTTACGCTTCTTTTATTATAAAACCAACACTCTAATTAAAAATGCAGTTTTGCTTGTAAACTCATTTTTACTAAAAAATCCCAAACATCCATTATCTATAAATTTAATCTATGAAATCTAAACGACAAAAATTCCTACATTTGTATAAAATAAAATTTAAACAATGCAAGTTCCAACAACGCCATTAGCAGAACGGATGCGTCCAAAAACATTGGATGATTATGTAGGACAAAAACATCTTTTAGGAAAAGGAGCAAGTTTACGAAATGCCATAGACGCAGGGGTTATTCCTTCGATGATTTTATGGGGCCCTCCTGGAGTTGGTAAAACGACACTTGCAACAATACTTTCTTCTGTTTTAAAACGACCTTTTTACACGCTTTCGGCTATTTCATCAGGTGTAAAAGATGTGCGTGAAGTTATAGCTAAAGCCGAAAACCAAGGGATGTTTGGAACAAGTGGGGCAGTTTTATTTATTGATGAAATTCATCGCTTTTCTAAGTCGCAACAAGATTCTCTTTTAGGCGCTGTTGAAAAAGGAATCATCACTTTGATTGGAGCAACAACAGAAAACCCTTCGTTTGAGGTCATTTCAGCCTTGCTTTCTCGATGTCAAGTTTATGTTCTGAATCCCCTCGAAAAAGAAGAATTAGAATATTTATTAAAATCGACCATTGAAAAAGACAGTTACTTGTCCCAATTAGATATTGAATTAAAAGAAACAAACGTATTAATCCGTATTTCGGGTGGAGATGCTAGAAAACTGTTAACTTTATTAGAGATTGTGGTAAATGCAATGTCTAGAAACGAAAAAATCATCATCACAGACGATGAAGTTTTTAAAATTGCACAGCAAAATATAGCCCGATATGACAAAGACGGAGATCAGCATTATGATATTATTTCTGCATTTATCAAATCAATACGAGGAAGCGACCCAAACGCAGCTATTTATTGGTTGGCTCGAATGATTGAAGGCGGAGAAGATGTAAAATTTATTGCACGACGTTTAATTATTTCGGCAAGCGAAGATATTGGCTTGGCAAATCCCACTGCTTTAATCATGGCAAACAACACCTTCCAAGCAGTTACAACCATTGGTTTTCCAGAAGCGAGGATTATCTTGGCTCAATGTACCATTTATTTGGCAAACTCACCAAAAGGAAACGCAGCTTACATGGCAATTGATAAGGCTGTGGCAACCGTCAAAGAAACTGGCGCTCTTCCTGTTCCCCTGTCCTTGCGAAATGCACCAACGAAATTAATGAAACAATTGAACTACGGGAAAGGATATAAATATTCCCACGATTATCCAGGGAATTTTGTTGCCCAAGAATTTATGCCAAAAGAAATCAAAGGTACAGTTTTTTTTAAAGCAGGAAGTTCTAATAAAGAGCAAGAAATTGAGGAGAATATAAAAAAGCTTTGGGGAAATAGGACTTCTAGTCATGAATAAAGTCCTCAACGAAGATGGTTCACCTCATTCTTCCAACGCAAGGGCTATTATTCAAGATGAAGACAATGATTTTTGGTTTGGTTTTGAACAAGAATACTTCTTGTGGGATTTATCAATCAACAAACCGCTTGGTTTTCCCAAAGAGGGCGAGCCTGAGCCACAAGGTCCCTATTATTGTCCAGTAGGTGCGCGTTATGCTTTTGGAAGAAAGCTTATAGAAGAACACTTAGACCTCTGCTTGGAAGCAGGATTAAATGTAGAAGGAATTAACGGCGAAGTAGCGATTGGTCAATGGGAATTTCAAATTTTTGCAAAAGGAGCAAAAAATGCAGGCGACCAAATGTGGGTTGCAAGATATCTCCTTGAACGCACCGCAGAAGCTTATGGATTGGCAATTAATTGGCATTGTAAACCACTAGCAGAACTAGACTGGAACGGCTCTGGAATGCACGCAAACTTCTCTAACTCTTACATAAGAAATGCAAAGTCTGAAGAGAAAATAAGAAAAGTTTGTGAGGCCTTTAGACCAGTGGTAAGAGAACATATAGACGCCTATGGTGAAGATAATCATTTGCGCCTGACAGGAAAACACGAAACCGCTTCGATTGATGACTTTACTTATGCGCCTTCAGATCGAGGAGCTTCTATTCGAATACCATTGTTTACAGTTCAAAACGGTTGGAGCGGATACCTTGAAGATAGACGGCCAAACTCAGCAGCCGACCCTTACAAAGTTGCATCAAGAATTATTGAAACAGTAAGTAAGGTCTATTAAAACAAAGGATAAGCTTCTGTTTTTTTATTCTGACAATTGTGTTTGATATTCAACTTGTTAGTTTTTCAGCGAAAAGTCTTGCCGTTAAAACGCGAAAAAGACCGATGACCAAAAATGGTCTGGTTTTTAATTGAAGAAAAAGACTAATGTTGTTAATTTTGTTAAATTTGTATAAACCAAAATGCTATACCTATTAAATTAAGATAGTTTAAAAAAATCTTATGAAAATGAAAACATTGAACAACAAAATCAATATTACTATCATTATTTTATCTATTATATTTATTTGTGTGAGTGTATTGATAAAACAAAACGATAAAGCAACTTTGCTTTCCGAAAATGAAACTTTCAATACACAAAATGTTTTTGAAGATAAAAGACCTTCTGAAAAATTCTTAGTGAGCTCGTTGGGACAGAAAAATAACAAAGCCACTTCTCTCAAAAAAGTAAGGGGGAAGGGTGATAGCCAGCTAATTAACAACAAAAGCCATCCAGAAGAAGGTAGGTTTAAAAGTGAGCTTGGTGGGGAAGAAATTATAAACCTAAGAGAAGAAAACTCTAGAACTTTTAAAAATCCTGACGGAAGCTATTCAAAAACATCAGTTAAAGGAGTTTTTCATTATAAAGATGAATTAGGAAGATGGCTTACATTTCAAAATACACCTACTATAAATCCTTATAACCAAAGAATTGTTGAAATTACTGGAACAGACAGACCCTTGTCTATCAATACAAAAAATGGGTTAAATGAAATGTATTTGACAAAAGACAAATCTATGAAATGGGGATTTACATCAACAATGACTGTGATAGATAAAAATGGGAATAATCTAAACAAAGAAACAGCTGTTTCTGAGATAAGAGAATACGAAATAGAAGAAAACAGTATTGTTTTAAAAAACTACTTTAACGGTATTGATAGAACCCAGTACATGAACTTTTCAGAGTTGCGAACCGATTTTACCATCAATTCTCCTTTGCAATTACCAAGCCTAGCGGAACACGTTATCTTTGAAGATGAATTAATTCTCCCAAAAGGATATACATTAAACTTCTATGAAGGTAACATGACTCATGTAGGTTGGGAAGGTAATCTTGAAATACGAGATGAAAATGGAACGCCTATTGGAGGGTTTTCAAGCCCTATAATTTATGATGCTTATGAAGGAGAGAACAAGGAAAAAATTACCGAACATAGAATAAGTGGAGCTTACCAAACGATAAAAACCAATGCGGGCTACAAAGTTAAATTATTAGTACCTGCTTCATGGCTTGCAAGCAACGACCGTGTTTATCCAATTACGGTGGACCCCACCGCTACAAATACACCACCTTCTGCTGCTATTAAATTAAACGGAGCTCCCGAATCTAACGCATGTACAACAACAACAAGTGTAAATCTTCCTTGCGGAGCTGTTGTTAGCAATACACATTTTCAGTATCAAATTACTGCGGGTGGAAGCGCTCCTGGTAGGATGTCAGATCAACGATCAAGGATGGAGGGACCTAATGGCACAGAAGCATCATATACACCTGGAACTGGAAATTCAACAGGAACAATGCCATACAACAGAAACAGTACAACCATTCTTCAAGGGATTACTTCGGGTAACCAAACCTTTACATTGAGACATTATAATACACGGTGTACTACAACTGCTTGTAATCCCTCTTCATCATGTGAGCACACGCTTGTTGCAAATTCATGGATTGTTACAGTTACTTACGACCTTTTCAGCGTTGATGCTGGACCGAATAAAACTATTGAATGTAGCGGAAGTGTGCAACTAGAAGGGAGTGCAAATGAAACAGTGTCTCAAACAACAGTAGGAACAACTAACTCGGATAATTCTCAAAATGGTTTTACAAATGGATACTACGATTATAGTTATACTCGTCACTTATACAGAGAAGGAGAGCTTGGTGGAGCTAAGTGGATTCAATCTATAGACATTTATGTTCACAATACACCTTCAAACTACACAATGAATAATCAAAGAATATATCTTAAAAATGTAGGAGGTATTCTTCAATATAACACTTCGTACAATGCTGGTTCAAATGGAGCAAATAATCCTGATTCGGACAATAGTTATTCTAAAGTTTATGATGGCACAATAACATTTAACGGCTCTGGCTGGTTTACTATAAACTTTAGTAGTCCGTTTTATTACTCAGGAACAGGTTCGTTAGAATTAATTTGGGAAAATAGAGATGGATCTTGGAATACTAATTATCCGACTTTTAGATATCATAATAACTGGGGATATAATTGCAGTGTCAGAGCATTTAGAGATGGTAGTTTTCCAGGGAATTATAATTGGGGTGTTTTCTCCAATAGATACTGGATACGATTTAATTCACCTAACACCTACTCCTGGTCAGGAGGTCCTATCGTCTCGGGTGAAAATACATTAACACCAACGGTTAATCCTACAGAAACCACAACCTATACATTAACAGCTACTTCAGGGGCTTGTACCTTTACCGACCAAGTAACAGTTACTGTTACTCCTCTTGATATCACAGGTCCTTCAACAATTTGTTTGGGAGGGACAATAAATTATGATGCACCGGGAGAATTACCCGCAGGTGCAACTTTCCCAACAGGAGGAAGCATTTCTACTTTTGATAACTACAGAATACATGAATTTAAAACAAGTGGTACTTTTAACCCTCAAGGTTTTGCACCTTTAAACGCACGTATATTAGTCGTTGGCGGTGGCGGTGGTGGTGGCGCAAACGGTGGCGGTGGCGGTGGTGCCGGTGGTTTTTTAGACCAAGCTGGAATCAACATAGCTGCAAGTACAAATGTTGTTGTAGGTGCAGGAGGGGCTCCTCATAACAACGTTTCTCCTCCAAATACTGCCGCTACGAATGGTTCACATTCAGCATTTGGCACTTACACAGCTGGTGGAGGTGGAGGTGGTGCTTCCCGAGATTTTGGGGTTGGTGGTCAAAATGGTGGTACAGGAACAATTCAAGGCTCTGGTGGTGGAGGGGGTGGTGCAACTGGTACTCCAAGAAATTCTGCAGGAACAGGTTTTAGAAATGGTGGTAATGGAACTCTTGGTAAAGGCTGCCTATCTTCTGGTGGAGGTGGGGGTGGCTCTAACGGGAATGGTACTCATGGTACTGATGGAAATACACCTAAAGGAGGAGATGGTGGTGCTGGAACTCTTAGTAATATTACCGGTACGCCCTCTTACTATGCCGGTGGTGGTGGTGGAGGTTATACAGGATTTGTAGGCTGTGGTACTTTTGTATCAGGAACACGTGGCGCTGGAGGAAGCGGCGTTGGAGGAGGAAGTAATGGAGCTCCAAAGGCTAATACGGGCTCTGGTGGAGGAGGTGGAAATGGAGGAAGTGGAGGAGAAGCACAAAAAGGTGCTGATGGTGTAGTCATCGTTCGTTATGCTGTGCCAAAATGGTCTGTAACCAACGGAACAGGTTCAGCTACAATTGATGAAATAACAGGAGAATTAACACCTGTAGCAGCAGGAACAGTAACGGTTACGTTTACTAATGCAAACGGTTGTGAAGTAAGTAAAGTAATCACAATTTCTGAATCTTCTACTCCCCCAACCGCATCTACAGGCGGTGGAAATTATTGTCATGGAAATAATATTACCTTAACCCAAAATGGAGGAACAGACGGTACTGGTGCTGTAAATGTATGGTATGCTGCTTCAGGAGAAACTTCGCCAAATCCGAATAGTTGTGATAACGAAAGTTATATAGAGCTTTGGAATGATTTTAAATATAATGACCCAACTTGTGAATATTTGCATAGAAATACAAGCTATTCTACAAGTAACGGAATTTTACAATTAGAAACTATTAATACAGATACAGATACAGATCCATTTATCTGGATGTACCCTTTAGTCGGTAATGCAACTATTGATGCTAATACCTATGAATATGTAAACGTACGTTATAAAATCACTAATTTGAACCCAGCGACATATCCAACTTTTAGGATGGGAGTTTTATTTACAAAGGAAAATGGCTGTGGAGTCAACCCTTATCCTTTTACACAACCTGGAGCAGGGAGTAAACTCAACATTTTTGATACAGATAATAATGTTTGGCACACTGTTTCATTTAAAATGTCTGACGATGCTAATTGGAATGGTACAATCACGGGGCTTCGTTTTGATTATTTCGATAAAGTTGGAAGTAATAGTGTTCACAATATTCCTATAGGTTCTAAAATGGAAGTTGATTTTATTATCGTATCTAAACACCCTATGATTGGTGAGGGCACATCGATTACCCTTTCTCCTGGAGATGAGTATTATCCAACGGAAACTACTACGTACTATGCAAAGAAAATAGACAATTGCGGAACTACATCGTGTGTGAATGAAACTGTGGTTTTACCGCCTATTGGAACGACTCTATCCAATAACAATGAGTCTGCTACTTGTGTTGTAAACGCAAATGAGTTTATTCATTTTTATCACACCAGCGGAAGATTCTTAGGCTCTATA
Organism: Brumimicrobium sp.; assembly: GCA_041655765.1. GTDB lineage: Bacteria > Bacteroidota > Bacteroidia > Flavobacteriales_D > Crocinitomicaceae > Brumimicrobium. The sequence continues at coordinate 117,754 of JBBAEU010000005.1, forward strand.
AACGCAAACGGCGGAAATCTTGGAAACGTTACCATGACAACCTTCGTCGGTGCTCCTGCTTATATGGAAGATTGTAACCAACCTGGTCATTCTTCTTTCCATACAGCTTACATGGGCAGAAGATGGATAATGAACTCGGATATTTATACCAATGGAAGTGATTTTGGGAATAATGTTTCGGTACGTTTACCATACAATAATTCTGAATTGGTTGCTTTAAATAATTTTGCACAAACAGATACACCAAACAATCCTTTTGATGGTGGAACAATTGATCCATCGGCAACAAGGCAAAATATGATGTTGACGAAAATTACAGGAGCAACAGAAGATGGAAATGCCACACAAGCAGATTGCGCAAGTACAATTCGAGGCATTCCTAACGGCGGAAACGGAATAAATCCTCAAGGAATTGCAAATACACAATATATTGATTTTAGTATTCAACAATTCTCAGAGTTTTTCTTACACAAACATCAAGACAACTCCCCTCTTCCTGTTGAATTAACAAACTTATCAGCATCATGCAATAAGGAAGTGCAAATAAACTGGACAACAGCTTCAGAGAAAAATTCAGAGCGTTTTGTAGTAGAAAAAAGTCGTGATGGTCAAACATGGACGTTTGTTTCAGAAGAACAAGCAGCAGGAAATTCAACGACAACAGTTTCATACACAGTAATAGACACTCAGCCTTCTGGCGGCATTTCTTACTATCGTTTAAGACAAATAGACTTTGACGGAGAAGAAGAAGTATTTGGTCCAATAAGTGTTTCGTGTGATGGAATTAGCAATAGCATGGTTGTTTATCCTAATCCAAACGACGGAGATTTCATTGTAGAAATCACCACAGACAAAGCCATTTCGGATGCTGAATTGCAGTTGTTTGACATTACAGGAAAAATAATTTCCGCTCAACACCTGCAAATTCCAGAGGGAATAACCCAAGTTTCAATCGACAAAAAAGCGTATTTAAAACCAGGAACTTATGTGTTGAAAGTAATTGCAGACGTGTATTTTGAACCTGTGAAAATAGTGGTGAAATAAAGAAGTTAATATACTTTTTATATTTAAAAACTAAAAAACTCCTCCGCCGTCAAGGTTGGAGGAGTTTTTCTTTGTCAATTAAGAGATTATAATCAACATTACCATTTTTTAGTAGTAATAGATATTAAATAGAATGCCTAATATTGGTTTCAAAAAAAATGTCGTTTTCTAATCTATTTTCTAAGTGTTTTATTCTTAATTCATTTTGTTGGATGTAATTGAATATTGAAGTAGAGGAAGAGTTTTCGTTAAGCTTTCTGTTTTAAAATCAGAAGGATTAAAAGGGTTAAAGAGCAATAAATCTAACGGACATACGTCAAGTGCATTGGCTATTTCACCCAATCTTTTTAACGTGATTTGGATCTCGCCATTTTCGATTTTTGAAAATCCTTTAGTTGAAATGCCAATACAATCAGCGATGTATTGTTGATTTAAATATGCTATTTGTCGTGAGCTTTTAGAACATATTTTACTCCATGAAATGAAGAAGGTGATTCCCTGAAATAATCTATATCATTATTGTCCGATTAAAACAATATCTTACGATTTGAAGAGATTATCGCTCTAAAGATTATTCTTTTTCATTTTTTTCTTGATAAAAAAACGAAACAAAAAAATCAATGGAATTCCAAGGCGAATGCTGCGCACCATGAGATTTTCTAAGAAGGTTTACTCAAAAAAAAGGAAAAAACAGAAAGAGGTCAAATCTTTTGAATATATTAAAAATAAGGCTATATTTGTCGTCACAAAAGGTGTTCTACAATAACTACCCACCTAATTAATAGATCTAAACAACCATAAATAACAAAACAAATGTTACATTTTTTACAACCTATTTTTTTTCGTTTATCTATTTTTATACTGTCATTTGTGCTCAGCACAGTTTCTATTGCACAGACTGAAACAACTTTTATTATAGACTCAGATACTGCCCTCACCGAATGGGTCGTACCAGCCGGAGTTAGCATTGTTCGTATAGAATGTATTGGTGCTGGAGGTGGCGGTGGCTTCGTTGATTTAGTCAACCCTATCGAACAAGGCGCTGCTACAGGAGGTGGCGGTGGTGGAGCTTACGCTTCTTCTGTCTTATGTGTGACTCCTGGAGAAACGTTCAACTTTAATATCGGTTTAGGAGGAAGCGGTCAAGACGGAATCAGTAATGGAGGAACAACTTGGTTTGGAAACTCAGAACAAGATGCTTCAGTAAAAGCTGCAGGTGGTTTTGGAGTAGAAAACAACACAGCTACTGGCGGAAATGGAGGAAGTGCACAAGCTTCTATTGGAGATATCGTATTTGCAGGAGGAAATGGCGGAAATGGAGCTATCAGTGGTTTTACACCAGGTGGAGGCTCTCCTCTGAATGACGTAGTTTCAGGAGGGGGCGGTGGAGCGGCCGCTTCGAATCTTGGAAACGGGAATAATGGAGGAAACGGTTTTGCGAGTTGGACAATTGATTTTTCTACATTTTCTGCAAAATATGAAGGAACACCAGGAGAAGGAGGTGTTGGCGATGGATACGGCGGGAACGGTGGTACTGGTGCTATTGCATGTGCTAAAACCAATCAAGTTCCCACTTTAGACGCTGAAAACGGTTCAGTATACGGCGCTGGAGGTGGTGGTGGAATAAGAGCTGGTAGTTCAGGCCCTAATCGTCCGATGAAACCAGGAGGTGACGGAGCAGATGGTGTAATTATAATTACAGTTATCGCAAAAGATATTACTTTGACGACAGGACCAGATTTAACCATCTGTGAAGGAGAAGAAGTAACTATTCAAGGAGAGTTCACTTATGAAGGTGATCAATCCTTAGATGTTTCATTTGTTTGGGATGGAATCGATTTTGTAGAAGGAGAAACAACCATTACTCCAACTATTGCGCCAACAGAGTCTTATCTCTATACTGTTCATCCGATTATTGAAGGATGTGAATTAGAAGATATAAGTGATATTGTTAAAGTTTCTGTATATGAGAAACCAATAGCTCCTGTTCTAACCATTGATAATGCATTAGAAAACAATTGTCATGGTAGAGAAATTACAATAGAAGCAAATGGAGGAAATAACCCAAGTGGAAGTGGCTTAGAATGGATTGTCTCCTCTGGAAATCAATTAGATTTTCCAGACCCGACAAATCAATATGTTGGAACAGATACACCTTCTGAAACGACAACATATACAATTGTTATAGCTGGAAACGGTAGTTGTGAGGCAGATTCATCTCAAATTACTTATGAATTACCTACGATAATAGAAGAATTAGCAGAAGATAATGAATCGGCGACTTGTTATTTATCGGGAGACCAACCTATTCATTTTTACAATCCAATATCAGGAAAATATATTGGTTCTATCAATCCACAAAACCAAGAAGGAACAGTAACAATGACTGTAAGCGTAGAAAATACAGTGAATTTCCAAGAGGCCTGTGAAGTACCAGGAAACGAAAGTTTTTGGACTGCTTATTTACCGAGAACATTCAATATAGAAGTTGAAGAGGGTCAATTCAATACTGAAACTTCTACGATTATGCTTCCATTCCTTTCTCAAGAAAGAATTGATTTAACATTAGCTGCTGGAGATGGGGGTACTTTATTGGGTACGTTAACACCGAATAACCTTAATGATGATTTGTCAAATGGAATAGTTGATTTAGGAATTACACTAGCAAATGGAGAAATTTGTGCTGTAGGAATAACAACTCAGTGGATTACTCAAAATACAAATGGAGATACCCCGAACAACATCTCTAACGCAGAGTTTATTGAAGTGAATACAAATGACTTTGGTAAAGTATATTTGCATGCTAGCAAAACAGATTCACATCTATCATTAGACAATGAAGAGATGAATAGTGGAGTGGTTTCAATGTACCCTAATCCATCGAACGGTATGTTCAAAGTAGCAATTTCATCAGACAAACAAGAAGTTGTGAAGTTTACAGTCTATGACATTTCAGGAAGAGTGGTTTCTGCTCAATCAATAGTATTAGAAATAGGAATAAATACTATTCCTTTCGATATCTCTTCAGTTCAAGCTGGAACTTACCTTTTAACGCATGATTTAAACGGTAATACATTGCCAATAAAATTGATTATTGAATAAGAAAAATAAGAAAGACATAAAATAAAGAAGCCTAGCAGTAATGTTAGGCTTTTTTGTTTGTTTACTTTATTTCAATTACTTATTACATTAATCACACTTGTCGGATTGAATAACACCTAATCCATTTACATATCAATAAGTATAAAACGTGCTATCATTTGGGTAATCAGTAAAACAAGTAGGATTTAAAGATAAAAATTTTAGCTACTCCATAGCAAAGCTTATTTCCCCATCAAAACTACGGTATACTTTAGTTCCTACATCTTTGGTTATTACTAAAACTTCATTTCTATAAGCTTTCACATTCACAGGATATTCGATTTTACTATTAGAAGAAAAAGTGGATAAGGATGTGATATTACTTTCATTTGATTTTAATACCCATAGTGTCATATTAAACTTTTCATTAGATCTATCTCTATTGGCAACTAAAAACAAATCACCTTTATCATTTAAGCTAAAACAATACGAATAAGAGTCTGACTTCAGAGTATTCCCTTTTTCAGACATATTCGAAATATATCTGGTTGTAGTAAAGACTTGTCGCTATATGAAACATAATAAAAATATTCCTTTCCTACTGTTTACGTAAGCTTTGTTATCCAGAGCTGCCAAGGGATGATCTACAATCCTATATCGAAGTTAATTACGTCAGATTTCATTTCATATTTATCTGTACCCCAGAATGCTCTAAATATAAGCATCTCATTCTCAAGGAATATCTCTTTATACATCTTCATATAAAAACATTTTTAAACAGAAAAAGCCCATATTCATTTGAATACGGGCTTTTTATAAAAGTGGCGTCGTCTTACTCTCCCACCAGTTAGCTGGCAGTACCATCAGCGCAAGTAGTCTTAACTTCTCTGTTCGGAATGGGAAGAGGTGGACCCTACTGCTATAGACACCGAAAGTTGTAAATGCTTTTGGTTTCTTAAAATATTGGGTGATTGAAATAGTAAACAGTAAAACTATAAGTTTACGGGTAATTAGTACTACTCAGCTTTGACATTGCTGTCTTTACACTTGTAGCCTATCAACGTGGTAGTCTTCCACGACCCTTAAAAGATTTCTCATCTTGAGGTGAGTTTCGTGCTTAGATGCTTTCAGCGCTTATCTCATCCGCACATAGCTACCCTGCGATGCAGCTGGCGCCACAACAGGTACACCAGAGGTGCGTCCTTCCCGGTCCTCTCGTACTAGGGAAAGGTCCTCTCAAAAATCTAACGCCCACAACAGATAGGGACCGAACTGTCTCACGACGTTCTGAACCCAGCTCGCGTGCCACTTTAATGGGCGAACAGCCCAACCCTTGGGACCTTCTCCAGCCCCA
>JBBAEU010000006.1:0-121745 GCA_041655765.1 Brumimicrobium sp.
TTCTCATCGCTACACTACCCAGTAAAAATAGTACTGATTCTGGCGAAGGCATTGAGTTTCTCATCCTTAAAGCTCTTTTGTAATTTCTATTTAATCGTTCTATCCAATTCGTGGTGTAAATCATTCTTCTTATTTGAACATGATAGTTTAAATATGTGAAGTAAGAAGCGTATATTGGATTGGTTTTCATGGCTTTAAACGAAGAATACTTCTCCCCCCACTTATCTAAGAACTTGAAAAATCTTTCATAACCATTATCTGGTTTATTTGAAAAATCAGTTAAAATTGTTGTAATTTGTTCTTGTGTAAAGTCCATATCTTATAAAATTTATTTTGCAATTACAAATTTCATAATTTCCCTGGCTTTACACACTTTTTATGGACACTATCGAAATTATGATAGTAAAACGTTGCGTACTGTATTGGAAGGACAAATGTCTTCTGTTCATTCAGATTTATCAAGTACAAGAAATTGGATAAAACATTTTACAAAATCAAAAGAAGAATATACAGATAGCGACCGTTTGGAAGTAGCTAAAATGGGTGATGAAGTCTTTAACAAAGTTGGTTTGATGGATTTTTACATTGAACAAGGTGCATTCACCAAAGCAGATTCTGTTTTATATTCCCTTGAAAATGACAGAAAATATGCGGAATATTTGTACTTAATCGAAAACTTTAGAAATTATATTGCTTTCCGCTCAAACTTGGTTAATAACAATAGAAATTTGGCTCAATTAGAATCAAAGGAAATTTTAAAATTTGCAATGTTTTCTAAGATTATTTCGTAATTTTGAATAAAGTTGTTCATGACATTTAATTATTTGATAGTCAATTAAATATACGAATTATATCGTAAAATTGAACAACTTTTTTAATTATTTTTCAAATGCACAACGGGTAAATATTACTTTAAATCTAAACAAATTTAAGATTTTGATGTTAAATTTGTATGTTAGTAAATTAATGATTCAAATAAATTACAATATGTATCCTCCAGAATTAACAAATCCAATGAAAGAAGAATTAGTTTCAATTGGTTTTAAAGATTTAACAACTCCAGAAGAAGTTGATGAATTAGTAAAGAATACAGAAGGAACACTTCTGTTGGTTGTAAATAGTGTTTGTGGATGTGCTGCTGGAAATATGCGTCCGGGGGTTAAGATTTCATTAGAAAACAGTGAAAAAAAACCAACAGTATTAGGAACCGTTTTTGCAGGTGTTGACAACGAAGCAACACAAAGGGCAAGAGAATATTTTCTACCGTTTCCCCCTTCATCTCCGTCAATTGCTTTTTTTAAAGACGGGAAATTAGTTCATTTTCTTGAACGCCATCACATTGAAGGTGTTACAGCAGAAATGGTTGCTGAAAATCTTCAAGAAGCATACGAAGAATTTGTATAAACAAAGTCTTTGTTCATCATATTCTTTAGCGGTACATTAACTTGTACCGCTATTTTAACCACTATTATATTTTATAGTCTTCTTAATACTTTATAGTATTGCTAAAGAATAATTTTTTCCAGGCAATGACATAACTATACCTTCAATCTCTAATTTGAGAAGAGTACTACTTAAAGTATGTACTGGTTTTTTTAATTTTAAGGAAAGAATATCAATAGAAATTTTTCCTGCATCCTTAATTGTGTTTGCAATCAGTTTATCATCTCCTTTTAAGTTGTCAAAAAGATTCATTTGTCTAACTTTTATTTTATTTTCTTCTTCCCAACCCATTATACTTATAAAATCTTTGCCACTGGTAATGAGATGTGCTGTATTACTTCGTATTATATTGTTACAACCCTTAGAAAAAGGTCTATTTACATCTCCAGGGAAAGCAAATACATCCCTATTGTAATCATTGGCTAAATTGGCAGTAATTAAAGAGCCTCCTTTATCGCCACTTTCAATAACAATAGTTGTCATTGAAAGTCCTGCAACAATCCTATTTCTCTGCGGAAAATTCATTCTGTCAGGAAGAGTTCCATTAGGAAATTCGGTTATAATTCCACATCCTTTTGTTTGTATCATTTGTGAAGCAATAGATTTGTGCTGAGCAGGATAAATATAATCTAATCCATGACCCAAGACTCCGATGGTTGGAATATCAAGTTCAAGACATTTTCGGTGTGCATATCCATCTACGCCTAGTGCTAATCCAGAAATAACTTGTATATTAAAAGGTTTTAGTGTAGTTAAAAGCTCATTAATTAATTGTTTACCATATCGAGTCATACTTCTTGTCCCCACTATTGATATTGGTCTAGGGTGATTAAAGTCAAAATCGCCTTTATGATATAACAAGATGGGACTGTCCGCGCATTGTTTTAATCGTTGAGAATATTCTGAATGAGTAAAAAAGGTTGTATCAATTTTATTCTTTTTAATATATTCAACAATGGGTTCTGCCTCTTTTAATGCGTTACTTTTATTTAATTTACGAAAGCGTTCCTTAGATAAACCAGGGATAGTTGTTTTAATATTTTGTTTGCTTTCAAAAATATTAGTTTCATTTCCCATATGAGAAAGGAGCATCTTAGCATTTTTTGGACCAATGCCTTCTAATAAAGTTAGTGCAACTTGGTAATTTAAGTGGTTGTTTTTCAAAATAATTATTTTAATTTAGGTGATTAAAAATAACATATATTTTATTAATATGAAACAAATTTTCCCTTTTTTATTTTTTCTATCAATCTTTCCCTCTCTGGCACAAGAAATTACGGGAGTAATCTTGGATGAAAATAAAGATCCTTTATACGGAGTGTTGGTTGAAAACCATAAAGGAGATAAAGCAAGAAGCGATTTAGAAGGTTCATTTACGATTAAAGCACCTGAGTATCCTTTAACTTTAAAATTTTCAATTTTTGATTATCATAGCAAAGAGATAGTACTTAAAGCACAGCCAACCGAAATCTTTGTTGTTGAAATGAAACCAGAAGCACAGGAATTGGAAGGAATTGTTGTTTCAGCATCTAGAAGAAAGCAAAAAATCGAAGAAGTTACTATTTCTTTAGAAATAATTAAACCAGAATTAATCGAAAATAAAGGTATTACAAATGTGGAACATGCTGTAAACCAAGCTCCAGGTGCATATACAATGGATGGACAAGTCAGTATTCGTGGAGGAAGCGGTTTTTCTTATGGTGCTGGTAGTCGGGTTATGGCTGTATGGAATGATATTCCACTCCTTTCGGCTGATGCAGGTGATATCAAATGGGAATCAATTGGGTTAGAGAATATCGCTCAAATCGAAGTATTAAAAGGTGCATCCTCGGTATTGTATGGAAGCGGTGCGCTTAACGGAATTGTTTCATTAAAAGATAAAGACCCGACAATTGAAGGAGAAACAAAGGTAAGTTATCAAATTGGAATTTACGATAATCCTCGAAGAAGTAGCCTAAAGTGGTCGAGTAAAGCCCTATTAAGCAATCAGATTAGCGCCTATCATGGTAAAATGCTAAAGAATTTTGGTTATACAGTTTCTGCGTACGGATTTATGACTGACGGATACAGAGCTGGCGTAGAAGCTAGAAGAGGAAGATTAAACGGAGGGTTTATTTTTAAACCAAAAAAAATGAATCGATTAAAAGCGGGTCTGAATTATTCGTTCTCAATGGAAGACAAAGGTATCTTTCTTATTTGGGAAAGTGATAGTTTAGGGTATTATCCATTAGGTGGTTCTAAAGATTTGTATTCCGACTCATCTACTTTGTCAATCGTAGAAGCGTTTAGAGCAATGATTGACCCTTATGTTGTTTATTTTGATAAGTATAATAATAAGCACAACATACAGGGAAGGTTTTATAATACAACCAATGTTTCGGGCGAGAATAGTGCTAAGGCTAACATGAGTTATATAGATTATAAATTTGATAGAAATTTTAATGCTGGATTTCATCTTACTGCTGGTTTAACAGGACAGTGGGGTGATATTAATTCGGTATTATATGGCAATCATAAATCTCAAAACTATTCTTTTTATGGACAATTGGATAAGACATTTGGGCGAGTTACACTTACTGCTGGTGTAAGGGGTGAATATTATCGGGCAAACGATTTGGAACCTGACTCAAAGTTATATTTATCTAAAGATTCAACAAAGTCAATCAATATTCGACCAATATTTAGAGCAGGGCTGCATTATAAAGCATTTGAAAATACACACATCAGGGCTTCATTTGGTCAAGCTTATCGATACCCTTCAATTGCAGAGCGATTTGCTTCTACATCAATGGGAGCTGTAAATATTATTCCCAATTCTGAATTGAAGTCAGAAAGGGGCTGGTCTGCAGAACTTGGGATTAAACAAGGATATAAAATTGGAAACTTTAAAGGATTTATAGATTTAGCTGGCTTTATCAATGAATATAAAAACATGATTGAATTTACCTTTGGATTCCATAAACCAGATTCAATTACTGTAATGAAGCCTGAAGATGTACCGAAATGGTTTGGATTTAAAGCCCAAAATGCTGAAAAAGCGAGAATCATTGGAGCGGAATTGTCAATCAATGGTATAGGAAATATTGGAGATGTTGAAATTAGTGCGTTAATGGGTTATACTTACATGAATCCAATTGTGTTAGACCCAGATTCTGTCTATGTTTATGGTGATGCGCTTATAGGAAATGGAGGTCTTTCAAATCCTGATTCTAAAATGTTGAAATATAGATTCAGACACCTTGCAAAAGGAGACATTCAATTAAAATATAAAGGAATAATACTGGGGTTTGGTGCAAGATATAACAGTTTTATGGAGAATATTGATAAGACTTTTGAAGAAGGAGCTATTATCTTCCCAGGTACACCCCCAATTCCTGTTTTAAATGGGTTGAAGGAGTATAGACAAGAACAACAAAAGAAAAAAGGAGATTTGGTATTTGACTTTAGGGTTGGTTATCAATTCAAATCTAAATATCAAATCCATTTTATTGTTAACAATTTATTTAATGTTGAGTACATGACACGACCAGGAGACATCCAAGCTCCGCGTCAGTTTGTATTAAGGTTTCAAGCAGATTTATAATGAAAGTTTTAGCAATTATCCCATCCAGATATGAATCATCTCGTTTCCCCGGAAAGCCATTAATTGATTTAGCTGGTAAAACAATGATTCAACGGGTTTACGAAGGAGTGGCAAATTCAAATTTATTTTCTGAAGTTGTTGTTGCTACTGATGATGAAAGAATTGCGAAAAATGTTTCTTCATTTGGTGGAAATTATATGATGACAGCTGAAGAGCATCGAAGCGGTACAGATCGATGTGGAGAAGTAATTAAAAAGTATTCAGACTTTGATGTTGTAGTCAATATTCAAGGAGATGAACCTTTGGTTGATGTTGAACAATTGAAGATTCTTATTTCAGCCTTTTCTGATGAATCTGTCGAAATTGCTACCATTGCTTCTCCAAAAATAGCAGTAGAAGATATTCAAAATTCCAATAGAGTCAAAGTAGTGGTTGATGAAAAGTCTGATGCACTTTATTTTTCAAGAAGCCCTATTCCTTTTGAAATGAGCGATGAGGCATATCCTTTTTTAAGACACATTGGACTTTATGCTTATCGGAAGAATGTTTTAGCAGAACTGGTTGGTTTACAACAGACAAAACTTGAAAAAACAGAAAGTTTAGAGCAGTTGAGATGGATGTATTATGGCTATAAAATCCGTGTTCAAATAACAGAAATTGAAACGCCAAATATTGATGTTCCAAGTGATGTCGAAAACGTATTAAGAATTATTCTAAATAAATAAGTCCACTATTACCGTTTATTCCGTATTTTTGCATTTTCATTGTAAGTTGTTAAAATTAAATAAATAAAAATATGGGATTAAAAGAGCGTTGGAAAATCCAATCTACAAGTCAACTTATTATAATTCTTATCGTTTTCTCGATTAATGGAAGTATTGCAGCTTACCTCATGAAACCAGTTCTTACTTTTTTAGGAATTAGTAAAGATATCGGTTGGTATTTCTATTGGCCACTTGCTTCAATACTTATTTTACCAGTATATTTTGTGTTATTACTAATCATCGGGTGGATTTTTGGTCAATATAAGTTTTTCTATAATTTTGAAAAGAAATCTTTGAGTAGAATGGGACTGGGCTTTCTGTTTAGAGATAAGGAAGTAAAAGAATAAACTGTATAATCACTGCAACAAAATCTTTTAAAATTCGTATATTTGTATTGTGCAGTATATAAGAGACATATTATTCGAATTGCTTTTGCGCAATGATTGCGTGATTATTCCTTCATTGGGTGGTTTCGTAACAAACTATGTTTCTGCTAAGGTTGATGTCCAAACAGGCATTATCTTTCCTCCTTCAAAAGCTGTTAGTTTTAATAAAAACCTTATTTTGAATGACGGACTGATGATTAATTTTCTGGCTGAAAAAGAAAAAATATCATACGAAGAAGCACAATTTATATTACGTAAAGAAGTTCAACAAATTAATGAATCGCTAAACAACAATGAGCGTATTCAGTTTCAAAATGTTGGTTTTTTATATCAAAGTAAAGCAGGAAAGGTTTTGTTTGAACAAGATCGGTTCTTTAATTTATTACTTTCTTCTTATGGGTTAAGGAGCGTGGAGTTTGTTCCTGAAAAATCCGAAGAACCTGTCATTGAACAAAAACAACGAATAGTCCATCAAAATAAATCAAAACAACAGGAGAAAGTTAACGTTTCTGAACAAGCTCCAATCATCACTCATCCTGCGATTCAAGAACATCAATCTCCTAAAAAGATAATTGGAAAAATTATAAAATATACTGCTGTTGCCGCATTAATTCCGCTCTTGTTTTATGGTTTGTGGATTCCAATGAAAACCGATGTATTAAAATCGGGAGTTTTATATTCAGCAGATTTTAATCCATTTAAAAGCAAGATTACAGAAAAATATATTCCTTCCATTAATCATGAAGAATTGATGGTGAATAAATTTACTCCTTCTAATCACCTAGAAAATATTACTGCCAATTTAACTGAAGAAACAGAAGTGTTTTCATATCCTGTCGGTGTAGATTTGTTTCTGCCTGTTAAAAATAGTATAAATCGTGGGAACAATTCTGATGAAAAAGTTCAGTCAAGTTCAATAAATGATTTAACTGAGAAGAGCGTTACACAGATACATTCATTGCACGCAATTGTTGGCTGCTTTGGAGACGTGAAAAATGCCAAAAAATTGATAGAAGATTTACAAAATAAAGGTTACCAAGCATACGAAGTAGATGTAAAAGGAGGATTGCACAGAATCTCAGCTGGAAATGTAAAAGATATGGCAGAAATGGAAGCATTACGCCAAAAATTATCATTAGAAAACTTCTCCTCATGGGTGCTTAGAAAATAACCATTAAGATTATTTATAAAATTATTTAACTTACTATAACTTTTGTTGAGCATTTAGATTTCACGAATTCATAAATAATTTTGAAATAATAAACCATCTTGTATTAATCTGAAAGTCCTTTATAAATCAAGGAAAAACAAATGGTTAAAAAAATGTTAAAAAATATATCGGTAAAATTTGGATGTTTATCTAATATATTCATATATTTGTCGCCAACAGGGACTACTAATTATGATCTAAACTATAAAAATGGTTTTCTTTTAACGGAAAATCAATCAAATTTAAAGGGAGTACACGCTCCCTTTTTTATTTTATCCAATTGAATAGATGGTCCATGCATAAAAAATAATCCAGCCATCAATTATTCCAGAATAATACATTTCATGTCGTTTTGGATGACTCAAAATTAGGAGAATAATCAACCCAGTAAATGCCAATCCGAAAAGTAGATGATTAATCGAGTGAGAATAGAAAAGCAAACAAACTGCACTGATAATGATAAACCCTATCCCAATTGATTTTGCTCCAGCTTGCCCAAATATTTGCGGGATTGTGTATTTATTTTTATTATCATTCACAATATCGCGGATATCAAAAGGAATCGTAGCAGTCAGAATATAAAAAAATACAGACCCCAAAAGTAAAGTAGGAAATTCTATTGCCTCCGATTGTCTGAAATATGGCCAAAAAACCGCTGCAACCGACCATTGTATCCCGATAATATAGATTTTAATGTATGGAATATCGCGTAAGGCAGAAAGTTTTGGGTGTGGACTTAATACATACGCTAATCCCAAAATAGCTCCAAACGACAATACCCAAAAATCACTTCCCCATTTTAAAACGATAAAATAAATAAATATCGAGCTTATCAGACCAATCATTGAAAAAAATATAATTAAATTTTGATTTTTTTCAATCCAAATATGTCGCTCTGATTTTTGAATCTTTGGCTCTTTTATTCTGATAATGCGCTGAATGTTATAAATAAACAAAGTAGCAAAGAATACAACCCATCCAATTCCATAAAAATGTTTATTTCCAAGCTGATAAGAACAAGCAAATGCTAAAATCCCCGAAGAAGAACTTACAAGAATATTGCTGTAAATAATGAATTTTAGAATTGCCATATATGCTGGTAAAAGTAAAAATGTAACACTAGACTTTTGGCATCGCAATGTTAAAATTTTAAATTACTTTTGTAATATGTCAAAAAAACGCATCATTGTTTCAGTAACGAATGACTTGTACACAGACCAACGTGTGCATAAAGTATGTTCTTTTTTACATGAAAACGATTTTGAGGTTATTCTTGTTGGAAGAAAACTTAAAAATAGTCAATCGGTTGCTGACCGAGTTTATCAAACACGCCGTTTTCGTTTACCTTTTACTAAAGGAGCGCCTTTTTATGCAACGTATAATCTACGGTTGTTCTTTTTTCTGGTTTTTCATCGTTTTGATATTTTAGTAAGTAATGATTTAGATACACTTTTAGCTAATTATTGTGCACATAAACTCAAACGGAAATCAAGATTAATATACGACTCCCACGAATTATTTACAGAAGTTCCTGAGTTGACTTCTCGCCCTAACATAAGGAAAGTTTGGTTGAGAATTGAAGAGCATATTTTCCCTAAATTGAAAACTATTATTACTGTGAATCAATCTATTGCAGAGATTTATGAAAAGAGATATGGGAAAAAACTGTACGTTGTACGGAACGTTTCAAAACTTTGGCTACCAACAAATATTCAATCAAAAAGAGAATTGGATTTACCTGAAGATAAACATATCATAATTTTACAGGGTTCTGGAATTAATGTGGATAGAGGAGGAGAAGAGGCTGTTTTAGCCATGAAAATGATTGAAAGTGCGTTGTTTTTGATTGTTGGGAGTGGTGATATTATTCCAACCTTAAAGGAGATGGTAAGTGAACATAAATTAGAAGAAAAAGTCCGTTTTATTGGCCGCGTTCCTTATCAAAAAATGATGAATTATACTTTTCATGCGGATATTGGTTTAAGCCTAGATAAAGATACGAATCCGAATTATAAATATTCTTTACCGAACAAATTGTTTGATTATATTCATACCACAACGCCAATTATCAGTTCAGATTTAATCGAATTAAAACGAATCATTCAAAAATATGATGTTGGGAGAATTATCGAAGAACACAGTCCACAAGGAATCGCAGATGCAATAAATTCAGTCAAAAACTCTCCAGAATTACTTCATAAACTAAAAGAGAATTGTAAAGTCGCAGCAATTTCTGAAAATTGGGAATCTGAAAGTAAAGTATTGGAAGATATTTACTTAAAACATTCGTGATGGCCAAAATAATCGTTAAATTAGCATTGAAATTTTAACAGATGATTAGAGAAAATGAATTAACAAAGTTGTATTACTCCATTGGAGAAGTCGCTGAAATGTTTGATGTAAACACTTCCTTAATTCGTTTTTGGGAAAAGGAGTTTAAAACCATCAAACCCAAGAAAAATAATAACGGAAATCGGAAGTTTACGCCATCTGATATATTGGAATTTCAAAAAATTCACCACCTTGTCAAGGTAAAAGGCTTCACGCTTGATGGTGCTAAAAAAGCATTAAAAGATAAGTCTTTTAAAGTTGAAGAAACTCAAGAAAGCACAAAAAAAGAAATCATAGAAAGATTAGAAAGAATTAAAGAAAGGCTGTTATCTTTAAAAGATTAGTTCTCTTTTAGAAAAACGTTTTTGTATATAGCAACAATCTTTTTTCTCAATAGAAAAACTCCGATACCTAGTAAAAAATAAGGAGCCATCATGATATACAAGATTGCGTTATTAATTCTATTCCCTTTGTGATAATCTAAAACAGAATCATCAACCGTTTCGGCAGCATTCGCTAATAGTTTACATTGCGAGCATTGAGCGTCTGCCGTTCCAGTGAATAAAAACACGAAAACAAGTGCTAAAACAAGATATGGTAACCATTTTCTCATGATGCAAAGATACACTAATTTGTAGATATTCTTGTTAAAAAAATTAATTTTGTTTTCTTAAATATCTTAAATTGGAAGTTTTAAAAGAAATATACGTAGGTATTTTAAATACTACATTAATTGAAGGAGTTGCAGTATTGGTCGGAATCACCTATTTAATTCTTATTGCTTCAAAAAATAGATGGGGTTGGTGGCTGGCTTTTATAAGTTCTTTGTTATACGTATATCTCACTTATTCTGTCGATTTGTATGTCGAGTCTTTTCTACAAGTTTTTTATGTAGGAATGGCAGTTTATGGGTGGATGGTTTGGAATAAACCAGAAAACAAATCTAATAGGGTTAAAACGTGGAATGCAAAAATACACGTTGTGGTTATAATAACTGGCTCTATCTTGTCTGTATTGATCGGATTTTTACTACAACTATATACAAATCAAGCAAACCCGTATTTGGATACTTTTACAACCATTTTTAGTCTTGCAGCAACGTTTATGGCGGCACATAAACTTATAGAAAATTGGATTTATTGGATAATTATCGACACAGGATTGATTTTCTTGTACATGGGCGAAGGCTTATATCTTATTGGTATGAATTACCTAATTTATACGATTATCGCTATTTTTGCCTTCGTTTCTTGGTATAAATCTTTTAAAACTCAGAAAAATTGAAAATTGCATTTACAGGACCCGAAAGCTCTGGAAAGACAAGTGTGTCAAAAGAAGTTGCAAAGCGTTTACAAGCGGAGTGGTTTCCCGAGTATGCACGTGAATACCTTCTTCAAAGAAAAGGAGAATATAATTTTGAAGATATTGAAACCATTGCTTTGCGCCAAGAAGAAATTCGTAAAGGCCATGTAAAGCCTGGACTAAAACTTTATGATACCGAAGGTATTGTTTTACAAATCTGGTCGGAATTCAAATACCAAAGATGTGCTGAGTCAATTATTGATTTGGTAAAAAGCCAAGATTATACATTTTATTTTCTTTGTAGCCCAAAAGACATTCCATGGGAAGAAGATCCATTAAGAGAAAACCCTTTTCAAAGAGAAGAGTTGTTTGATATTTATCTCAAGAAAATAGAAGAACTGGGGTTGCCCTTTTTTGTTTTGGAAGGAACTTTAGATGAAAGAATAGCAAAAGCAATTGAAATCATTCAAACGTTGTGAAAAACGGTGTATATTGTATCACCCTAAAATCGAGTGTTGTTAATTCCGAATTTTTAGCTTTCATTTTTTTATAAAGTTGCATACTTCCAACTGCTCGATTGGCAGATCCAGACGGAGCCGTTAAAGAAACGGTTTTTATCTTTCTATTACCCATCTCAAATTCATGAATACGTGGAACATTTTCATCAATTTCATTGAGTTTAATCGCTGGAAAGTTTTGTAATTTTTTTCTAAAGAAATATTCGGGACCATTTTTTGAATTTCCGCCTGTAAACAATAACGTATTAACAGAATTGTGTGTCTTTAAAATCGAAATAATTGGTCTTAATTCAAATTCTTTGATTCCTAAGTCAGCAGCATTTATTTCATCACGATATGCGACGTCAACCATATCGCAAATCCCAATTTTATGCTGAATCAGAAATTTTTTCCTTTGTTTTATTGCCTTTTCAGAATTTTCATAGATGAGGTTTAGGTTAAAAATCCTGTCTAAAATAGGCCAAAGTTGATTGTCTCTACTGCCATACCAACAATCTACATCACCTTGTTTTAAATCTCCCGTTGTGAATCGAGGAGGAGGCAAAGTTCCTACAATTAATTTCTTTGTTCCTTTCGGAATAAATGGAGGATATGGATGTGAATGTTTGAACATAAAATATAATTGTAATACTTACTTCTATTACAAGCGAGTGCAATAAAATGAAGTTTAAATTAACCATTTTTATCCAATGTTAAACACCTTCCCCTATTATTTTACTTATTTTTACTAAAAATTTCGAGCATGATAGATTGGATATTCTTAATTATTGGCGGATTGTTTGAAACGCTTTTTGCAATTAGCTTAGGAAAAGCACAAGTAACTTCTGGAAAAGAAATGTGGATGTGGTTAGTTGTTTTTGTCTTTTCTGTATCCATTAGTATGTTCTTCTTATTTAAAGCGATGGGAGGAGAGTCTGCAATCCCTGTTGGAACAGCTTATGCCGTTTGGGGCGCAATTGGAGCTGTTGGCACTGTGATAATGGGAATAATTTTATTCAATGAACCCGTTTCTTTTTGGCGTTTACTTTTCCTTACAACTTTGGTTCTGTCAGTGGTTGGATTACAGATAGTGAGTCAAAAATAAAAAACCATCCTATAAAATAGAATGGTTAACAGTAATCAACTTAGTTGGATTACAATCCGTAAACTGAAGTTTTATTAAATTTTTTAGCTAATAAAGCATATACGTGAACCCTGTATTTGTTACGGTTAGAAGTACCTAACTTTTTCATAACTTCATCAATTGCTTTATCCAACTCTGGACTATCTTTTAATCCTAATTTCTTAATTAAGAAGTTTCTTTTAACGGTTTCTAATTCTGAAACATCTGTTCCTGATACAGTCTCTGCGTCTTGTTTGTAGATAGATGGGCCTAATCCTTTAGCAACAGCTGATATCAAATCTTCAGACAAACCCAGTTTTAATTTTTTACTTTCCGCTGTATATTTTGCAACAGCATCATCAAATTTACTCATATTTTATATTTTTTATTAAGTTAATACTTTCATTCAAATGTAAATAATTATTGACTTTATAATGAAAAAATATAAATAAATATTTGTTAAAAGCGTTATTATTACGTGTAGTTATTCCATTTTTAGTATGTTATGGCATTCTTTTTGGAATAATACAACTGAACTTTAAAATGAATGATTATGAAAACAATAATTTCAATTTTAGTAATCGGAATTTTAGCTTTTGGAATGACAAGTTCTTCTACAATATCATACCCTAAAGCAAAGGTCAAAAGTTATACATCAGGAGAGAAATTAACATACCGAGTGTCTTATGGAATTATAGATGCTGGTGAAGCTGTTTTGACGGTAAAAGAAACAGCAAAAAGAGGAGCAGATGGAAGGCGACTATATCACATGGTGGGCGAAGGAAAAACGCGGGGTGCTTTTAATTGGTTCTATAAAGTTCATGATGTTTATGAGACATATATGGATAAAGAAGGCGCTTTTCCGTGGCATTTTGTTCGCGATGTAAACGAAGGTGGATACACAATTAATCAAGAATATGCTTTTCATCAAGATAAACAAAAAGTGGTGGATCAAGACGGAAAAGAATATAAAGTTCCTTTGGGTGTAAAAGATATGCTTTCTTCTTTTTACTTTGCAAGAACGCTGGACTTTAGCAAGATGAAAAGAGGACAAATTATCGAATTTAAAATGTTTATGGATGGAGAAATATGGCCACTCAAAATAAAGTATTTAGGAAAGGAAAACATTAACATTCGAAAAGGTACTTTTAAAGCATTGAAGTTTGTTCCTGTTGTTCAAGAAGGACGATATTTTACAAGTGAGGAAGATGTACAGTTTTGGGTAACTGATGACAATAACCACATTCCAATTTTAGTAAAAGCAAAAATTCCTGTAGGAACAGTAAGACTGCATCTTGTTGATTGGGAAGGATTGAGGGGACCAATTTCTAAAATTGATTAAATAATATATTAGTATAACGTTATTTTTTTGCTATAAATAATAAAACTCTTGCAAAATACTTACCTTTGTGTCATGGTATTATACAACGTAACACTTAGTATTGATGCAGAAACAGAAGAAATCTGGCTCAAATGGATGAAAGAAACCCATATTCCTGATGTGATGGCTACTAAGCATTTTCGAGATTGCAAATTATGTAGGGTTCATGGTGAAGAAGAAGGAGGAAAAACATACGCAATTATGTACACAGCTTTTTCTGAAAAAGACTTTGACGATTATCAAATGAATCATGCGCCAAGGTTACAAGCTGAGCATTTACAAATGTTTCAAGGCAAGTTTGCTGCTTTTAGAACAGTGTTGTCTGTAATTGAAGAGTTTTAGCAATGTCTGTTCGGGCAAAAAAACACCTGGGTCAACATTTCCTTACAGATGAAAATATTTGTAAAAAGATTGTTGGACAATATCAAAACTATAGCAGAACAAATAATGTTTTGGAAATTGGACCTGGAATGGGAGCAATCACAAAATATTTTTTAGAAGATGAAACAATCAACTTACATGTCATGGAAATTGATTCTGAATCTGTTGAATACCTAAAAAAAAATTATCCAAGACTTCAAGGTAAAATCCACGAACAAGATTTTCTAAAGACTGATTTTACAACTTTTTTCAATCAACAACCATTTGCTGTTGTGGGAAATTTCCCTTATAATATTTCTTCTCAAATTCTATTTCATTGTATCGAATATCGAGAATATGTAAAAGAAATAATGGGCATGTTTCAAAAAGAAGTTGCGCAAAGAATAGCTGAACCACCAGGTTCAAAAACATACGGGATTTTAAGTGTTTTGATGCAAACTTATTACAATATTGAATATTGTTTTACAGTAAGCGAAGGTTCATTCTCGCCACCACCAAAAGTAAAATCAGGAGTGATTCGTTGTATCCGCAATAACAGAGAAAAGTTAAGTGTTGATGAAGACTTATATAAAAGAGTCATTAAATCTACATTTAATCAACGAAGGAAAACCATCCGAAATGGATTGAAAAATATTGTTGACGTAAATATTTTAGACGAACATCCACTGCTCAGTAAACGCCCTGAAAAACTTAGCGTTGATGATTTCATTGAATTAACTAGTTTTGTTGAGAAATATATAGGAGATTAAAGTTTATTTTCCTCTTTTATGATTTCCTGATAATGAAATTAAGTAGCTTATAGCAACGAGTTAATATAAAAGCCACTAAGATATCCATCGAAGAGTAATTTTCCATATTTGAATGTTTTCACTTTGTATCTTATACGCTTTGTCTGATTTATTCACCTTGCCAATTTGTTGAAAGAGAAATTTTTAACACATAAACAGCTCAAAATCAAATAATTAAATAGTTACATTTTGTAACATATTTTCTTTTAGAAGTTTTTTTGTAACCTTTTTGCTTTCTGTTTACTCTAATTAGATAGAAACAATTAAAAAAATAAAATTATGCAAAATACAACTGATAATCAAACATTGACACAAGTCTTCAACCTGTTAAAATATACATTTGGCATTGTACCGATTGTTGCAGGTATTGATAAATTTCTTAACTTGCTAACAGATTGGTCACATTATATTGATCCATCAATGGCAGATTTATTGCCTTTCTCTGCGACAACTTTTATGATGATTGTGGGTGTAATTGAAATCGTTGCGGGAATTATCGTATTGAGAAAAGCTGAAATTGGCGGATATATTGTGGCTGCTTGGCTAACCGTTATTGCGCTATCATTACTGTTGAGTTTCAATTATGTGGATGTAGCAGTACGTGATTTGGTAATGGCAATTGGGGCTTTTTCTATGGCAAAATTGTCTAAAATAGCAGGATAAATATGGAACAATTCGAGAAATTAACTGAATCAGAAATAATTGAACGAATATTAGAAGGAGAAAAATCGCTTTATGAACTTATCGTAAGACGATTTAATTCTTCCTTATACAAAATAGGCAGATCATATCATTATAATCACGAAGACACTCAGGATTTAATGCAGGACACGTATGTGGATGCTTTTAAAGCCTTGTCGCAATTTGAGCATCGTTCTAATTTTAAAACCTGGGTTATTCGAATTATGATAAATAACTGTTATCGAAAAAGAGAAAAATCAAGTTTTAAAAATGAAATTATGCAAGATTCAAACGATAATTCAACACCCATGTTTGCCAACCGGAATAACGAAACTGATAGCGTAGTTCAGAGTAGAGAGTTGAAACATATTATCGAAGATGCATTGATCAGAATTCCATTGGATTATCGGATGGTTTTTTCGTTGCGTGAGATTAACGGATTAAATGTCGCTGAAACTGCGGAAATGCTAAACATCAGTGAAACAAACGTTAAAGTTCGACTAAACAGGGCAAAAAAAATGTTACGAGGAGAGATAGAAAGTAAATATGTTGCTACTGAATTGTTTGAATTTAATCTAATTTATTGCGATGCAATGGTAGAAAACGTGATGAAAAAAATTAATAAAATCTAATCTCTTTATGCAGAAACTAATAAATATTAATAAAGGAAAAACTCTATCTGACACACCGATTCGGAGCGATGCTTTTGAAATGAGCGACAACGAAAAAATAAACAAAATCGAATATCATTTTACTCAAATAATGGAAACGCTTGGACTTAATCTTTACGATGATAGCTTGTGCGGTACGCCAAAACGTGTTGCAAAAATGTTCGTAAAAGAAATGTTTAGTGGACTAAATCCAGACAATAAACCCGAAATCAGTCTTTTTGAAAATAAATATGGTTACAAAAAAATGTTGATTGAAAAAGACATTACCTTGTACTCTAATTGTGAACATCATTTTGTACCAATAATTGGAAAAGTACACGTCGCCTACATTCCAGATAAACAAGTTATTGGCTTATCAAAGATTAACCGATTGGTACAATACTATGCAAAACGACCGCAAGTACAGGAACGACTAACCATTCAAATTTCAGAAGCACTACAAGAAGTATTACAACATAATGATGTAGCAGTTGTAATTGAAGCCGATCACTTGTGCGTAGCTTCAAGAGGAATTAAAGACACAAACAGCATAACGCTTACCGCACATTATTCGGGAAAGTTTGAAAACGAAGAAGTCATTAAACAGGAGTTTCTGTCCAATATTTATAACAAAAAATAAACATTATGGAGCAAGTTAAAATAAAGTCTATCGAACACCTTACTCACAATGTTCTAAGGATTGTCGTAGAAAAACCAAAATCAATAAATTACCAGCCAGGACAAGCGGTAGATATATCTATCAACAAAGAAAATTGGCGGCAGGAGCTAAGGGCATTTACTTTTACATCTTTACCCACTGATGATTATTTAGAATTTGTCATTAAAACCTATCCTGAACGCCATGGAGTTACAGAGCAGCTGCTCTTGCTTCACGCAGGAGATGAGTTATTGATTCATGATGTTTTTGGAGATATAAGCTACAAAGGAGAAGGTGTTTTTATCGCTGGAGGCGCTGGTGTTACACCTTTTATTTCTATTTTTAAGCAACTCGAAAAGGAAAATAAAATGGGTCAGAATAAACTCATTTTTGCGAATAAAACTGAATCAGATATTATTCTTAAAGATAAATTTCAAGAGTTGTTGAACAGTAATTTCATCAACGTATTATCTGAAGAAAAAACAACAAATTATGAGCATGGTTATATAACGGAAGGCTTAATAAAAAAACACATTGACGAAGACACGAAGTATTAATGTCCAATCATTTTGTATGGAAAAAATTGATTTATCAAAAGTAGTTGACGATGCATACAAAACAATGGATGGAAAAGGATTGCTAGTACTTCTCAAACCCTTTTGAGTTGATTTATTTTAATACAAATGTTCAAAATGAATACAAACGAAATAATTCGAAAACTCGAATTGCTCAATATATCCAGTCGTGAATTAGAAGTTTCCGAACCGCAAAGGATTGAAATGCTTAATCAGGTGGCCGATTATGCCAATACTTTTATAAATGGATTAAATGAAATCAAAGGATTTAGCGAAAAGGAAGCCAAAAACCTGTCAATCAGGGATAAAAAATCTTCACTCCCTGAACTTTTAGATTTATATCAAAAGGAAGTAGCAGAAAAGGGGATCAATGCAGCTTCTCCCAAGCATTTAGGTTATATTCCAGGCGGTGGAGTGTTTACCGCAGCGCTTGGAGATTTTATAGCAGCCGTCACCAATCCCTTTGCAAGTGTTTATTACGCTTCTCCTGGTGCTGCAACTATCGAAAACGAAGTGTTGGATTGGCTGAAATCTGTTTTTTCATTCCCCGAAAATTCCGTTGGGTGCTTATCATCCGGCGGTTCTATTTCTACTTTGATTGCCTTTACTGCTGCAAGAGATCGGCACAAGATAAAAAACGAAATTATTCCAAAAAGTGTTGTTTATTTAAGTGAACAAGTGCATCATTCTACCCAAAAAGCATTGCGTATTATCGGCTTGGAAGATGTTCAAATCAGACACATTCCTTTGGATAACCATCACAGAATTATTCCGCAAAAATTAGCCGAATTAATTGAAATAGATAAATCAGAAGGACTTCGTCCATTTTTAGTTGTTGCCACTGCAGGAACAACCGACACAGGAACGGTTGACCCACTGAATGACATCGCCGATATTGCCGAACAGCATAAATTGTGGTTTCACGTGGACGGTGCTTATGGTGGCTTTTTTATTTTGACTTCCAAAAAAGATTTGTTCAAAGGAATTGAAAGAGCCGATTCTTTAATCACTGACCCACACAAAGGATTGTTTTTACCTTATGGAGTAGGTGCAGTTTTGGTAAAAGATGCCAATGCCGTTCTTCATTCCAATTATTATACCGCCAATTATATGCAAGATGGTTATAGCGAGGAATTGGTAAACAGTCCGGCAAATTTATCGCCCGAATTAACCAAACATTTCAGGGGATTGCGGGTATGGCTTCCTTTGCAAGTTCACGGTACAGAACCGTTTGTTTCTTGTTTGGAAGAAAAATTATTACTCGTTATTTATTTCAGAAATAAACTCAAAGAGCTTGGTTTTTGTCTCGGACCCGAACCCGATTTATCGGTAAGTTATTTTTGGTATCCTTTTGAGAAAGATGTTGACGAAAAAAACAGGCAATTAATGGACGAAATCCACAAAGACGGCTCGGTATTTTTGAGTTCTTCAGTCATCGATAAACGATTTGTAATCCGTATTGCCATATTAGCTTTTCGAACCAAAAAGGAAACTGTTGACGAAGCGATTGAAATGATTAGCCGTTGCTTGAAAATTGTAAAATAATCAAAGTGAAAAACTCATATTACTCCAAACAAATTAGGCATTAGCTTTAATCTTAGACACTATCAAAAAGACCTTGGTATTGGCTTCATCTTATCGAACCTATCGTCTCTAATTTCAGGGACAGGGATGTCAAATTTCATAACACATTGCACCCTCCCCACAATTCCACACCCAAACCGTTCCAATAACGTTCACTTTTTCAGTGTAAATTGAGTTTAAAAGGCAGTTATCTCAAAAAATCTTTATTTTTCTCCTGTGACAATGGCTACTTTCACAAGAATCAAGATGAAGAACAACGTCAGAATAAAATTCCTAGGCAGTTAAAATTCAATTTATTCGAAACATATACGGATCCCTCTGGTCTTTATGCATAAAAACCTTAGTGTTTCATTGATAATCTTTCATCCTTTCCTTCACAAAGTTGCTTACAGTCAATCGATGCACGCCCAAAATCCGACCAATCGCAGAATACGAGACTTTTTTGTCTAACAATTCCTGGATTTTCTTTTCTTGACCCGTGAGTTTGGTTTTTGCAGATTTACTTCCTTTGGGACGACCGAGAATAACGCCTTCTGCTCGTTTTCTAGCCAAGGCTTCTTTGGTGCGCTGAGAGATTAGATTTCGTTCTATTTCAGCAGATAATCCAAACGCAAATGCCAATACTTTGGAATTGATATCACTACCCAGTCTATAATTATCTTTAATCGTCCAAACCTGAATATCTCGATTCATACATTCGTTGAGAACACCCATAATCATTAAAAGATTTCGCCCTAAACGAGAAAGCTCAGAACAAATTAAAATGTCACCTCTTTTCATTCTTTTTAAAAGTTTTCCAAGCTTTCTGTCATCTACATTTTTTGAACCTGAAATGGTTTCTTCAATCCATTTGTTAACTACAATTTCCTGGCGTTCGCAAAATTGATTGATTTCATAACGTTGGTTTTCTACTGTTTGTTTGTCTGTGCTTACTCTAATGTATCCGTAAATCATTCTTCTATTGTTTAAATTATTATACAGTTATGGTTTAAAATAAACCTAAACTGTCTAAATTAAACCTATCCAATAAATATGACTCTTAGTTCAGTGATTATTTCACAGAAATGAGATTTTTATATAATTTAGAAGCTCTGAAAATTGGGTAATATTATCTCCAATTGAAATGCTGATTAAAAAGAAAATATAGACGATTTTAACACCACATAAAGATTGGAATAGTCGAATAAATTAAAGTTTTAAAATGAGTTTTAATAAGGCATTAATTAAATGATAACGCAAAAAGAAATTAAATAGTTAAATAGAATCCAAAACTGACGTGATTATACGACCTATTTTACGTGGCAGAGACATTAAAAGATACGGATATAACTTTGCAGATTTATGGTTAATTAACACCCATAATGGAATTAAAGAAAAGGGAATCCCGCCTGTAAACATAAACGATTATCCTGCAATTAAAAACCATTTAGACCAATATTATCCTCGACTAGAAAAACGACAAGACAAAGGCGACACTCCTTATAATTTAAGAAACTGTGCTTATATCGAGGATTTCTTTAGACCAAAAGTAATATATCCTAATATGACTAAATTTTTACCTTTTATGTATGATAAACATAATTATTTAACGAATCAGAAATGTTTTATAATCGTTGGTGAGAATGTAGAATATTTGACTGCTTTTTTAAATTCTTCATTATTTAAATATTGTTTTAGGGACAATTTCCCCGAATTACAAGGAGGCACAAGAGAATTAAGTAAAATATTTTTTGATAAAATCCCTGTGATAGAGGTTACAAAAGAAATAAATAAAGAATTTGAGAAGTTAATTCTTAAACTCCAAGTTTTAATAGCAAAACAAGAGAATACAAAAGAAATCGAAATAAGAATAGATGAGAAAATTTTCGGTTTGTATTCATTAACAGAGAAAGAAAGGAAAACTATTGGGTTTGTTGAAATTCAATAAACTCAATCTCTTGTTCATTTAAGCCATATAATTTATAAATAAAGTTATCTAATTCATTAATTTCTTTTTTATTAATGAGGATTTCTATTTCTTTCATAACTTTTTCATTAGGATATAGGAGTGGTAATTCTATTAAAGCGTGCTTATTATATTGATAACCACTTTTACCTAATTCAATGCTTGAAAAAATCTTTTTATAAGAAAATTCAAATAGTTTTGACGACAATAATGCCTGTAAATATTTAGGCTTTTCTGAAATTAACATAAAACCAGTTTTATCAATAAAATGCTCTTTCTCATCAAGTGCAAAGTAAGCTCCCTGTGTTGTTTCTGGATACACGATTTTCTGTTTATAAAAATCCTCCCAATAACTTATACTATCTTGTGTTTCAAACCATTTATTTGTTGTTTTTTTTCTAGACTTTTTTAAAGAATTTTCATTAACTGGAATACCTTGTGTTTTAGCGTGGTTTAAAACTGCTGCAATTTCTTGTTCTGTAAGGTTTTCACCTGTTTGTTTAAGCTTAGGATAAAAGCCTAATAAGAATTGTTTGACCGCTGGGAATTCGTCAATATTATAATTTTTGCTTGGAAAAGTTGCTATTAAATATTTATCAGCAAAATCATAAGAATATCGCTTTATATCACGTCCTCTAAGTAACGGTCGTATAAGTTCATCTGTTTTTTCTCGTTCTTCAGGCGTTTTACAATTATTTAAAATTTCTTGTTTTTTCTTTCCATCTATGATAAAAGCTTCATTATATCCTGTTAAAATTCCACGATAAATATTAATATCCCAATCTTTCAAAGGTGTACCAACAGCCTCAATTTTGTTTTTTATTCTCTGTTCTATTTCACTTAAAATCACCCAACTTTCATTTGGGTTGAAACTGCAAATTGTTGAATTGTGTCTAAAATAATCGCTCAAATTAATTAACACTTTTTCATTAACGACACAAGCTAAAGTTTCCTGTCTATTTTTATCCTTAGAAAACATTAAAATATTAGTATCAACGGTTGCTGTATCAAAAATTTGAGATCCTCCAAAATCAATTAAAATCAATGGATTTGTTTTCTCAACAAAAAACTGTCTGGTTTTTTCTCCATATCCAGCACGCATCCATTTGTTGGAGGTAATAAAAGTTAGAATTCCAGACTGTTTTAAAACTTGATATCCCAATTCATAAAACAAACTATAAATATCTCCTGTTTTTACAAAAGTTTCATATCCCATCCTCCCTAAATCATCACTTTCTTTGCCCATTTTTTGAAGTTGTATATAAGGCGGATTTCCAATCACCGCATCAAAACCAACAAAATCTCCTTCATCATCCAAGACTTCGGGAAATTCAAATCGCCATTCAAAAGCATTTTCATAAATCTTGTTGGATTTTATTTCTTCAATTTCAGCTTCTAACTTTTTTATGTCTTGGGCTAGCTTAGTCACTTTCTTGTTCCACGCTGTTTTTTCCCTCTTCGACATCTCGAAAAGTTGCTGTTGATTGGTCATTTGATGTAGTTCACCTGATAGCTTTCGAAGTTTTTTCATTTTCGGATCGTTCAAGGCGATTTCGCTTCTGAAATCCGATTTGATGTCGGTAATCAGCTTTTCCATTTCACGCTTCTGCTCCTTATTTTCGGCATTTCGATAAGTAGCCACTGCAATTCGATAACCATCAATTGTCCATTTGCTGTTTCGCAAGGCTTTTTTCAAATCAGCATCCAATGAAAAACGACTTACCAATGAATTTCCACACTTGATGTTGATGTCAATGTTGGGAAGTGTTTCAAGTTCGGTAGGATTTTTATAATATGCATTTTTCAATAATTCAATCCACAAACGCAAACGACAAATTTTAACCGAATTAGGGTTGATATCTACACCAAAGAGACAATTCTCAATAATGGTTTGTTTTTCGTGGAAAAGCGTTTCTTGAACGCGTTGGCTTTCTCTTTTGTTCGGATGATATTCAAATAACTCGCCTTCTTCATCGGTTACAATCAGTTCATCATTGACCACTTCCACTTCGTATTCTTTCAATCGCCTGCCGTTTCGGTCTTGCAAAATATTCAAATCGTGTTTAACGGCAATCATTTCATTAAGTGCCGAAACGAGAAAGTGACCAGAACCTACTGCTGGATCGCAAATTTTTATGCTGTTTACAATGGCATTGGCTTCGTTGATGTCATCTATTTTGTTGTAAACATCATCCAAATCTTTACATTCCCAATTTTTGGTTTCGTTAAATTTTTGTACCACCGCTTTGCGTATGGTTTCACGGCACATATACATAGTGATGAAACCCGGTGTGAAAAAAGAACCGTCTTTGTAACCGTTTATTTTTTCAAAAATTAGTCCGAGAACCGAGGCGTTAATCAGCGTTTTATTGTCTTCTTGAATATCTTCTGAACCTTCGCTGCTAAAATCGTAGGCGTCCAGAAATTCAAATAAATATTGAAGCGTATAAATATTGCCAGAACGTTTTTTTCCTGATTGATCCCTTAAAACAGTTTGCCCAAAAATCGGTATTTCTTTTTCTTTTAGATTACTGATTAAAAATGCATTATGCTCGAGTTCTGTAGGTTCAAAAAGCGAAGAGTTGAGATAAGGCACTTTGGCGAAAGCCTTTTTCACATCTTCATTTCGTTCATCAAATCTGCGCGCCAATACTTGAAAAAACAAGCTGTTTAAGTCATCATAATCTTTTATTTTTTGAGGATTTAAAAACCCATACGAACGGTCGCCTTTGTGGTATGTAATGAGTTGTGCTTCTAACAACTTCAAAAACAAAACTCGGTTAATCCAAGTAATGGAAAGTTGAAGCGCAACATTAAAAAGTCTTTCTTCCTGCGTTTTCCCATATTGACCAGGGCGTTCTAAACGATTGATTTTATCCAAACTATCCAGCTGAATAATCGTATCTTCAAGTATGGTTCCTGAATGTCTTTTTCCAGGTTTATTTCGTTCAATCAGTTTTTTACTGCCACTTTTTGTTTCTGTCAACCCGATGATGTGCAACAATTCACTATAAAAAGTCCTGTCTAAAGTGTTGCTATCGTTTGTAAAAGGAAGTTTTAAAAGATGTTCGGGCGAAAGCAACTTAAATAGTGCAATCAGTTTATGGTCATCCGATTTATCCGCATTGCGAAGCGGTTTTTGGTAATTTTGTATATTAAAATAAGTAAATTCAATATCGGATTTGATATTCTTAATAAATGGTTCAGCAATTTGTCCGTAGAAAAAATCAGTTTTAACACCTGCTAATCGTCCTGCTTCAAAATCTTGAAATTGCTTGACTAAAGTTTTGTTTTTAGCAAACAATCGCTCGAAGGTATTGGCATCAAAAATATACCATTCATTGATGTTGGTGATGATTAAGTGCTTGACCTCAAGATTATTGTGTGTGATTCTCTCTCTGAGGTAATAGAGTACGAGTTCGTGAAATGCTTTCACATTAAGCTTGGCAATGATTTCCTCATCTGTATCGTTTTTGTCAATGGGTTTAACCATTTCACTTCTGTTGGTTGGTTTTTTTGTTTCAATAATAACGCCAACAGTGCTTTTTGCTTTTTTTCCGTTGTGAATGACCAAATCATTTCGCCCCTTGGTATTGATAAAATGGTTGGGGTCGTAATAGGTTTTCTTTAGAAAATCAATGATAAGATTTTTATGAAACTCTTCAGATTCAGTGTCATTGATTCGGTCAAGCAATTGGATAAGATTCGTCTTAAACCCTTCGATTTCTGTCCTGTTTGGCTTTACTTTCAGAAAGGCTTTATTGAGTGCTTTTTTAGGTTTCAGTCTATTTATTTTCATTTTATTCAAATTCTCTTTACATAATGTTAAAAGTAATAAATATTACCGTTTTAAGGTGTTTTACATGCACTATTTTGAGAGTAGGCTTTATTTTGTAAAAGAAGATAAAAAAAGAAACAATTGAACTCATGTTATAATCAAATAACCAGTGTCACTAATTAATTTTTTTACCTTTCACTCTCCCGATAGTAAGTCCTAAATAGTGATAACCTAACCCTAACTTCTCCATCAAGCCAGCATGAGATCTTCTATAAGAATATTCAAATCCAATGCTAAAGCGATTAATGTTATATTTTATTTGCGGATAAACACCATAGGTGAATTCCAATTTAGGATATAATGCATCTTCTGTACTCATCACTAATCCAGCATTTAGCATTACATCTATCGAGCTTTTTTCATTGAGATCAAAATGAGCGCCGAAACCGACTTGTGCAGGAGCCAACAGTAAACCATAATTATGAATTCCAATTTTCGTCCAAGTTAACCGGAAGAAACCAGTAGTCTGATTTTTTTGTCCTAACTTCCAATAATTACCAATCTCAAATTGAACACCAACCACTTCTGCTTCTGTATATGTTCCATGAGTTTTTAATAAAGTAGAAGGAACGATATTCCAAAATAACCGTCTTAATCCCAGTGTGTCTTCAAGTTGACTGTGTGCTATGATAGCTTGACTAAGTAGAAGTAAAACAAGTGTAATTTTTAGGTATTTCATGATGAGGAGCATCAAGTTTCTATTCCAAATATAGAGTCTTACATCCTATAAGCAAAAAAATTAACACATTAATTATGTCGATAAAATTTAAAACACAAGCAAATTGAATGCTATTAAAAACATAAAAGAAAAAAAAACATCTCGATTTAAGAAAGCAACAGAACAGGGAGTTTTACAACTGACCGTCAGAATGATATTTTCCTTCTTTGTAAACTTCTACTTTATAAAGTAATCCATCTTCATCGTAGATGTATAGACGACCGTCATATAGCATTCCATTTTTAAACTCTCCCTCCATCCAAATTTCTTTGTTTGAGTTAAAAATCTTATTATAGCTATTCGGTTTAAACTCTGAATTCGTGTTTGGTTTTGGTGGAAGTTTTACTTGCCTATCTTTTGGTGATACAACCTTCACTTCTTCGTTTACACGTTCAATTTCTCCTGTGGAGCTTATAATTCTGCCATTTTCTCCATACATAATTTCCTCTTTGATATCGCCATTAGGCCAATATCGAATTGCTTTTCCAACAGGAATGCCATTTTCTGCTTGATAACTAAACTCTAGTTGACCGTTATCATAATAATATTTTACAAGACCAGATTCTCTTCCAGTGTCGTTTAAGACTGATTCATAAATTAATTGCCCTTCTTCATTAAAGCGAGCTAAAGAATCAACATAATTTCTTTTGCTATAAGTTCCCCTTTCTTTTACTTTTCCATTCGGGTGATATTTTATAAAACTACCATTCGGCCTACTGTTAACAAAGTCGCCCTCTGTTCTTTTAGTCTTGCCGTCAGCAAAGTACATAATCCATCTTCCCTCTTTTCTATCATCAATAAATGGACCTTCAGATATTTTTCCATTGTCAGGGTATCCCTTCTCAGGTTGATCTTTACCGAAATATATCCACAAACCTTGTTTTTGACCAAACTGATCGGTTTGATTTATCAACGTATCTGGTTGTTTAATTTCTAATGGAGTAGAAATATTAGCAACTACGTGAGTTGATAACATAATAGATACAAACGATAATATTATATAGTTGAATAATTTCATGCAATGTATAATTTCATGTAATGTTTTCTTTAGCATCCTAAATTTAACAAAGAATATTAACATAACAATACAAAATAACAAAAATTTATCTAAAGTTCAAATATTCAGGTGCTAAAAATCGACTAAATCGACAAAATAATAGATGAGTTACTCTTTTTTTATGATTTAAAGTACTTTTTAGGCTCCACATTTTCAAGCATAATGTCCACAGTGTTAGATAGATTGAATTTATTTTCCCAATTCCAATCTTCTTTTGCCCTCGTGTCGTCGATAGATTGAGGCCAAGAATCTGCTATGGCTTGTCTCTCATCAGGATTATATTTCATTTCAAAATTTGGGATTCTCAATTTTATTGCAGCTGCCAATTCTTTTGGTGTAAAACTAATTCCTCCAAGGTTATAAGAGGTTCTAATTTTAATGTTTTCAGCTGGTGCCTCCATGAGTTCTACAGTAGCACGAATCGCATCATCCATAAACATCATTGGTAATGCAGTGTCCTCAGAAAGAAAAGCGGTGTAGGTTTGATTTTGTTTGGCATGATAAAAAATATCTACTGCATAATCTGTCGTGCCTCCTCCGGGCAACGTTTTATATGAAATTAAACCCGGATACCGAATACTTCTTACATCAACTCCATAGTTGTTAAAATAATATTCACACCATTGTTCACCAGTTTTTTTAGATATCCCATAAACCGTTGTCGGCTCCATGATGGTATGCTGTGGCGTGTTTACTTTCGGCGTTGTAGGTCCAAAAGCAGCAATTGAGCTTGGCCAAAAAACTTTTTTAATATACCCCTCCTTTGCCAAATTTAACACATTAAAAAGTCCATTCATATTTAATTCCCACGCAAACATCGGGTTCTTCTCTGCTGTTACAGATAAAAGAGCAGCAAGCAAGTAAACCTCATTTATCTTATGTCGATCGATAATAGATTTTAGACGATCTTTATCCAAAACATCGAGTGATTCATAATTTGAATGTATTAGTTGTTCTGGACATTCCTCTTTTAAGTCTGAAGCAATTACAGCATCCCTGCCAAATTTGTTCTCTAAATATAAAACCAGCTCATTACCGATTTGTCCTGCTGCACCGATGACTAAAATCTTTCTCATATTTTATAGAAATTAATGTTGCGAAATTAGTTATTTGCTTATAATTAAGAGCCATTTTAAGCAATATTTTTTTGACTCAGACGAGAATCTAAATTAACTAACAAATATTCTTTATACTGTCATCATTTTTTTATATATTTGTTCAGCTAAAATTAAATTATTTACAAGATGATATATGTTTATCGTTTAAATAGAATCAAAGAAACTTTTATTGAAACAAAACTGGAGTGAATGTACTAAGCTGAACATCTATCACAAGTTTAATTAACAAAAAAACAACATTAAATTTATATTATGCCAATTTATCATAAAATGGGGAAAATCCCACCAAAAAGACATACTCAATTCAGAAAAGATAGTGGAGAGCTTTACTACGAAGAGTTGTTTTGTACAGCAGGGTTTTCTGGGATGTACACAAATATGTACCATATTCATAGACCTACGATGATTAAATCGTATGGAGAACGTTATTCTGTTGCACCTAAAATTGTAGATGCAAATAATGTAAAACCATACCACCTAAAAGGATTGGAAGTTCCTCCTTCAGATGACTTTATAGCGTCTCGGAAAATTGTTTTTGCAAATGCTAAGACCTATGTCATTCTTGCTGCACCAGCATTTAAAAAGATGGAATATTTCTACAAAAATACAGAAGCAGATGAGCTGATTTTTATCCATAAAGGAGAGGGGAAGTTAAGAACTTTCTTGGGCAATATTGATTTTGTAGAAGGAGATTATTTGGTGATTCCTAGGGGAACAATTTATAAGATTGAATTCAATTCAGACAAGGGCAACCGATTGTTTATGGTAGAATCGAGAGATGCAATCTTAACGCCAAAACGTTACAGAAATTATTTTGGACAACTGTTGGAACATTCGCCTTTTTGCGAACGTGATTATAAATTGCCAACAGAGTTGGAATCGCACGATGAAGAGGGAGAGTTTTTGATGAAAACAAAGAAAAATGATGAAATTATTGACGTTGTTTTTGCATCTCATCCATTCGACGTAGTTGGTTATGACGGATATAACTTTCCTTGGGCAATGAATATCAAAGATTTTGAACCAATCACAGGTCGTATTCACATGCCGCCGACAATTCATCAACATTTTGAGACAGAATCCTCTGTGATTTGTTCATTTGTACCCCGTTTATTCGATTACCATCCTTTGTCGATTCCAGCACCGTACAACCATTCAAATATTGATTCGGATGAATTGCTGTATTATGTAGATGGTAAGTTTATGTCAAGACCAGAAGTTCAACCAGGACATATTACTTTACATCCTGCTGGATTTACACATGGTCCTCAACCTGGTGCTGCTGAAGCAAGTATTGGTAAAAAAGGAACAGAAGAGTATGCCGTTATGGTCGATACATTTTCTCCTTTGGGTGTAACTGAGGAAGCAATGAAGTTATCAAATCCAGATTATTTTAAATCGTGGTTAAAGAAATAGATTAATTTAGAAATAGAAAAATTGAAGTTATGGGAAAAGAATTTAAGAATATTGGAGATACATTAGAAAAACACTTCGAAAATGCGGGAGATTTCTTGCCAATTATGGGAACAGATTATACTGAGTTGTATGTGGGAAACGCAAAACAAGCAGCTCATTATTATAAAACTACAATGGGATTCCAGTCGTTGGCTTATGCAGGATTGGAAACAGGAGTGAGAGACAGAACATCTTATGTTTTGGTGCAAGATAAAATTCGCTTGGTATTAACTTCTCCGCTTAATAGTGATTCGCCAATTGGTGAACATATTAAAAAACATGGAGACGGAGTAAAAGTGTTGGCTTTATGGGTTGAGGACGCAAAAAGTGCATGGGAAGAAACGACCAAAAGAGGAGCAAAATCTTATATGGAACCAACTGTTGAGAAAGATGAGTTTGGTGAAGTTATTCGATCTGGAATTTATACTTATGGAGAAACCATCCACATGTTTGTTGAACGGAAAAATTATAATGGAGCTTTTCTTCCAGGCTATAAAAAATGGGAATCTGAATACAATCCTACTCCAACAGGTCTAAAATACATTGATCATACAGTTGGAAATGTTGGTTGGAACGAAATGAATACTTGGGTAAAATGGTATGAGGATGTAATGGGGTTTGTAAACTTTTTATCATTCGATGATAAACAAATTAACACCGAATATTCTGCTTTAATGTCAAAAGTAATGTCAAACGGCAATGGAAGAATTAAGTTTCCTATCAATGAGCCAGCAGAAGGGAAGAAAAAATCTCAAATTGAAGAATATTTAGAGTTTTATGAAGGACCAGGCGTGCAACACTTGGCTGTGGCAACCGACGACATTATCTCTACTGTAATTGAGATGCGAAAAAGAGGTGTTGAATTCCTTTCTGCACCGCCAGAAGCATATTATGAAATGGCTCCAAAAAGATTGCTCGAATTTAATCATGAGCTAAGAGAAGATATAGAAAGGTTACAGAAATTGGGTATCCTAATTGATGCTGACGAAGATGGATATCTATTACAAATCTTTACAAAACCACTTCAAGATCGTCCAACTTTATTTTTTGAAGTTATTCAAAGAATGGGAGCAAAAGGATTTGGAGCGGGTAACTTTAAAGCGTTGTTTGAATCAATAGAAAGAGAACAAGAGCTGAGAGGAAATCTATAATCAACAAAGTTGATATTTAAAAAGAGAGTGTCACTAAAATTTGTCTTTGGCACTCTTTTTTCTTTTTTTCGTAGTTTTATACATTAAAAATAAAAAACCATGGCATCATTTAATTCTCATTCTTCTATTGTTACACGTTTAAAATTGTTGAGTGATAAATTAGCTTCGTCCGCTTTGACAGAAGCTGAATTAGACGAATTTGAAAGATTATCTTCTGAACTTTATAAAAGAGCGGTTGTCTTAAATTATAAGGCCAAAGAAGAGGTATTTAAAAAACTTAATACTGAAAAAACAAAGGTTGAGGAGGAGGTTATTGAGGAAGAAAAGGTGATAGAAGAACCTGCGGATACGAAGGAGGATGTCGATACCTTGGCGTTTGATTTTTCAGACGATTTCGTAGAAGATACTCCTTCTCATAAAGCTGAAAATCAGTCAAAAGATGAGGTTAAAGAATCGTTTGTTGTTCAAGATGAGCAACCTGAAAATTCAGATTTATTAAGCGAATTTAATCAACATTTCATGAAGGCTGTTAAAATGGCTAGAACAGATAAGTTGGCGAATTCAAAGATAAACACCTTAAAAGGTGCTTTCGGATTAAATGATAGATTGTTGTTTATTAACGAATTGTTTGACGGTAGCGCAGATGAATTTAATAAAACGATTGAATTATTAGACGAGCAAAGTAATTCGGAAGAAGCACTTTTAAAATTAAGTAAAATTGCAGTTGAAAAAAACTGGCAAAAAGAAGCAGTGTCAGTTGATGAATTTGCGCACTTGGTAATTAGAAGATATGTGGAGTAAGATTTTTGTTTTATTTTTTGGAATCTCTTTCTTCCATTTCACTTTTTCTCAAGTTGAAAATGCAAGAAAAATAACAGAGACTTTATGTAGCGATACACTTTATGGAAGAGGATATGTCAACCAAGGAGTGAATAAAGCAGCCAATTTCATTAAAAATGAATATAAAAAGGTGGGTTTATCTCCCTTTTTTGGAGATACTTCATATTTCCAATTTTTTACTTTTGATGTAAATTCTTTCCCCGGGAAAATTGAAGTTAAAGACAAAGAAAAAACATACAAACCAGGCATTGATTATTTGATAAATCAATATTCTGGATCTTATTCAGGTCAATTAAAGTTATATGAACTAGATAGCATTACCATTTTTAATTTAAAACAAAACCTTCAGCATATAGTTGATATTGTTCAAAACGGTGAAAGCAACAGTTTTTTAATTGATTTAACAGCTTTCTCTTCCAAAAATCATCAAAAAATCAGCCAGATTGGATATGAATTGGCGAATTTAGTGCCGGTGGTTTTACTTTCTGATGATAAATTAATTTGGTCGGTGGCTCGTCAGCAACTTCCTTTTCCGATTATAACTTTCAAAAAAGAGATTTTTACAAATAATCACCTCAGTGTTACTGTTGAAGCCGAATTATTGGAGGGTTTTGAAAGTAAAAATGTCGTTGGATACGTTCCTGCAAAAAAAAATCCACACAAAGCAAAATCAATTGTGTTTACGGCTCATTATGATCACTTAGGAATGATGGGGACATCTCCTTCACCAACTCTTTTTCCAGGTGGAAATGACAATGCGAGTGGAACGACAATGTTGATTTCTTTGGCGGAGTATTTTGCTAAAAATCCGAGTAAATACAACATCATATTTATGGCTTTTGCGGGAGAAGAAGCAGGACTTTTGGGCTCAAAATATTTCGTTGAAAGTAAAGAACTGGAATTATCTCAAATTGAATTTTTGATTAATTTAGATATCATGGGAAGTGGGGAAGATGGAGTTGCTATTGTTAACGGACAAATATTTCAGAAGCATTTTGAGGAATTGTCCAAAATCAACGATAAAAATGGCTATTTAAAAGATATAAAAGCACGAGGAGAAGCTGCAAATAGTGACCATTGGTATTTTTATGAAGCAGGAGTTCCTTCAATTTTTATCTATACAATTGGTTTAAATAAAAATTATCATGATGTTGATGATACTTATGAAGCGTTGTCATTTGCCGCATACAATAACATTGTTCAGTTACTGATTGATTTCGTAAAAACGTTTTAAGTTGTTATCTAAATTGATAGAAAAATCCCAGTTTATAAAACGAAAATCGCTTTAATGAAGGGTTTTTAGAAGAAATAAGATGCTTTTCAAGTGATTTTTTAGTTAAACCAAAACAAAATTTCACAAAAGGTTTTAATCCCAATCGTTTTAATCTCTTTGCAACACGTAGTAATGTGATGTGTTCTTCCAGTTTCTGAATATCATCATAAAACGCAAGAATTTGATGTAAACTTTTTATTCCATCTCGGGTTTTTTGTAGAAAATCTGCATTTGTTTCAATGTCTCCGTTAATCACAGGGTTTTCAATGTGTTGAATCGAAATATTTTGTTTTTCAAGTTCAATCCCATAAAGGGTATCTTCATGACCATATTGTGTAATTCTTTCATCAAAAGGGAAACTCTCGAACAATGACTTTTGAATAACAAAATTGTTTGTCATAAAAGATGAATTGGGCGATTTTCGCCGTTCTTCTACAGATTTAGATTCAAATTGAAGTCCGTATTTCCACCTCAATTTTCTATCAGCCTCTTTTAACTCTTCAGGATATAATCTGCCACCACAAATAACAAGTGGGTCTTCAGTAAGATAATCTGTATATTTCTTTAAAAAGTCTTTTTGATGAATGATTGCATCACAATCTAAAAATAACAAATAATCTTTGGTTGCATATTGTAGAAATAGATTTCTAATTTTTGAACGACCCACATTCTCTTTCAGCTGGATATATCTTATTTTTTCAGCTTTTAGGTTGCTATTTTTTTCTTGAAAATGAATTTCTGACGCATCATCGATGAGTATTAATTCAAATTCTCTATCCATCTGAGACAGTAGTTCATAAACCAAGTTCTGAACGTCAAAATTGTATATAGGGATACAAATACTCAGCAAGATAAAACAGTTTTATTCTGAAAAATTATTTTCCATTTAACTCCATCGCTTTCAATGTGTTCATCATTAACGAAACGATTGTCATTGGACCAACTCCGCCTGGCACTGGCGTTATAAATGAAGCTTTTTTAGCAACATTGTCAAAGTCAACATCTCCTGTAACGCGATATCCTTTCTTCGTAGAATCATCAGGCACACGTGTAATTCCAACATCGATAACCACAGCACCCTCTTTTACCATATCTGCCTTTAGAAATTCAGGTTTACCGATTGCAGTTACAATGATATCGCCCTGCAAAGTGATTTCTTTTAGATTTTTAGTTTTTGAATGTGTCAGTGTAACCGTAGAGTTCCCTGGGAAAGTATTCCGCGCCATTAAGATACTCATTGGAGAACCAACAATGTGAGAACGACCAACAATCACGCAGTGTTTACCTTCAGTCTCCACACCATACCTTCTCATTAATTCCATAATTCCGGCAGGAGTTGCAGGAAGAAAGCCAGGCAAATCTAACACCATATTTCCCAAATTTGTAGGATGAAAACCATCTACATCTTTTTTTGGGTCTATGGCTAATGTTATTTTTTTATCATCAATATGTCTAGGCAAAGGAAGCTGGACAATGAATCCATCAATTTCATCGTCGTTATTCAACTCATGAACTTTTTCAATCAACTCTTCTTCAGAAATTGTTTCATCTAGATGAATTAAGGTACTTTCAAATCCAATTTCTTTGCAAGCTTTTACTTTTGCACCAACGTAAGTTAAAGAACCACCGTCGTTTCCCACTAAAACTGCGGCAAGATGAGGTATTTTTTTACCACTTTTTTTTCGTTCTGCAACAACTTCAGCTAGCTCTTCTTTTATAGTCAATGAAGTTTCTTTACCGTCTAATATCTGCATAGGGAGTATTTTTTTTACAAAATTACGATTTTAATGATGAAGGTAGTCAAAATTAGTGAGTGAATTTAGTTAAAAATAAGCAATATATCCAAAATGTACCTTTCCGTCTTTCATTTTGATGGGGTTATCAAATTGTTTTCCGAGTGCGTAGGAAATTGAAAAAATCCCAATTTTGGAACCAAAACTGTAACCAACGCCAAAGCCAAAAGGAGTGTCTTGAATATATTCATTCTCATTGGATTCATAAATTGATTGGTCAAAAAATAGGAAAGCATGTGAATTTCTGTCAACTAAAAATCGATATTCCACAGAGAATGTCGTCATGGTTGTCGCCAATAATGTTTCTTCATTAAATCCCCTTTGCGAATTTAATCCACCAAATCTAAACAACTCATTTCGATAAATATCGGGAGCATAATAACTGCTTGTTCTATTGGCCAACCGGAGAATATGTCTTGGGAAAATCGGAATAAATGCTTCAATTTCAAACCTTCCTTTAAAGGTTGTAGAAACAGTTGATGAATCACTTAAATTGGGTTGACTTTTTCTTCTTCCAGCAGATAATTGTGCTGAAATATTTAATCCTTTACTGGGATTGGGAAGATAGTCAACCTGATTTTTTGTATATGCCAAACCATAACTGTTTGTGGAAGTTGTCGATAAGTTGGGATTGAGTGAGTTTTGACCACCAGAAAGAATATCAGAATTATCACGTTCATAGAAAGCTTTTAAGTAGCTCGACCCAGAAAAAAAGTAACGTACTCCTACGCTGAAGTTTGTTTGAAGATACGTACTATCTAGTTTGTATAAATTAAATTTCGCATCAATTCCGAAAGGGGTTTTAAAAAGAAACGGAAAATTAAAATCCACCTTTAATTCTTGTGTTTTAGGCTGTAAACTTCTCCATTCTAATTGTAATTGTTCACCCCGCTTGATGATATTCAATAATTTTAATCTAACTTCTCCTGTAACGGTTGTTTTTCCAGTAAGTTCATTGGGTTGTAAACCTACAATTCCATTGATTGAACTCACCGGTGTACCTTCTAAATATAAAAACAATTCAGCTCCTTCTGGCGTGAATAATATCTCGTAGGGTCGAATTTCTTTAATAAACTGGACTTGTTCTATTTTTGATGAGATATTTTGTAAGTTTTGAATGTTATAAATATCACCTTCTTTTATAGAGATAGCACTTTGAATAAATTTTTCGTTTACTTTTGATTCGCCTTTGATATGAATTTCTTTAATAGTAACGAGTGGACCTCTTTCGACGTGCAAAAAGGCAGTTGATAGATTGGGTTGGATTTCATCCATTTTTAGATAAACTTTAGAAAATGGGTAGCCAGTAGAGTTCAGGTGGCGACTTATACTGGTTAAAGTCTGGTCAACCATTTCTGGGGTAAAAGGAAGTTTTGCAATTAGTCGCTCACTTAACCTTGGTGTTTTCCTTATCAGATAACGGTTTTCTTCATCATAATCGATTTGTATGGTTTTAAACTGTTCGCCCATATAAAACTCCACAACAGCTGTATCTCCTTGCCATTGAATTGAATCAATGGAAGCCAAAACATGACCTTTTTTGATTAATTTTGATCTTTGTTTTTCTAAATAAGTGGTAATTTCAGATTGGTTATCAAATTTTCTGATTTTATTTTCAGAATACATTTCCGGTTTTGAAGAACTTATTAACAAATAGTAAGAATTTTGCCCAAATAAATTAAAGGTCATCAAAATTCCTAAAAGTGTTAATATTCTTAGCATTTTGTC
Source organism: Brumimicrobium sp. (assembly GCA_041655765.1). Lineage (GTDB taxonomy): Bacteria > Bacteroidota > Bacteroidia > Flavobacteriales_D > Crocinitomicaceae > Brumimicrobium. The sequence goes on from JBBAEU010000006.1 coordinate 36,254, forward strand.
AGGTTATAACGTTTGATTCTGAGCTTTATTTTTCTGAAAAATAATAAATTAATACAATGATTGCTGAAAATAATTTTTAAAAATCAAATATTAATCTATATATTTGTACTATTCAAACAAACAATAAACTTTATATAGCTATGAAAAGAATTTTGTCATTTACTTTTATCGGTCTTTTTTTCGCAACAATATTTACTTCTTGTGGATCATCTAAAGCTCGTTGTGACGCTTATGGTGACAACTTCAATAATACAACACCTACTGAACAAACATCTGATTTAGCTCAACGTTAGTAAACTTAATAGGTACAAATTTTTTAAAATATTTCAAGTAATCGTTAGGATATAGGTGTTTTTTTACACATATTATTTCGATGCTCAATATTTTTACTTAACCCAATTTAACATTGATTAAAAATTGAGTTTGCTGTGAGTTATTCAAAGATTAACTGAATGACTTCTAAGGATTTAGGGGTTTTAAATCCATGAATGTGGAATTTATAATAATCTGTTAATACAGATAGTAGCTCTTTTCGATGGATTTTGGGAATTTGTTGAGTCAAAAAAACTGACCTTTCTAATCCCAAAAGTCCTTTTAACACTTCAACAACTTCTCCAGTTTGATAATATTGACTTTTTGGTGTTTGATTGGTTATTTCTCCTTCTTGAATATTAAATATTTTACCATTGGGATTTTCGACTTGAATTCCGACACCCAGTTTTTCAGATAGTTTCAGTAGAAACCAGATGGGGTAATTTCTCAGCATATCAGAATTATCGAGCCATTCAATCTCTTGAGAAATAAAATCAAACATATCTATATCCTTGTCATTATCTCTCAAAACTTGGGCTAAAACCTCTGTAAGATAGAAAGCAATTCCACTTTTTATCGGATGGAAAGGGATGCTTTTTGCAACATATAATGCGTTTACTTCTGAAATCTTTGCTAAATCACTTTCCTGTCTTGTGTAAGAAGATATTTCTATTAAACTAAGGGGCTGTAGAATATTGCCTTTCTTTTTTTTTGCACCTTGAAAAAGGTATGCTTGAAAGCCGAGCTCCAACGTGAAAAAGTGTAGAATTAAACTTGTTTCACTATAATTAATTCTTTTAAGTAATATTCCTTTTTGTACAGACTTCATTTCGTGGAAGCAAATCACCAAATTAATTGATAAATACAACTTTACCCACTTTCCTTCCCTTGAAATCTGGGTCATCAATACTTGTCCAGATTAGATACACACCTGTAGATGCTCTTTCACCGTCGATTGTTTTTCCAGACCATGTGGCGGTTCCTCCATTCGATTTTGTTTGATAAACAAGTTTACCAGAAACATCTGTAATTTTTACATCAGAATTGTATGCAATGCCTTGAATGGTTATTGGACCATGATAATCTGGCAAGACAGGGTTTGGGAAAACCTGAACATTTTTGTATTCAATATCTCCTTGTGACGCATCCGATCGATAAGAAATCAAGCCTTCGGGAGTAGCAAAAAACACTTCTCCAGTTGTATGGTCGATGGCAATATCATAGATTGTGTTACTGATAAGCGGACTATTTTCTGATGTAAAATGTCTTTCGATATCCAATCCGTCTGGAGAAAGTAGAAAAATCCCTGAACTCTCTGTGCCGACCCATTTTCTATTTCCTCCATCAACTCTGATTGCCGTAATATGAGTGGTTCCAAGAACAATCTCTACGTTTTCACCGTACTCGATTAGTAATTTCTGGAAATTATATTCTCCTGAACCTGCATCAAAAATACCTTCTGTATTATAAAGTACGCGCATTCCCTCAGGTGTTCCAATCCAGATATTATTGTCGATATCCACAGCAATTGCCTCAACAGTGTTAGAAGGCAAGGCTCCAGAATATGCACCCGTATTAAAGTGTTTGTATTGGTCGTCGCCTGCATCAGAAATTGTGTTTCCATCGCTAAAAGCGTAAAGGCCATTGTTTTTTGTGGTTAACCATTTAACATTATTATGGTCAATTACAATCCGTTTGGTTTCTTGTTGCTGAATGGCTGACCCCAGAGAGTATTTATACCAATTTCCTTCTGGAGTTAATACTTTGAGCGGATAATTGGTGTTTGAATTAGCGACCCATAAATTTCCTATATCGTCATAAACTAAATCAGAAACATAAATCCAACCTGTATTAAAATATTCTTCTAAGCCACTATTGGTTAAGTCATAAACTTTATCCAGCGAATTTCCATTTGTTACAACAATTCCAGAAGGAGAAATGGTTCCAAATGCAACTTCTTGGGAATTGTTTTGGTTTACAGCGGTACTCAAAAAATCCCACGTATCATAATCATCAAATGTTGCGTTATCCTTAATTGTTATCGAAGACCATTCATAATTTTCATAAAAAGAGCCACCATCCAAACTATAAGTTGGACCTATACCTGAATGTCCACCAGTAGCCACAGAGAGCCTGTCTGCATTCCAATCCAAACGAAAAGTAGAATTATATCGTGGTCCTGAAAACCCAATTTCAAGTTTGGAGTTGTTGCCAGCAGATTTTACAAGACCGAAATGTAAATCTGCAACATAATAATTGTCATTTACAAAGTAAGCATTTGCTGGAGTAACCAATTCCCCTTGTGGGTATTCAAACAAAGCTCCATATAATTGAAAGTCTTTGTTAACCCTCACAGCAGCGTTCAGATAACTTAGCATAAGAAAGTTATCTGTTCCGTTCAAGTTGACAAGGTTTATTCCGCTTTCAAACACTATAAGTTGGTTATTAACCAGTTGATAAAGTGTATCCATTTCCCAGCCTTCATAGTCGAACCCAACAAATATCTTACCATTAAACGTTTCAATATCCGAGTAACCTCCATAGGTGGAGTAATCAGGGATGTCGTTCAATCTTGTCCATTGACTAGGGTCTGCTAAAAATTGATTATTGATATTAGCTTCAAAAATATCTTTGTGTGTGAGAACATAAATCTTTCCATCAATAAAGGCAATATCTAAAAATTCAATAGGGTCGAGTGTCGGATGATAAGTATCTTTAATCTCTTTCTTCACAATGTCTAATACAACAACCCCAAGCCCAGTAGCAATGTATGCAAATTTATCATGCATGACTATTCTGTTGATTTTTTTGACCCCAGACATGTTGGATTGTAAGATAAAGGGAAGGTTATAAACGGTTTCATTAACCAATAAATCCATATTTCCATTATGATAGCCAATTAAAAGACTTTTTGTGGCGTGATTATATCCAATAGCAGAAGGGGAAACATCTGAAAGATAATCGGTAATTGTCCAAAGTGTAGTTTCGCTTGTGTGCATATCATACTCCAAAAGACCTTTTTCAAGAATGGTATAAATGATATTGTCTGCTATCACTAAATCAACAGTAGTATTTGGAGAAACATGCAATTTCCACTGATCCATTCCTATTTGCGCAAATAGAGAAATAGAAATCATAACAGAGCATATAAGTGTTATAAAATATCTCATAGTTGAAATGAAAAACGTTTAATCATCAAAAATATTTGATTTTTTTGGATTATTTGTAAAACAGTTTTTTTTATTTGAAAAATGATAAGTTCGAAACTTAATTAAAATAAATTTGCTGTATCAGCGTAAATTTATTTGTAAATTTTATTGTTTTTTAATTAAACATAATGTATTTTTATATTTATGAAAAATAAATCAACATCAAAATCAATGTTCATTGGCATTTCAATGATATTGGGGCTATTTTTATTAGGGTTTTTTATTTACAAAGGACTAAAAACATTTAGTGACAAAGACAGAGTGGTAACGGTAAAAGGATTGGCAGAAATGAATATGGAAGCCACATCTGCTACAATTACTTTAAATTTCAACTTTTCAAGTGATGATTTACAAAAAATCATTAAACAAACTGAAGATAAGAAAAATGCAATTGTTGAATACTTGAAAAACAATGGCTTTTCTGACGATGACATAAAAGTCGAAAATATTGGAGTTAATGACAGACAAAGGTATTATGAATTTCAGTGGAGAAATGGGGAAGAAGTAGAAGTGAAAGTAGATAGATATAGTGTTTCACAGCAAATAATTGTTCAGTCAGAAGACATTGAAAACACGGAAGACATTACTTCAAAGATGAAGTTTGACTTGGTTAGCAAAGATTTGACCTCAAATATTTATACAAGTTATACTTTTCCCGAATTAAATTCGATAAAACCTCAATTGATTGCAGAAAGCACAAAAAACGCTCGTATTGCTGGCGAACAATTTGCCAATGATTCTCAAGCAAATTTAGGCAAAATTAAAACAGCTTCTCAAGGGCAAATTTCTATTGCAGGCAGATATTATTATGATGAGGATGTTAGTTCAATACCAAAAGAACCATACATACAAAAAGCAAGGGTTGTCAGCACAATTGTTTTCTTTTTAGATTAATTTATTATATGTTTTAATCATTAGTGTCCTAAACATTTTTATTTATAATTATTTCTCTCTTATTTTTTTGCATCTGCACACTCCCCACAATTCTACGGCAATTACCGAGACAACCGAAACGAAGTGAAGCTCACTGACCAACGGGAAGTAAAAGTGAATAAAACACTTCGTTGTAACGAATATTTTGACAAGCAGGTAGTTATGAATGTGGTTCACACCACATCAATAAAACACAAAAAAACAATGTTATTCTAATAATTTTCTTATCTTTAATCTGTGAAACGAGATAGTATATATTGTTTTTCTAAAGCAGAGCTTTTCCTGACTTCCGCACAATTTTATAGAACAACTTTAAAGCAGTTGTAACTATATGTCTTTCAGCTCACTGTCTTTTTGTTTAATTGTTTTTTGGGTGCCCCAGCGCGGAAGTCAGGAGGGACAAGTTATGCCTGTCCCTGTATCTTTTGTGTCTTTTTACATTCCTTTACTTTTTAACAATGGCTTAATCGAAGCCTCTCTCCCTACAAAATCTTTATACGCTTGTGCTAAATCCTTTGAATTTCCTATTGAAAGAATCATATCTCGGTAACGTTGACCATTTTCTGGTGTAAGCCCACCGTTTTCTTCAAACCAAGCAAATGCATCTTGATTCAACATATCTGTCCATAAATACGCATAATATCCCGCAGCATATCCACCTCCAAAAATATGGTTAAAATAAGTAGAACGGTATCTTGGTGGAACCAATTCAGAATACAATCCTCTGCTTTCTAATGCTTTTCTTTCAAATTCACTTGCATCGCTAATTTCTTCATCTGCTGAAATAGAATGCCATTCCAAATCTAAATTCGCTGCTGCTAATAATTCAGTAAATCTGTATCCTTCATTAAATGTTGAAGACTTTTTGATTTTATCTATTAAATGAACAGGGATTGCTTCTCCTGTTTCATAATGTTTTGCATAATTTGCTAAAATAGACGGATAAATTGCACAATGCTCATTAAATTGAGATGGTAACTCAACAAAATCTCTTGGTGTCCTTGTTCCAGAAAGACTCGGATAGTTTTGACTTGCAAAGAAACCGTGTAAAGAATGACCAAATTCGTGGAACAGGGTAACTACGTTATCCCAAGTTAAAAGTGCGGGCTGACCATCAGCTGGTTTTGGAAAGTTGCAAACATTATAAATAACTGGTTGAGTACCTAATAAATAGGATTGACCAACGATATTGCTCATCCAAGCACCTCCTCTTTTATTACTTCTCATAAAAAAGTCGGCGTAGAATAGTCCAATTTGACTTCCATCTTTGTCAAAAACATCATATACTTTAACGTCTTCGTGATAAACTGGAATGTCTGTTCGCTCACTAAAGGTTAAGCCAAAAAGTAGATTTGCAGAATAAAAAACGCCATTTTCAAGAACGTTGTTGAGTTCAAAGTAAGGCATAATCGCTTCTTCGTCTAAGTCATACTTTTCTTTACGAAGTTTTTCAGCATAGAAATTCCAGTCCCATGCTTTTAGTTCAAAATCAGCTCCTTCTGCATTGATTGTTTTTTGCAATTCCTCAGCCTCTCTTTGAGCAGCTTTTACAGATGGAGGAACCAACTGTGCGAAGAAGTTATCAATTGCTTGTGGAGTTTGTGCCATTTGGTCTTGAACATTCCACTCTGTGTATGATTCAAATCCTAAAAGTTGTGCTTGTTTTGCTCTGATTTGCGCAATTTCAACAATAATTTCCCTGGTATCATTTTCATCTCCTTTTTCTGCTCTGCTCAACGAATTTTTATAAATTTCTTTACGAACTTCACGATTGGTCAAATTGGTTAAAGGTGGTTGTTGTGTTGTGTTTAATTGTGGTAACAACCATTTCCCTGGTTCTCCTGCTAATTCAGCATCATTCGCAGCAGCTTTAATTGCTCCTTCTGAGAGTCCTGCTAAATTCTCAACATTATCTGTCAGATATGCAGCATTATTACTTGCGTTTACTAGCATATTTGAAAATTGAGTGGTTAACGTAGCTAATCGGCTGTTTAGTTCTTTCATTACTTCTTTGTCGTCAGATGAGAGTTCAGCTCCAGAAAGAACGAATTTTTGATAATAATAATCAATCAAACGTTGGTCCTCACCTTCAAATTTATCACGTTGTTCGTGAATTGCTTTTACCTTTTGAAAGAGGTTATCATTCAGAAAAACAGCATCCGACAAACTTGCCAATTTGGGAGCCATGAGTTCTTCAACGCGTTTGATTTCATCATTGAAGTTTGCTCCAGCCAATAGGTAAAAAACTCTTTGAACCCTTGTTAACATTTGTCCGCTTTTTTCTAAAGCAATAAGTGTATTTTCAAAAGTTGGCTCTTCTTCATTATTAGCGATTGCTTCAATTTCTTCTAACTTTTGACGAATCCCTTCTTCAAATGCAGGTTCATAGTCAGTATCCTTGATTTTGCTAAAATCAGGAACTTTAAAATCCAATGTGCTTTCTTCTATAAATGGGTTTTCCATAATGGTTTTTGATTTCTGATTATCTTCTGTCTTATCATTTGAATCTGTACAAGCTACAGATAAAGCCAAAACAGCAAATAAGGAAAGTGCATATTTTCTCATAAATTATCTTTGTTTTATTAAATTAAAGTTTATTAATGAATGACGTATAAGTCATTGTGTTTTGCAAAGTACGAAATTAGTAAAATAAATGTAATTTTGTGTAAAAAGTATATAAAATGCAGAACGCAAGCACATTATTAATGATTGAACCTGTGGCTTTTGGGTTTAATCCTGAAACTGCTAAAAACAATTACTTCCAACAAGTAGAAGTAAATGGTAATACTCAAGAGAAAGCCTTGTTGGAGTTTAAAAATTTTGTATCTGTTTTAGAGGAGAAAGGGATTGAAGTGATTGTGATAAAAGATACCATGTATCCTCATACTCCCGACTCAATATACCCTAATAATTGGGTGACATTTCAGAGAGACGGTAACGTTGTTCTTTTTCCTATGTACGCACAAAACAGGCGGTTAGAAAGGAGAGAAGACATCATTGAAAAATTAAAACAATCTTTTCTCATTGAGAATGTTGTTGATTTATCAGAAAATGAAAATCAAGGCAAGTTTTTAGAAGGAACGGGGAGTATGATTTTTGACCACGATGAAAGAATTGCTTATGGCTGTATCTCTAAGCGATTAGATTTGGAACTTTTTAAAGAATATTGTAAAAGATTTAATTACAAACCTGTTGCTTTCCATGCTTTTCAGTCTGTTGAAGAAAAACGACTTCCAATTTATCACACCAACGTGATGATGTGTGTGGCAAAAGACTTTGTTACCATCTGCTTGGACAGCATCGATGATGAAAAAGAAAGAGAATTGGTTATGGGAACTATTTCTGGCTCTGGGAAGCAAATTTTAGACATTTCAGAAGAGCAAATGCACCATTTTGCGGGGAATATGCTACAAGTAAAAAATAAAGATGAAAAATTGTTCACCATTATGTCAAAATTGGCGTTTGGTTCCTTAAACAAAGACCAAATCGACTTTGTTAAAGAACATTCAGAGATTATTTACGCAGATTTATCAACCATTGAAAAAAATGGTGGCGGAAGTGCGAGATGTATGCTTGCGGAAGTGTTCTTAAAGAAATTGGGTTGATGGATTTTTTTAACGAAAAAATTTCAACAAAAAACGATTAGTTAAATGAGGAGTTTAGGTTAAGTTTTGGAAAACCAGAACAGTAAGTGCAAAAACAGATATTTAGCTTTTCAATGCACTTTGGGTTCTATTTATTGAAATTCATTAACTTTACAAATAAAAAGAAAATATGAAATCGATTTTTACAATTTTATCGGCAATTGCATTTAGTGCTACATTTCTTTTTGGTCAAGATATTAAAATAAAGAGAGACATGGTTTATCTTGATGGAATTGAACAATTCAAATTGGAAAGTTTACAATTGGGAAATACTGTCAATATATACAATAAAGAAGGGGAAAAGCTGATTGTTTATCGTTATCAAAGTTATAACGACAAAGATGCCATAACCTCAGGGAATCCAAATGGAACAATTTCATGGTATGAAGTAACATTTTTGAATGAAAATATGGATAAATGTGAAGTTGATTTAATGATGAAAAAAGGGCTGGCAAAAGAAATCATCTCTAATAATTTGGTTCAAGACGGTCAACTTAATGAGGCATCCGTAAAGCAATTTATTGTAATCCATGGAATGAATTATTCCGCACAACGGAAATCTCCATCCACAACGATTATCATCAATAATAATTGATATTTATCAGATTATTAAACACAATCCATTATTTCTTTTATTTGCCAATTATATTTGATAATTTTGGAAGAAAACAGTCATGATATACATTGATAACGAAGGAATAACAGATGCTTATACCAATCTGGCATTGGAAGAATATTGTATCAGAAATTTACCTGCGGGAAAAGATTATATTCTGTTTTATATAAATAAAAACGCCATTATTATTGGGAGTAATCAAAACACCCTCGAAGAAATTAATATAGAATTTTGCGAAGAGCATAACATTCAAATTGTAAGAAGAATTTCTGGGGGTGGTGCCGTTTATCACGATTTAGGAAACCTTAATTTCAGTTTTATGACAGATTATGATGTTAAAAAGCTAAATAATTTTGCCCGTTTCACAAATCCAATCGCAGAAGTTTTACAAAAAGAGTTGAATATTCGAGCAGAATCTGAAGGAAGAAACGACATCGTTGTAAATGGAAAAAAGGTATCAGGAAATGCACAATTTGCTTCTGCAAAACGCATGTTTAGCCACGGAACATTGCTGATAGATAGCGATTTAAGTATGGTTTCTAGAGCATTGACAGTGAAAATGACGAAAATTCAGTCGAAAGGTCATAAATCGGCGCGTGCAAGGGTAGCAAATATTTCCGAGTTTTTAGATAGAAAAATCACGACAGAAGAATTTAAAAAATTAATTCTCAAAAATATCAATGCCGACAATCCTGATTTTGAAACGTACAAACTTTCCAAGGAAGAATGGGAGAAAATATATCAATTACGGGATGAGAAATATGGAAATTGGGATTGGAATTTTGGAAGGTCGCCCGACTTTAATATTCACCGCGAAAAAAGAATTGAAAATGTGGGTATCATTGACTTTAGAATTTTTGTTAAAAAAGGTGGCATGATTGAAAGTGTGAAGATTTATGGAGATTTCTTCGGAAAAGACCCTGTTTCAGATATAGAAAACGCGTTAACTGGAGTGAAATACACCAAAGAAGATGTAACAAAAGCATTAGAGCCTTTTGATTTATTCACTTATTTTGGAAATATCGACAGAGAAGAGTTTGTCAACTTGATTTATGGCACTGATGAACTGTAAAATTTATTTCAAATTAATCATCAAATAATTCATCATCCACAACATTTGGAATCGTCAGTTTTAAATTTGACTCCATTTCCATTGCTCGTTTTGCCGTTTGAATTGCCCCAACATTTCTTGCCCAACTTCTACGAGCAATTCCGTTGTTTACATCCCAAAATAGCATTGATTTTAATCTCCTCTCAGAATCTCCTGACCCATCGAGCAGCATTCCAAATCCACCGTTTATCACTTCGCCCCAACCAACACCACCGCCGTTATGAATAGAGACCCAAGTTGCACCACGGAATGAATCGCCAATTACATTCTGAATTGCCATATCAGCTGTAAAACTTGAACCATCATAAATGTTAGAGGTTTCTCTAAAAGGCGAATCTGTTCCAGAGACATCGTGATGATCTCGTCCTAAAACAACTGGTCCAATTTCTTCTTTTGCAATGGCAGTGTTAAACGCTTCCGCAATTTTCATTCTTCCCAACGCATCAGCATAGAGAATTCTTGCTTGTGAACCTACCACCAATTTATTTTCTTGTGCGCCTTTAATCCATTGGATATTATCTGCCATTTGTTGTTGGATCTCCGTAGGACTCTCATTTTTGAGTTTTTCTAAGACTTGTAGAGCGATTTCATCTGTTTTTGCTAAATCCTCAGGTTTTCCAGAAGTACAAACCCAGCGAAACGGTCCAAATCCATAATCAAAACACATGGGTCCCATAATATCCTGTACATAAGAAGGATAGCGGAAAGATTTGCCATTTTCTGACATTATATCTGCCCCGGCACGAGAAGCTTCCAATAAAAATGCGTTGCCATAGTCGAAGAAATACGTTCCTTTTGCTGTGTGTTTGTTGATTGCTTCAACGTGTCTGCGATATGTTTCTTGTACTTCTTTTTTAAATTGCTCAGGGTTTTCCGCCATCATAATGTTAGCCTCTTCAAAAGAAAGTGTTACAGGATAATATCCGCCAGCCCATGGATTATGAGAAGATGTTTGGTCAGAGCCAAGGTCGATTTTTACATTTTCCTCTTCAAATTTTTCCCACACATCCACCACATTTCCTTGATATGCGATAGAAACAACTTCCTTTTCTTGCTTTGCCTTTTTCACACGTGCAACCAATTTATCCAAATCGTCGATCACTTCGTCAACCCAACCTTGTTCATGTCGTTTTGTTGTTGCTTCAGCATTTACTTCGGCACATACTGTAATTACGCCTGCAATATTTCCTGCTTTTGGCTGTGCTCCCGACATTCCGCCTAAACCAGAAGTTACAAACAGTTTTCCAGCTAAACTTCCATTGTAATCAGGTAAATTTCGACCAGCATTCAATACAGTAATTGTTGTTCCATGCACAATTCCTTGCGGTCCAATATACATATAAGAGCCCGCGGTCATTTGACCGTATTGTGTTACTCCTAAAGCGTTAAACCTTTCCCAATCATCTGGTTTTGAGTAATTTGGTATCATCATTCCATTTGTAACGACCACGCGGGGTGCGTCTCTATGCGAAGGAAATAATCCCATTGGGTGTCCAGAGTACATCACCAATGTTTGTTCGTCCGACATTTCTGACAAATATTTCATGGTCAATCTATACTGTGCCCAATTCTGAAAAACGGCTCCATTTCCACCATAGGTGATCAATTCGTGTGGATGTTGTGCCACCGCATAATCCAAGTTGTTTTGAATCATTAGCATAATTGATTTTGCTTGTAAAGATTTTCCTGGATAATCGTTGATGTCTCGTGCATACATTTTGTACTTAGGACGATAGCGATACATATATATACGCCCGTATTTTTCTAATTCATCCTTAAATTCTGGCAACAATTCAGCGTGTTGTTTCTTTGGAAAATAGCGCAAAGCATTTCGTAAAGCTAATTTCTTTTCGTCCTTTGAAAGAATGTCTTTTCTTTTTGGAGCATGGTTGATTTTTGGGTCGTATGTTTGTTTTGGCGGAATGTCATTTGGAATTCCTTCTTGGATTGCTTTATGAAAATCTGCTATTGTCATTTCTGTAAATTTTGCTTCAAATATACAAAATAAGACGGTAACGGTTTCTCGAATGTTTTGATTTTATACCTCACAAATGGTTGAGGCTAAATAAATATGTTAATAAAACCCAAAAGTATTGGAAGTGTGATATTTCTCATATTTGGATGTTCTAATATTTCGTATATTTAAAGCAACAAAAGAAGTAAATATTAATTTATAAAAATAAAAAGATATGAATATTTTAAATTTAGATCAGAATAAAGTTAAAGAAACTATAAAAGAGTTGAATACTCTTTTGGCAGACTATCATCTTTATTATCAAAAACTACGAAATTTCCACTGGAATATTGTAGGAGAGAATTTTTTTACGCTTCATGTAAAGTTTGAAGAGATGTATAATGACACGTTAATAAAAATTGACGAAATTGCCGAACGAATTTTAACATTAAAACACAATCCGATTAGTAATTACACTGATTACTTGGAAGTTTCACACATTAAAGAATCTCCGCATTCATTGAGTGATACTGAGATGGTAAAAACGCTGATTGAAGATCACGGAAAGATAATCTCACAATTGAGAAAAACCCTCGACAAAGCAAATGATTCTAATGATGAAGGAACTGCAGATTTTATCACAGGATACATCGCAGAATTAGAGAAAACTACTTGGATGTTGGAAGCTTGGACAAAGTAAACAAGTGAGCATGAGTGTTTGCTCTTTATTAAGATAGCATAAAGTTAGGAAAGATATGAAGGAACTCTGCTGAGGCCACAATGAAGATTAGTGATTTTTTTTCCTAAAATCACTTTAAATTAGCTAATTTACCCTCTAAAATCTTTATTGTCTCAATCGCATCAGCTTGTTTCTTCTTTTCAGCGTTTACAACCGATTCTGGTGCATTGTTTACAAAACGTTCGTTTCCTAACTTCTTTTGTACTGACTTTAAAAAGCCTTGTGAATACTTTAATTCTTCCTCAATTTTTGCTTTTTCCGCATCAATGTCGATTGTATCATCAAATGGGATGAAATAGGATGAGTTTTTAACGATAAACGAGAAAGAATTGTTCATTTTATCATCGATATAACTTAAACTTTTAATATTTCCCATTTTAATAATCAAATCGTCCATTTTCTGTGGATGATTTTTACTTTTAACTATGCCTAAATCAATTGCTTTTTTATTTGCTAAATTATTTTGCTTTCTAACATTTCTGATACCTGAAATAATTTCCGAAGCAATTTCAAAATCGTTGATGATTTGCTTATTTATTTCTCCAACATTTGCCCATTCAGTTACAATAATGTCTTCACCTTCTTTTCTTTCTCGAAGTAGGTGCCAAATCTCTTCTGAAACAAAAGGAGCAAAAGGATGAATAATTCGCATTAATTTCTCGAAGAAAACAATGGTTTGTTCTTTTGTTTTAGCATCAATGGGTTGTTGATACTCTGGTTTTATTAATTCCAAATACCAAGAACAGAAATCGTCCCAAATCAGCTTGTAAGAAAGCATTAAAGCATCTGAAATACGATATTTGTCAAATTGGTCGTTGATGTCTGTTAACGTTTGATTTAGTTTACTTTCAAACCAATCAACTGCAATTTTTGAAGAGTTAGGTTGTTCGATATCAGCAATATCCCAACTGCTCACCAAACGAAATGCATTCCATATTTTATTGATAAAGTTTCTTCCTTGTTCAACCTGACTTGTATCAAAAGGTAAATCGTTTCCAGCAGGAGCAGTTAATAACATTCCCACTCTCACACCATCAGCTCCGTATTCCTCCATCAACTTAATTGGGTCAGGTGAATTTCCGAGTGATTTAGACATTTTCCGCCCTAGTTTATCCCTTACAATTCCTGTATAATATACATTTGAAAAAGGTTTTTCACCTAAATATTCATATCCTGCGATAATCATTCTTGCCACCCAGAAAAACATGATTTCTGGAGCGGTTACCAAGTCGTTTGTTGGATAATAGTATTGAATTTCTTTACTTTTCGGGTCTTTAATTCCACCGAAATTAGCAATCGGCCACAACCAACTTGAAAACCAAGTATCCAAAACATCTTCATCTTGTTTTACTTGATTAGCGTTAAGATTTTTTCCAGTTTTTTCACTTGCTAATTGAATCGCTTCTTCTTGTGTTTTCGCAACAACAAAGTCATTTTCTCCATCGCCATAGTACCAAGCCGGAATTCTGTGTCCCCACCAAAGTTGACGAGAAATATTCCAATCTTTAATATTTTCCATCCAGTGGCGATACGTATTCTTAATGTTATCTGGATAAAACTTGATGTTTCCATCCATTACATTGTCCAATGCAGGTTTTGACAATTCTTTCATATCGACAAACCATTGCATGGATAAACGAGGCTCAATCACTGCATCTGTTCTTTCAGAAAAACCTAATTTGTTAATGTGGTCTTCCACTTTTACCAAAAATCCTTTTTCTTCTAGTTCTTTAGCAAAAACTTTCCGTGCTTCAAAACGGTCCATTCCTTTTAAATGCAAACCATTGTCGTTCAGCGTTCCGTCAGCATTCAGTATATCAATTGTCTCTAATTTGTGTCGTTTTCCAATTTCATAATCGTTGACATCGTGAGCAGGAGTTATTTTAAGACAACCAGTACCAAATTCCATATCGACATATTCATCTTCGATGATTGGAATTGAACGATTTACGATAGGGATAATTGCTTTTTTTCCAGCCAACCCAACATAACGTATATCATTGGGATTGATGCAGATTGCTGTATCTCCCAAAATTGTTTCAGGTCGTGTAGTTGCAATGGTTAAAAAATCATCTGTTCCCTCAATTTGATAGCGAACATTATATAGTTTTGAGTTTACTTCTTTATGAATAACCTCTTCATCTGAAACAGATGTTTTCGCAATTGGATCCCAGTTAATCATTCTTGTTCCACGATATATCTTTCCTTTTTTAAATAAATCAATAAACACATCGATTACCGATTCAGAATAATCGTCATCCAATGTAAAAGCCGTTCTTTCCCAATCGCATGAAGCACCCAATTTTTTAAGTTGGTCTAAAATAATTCCTCCGTGTTTATTTGTCCATTCCCAAGCGTGTTCCATAAATTCATCACGGGTAAGGTCTGATTTTTTAATTCCTTCATCCATTAATTTTTTAACAACCTTAGCTTCTGTAGCAATAGAAGCGTGGTCTGTTCCAGGAACCCAACAAGCATTTTTCCCTTGCATACGCGCACGACGAATTAAAACGTCTTGAATGGTATTATTTAAAATATGTCCCATATGCAGTACGCCAGTAACATTTGGCGGTGGAATCATAATTGTATAAGGTTCTCTTTCATCTGGCTCACTGTGAAAGTAGTTTTTTTCTAACCAATGTTGATACCATTTATTCTCCACCTTTTGTGGTTCGTATGTCTTTGGAATTTCCATGCTTGATTTTATTTATCACAAAGATATAAATTTGTTGGAAAATGAAATGTTTAGGTAACATGATGTTTTTAGAAAATGAATATATCCTATATGATATTCCAAATATTCTTCATAAATTCGTCTTCTAAAATAGATGAACGAAGATAAAAAATATAATAAACGTAGATTACAATCGGGATATCTCTCAGTAGTTGTAGGAATTTCATTGGTTCTTTTTATGCTTGGACTTGTGTTTGGCGCATATTTTGGACTTGAGCACACGCAAAAGTCGGCTAAAGAGAATATTGAAATAGATTTGTTTTTTAGTCCAGACCTCAATGATTCTGATATCAAGTTAATCGAACAAGAATTAAAGAATTGGGAAGAAATAAAATCCGTTTGGTTTGTCTCGCCTGAGCGCGCTTTAGAAGTTTTTCAATCAAATGAAGACGAAGTAAGGCAAATTAAGGAGATATTTGGAGACAGAAGTCCTTTCCCTCCATCAATTTCCATGAATCCTAAAAGTGAATATGTAAATAACGTAGGATTATTACAGCTAAAAGATAAATTATTGACAGAATATAAAGACCAAATTGTTGAGGTGAATTATGATGAAAACCGTGTAAAACAAGTAAATCTTGGTTTTTTACAATGGGTTTATCTTTTTGTAGCAATAGGAGTTTTATTAACAATTATCGCTGTTGCCATGATTAATAATACGATAAGATTGGCACTTTATTCTAAACGATTTACAATCAAAACAATGCAATTGGTAGGGGCAAAGCCTGGTTTTATAAGAAGGCCTTTTTTAAGAAATTCAATTATTCAAGGAGTCTTATCGGCAATTATTGCGATTGCTCTTTTACTGGCTGTGTTTTATGCACTAAAAAGATATATGGACATTATTTCGTCAACTTATGATTTAAAAACATTTTTTATTTTGGTCGGAGTGATTGTTTTTATTGGAGTTTTAATCAGTTTAATATCAACTTGGTTTGCTCTAAATCAATATTTAAGACGTAAAATAGATAGATTATATTAGATTTGCAATTATGAGTGAAAAACAGGAAAGAGAATTTTTATTTGAAAAGTCGAACTATACTTTTCTTATCATAGGGCTATTAATCAATGTTTTAGGGTTTTTATTGATGATTGGCGGTGCGGATACAGACCCGAATGAATTTAACGAAAACGGATTATTTTCTCGCGTTCGTTTAACTGTGGCACCAATACTTATCCTATTAGGTTATGTTGTGATTATTTATAGCATCATGAAAAAACCTAAAGACGAAAAAAAGTAAATTTTATTAATTTTGGAAAAACAAACATTGGATTTCCGAAAAGGTGAAATTTTATTGGTTGACAAGCCCTTGGAATGGACATCCTTTGATGTGGTCAACAAAATACGCTGGAATCTTCGAAAAAAATACAACCTTAAAAAATTTAAAGTTGGTCATGCTGGCACACTCGACCCTTTAGCAACAGGATTGTTGATTATTTGTACGGGCAAAAAAACCAAGGAAATAACAGAACTCATCGAAGACGATAAAACCTATACAGGTACTTTTTTATTAGGAAAAACTACACCTAGCCATGATTTAGAGACAGCATACAATCAAGATTTCCCAATTGGACATATTAACGCAGCGATGATTCATGAAACTGCACAGGGTTTTGTCGGAGAACAAACACAAGTACCACCTATTTTTTCAGCCAAGAAAATAAATGGGAAGCGAGCTTATGATTTAGCGCGACAAGGAAAGGAAGTAGGGTTGAAAGAGAATGAAATTACGATTCATTCCTTTACGATTGAAGCAATACGCTTTCCAGAAGTTGATTTTAAGATTACTTGTTCCAAAGGAACTTATATTCGCTCCATAGCAAATGATTTTGGTGCAAAGTTGGAGTCTGGTGCAACACTAATAAAACTACGACGGGAATCTTCAGGGAGATTTTCCGTAGATGACGCTTTATCAGTTGAAAAATGGGTAGAAATTATTCAAAGTATTGAGGTTGTAGGTGCAGATTAATTTTGATTAAAAACTTCGTGCGAAACAACAATGAAATATTTGACTGCTGGAAACTTTAAAAATTCAATAAATTTTATTAATTTTGCAATCTTTTATTTAATCATATTTATCTTATAATATATACAATGAAATTATCTGAGTTCAATTTTGATTTGCCTGAAGAATTAATTGCGAAGCATCCAGCTGAAAATCGAGATGAATCACGATTGATGGTTATTCACAAAGACACTGGCGAGATTGAGCATAAAATGTTCAAAGATATTATCGATTATTTTGATGAGGGTGACGTTATGATTTGTAATAACACAAAAGTTTTCCCTGCTCGTTTACATGGTTTTAAAGAAAAAACAGGTGCGAGAATAGAGGTGTTTTTGTTGCGTGAATTAGATAGAGACTCGTTGCTTTGGGACGTGTTGGTTGACCCAGCTAGAAAAATAAGAATCGGGAATAAATTGTTTTTCGGAGAAGATGAAGAATTGGTAGCCGAGGTAATTGATAATACAACATCAAGGGGTAGGACTTTGCGATTTTTGTTTGACGGAACGCACGAAGAGTTTAAAGAAACAATCTCTAAATTGGGAGAAACCCCATTGCCAAAATTAATTAATAGACCCGTAGAACCAGAAGATGAAGAAAGATATCAAACCATCTATGCGAAAGAAGAAGGAGCTGTTGTTGCTCCAACCGCAGGAATTCATTTTTCAAAACAACTTTTAAAACGATTGGAATTGAAGGGAGTCGGATTGACAGAATTAACTTTACATCTTGGTTTAGGAACTTTTAGAGAAGTAGAGGTCGAGGACTTAACCAAACACAAAATGGATTCCGAGGAGATGAGGATAAGTGAAAAAGTGGCTGAAGTTGTAAATACGGCAAAAGCTAATAAGAAGAGAATTTGTGCAGTTGGAATCTCTAGTATGCGCGCTATTGAATCTTCAGTTTCAACAGATGGATTTTTGAAACCTTTTGATGGTTGGACAAATAAATTTATTTTTCCTCCTTACGATTTTAGTATCGCAGACTGTATGATAACAAATTTCCATACACCATCTTCTACTTTATTGATGATGGTGTCAGCATTTTTAGGATACGAAAAAACCATGGAGGTATATAAACTTGCAATCAAAGAAAAATATAGATTCTTCTCCTACGGAGATGCAATGTTGATTATATAGTGTTCACTATAGTTTTAAACATAGATTTTTTACTTATTTACTAAGTTTTTCGTTACAATTTTTAACTTTGGAAAGATTATTGTAATACTTATTCATTGAGATAAAATCATAAAATGAAATATTTTAAACTAATTTTTGTTCTTTTTCTTACTATTTTCATAAGTAATAACTATGGTTTTGGGCAGAAAGGAAATTCGCTGAACCTTAAAAATGTTCTTGTCGTAGCACAGCAAGATGATATTTCAGATCGTTATTCAATGGAAGGCGCAATGATTCGTTTGTTGAATCAATATAACATTAAAACAAAAGCTGCACTAAATATTATAAAAGAAGGTGGTTCACCAAATATTTTACTTAGCGATTCTATTCAAAATTCACTCAAAGAAGAAGGAATTGACACATATTTATTAATTTCTGTAAGGGGCTTTGATAACAAATTCAAGGTGACTGAAAACATACAATCAATGGAAGTTGAATTGAACGCTGGACATTTATTTCCGTTATATAGGGAAGGAGCTTCTAACGTAACTTTTTCATTTATTTTTTACCGTGATGGAGAACCTATTTACCACGAGTTAATCAGGGTTAAAAACACAGGCTCAAAAGATAATGTGATTAAAAAATTACTCAAAAAGGTACAGAAAAATCTCGATAAGAAATGGTTGTGATTTAACTTCTACTCATAAGCTTAGCGACATATTTTCCGACAATATCAAATTCTAAATTCACCTTATCGCCGATTTTTAATTGATGAAAAACCGTGTGTTCGTATGTATATGGAATAATATGAACAGAAAAAGATTTGTCTTTCGAATCAACAACGGTTAAACTCGTTCCATTTACCGTAATAGATCCTTTTTCAACCGTTATATCATTTGTGTCGTACTCAATAATAAATTCCCAACTTCCATTCTTGTTCTGAATGTCTTTTACTATTCCTGTTGTGTCAACATGCCCTTGAACAATATGTCCGTCAAATCGACTGTTAACAGAAAGACACCGTTCAAGATTAATCTTATCACCAACCTTCCATTCAGATAAATCCGTTTTCTTTAAAGTCTCATCGATTGCAGTGACGGTGTATGTGTTGTCATGAATTTCAACAACTGTTAAGCAAACACCATTATGGGAAACACTTTGGTCAACTTTCAATTCATCAACAAAAGAGCAAGTTAATGTAAAATGAGTATTGGTTTGATCATGTGATATACTATTTATTTCTCCTAAACCTTCTATGATTCCTGTAAACATAACGCTTCTTTTTTTCTAAATACACCCAATCGTTTATTTCGGCACAAATTCCATGTTGTCAATCAATCTAACATCACCAGAATACGCAACTATGCACGCTGTTGCTCCAGGTGTCCAATATTGAACCAATTCTCTGAGTGTAATAGGGTCAACAATTTTTAAATACTCTATTTCTAACATTCCTTTGCTAAAATAGTTCTCCATCAACTTTTTTGTTTCAAAAGGAGAGTGAAATTTACTTTGTTTTTTACCTTCAATTAGCGTTTCATAAATAATTAAAGAGTCGTTGAGTTGTTGTTCCGTTAAGCGCAAGTTACGACTACTTCTTGCAAGCCCTTCAGGTGTTCGACTGATTTCAACAGCTATAATTTTAACAGACGATTTCGTTTGTTTAACCATTTCTCTAATCACAGCTACTTGCTGGAAATCCTTTCTCCCAAAATAAGCTTTGTCTGGTTGTGTAAGATTAAAAAGTCGTGAAACAACATTTACAACACCATCAAAATGACCGGGTCTAAACTCTCCTTCCATTGTCGAACCAATAAACCCTAAATCGATTTTCAGCTCTTGATAATCTTCAGGATAAACTTCAGAAACTGAAGGTAGAAAAACAATCTCTACTTTTTTTTCTTCTAAAAGCAAAAGGTCTTCCTCTTCTTGTCGTGGATATTTATTAAGGTCTTCACTATTATTGAATTGAGTCGGATTAACAAAAATACTCACAATAACAACGTCGCATTCAGATTTTGCTATCTCAACTAGCTTTAAGTGTCCTTCATGTAAAGCACCCATAGTTGGCACAAAACCAATGGTTTTACCTTCTTTTTTTAGGACAGAGACTTGACTTTTAAGTTCGTTAGACTCCCTGACTACAATCAATTTATTCATTTGCTGAAATTCAAATAACCGACAAACTTATATTTTTATAACAGAATATAGTTGAAATTCCGAATTTTTTTTTATATTTTTGTATTTGATTATTTCAAATAAAAATTTCATGGACAAGAAGAAAGTATTATTTATTTCACAAGAAATCAAACCATTTTTACCAAGTACAGATATTTCAGTTGCCTCACGCCTCATCCCGCAAGGAATTCAGGAGAATGGTAAAGAAATTAGAGTTTTTATGCCAAAATTTGGTGTTATTAATGAAAGAAGACATCAATTACATGAGGTTATTCGACTTTCTGGAATGAATCTTATTATTGACGACATGGATCATCCGCTTATCATTAAAGTGGCTTCGATTCCTACTGCAAGAATGCAAGTGTATTTTATCGACAATGATGAGTACTTTAAACGTAAAGGAATTTCCGCAGACGAAAACGGTATCGAATATAAAGACAATGATGAGCGTTCTATGTTCTTCTGTAAAGGAGTATTAGAAACAGTTAAGAAATTAGGTTGGAAGCCGGATGTTATTCACTGTCATGGATGGATGACCGCTCTACTTCCAATGTATATCAAAGATGTTTACAAAAATGATCCGCATTTTGAAGATGTGAAAGTTGTATATTCTTTATATGATGGTCAGTTTAACAATAATTGGGAGAATAATTTCG
This sequence comes from Brumimicrobium sp., assembly GCA_041655765.1. Lineage (GTDB taxonomy): Bacteria > Bacteroidota > Bacteroidia > Flavobacteriales_D > Crocinitomicaceae > Brumimicrobium. The sequence goes on from JBBAEU010000006.1 coordinate 57,464, forward strand.
AAGAAAAACTTAAATTTGAAGGTTTTAATCAGGATATAATTGATTCTATTAAAAAAGGAGATTATTTAAGTTTAACTAAAGCAGCTATTAAACATGCTGATGGAGTAATTGTTGGAAGTGAAAATATTCACGAAGAACTTCAGGAAGCATATGAAGAAATTGATGGGTTAAGAATTGAAGTGAACGCTGAAGAAGTTCAAGCAAAAGAGTTGAGTGAATTTTTCGATAAAGTTATAGCTGAAGAAGCACTGATATAGAATGATAAAACAACAAAAATTAAGGTATAATAAAATGTGGCGAAAAATGATTCCGTTTTTCGCTGCTTTTTTTTTCTTAGGGTTTGGACTTACAGTTTCTTCTTGTAAGAAGAAAAACAACCCAATTGGAAAAAATCTCCTCAATGCAGATGATGTTTTGTATTCAGATGGAATTGATACTTTTTCTATTGTAACATATACCGAATTAGAAGACTCAGTTATTACAAAGAATCCAGAGTTTAATATGATTGGGAGCTTAAACGATGCTACTTTTGGTCGGGTTGATGCAAGTTTTTACACGCAATTGTTGCTTTCTGGGTTTTCTCCAGATTTTGGGATTCTTGCTGATATTTCAATCGATTCTGCGGTTTTGGCATTCGAATTTGGTGGTTATTACGGAAAAGAAGCACAACAGCTATTTGAAGTGTATGAGTTGGCTGATGAATTACATAGTGATTCAGCTTACAAAAGCACGTCAACGGTGCCAATTTTCCTGCAAAACCTTGTTCCAACTGATAACAATCAAGGTTTGATTAAACCAGATTATAATTCTCCTGCGATTGTTGGAAATGATACAACCGTTCCCTTGTTGAGAATTCCTATCGATACAGTTTTTGCAAGAAATCTATTGACAATCGCTGAGTCGGCAACCAATGATCAAGATTTCTTAGGTCAATTTAAAGGACTTTATGTAAAAACAAATAGTGGTTTTTTCTCTCCCAACCAAGGCGGTGTTACTTATCTTTCACCAACAAAAAAAGGGTCTAAATTAACCGTCTATTACACCAAAGATGATACGCTCAATCAATCTTTTGATTTTGTGATGCCTAGTAGAGCGATTGATTTCAATCATGTTGAATTTGACCATTCTGGCTCGGCAATGGAACAACTATTAACTAATCCAGAGCTTGGACAAAATCAGTTTTACGCTCAAGCATTAACAAGTCGAGCAAAAATTGAATTTCCATCCCTTGCATCGTTGCCAAAAGATGCAATTATTCATAGGGCAACTCTCGAAATTCCTGTGGATTACTTTGAAGGAGATGATTTTTATATTAGCTCTCAGGTTGTGGTAACTTCCAGGTTGTTTGAGGGAGACAATAATAAATACTTAATCAGTACTGTCGATTACAACAAAAACAGAAGGTCTTATATTGTCGATTTAAGAAACTATATGCAGAATTACCTAAAAGGTGAAATACAAAACTCTGGTTTGTATGTTTCACCAAGGAGATATAATACGACCGTTGAACGAATTATTTTCAATGGTCCAAATAGTACAAATAAAAAACAACCGAAGTTAAACATTGTTTACACTGAGTTTTAACAACTCTCATAAAAGATAAATTATGTGTGGAATTGTAGCCTATATCGGAAAGCAAGAAGCTTTCCCAATTATTTTAAAAGGATTAAAAAGGCTTGAATATAGGGGGTATGATAGTGCAGGAATTGCAGTACTGAATAATGGTAATATCCTAAATTACAAGAGACAAGGAAAAGTTTCTGAATTAGAAGAGTTTGTTAAAGATAAAGACACTTCTGGTTTAATCGGAATTGGTCATACAAGATGGGCAACGCATGGTTTGCCAAATCATATCAATGCACACCCACATTTGTCTAATGATGGAGAGATTGCTCTTATCCATAACGGAATTATTGAAAACTACGGCTCTTTAAAAGAAGAATTGATGACAAGGGGGTATGAGTTTGTGAGTGAAACAGACACAGAAGTCTTGGTACATTTAATCTCTGACATTAAAAAAAGAGAAGATGTTGACACCGCAGAAGCAGTTCGTGTGGCACTAAATAGTGTTGTCGGAGCTTATGCAATTGTTGTTCTTAGCAAAGAAAATCCCAATCAACTTGTAGCTGCAAGAAAATCAAGCCCTTTGGTTGTTGGAATTGGTCAAAATGGCGAGTTTTACTTGGCCTCTGATGCAACACCAATCATAGAATATACAAATGAAGTTGTGTATTTAGATGATGAAGAAATTGCTGTTGTGGGATTGGATTCAGGCTTGAGAATATTTTCTATTCAAAATAAAGAAAAAACTCCGTACATTCAAGAACTTGAATTGCAATTGGAGGCAATCGAAAAAGGTGGATATGAACATTTTATGTTGAAGGAAATTCATGAACAACCACGGTCGATTAGAGATTGTTTCAGAGGAAGATTGCACGTTGCAAATGGCTGGGTTGGACTAGGTGGAATAAAAGATTATGAGCAAGAACTTGCAAATGCAAAACGATTGATGTTTGTGGGTTGTGGCACATCTTGGCATGCAGCACTGGTAGGAGAATATATTTTTGAAGAGTTAACGCGTATTCCTGTTGAAGTTGATTATGCGTCAGAATTTAGATATAGAAATCCGATTATTTATGAAGATGATATTGTTCTGGCAATCTCACAATCGGGTGAAACCGCTGATACAATTGCAGCCTTAAACATTGCAAAAGATAAAGGTGCAACAATCTTAGGAATAAATAATGTTGTTGGATCTTCTATTTCGAGATTAACGCACGCAGGTTCTTATACGCACGCTGGTCCTGAAATTGGCGTTGCTTCAACAAAAGCTTTTACTGCTCAAGTTACAGTTTTAATGTTGATGGCATTGACTATCGCAAGAAAAAAAGGAACAATTAACGAAGCACGTTTCAGAAGATTAATTACTGAATTGGATTTAATTCCTGAAAAAGTAGAGCAAATTCTAAAACAATCTGAAGGAATTGAAAAGATTTCAGAAAAATATAAAGATGCTGAAAGCGCATTGTATCTGGGAAGAGGAATAAATTCTCCTGTGGCATTAGAGGGTGCTTTAAAATTAAAAGAAATTTCATATATTCACGCAGAAGGCTATCCAGCTGGTGAAATGAAACATGGTCCGATTGCTTTAATCGACGAGGAATTACCCGTTTTTGTTATTGCGTTGAAAGACTCATCTTACGAAAAAATGGTGAGTAACATTCAAGAAGTAAAAGCAAGAAAAGGGAAAGTTATCGCAATCATTACTGAGGGCGATAAATATGTCAAAGAAATGGTAGATGACTATATCGAAGTGCCTTACACTGATGAATTATTGTCTCCGTTGCTTGCTACAATCCCATTGCAATTAATTTCTTATTATATTGCTGTGATGAGAGGAGCAAACGTTGACCAACCAAGAAATTTAGCAAAATCTGTAACTGTAGAATAAGATGAATATTGATTTAACAGGAAAACACGCTGTTGTTTGTGGAAGTACACAAGGTATTGGAAAAGCTTCAGCACTTGCAATGTCAAAATTAGGAGCGTCTATTACTTTGATTGCACGAGATGAGAAAAAACTAAAAGATGTTCTTAAAGAATTGACACCAAATCCTAAGAATGACTATATCGTTGCTGATTTCTCTAATCCAAATGATTTAGAACGTAAGATAAAAAAATGGGCTTCGGAAAACAGTGCAGATATTCTGTTGAATAATACAGGTGGACCGAAGGGTGGACCAATTAGGAACGCTAAAATATCTGAGTTTTTGGACGCTTTCACAAAACACCTGATTTGTAACCATATTTTGGCTCAGACATTATACCCAAATATGAAAAACTTAGAATATGGTCGAATAATCAATATTATTTCAACAAGCGTAAAACAACCTCTTGATGGATTGGGCGTTTCAAACACAGTACGAGGAGCTGTTGCAAATTGGAGTAAAACTTTGGCAAATGAATTGGGTCAATTTAATATCACTGTAAATAATATTCTGCCTGGAGCAACAAATACAATTCGTTTGCAATCTATCGCTGAGAATAGAGCGATAAATTCGGTGTTAAATGCGGAGGATATTTTAGCAAATATGGCAGCTCAATCACCAATGAAGCGAATTGCAGAACCTGAAGAAATTGCCAATGCAGTTTGTTTTTTAGCAAGTCCTGCTGCCAGCTACATCAATGGAGTTAATCTTCCTGTTGATGGCGGAAGAACCAAATCTTTATAGATTATTATTGGGCTTCGTACGGACCAACATCTGGAGTAGGCATTCCTCTACTATTCCCAACAATATCTTGAAACAAAGTTGTATTTAGCGGATTACCCTTGTTAACACAAGGTGAAGCAGTAGTAATTATGTATCTGTTTACTGCATCATTATCTACATCCTTGTATTTAATATTCTTATTCCAAAAGATATTTGTAAATCGAGAGGTATTGTATTGATTATCATTTTTGATGAAATCTGTATCAAAATTATAGTTGATTGTTACGCCAGCCTGCACAATTGTGTCAAACCCCAATTGTGTTTCTCCACCTCCATCAATAATGGAATTATAAACATTGCCTTCGTTGATACTTCCAATATACGTAACTCCATTATCTCTCGTGAAATAATTCTTTATGGCAAATGCAGGTGAGTTTGATTCTGTTCCGTAACTGATAAACTGAGAATGTCTAAAGTTGAAATCTCCCCCTTCAAGTAAAAGGAATGCGTAAACTCCATTGTTGTGAACGCTTATGTTTTCGCCGTCGATTCTTCCACCTGAATAATTAAAAATTCCGTAACTTGAATGATTGTAAATTTCGGTATTTGTGATTTTTAATGTGTAATCACTGTTGGAAGGATAATCACCGTAAACATGGATTCCTGCCGTTCCGTTTTTTATAATCGCATTATCAATGGTTGATGATTGTGCTTTATTAAAATAAATGCCGTACCATTGTCCTTTGACATCTTTATAAAATGGTTCCAATCGATCTCCTTCAAAAATAACTTTGTCGGAGAATGTTCCTTGAACATCAAGACTCCCCGAATTGATGTAAAGCATTGATTGTTTGTGAAAATGTATTTTAGCACCCGCTTGGATGGTTAGGTTTTGAAGAGAATCGACAACGGCAAGATTGTAAATTACGTGTGGTTTATCTGCGCCCCAAACTCCAGAAACAAGTGTGTCATGATAGAAATAAGCATTTTGACCCCAGGCAGCCAAAAGTACGCTTTGCTCTTTTCCATTGGTCTCAAAAATGACTTCGTCTTCTATGATAAAAGGAGTGTTGCCGCTATTTTCGCCGAGTGTAACTTCAACAAACATAAAAAGGCTATCGTTGGCAGGAATGGTTATATTATTAAATTTTAATCCGGAAACACCATCTAAGTTTACACGATATGGCGAAGAAGTCCCACCTTTTAGATAAATCGTTGATACTTTTACAGGACGGTCGTTTTTATTATAGATTTTAAAGCGTTTTGTTGTTGACCCGACAGTTGTAAAAATTGTGTCAAAAAGAACTGTATCAACAGAAAAGGATAAATAATCTTTTGAAAGCAAAATATCCTTTTTACAGCTTGTCAGATATGTACTTAACCAAGCCAACAATAGAAACGGAATTATATAAAGTACCTTTTTCAAATAATTAAAATTGAGGTTGCTAAAGTAACGAATTTAATCGAAATATATTTTATCGGTAGGTGAAGACTCAAATATTTATAATTTTTGGTCACTAGTGTCCTTAACATTTTATTTATAATTATTTCTCCCTTACTTTTTTGCATCACCCAAAAAAAGTCTAGTCCTTAAAGAATCTTTTACCCACTAAAATTTTACTTTCTTCATAATTTATTTAGGACGCTATTGATTTCTTGATAAAATTTTTTAATATAATATTTTTATGATTTATAAAATCATCTTATTTTCTAAAGCATTCATAGATTATCATCACAATGAAATTTACAATTCGCTTAAAGAACAAACACTATACGTAAAACAAAAAACAAACGGATTTACTGATACACATTAATAATTAGCCTATTTAAACAAAGAAAAGAATATAAATCAGCCACAAACAAATTAATTTTTTTTCTATATTTGATATAGTTTGTCAATAGGAGCAGAAAGATTAAATGTACTTTCTAAAAAAGAAAAATATATGGACTTAATTCCTTACATTGAGTACACAAAAATTGAGGCTAAAGATGGAAATTCAGCACAATGGTATCATCTATCTCACCTTAGCAATGCTTGTGCATCGGAGGATGTCCACCGCACCTCTGCCTACGCCATTTGCCTCTTGAGTGAAGGCGAACTCCAATTGGAAACCGATTTGTTTGTTCACCACGCAAAAGCACCTGCTATATTTGCCATTCCGCCATCTGCAATTCGGAAATTTACCGATTTGGGACAGGAATATGATGCTCAAATACTGTTCTTTCGTAAAGAAATCTTTCTAGAAGGACAGTCAGACATTACTTACTTGGATAAATTCGATTTTTTTGAAAAAGCAGATGAACAAGTTATCAAATTAGATACAGAACAACTTGAACAGTTTCAGTCATATTTTAACGTAATACTTAAAAAATCTACAGAATACACACAGCACACATCAGATATTATCCGTAGTTTGATTTATATCATACTCAATGAAGTCGATGCCATATACCAAAAACAAAGCCCAACAGAATCTGAAGTTGAGGATAAAAACACCTACATTCTTACACAATTTAAAAACCTCTTGTCAAAAAATTTCATCAACGAAAGAGAAGTCTCATTTTATGCTGATAAACTACACCTAACACCGAAATATTTTTCTACAGTGATAAGAAAAATAAGCGGTAAAACAGCTGGAGAATGGATAAATGAGATGCTTCTGTTGGAAGCCAAAGTGCGTTTACAAAATAGTGAACAAACCATCGCCCAAATTGCTTATGGTCTTAATTTTTCTGACCCATCTCATTTTGGAAAATTCTTCAAAAAACATACTGGAATGAGTCCATCCAAGTTCAGAGATTAAGTATTTCCCCTAAAATCCGACTTTTATACCATTACCTCCTACTTTTTGCTCTTTCTTTAGGTTTAATCTTGGCGTATCTTCGTATTACAAAGTAAAAATTAGTATTAACCCTAAAAAAATAATAAAATGAAAACAATAAAATTTCAATTAGAAACGCTCACTTGTCCAAGTTGTATAAACAAGATTGAGAACGTATTAAACAAAGAAAACGGAGTTGAAACTGCGAAAGTTATGTTCAACTCCAGTAAAGTAAAGGTAACTTTCGATGAGAACATCATCACTGAAGATGAAATTGCTGGAATTATCAAAAAATTAGGATATCCAGTATTGACGTATTAAAAATTTAAAGAGTAAGTAAAATGAAAACAAAAACAAAAAATAGACTAACAATGGCTTCGGGCGGCCTGCTTTTGGCTGCTCTGACGACCTATCTTTTTAATTCGGGTGCAGTTACAATAGACATTATTTTGATTGTTGCTTCATTCGTTGCTGGTGTGCCCATTGCTATTAAAGCTTTTCAGGCCTTACGAATGAAAGCATTCAGTATTGATTTATTGGTGACGATTGCGGTGATTGGTGCTTTGATTATTGGCGAATATGTAGAATCGGCAGTGGTCTCTTTCCTGTTTTTATTTGGTGATTATCTGGAAGGCAGAACGTTGCGAAAAACACGTGCTTCATTAAAATCTCTGATGGATATGGCACCGCTGGAAGCCACCGTTTTGAGAGATGGAAAACGTGTAGCCATTCCTGCAGATGAAGTTGAGGTTGGCGATCACGTAATTGTACAACCTGGCGGAAGGATTCCCGTGGATGGAAAAGTGATTTCAGGTCAATCCCTAATCAACGAAGCTGCGATTACTGGAGAATCTGTTCCAGTGAATAAAAGCGAAGGTGATACCGTATTTAGCAGTACCATTTCTGACAATGGTTATTTGGAAATTATGGCCGAAAAAGTCGGCGATGATACAACTTTTGCGAAAATTATAGAACTGGTGGAAGAAGCACAAGAAACCAAAGCCAAAACCCAAAAGTTTATGGAGCGGTTTGCCGCCTATTACACGCCTGGAATTATCGTTCTTTCTGTGTTGGTCGGAATAATTACGCAGAACGTTCATTTTGCACTAACATTCCTTGTGATTGCTTGTCCAGGAGCCTTGGTGATTTCTGTGCCTGTTTCTATTGTGGCAGGAATTGGAAATGGCGCTAAAAACGGAATCCTGATAAAAGGAGGCGATAAAATTGAAAATTTAGCCAAAGTCAATGCAATCGTATTTGATAAAACTGGGACTTTAACCAAAGGAAAACCTGAAGTAACCGACATTAAAGCGTTTGGAATTTCAGAGGAAGAATTGTTGAAATTAGCCGCCGAGGTTGAAGTTACTTCTGAGCATCATTTGGGTAAAACCATCGTAACAAAAGCGGAAGAAGAGGGCATCGAATTGGTGAATAAACCTTCGGATGTTGACATTATGAAAGGACACGGATTGCGTGCAAAATTAATTAATGATTCCATCTATGTGGGAAATATTTCTGGTGCGGTTAAATTAGGTATTACAGTAAATTCTGAAGCGGAAGATTATATGAGTCAACAACAGGGAAAAGGAAATACCGCTGTTTTGATATGTAAAAACAATAAGGTTGTTGGTGTGATTTCCATTGCCGATCAAATTCGTGAAGAAGCAGCTGTGGCAACGCATCAACTCAAAGAGAGTGGTATTGATCATTTAGCGATGCTAACTGGAGACAACAAACAGGTGGCTGAAAAGGTTGGCACACAACTGGGAATGAATGAAATATATGCTGAATTATTGCCGGAAGATAAGGTTGCAAAAGTAAAAAATCTGAAATCAAAAGGCTATAATCTGGCGATGGTAGGCGACGGAATCAATGATGCACCAGCCATTGCAACAGCAGATGTTGGAATCGCAATGGGTGGAACCGCAACCGATGTAACGATGCAAACGGCAGATATTATTTTGATGTCGGATAAGTTAGATAAATTGCCTTATGCGATTAGCTTGGCTAAAGCAACCAATCGAAATATGAAACAAAACACTTATTTTGCATTGGCAACAGTAGTATTGTTATTAGCAGGTGTATTAACGGGAGATATTCACTTAGCATCCGGAATGTTAATCCACGAAATCAGTGTAATCCTGGTGATTTTGAATGCAGTTAGGTTGGTAGGTTATCCAAAATATCAACTGAATAGCAGTTTATTCAAGAGAAAGCGAAAAAAGGAGGAGATGATTGGAGAAGTTGTAATGTCAGAAAGTTAATATAGCATTAAAATAAACCTGGAATCTGTGGTAGAAAATGATTAAAGCAGTTGTTATCTCTTCTACTAAAAATAGGTTTTATTCATTTTTTTATTAAATTTATGAATAAATAGTAGAATATGAAACGATTAGAAAATAAAGTAGCAATTATAACTGGAGCGGCTTCTGGAATAGGTAGAGAAACAGCATTGTTATTCGTAAAAGAAGGTGCTAAAGTTACCGTTAGTGATATTAACGAAGAAGCGGGTAATAAAGTAGTTGAAGAGATTAAAAAAATGGGAGGAGAAGCCATCTTTGTAAGAGCAAATACAGCCAGTGCAAGCGAAAGCGAAAAATTAGTTCGTGAAACCGTAAAAGCTTTTGGAGCACTCCATATTGGAGTGACAATGCAGGTATAGGTAGCGACTCCAGCAAAGTGGCAGATGTAAAGAATGAAGACTGGCAACGCGTTATCGATGTCAACCTTACTGGTGTGTTTTATGGAATGAAATATCAGATTCCAGAAATGATAAAATCCAAAGGAGGAAGTATCATTAATATTTCATCCATCTTGGGGCAGGCAGGATTTCATGGATCTTCTGTTTATGTTGCTTCGAAGCACGGTGTTGTAGGATTGACAAAAGCTGGAGCCTTAGATTATGCCGCAGACAATGTGCGTGTAAATGCCATCGGTCCAGGATTTATTTACTCAGGATTGGTAAACGAAAGCACAATGGGGAAAGCAGCGATTCAAGTTTTGGAAACTAAACATGCCTTGAACCGTCTGGGAAAACCAAAAGAAATTGCCGCTATGATACTTTTCTTGGCTTCAGATGAATCTTCGTTTGTAACTGGAGCATACTATCCTGTAGATGGTGGTTACCTAGCGATGTAAATAGTGGAACTTTTGTAGAAACTAATCTAAACAAAGCTGATTTGTCCGCTCAAAAGGGGTTGTTAAATATGCAATGGTTAAAAATCAATTTTTAAAGGAATACCATATAGAGAATAAAATATATAAAATGTCGCATGGATAGGTCAACATTTATTAAATCACTGGTAATTTTGCCACTAACAGCAACAGCAATGAAGTTAGATGTATTAAATAAACTCACAGATTCAATGGGCAAAAGTAAGAAAATGCCTGTTTTGTTTCTGGGTCACGGCAGCCCAATGAATGCCATAGAAGAAAATGAATTTGTTACAGGATTTAGAAATATCGCAAAAGAAATTCCTTTGCCCAATGCAATTTTGTGTATATCAGCGCATTGGGAAACAAAAGGAACGCTTGTCACAGCAATGGAAAATCCTCCTACCATTCACGATTTTGGCGGATTTCCACAAGCACTTTTTGATGTTCAATATCCCGCTCCAGGAAGTCCTGACTTAGCCAATAAAACCAAATCGTTAATCACTACAACTGAAGTAGGATTAGATGATAAATGGGGACTTGACCATGGTGCATGGAGTGTAATTAAGCACTTGTACCCTAATGCTGATATTCCAGTTATTCAAATGAGTATAGATTATAGACAAGGTCCACAATATCATTATGAATTGGCAAAACAAATCAGTTCACTACGTGAAAAAGGAGTGCTAATTATTGGAAGTGGAAACATTGTTCATAACTTAAGAATGGTGGAATGGAGAAAGTTGAATGAAACTTTCGGTTTTGACTGGGCACTTGAAGCGAATGAAAACATGAAAAAATTCATTCTTAATGGAGATCATAAGTCTCTTATCAATTTTCGTTCTCAAGGGAAATCTTGGGATTTGGCCATTCCAACTCCTGAACATTATTTGCCTTTGCTGTATTCACTAGCTTTACAAGATAAGAATGAAGAAGTGAAATTATTCAATGACAAACCAGTCGCTGGATCATTGACGATGACTTCTTTGAAAATAGGGTAAAAGGGGACTCAACTAAGTTTTAACGCAATATATCTTCTACACTGGTCTTTATTGATATAAGTAAAGAGAGCCATTGAGTTATCTTTTAATGTTTTTTTTATTGCATCTTATTTATGTTTTAAATCTTATACTTGATAAAAGAACATCTAAAATGGCTGAAAATTAAAATTTCTGATTAGTTTTGTTTTCGAAACAGATTGTAACAGAGGAATTTAAGCAGTCTTCTGTTAGTGGTTAAGCGAGGAGCAATATCACACTAAACTTAACACACGCAAAAATGAGACAGGAATCAATAAAAATTTCACACATTTACAACAAGGTAAATTCAAAGCGAAACGATGGCAATTACTATGCCGTCTGCTTTTTTAAAACAGCAGTAAAAAGTATGGTGATAGACACTCGCTTGCATGCAAATGTGGTAAAAGATACTGCCATCCTAATGAAACCATACCAAAATTGGAAAATTGTAAGTAAAAGTAATGTCCATTCGGGTTATGTGCTTTATTTATCGGTGGGCGTTATGGAAAATCCTATTTTTAGAAAACTGGGAATTGCACAGGCACTTCTAGACCACACAGAAAAAAATCCCACAGCTACGCTGTCATCTTGTAGCGCCCATAGGGTGTACACTATACTCGACATGCTTGATGAGTTTATTTCTTCTAACAGAAGTTTTAGGGATGAGACCATTATGTCATTGTTGAAAACGCTCTTTGTTTATACAGACGGAACTTGGAATACAACTTATACTTTAAGGGAAAGTAACGGGAAAGCAGCGCTTGTCCACAATTTCAGAAAAGCACTCGACAAATTCTATGCTGAATGTCACCAAGTAGCTGGATATGCAGAACGACTCAACATATCTGAAAAATACCTAAACGAATGTGTAAAGGAAGTTCTGCAGGTCAATGCCAAAAAACTTATTGTTTATACACTCATTGCACATGCGCAACGGGCACTCAAATTCTCTGATAAGACAGTTAAAGAAATTAGCTACGATTTGGGCTTTACTTCGCCTGATTATTTTAGCTATTTTTTTAAAAAGCATACAGGAATGACTCCAACTCAACTAAGAAAAAATCTATAATTCCTAAATTCTAAGAGTTAACTGTGCTTTTCACATTCTTGTTATTGACTGTGTATATATATTTGCTACTCAAATTACAACTTATGATTATGAAGAGATATATTAAATACCCATTATACACTGTGGGAGCGATTATTCTTATTGCTTTCGCTTTGATGAGTTATGCCACATTTTTCCTACCCAATGTAGGCAAAGCTCCAACCATGAAAATTACAATTACGGATGAAAAAGTAGAACGTGGACGCTATCTTGCATATCATGTAATGATGTGTGCCGATTGTCATTCAGTAAGAGATTTTTCATTGTTTTCAGGTCCACCGACACCTGGAACAGAATTTGCTGGAGGTGAAATCTTTGATCATTCTATGGGATTCCCAGGACGATTTGTTTCGACAAATATCACACCCTACGGGATTGGCGACTGGACAGATGGTGAACTTTTTAGACTTATCACTACTGGAGTAAAACGTGATGGCGAGCCGATTTTTCCAGTAATGCCTTATCACAATTTCGGTAAATTAGATTCTGAAGATATTGAGGCTGTTATTGCTTTCCTTCGTACACTCGACCCTATTGAAACAAATCACCCTACTTCGAAAGCTGACTTTCCTTTCAACTTTATCTTACGTACACTCCCAGAAAAGGCAACGCTTAGCCAAAAGCCGGATGTATCCGACTGGACAGCTTATGGTGAATACATGTTTACAGCTGCTGCTTGTTTCGATTGTCATACAAAACATGAAAAAGGTAAATTTGTTGGACCTCTTGCCGGAGGCGGAAGAGAGTTTGTCTCTCCAGATGGAAGTATTGTTCGTACTCCCAATCTAACACCGCATGAAACAGGGATAGCTCATTATACCAAAGAGACTTTTGTACAGCAATTTAAAATGTATGCCGATTCATCATTTGTTTTACCAGTTGTAAACCAAGGAGAACTTCAAACGCTTATGCCATGGGTTATGTACTCTGGCATGACGGTAGAGGACATAGAAGCAATTTATGATTACTTGCAAACCCTTGAGCCTTATGATAATATGGTAGAGCGGTTTACGCCTGCGAGAGAATAATAACTAAGCATAAATTTACTCAAAAGGTTTATTTTTTCATACCCTTAGCTGTCCCTGTGGTTACATAAACTTGCTATTCTTTATGGACGTATGAAGGTATAGTTTTGGAAAATCAATAGACAAAAAATAAAGAAATAGATATAATAAATCGTAAATTTGTCACTGGATAAACAGATGTATTAAAATATTTACTACCAAAATGGTGTAAATTAAAATGTTTTTATTATATTTGCCATCCAATTTTGAGAGTAGAATAAGAAATTTTTTAAGAAAATGAAAAAAGATATACACCCAGAAAGTTACAGATTAGTTGTATTTAAAGATATGACAAACGATTATATGTTTGTTACAAATTCGTGTGCGCCATCAAATGAAACAGTAAAATGGGAAGACGGAAACGAATATCCATTGGTAAAAATTGATATTTCACACAAATCTCACCCTTTCTTTACAGGGAAACAACAATTTGTAGATACAGCAGGTCGTATCGATAAGTTTAAAAACAGATATGCGCGTCACTTTAAAGACGATAAAAAATAATATTTTTTAAGAAGATGTTTAAAATCGGACTGAATTTTCAGTCCGATTTTTTTTATTTAAAAACGAAAATATTTTAATATATATTATGTGTGTTTTAAATTGGATAAGTTTATCTTTTTTACAATCTAAACTTGACTTTTCATAAATTTATCATATCTTTGTTTAGAATAATTATAAATAAGGTTCAATGAAAAGTAGCTCTTTCTTAAATGATTTAGTTTTTACTGATAATCGTGTAAAAGTTACGCCCATTTTAGATACTCCTTTTTCAAAAGAAATACGTATAGCCTTCAAAAAAGGACAGGAAATGAAGGAGCACCAAACAGGTTTTCCAATAGTCGTTCACCTTCTTACTGGTGCGATTGAATTTGGAGTTGAAGGAAAAAAATATCAATTAAGAGCGGGTGATATTTTAACATTAAATCCAAATGTTCCGCATGATTTACTTGCACATGAAAAAAGTGTTGTTCGCTTAACATTGTCGAAGGGCGATACAGTTGATAGAGTAGAAAAAGTATAAATAATTCTGAATAATGAAAGAAATTGAAGATAGGGAAGATGTTAGGAAGTTAGTTTATACATTCTACGGGAAAGTACGTAAAGATGAACTTTTGGGTCCCATTTTTAATAGTCAATTGTCTGAAGAGCAATGGCCATCACATTTAGAAAAATTGACTGATTTTTGGGAAACAAATCTTTTTAGGATTCCGAAGTTTAAAGGGAATCCAATGGGAGCACACCAAAGAGTTGATGCTCATACAAATAGAGGCATTACACAAAAGCATTTTGCAACTTGGCTCCGATTATGGAAAGAAACGCTGGAAGAGTTATTTGAAGGTGAACGAGCAGAACGCGCAATGGAGGCTGCTAGAAGAATGTCAACCCCCATGTTTATTGGCGTTTGGGGGAATAGACCTGAAAATCGTTCCCACATGATGTATTATTAAATTGATTTAAAATGTCTTCCTTACAATGATATGATAAAGAATTTATGGAAAGTCAAAATACACAGTTAGAGAGAGATGAGGCACTAAAAAGTTTTAATAACGACCATCATCATGCGTTGTTGTTATGCTGGAAAATAAGAAAAGGGTTAAACGGAAACATTGATTTAAAAAGAATAAAAAAATATAACGATTGGTATTATAATAATCATCTGAAACAACTTTTAGAAGATGAAGAAAAGTTTTTATTTCCAATTTTAGGTGAAGATAATAAATTAATCAAAAAAACTTTAGCGGAACACCGCCGACTTCGCCGTCTTTTCAAAGACACGAAAGATATCATGAAGTCGATAAACTACATTGAAGAAGAGTTAGATCGAAACATTCGATTTAAGGAGCGTGAGTTGTTTGTTCTCATTCAGGAACATGCTACGATAGATCAATTACAAAATATCACCAAAAATCGAAAAGAAATTCCATTTGAAGAGAATACAGAAGATGAGTTTTGGGAAGAAGGTTAATTTAAAATATCTTCCCAGGATTTAGGATTCCGTTCGGGTCAAATACCTTCTTAATATCGCGCATTAAGTTTAAAGTGCATTTCAAAAGAAATACTAATACATAATTAATTTTCGTGTGTGCCATGATTCATTGATTTTTAGTTTAATAATATAGACTCCTTTTGAAAGGTGTATCTCCGCCCTATCCCTACCAACTCCATTGGCAATAGAGGTCCCCATTATGTCATAAATAAAATAGTCAAAAGTACTTTTATTATTTATTTTAATATAAGCAACATCCTGAGCAGGATTTGAATAAATTTTGATGCCAACATCTCGTTCTTCAGCCGTTTCAGCTGTATTGGCATTCTTTTTGAAATATTGCAAGGGTAATTCTTTTATTTCTTCATGAAGAATCATCCCGTTTGTTCCGCAAAACCTGCATTTTGTTATATCAATTTTTGCTTGTGTACTAACCGATTCTTTAGCTTCTAAATCTCTTTGATCTCTATGAATGAGAGGAGTGTTATGAGTAGATAAAGAATTCGGAGCGCAAGGTTTACCTATTCCTGGGCACGGATTATATTTAATTAGTAAGTGTGCCTTTGCTCCCGATTTGATATGTGTACCAGGCTTAAGAATAATGGCATCGCCAGCCTCTAATTTTAAATTGGCGTTGGGCTCAACAATATAATCTCCTGGGTCAGTACTTGGTGTCACCAGATATCCTGTTGTAATGGTGTTATTTGCCTTTCGGCGTGCTTTATAACGATAATTGGAACGAGCTTGTTTACCCAAGTTCTGGTTTTGTAGATAGAGGTAACAGGGTTCTACTTCGTTTTTAATGAAATATATCAAATAGAATTGTTTGTTTTTAACCCTTTGATTCGAATTAATAATTAATTGTATAAATTTTTTGCTCATTTTTGTTAATGAATATTGTATCATTATACGAAGTTACTGCTCCTCCTTTATGGACTGTCCACCAAAGATGGTATTTTCCCATCAGTACTTTAAAAAAATCGGAAGAAGTTGTTTGCTGACATCCAACTTGCACGTAGGGGTGTGTGGCGCTCCATGTTTCATAATTAGACACATCAAGAAGTTCCCTATAAACTTTAATTGAATCATTTGAGTCTATACAATTTATATTATTTATACTTAATTTTAGATTCCCATACGGCACCAAATGGTAATCTACATGCATGACTTCACCCTTATCTACTTTTAATTCCGAATAATATTTGCCGTCATAATCCCAACCTAAATCATAATAATCTTTGTAATAATAATCTGTTCCCGCCCATATTGGGCCTAATCTACCAGCACTTAACCGGAACTTACCATCCTCTTCTGTAATTGTTTTTTGGATGGTTTTATAATTACTTTTGTGTAAAAACACGGTTATTCCTTTGATTGGCTCGTTTGTTATCGGATTCAAAACCCTTCCCTCTACAGTAATGTTTTTTCCAAACTTGGTACAGCCTATCACTGCAAAAAGCAAGGAAAAAAGCGTCAATATTAAGGTTCTATTTTTCATAATAATATGTGCTTTTTATGAGCCTTATCATAACCTTGAATATTTAATTTACTATTTCTATTAATAATATATATTCCAAATTTTAATTTCTCCAGCATCTAAAAGAATACTATCTAGTATCGGGGTTTCAATTCCATTCTTTATAACTCTCCCTGTATATTTATACCATCCCATTGGAGCCTTATTTTGGTTACCTTGTTGGTCTATGCATCCTACATAAATAGCAGGATTAGGAACATCATCATAAAAATGGATTAGAGAATGTGTTCTAAAGATAACTAGTGAATCATTTTGACTAAAACATGATGTGTTTTTTATATTAATTTGTAGCTCCCCATACGGTACCAAATGATAATCTACATGCATGACTTCACCTTTATCTACTTTTAACTGGGAATAATATTTTTCACTATAATCCCAGCCTAATTCATAATAATTTTGATAGCTAAAGTCTGCAACAATCCATACCCCTCCCGTACGACCTGCACTTAGTTCAAAATTTCCATTGGCATCTGAAGTAGTCTCTTTTATAGTTTTATATCCTCCATAATATTGTAGATTTTTACTTTTTATCAATCTAACAGTTATATCTGATATAGGCTCGTTTGTTATCGGATTCAAAACCCTTCCATTCACGGTGATGTTCTTACCAAACTTCGTACAGCCTATCATTCCAAAAATCAAGAAAAAAGATGTCAATATTAAAATTCTGTTTTTCATAATGATACTTGTTTTTATAGGCCTTGTCATAACTTTGAATTTGTAGTTTTACTATTTCGTTTTCAGTAGAATACATTTAACGTTGTTATTTGATTGGGTTGTACAAAAATCGTATCATAAAAGGTTTGTGATACTCCTGAACGGGTAACGGTCCAATGATAATATCGATCCCCCATTTGAGTTTTAAAGCCGTCACCTATATTGTCCCAACATCCAGTGATTGGCGCATATAAAATATTCCCAATATGATTGTTTGCATCCTGGTTCCCAGATAATGACAATACACTTGAACCATCAAAG
The DNA here is from genome assembly GCA_041655765.1 of Brumimicrobium sp. Taxonomy (GTDB): domain Bacteria; phylum Bacteroidota; class Bacteroidia; order Flavobacteriales_D; family Crocinitomicaceae; genus Brumimicrobium. The sequence continues at coordinate 75,349 of JBBAEU010000006.1, forward strand.
AAAATGTTTAGAGAATCTGTAGAACCCTGACAGTTTTGATTTTGGACATGCATGCGCAATTCCCCATACGGCACCAAATGGTAATCTACATGCATGACTTCGCCTTTATCTACTTTTAGAGAATAGTGATATTTACCTTTATAATCAAAACCTAAGTTATAGTTTTCCTGATAGTTTGTATTATCTGCTCTAATTAGTATTTCTCCTATTCTTGCAGCATTAATTTCAAAATGACCATTAGCATCTGTAATTGTAGTCTTAATTGTCTTTAAATTTTGTTTAAACAAGACTATAGTAATTCCCTTGAAAGGCTCTCCGTCTAAAGGGTTGAGCACTTGACCTTTAACGGTTATATTCATTCCAAATTTGGTACAGGCCATCACTGTAAAAAGTAAGGGTAGAAAAAATGTCAATGTTAAAATTCTGTTTTTCATAATAATACTATTTTTTTATGATACAACTCACCCGTTTCTGTTTTGATGATAAGGATATATGTTCCTTTGTCCAAATCGTTTTGAAATTTATATTCTCGCTCATTAATATACTCTTTTGTTGCTAAATGTTTTCCATTTATACTGAATACTTTAATGCTCTGTATCTTTATGTTACTAGAAGAAACGGTAAAGGAAGAACGTGTAGGATTAGGATATACCTTAATCATATTTATTACATATTCATTGTGTCCTTGAGTACTAACCGATTCTTTAGCCTCAAAATCTCTTTGATCTCTATTAATGAGAGGAGTGTTATGAGTAGATAAGGAATTCGGAGCGCAAGGTCTACCTATTCCTGGGCACGGATTATATTTAATCAGTAAGTGTGCCTTTGCTCCCGATTTGATATGTGTACCAGGCTTAAGAATAATGGCATCATAACCATTTTTCCTTAATTGCATTAGCAAATCCTCATGATTCTCATTAAAGTTTTCCCAGGTTCTTTTATAACCGTTTAAAAAAGGGATAGGTGGTCTATAACCGGCAACTAAAATAAAAGGCTTAATAATCCTTGGGTTTGAACTGTTTGTGGTTGGATTACAATGACTCATAAATACGTAACCTTTTAGTTTTAATGTGGACGAACCTATGTTTGTCACTTCATTTATAATTTTGTCGGCATCAGGGGGAGGGGAGTTTCTTAATAAATTATCACCTGAATTATTTAGACTTTGAATTTTACAATGATTAACAATACTATCTCCATTGTTATAATAGACCTTTAAAGTAAAAATCTGATTTTGAGAAAAGTTTTCTTTGAATTCAAAAGGTTCGTTAAACTGTATTTCATATTCTTCATTTTTATATTCTATTATTAATTTATTAATATCCTCAACAAGGTGTCTATTGCTATAAAAGTGCTGTCTTTTAATAATAATACCAGTACGACTAAGCGAGGAATAATCAAATAGAGGGGCAATTAATTTTAATCTTTCCCTATTTAATTTACTTTGTTCAAATTGTTTTGGTTTAAAAACCTTTCGTTCGCGTGTTTTAGAGAAGTTTTCTTTCATCCAATAATAATCGTAATCCAGAATTCCAATTGGAAATATTTCTTTTCCTTCTTCGTAAGCCAATTCACTTTTATAATGTTGAACATCATAAAAGATATCCATTAAGTTAGGTATAGCATTGGTGTCTTTACTCATTGACTTTAGTTCGCTAATCACTGTGTAAATCCAATTCGCGTCAGTAAGTGTATCACGTAATTTTTGTGTTCGGTAAGTTAAGGCTGTAGTGTCATTTAAAGATCTGTTAAGAAATAAATCTATGTTATTTAGTATTTGAAAGTCTCCATAATATTTTTCCCCTATCTGATAAACATTATCAAAATCATTTTTCTCATTTTGCCCTAATCCTTTAAAACAAATAAGTAAGAGCAATCCTAAAACTAAGTGTTTCATAATTCTCTATTTTTATTGGTTTTTATTTCTTTTAATTCTTCCATCAGGTACAATTCGCATGTACTCAATGTTGTTTGAACTAAAACGTAGGCAAGCGTTATTCTTCGTTCCTATAAAAGAGGTTGAACCTGCAATATTCCCCTGCATTTCCCAATTTCCCCTGTTTGAGCCTGAATGGAAATAGTAAAACAAATTCCCATCAATCCGGTCATAAATATACGATTAATGTGCTTTATAGCACAGATTTCAGTTGTTTTCATACTAGTAATGTTTTATAGTTATATCCACAATTTTACGATAATATTCTCATTTTACCAAATAAAAGTAGGATTTAATGATTGAATTTACTTCTATTGGTTGGCGAAAATGGATAATAGAACAGAATATTTCCTTCGATAAAATAAGTTATTTGGCATCACCAAAAATCGAAAAGAAATTCCATTTGAAGAGAATACAGTAGATGAGTTTTGGGAAGAAGGTTAATTTAAAATATCTTCCCAGGATTTAGGATTCCGTTCGGGTCAAATACCTTCTTAATATCGCGCATTAAGTTTAAGGAAACCTCTTTAAACGCGATATCCATATAGGGTTTTTGCACCAGTCCGATTCCATGTTCTCCTGAAATTGTTCCCCCTAACTCTACGCACAGTTTGAAAATTTCTCGAATAGCAACGGGAAGCTCCTTATTCCATTTATCTTCCGATAAATCGCCTTTGATGATATTAACGTGTAAATTACCATCGCCAACGTGTCCATAACAAACACTTTTAAAACCATACTTACTGCCAATTTTCTTTACACCTTCTAATAATTTTGGTAATTCATAGCGAGGAACAACGGTGTCCTCTTCTTTGTAAACAGAATTACGTTTCACCGCCTCTGAAACTTTTCTACGAATCTCCCATAATTTGTCCTTCTGTGCCTGACTATCGGCAAAAAGGATTTCACCCGTTTTAAATTGTTCGATGACAGCAAGAATTTGTTCCATCTCTTTCATTAACTGCTCCTCGTCGAATCCATCAACTTCAATTAATAAATGGGCTTCGTGTGCTTCGTCTACTTCAATTTGAATTTCAGGGAATTTATTGATTGTCCATAATACAGCATCTCGCTCCATAAACTCCAATCCGCTTGGTGTAATTCCTTCATTCATAATTGCAGGAACTGCCCGAATTGCATCTACCATGTTGTAGAATGGGACTAACATAAGCATGTCGTTAGTTGGATGAGCGATGAGTCGTAAAACAATTTTTGTAACAACCGCCAATGTTCCTTCGCTTCCAACAATAAGTTGAGTTAAATTATATCCTGTTGCGTTTTTAATAACGTTTGCTCCTGTCCAGATAATTTCTCCATTGGGAAGAACAACTTCTAGGTTAAGAACCCAATCTTTTGTAACACCATATTTCACGGCTTTTGGTCCTCCACTATTTTCTGCAATATTTCCTCCAATAAAACAGCTTCCTTTTGAAGCTGGATCGGGTGGATAGAACAAACCTTTTTCGCGGACAGCTTCTTGTAAAACTTGTGTAATTACACCAGGTTGAGTAGTTACTTGAAAGTTGTGTTTATCAATCTCCAGAATTTTATTCATACGTTCAAAGCCCAATGCAACGCCACCATTTACGGGTAAAGCGCCACCACTTAATCCAGTTCTTGCACCTGAAGGTGTAACAGGTATTTTTTGTTGGTTACAATATTTTAAAATATCAGAAACCTCTTTAGTCGTTGAGGGTTTTAAGACGATGTGGGGAGAATAATGTAAATCTTCAGTTTCATCATGTCCATATTTATACAATGATTCTTCATCAATCGTTGCTATATCTTTAAAGTTCTCTAATAAATAACTGATTTGGCTTTGTGTCATGTCCTTTTACAATGTTGTGAAAGAAAAAACAAAGTGACGCAATAACGTGCGCCACTATGGTTTAATAATACATTATGTTTTAGTTGCCCAAGATTTCAAACTCTGTTCTTCTATTTTCTTGTCGTCCCATTGCAGTATTATTACTTGCAACTGGTCGATTTGAGCCATAACCTTTTGCTTCTAAGCGGTTTGCAGCAATTCCCTTCCCTCTCAGGTAATTCACCACAGATTCAGCACGATCTTGAGAAAGTTTGTCGTTCAGTGATGCAGAGCCTGTATTGTCAGTATGACCAGAAATTTCAACTTTTAACGAAGGGACATCTTTCATTAAACTCACCAATCGGTCTAATTCTGCATTAGATTCTGGACGCAATGTTGCTTTTCCAATATCAAAGAAGATATTTCGGAGGGCAATTTTACTTCCGACAGCGATGTTTTTCAATTCGATAACTTTATTGACCATATTATAGTCGCTGTCATTTGGAATATCGAAGTTTTCAGAATGGAATAAATAGCCTTTTGCTTTTACTGCGATTCCATAATTTGTACCCGCAGTTAACGAAAGTAAGAATTTTCCCGTTGCTTTGTTTGAAGTAAAACTCTCAATGATTCTACCTGTCTTATTATCTGTAATTTCGATAGAAGCTTCCACTGGTTTTCTTGAAATCGCATCAATTGTTAATCCTTTAAAAACAGTTAAAGAAATTTTATTTACATTAACAACCTCTTCGATTTGAGGGTCTTTAATCGGTTGTGCTACTGATGCTAAAAGTTGGTCTTCAATATCAATAATTGGATTTTTCGGGTCGCCCCAGAAAGTTACTTTGTAAATATCGAAGCCACCCTTTCCTCCTGGTCTATTAGAGGATATGTAAGCATATTTTCCGCTTGCTGTTGCCGCAAAGAAAAAGTCATCGTAAGGTGTGTTTATTGGATAACCCATGTTTACAGGTGTTGACCAACCGCTTCCAGTACGTTTTGATACAAAAATATCATATCCACCCATTGACTCATGACCTTGAGAAGCGATATACATTGTTTTTCCATCAATATGCAAATATACTGGACCATCATTGAATTGACTATTTACGGATCCAATCATAGAAGCAGCTTTGTAGTCTTTATTCATTCGACTTTGCATTTCAGAGAACATGATACTCGTACCTTTACTTTGAGAAGTAATTTCTCTGGCAAAAGTGATGTTGTAGCCATCGTGACTGTATGCGCCATATTTATCATTGGCTCTTCTTGAGCTAATTTGTGGGTTAAGAATGGTTGGATCCGACCAACGAAGTCCATCCAGTTCCGATTCATAAATATCAGTTTGTCCTTCATTATCGCGATGTAAAAGCATTCTATTTCCATCAAAATCGAGGTTGTTTACGATATCATCCAATGAAGAATTAACACTTCCAGGGATGGGTTTTACTTTTTCCCATTTTCCATCATTGTTATAACTTACATAAACGTCATAATCATATTCTCCGATTTCGTTTGGTTTGTTGCTGTTAGGACGATTTGAGCTAAAAATTAATTCTGATCCATCCATTGTAATTGTTGGAGCAATCTCGTCGTATTCAGTGTTCAATTCCTCAACATTATCCACCCAAGCTCGAATGGGACTACCTTTTATCGCTGGCGCATCTTTTGTTTGCCTTTTTCTGAGTGCCACAAATTTAGAAAACTCATCTGCTTTTTTGTAGCTGTTTGTAAACCTGTCATACGAAGCCCTTGCATCTGCGTAATTTTCTTCATATTGTTGAACAGCTCCTAGATAATAATTCAAGAACGGATCACATTGAGGGTCGAGTTCAGCTGCTCTTTTAATAAAAGGAATTGCTTTATAAGGAGAAGTTGAATGGAAGTGACAAACTCCAACCCTAAAATTATTAAGCGCATTATCTGGATTAAATGCTTGTGCTATCTCAAAATGAGACAATGCTTTCTTAAATGCTAATCCTGGATCTCTTACTTCAAAAACTGCTGTTGAGCCTTCTATAAAGAATGTTTCTCCTGCTTTGATGGCATCTGTGGCTTTTTTAAATCCATCTCCATCTTCAAAATTCCTTTTTCTAAAATCAACATTTTGTGAATATATTGACCCCGTAAAAACAAAGAGTCCTATTCCTACTAATATATATTTCTTTAATTTCATAATTTTCAAGTTTTAGTAACCACAATTTTGCGATGCATATCTAGCTCCTGTTTCATCTCCCAATTCTTCAGCTTTATTCCAGTCCTCACAAGCACCGTTCATATCGCGTAGCATTTCACGAATAATCCCTCTATTTGTATAGGCAGAGGCATAGTTTTTATCAAGTTGGATTGCTTTATCTGCTGCCTTTTTTGCACCCTCAAAATCTTCCATTTTAAATTTTGTTGCAGCAATATTTGCCCATGCAGGTGCGTAATTAGGGTTAATTTGTGTACATTTTTCAAAGTCTGAGAGTGCTTCATTGTATTTCTCTCTTTCTAATTGTGTTGCTCCACGGTTGTTATAAGCCAAATGGAAGTTTTTATCGATGGAGATAGCACGCGTAAATGCAGCGATAGCGCCATCATAATTTTTCATTTTTAATTTTGTTGTTCCAATATTATTTAATACAAATGCTAAGTTTGGATTTTTACGTTCCGCTTGTTCATAATCAGACACAGCTTTAGAATATTCTTGTTTCATTCGGTAAGAACTCCCTCTATCATTATATGCATGAGCTAAATTCCAGTCTAATTCAATCACTTTTGAAAATGACCCAATGGCTCCATCATAATCTTGTTGTAAAAACTGCAATGTCCCAAAATTATAGTGTGCTTTCGGATTTTTTGGTTCTAATTTTACTGCTTTCAAATAATCATTCTCAGCTTTTGAGTAATTCCCCAATTCTTGGTAAGCACGAGCACGTTGGAAATATGCTTTGTGATAATTTGGGTCTTTATTTAACAGTGTTGTAAAAGTCTTTTCAGCTTCTACAAATTTATTAGCTTCAATTTCAGCAGCGCCTTTATTATAATATGCTGCAGTAAAATTTGGGTCTGATTCAATCGAAGTCTCAAATGACTTTATGGCTTGTGCATACTTTTTTTGATTGAATAACTCTATTCCTTGGTTGTATGCTTCCTGACTTTTAGCGATGGCAGCATTCTCGATATTTAGTGCAGCAATTGAGTCGCGGTAAGCAATTTCTTTCTCTGTCAACTCATCTTCTTGAGCGAACGATAATCCTCCTATTAGGCTTAAGCAAAAACCTAGGAGTAATAGTTTGTGTTTTATCATGGTATTTTATTTTTTGATTTCTAAGATATTAATTTTTCTGGATTAAAAACATTTATCATACCAAAGTTTTTCAAATTTGGGTTTATTTTAATTTTTTGTAAGATTAAAATGTACCGACTAAAAGCCAAATAATTTATGCTTTGAGAAAGTTATATTTTAAGTCAAGAATTAAATTCGATAGAACAAATTTTTACAAATTTTTTGGGATTATTGTTTGAGTATTCTCTTTCTAAAGTAAATTATCAAAGCAATCAAGGAGGTGAATCTCAGTTGAAAAAGGATGATAAAGATTACCAATGAGAGGAGTCTCAACCAAAGTCGATGAAGAGTAATAACTACAAAAAAGGACAGAATAGACAATAGCAACTTTAGTATGCCGATTCTTTAATTTATTGATAGACATTTACCCAATATTTAGGGTTGTTTTTAAAAAAATCATTTCAGATTCTTTTATAATTTGTAATTTAGCCTTCAAAATAAATAGACAATGAGTAAAGATGTGTATATAGTTGATGGTGTAAGAACGGCCATTGGTAAATTCAGGGGAACATTATCAGCTGTTCGGCCCGATGATATGGCTGCTTTGGTAATGAAAACAGTAGTTGAAAGAAATGCTACGCTCGACCCAAATGCAATTGAAGATGTTATCTTCGGTTGTGCAAATCAAGCAGGTGAGGATAACAGAAATATCGCAAGAATGTCTTTGCTTTTGGCAGGTTTGCCTCATACAATTGGTGGCGAAACTGTAAATCGACTTTGCTCTTCTGGATTGGCTTCTGCCATTAACGCTTCTCGAGCAATTAAAGATGGTGCAGGAGATATTTATTTGGCAGGTGGTGTGGAAAATATGACTCGCGCCCCTTGGGTGATTAGTAAGTCAGCCCAACCCTTTGGAAGTGATGCGAAAATATATGATTCTTCATTTGGTTGGCGCTTTATTAATCCAAAGTTACACGAAGTATACGGAACTGAAGGAATGGGAGAAACGGCAGAAAATTTAGTGGATAAATACAACATTTCTCGTGAAGATCAGGATGCATTTGCAGCGTGGTCACAACAAAAAGCATTAGCTGCGCAAGAGAGTGGACGCTTAGGGGAAGAAATTGTTCCTGTAGAAATCCCAAGAAGAAAACAAGAGCCACTTATTTTTGATAAGGATGAGTTTATTCGACCTGGCACGACTAAAGAGATTTTAGCCAAACTACGACCCGCTTTTAGAAAAGAAGGAGGATCAGTAACTGCAGGAAATTCTTCAGGATTAAATGATGGAGCAAGTGCTTTATTAATCGCAAGTGAACAAGGGATTAAAGACCATAATTTGAAACCAATGGCAAGAATTGTGGGAGCAGCTGTTGCTGGAGTGGAACCACGTATTATGGGGATAGGTCCAGTTTATGCTACGAATAAATTATTTGAACGTACAGGACTTACCATGGATGATATGGACATTATCGAGCTAAATGAAGCTTTTGCAGCTCAAGCTTTAGCATGTGTTAGGGCATGGGGATTAGCTGATAATGATCCAAGAATTAATCCAAATGGTGGTGCAATCGCCTTGGGACATCCGCTGGGAATGACAGGAGCACGTATTTTACATACCGCAGCACTTCAACTACAAAAAACGCAAAAAAGATACGCTTTAGTGACTTTATGTATTGGGGTAGGACAAGGATATGCTTGTATTATTGAACGAGCATAAGTTTTTGTGGTGGAAATACTAGAAAAAGCATCCTTGTGGTTGTAAATAGTGAGATAGGAGAGGAGGAACCAAATTCAATCCAATTGTTTTTCAAAGGCTTTCCTTGGACTTCCTCTAAAAAACACTTCTCCACAGTATTCATATCCCATCTTTTTAAAAAGATGAAGCATGGCAGCGTTATCAAAATTGGTATCGGCTTTTATGCTATAAATATTGTTTTTTAGGGCAAAATCTTCAATAAATTCAAACATTTTCCTTGCTAGCCCTTTCCCTAAATGGTTTTTTGCTATCGCTACACGATGAAATACCACAAAACCACCCGTAGATTTCCACTCTCCGTCTTGTAAGTTGTTGTATTCAGGTTCATCATTGATAAGCACAGCGCAATATCCAACGATTTCATCATTTTGACAGAGTACATATCCAACTTCTTTTTGAATATCGCTAAGAATTGTATCTGGATTTGGATAGCCATCTTGCCATTGATTGCTCCCTTCTGCTTTGCGTCGTGCTATTGCATCTTTGAGTATCAACCAGATTTGGTCTTTATCTTTTTCTTGTGCTTTTTGAAGTGAGATAGACATACTTTGTGTGATGTTTCAGTAAAATTATAAAAAAGTGTCGTCTCAAAAGAAACGACACTTAGTTATATTAACAAGCATGAGCTTATTATTTATCTACCTCAACGTGAGCAAGCTCTTCAGCTTTATAATCTCCACGATCAAGTTTATCTTTTATCTTTACGAAAGTATCAATTGTATATTGGACATCTTCTAAAGTATGGGCTCCAGTAGGAATTAAGCGAAGCATAATTGTATCTTTAGGAACAACAGGGTAGATAACAATTGAGCAGAAAATGTTATAATTTTCACGTAAGTCAAATGTTAAATTTGTTGCTTCTGCTAAACCTCCTTGTAAGAAAACTGGAGTTACAGCAGAGTTTGTTTTACCAATGTCGAATCCAGCATTTTTAAGCCCTGTTTGTAAAGCCGTAGCAATCTCCCAAAGTTTTTCTTTTCTTTCTGGTTGTGTTCTAAGAATTTCCAGTCTTTTTCTTGCACCAATAACAATTGGCATTGGAAGAGATTTAGCAAACATTTGAGAACGCATATTGTAACGCAGGTAATCTATAATTTGCTCTTTTGCAGTTACAAACGCACCGATTGAAGCCATTGACTTTGCAAATGTCCCAAATAAAACATCAATTTCATCTTGAACACCTTGTTCTTCTCCTGCTCCTTGTCCAGTTTTTCCTAATGTTCCAAAACCGTGAGCATCGTCAACCAAAATTCTAAAATCGTATTTCCCTGATTTTCTAAATTCAAGAATACCTTTTAAATCTCCTTGGTCACCCGCCATTCCAAATACACCTTCAGTAATAACAAGAATTCCTCCGTCTGTATTTTCAACAAGTTTAGAGGCTCTTTCCATTTGTTTGTCAAAACTTTCTAAATCATTGTGTTGAAACACAAAGCGTTTTCCTGCGTGCAATCTCATCCCGTCAAGGATACAAGCGTGAGATTCGCTGTCATATACTATTACGTCGCTTCTATCAACTAAAGCATCGATAATCGATACCATTCCTTGATACCCAAAGTTTAAAAGAAAAGCATCTTCTTTATTCATAAAGTCTGCTATTTCACTTTCTAAAGTTTCGTGCTCGCTGGTGTGTCCAGTCATCATTCTTGCTCCCATTGGATATGCTAAACCGTACTCCGCTGATGCTTTTGCATCCACTTCTCTAACTTCTGGGAGGTTAGCTAATCCTAAATAGTTATTTACCGACCATACCAATACTTCTTTTCCTCGGAATGTCATTTTGTTTCCGATTTCTCCTTCTAATTTAGGAAAAGTAAAATATCCGTGAACACCTTTCGCGTGTTGACCAATTGGCCCCATGTTCACTTTCAATTTTTCAAAAATATCTTTTGCCATAATTATAAATTTTTATTACAGATTTACTGTATTCGGTTGCAAATATAGGGGATTTTTAGAGAATTAACAGAATATTGCATCGAAGTTATTAACTAATAATGTTTACTTCTCGCTCTAATGTGATGTTATATTTGTTTTTGATGTCGTTGATTATTTTTTGTGAAAGTTTGTATATGTCTTCACCACTTGCATTGTCGTAGTTTACTAGTACCAGCGCTTGTTTGTCGTACACGCCATAATTCCCAAATCTTTTTCCTTTCCAACCGGCATTATCAATCAACCAACCAGCAGGTACTTTTACAACTTTGTCATCAATTGGATAAAAAGGGATATTTCCAAAATTTTGTTTTATTTCTTTAAAAAGAGAAATTGGAATAATCGGATTTTTGAAAAAACTTCCACCACTTCCGACTTCTTTTGGGTCGGGCAATTTTTCTTGTCGGATAGCAATCACAGCTTCGCCTACGTCTTGAATCGTCGGATTTGTGATATTTCTTCTTTCCAACTCTTTTTCAATCGCCCCATAAGAAGTATTCACTTTATGTGTTTTTGTAAGTCTGTAATTTACAGAGGTAATTATGTATTTTCTTTTTAGTGTTCTTTTGAAAATGCTTTCTCGGTAGCCAAATTCACATTCTTCGTGTTGAAATACACGTAATTTGCCAGTGGCAATTTCTAAGGCTTCAAGGGAAACAAAGACATCTTTAATTTCAACACCATACGCGCCAATGTTTTGCATAGGACTTGCACCAACGCTGCCAGGAATTAAGGATAAGTTTTCAATTCCACCCCAATTATTTTGCATTGTATATTGAACAAATTGATGCCAATTTTCGCCTGCACCAACTTTTAAAATTATTTCATCTTTATTTTCTTCAACCACTTCAATCCCTTGAATTTTATTTTGAAGAACTATGCCGTTAAAGTCTTTGGTAAATAAGACATTGCTTCCACCGCCCAAAATGAGTAACTCTTTATCTGTTGCTTCTTTGAGTAATTTTTGAAGCTCGTCAATTGTAGAAAAAGTGGCAAAGTATTTTGCTTTGACAGGTACACCAAAAGTCGTTAAATGCGTAATATCTACATTTTTTTGAAGCATTTTTTAAAATTTTATACGAATGTAATTACTTTTAAGGGGAACAAATCAGTATCTTCACTAAATTTATCATCGTTTTATGTTTAATAACTTTAGAAATTAAAATATGTTAAAGAAAGTTGATATAAATAAAATTAATGCCATTAGCAAAAATACGTTGATGGAGACGTTAAAAATTCAATGTGTTGAGGTAGGAGAAGATTACGTAATTGCTACAATGCCCGTGAATTCAACAACGCATCAGCCTATGGGGTTATTACATGGTGGAGCTAGCGCGGCATTGATAGAGAGTATTGGCTCTATTGGTTCAGTTCTTTTAATTGATATAGAAAAAGAAATGCCTGTAGGGTTAGAAATCAACGCCAATCATATTGGAAGTATGCGATCTGGATTGCTTAAAGCCGTCGGAAAAATTGTTCATGCAGGTAGAAGAACACACGTATGGCAGGTTGATTTGACAGATGATGAAACAGGTAAGCTGATATGTACAGGGCGTTTAACGGTTATGATTGTTCCTAAAAAAATAAAATAGAAATGGGTTGTTTAATTTATCAATTACCGAATCAAGAGATAAAGTCTTTTCAAGGAAATTGGATTTCTTCATCTTTAAAGAATTTGCCAGATGATGTCTTCTTTATAACAGATTTCACCAAAGAAGAAGTCTTTTATTTTGAAGGGATTTCAAAAGGAAACATTGATGATTTGGTATTGAGTTCCAATGCAGACGAAGAAGTTTTTGCGGTAGATGGAAGATATTATTTGAATGGATTACAGCATTTTATTGATGGGTTTGATGATTATGGAATAGAAAAAGCCATTTATTCCCGCATCAAGTTAGCAAAACGAGGAAGAACCTCTCCAATCGAAATTTTTAAAAAGATTGCGAGTAAGTATCAACAGCAAGCACTTGTCTATTTAGTAAGTGATGAAGTGTTTGGCACTTGGTTAGGAGCGACGCCAGAAATTCTTTTATCGGGAGATAAAGAACAACTAGAATCAATGGCTTTAGCGGGAACAAAAAGTAAAGTTGATCAGCAATGGACAGATAAAGAAATTGAGGAGCATCAATTTGTCATTGATTTTATTAAAGAGCAAATTGAATCACAAAATCCAGAATCACTTAACATCGCTGAAACGAAAACTGTTCATGCAGGTGAAGTTTTTCATTTAAGAACAGACTTTAGGTTCCAAATAAGTTCGGATAAATGGAATTCGTTGATTGACTCTTTGCATCCAACTCCAGCAGTTTGTGGAACACCGATGAAGAATGCAAAGGAATATATCTTAAAGTTTGAGCCACACGACCGTAAATTTTACACAGGTTTATTGGGTTGGAAAGGAAAAGATAGGTTAGATATTTATGTGAATCTTCGTTGCATGCAGGTTTTAGAAAATTACTATGCTTTGTATGTAGGCGGTGGCATAACAAAAGTTTCACGTCTGGAAGATGAATGGAGAGAGACAGAACATAAAAGTGAAACGCTGTTGACTTTAATTAGTAATGAGGATTAGAAAAATATAGGAACAATAAAAGGGCTTCTAAATGAAAGCCCTTTTATATTTCTTAGGAAAATATTAAAATCCTTATTAGAATTTTCTTTTCTCTCTAATTCTTGCTGCTTTACCTGTTCTTTCTCTGAAATAGAAAATACGTGCTCTTCTGACAGCACCTCTTTTCAATATTTTAATACTTTCGATAAAAGGAGATTGAACAGGGAAGATACGTTCAACTCCAACTCCTCCTGAAATTTTACGTACTGTAAAAGTTTCAGTAGAACCTTGACCTCTTCTTTGAATTACTACTCCCGCGAACTCTTGAATACGTTCTTTTTCGCCTTCTCTAATTTTATATTCTACTGCAACAGTATCTCCTGCTCCAAACTCTGGAAGATTATTGTTGATTGCAAATTCGTTTTGAACTTCTTTTATTAAATCCATGACTTCTTAAATATTAATTCCCTAAAAACAGGGGTGCAATATTACTAATAATTTATGATATAAACATCCAACTGTCGAAAAAAAACAAAATATTTTTCAAGAGTCGGATGACAAAGATACGTTATTCATCTGATTTTCTGTAATAAAGTCAAAAAAAATTACGAGTTATAAATCTAAATCTAAGTCAAATCTATTTCTAAGATTTTCTAACTTTGGGTTTCTTTTCACCATATCATCGAATTTTTCCTTACTTGTAAAAAGTTGGTCTTCTTCTGAAGACTCCTCTTTTAGTGTCAAATGAATTTTGTGATTCCGTAGTTCTTTTTTTAGAAATCCAACAATCTGTACATTATGGGTTTCGATAAATTGTTTTTGAACATTATTTTTAACTGTGAAAACAACTTCATAGTTATTTTTAAGCGATGGATCGCTCGCTTTCATTGCGTTGTAGAGCGTGTTTATGTTGTCTTTTTTCGCAATATGAGCATATTTTAGCCAATTCATTCTTAGTTCATCAATAGAGAAAGGATTTTCTTCTATGGCTGTGTTCTCTATACTAATCGGATTTTTATCATCTTCTTTATCCTCGGTTTTTGATAATAAATCATTAATACCGATTAAAGATTGGTTATAAGCGTTTGTTGGTTTGTGTAATTTTTTAGGTTCTTTATTATAAAGATGTGCAATGGAAGAATTTTCTTTAGCTTGGGTTGATCTTCCTTTTACTGCCGAAGTTGGTCTTTCGTTTGGTTTATTTTCTTTTTGTCCTTTGAAAGGGATTATCTTAACAGGATCAGTTAAGCGTTTTTTTTTTGAAGCTCATCATTGATTGAGCAAAGCTGCATAAGTGCTAATTCCACTAATAAACGCTGGTTTTTTGATGATTTATAATTTGTATCGGCAGTGCTTAAAACACTCAATGCTCTTAAAGTATGTTGGCTATCAACTTTTTTAGCTTGCTCTTTATATCTTTCCTTGATTGAATCTCCAACTTCCAACAATTCAATCGTTTTTGGGTCTTTTCCAACCAATAGATTTCGATAATGTTCTGATAAACCAACAATGAACTGATGTCCATCAAAGCCTTTTGTTACAATCTCGTTATAGATCAGTAGGCATTCTGGAATATTCATATCATGTGCAAAATCGACTATTTTAAAATAATAATCATAATCTAAAATATTAAGATTTTGAATCGTTGTTTGATAAGTCAAAGTTTTTCCAGAAAAACTAACAATTTGATCAAAAATAGAAAGGGCATCACGCAAAGCGCCATCAGCTTTTTGAGCGATGAGGTGAAGTGCTTCGCTTTCCGCATCAATTCCTTCGGAAACACAGATTTTTTTCAAATGTTCAACGATATCGTTTATCTGAATTCTATTAAAGTCGAATACTTGACAACGAGAAAGAATTGTTGGGATTATCTTGTGTTTTTCTGTTGTTGCCAAGATAAAAATCGCATGTTTTGGTGGTTCTTCTAAAGTTTTTAAGAAAGCATTAAAAGCTGCTGTTGACAACATATGGACCTCGTCGATGATATAAACTTTGTAATCTCCTAATTGAGGAGCCACTCTCACTTGATCAATCAGTTGCCGAATGTCATCAACGCTATTGTTTGAAGCAGCGTCTAATTCGAAAATATTTAATGATTGACCATCGTTGAATGATTTGCATGATTCACATTCATCACAGGCTTCGACTTTATCAGTTTTATTGGTACAATTGATAGTTTTAGCTAAAATTCTGGCAGTAGTTGTTTTCCCAACACCACGTGTTCCACAAAATAAAAAAGCTTGTGCTAATTGATTGTTTTTAATAGCATTCTTGAGGGTAGCAGAAATGGTTTCCTGTCCTATAAGTGTATCAAAACTTTGTGGTCTATATTTTCTAGCTGAAACTATATATTCACTCATATTACAAATGTAATAATAAAATTGACGATTTGGATTTTTCTGTAGAAAAAAAGTGGATGTTTTGAAATTAAGAAAATTGTACTTTGCTTTCAAATTTTGAATCAAGTAATTCTAATGGATGTTGGGATTTATGTCGTTCTTGCTCTCAACGTTTCAGGTTGTTTAAAGACTTAAACTTAATCACATCCGCTTGATAGCTCTTTTATTTTTCTTTTACAACACCTTGCATTCTTCTTGTTTTAAAAACATCCGTTGTTTTATTGTAAAACTTGTTCTGTAGAAAAAGCTATTTTTAACTAGAAATTATTTTAGTTTAGATAACCTCTTAAAAGCCTGCTTCTTGAAGAGTGTCTTAATCTTCTTACGGCTTTTTCCTTGATTTGGCGGACTCTTTCACGAGTAAGATCAAATCGTAAACCAATTTCATCTAAACTCATTTGAGGGTACCCGTCAAGTCCATAAAACAGTCGTACGACATCTGCTTCTCTGGCAGTTAAGGTGTTCAGTGAGCGACTAATTTCATTTTGTAAAGACTCGTGAATCAACTTGGCTTCAGGAGCTCCCATTTTATTGTCATTGCCCAGCAAGTCGTATAAATTAGAACTTGAATCATCCCCTTCAACTAAAGGTGCGTCCATTGAAACGTGTTTTCCGCTTGAGCTTAATGCTTGTCTTACTTCTTCAGGAGTTACTTCAATGTATTCTGCCAATTCCTCAACCGATGGTAAACGTTCTAATTTTTGTTCTAATTCTGATGCGGCTTTATTCACTTTTCCAATAGATCCAATTTTGTTTAAAGGCAATCGAACAACTCTTGAATGTTCTGCTAGTGCTTGTAGGATTGATTGACGAATCCACCACACTGCATAGGAAATAAATTTAAAACCACGTGTTTCATCAAATCTTTGAGCGGCTTTGATTAGTCCTACATTTCCTTCTTCAATTAAATCGGGAAGTGGCAATCCTTGGTTTTGATATTGCTTCGCAACAGAAACAACAAAACGTAGATTTGCCTGAGTTAGACGTTCTAATGCTCGTCTATCTCCTGCTTTGATACGTTGAGCTAATTCAACTTCTTCTTTCGCAGTAATTAAGTCTAAGCGACTAATTTCCACTAAATATTTATCGAGAGAAGCTGTCTCTCGATTAGTGACTTGTTTGGTGATTTTTAATTGCCTCATAGTTTATTTTGCTTTTTCAAATACTTAAATAATAAACAAGAAATATCAAGGTGATTTTATTAAAGCCAAATTGATTTTTAACCGTTTATCATATTAATAACGTTTTAGGTCATGAAAAGGTTGTCTGTTATCGAGAAATTTGACATGGAAACCCCGTTTTTAACAATATTTATCAATGTTTACAATGTTTCAAATATATAACACCTATTTATTTGTTTGGTTACATGGGTTTTTGGGGAGTTATATTTTTTTATGAAATGGGTATCTAAAATATTGAAAAACGAAGATGTTATCTCAATAAATTTATGAAACCAGTAAATTTCCATTGTTTATCAGTGGAATTCTCTTTAATAAATATTTTCCAAACATACGTCCCTTCTTTCAAAATTCCGTTCTGTCCTGAACCGTATGTTCCGTCCCATCCATACTCTAAATCATGTGTTTCAAAGAGCAATTCACCCCAACGATTGTAGATTTGCATTACATAGCTATCAAAGTCAAAACCAAATGTAAATACAGGTTTAAAAACATTATTGTGTTGATTGTAATCAGGTGTAAACGTATTTGGGATATAGAAGATTTGCTCTTCTTTAATATGGACAATTTGAGTAATGGTATCTTTACAATTATTTGCAGTGGATGCTACTAATTGAACCCAATAATTTCCAGAAATTTCAGGAAACTCAATCTCTGGGTTTATTTCATTTGAAGGGAGTGCATCTTTAAAGCTCCACATATAACTTGTTGCGTTTATAGAAGTGTTATGGAAATTAATGGTTGGAGTAAGAACACTTGGTGATTCAGGAGTGTAGTAGAAATCTGCTATCGGATTTGAGTAAATAGAAATATAATCAATTTCTGTATGCTCTGCAACACATCCTTTGTCTGTTGTAACCCTTAATCGAACATCATAGGTTAATGGATTTACATTATTATTTTCAAAACAATCTGTAATTATTGTCGAATTATCATAAGCAGGCATTCCGTTAAAGAACCATTCAAAATTTGTTAGGGTATTGTTGCCATCAACCGTTGAGGTGGAAGATATTTCTGGACAAAGAACAGAGCAACCTTCTAGGTTATTTCCCACAAAAGAAACTGTTGGATTTGGAAATACGGTTACTTGTTTATCACCTTGTGCTACACAACCGTGATTTGACGTTACAGTTACCGTTACCAAATAATTTCCAGCATTGGTATAAGTATGCGTAGGATTCTGTTCATTACTTGATTGACCATCAGCAAAATCCCAATTCCAATCAACAAGCGTATTTGTTGTGTAATCGTTTGAAATTGTAGAAAGGTCGGTAAATTCAGTTGCAAAATTTAAGCAAACTTCCGTTGGTGAAAAATCAACTTTTGGTAATGGATAAACAATTGCATCTTTACTGATCGTGTCTTTACATCCATAATTTGTAGAAACAATGAATTGAACATTATATACATTTTCTGACCCATAAACAATTGAAGGGTTTTCTTGATTAGAAGTTGTATTGTTTCCAAAATCCCATTCAAACCCATTAATTACATCATTGGCAACCGGCGTAATGGTTGAAGTATTTACGAAATCTGTGTTACTATCTTCACAAACAGAATTCACAGTAAAATCTGCTGTTGGGAGTGCGTATATTGTGATGTCGTTTGTTGTGGTATCACGACAACCGTTCTGATTTTCAACAATTTGCTGAATCGTATATATTCCAGGTTGATTATAAATATGATTTACATTTTCAGATGTATAATCAGTTATGCCGTCATTTTGGATGTCCCAGAAAAAATTTGTAATATTTCCATTTGGTGTGGATGATGTATTATCCAACGTAACAGACTCCTCTGCACATTCGTTATTTAGGTTGAAACTCGCAGTAGGTAAATCCCATATTTCAATTTCGTCTGATGTGTAGCAAATGGCAGAAAACGAGATGTCGTCAACGATGAAATCTACGCCAGAGCAAATTCCTGTGATTTCATTTAAGCACAATTCGATTGTTGTGTTAGCTCCTGAATTCCATACGTAAGTAAATTCCTCGAAGTTACAAGCCCCAGGTGTTAACGCATGAGAGGTTATTAAGTTTGAATTGATATTTAGCCCAATTTCTGCTGTGTTTTGCGAATCGTTGCCGTTTGCTAAAAACACTGAAAATAAATAATTGGTATTTGGTGTGACAGAGAGTGTTTGACACCAGAAATTTGTACCTGCATTTCCAGAACCTCCGCCTACACAATCGGCATCCATAATCATCATGTTTCCACTTCCAGAAGTATGGTCAACACAGCCACCCCACCAACTGTTCGTAATCGAAGGTCCTACAGTGTAGATACCTTGAGTTAACGTTTCTGAATCGTAAACATAATCTGAAGTAAAACCAACATTTCCTTGTTCAAAGTCGCCATTAAAAATTAGATTACTTCCAATTGTTCCTACCTCACACGAATAAATTCCTGGTGCTGTAACTTGAAATGTGCTATTTGTAGATCCGTCTTGCCATTCGTAAGTATCAAAATTACTACCAGCATCCAAAACAATTCCAGGTTCAAAGCAAATATCATCTCCAAAATCCAATCCATCAAATTCAGAAACTGTAACCACGCGTTCGATGCTATCTGTATAACAATTGTAATCCAATACAACTTTAACATTGTATTGTCCTGGAGTTAAGTCGAACATCTCCAGTATTTGATTGGTTGATGTTGGTGTTGTAGGGTAATTGTTCATTATTGGTGTTACATACCAATCTTGGTTATATAGATTATTATAATCCGATAATTGCAAAATAATATCCTCAGAGTTACACAATTGTGTATATACTATTTGCTTGGGTTCTTTAAAAAGAAAGCTAGGAAAAGAGGGGAGTCCTAGATTAACAAGTGTGGACGTTCCATTTATATTTGTTCCTGAAATGTCAATTGCCATATCGACATAGTTAGAAGCAGTTCCGAGTAAATTTGGAGTTTCAATCACACCAAGAAAACCAGAACTAATTAAAGCCAGATAAATTTTACCGTCAGGTCCCATTTGTAAAGCACCTAGTTTGTAATTATGTGCAGTATTAGCTGTTGTACCAACAATATTTGATGAGTTAATAAAACTTGCTTGATCTGGGCTCAGTAAGTCGGCCTGATAAATTGATGGATCGCTCAATCGTGTATAATATACAAATCGTCCATTTGTAGAGAACTCGAGCGAGTAATAGCTACTACCGAGCGAGTTTTCTGTGTAGCGATGCGTAAGTTCTCCTGTTGCATTATTAAAATCGTATATACTCAAACCAACTGGAGAGGATGTCATTCCAATTAATTTACTGTCTGGCGATGCTTTGATACTTCCCCATGCAGAAGGTGTATTGGGTCCTGTAATACTGGACACATAATTAGGATCTACACCAGATGCTGTTACTGGATATACTTTCCATTCTGCAGTTCCTACTTCTTTTGCGATTAACCAATAATCACAGCCGTTTTCGTGGACAGCAAAATTTGCTCCTTCGACGGTTATAGTTCCAATTAAATGTGTGTTTTTTGTTGCTGCGACCACTTCTCCTAATCCTCCATTTCCATTCATATCAACCTCAGACCAGTTAATTCCATTACTTCCTCCATTATAGTCAATCGTACAAATAATGTAGCCGTCAAATCGACCCAATGATGGGTTCCAAGTTCCTGGCTTTGGACAAATTACTGAAGACATCGTAGAACTTGAGTGTCCAAATAAACCAGTTCCATTCGGCATAATGTTATGATTTTTGTCGTAAACAATCGAACCTTCGGTATAAAAAAGCAGATTCCCATTGTTATCAGAGACACTTGAACATCCTTCAGATGTGTTTAAGGCTCCATCAAAGACAGGAACAGGATTGCCAGAACTAAAGTCTATTCCAGCATATCTCCCAAAATACCAATGTGCCCCTTCTAGTTGAGAAAAAGTATTTCCAGTTATAAATAAAAACACAAAGAAAATAGCTGTTATTTTTATAGTATTTATAAGTTGTTTTAGTACAAGTTCTGCCATTCTGTTTTCTTATTTTTTTAATACAATTACTTCAAAAGCATCTCATTTAAACAGTTTTGTATTATTGACACATCAATATTTAAAAGACTAAGTTAATGCTTTATTTTAAAAAAAACTAAGTTAGTGCTTTGTCAATCAGAAATTGAATATCATATTAATGAATAGCAGACGAGACAAAAATATTAATGGTTGCCTTGTTGTAATGATTTAAAAATCTTATATTTAAGGGTATTCGTGGATTTATACTATCTTTAATTACGATTGCGATATTTTTCAATTTTACTATAAATTCACTGTCATTTTTATTTTTTTAATCCTTATCTTGCAAATCTGAATTTAAAGATTGTTGAAATGCATAAAAAAATTGTAGAAAGAATTGTCAGTTTGGTATTTCTAATTACATTGACTTTATTGACGGTATATTTCATTCGTCGAATTCCAATCTTTATGAAGGCTGTAGCAGTAGGAATTGTTGTTTTGGCTTTCTATTGGTTCTATACGGCGTGGGGATTTCATCAAAAAAAATTAAATAAATAAATTATGAAGTTTAGAGGAAAAGACATTAAAATTTATCACGTACTTTTTGGAGTTATTGGATTGTTCGGACTCATTTTACTATTGGCATCGTGGAGATCAATCGAGCCAGGAGAGGAAGGTTTTATGTATGAACCATACGGAAAAGGAGTTATCGTTGATGAAGTACTCAACGAAGGAATGTACATCATTGCACCTTGGAATAAATTGATAACGTATGATGTCCGACAGCAATCCAAAACTTATTCTGGAAAATTTCTCGATAAGAATGGGATGACAACTACAATTTCGATGGCGGTCAACTATAATGCGAAAAGAGGCGAAACACCGCTTCTTCATTTAGAGTATGGAGAGCATTATTTTGAAACACTCATTGACCCAAAAGTAAAAGGAGCGATAAAAGATGTGATTGGAAGATATACGTATGAAGAAGTTTATTCAACGAAGCGTGAACAACTAGAAAGAGAAATGGAGCAAATTTTGGAATTTGATTTTGAAGGAAAACATGTACAATTGGATTTTGTACGTATTTCAGATGTTGAACTTCCTGCAGAGATAGAAGAAGAAATTGAACGTAAAGAAACGCAGAAGCAAAGGAATAAAACTTCTGAATTAAAAAAAATTGAAGAGAAAAATCTAGCAGAAGCAAGGGTTGAAAAAGCCAAAGGCATGAAAGATTCTCAGATTATTGAAGCTGAAGGAGAAGCGGAGGCAATTAGAATCAAACAGGAAGAGTTGAAAAAATCGCCACAGTATATTAACTATATGAAAGCGGAGAAATGGGATGGGAAATTACCTGAGTTCTACGGCGGAAACGCAGGAATGTTGTTTAATCTTGATAGATAAGAAATGAGAGAAATTATTGAAAAAGCTTGGGAGAATAGAACACTGTTAAAAGAGAAAGGGACTGTCCAGGCAATTGAATCGGTGATCGAACAATTAGATAAAGGAATATTACGTGTGGCTGAACCTACTGAAAATGGTTGGCAAGTCAATGAGTGGATAAAAAAAGCTGTTGTACTTTATTTTCCAATCCGTAAGATGGAGAAAATTGAAGTCGGACCATTTGAGTTTCATGATAAAATGAAGCTAAAAACAAATTATCAAGAATTGGGCGTCCGTGTTGTTCCTCACGCTATTGCTCGTTATGGTGCATATATATCCAAAGGTGTTGTGATGATGCCTTCTTATGTAAATATTGGTGCGTATGTAGATGAAGGTACAATGGTTGATACATGGGCAACCGTAGGTTCTTGTGCTCAAATTGGAAAAAATGTACATTTAAGTGGCGGAGTAGGGATTGGTGGTGTCCTAGAACCACTACAAGCAGCACCCGTTGTTGTTGAAGACGGAGCTTTTGTTGGTTCACGTTGTATTGTTGTTGAAGGTGTTCGTGTGAGAAAAGAAGCTGTTTTGGGTGCAAATGTTGTACTGACAAATTCTACGAAAATAATTGATGTTTCTGGAGATGAACCTGTGATAATGAGGGGAGAAGTACCAGAAAGAAGTGTTGTGATACCTGGTTCTTACACCAAATCATTCCCAGCAGGAGATTATCAAGTACCTTGTGCTTTAATTATTGGAAAGCGAAAGGAGAGTACAGATTTAAAAACATCCTTAAATGACGCATTGCGCGAACATGAAGTAGCAATTTAATTTTCCCATACAAACATATAAAGTGGAAGGCTCATTTTTGCTTTAACTTCTATTGAATCTTTAACTTCTAGCTGAACCAAACTATTTCGGAAATGTCTAAATGAGATGCGTTCACGATTTTTAATAATCGATATTTCGTCATATTCATAAATGACAAATTGATTGTATCCAACAGCGATAGATTTTACTCCAGTAATGATAGTGCGTATTCCATTGGTGTACTTTAGTGTCAATTCATCTTTTAAGGCATTGTATCGACCGTCAACTATTGTAATGTTATCAAAAGGTTTATCAATTCCTAAAAGATAAAGCGAACCCGTGTATTTCTCTAATTTATCACAAAACGCTTTCGGATATACTTTTAATAAATTCTTTTCCCTATCAGGAAATTGTATGTTTTTTGTGTTGTTTGATTTATTGTCAATCTCATTTTTGTTTTTTGAATAAACGTAATATCCCAATATCACACCTGCCATAAGTATGAGTAAAATAATGATTAACATGGGTGTTGATGGCACTATATTGTATAAAACAAATGCTAGCACAACAAATGGTGTTAGCGTCAATAAGCTGTATAATATCGCCTTCGTTTTTTGCATATTACAAAAATAGTAAAAATTAATACGCACAGCCTTAATAAAAAGATCTGTCATTCTCAATACTAAAAAACATTTCCTTATTTTTACACTATGAAAAAGAAACTTACAATTGCAATTGATGGTTGGTCGTCATGTGGAAAAAGTACGTTGGCAAGTGATTTAGCCAAAGCTTTGGATTATATTTATGTTGATTCTGGAGCTATGTATCGATGTGTAACTTTGTTTGCTCTTAGAAACAATTGGGTTTCAAAGGATGAAATTCAAACCGATAAGATTATTTCTTCTTTGCCAGAAATAAATATTTCTTTTATGCACAGTGGCGAAGGGGTTTACAAAGTGTGTTTAAACAATGAGAATGTGGATGATGAAATTCGTTCATTACATGTTTCAAATGCAGTTTCTTCAATTGCAAAAATTAAAGAAGTACGTGAGCATTTGGTTTCTATTCAACGAAAGTTAGGAGAGAATGGAGGTGTAGTTATGGATGGACGAGATATCGGGTCTGTGGTTTTCCCAAATGCAGAATTAAAAATATTTTTAACCGCTGAGCCAAAAATTAGGGCGCAACGTCGATTTAATGAGTTGAAGTCAAAGGGTCAAAATCCTACACTGAAAGAAGTTGAAGTGAATTTAAAACTTAGGGATCAGGCGGATGCAACACGCGAAACAAGTCCACTTGTTCAAACAGAAGATGCGATTGTGTTGGACAATTCATACCTTTCAAGAGAAGAGCAACTACAAAAAGTATTAAAATGGGTTGAAAAATTGGATTGATTTTCCATTTTTAAAAAAAATCCCACTTTAATTGTAACCTTTTTCAGGAATATTATGTTATAATTGTATAGCTAAACCATAATAATACTGTTAAACCATGATGAAACCATTAGGGATATTAGCCTGTTTTTCTCTTTTATTCAGTGTATATGCAAGTGAGTCTTCAATAAAAATTGATTATTTCGAAGGTGCAGCCCCAAAAACTGATGACGAGATAAAATCTTCCGAAGAAGAAAAATCAGATAATCATTTACTCGAATTCATGATGCTCAATGATTCTGTTGACATATTTTTTGTGCAAAATACTCAATTATATAGAGATTCATGGAATGAATTGGCACAACCTTATTTTTGGAAAACAATAATTGGAATGTCTCCAGACTCTTGTGTAATAAACATTGGAGAAACTCGTCAAATTATTGAAATAATGACGGTAAAAGAATGGGAAGCAAAAAATGATACTGAAAAATCAAAATATCGAGATTCTATTCGTGCAGCATATAGTTTGTCAGAGGATTATAGTATTTACATGACAATAGGGAAGAGTGATTTTTATCATTACGACGATATTTTACCAGCGATTTCACGAGGCGTTCAACGGTTTAACGAGCAAGGAGTTGATCCGTGGTATGCACAATCTATTTTAATGATAGAAAGCCCAGGGAAATTAGCAAAATCTAATGCAGGAGCATACGGTTCTTTTCAATTAATGGCAGAGGTTGCTAGAAAGTTTGGACTTAAAGTAAATCGATATGTTGATGAACGAAAAGATTTTGATAAATCTGCCGTTGCAGCAAGTCAGTTGATAAAAACAATTTGTATTCCTGAGGCAAAGAAAATTTTAGATGCTAGGAATATTGAGTATAATGAAACCGATCTTTGGTTTCGATTATTTGTTATGCATATTTATCATGCCGGCGCATACAATGTTGCTGCGGTAGTAAATAAGATAAATCCTTCCAACGGAGGGATGGAATTGATTCAGGAAATGTGGGTCACAAAAGCGGGTAGATTTGGAAATGCTTCGCAAAATTACTCTCAGATAACCCTTGCAGTGATGATGATTTTAGACAATATGTTGGGGAATTGCTATGATGATGCAGCGTCACTTTAAGTGAAAAACAGCTTCATAATAAGCACAATTATTCCAAAGAATGCAATTGTTCCTGTGAAGAGTATTCGTCCGCCTCTATAACCTTTTTTGTAGTAAATCCAACTATTGATACTACCCAAAACGAGTCCGCCAATGAAGGCATATAAATAATAAATAACTGGCATTATTTTGTGTTTCTTGCAATTGTATTAAAAATAAATAACTTTTAAAGTAAGAAATGTTACGTGATGTTATAAAATAATCAATACTATTTTATAAAAATTCTGATATCGGTAAAACATATATTATAACGAAAACCTTACAAGAATTATTTGGATAAAAAGTTATTGATGGTATCTTCGTAAACATCAAACAAAACAAAAAATGACATTCAATATTCGGGTTTACGGTATTTTGATTAATAAAGATGATGAGGTTTTATTGTCTGATGAACACTATCAAAGTAAAGAGTTTACGAAGTTTCCGGGTGGTGGACTAAAATTTGGAGAAGGAATAAAAGAATGTCTTATACGCGAATTTAAGGAGGAACTCGACATTTCTATTGAAGTGAAAGAATTGATTTACTTGACAGATTTTTATGTGGAATCAGCATTTGATAAAACGCAACAAGTCATCGGTGTTTACTATCACGTAGAATCAAATGAAATTGATAAAATATTCCCTTTAAACATTCCATTTGATGACAAAGGACTCACGATTAAGAAAGAGTGGTGCAGATGGAAAAAAATTTCGGAGTTAACAATGGAAGATGTGACATTTCAAACTGACAAAAAAGTTGTGGAAATTTTAAAGCAGTGGTAAGTTATTCAAATTCCAATCTCCTTATCTTTTCCACTAAAAGTAGTATCTTTGTTGAGTAAATTTTTTAACGATGAGACATAATCTAAGCGAGATAATCGAACTGATTAAAGATAGACGAACGATATACCCAGAGTTTTATAGCAATCGACCTGTCCATAAAGAACAAATCGAAGTGATTTTAAACAGTGCTATTTGGGCGCCGAGTCATAAACTCACACAGCCATGGAGATTCAAAGTGTTTATGGACGAAGGAAAACAAAGGTTGGGTTCTTTCTTAAAAGAGTTGTACATCAATAAAGTACCAAAAGAAGACCAAAAAGAGCTAAAGTTGAATCGGATGACTGATCGTGCGACTCGTGCTTCGGCTGTTATCGGTATTTGTATGAGCAGAGACGAAAAAGAAAGTGTCCCTGAAATTGAGGAGATTCAGGCCGTTGCTTGTGCTGTTCAAAATATGTATTTAATATGTACAGCTTATGGATTGGGAGGATTTTACTCTACTCCAAAGTTTGTAATGACACAAGAAATGAATGAATTTTTAGGATTAGAAGAAAAGGATCTTTGTCTTGGATTATTTTATATTGGCTATCCAGAAGGAGAATGGCCAAAGAGCAGAAGAAAACCAATTGAATATGTTACAGAATGGAATCACCAGTAGATAATATAATTGATTTAGGGCTTGTTAATTACGTTCGACATCCATCGAATCCTAACTTTATGGTTTTTCGTTTTGCCAGTAAGACCAAAGCAGATGATTTTGAAAAAACTCTAAAAGAGCAAAAAATTTGGTTTGAAAAAGGGGAAGAGGCACGAAAAGCACGAACATATTATTTATTTGGGATTAAAAACAAGGACTTTAAAAAGGTAGAACGCATAAATTATATTGTTGAAGGGAGAAATCGTTCTTTCATCATTAGCAATAAAGTTTTTCGTTGGACGTTAGTGATTATTGGAATTGGAATTGTTCTGTTTGCTTTTTATGGATATTTTAAAAGTAATCAATAAATATAAACCAATATAATGGAATGAAACTAAGATCAGTTATTGTTATCATTTGTACCATTCTTTTGTCTTATTCGGCAGGATTCTCTCAATCTCATAGAGTAAGATCTGAAAATTTCTTTGGTTTACAGTTTCGTCCTTTGATTCCACTAGGAATGGTTGGTGATAAGACATTTACAATTTCAGAGGGAGAATTGGAATCTACGATTAAACCCATATTTGGATATTCTTATGGAGGTGTTGTTCGGGTTGGAATAACAGAGTTATTAGCCATAGAAACAGGTTTGAATTATACAAAAAGACGATATCAAGCTGATCATGCTGTTGTAGATTCAAATGTTTATGCATCAGAAAAATTGGGTTATGTGAGTTTTGAAGTGCCTTTAAACTTACTCATCTATGTTAAATTAGGAAACCAATTTTATATGAATGTCGCTGGTGGCGCTTCTGTAAACTATAATCCATCAAATATCCGTTCACCCAAACCCTTAAATCCTTTTGGTATTCATCTTTTTATTTTTGAAGGAAGAAGATACAACCATTTTGATTTTCATGCCAATGCAGAAGTAGGATTTGAATTCCGTTCTGAGAAATTAGGGACGTTCTACTTAGGGATGAATGGCCGAATTCCTTTTAATAAAGTTTTACAGATTGCGACAGAATATAGACATGACACACATTCTGTTGTAGCGTATGGCGATATTACAGGGGCAACATTTTCGGTAAGTATCAAATATTTTCTTCCCAACATTAAAAAACGGGGGGAACAACCTGTAAAAGGCCCGATTGAGTTTTAATAACGAAATGCTACTTCTCTTATATCTTCAATCAATTTGATTTGTGCATCTGAAAGATTGTCAATAAGAATCAACCTCCCATTTCCAAGTTTAGCCGCTTCTGTTAAATTTTTGGCTGCTGTTTCATTGCTTTTGACTCCTACCACACTCAACGTGATTTTTTTCTTCTCAAAGTTGTCTTTAATGAGTTTCTTATAATTCCCAGAGTTTTTATTAAATCCACCATCCGTAATGATAATTACATGCTGTTCTCCTTCTTTGATTCGATTTTGCCATGCTTTTCTATAACCTAATCTAATTCCAGCATAGCCATCGGTATGTCCTGATGCTTTTAAACTTCTTACCTCTTCTTTCAAATTCTCTTTTTGATCACCACAGGTGGATTCCAAAATTTCAAAGGCATTGGATGAATATGCAACAATTCCCATTTTATCTTGTGGTCGCAATAAGTTAATAAGCTGATTCAACGAGTATTTCATCAAATCAATTCGCCCATATTGATTCATGGATGCAGAAATATCTATAATAAACGTAATGTTTATCGGTTTAAAAAGTTTGTCATCAAAATTATCGATTGGCAGTTCATTTAAAGAAGGAGGAATAAACTCTTCCTTTTCAGTAATTTCTTCGATTGGTTTATCTTTAATTACTTTTTCTTCTACCTCAATTATATCTGAGATATCAATTTCTGGTGTTTCATTTATGTCGATAACAATTAATCGTTCATCTTCCTCAACTTCTTCTGTTATTTCTTCTTCAATGATCATCGGTTCTGGTTCTTCAATTGGCAAGTCGTTTTCTGCAATTGGTTCTTCAATTACAGGCGGAATAATCATCTCTTTTTTAGGTTCCAATTCAAGCACAACATAATTGTTTTTGTGGTTAATATACAATGCCTCTTCCGCTGGGAAATATCCATCATGCGTAGCATAAAAATAAGAATAACCCAAAGGCGTTCTCAACTTTAAGAGTGCTTTTTTATCTGTTTTCCATTTGCCTAAAGGAAATCCATTTTGTAGAATAGTTACGGTACTTTCACCCAATTTCTTCTTGGTTTCCTTGTCAATTGTTTCCACAGTCAAACTAAAGTCGAGTGGGTTCCCATCGGAAGGTTGTTGGTTAAAGTTAGGACATGAAGTAAAATTGTTGTTGATAGGAAGTGTTTCAATTGAACCTATTAAAATAATGGTTGTTGGCTCGTCTTTATCACTTGTATAAACAGGAATCGAGTAATTAAATTTGCCTGTTGAATTTTTATTTATCTGAAACCGCAAAACGGTCGAACTGTCTGGTAAAATTTGATCTGGTCCTCTCAAAGAACCAATATCCATCGGATGGCGAACACTTAAAAGATAAATTGGTTTTTGCGAAGTGTTTTTTAGGTAAAAGTCCACAAAACGATCTTGGTCGCCATACAATTTTCCGAAGTTATGACTTGTTTTATCAAATACAATTTGCG
Organism: Brumimicrobium sp.; assembly: GCA_041655765.1. Classification (GTDB taxonomy): domain Bacteria; phylum Bacteroidota; class Bacteroidia; order Flavobacteriales_D; family Crocinitomicaceae; genus Brumimicrobium. The sequence continues at coordinate 104,891 of JBBAEU010000006.1, forward strand.
TTTTTCCTGTAAAAGAAAACGTCAATATAACTATGAGAATCAGATGTTTCATATTTTTACAAAAGCTGAAATGACAATAATCATTCCAAATGTAAACAAATTTAAACAATAAAAAATGTAGTGTGTTTTTAATTACTAAGTAAAACAGTAGAATTATGGTAGAAATCAAATCGACAACAGGTAAAGAAGATCACGAAGTAATCATAACATCAGGCTCAGGTCACACAATAATTTCAGATGAACCCATAGATGTTGGCGGAAAAAACAAAGGAATGTCACCCAGTGAATTGTTAATCTCAGCACTTACTGCTTGTACAACAGCTACAATTCAGATGTATGTAAACCTCAAAGGCTGGAAACTTAATGCAATTCATATTCACATCAAATGGGAAAAAGAAAGCGCAAAAGATTTGGGTTCGATTCATCGAGAGATTGAATTAGAAGGTGATTTAAGTGAAGAACAAAGAGAACGTATCTTGCGTGTTGCCAATAAATGTCCCATCCACAAAGTACTAACCAATCCAATGGAGATTACGACAGCATTGAAGTAGTAATCACTCAAATAAATCTCACTATGCTTTTGTAAGTGTCTTTAATTTTATGTAGTTTTATATATGAGATTTTAATAAGCAAGCATTATGATAAAACAAGAAGATGACGGAAAAAAAGGTAAATTTATTATTTACGAAGGAGATGAATTTGCCGGAGAAATGAGTTACACTTGGGCAGGAGTAGATAAATTTATTATCGATCATACTGAGGTGAAACCAGAATTTGGAGGAAGGGGTCTTGCTAAACAATTGGTCATGGCAGGAGTAGAGTATGCCCGTGCAAACAATTTAAAAATCATCCCGCTTTGTCCTTATGCTCTAAGTCTTTTTGAGAAGGATGAATCTATCAGAGATGTGAAGTCTTAGATAATTACTTTGCACCTTTCATGATTTTTCGTCTCAATACCACTTGTTGCGCAATAATAATTGCTGCAGAAGCATAAACAGGAACAGCGGCTTTATCAGAATCAAGATAATTATTGATAAATCCGTGGAGGAAATAGGTGGATAAAGCCAAGATAACTCCAAATATCAATACGTAAAGTTCTTTATCTTCTGGTGTATATTTTTTTATGTCGTGAAGTAAAGTTATTCCACAATAAAAAAGTGTAAAAACAAATACTATTACAGAAACAAAACCGATTATTCCCATCTCCGATAAAGGCCCAAGATATTCAGAGTGTGCGTTTCCTTTATCTCCAAGGTTTGTAGAAATAATGGTTAAATTCTCTGAACTTTGATAAGGTGCATATTCAAAGGCATACATTCCAGGACCAAACCCAACGATGGGCTTTTCTTTGAACATTTCCCAAGCTGCCGACCAGCGATTAAGTCGCTCAAGATTGGAGGCGTCTGTTGTGATGTTAGCCGCAGAACTCAATCTTTCATCGAATTTTGTGGTTGTGTGTTCATTGGTATTTCGTGCTAAAGCAATTTCAATCTGGTCCCATGAAACATATACAATAGAACCCAAAAGCAATCCAACTAAGATAAGGAGTTTAATGTTGATTTTAAATCGAATTAAAAACCAAACTCCCACAGTAAGAGCCACACTGATCCACGCACCTCTTGTATAGCTGAAATAAAGCCCGACCAAAGCAATGATGAAAAACAAAAGCAATAGGAATTGCAATTTTGTGTCTTTCTTTCTATATAACAACAATGCCAAAAGAAAGAAAACTTGTATGGCAACAGCTGCTCCGTAAATTGTGTGGTCTTTAAAAATAGGCTCCATCACCCAATGCCCTTCTGCTTCTCCAAATCCGTATGAAGAATGACGAATAACTGTGTATATAATCACAATTGTCATAGAAGTGACCCAACACCATAAAAATGTAACAATCTTGCTTTTATCTTTAAAGATTAAATAACCAAAAGTGAGTAGCGGAATGATGTACCAAGATTTCATGAGTAAAAACTTAAAAGATACTTTCATGTCTGTACTAAACAAAGCTGTAATAAAAATTGCCAATAAGTAAAATATCAAGGAAATGCTAATGGGATGTCTCCAAAATTCACGGTCGAGTGTCTTGGTAGTTAATTCACGTAAAATGATAAGAATCATAAGTCCGACCAGTAATGGTTCTGTTGGCAGAAATAACCCAACTACTCCGTCGTTAAATTCTTCAATATTTATGGATATCGGTGTAAAAAATACAACAATTAAATAAAGTGTTTTCGGATAAAAAACTCCTATGTAGAGGAATATTAATGCGACAGGAATAAAATTAAAGAACAGATTTCCATCAAACCAAAAATAGGCATTTAACGAAATAAAGAGTTCCGTTAAGGAAAATAGGATATAATTCTGCTTAATTTGTTGCACTGTGGATTATTCAGTAAATTTAATTTCTCTGATTCGGTCGCGCGTTAAAAGAAGAATGAGTACCAAAAGGACAGATGAAATAGTTGAAGCTAAAATAATAAATGCTTTTTTTGGTCGATCTTTCTTGTCAGATGGATAGGCTGTTTCAACGATAAACTTATGGTTGAAATCATTCATTGCATCCGATTTTGCTTGTTCGTAAGAAACTTCTTGTTCAGCAAGTGCCTTTAATTTGTGTTCGCTGAGACTCGATAAAACATCATAACGAGCCCCATGAAGTCTATTTATTTCAATCTGCTCTATGATTTTATCTCTCAGACTTGGAGAAGACTCCTCTCCCAATGCTCGAACTAGCGTAGATCTTGAATTAGCACTTACAACTCCTAAGTTTGTTAAGCTATCAATTTCTGAGCTGATAGCTTCTAAGTCGTCCATTAATTTTAGATATTTTTTCTCATTAATTTCCAAAATTGGATAAGCTCTTTCTTTTAGAATTGCATTGGTTACGGTATCGATATAATCCACAATTTGATTGGCAATATCTGCCGCCCTTTGTGGGTCTTTATCTAACACATCTATACTTACTGAACCATATCTTGTTCTTTTAAATGAAATACGATTGTTATATTTTTTGTTTAGTTTATATTGATAATTTTGACTTCCTGGCTCAATCTCATAAACCTCTGAAAGATTGAATTTTTCGATGATTTTATTCTTCATCGTTGAAGATTCAAGAATTTGTATCAGTTTCTCTGCTTTATCTTCAGCTCCAAATTCCATCGCAAGTGATCTTGCTTTAGAATCATTAAACGAAACCGTGTTGGTTTCTGTTGGGAAAACAATAGAAGTTCCTTTATACAACTCTGGAATTAGAAATGAAATCACAAGAGAAACTATTCCCGCAGTAATTGCCGTAATCAATAGCGTTTTTCTATACTTATAAATTGAAACCAAAAGGTCGTTTGTACTTTTTTCTTCTGAATTATTGTTTTTCATTCGATTTTAATTTTAAATGGTAACTTACAAGTTTGTGATTTATTGCTTAATTAAGGTTAATTCTTTTATAATATGATCTGCTTCTCCATATATATCAATCAACCAAAGTACATAGCGAATATCAACGGAAATGTTTCTACAACGAGAGCTGTCAAACATATAATCACTCATTGTACTTTCCCAAGTTCTGTCAAAATTAACACCCACCAAATGTCCTTCGCCATTTATTACAGGCGATCCTGAATTTCCACCTGTTGTATGGTTGGAACTTGTGAAATTTATCCAAAGCTCTCCATTTTGTGCATATTCACCATAATTTTTTTCTTCGTATAACTCAAGCATGCGGGGAAGAAGTTCGAAATCCTCTTTTCCTGTGTTATATTTATCTATTACTCCCGATAAGGTTGTGTGTTCTGTATATTTCATTCCGTCGTGAGGACTAGAACCTTCTAACATTCCGTAGCTTACACGTAAAGTACTGTTTGCGTCTGCCCAATGTTTTTTGTCTGGATACATTTCGAGTTTTCCTTTTACGTAAGTCTTCATCAAATAATCTTTGTGTCCATAATATTCACGTAAATTCGGGATAACTTGTTTTAATAATATACCGAGTGATTCACTATAAATCCTATAACCAGGGTCTTTCCCGATTTTCTTTTTAGCAAATTTATTAAAGTTTCGAATCACTTTTTTGTACTTGTCTTTATCAACTAAAAATGATTCTTTGTAAACAACGTTTGCCAATTTTGTTAAATCTGTTTTTAAAGATTTAGGTAAATATTCGTCATCCAAAATATCTGTATAATACTTAGTTTGAAGTAAAAAAACAGATTTGTCAATTTCTGGGTTGTATTTCTCATAAAAACCATCCAAACTCTTTAATTCATTGTTTAATTCATTTTTTAAATCTTCCCCATCTGGATTTACGTTGTATAATTTTAACAAATCATCAATTTTCCTCGCACGATTAAAAATTTCAGAGCCAACATAAATGTATTCTATAAACATGTTGTAAGCAAATTCTTCTTTACTAAATTGAGTTGCTATATTGCGAAGTTCTTGCACAACATTTCCATATTCCTCTTTCCATTCAGGTTTTGTCTGAGCTTTAGCTGTATAGGCATTTTCTTCTGTAATTTTTTTCTCTACAGCATTTCCTCGTTTGAGCCCATCAATTTGACCGATCCATTTTTTCCATGCGTTTGCAATACGAGATTGTTTCGTAGCATAGTTAATTTCTGTTTCTAAAGATTTTCTCATCGCTTCGTTAATCACAGAAAGCGATAAATCTCGCATTTCAATTTGTGCAGGACGAATTTTATTGATAATATCTTCTAATTCTGTACTAATTGTATGTTGTTCTGTAACTCCAGGAAAACCAAAAACAAGCGTAAAATCTCCTTTCTTTCTTGGTTTAATGGAAATTGGCAAATGATACAAAGGCGAGTAAGGTTTGTTTGACTCATTATACTCGGCAGGTTGATTGTTCTGATCTGCATAAATTCTAAAGACAGCAAAATCACCTGTGTGACGCGGCCAAACCCAATTGTCAGTGTCTCCACCAAATTTCCCTATAGACTTTGGAGGCGTTCCAACCAGTCGTACATCATTAAAAACCTCTTTTACGAGCAAAAAATAACTGTTTCCAAAATTAAAAGGTTTTATATCAGACTGATAATGAGTTCCTTTTATTGATTCGGCTTTAATTCTGGCGATATTGACTTGTATTTGTTGATTTGCCTTGGCGTCGCTTAATCCTTCGGTTCCCTCTAAGACTTTTGCTGTTATATCTTCGATTCTTACCATTCGAGTGGCAGTTAATCCAGGATTAGGAAGTTCTTCGGAATAGTTTTTAGCCCAAAATCCATTGTTGGCAATGTTATTTTCAACAGTTGTGTGACTGTAGATTTGTGAATAACCACAATGGTGATTTGTGATTAATAATCCTTGTTCTGAAATTACAGAAGAAGTACAGCCACCACCAAAATGAAAAATTGCATCTTTTATACTTGCATTATTCACGTCGTATATATCTTGGATGGAAATCGTCATTCCCATTGCTTTCATGTCCGACTCAAAGGCTTCGAGTAATGAGGGAATCAACATCCCTTCTTCTGCAAACGAGAAGAAAGTTAACCAAAAAAACATAAAACTAACACCAAACTTTTTCATACATCTTATATTTGTGTGTAAATATAATAAGTCTGAGCGGTTTTTGGCTACTTGTCTTTGATTTAAGTCCAAAATTTTAGGATTTTAACCATAATTTCAGTCTCTTCTTGAGAAAAAAATTACCTTTGTTTTATGCATATTATAAATTTTATATTTCATATCGGTGTTGTTTTAGCAGTCTATAATTTCTTATGGTGGATTGTCATGCTCGTTTTTAAAATTCTCAGGGGTATGGGACAAAAACATATCTTTGAAATATACTTTATCAAAGCAATTCGCTATTTATTTTTAGCTGATGTTATCTTTTTAGTCGCAATAGAAGAATCTGGTGGTCTTTTATTATTGAACTATTTTATTATTGCTGGCTTGATAATGTTGGTTTATTTTATGGGTAAAATTCAAAAAAATCAGATGAAAAGTTCTTTCTTTAGTGTGCGAACCTCTGGAAATATTCAAGGAATGAATAGTATTTTTAACCAAATCAAACCGATTTTTGATATCCGATATGAAATTCTTGTTGTTACACTTGCATTAGGTTTGTATATTTTCTTTTTAATCTTCCCAGGTTACGCTTATAATCCAATTGCCAACTGGTTTTTAGAAAACATAAAAGGAATTGAAGAAGCTCCAATTTTTGGATTTATCTTTAAAGTGATTGGTTTTTTCTTCTTGGTATCTGTTCTCCTGAAAATGGTCAATGGAATTATGACTGTTTTAACTGGAAGAGGTCTTTCAAGACGAAGAAATGACGATGACGATAACCATTTTGATGATTATACAGAGGTTGAATAAACTAGATTGCTTCTTCGTGAAGCAATTTCAAAGTCGTACACGCATAAATTCCAGCTGTTTCTGTTCTTAATCGTGTATCTCCTAAAGAAATAGGTTTGTAATTGTTTGAAATAGCAGTTTCCACTTCCGATAACGAAAAGTCTCCCTCAGGACCAATTAAAATTGGGGTGTTAGCATACCATAACTTTGGATTTTCCTGAAATTCCCGATAAATCGTCGTGGTTCTATTTTCGTTTTCATGACAATGTGCAATCAATCCGTTTGAATGGTTTTTTATAAACTCACTAAACGTTGTCAAGTTGTTCAACTTTGGTAAATAAATACGTTTAGACTGTTTCATGGCAGAAATAATAATCCGACGATATCTATCGATGTTTACCTTTTTCCTTTCAGAGTTATCACAAATAATTAAGGAAACTTCATCAACACCTAATTCTGTTGCTTTTTCAAGAAACCACTCTATTCTATCGTTGTTTTTTGTTGGTGCTATCGCAATATGGAAATGGTACTCCTTTTTTTCAACTTTTTTGAGATTTGTTTTTTTAACGAGTACCTTTTTTGGACTGTTTAAAACGATTTTTCCCGTAAATATTTCTCCATTGCCATTCACGATTTCCAAAGAATCTCCTTCTTTCATTCGAAGCACCCTGAAAATATGTTTTGACTCATCTTCTGGTAAGGATATCTCTTCTAAATCAATTGATGGTATGTCAGCAAAAAAACGTCTCATTAGTGCATTAATAAAAAAAGTAACTCTCTTAAAAGATCAGCGTCAGAACCAGGACCTCGATTAATTCCTTTACTTTTTAAATCGTATTCTTGTAAATGAGCAATATTTCCAGCTACTTTCTTTAGTGGATAATATTTTACAGCTATTTCAATATCTTTTGCTTGTGGGTAACTCATTTTGAGCTGCGACATCATCATTCTCATGTCGCGAATTTTTAAGTATTGTGCTTTTAACAGATTTTCATGAAGATAAAACAAGTTGGATATCACAGGAATAATATTTGTTGCCTTCGGGTTCTGTTCAAAATAGTTAATAATCGTATTTACTTTTAACGTGTCTCTTGAACAAAATGCACTTGTCAACTCAAAAACATTATAATCTTTTGAAATCCCAATGTTTCGTTCGATATGTTCCGCATTAATGGTTGTCGAACTGTCAACAATAATCATCAATTTTTCAAGTTCTTTGACAATCCTACCCAAGTCAGCACCCAAAAATTCTACCAGTAGCATTGTCGCTTTGTGGTCTATTGAATATCCTTCTGATGAAACATATTCTACAATCCATTTATCAACCTGATTTTCATACAATTTTTTGCTTTCAAAGACAACTCCATTATTGGTAATTGCTTTGACAAACTTTTTTCTAGAATCAACCTTTTTGTGTTTGTGTGCAATGATTAAAACTGTAGTTGGCGTAGGATTTTCAAAATAGGGAATCATAATATCCCAATTTTTAATGTTTTGAGCTTCTTTTACAATTACGAGTTGACGTTCAGCCATCATAGGAAAACGTTTTACTTGTTCTTGAAGTTGACCAACATCTAAATCTTTTCCATACAAGATGGTTTGGTTAAAATCACGCTCGTGTTCTTCAAGGATATACTCTGTTGCAGCATCAGTGATTGCGTCAATATAATAAGACTCATCGCCATGCAAAAGATACACAGTTTGAGGGTTTTTATTCTTAAACGCCTTGATAATTTCCTTATGATTTGCTTTGTTTGCCACAATTACTAATTCAGAATATAAAATTAATATAAATCTGTGATTATTTACTTTTTATCTTCTTAAAATAGATATATACTTTTCAAGTATTTCGTTAATTTCCTTTGAATAATTCATTTTATAGATAGTAAATATTAAAATTACCGTAAAAATGATTGAAATTGGGATGGAAGACTTGAAATCAGCGAATATCTCAGGAAATTGAATTGGCAACCAAATTGCAATTAATAAAAAGATAAGTAACAGGATATAATTCCATTGTAACGGTTGCATCTTATACTTATGGTAAATAAAAATCGTCTTTAAGAAATTAAACAATAAGAGTGATATTGCAGTCGATAAAGCTGCACCAAAAATATCCAATTTCCCAATTAGAATATAGTTAAGCGTAATGTTGATTACAGCTAAAAAGATTAGAAAAAGTGTGTTCATTCTATAATATTTTGAATACGAAATGATATAAATATTTATGCTGGTAATCATCTCGAATATTTGGGTTAAAGCCAGGAATAAAAAAACTGTTTTATAAATTACCAAATCATCACCATTTGTCATAATCTGAAAAACTACATCCATGTTCATCCATATCAATGAAAACAAGATTATTCCCACAATAAATAAATTCGTTGACGTCGCCTGATAAAGACTGTTTATCTTTTTTAAATCATTGTTTTCAAGGCTTTCAGCAATTATAGGGTTTGTAATTCGTTGTATTGCTTTCATCGGAATTTCTATGGCAACTGTCATAAAAAGAAAAATGCTATAATAACCAACTTTTGTAGCCGACAATAAAAGTCCTATCATAATAATATCTACTTTATATGCCAGCGTATTTCCTATCAGATTCAGTGCGCTAAACATCATGTATTGAATCATTTCCCAGTGCTTCGATTTTGATACAGAAGAAGAGCTTTTTCGGCTAAAATCAAGTGCCCCTAAAACATGAAGATAAATCATCAAACCAATCGCGATGAGAGCATGAAACAATACCAAAATCCATCCAGCTCCTTGATAATTAATAGCTGAATAATAATATAAAAGTATAATTATTGGGGTGATGAATTTGACACTAAGTCCTGACAGAATATCGGGAAACACGATTCTTTGTATGTTATAACTTTGGAGTTTAAAGATGCTGATAATTATTAGGAGAATGGCAATGGGAAAAATGATAAAAGCATTTTCTTGAACACGCTTAACATTGAAATCCGTAAGTTCTAATAATTTAAAAATCGGCTCTTTAAAAAGGAATAAAAGAATCGTAACAAGTATCAGGTTAATAAAGGTGTATAGAAATATGACAGATAAAAGCCCTTTTAAATCATTGTTCTTAAAATAAGGAAAATATTTATTAACCAAAGATTGACTTCCTAAAGAGAAAAGTGTACTAATTAAAACTGCAGTTGTTAAACTAAACTGAATGTTTCCGTACAAATCCCAATTTAATGGATAGATAAACAACGTACTTAAACCACCAACTATGACTCCAAAATAGTTAACGATTGAGTTTTTGACACTTTGTCTTTGTACAATTCCCACAGTAAAAATTTAATGTAAAACGTAAAAATAGAAAATATCTTGTTGTAAATTGAGAAGAGTCCCTTTTCTTCGGTCCTGATGTTTAATTTTGATTATTTTTGTATTAAATCATTACGGTGAGATGAAAAAAATAGTAACAATTATTGGTGCAAGGCCTCAAATCATAAAATCGGCTGCTCTTTCAAATGTGCTTAAGAAAAAATATCGAGGACAAATTCAAGAGGTTTTAGTTCATACAGGACAACATTATTCAGAGTCAATGTCAAATGTATTCTTTCAAGAGTTAGGACTGTCATTACCTGATTATAACTTAGAAGTCGGTTCTGCTTCTCATGGAATTCAAACGGCTGATATGATAAAGGGTTTGGAAGAAATCTTTTTAAAAGAACGACCCAAAGCTGTTGTGGTTTACGGTGATACAAACTCGACTTTGGCTGCAGCAATCGCAGCTTCAAAAATACACATTCCCATCGTTCACATAGAAGCTGGATTGAGGAGTTTTGACAAATCGATGCCAGAGGAAATTAATCGGATTTTATGCGATCATACGTCAACATTGTTGTTCTCTCCTACAATTGCAGGAGTTGAGAACCTAAAAAAGGAAGGTTTTTCAACAGATACAAAAGAACCTTATTCGGCTGATAACCCAAAAGTCTATCATTGCGGAGATATCATGTACGACAATCATTTGTACTATTCTCAAAAAGTAAATGAGTTATTATCTCCGTATGAATTAATGACTTTACAATCACAAAACTATTTTCTATGTACAGTTCATAGACCAGATAACACAGATAATCCAACACATTTACGCGAGATTTTTGAGGCGTTTTTAGCGTTGATGGAAAAATATCCTAAACATTTGTTGTATTTACCATTACACCCAAGAACACAAAGGGCACTTCGTTTAAATATGTTGGAAGATTTTAGAAAACAAATCGAAGAACATGAAAGAATTAAAATTCTACCGCCCGTTTCTTATGTGAATATGATTGCATTACAACAAAATTGTGATTTGATTATTACAGATAGTGGTGGATTACAAAAAGAAGCATACTTTGCTAATAAACTTTCTGTTATTTTAAGAAATAACACAGAATGGACAGAAATTGTAGAAAATGATGCGGCAATTTTAACTGGTTGGAAAAAAGAAAGTATCTTAGATGGTATAAAAGCAGTAATGGAAACCATTAAGATTGGAGCGACGAAGTTTCCGCCTATCTTTGGCAATGGTAATGCCGCTGAATTTATCGCTGATGAGATTCATAAAATATGCCAATATGAAATTAAAAATCTTAACGAAGAAAAAGAGCGCTAGACTTTCATATACACTTTCGTTAATTTTTGATGAAAGAAATATTGATTGGCAATTAATAACTGATGTAGAAGATTTTAAGAACGCATCAAGACCAAAGTTCTCATATCAAGATTTGCAAACTTCTCCTTTCAATATCAAATCATCAACGCTTTTATTTGAAGATGAAATTCGTTCATATTCTATTGAAAAGACAGAATGGAATCATTGTGAAATCCTCCAGTTTAATGGTGAGGCAGATATTCTTGCAAGCATTTTCTATGTCGCTTCGTTGTATGATGATTACTTACAGACAACATTTGATTTGCATGGAAGAAATGTCGGGAAACAATCTTTACTGTATCGATTTGGCTGGTTAAATCAATTGGTTGTGGAACGTTGGTGTGAGTGTATAATTCAATGGATTGAAAAGCAAAATAACTGTGATTTGAATGCACAAAAAATTCCTTTTTCAATTATTCCAACTTTTGATATTGACCATGCGTATGCTTATAAATATAGAAAAAAATGGAGGGAACAGCTAAGCAAAGGAAAGGATTTAATTCAAAAAAATCGTATTCGCTTAAAAGAGCGTAAGGCGGTGTTAGCTGGGAAAATAAAAGACCCTTTTGATACTTTCGATACAATTGAAAAAATTGCACAAGAAGGGTTTGATGTAAAAGTATTTTGGTTGTTGGGCAAATACAGTAAATTCGACAGAAACATTGATGTAAATCACCCGAAACAAGTTGAATTAATAAAACGGATGAGTCGAATTACAGATATAGGATTGCACCCGAGTTATCAATCAGATAAAGAAAGACACCGCTTGCAAAAGGAGAAGCAAATTTTAGAAAATATTTTAAATGGTAAAATATCTCATTCACGACAACATTTCCTAAAAGTTAAAATGCCTTCTACCTTTCAACAGTTAGAAAAAGTCGGATTCACAGACGATTACTCTTTGTCTTATGCAGATGAGGTTGGTTTTAGAGCTGGTTTATCTCGTCCATTTCTTTGGTTTGATTTGTCAAAAAACTCAGTTTCCAACCTGACGCTTCACCCAATTTCTTACATGGATGGTACATTGAATGAATACATGGGTTTATCAATTTCAAAAGCCATTGAAAAAGTAAAGGAGATAAAAGCAGAAATTCAAAGATATGGAGGGGAATTTATTCCCCTTTGGCATAACGAAACAATCGGAAATTATGGGATTTGGGAAAATTGGGTGGAAGTTTTGGAAGAATCCTTAAAATAAAATATGCATCGTGTGAAAATCAATATGACAAATCAATCCATCATCGATTATTTTCATGAGTATCAGTTCCTAGGAAGCTGTTTTTCTGAAAATTTGTATAAGAAAATGCAACAAGCTGGATTTAAGGTGAAATCTAACCCTTTTGGCGTGATATTTAATCCTGCCTCAATTGCAGATTTTTTGCTCTTGAATGATAAAGAGCTTAAAAAAACGGTCTTTATGCGTGAAGATGTTGCTTTGTCATGGATGGCAAACTCTACTTGTTTTGATTATGATGCTGAAAAGTTGAAAGATAAATTGGTCTCTCTTCGGAAGTCGTTTATGGAAGATTTAGTCACGACAAAAGTTCTTTTTATTACATTTGGAACGGCTTATGTTTACGAAGATATTCATTCAAAAAAGATTGTCGCAAACTGTCATAAAGTACCACAAAATAAATTCAGTAAACGACTTCTTTCAATTACTGAAATTGTCAATCAATGGGAAAAAGTTATTCGTAAGTTAGACATTTTTTCAAATATGTATGGAACGGAATTAAAAATCGTTTTTACGGTGAGTCCTGTGCGCCATATCAAAGATGGAGTTATTGAAAACGCAAGGAGCAAAGCAACTTTATTGACAGCAATCCACGAATTAAAAGACAAATTTTATGAAGTAGATTACTTTCCTTCTTACGAAATTATGTTGGATGTATTGAGGGATTATTCTTACTACAAAAGCGATAAAATTCATCCAAATGGCAAGGCTATTGATGAAATTTGGGAAACATTTCAAGAAGCATATTTTTCAGTAGAAACGCAATCTATTTACAAAGAGTATGAAGAGCTAAAACGATTTGTGAGTCACCAGCCACTTCATCCAGAATCTAAAAAGTCGAAAGAATTAATGGAGAAAAAAGAAGTGAAGATACAGGAGTTTAAAGGCAAATTTCCAGCTGTGAGCCTCGATTTTCTTTACTTGCCTACCACAAATTTTCGATAAGACGTAGCGCCTTCTTTATTTTCTATCTGAATGATATAGACTCCATTATCTAAAGAAGAAACATCAATTTCATTTGTTAGATTATGTGAAGAAATATCAACTTTGAGTTTTCCATTCATGTCAAAAATTTTCACGTTTACATTTCCATCTGAATTTCCATCTAATAAAATCTTTTTACTTGTAGGATTTGGAAAAATAGTAATGTTAATGCCTTTAATATCTTCAACACCTGATGTATTATCTTTATAATTATCAAAGAAAAGCATTGTTTCGAAAAGGGATGGATAATAGCAACCACCATGATCCAAACTTTCTCCTAAATCTATCGCTTGAACCAATTGTTGGTCTGCGCCGTTGCTATACATTTTGTTGATTGCCTCGATTGCGTTTTTATATGGAACTTGATCATCTGCCTTGCAATAAAACAAGCGTGTAGGAGATTCTGGAGTCCAATCAAAAACATCATTATCTCTTAGAACTTTATTGATGATATAATCAGGATTATTGATGAATTCATCCATTACACTGTTGATAATCATTTTATTAGCGATAGCTTCACCGTACAGTGAATTTAATGTTAAAATTAAATTTTGGTTTAGTAAAAATAATGATATTTCACCATTGTAGTATTTTTGCACAACGTTAATAAATTCAGGTTTAAAAAATTCATCAAGATTAGAATACATTTCATAAACTTCATTCAATCCAAGCACTGTGTTGGGAATGTATGCAGGACTTGAATAAACCGAGTCGTTAATAACCAAATCTCGCATTACACCAGATAGGCTGTAGGGGCCAGAGTTATGAGCAGCAGCTGTGACAGAAGATGGACCATATTTATTTTGCATTTCTTTGTGGAAAGACATCGAAGAATAGCCGCCTTGAGAATATCCTGTGATAAAAAGTTGGTCATTTATAATAATATTGTTATCGGGTGCCCAAGTTTTAAAAGCATTCAGCAAATCTACAGAAGCTGTAAAAGATGTTGTGTCGTGAACATAGCTTTGAAAACCACTTCCATCACCCATTCCTACGTAATCAGGTAACAGTGCTACGTATCCTAAACTGGCGAAAAATATTCCTGCATAACCTTCTTCACCTTCAGGATTAGGAAATCTGGAAGGAACACATTCCTTGCATGAAGAAGTTCCATGTTCGTAAAATAAAAGAGGATATGTGTTACTAACATCTTCCACAGGAATAGCAAGCAATGCCGATAAAGTATCAAGATTTCCTTTTGCGTCTTTAGATTTATATGTAACTTTAAAGTAGTCACAATCATATTGAGCAACTGGAAGTCCAATATAGTTTGAGATTTCAGCTTTGGTGAGATATCCGCCGTACGTTACAGAAACGATTTCTTGGGCACGTAAATTTCCAAGGATGAAGGTAAGGAATAAAAAGAAAACAAATTTTTCCATAAGCTTATCAAAATATAATTTATATAAAGTTATAAAACTTTTTTTGAATCGTTTTTCTTCTACTTGTTTTTCACTGCCATCATTGTTGGTTTTCATAATTAGAAATAAGTCCTTTAGTTAGTATATAGTTTTAGTTTTTCATTGAATTAAAAAAAAGAAGAACTTTTAAACAATTTTTTAAATTCAATGTAATTTACAAATAATAAGACAACTAACCAAATCAAATAGAATATTTAACTTACATACGCCGTTATTAATAAAACAATTCATAATAAGTTATTCCATCTTTATTTACAAAGACAGTATCATATCTTATAATGGTACCCGATGGCTTCTTTATTTTTATCATTACGATGTGATTTCCCATTTCTTTTTTATCTGGATTATTAGTACTAAAATCAACACAACCAATGCGGGGAGTGGCAAATGACCATCCTGGCAGAAAATCATCGCCATACTCGTATTTCATTTTAAACCACATAGTGTCATTCTGACTTTCACAATTCACATTTTTAATGTGTCCCATTAACTTCCCATACGGCACGGCATAAAAATCTGCTTTCATGTTTTTTCCTTGCTGGACGGGTAGATAATATCCGGGTTGGATTGCACCATTTTGATACCATCCTATATCGTAATAATTTCCTGTTGATACCCCGATATTTGCAGCAGATTTTTTAAACTCTAAAAGAAAATCTCCATTTGCGTCAGATGTTGTTTGTTCTACCGTTTTGTATCCTCCCGGTAGTTCTAAAGTTGTTTTACTTGCTGAAATGGTTGCTCCTCCTATCCCTTCTCCTGTTATGGGATTCATTACACGACCCTTTAAGGTGGTTTTTCTGTTGCAAGACATAAAAGTAACACCTAATACTATAATAAAAAATATACTTAGCTTTTTCATTTGACTAATAATTTTTTGTTAAACATTTTTCCGTTTGAGCTAATTCTGATGATGTAAACACCTGCGTTTAAATTACCAATATCAACTGTAATTAAGGATTGGTTGGATTTGTTTTCTAACACTTCATTGCCTTGCAAATTATAAAAGGTAATATTCTCCGGAATACTCCCGTCATTGCTTTTTATGGTTACTGTGTTGTCCGCAGGATTAGGATAGATAATAAAATCTTGTATTGTAATTTTTTCTTTTTCTAGAATATTGTCTTTATCAAAAGAAACGTTTTCAATATTTTGATGAGCCTCGTTGTTTTTTCCGTCATCAGCCACCATTTTAGTGTTCCCACATTTATCGTAAGCGGGTTTTATATGTACAATCGAGCCTGCTTTAAAATGTACACCCGGTTTTAAGATGATGGCATCTCCTGCATGCAATGCTAGTTTGCCGTTGGGTTCAACAATATATGCTCCTTTATCCGTGGTGGGTGTTACGTCTTCTCCCACAGTAATACGGTGTTTGGCACGTCTAAATGAATAATAACGATAATCTGAACGGGCTTGAGCCCCGAGTCGCATGTTTTGCAGGTCTAAATACCAAGGTTCTACTTCGTTTAATACAAATTGCTTTAAAGAATCTACATATTCAAATGGTGCTTCATTCATTCGAATATGAGGTTGAATTTCAGGTCCGCAAAAAACCGCTTCAAAGGGCGTCACTTCAAAGTGATCGTTTGGACGCCCAAGGTTGGGATAGCCGAGGTAAGATTCCAATATTTTACTTCTAATAGAATACATTAAGGGCAGTTGTTTGATTAGGAAGTACAAAAACGGTATCATAAAAAGTTTGTGAAACTCCTGAACGGGGCACCGTCCAATGATAGTACCTTTCGCCCATTTGAGTGAATAAAACATTACTGTTATCCCAACATCCCGTAATAGGATCAATAAGGATGCTGCCTATTTGGTTATTAGCATCTTGATTCCCTGACAAAGCCAATACAGTTGAACCATCAAAAAATACATCCAAGGAATCTGTAGGACCTTCACAATTTATATTTTTTATATTTATTTGCAACTTCCCATACGGTACGGCATAAAAATCTGCTTTCATGTTTTTGCCTTGCTGGACGGGTAGATCACTTGGTAATTGAGCCCCATCTTCATACCATCCTATCTTATAATAAGCCCCATGCATATTTCCTACCCTTAAAATTTCAGCACTTGCTGATTTTACATCTACCTTAAAGTTCCCATTTGCATCCGTAAATACCGTTTCAACTCGCTTGTAACCACCGTAATACTCAAAGGGAGAGCCTGGTTTTAAAAGCCATAGTTCAACACCTTCAATTCCTTCTTGGGTTATAGGATTTAAGACCTTTCCTTCAATAT
>JBBAEU010000007.1:0-113883 GCA_041655765.1 Brumimicrobium sp.
CAATTTTGTCTTTAAACAAATACTTGGAAGATTGGGCATTCAAGAAATTATCTTTTGTTTTTTGAATGATGTTATTACTGTTCACAAAAAATAAAAAATTACGATGTCCTTTTTCGTACAAATGCAAGATTAAACCCGCCATTACCAATGTTTTTCCACTTCCTGTTGCCATATTATACAACAAGTGCATCGGTTTGTTGGGTTTGCCTTCAAAATTTTCTTGCTCTAAATAAAGGTATCGCTTAAAAGCTTCTTCCTGATACAAACGAATATCGTATTTCAGATTGTCGCCGATGTGACTGGGTAATTTCACCTCCGCCAACGCTTTTCTGGCAAATGGATTATTGAATATTTCGTGTAAAAATGCCATAATTTATTGTTTAACCACTTATTTTTTTAACCACATAGTGACATAGTCTTTTTTCTATGTATCTATGTGGTTTATATTAATTTTCTAAAATATTCATTCACAAAAGTTTTTTGTCCTTCGTGAAAAATATTTGAGCAATTGAAATTGATTAGTAGTCCTTTTGGAACTTGCAGAAGTTTCATATAGGTTAGAAGCTGCGCTTCAAAAATTGGACTCATTTCTTGAACAGCTTTTAATTCAACAACTAAACAATTCTCGACAAATAAATCACATCTAAAGTCAATATTTAGCATTTTCCCTTTATAGTTTACGGGTATGTTCATCTCTGTTTGAAAATTTATTTTCCTATGTTTCAACTCTTCCATCATGCATTGATGATAAACACTTTCTAACAAGCCTCTACCCATTATTTTATGAACTTCTATTGCGCTTCCAACTATTTCGTAAGTCAAATCGTCTAAATATTTCTTCGTCAACATAATTTCTTCTTTTTTAACCACATAGTTTTTTCTATGTATCTATGTGGTTCACCAATCTGAATATAATCATTTTGCTCCATAAAAATCATTTGTAATTTCTTTTTCTACTTCAGTACATTCAAAATCCGAATCATTTAGCGAAGAAAGATTGACATACAATTGATTTTTGTCTAAAATCTCACAAAGGTGTTGCTTCTGTTCTGTTAAACTCAAAGCTTTGAACTCCTCAATATGCTCGTCTTGTTTTTTAATATCCACATTGTAATTCAAAAAACTTTTTTCTTTCATTTGCTCCCAAATCTGTAAAAGTTCTCCCGTGTTTTTAGCTTCTTCAATTTTCTCAATAAAATTCTGGTTGTATTTTTTGAGTTCGAGATAGGTAAATGAGCCTCCGCCTTGCCAATTTACATCTTCATAATCTGAAATACCAGATTTATCACCATTAATAACATTTGTAAGTCTATTTTTTGTTAATGTAATTTGATTGGTGATTTGTTCACAACCAATATATTGTCTATTCATTTTATGAGCCACAGCAGCAGTAGTACCACTACCAATATGAAAATCTATTACAATATCATTTTCCTGTGTAATTAACTCAAATATTGTTTTTAATAAATACTCAGGTTTTTTGCCATTTTCTAACGTAACACCACCTTCTGGTCCAATACCAAGAAATGATATATCGTCCCACAGATTTGTCAAAATAGCTGATGGTAAAAATTCACCGTCAATCTCTCTAAACTTACTTGAAAAAAATGCCAAAGTCCTACCATTATAACAATATATATTTGAAGCGTTATCACGCACAACTTCAAATACTATGTCCCTATTTTTTTTTGATTTGGTAATTACTTCTTGTATTGTTTTTGAAGGTTTTTGAAGAGTGTTTAGACTTACAACAGATTCCTTATTTTGGATTGCAAATAATTCCATTTCTTCGAATCTTTTTTGCTTCCAGTTTGTCCCAAATCTCTTCTTGAATTCCCTCCAATTTTTACAATTATGTTTATTATGGATTATTTCAGTTAAAGAAATTAGTTCCCATTTTTCAGGCTCATCATTTTTATTGCTAATATAATGTGAATAATCCTCTGAATAACCCGATTCTCTGTAAACAGAATTTGGCTTAAAATTACTTGTTTTCGAATATGCTACTACATATTCCGTTACATTTACAGGACAATCATTTATTGACCTATAGCTTGCTGTTGTGCCAGCTTTCAATGTTATTAGAGGTAGCTTATTTTCTCTTCCGAAAATTTCATCTAATAAAATTGATAAATAACTTAGTTCAATATGGTTGATACTTATAAAAATAGCACCTTCTTCAGATAATAGTTTATATGCTTCTCTTAACCTATTTCTCATAAAAGTAAGCCAAGTCGAATGGTTAAAATTATCATTATATTGAAAGCTATCAGAACCTGTATTATAAGGTGGGTCTATATAGATAAGTTTTACCTTGCCTGCAAACTCTTTTTTTAAAGTGTGCAAAGCCAAAAGGTTGTTTCCTTTAATTATTAGATTGTCGGTAATGGTATCTTCGGGCAGTCCTCTTTTTTTATTAAGTTCAGCATCACGTGTAAAATCTTTAAAATCGTGTTCGCCATCTTTGTCAAAGGTTTTAGCGTTGGTAAGTACTTTTGGCTCTAAAAGTTGGGTGATTTCGTCTTGTGCTAAAATCTCGTTAAAAAAGATTTCTTCTCGTTTGTCTTCTTCCCTGCTTTGACCGCCTTCTAAAACACAATCTTTAAAAGGCCAAACCAAAGCGACTTCATTGCGCTGTTTCAGGTATTTGCCATCAATGGTTAAACCTATTTTATTTTTATATTGTGTATAACTGTCGTTCAGGTAATTTTTCTGCTCCAAAAATTGAAGAAATAGTGCTTGGTTAAAAACTGTAACCCCTGCAATTTCTTTAAAAAAAGATGATTTAACGGTAGGTTCTTTTAATAAAAGTTCAATTAGTTCTTCATCAAAGCTTTGTGCTTTATTAATGACTACCCATTTTTTAAGTTCGCCATTATCGGAAACGTAATTGGGTTCTTTTTTGAGTTGAGATTCTAATATTTGGTATAATTTCATTTACTACGGTTTTAAAAAAGGAGCGTGAGCTAATTCCCTACTTGCAACCGAGGTTCTTGGAAAACCTAACCACAAAGCAAAAGAACGCCCACGCTTTACCGTAGGCGTTTCCTCTTTTACTCTCCCTGTGGTTTTTGAAATTTTCCAAGATTTCGGTTACAGGATTTTAAAGCGAAACGCTAATATTTTATATGTTTTTTATTTTTTTCTTATATGTTTTTGTTTTTAATTAATTCTAATCTATATATGCAATACTTTTAATCTTTTTTACTTTTTTAAACTTGATTGGATTATAGTCTTTTATATCTGGTTGAACCAAATTATCACTAAAAAACATTATCTCTTTTCCTTCTCTACTTTCGTAAGCTGTATGTTTAAATGAAAATTCTTTTTTAGGATAATCTGAATATAATTTTTGAATTTCGGGAACATTATCATAAGAAACAATCCATTTAATATTCTTTATGGCTTTAATTTTATCACTTACCATTTTATGACTGTCATCTTCATAATGATTCATATAAAGTGTACTTGCTTTCAAATAATAGGGTGGGTCAAAATAAAATATAATATTGTCATTTTTGGCTTCTTCTTGAATTTTATCAATTAGTTTAATGGCATCTTTCCTATAAAGTCTAATATTCTTTTTATGTTTTGAAATATTTCTAATTCTTTGAATTAATTCAATCCTATTAAACCGGCAATCCATCAAGTAATTTCCATTCTGCTCAATTCCTCCCATTACGCCAGCATTGATTATTCCTGACCTATTTGTTCGATTTAAATAAAAAGTAGAAAAGCCAAGAGAAAGTAAATCAGCCTTTTCTTTATTAGCTTGAATTTCCTTTTGCTTTCTCCATTCTGGAATATTTAGTTCTGCATTCTCAATTAAATCACATAATTTATTTGTATTATTTAAAACCGAATGCCAAAAAGCGTAAATAGACCTATCTTTATCGTTGATTGTGATTTTCTCAACAAATCCTTCTAAGAGTAAGAATAGTGCCACCGCAGCCCCTCCTGAATAAGGTTCTACATAATGCCCATTAATTTTATTATCAATGCAAATTTTCGCAATGAATGAGGATAATTTATTTTTCCCACCTGGATATCTTAAAGGTGAATAATTCATTTATTAATACGATTAATTAATTCAACAAAACTATCATTAAATTCTTGAACAAGTTCTTTGTTTTCCTTCTTCCATACATTTAAAACTTTTGAAGCATTTCTGCCCCAAATTGGATAATGAGTATTGAACCACTTTTTAGCTTTTTCTCTATCTGTCTGAATTTCATCATTTGAGTATTCTTGAAAGCAATATTGGTGATCAAAAGTCTCATCGATCTCATTCCACAAAGGATGTGTGTCACTTAAATTAAATAAAAACTCTGATAACAATTGTTCTATGGATAAGTTAGTAGGCAAAAATAATACATTTTTAAGCTTTTTTGTTCTATTAAATTGCCTAGCATCTTCTTTTACATCGCCATCCAAAACTATTATAGAATTTGGAAAGCTGAACGAAGGCACTTTAACCGAAGCTAATTGAATTATATTTCCACAACCTAAACTGACATCTACAAAATT
Organism: Brumimicrobium sp.; assembly: GCA_041655765.1. Classification (GTDB taxonomy): domain Bacteria; phylum Bacteroidota; class Bacteroidia; order Flavobacteriales_D; family Crocinitomicaceae; genus Brumimicrobium. The sequence goes on from JBBAEU010000007.1 coordinate 4,528, forward strand.
CACATATTTTGTTTTTTGACCAATTAAAGATTTAACAAAAACTGCTCCTTCTTTATCTTCGGTATATAAATCTATTTTTTTTGTCCTTGATTTCCCTGTCAAAGTTCTATTCAGATGGTTTTTAATATACTGATAATTAGTGTCACCTTTTATATTTATTTTTCCATCTTCCTTTGTTAAAAACATTAATTTTACTTGTCCTTTCCTTCTTATATCTGATTGTATCCTATCTACTTGCTCTAATATAGTGAGTGAATGAGTAGTAAAGATTATCTGAATTTTAAATTTTGAAGCAAAATTAATCAATGAATCAAAAAGTATTTTTTGTGAACCTGGATAAAAACTGGCATCTATTTCGTCTATCGCAAGAATACCTCCTTTATAATCATTTTTATACTTTTCTTGCAATTTTTTAAAAGACAAAATCGATAAAAGTATTTTGCTCAGATTATCTTGCCCAGCGGAATTAGATTTCCAATCATAATGATCCGTATTCGCTCCAAGAGTTTGTTTGTTAGTACTTGACAAATAATTAGAACTTGTTACTTTGTCTTTTTCTCTTGTTAAAATTAGAATTTTGTTGAACCATTTTTTATAAAATTCAAAATCTTCATCTGATAGGGACTTTTGTTCATCAATATTCAGTTTTGTGTCTTCACCAATTGGTAATAATCTTTTAAGACTTAAATAAATTACTGGTAATTGGATAAACCCAGACCCTTTGCTTCTGTCTCCTTTTTTCCAAAATCTTATAATACCTTTTGATTTATCTCTATAAATACTTTCAACTTCATAGGGAGGAAAAATATCATTTTCAAAGAATAATGTCCATTCGTGCTCACCTGCTTTATCAAATGCTTCAGAAATTTTAAACTTATCAGCAAAGGAAGATACATAGTTCCCTCCAGATAAAGGTTTTTCACCTTTCATAGGATGATTCTCATCTGTAAGTGCGAAAGGTTGACTTAGCATTCCTAAAATTGTAGTCTTTTGGGTTCCATTTTGTCCAGAAATAGCAGTAATAAGGTTTCCTAATTCAAATTCCACATCTTGAAAACCTCTGAACTTTTTTATGTGTATTTTATTTATTATCATTTTGGAATATTATTACTTAAAATGTCAAAAAGCGGCTCAAGATGCTTCCAAGCTCTTTTGTTATGCGATAAATCAATAATTGTCTCAATATTATGAACTGCTAAGTCTAATTCATTTTTTATATTGTCAATGTAAAGTTTCAAATTTTTAAGTTGATTAGCGTCTAAATGATTGTCGAGCTCATTGTTTTTCACATAATCCAACATTATTTTCAAGGAAGCGTTGGAGTAATCTTTGTTTCCATTAAATTTTAAAATCCCCATAATAGGAGGTGTTTCAATTTCTCCTTGAACTTTATATTTACCTTTTATATGGCTAATTAAAGTCTCTATTTTCTTTAATCCATTTTTTTCGCTTTCTTCATTTGTTTTTAATGATAAATTTTCTAATAATTTATTTTCTTTTAAGTAAAAATATAAAGACTGCTCAAGATAAGTTCGTAATAGAACAGCAAAAGAATAAACTTTATCAATAGGAAGATGTTTTAATTCAGAAAATAAGATGTCTAATTTTTCATTATCAAAAATGATTTCTTTTTCTCTTGCTATTATTAAATTATCATAGAGTTTTTTTCTAGACCGCTTTCTCGTTCTTGTTACAGTTTTATTTTTTTCCTCTTCTAAACAGATTCTTTTTAATGAAGATTTACTTTCAACTATTGAAGCCTCTTCTATAATATCTAAATTGAAATTAGAGTCTTTTTTAAGGTTGTCAATAAAAATCTTTTTATCGTCATCTTTATTAAAATCTCTGGAAAATCTTTCAGAATCCAATAGGATTTTAAAAACTACAAGAATTCGCTTTTCAAACTCCTCTCTTGGCAAATTGATTATTAATCCCCCATTTTCATTATCAAAATTAACACCTATTAGTTTTCTTGCATCTTCAAAAGCATAGAATCTTTCTAGGTTGGTGATTTCAAAATCAGCAATATCAATCTTAATACCTGCTTCTTTTTCAAGAACTGTTTGTCCTTCAAGAAATAGATTATAAGCCTTGAGTGGTTTTAAGATTTTTGCTCTGCTCTCGTTTAGAACATCACAAATATCTTCAATACTTAAACCGTCTTCATAATACATTTCTGCCACAAAGGCATATTGATTACCAGTCCTCCATTTTTCCAAACTATTTCCTTGATGTCTTTCATATATTATTGGATTTGCAAGAAGCCTATTCGGAGCTATATAACATTTTAATTTTTTATCTACTGGAAAGTCATTTTTTAAAATATTTTGAAGTAAAGTATTGGCTTTTGCATTAGAAAGATATTTCTTAGGGTCTTGTAATAATTTTAATGCCGCTGTCCTTCTATTTCCTTCAAGAACAACTTTTTTATTATTTTCTATACATATTATTGGTTCTTCACCAACAAAATAACCTTCTTCGGATATTTTTTTTGCCAATTCATATACTTTTTCTTTTTCAATAAGAAATTTCATTATCTGAGTTTGATTCAAAGAAACACCTCTATACTTTATTCTTGGATTATTTAAATCTAAGTTCAAAGAACTCAATGTGTATTCAAATGTTTCCCAAGTGGAATAATCAATATACATATCTAATTGTTTTTTATAAAATTAAAACAATTCATTTAATTTACTATTTTCAATAAGCATAATCTTAAAGATATCAAATTTTCCATTTTGCTCATAATCATTTAGTGAATTTTATTTCTCGAATTTAATTAATTCAACAACTCCCTCTCCAAATATACATATGATTGTGGCGCAGTAAAATTCTCAATAAACTCCATCGGGTCTTTTTCCGCTTCAAACTTTACCACTTCTTTAATCACAATTCCAAATCCTTTTTCAGTTTCTTTATAATACTCAAAAAAGTCATCCTTATTAATTCCGCCCACTTGATGAAAGATTTTCCAAAGATTTTCGGGTGTATCTTCCACAATATTTGAGAAAGTAAAATAGCCAACAATCATTTTGATAGGTGAAGAGGAATAAATAAAAATTTTATCTACATTTTTCTTAAATATTCTTTTCCGAAACTCAACCGTTTTCACGCCTTCAAGTATTGCATTTGCATAAACGGGCTTAATCGATAATATAACGTCTGTCAAAGTATCCTTCATTTTTTAATTGTTGGTAATCAGCTTCTTTTAGCCTTGTTATAGTTTGTATCTTATTTTTAAAACTCGGTATTTCTCTTATTTTCTGTAAAGTTACTTTCTTTTTTAAGTAATTGATAAGTCTAAACGTAATAACATTCAGTTTTCCCTTTTCGTCCAGCATCTTTTGTAAATCAGTCTGAGAAAAAACAGTCTTATTTTTTACGATTTCCCAAAGATGTTCAAAGTTATCTACGATTTCGATATTTTCCAATATTCCCACAGGTTCAATGGCTTTACTATTCTTTGAAGCATAAAAGAACAAAATATCTCCTTGTTGTAGTTTAACAGTTTTTGAACTTGATATATAGGCTTTTATTATCGTATTTCCTTGAATTTCATTTATACTGTCTAAAGTATTGTCAAAAAGAGTGGGATTTCTAAATTCTCCATCTTTAAAAAGTGAACCATAGTAATCAGGACGAATCGGAATGGCATATTTAGAAACGTCTTTGCCATCATAATAAAAAGGATGGTGTCCTATTGTATTCTTACAATCTGTTATTTTTGATTTATCAAGAGATTTTATCATTCGAATTTCTTCTAATCCTTGATTATTTGTGAAGATGTTTTGATAAAACCCAAATTTAGTAAGCAAATCAATTAAATGTGTCTGCTTTTCGTAAACGGTAAGATATAAGTAGTTTATTTTTTGTTCTATACAATATTCAAACATTTTATTGATAAATAATTCTCCTAGTTTGATTCCGAAAGCTGTATCTGCAACTTTTAAAGTGCATATCTTCAACGCTTTCTCATAAATGTCTTTAATCTGATGGTCTTCTGTTGTTTCGATATTGTAAATGAGAATGGCGTGCAATTGTTCTTCAATTTGTAGCGTGTAGCATTTTCTATTTTTTTCCGCACATTTTTTTAACCAAGCATTAAAAGTTTCACTCCCATAATCTTCTCGTAAGCTGTCAAAAAATGAACCATTGAATTTATGCTCTATTTCTCTTATACTATGTTCTTTGAGTATAGGATGTGAAGGGATTTTAAAGGTGAATTTCTCTTCTAATAAATTTAGAATTGCTGTTACGTTAAGCACCTTGTTTTCAATCTTTATTTTTTGTGCTTTTGAATGTATTCCTTTATCTTCTGTGACAAAATAATCAACATAATTTTTACTTACTTGATAAAGTTGTAAGTTATCAATTCTATCATTTTCATTTTTACAGCCTACTAAATTGTTAAAATCTTCATCTGGTTTTGAATAATCAGTTAGTTTTTCATACTTCTGTAATTTAGATTTTGTAATCCGCTTTCTGTCAACATCCTTATCACGGTTTAAATCGTTTGGAATGGCTAAAGGATGATATACTATTTTACAGTTATTTGATATGGCTAACCTGTAAAATTGAGCAAAACTTTCATTGATGACTTTGTTGTCTTCTAAATGAATCAAGATGTTAGTGTCGATTAAAATTCTCATAGCTCTTCAAAAATAGCATAATGCACGAATAAAACCTCATAATATTCAATTTAAACCCTCACCAATCTCATCAAAGGTTCAAATGAATACATAGCAGCTCTTCGTCCAGCGGCTTCTTCTCTTAAAACTAAATAGCCATTGTCAACCAATTTTCGGATAATGAGTACTGCAGTAGCGTTGGGAATTTTCGTGGTGCTGACAAATTTATTATTTCTAAAAACGGGATAAGTAAAAATAAAATCCAAAATTTCCATATTCCATTTGGATGAAAGCAGGTCTGAAAATTCAGCTTTTGTTGTTTCGTAAAGATTTTTAATACTCTCTGCTATCTCTAGATTTAGGATAGCCTGACTTTCAACCGCATTCAAGAAAAACTGAATCCATTTGTTCCAATCATTCGTTTGCGAAACATTTCTCATTTGTTCGATGTATTCGTCTTTATTTTCTTCAAAATAACCACTGATATAAAAATGCGGTTGAGTTTGATTATAGCTCCTGAACACAAACACTTTTGTTTACAACAAATGAGCAAATTTTGTTGACAACATGTTTTGATTACAATTTCTGAATGCAAACCTTGTTGTTTACAAGAAATTGGAAAATATTGTATCCAAGTATCTCTAACCACACAAGAACACAGTTTATTTGTCTATGTATCTATGTGGTTTACACATGAATAACACCCTGAATTTATAACAAAATAAGTATTGATTTTTAACCACATAGTGACATAGTTTTTTCTTTCAATGTATTTACATAGTTGAAATAAATCTTAATATTTTTTGTTATAGACCTTGCTAATTAATAAATTTGACGAAATTTACAAGATATGGAAATCAAAGAAGTATTTGAAAACAATGAAAAATGGATTAAGGACTCTTTATCTAAAGATCCAGAATTTTTCAATAAACTCACAAAAGGTCAATATCCTTCTTTTTTATTTATTGGCTGTTCAGACAGTAGAGTAACCGCTGAAGCGATGATGGGTGTTGGACCTGGAGAAGTATTTTCTCACCGAAATATTTCGAACATGGCGCCAAACAACGACTTAAATGTTTTATCTGTAATAAATTATGCAGTGGAGCATCTTAAAGTTCCTCACATTATTGTTTGCGGACATTATGGCTGTGGTGGGATAAAAGCAGCAATGCAGCCTAAAGATTTAGGTCTTCTCAATCCTTGGCTACGTAACATTCGTGATGTTTACAGATTACATCAAGAGGAGCTGAATGCGATTGAATGTGATACAAAAAGATATGATAGACTTGTAGAGTTGAACGTGTATGAGCAGTGCATCAACGTGATAAAAACCAAGGATGTGCAAATGGCCTTAGCCGACAAAAAAGTTAGGGTTCACGGTTGGGTATTTGATATGAAAACAGGGAAAATCATCAATCTGAATATTAACGAACATGAAATTATGAAAGACATTATTAGTGTCTACAACATAATGAATTAATTTAATATTTTTTTATCGTATCGACCGATCATTAAAAATCACATATCCAAAACTCAACTGTAGCATAACAGGATTTCGTTGTTTAGGAAAGTAGTGTGCCGAAAAACGAAGAGGACCCAGAGGAGAATGGTAGATTAAGGATGTTGCAGCCATTGGTAAACCTCCTTTTAAGAACCCTGACAAACCAAACGTACCGTCATCGTGTAGAGTCAAACTCCTAAAAGGCTGATAAAAATAGGGTTCGATTCTTAATTCTAAAAAATTCTTATAATTAAAAATAAGATTAATTCCTCCTCCTATATATTGAGGCGCTCTGTACTCTGGCATGAACAACGTCTGGGCATCGGGCAACGGAGAAAAGTCAGAAAAAGTTAACAATGACGCTGTATAATTAGAGAAGAGAGACAGAGAATTAAATACTCCCTTTCCATATATTCCAATTTTAAAGAAAGGAGTCATTCTAAAGTAACGTTTCCCTTCAATTGAAAGATTAATCCATCGGTGAAAACTTCTCAAATCATATTCATTAGAAGTAGTGTTTCCTGAAATACTTTGTTCCTTCCCTTGAACATACCGAAATGTTGCCTTTAGCATCGCTCCTTCGGATGCCCATTGTTTTCTGTTTAAAGTATTGTATTCAAAATTCAGAGCGAGCATTTCCCCTTGAAAATTTGTAACATCAGCTGTATCAGCTTCTGAATACTCCAACGTTTGGTAATATTGATCTTTATTTTTAAACTTTCTGATGTCTAATCCCAATCTACCATTATTCGTTATTGGGATTTGAGATGAAAGACCATAATATAACTCGTTTTGCAACAAAAATGATGGCTCTACATCCTCAAAAAAGCTGGATTTACTTTTAAAATAATCCCATATATTGAATGTAAAATAAGGCGATAACCTTATAGGAAAAAACGAAGGCAAATCATAATCAACCTTTACCTTTGTTGAGGTATAAAATTTACCAAAATACGTTTCTGCGTTCACGCCAACTGCCCCTTTTCCTAAATCTAAATAAGATATGCCCAAATAGCCTGTGTTCACGGATCTTGTCGTAAAATGTCCCCCAAACCTAACCGAAAAGGGCTTTTGTTTTGAAACATCTAAATCAAGATGGAAAGTGGAGTCTTTTCTTTTAGAAAGGGTCGGATATACGTACTTAATTTGAGGTGTTGCATAAGTTCTAAAATAATATTTCTTAAAATCTTCATGTATTAATGGCTCGCTAATTGAATCTCGTTTAAAGTTGTTCTCCACAAATGAAACATCACTTCCTTTAAATGAATGAACTTCTATGGTAGATATTTCAACAGGAACTAACTTTTCTTTAAACTTTTCTCTTTTTTTATTCAAATCTTCTACACTTATACGTTCAGTAACATGAGATTTTATGCTATCAATATACGTTAATGCAGCAGTGTATCCGATTTCTATTGCTTGTTCTGTACTTTCGAATTCAAATGTTCCAACATCTATTTCAGGTTCAATGATAATTCCTGCTTCACAGGGTAAAGAGTAATCTGTGCGTTTCATAAACATGGTTGAGATTTGGCTCAAAATATCATCTTCTTGAGGCGGGCCATCATTTCCAGAAACATTACTCCCAATAATAAAATCTACTTGAAAATCTCTATATAAAATATCAACAGGAAAATTATTGTACAATCCCCCATCAAACATCAATTTTCCATCAATCCGAATGGGGTTCAGATAAAAAGGATACGTCATGGATGTACGAATTGCTGCATTCAAATCGCCTGAATTATATACCACACTTTCTTTAGCATAAATATCTGAAGCAACACAGCGAAAAGGAACAAACAGTGAATCAAAGTCTTCATTTAAAACAGCGCCAACCTGAGCCAAATCACGGAACATCACATAATCAACCATAGAAGGCGAGCCAATATGAGTTGGTAATGATTTGGTAAAAAGGCTATCAAAGGCAAATGAGAAGTTGATAATAGAAGCATCTTCATCTGCCTCACGTAGAAGAAATCTTTCTGACGGTGATTTTTTAGCCGATGACAAACGTGATAAGCGCGTCATTTTTTTAAATTCATCCGTAGTAACATATTCGGCAATTTCATCTGGAGAATATCCTGCGGCGTACATTCCCCCAATCAATGCACCGATACTTGTTCCCGTTATGTATGAGATTGGGATTTCATTTTCTTCCAACACCTTAATTACACCAATGTGTGCCATTCCTGTTGCACCACCACCAGATAATACAAGTCCAACCCCTTGAGCAACAAATAAATTTGTCCAAGAAAGTCCAATTATTAATAAAAAAATGCCTAAGTTGTATCTCAACCTCAATAAAATCAGTTAATTTGTACAAATGTAAAAGAAAAAAATGTCAATTATAGAATATTCATGTTAGAAATACTTGACCATATCGGTTTATTTGCATTTGCCCTAAGTGGTGTTCTTACAGCATCTTATAAAAAATTTGATGCAATTGGTGGATATGTCATTGCTTTTACAACTGCATTGGGCGGTGGAACAATCAGAGATATATTACTTCATCAAGAAATTGCTTGGACAACTTCTGCTTCGCAAATTACCATCGTAATGATCGCAGCAACCATCGGGATTTTATTTCATAATTTGCTAGAACGTTGGAAAAGAACATTGTTTTTGTTCGATACAATTGGGATTGCTACTTTTACAATTATTGGGGTTCAAAAAGGAATAGAGCATAACCAATTATATATTATTGCCTTGTTTTTGGGACTCATAACCGCAACATTTGGAGGAATGCTACGCGATGTATTATGCAAGGAAGTTCCACTTATTTTTAGGGAAGAAATGTATGCAATACCATGCTTATCAGGAGGCTTATTTTATATTTTTTCAGATTATATGGGTTGGACAAATCAATCCTTTGTTTTATGGATAAGTATCGGAATTATTATTGCATTCAGAACTTTGGCTGTAATCTTCCATTGGAAATCACCGTTAATGACAAGATAAAATGAAACAATTAGAGATCACAATAAAAACCCTTTTTGGATTAGAGGAAGCACTAAAGGAAGAAATTTGTGAATTAGGTTACAAAAATATTAAACTATTGAATCGTGCTGTTCAAGTTGATGGAACATGGGAAGACGTTTATCGATTCAATTATCGTTGCAGACTTGCAATTGCCGTCCTTGTGAAAATCGACGAATTTAAAATCCATAAAGAGGAAGATTTATATAAAAAAGCCAAAAAAATTGATTGGACTTCTTACTTTGATGTGGATAGAACTTTTGCCGTGAAAGGTTCGGTTTTTTCGACAGTTTTTAGGCACACACAATATCCGCTGTTATTAGTCAAAGATGCAATTGCAGATGTTTTTAGGGATAAATATAATAATCGACCGGATGTCAATGTGAAGTCTCCACAAGTTGTAATAGATGTTCATATTACAGATAAAACCGTGGTGCTTTCATTGAACACCAATGGTTTGCCGTTGTATCAAAGAGGGTATCGACAAGAAATAGGAGAGGCACCAATCAACGAGGTTTTGGCTGCCGGATTATTGAGACTTTCTGGATGGGACAGAAAATCAACTTTGATTGATCCTATGACAGGTTCTGGTACGATTGCCATTGAAGCAGCTTTGTGGGCAGCAAATATTCCCGCAATGATAGAAAGAACGCATTATGCTTTTAAAAATTTTAAATCTTACGATGAAGATATTTGGCAAAAAGTACAAGCTGAAGGAAATCGACGACCACAAAATTTAGGTTTTCCTATTTTGGCTTATGATATTGATGGAGAAATGATTCAAAAAGCCAAAAGAAACAGCAAAATTGCTCCGATTGGGAATATGATAAAATTTGAGATTGGAGATGCCACAAAAATAACAGCTCCAAAACAAAAAGGAATTGTGATTTGTAATCCGCCTTATGATGAACGATTGCATGAAAATGCTGAACAATTATATGAAGATTTAGGCAATAACTTCAAACATAATTTTGTTGGATTTGATTGTTGGATTATCTCTTCAAACATGGAAGCATTAAAAAGAGTTGGACTCCATCCGAGTAAAAAATTAAACGTTTTTAACGGAAATTTGGAATGTAGTTTTAGACAATTTCAAATCTTTAAAGGCTCGAAAAAGGAACATATTATCGAAGAGTTAGGTGATGATTATGTTGAACAAAAACCTATTGAACAAAAGGCTCCAATAAAAAATAAAGAGGATGAAAAAAAGGCTGAGAAAGAAAAGGGGAAATATGAAATTAAGGGAAATGAACAGCCAACAGTTTTAAAACCAAAAAACAAGGATTTAAAACTAATTGATAAAAAATCGTACACCAGAGATTATAAAGATTCCAAGAGTAAGTACAGTTTTGGGCAATCAGTGGAGGACGAAAATTTAAAACCAAAAACCGAAGATTTAAAACCAAATGTTTCTGAGAAAAAATATGATTCCAAGCAGCCAAAAGATGAAATTAAACGTCCAAAAACAAGAAAAAATCAACAAGAATCATTGAAAGATAAATTGAATAAAATCAAAAGAAAACGAGGCTCTTAATTTATTTTAAAATCAATATAAATAGATAAGTTTAAAGAAAAGTTAGTTTCTGTTGAAACCTCTATCCTTGGAAGTATTATCGCTTCACACACTTTGATTATTTCCCCTCGATGGAATTTATAGCATAGCTGAAAAACATCAAGAAAACTAAAATTCTCTTAACCATTTTTTAAAGTGGAAATATGGGATAATTGCACGAAAAAACATCCAAGCTATAATTGCCCACCATATTGTTTCAAGTCTTGGTGCAATCCAATGTCCAATTAACAAAACGGGTAAAAATCCGATTAAGGTTGATATAAAAAGTAGGTTTCTAAGAAATTTAGCTTTGCCCATTCCTTTATATATTCCATCGAGGGCAAAAGCCAAAGCGTTCAATAAAAGGCAGATTTCAAATAAATATAAAACTCGGGGATACGTTTCCCAGACCTCATCATTATCGATTAATAATCCCATTAAAGGTTTATGAAAAAGCACAAGTAAAGTTATCAATACGAAGGCGGTTAAGATGCTCAGACCTAAATGACGGCTTAGGTTTCTTTTCATAGCATCTTTATTTTTTGCGCCTAAAAACTTTCCTGCTTGTGCATTGGCCGAACTAGCGAAACCATCAAGAAAAAATGCAGAAAAAAGCCACAAATTCAGCATTACAGCATGTGTTGCTGCTTCTATTGTACCATAAATATTTGAAAATTTATGGGTGAGCATCAACACCAAATTCAAAACAGCAGTCCTCAACACCAAGTTTCCTGCAATTTGCAATAACGGAATAAACTGATCATTCAATTTCCACGAATGCTTCAGCTCTATTTTAGCATGAAAAAACAGGAAATAAAGTGCCAAAATAAACATCACTGCCTGTGCAATTACACTGGCGATTGCCGCTCCATCAACGCCCATGGGTTCTGTCCAATTGAACCAGCCCAAAACGAAAACAAAATCTAAAAATACATTCAGTAATCCACCCGTTAAGGCCACAATCATCATCCACCAGGTATTTTGAACACCTCTAAAAACTCCGAAAAGTGAAAATGTAACCAACGTTAATGGAAGTCCCCAAACCCGGATATTAAAATAAGAAACCGAGTCTTTTAAAATACCTCCTTGTGCAGAAAGTATATTTTCAAATATCCAAGCAGATGAGAAATAGGCAGCTATCATCGTAACAATTCCAACAGAAAGATTAAAATAAATCATCTGAGGAATAAGTGTTGCCATTTTTCCCATATTTGACGAACCATAAGCCTGAGAGACAAGAGCAGAAATAGCGCTTTTAATTTGTGCAAAAATCCATATTATTGATGAAAGTAAACTTCCTGCTAGACCAACTGCGGCAACAGCTGTAATATTTTCATTGGATTCGCTAAAAGAATCATATCCTATATTTCCAACAACTGCAATATCTGTTAAAGACAAAACTGGCTCCATAACGCCTCCTAACATTGCAGGAAGAGCCAATTTCCAAATGGATTCGTATGTTGGTTGTTTTACTGTAGCCAATTCAAAAAAAAAGGAATCCCTTTTAGATTCCTATTCGTATAATTCCATATTAAGGTGAAAGTTCTTCCACCTTTAATTTTAATTTTCTAACTCGTCGTCGTAAACTTTCTTAGGCCTAAGTTTTTCAAAAATCCCTAATGTAATCCAATAAGGAAGAACGAACCCCATTAGAAATAAAAGTGCCCAAAATGCCATTCCTGCTATCAAAAGGAAAATAACTATACCGAAAATGCTAATACCTCCCATAATTTCTTACTTTTCTAACTATATTTGTGGTAAAAGTAAACATATTTTTTAAATAAACAGTAAAAAAATGGAATATAGAATTGAAAAAGATACAATCGGCGAGGTAAAAGTACCTGCAGATAAGTATTGGGGAGCGCAAACAGAACGCTCAAGAAATAATTTTAAGATTGGAGAAAGTGCTTCGATGCCCATTGAAATTATTCATGCTTTTGCTTATTTAAAAAAGGCAGCAGCATATACGAACTGTGAATTAGGTGTTTTGCCAGAAAACAAAAGAGATTTAATTGCAAAAGTTTGTGATGAAATTTTAGCAGGCAAATTAGACGACCAATTTCCACTTGTGATTTGGCAAACAGGTTCTGGAACACAATCAAACATGAACGTAAATGAAGTTATTGCCAACCGTGCACATGTTATTTTAGGTAATAAATTAGGCGAAGGTGAAAAAACATTAGCACCAAATGACGATGTAAATAAATCTCAATCTTCAAACGACACTTTCCCTACGGGAATGCACATTGCACTTTACAAAAGAATTGCTGAAACAACCATTCCAGGAGTTCAATACCTGCGTGATGAGTTGGACAAAAAATCAAAAGCATTTAAAGATGTTGTAAAAATTGGAAGAACACACTTAATGGATGCAACACCATTAACTTTAGGACAAGAGTTTTCTGGTTATGTTGCACAATTAGACCATGGATTGCGTGCCTTAAAAAATACATTACCTCATCTTTCTGAATTGGCTTTAGGAGGAACAGCGGTTGGAACAGGATTAAATACACCAAAAGGTTATGCAGATTTGGTAGCAAAAAAAATTGCAGAATTTACAGGATTGCCTTTTGTAACTGCAAAAAATAAGTTCGAGGCTTTGGCCGCTCATGATGCTATCGTAGAAACACATGGTGCATTAAAACAAATTGCGGTGTCATTAAATAAAATAGCCAATGATATCAGAATGATGGCTTCTGGACCACGTTCAGGAATTGGTGAAATCATTATCCCAACAAACGAACCAGGTTCATCAATTATGCCCGGAAAGGTAAATCCAACTCAGTCTGAAGCGATAACAATGGTTGCTGCACAAGTAATGGGAAATGATGTTGCAATAACAATTGGCGGAACACAAGGTCATTATGAATTAAACGTTTTTAAACCCGTAATGATTTCCAATGCGTTAGAATCTGCCCGATTAATCGGAGATGCTTGTGTATCTTTTGCGGATAACTGCGTTTCAGGAATTGAACCAAATTATAAGCGTATTGAGCATCTATTAAATGATTCTCTGATGTTAGTTACGGCGCTAAATACACATATCGGATATTACAAAGCAGCTGAAATTGCAAATACAGCACATCAAAATGGAACAACACTTCGTGAAGAAGCTATCCGATTAGGATATGTTACGGAAGAACAATACGATAAATGGGTTGTACCGAAAGATATGACAGAAAGTTTACATTAACATCAGTGGTTATTTGATTAAGATATAAACTTGTTATTATTAAAAAAGAGGGTATTTGGAAATCTTTATTTTGAATACTCTCTTTTATTTTTTAATACGTTTAGCATTTTTTTTAGATTGGGGAAAATAAAATAAATTGAACATATCTACAATTCAATTGTTTTAGAAAAATGGACAAGAAAAATAAATATAATATTTTATCGCCAGAAGAAGAACGTGTAATGATAAATAAAGGTACTGAAATGCCTTTTTCGGGAAGTCTTTTAGACGAAAATCGCAACGGAATTTACGTTTGCAAACAATGTGAATCTCCTCTTTACCATTCAAAAGACAAATTTGATGCTGGTTGTGGCTGGCCTTCTTTTGATGATGAAATAGAAGGAGCTATTGAACGGGTTTTGGATAGAGATGGAAAAAGAATTGAAATTCTTTGTTCAAATTGCAAAGGACATTTAGGACATGTATTTGAAGGAGAACGTTTGACAAAAAACAATGTTAGGCACTGTGTTAATTCGGTGTCGATGAAATTTATCGCTCACTAATTAACGCAATTGTGCGGACGCGATTGGTGTCGCATCCACGCAATTACATAATGTATTACATCTTTAAAATCTTCAACTCCGTTCTTCTATTGGCTTGATGAGCAGCTTCTTTATCAGATTCACGCTTCATTTTAGCAATTTCTTGATCTGAAATGATGGTTTTTTCAAATCCATATCCCGCAAAAGTCAAACGACTTCTATCAATTCCTCGTTCAACCAAATAATCTACCACTGCTTTTGCTCTATTTTCAGACAAGTTTTTATTATACGATGCAGAACCTCTGGAGTCAGTATGACCAGACAATTCAATTTCCATTTTTGGATATTCTTTCATAATTTCCACCACACGGTCCAACTCATTGACAGAAGCATCTCTCAAAGTATATTTATTCAAATCAAAGAATACGTTTCTTAGAGCAATTGTACTTCCAACATCGAGTTTATGTAAGAAAATATCCAGTTCTACTTCCTGATATCCATCGGTTTCTTTTACATTAAAGTTTTCAGAATGGAACAAGTACCCATTTGCTTTCACTGCCAATCCATAATCTTTTCCTCCAGGTAATGAAACCAGATATCTACCATTTTCTTTATCAGAATTAAACTTCGATATCGTTTTATTTAGGTTGTTATCTATCAACTCAATTGACGAACCTACTGGTTCATTTGTTTTTGCATCCCTGACTGTTCCTCTTAAAATCATCAATTTACTGCCCGATTCAGGAAAAAGAACATCAATGTCACCTGCTTTCACATTCGTTGTCGCATTGGCCAATAACATCTCTTCGCCATTTAGAACAGGATCTTTCATTTCAAGAATTGTGATTTTATAAAGGTCTTTATCTCCCATTCCTTCTTTTCTATATGAGGTCATATATGCATCACGACCATTGGCTGCCATGGTAAAGAATATATCATCATCAGGAGTGTTAATTGGATAACCCATGTTTTCTGGATTAGACCATGAGCCATCTTCTTGTTTTACCGTTTTAAACACATCATATCCACCCATTGAGTTATGACCTTTTGATGAAAAATAGAGTGTTTTTCCATCTGGGTGCATAAAAACTCCATCTTCATCGTATTCTGTATTTACGTTATCTGGCAATCTTTGAACGTTAAGCCACGCTTCTTTATTCTCATCCCATGTAGCCACATAAATATCTCTATCTTTTGGATCGCCTCTTGAACCGAGAGGACGCTCACTAATAAAATACAACTGATTCCCATCTGGTGAATACCATGCCGATGCCTCATGATATTTAGAATTTACTTCCTTGTTAAATGCTTTTGGTTTACTCCAATCATTACCTGTTCTCACACTTTCATATAAGTTTCCGTCACCATCATTGTCCAAATAGATAATCATTTTACTTCCGTCAGGACTTAACGCTACTGTAGCATCATGACCATTTGTATTTATTGGATTTCCAACATTCATTGCAGTTGTCCATTTACCATTAAGTTTTGTAGATGTGTAAACATCTTCAAAATAATACTGGTCAAATTCAGAAATCCTCATTCCTGTTGTATTGGGTCTTCTACTTGTGAAGAATATTTCGGAAGCATCTGCTGTTAGAATCATTCCATAATCAGGGTGCTTTGAATTTACTTCTGCCCCCATATTATCAATCCAAACTTTTTTTGGATTTTGCACCAATTTTTTTCCAGAGATACACTCTTGAATTTTTTTATCGACATCTTTTATGACTTTGATGTCAGATTTTGGATTTAATGTCTTACGATAATCTTGATATTGAGCTATTGCCTTATCCCATTCTTGAGATAGATGATATCCCCTACCGATGTTATAATCGATATCTGGTGCGACATCTCTCTTTAATTTTTTTGCCTTTTCAAAATAAGGTAAGGCATCAAATTTTCTTGTTGTATTCAACAGGCAAACTCCTATTTTATAATTAATTTCTGCGTTATTTGGGTTAAAATTATGCGCTTTTTCATACAAATCTAACGCAAGGATATAAGCAGGAACGTACATCTCAAAATAAGAGTTTGCTTGCGCAATATCATTATTAATTTGTTTTAGTTCCTTTTTCTTATTTGGGAAGTTTTTCTTTGTAAACTCTATATTTTCTTGAGCAAATAGAGAAAAAGAAAAACTATACAATAAAATGGCTAAAATATATAAATTCTTCATGGTTGATTATTTTAATTTTCACAATTCATTTTATTACTATAAGACTCTGCGGCTTTAATACCTAAATCTGCAGCTTTTTGCCAATCTTGACACGCTTGAATATCTTTTCTTAGCATTTCATAAGCAACTGCACGATTGTAGTATGCATAGGCATAGTCTTCATCTTTCGATAAAGATTTTGAACTGTATTCTATTGCTTTTTCATAATCTTCTTTTTCAATGTAAACTCCTGCTAAGTTATTATAAGCTGAAGCATTATCAGGCTGAATCTGAATCACTTTTTTAAAATCTTCAATCGCACCTTCCAAATCTCCGTTATTAAATTTAGCTAAACCCCTATTATTTAAAACCATTGGGTTATCTTTGGAGATAGAAAGAGCTGTGTTATATACGTTAATTGCCTCTTTATATTCTCCTGTTTCTCTGTATGTGTTACCCAAATTATTATAAGCAATTACAGAACCTCTTCCTAAGTCTTTCGCTTGTTTATAATCTTTAATGGCAGATTCATTATCTTTTTGCATCCTATGCGCACTTCCTCTGTCGTTATATGCATCTTTAAATTGAGGATTGAGTTTTAAAGTTTCAGAAAAATCATTGATTGCTTCCGCATAACTTTCATTTTTAAAATGCTGAATTCCTCTTTGATAGTAATATTTAGCATCTTTTCCAGAGTGAATTGCTTGGTTAGAATATTCGATTGCTTTTTCCAAATCACCACTATTTTCTGCGATTAATCCTAATTCAAAGAATTGTAAATGGGGATTTTCTAAATATTTTGTGATTGCCAAAAACTGTTCTTCAGCTTTCTCAATTTGATTTGTTTCAATGTAAGAATAAGCCAAACTCATCCGTGCAGAGGTAAACTCAGGAGCGTTTTCAATTGCCTGTTGAAATTCTGTGATTGCAGTTGAGTAGTCTTTGCTTTCATAAGCAACAGAACCACGCGTGTAATGTAATTTGGCATCTGCATTTGGCTCTTGTCCTTTAGTAGAGAATGTCAGCACTAAAAAACAAGTACTAAACATTACTTTTAGTAGTATATTCATAACACAAATTTAATTTAAAAATATTAAAGTTAATTCATTTTCCCTATTTTTAGCAAAAATAAATTAATATCTAATTTTAATTTAATATTATTCAACGAAACAGCGATAAAAAGGTTACAATGGAGAAAATTCAGAATTTTATAAATGGGGAGTTTGTTCCTCCTTATCATCAAAAATACTTCAACAATATAAATCCTTCAACAGGAGAAACATATTGTGAAATACCTAACTCATCATCGGAAGACGTTGAAAAGGCAGTAGAAGCAGCTGAAAAAGCATTTCCATATTGGTCTAACCTGAGTGATGAAGAAAGGGGAAATTGGTTGATAAAAATTTCTGATGGGATTGCAAATAGAATGGACGAATTTGTTCAAGCTGAAAGTAGAGACAATGGTAAGTTGGTGAAATTAGCAAAAAGAGTTGACATCCCGAGGGCTATTTCTAATTTTAGATTTTATGGAACTGGAATTCAGCATTATGCCTCTAAATCTCATCATACGGTTGGAGTAGGAATCAACTACACACTTCGTAAACCAATTGGAATAGTAGGGTGTATTTCTCCTTGGAATTTACCGCTTTACTTATTCTCATGGAAAATCGCTCCTGCTTTAGCAACGGGAAATTGTGTGGTTGCAAAACCTTCTGAAGTTACACCTTATACTGCTTTTCTCCTCGGAAAAGTTCTAAAAGAAATAAACTTCCCAAAAGGCGTTTTAAACATCGTTCACGGATATGGAAAAGATGCAGGGAGTGAAATTGTGCGTCATCCAAAAATCACGGCAATTTCTTTTACAGGTGGCACAGAAACAGGAAAGATAATTTCTTCAATCGCAGCGCCTATGTTTAAAAAACTTTCTTTGGAGTTGGGTGGTAAAAACCCAAACATCATCTTTGATGATTGTGATTTTGATGAAATGATTAAAACGACGATTCACTCAAGTTTTTCAAATCAAGGAGAAATTTGTTTATGTGGTTCAAGGATTTTTATTCAACGTGAAATTTACGAGAAATTTAAAAATGCTTTTGTTGAAAAAACAAAAAACCTAAAAGTGTCTTTTCCTTCTGATGAAAACGCAAATTTAGGTGCAATTGTTTCTCAACCTCATTACGAAAAAATATTAAGCTACATTGAATTAGCGCAACAAGAAGGAGGAACAATTTTAGCCGGTGGAAAAACCGTTACGTTAGAAGCACCACACGACAAGGGTTTTTATATCGAACCCACAATTATTGAGGGGTTGTCGTATGATTGTAGAACAAATCAAGAGGAAATTTTCGGTCCCGTTGTCACAATTACTCCTTTTGACACAGAGGAGGAAGTTTTAAAAATGGCAAATTCCGTTAAGTATGGCCTTTCAGCGACTATTTGGACGAAAGATTTACAACGTGCACATCGCATAGCAAACCAAGTTGAAGCTGGAATTATTTGGATTAACTCTTGGCTTGTTCGTGATTTAAGGACTCCGTTTGGTGGCGTGAAAGCCTCTGGAATTGGTCGTGAAGGAGGTTGGGACGCCCTAGATTTTTTTACGGAACCAAAGAATGTGTTTATTCCGTATTAACTTCTCAAAAGACCTTGTCGCTCTTCGATGAGACGTTTAACTTTTCTTGCATCTGACAATGAAAATCGTCTGCAAATGATTTGGTTTGATCCAAAGGGATGAACGATGATATCTGTTCCCCAAATACTTGTATCTAATTCCACCGATGCTATTTTGGAAATTGGGATGGAAGTAGAGTCAACATTAATCAAATATTTATTACGTTTACGATAGATTAAATAGTGTTTTTTAATCTCAATGATATCGGGTGTTAATATTGAACCGCCTCGTGTAATTGCTGACCTGAATCTGTAAACTTTATCATCGTCAAAATATGGGCTGTTGGTTTCAGATTTTAGTCGAAAATCAGAACTTTTTTTGCTTGAAAGGTCAGACAATTCTATTTTAATCAACAAATCTATTGTCTTCTGAGTAAATCCTAAATCTTTCCCCTTTTCCAGTAAAATAGTATATTCTGAAGAACTGATTTCGCCATCTTTCGCCATTTCAGTAATCAATTCTTTGAATAACTTCTCTTTAGACATCGTTTCTTTTTATTTTTTGAACCGCTCTTATAATTCCATTTGCATCAAATCCGCATTCTTTATACAACTCTTCCTGTGTTCCGTGCGTAATAAATTGGTCTGGAATTCCCAGCCTTTTTACTGTTGAATTGTAGTCGTTGTCTGCCATAAATTCTAAAACTGCACTACCAAAACCTCCATTTAAAGAGCCATCTTCAACAGTTATAATGAATTTAAAAGATTGAAAAACAGTATGTAATAATTCTTCATCCAATGGTTTAACAAATCGCATGTCGTAATGTGCAATTGAGGCCTCATCTTTCAGTAATTCAGTTACTTTTTGAACAAATAATCCTGTCTTTCCTATGGTTAAAATGGCAATATCTTTTCCATTTCTCAATTTTCTCCCTTTTCCAATAGGGATTTCAGAAAAAGGCTGTTTCCAATCAATATTATTTCCTCTTCCTCTTGGGTATCGAATCGCAAAAGGCCCATGTTTTTGATTTTGAGCTGTAAACAAAAGGTTTCTTAGCTCAATTTCGTCCATTGGTGCAGAAACAATCATGTTGGGAACGGTTCTTAGATATGCAATATCGAATGCGCCATGATGTGTAGGACCATCAGCACCGACCAATCCTGCGCGATCAATACAAAAAATAACGTCTAAATTTTGAAGTGCAACATCGTGGATTACTTGGTCGTAAGCACGTTGTAAAAAAGTCGAGTAAATAGCAACAAAAGGCAACAATCCTTGTGTAGTCATTCCCGCAGCTAAAGTTACAGCATGTTGTTCAGCAATTCCTACATCAAAAACTCTTTGTGGCATTTCCTTCATCATAAGGTTTAAAGAGGTTCCTGAAGGCATTGCTGCTGTAATTCCAATAATCTTCTCATTTTTACGTGCTAATTCAAGAATTGTTTGACCAAAAACATCTTGAAACTTTGGGGGTTGATTTTCATATAAACTGGATTTCTTAATCTCCCCAGTTTCTTTGTTAAAAGCCCCTGGTGCGTGCCATTGTGCAGGGTTTCCAATTTCTGCTGGCTTGTATCCTTTTCCTTTTTTGGTGATACAATGAAGTATTTTGGGACCTTTAATCGTTTTTAACTTATTTAATTCCCGAACCAATTCCGTTACATTGTGTCCATCAACTGGACCGAAATATTGAAAGTTTAAAGCCTCAAAGATGTTGTTTTTAGTAGAAGATGTAGTTATATCATTCAAATATTCTCTTAATGCCCCAACATCTGGATCGATTGACATATTGTTATCATTCAAAACAATCAAAAGATTGGTGTCTTTTTCAAAACCAGAGTGATTCAACGCTTCGAAGGCTATTCCGGCTGTCATTGCACCGTCGCCGATTACCGCAATATGATTTCTTTCCCTTCCCATCTGGCGATCTGCAATTGCCATTCCCAATGCTGCGGAAATTGAAGTTGAAGAATGCCCTACTCCAAAAGTATCATATTCACTTTCACTTCGTGTTGGGAACCCACTCATTCCTCCTTTTCTTCGGTTGGTTGGAAATAAATCTCTTCTTCCAGTAAGAATTTTATGTCCATACGCTTGATGTCCCACATCCCAAACCAACAAATCATCAGGAGTATTAAAAACATAATGCAAAGCGACGGTTAGTTCAACGACGCCCAGACTTGCAGCAAAATGAGAGTTGCCAATTTCAGACAAAACATCAATCATATATTGCCTGATTTCAAGTGATAAATCTGCAAGATCGTCAACAGAAAGTTTTCTTAAATCTTCTGGCGAATTGATATTCTTTAAAAGATGTCCGAGATGATATTTCTCCATTTTTTTTTGAATAGAACACAAAGGTACGGGATTTTAAACAAGTTAAAAGATAAAAGAGCGAATTTAAAAATGTAATATTGTATTTTTCTCACAAAAAGTCATGAAAAACACAAATAAACTTATGTATATTCGTACATCAAATCGTAAACCGATATGTTAGAAGTCCTCGAAAAGCTACCTGATATTCTGCACCAAAAAAGATATTAAATAAGTCCACAAATTCATGCGCATCCTTACTAACATGCGCATTTAGAGTGAGTCCAACGGCGTGTGAAGGTGTGAATTTATACATCAACTCTATGGAATAGGAAAGGAGTGGAACGAAGGCGTAATAACCAATCGTAGAGGTGGTATTTGTGGTTATATTTTTATCAGAGTCGTGGGAGTTTACTTTTGTTCTCCAAAAATAATAATGTGGCGTGATAAACAGCATTAAGTCAATTTTTTCGGTGTTGATTGCGTGCACTCCTAAATCAACATTTAACAATAAACCACTATATTTTTGGGTCCCTTCTATGTTTTTTGTTGTTCCTTCAAGAGGTTTCTTAAGACTTTGATCAGTGAGTAACCCTAATCCAAATACAAACTTATTAGGAAATCTGACTTGGTAACCGAGCTCGGTTGCCCATCCTACCCCTCCATTTTCTTTTACATCAGTATCATCTCCTAAATGAATATAAAAACCGCCAGAACCGATTATTGAATGTTGGGCTTTGGGTTTATCAATATTTCTTATCTCCTGTGAATAACAATAGAAACCAAATATTAATGTTTGTAGTAGGAATAAAGTAAGTTTCATAATCAATAAAATTTGTCTTTAAAACCAGTTTCATATTTTAAAGTTACATTTAATAATTTGAATTGCCAAATGGTCTATCTATATTAAAAACTAGAAACTAACTAGCCGCAAAGGATGCAAAAGGAGAAATAAAATTAATTTAGCGTAACCTTAGTTAAGATTTACAGTTAAAAGAATGCTAATTAGAACCGAAACGTAATCCCACCCATTGCTTGGAAACGATTTACTGGATAATTGTACCATCGTTTATACTTTTGGGCGGCGATATTATTCAGGTTGACAAAAATAGACAAGCGTTTAGAATATCGGTATTCTACACCGAGGTTAATATCAGCTAAAACGCCCAGCTTCTTGGTTAAAAAACCGTCTTTTTCTACTACTCCTTCAATTGTCGGGTCAAAAACCATTGCTTTTCTACCTGTTTCAAGTGTAAAGTCTAATGTTGTGATTAATTTTCCAGCGACATTATACATCCCCCTTGCAATAATTTCTAAATCAGGTTGATTCCAAACATACGGATTGTTATTGGCTGAATAATGATGATACCGTCCGATTAAATCTATTTTAATCGATTCATCTTTTTGATAGGATATACTTCCACCGAGAGTTAACCGATTAATCGTGTCATAAATTGTTCTAAATTGATTGGCAGAAGAATAGATTGTATCATTGACAAACATTGCATAATCACGTAAACCAGCATATTTCCCTTCGATATTGAATGTTATACGTGATGAAATTGAACCTTTAAATCCCCCATAAACTTCATAGATACTTTCATTGCGAAGCGGTTGATTTGGACTAATAAATTCATTTTCATTAGCTAAGAGCTCGTACCTTTGTTGGCTACGCGTTCCTCTAAGCCCAACATAAGGGATAAAGATATCGTTAAACAAAGAATATTTCACTTCTACCAATGGAAATAAAGCGGCTTTTAGATTTCTTTCGTATTCAAGAGCCAATTCAAATCCAATATTGAACTTTAACTTTCTGTTTAACCCGTAGAAAGTTGCTTTTGGACGCAATTGAGCCAAGAAGTTATTAGTAACAATTCCAGTATCTAACGGTGCAATAGAATCTGTGTCAATTCCGTATTTATAATTATTAAAACTTATATCAACATCTGCCCTTAAATTAGAAATAAGTTTGCCTGATTGTCCGTTGTATTCCCAAATCGTTTTTAAACCAACATAGTTCTCCACTCCTCTCCATTTTTCAAGGGAATCCTCTTGGGGCTTTCTTCCCATAAAATTGTTGTAATCCAATCCAATACGATAATTCAAAACAGAAGAATCTTTTTTGTGAGAGGCATAAAAAGCGTTAAAACCTATTCCTTGGTATCTTTGTTTAATGCTGTCTCTATTCGCATTTACATCATCGAAACCATAATAATGGAGACCATTGTTGTAATAATCCATTCCTCCGCCCAAAGAATAACGTGATTCTTCAAGTTTTCCGAATGCTTTTGCATGGGTTCTGTCATACTGAGAAGGTGGCAAATCTTTCATTTTTCCCCATTCAGAATGGTGTTTTGCATGAATTCCCCAATTAAATTTTCTGGAACGACTTGAATTGTAGTAAACTTCTCCCAAACCTTGCAATAAACTCCCTACGCCCAATTTCATATATCCGTTGTAGAGTTGCGACAATTGTGGCCTTAATTTAATGTTTGCTGCTTTAATCTCTTCAACAGTAATTGAAGTCTGCTCATGTAGCGACAACAATGGATACTTTATCGTTGGTGAAGTTATGGAAGTATCAATCGCTTTTGGTCGCTCAGATATTCGATATGCAGGTTCGGTATTACGTTCAGACGACGTAATAACTTCTACATCTCCTTGTTGAGCGTAAACAAAGGAAAACACAAATATCAATCCTATAGAAAACACAGTCTTATTCATCATTTCCCTCATTTAAGTCAATTTCTCTATCAAGTTCATTTTCTAGGTCTTTCGGTGCGTTTTTCAATTGCATGATTTCTGCATAAACTTGTTCTGCTTCAAACATAACGCCATCTTCAGCCGGACCAGGATAATTATCCACAACCATTTTTATTGTTTGTTCAGCTTGAAATAAATCATCTTTTATAATGAAAATTCTTGATTGTAATATCAGCGAGCGACCAATTTTCTCAAAATCATCATTTGAAGCTTTTTGCATAATGAGGTTGTGATATTTTTCACTTTCTTTTAAATCTTTGAGTTGAAAGTAACTTTTCGACAAATAATACAAAGTATTAATGTAATCAGTGCCTCCCGAATTTCTCTCTGTCCACAACAAGAAAGGAATTGCTTCATTATATTTTTCAAGGTAATAGTTCGACATTCCACCGGCGTAATTCACTTCTGATTTGAGTTTATTGTCCTCCAATAATTTATCAGCAATTAATCTTTGAGCAACTGCAGCAGATTCAACATAATTTTCTAACATAAAGCTTGTTCGCATAAGTCCCAAGCGAGAGTTAAACACAACTTGAGGTGTTTTTGCTAAACTTTCTAATTCTTTATAATAAGGATATGCACGACTATATTCCTTATTATTATACAATTCCCTTGCTGCATAAACAAGTGCATTTTCTTTGTAATCAGAGTTTGGTTTTGAAATTATTTGTTCATAATAACTTAAAGCCTTCTTTTTATCACCTTTTTTATCATATATTTCACCCAAATAGCTCAATAACTGGATAGAAAACCTCCCGTTTGGATAATGATTTAAGTATTTTTCAATTTCAGGAATTGCCTCATTATATTTTTCATTCACATAAAGAGAAATTGCCGTTTCATAATAATATACTTCGTTGTCGTCTTCTGTGATTCCTGCACAAGCATATTTTTCACCTAATTCAACTATTTTCTCTTGTTGCTTTAATTGACGGTAAACATCTATCAATCCTTTTGTTATTCTTTTACAAGTTATATCATCCAAAGAATATTCTGTTAAAACACGTTTAAAATAGCTTTCTGCATCTAAATATCTTCCTTGTTTAAATTTTAAATCTGCAATTTCGATCAACGCATCTTTAACGATAATGTTGTTGGGATAATTGTCAATTACTCTATTGAAGCTCGTGAGTGCATTAGGATAATCACCTATGTTTT
This sequence comes from Brumimicrobium sp., assembly GCA_041655765.1. GTDB lineage: Bacteria > Bacteroidota > Bacteroidia > Flavobacteriales_D > Crocinitomicaceae > Brumimicrobium. The sequence goes on from JBBAEU010000007.1 coordinate 29,905, forward strand.
TATAGCTTAAAGCTATGTCAAAGATAGCTGATTTTACATACGGTGATTTGGGATAATTACTGATAATCTCATTCAAAGTCGAAATTTGTTCTTGCCGCGTATTTGACATTAACTCATACACCTTTGATAGAGAATATAATGTTCTATCTTTTGTTTCTGCATTATACTTTAAGGCATTTTTATAGCTCAACATTGATTTTTGTAAATCGTAATCGTCTTTTACATAATAGGCATCCCCCAAGCGATTATATGCATCTGCCATTTTATCAGAATCTTTAATTTGGCTATCATCGGTAAACGCTCTGAAATAATGAATTGCTTGTGGCCAATCCTTCTGATTAAAATAAGCATAAGCAATGTTATACAATGCATTTTCTTTTAGAGATTGGTCATTAAACCCTGGTAAAACTTGAAATTCTTTATATTTACGAATTGCATCGCCCCAACGTGCTTGCATATAATAAGCATCAGCTTCCCAAAATTTAGCACGAGCCATAATTTCAGGAGAAACGTTATACTTACTTACATTCTCAAACGCTTTAATTGCTTTATTATAATTAGAACGCTCATAACTATCAATCCCCATGTTATAAGAAACAATCTGATATGCTGTTTTTAACTGTACATTCAAATTTGGGATACGTTCAATGGATTTAAGAGCTTCTTCATAATTTTTTGTATTTGAATATACGTCAACCATATAGCTATAAACATTCTCTTTTCTATCTGATTCTGGGAATTCAGACAAAAACAACTCAAAAGATTGAATCGCCTCGTTGTATGGGTCATAATCCAATTCGTACGACAAAACCGCATAATTATATAAGGCATCCTCCTTAACTTTCAGATCAAAATCAAGCTCTGCCGCAGACCTAAAAGCCAACCGTGCATAATTTTTTTCACCTTTTTTCACATAAGATTCTGCGATGTGATAAAACGATGTTTGTCCCAACTTATCTTTGGTTCTAGAGACCCTATCAAAAATACGAATTGCCTTATCGTAATCTTGACTTTTATAATATGCATATCCCAAGGCATAATCTTCCTCTCTTGTGGTTTGCTTTTTCTTGTCGTAATCTTCTAAATACGGAACAGCTTGTTCGTAGTCTCCAATTCTATAATAAGCATCTCCAACCAATAAGTTCATCTCCGCAGGATTATCCGCAATATTTTTCCCACTTTCTGCATTATAATTAGGAATATATTCCGTTACCTTTTCATAATCTCCAAGTAGATAATAAATTTGTGTTATGTAATAAGGAACTTCTTTTGCAAATGCGGGATTATCTTCAAGTTTTAGAAATCCCCTTAAAGCTTCTTGATAGGATTTATCTATGTATGAAATATATGAATAATAATATAGCGCTGGCGCACTATAACTTGAACTTCCATCTTTAATATCATAGAAATGGCTTTTTGCCTCACTATTTTCTTCTAATTGAAAATGAGCATATCCCTTTTTAAAATGAAATGCATGAAAATCAACGCTGTCCAATTGAGAAGGATCAGTTTGTTTAAACCATTCATTGGCATCATCGTATTTTTTACGTTGGTAAAAATGCTCTCCAAGTTGAAAATAGATTCCGTTTTTATAAATACTTTCGGGATAATCATTATTAAACTCCATAAGTAATTTAATCGCATCACTATTATATAGCGCTAATGCAGACATTCCTTCATAATATCTAGCTTTTATATATTGTGGATCTTCAGGGTCTTGAAATACATCTAAAAATTCACGAAAAACTTCTTTAGCAGCACCATATTGTTCTTTTTCAAATAGTTCTTCCGCACGATAGAAATTTGCATACTCTCCACGGTATTTATTTGTTTGTTGACTCCATCCAGAACCAACAAACATCAACGCCAACAATCCAATTATTCCAGTCTTTTTCGTCATCCTCGGCTATCACCTTATATATTTCCTCTTAAAAAAATAGAGTTCAATATGTTTTAAGTGTTAAAATTATAGAAGAATCTTAACTTTATAACTTATTCTTCCAAAAGTTTTAAACGTAATTCTGTTAAGATTGTTATTTTTATCCTTACTTTTCCAATAAATTTTTTATCATTTTTGTAAAAACAAACGATTGTGGGTGAAGATATAAAAGACAAAGTAGCGGAAAATATCATAGAAATATCTATGGGTAGGGTCGAACAAAAAAAGGTGACTGTTCTACAAAACATGAATGTTTCCATTGCCTCAAAAGAATTTGTATATCTTATTGGAAAAACAGGTTCTGGTAAAAGTAGTTTTTTAAAAATGCTTTATGCTGACTTACCATTAATTGACGGAGAAGGTAGGGTCGTTGGTTTCGATTTAAAAAAAATTAAACGAAAAGAAATACCAATGTTAAGAAGAAATATTGGTATTGTTTTTCAAGATTTTCAATTACTTACCGACCGTTCTGTTATGGATAATTTGACCTTTGTAATGAAAGCAACAGGATGGAAGAAAAAAGTTGCAATGGAACAACGTGGGTTAGAAGTACTTAGAATGGTTGGAATTGAAGAAAAGGCTTACAAAATGCCTCATGAACTTTCTGGAGGAGAACAACAAAGAGTTTCCATTGCTCGTGCTTTAATCAATAATCCACAATTAATACTTGCAGACGAGCCTACTGGAAATTTAGACCCTGAAACATCTGAAGACATTATGCGATTACTACACGCCATTGCCAACGAAGGAACCGCAACATTAATGGCAACACACGACAAAAGTCTGATAGAGAAATTTCCTGGAAGAGTTTTAAAGGTAGAAAAAAATACCATTACAGAAATTAAAGGATTAGCAAACTTTAACCCGTTTGAAGTCAACGAATTTTAGTACCTACCAAAATGAATCTTAAAACATGGATTAAAGCTGCTCGATTGCGAACGTTACCGCTTTCAATGTCGGGAATTATTGTCGGAAGTTTTGTTGCCTATAAAGAAGGATTTTGGGATTGGAAAATCTTTGTTTTATGTATGCTGACAACACTTTTTTTGCAGATTTTATCAAATTATGCAAACGATTTGGGCGATAGTTATAAAGGTGCAGACAATGAACATCGATTGGGTCCAAAACGAGCAGTACAATCAGGCGAAGTAACACAAAAGCAAATGAAAATTGCAACCATCGTACTGTCGATTTTATCACTTTCAACTGCGATTCCGCTCATTATAATCGGCACGAAAGATATGTCTGAAACTGTTTTGTGGCTTTATTTTATACTCGCAATTTTGAGTGTGATTGCTGCAATAACTTATACAATTGGTAAAAAGGCTTATGGTTATCACGGCTTAGGCGATGTTATGGTGTTTGTTTTTTTTGGACTTGTCAGCACATTAGGAAGCTATAGCTTGTATTCAAAACAATTTGATTGGACTTTAATTGGGTTTGCTTCTGCAATTGGCTTTCTCAGTATTGCCGTACTAAATTTGAATAACATGCGTGACCATGAAAATGACAAAGCCGTTGGCAAAAAAACAATTGTGGTTGCTATGGGGTTTAAAAAAGCGAAAATTTATCATTCAGCTCTCATTCTTTTGGCTTTTATCGGAATTTTTTCTTTTCTCCTTTCAAAAACTTGGTTGATTAGCATCATCTGCCTTTTACCATTCGAAAGATTATTTCAACATTTAAATAGGGTGTGGAAAACCAATAAACCAAAGTCATTAGATAATGAAATGAAAACTGTATCGCTTTCTACTTTTTCAATTGCTATTTTATTTATGATTTCTACTTTTTTTTAGTTTCTTTATCAATTAAAATAAATTTTTATAACCCAAACTCACTATTTTTACAACAATGATTTTTAAAGCAAAATACGAGCAGAAGACTTTTATTTTTAAAAGACCAGGCGGTACCAGTCGTGGCATTTTAACTGAAAAAAAATCTTGGTTTATCACACTTTGGAATGAAGATAATCCGTTTATAAAAGGGTTTGGAGAATGCAGTGTGATTCCAGGGTTATCTCCCGATTATTTAAACGACAAACAATATGAGTTGAAAATTGAAGACGTTGTTAAAAAAATAAATTATTTCATTGAAAACCTCCACGAATTAAAAAGTTTCCCTTCTATTTTATTTGGATTAGAAATAGCGCTTTTAGATTTAAAAAACGGAGGAGATAAAATCTTTTTTAATACCAACTTTACCAAAGGCAATCAAGGAATCCCTATAAACGGATTGATTTGGATGGGAGATGAAAAATTTATGCAAGAACAAGTAGAACAAAAATTAACAGAAGGATATTCTTGCATTAAAATGAAAATTGGAGCCATTGATTTTGAAAAAGAAGTCAAAATATTAGAAAGCATCAGGGGTCGTTTTTCACCTGAACAAATCACATTAAGAGTCGATGCTAATGGAGCTTTCAGTCCTTCGGAAGCACCAGAAAAACTCGAGAGATTAGCAGCGTTTGATATTCATTCTATAGAACAACCCATTCAGCACGGACAATGGAAAGACATGCACCAATTATGTAAGCAAAATATTCTCCCAATCGCCCTTGATGAGGAGTTAATCGGGATCAACACATATTTTAATAAAGTAAAACTCTTAGACGAAATCCAGCCGCAATACATCATTCTAAAACCGAGTCTTTTAGGCGGATTTGAAAGCACCCAAGAATGGATAAAATTAGCAGAAGAAAGAAATATTCCGTGGTGGATTACGAGTGCTTTAGAATCAAATATCGGGCTAAATGCAATTGCTCAATTCACCAGTACTTATAAAATTGAGATGGAACAAGGCTTAGGAACTGGTTCGCTTTATACGAACAATATCCAAAGCAAACTAAAAATTGAAAAAGGAATGTTGTGGATGGATGAATTATGATTCAAAACGTCTGTCTTTTGATATAGATTTTGTGTATCACTTGCAATTTATACCAAATTTTTAAACATAGAACGAATTGAGTTCTAAATTTATCTCACCTCAGCCCCAACTTCCATATCTTTCCCTGGCGAAATAAAACTTAATTTGCCTTCGTTGTCTTCTGCCATTAAAATCATTCCGTTAGAAACGGTTCCTCTTAATTTTCGTGGAGGAAGGTTTATCAACACAGAAACCTTTGTACCGATTACTTCTTCAGGAGAAAATTGTTCAGCAATTCCAGAAACGATGACTCTTTTATCAAGACCAGTATCCACAAGAAGTTCGAGCAATTTATCAGCTCCTTTAACCTTTTTAGCCTCTAAAATTTGACCTACTCGGACATCGAGTTTTAAAAATTCTTCAAATTGGATATATTCTTTTTGTGGTGCGTGTGTTATTTCCATATTTTCTTTTTGTGCAGATTCTAAAATTGCTTTTTCGTTGGTTACAAATTCATCTTCTATCTTTTGGAAAAGAATTGTAGGTTGATTGGTTTTATCGCCAGCTTTTATGATATCTATTCTTCCAGCTTCATTCCAGCGAAAAGAATCAATGTTTAAAAATCCCCTCAATTTAGATGCCGTTTGAGGCAAAAATAAATCTAATAAAATCGATAAATTGGCTGTGATTTGTAATGCAATGTGTAAAATTGTTTCTACCCGTTTTGGATCTGTTTTTACCACTTTCCATGGTTCTGTTTCTGCCAAATATCTATTTCCAATTCTCGCCAATCCCATCACTTCCGATTGTGAATCACGTATTTTATAGTGATACATTAAATCTTCAATCTTCGTTGGCAACGCTTGGATGACATCAATCACTTTTTGATCTTCAACAGTTAATTCTCCCAAAGCAGGAACAATTCCATTGTAATATTTATTGTTCAATACCAAAGCACGATTTACGAAGTTCCCCAATACATCTGCTAATTCGTTATTTACGCGCGATTGATAATCTGCCCATGTAAATTCACTGTCCTTATTTTCTGGTGCAATAGATGTTAACACATATTTTAATTCATCTATTTTATCTGGATATCTTTCTATGTATTCATGAAGCCAAACTGCCCAATTTCTTGATGTTGAAAACTTTGCTCCTTCCAAATTTAAAAACTCAGATGCAGGAACGTTGTTTTCTAGGATAAATCCGCCGTGTTCTTTCAATAAAATCGGAAAAATTACCGCATGAAAAACGATGTTGTCTTTTCCTACAAAGTGAATTAACTTAGTATCTCCTGTCCAATAGTCTTCCCAGTCTTTACCAACAGATGCTGCCCAATCTTTTGTTGCAGAAATATATCCAATTGGAGCATCTAACCAAACGTAAAGCACTTTTCCTTTACCTTCTTCCAATGGAACAGGAATTCCCCAATCCAAATCTCTTGTCATAGCTCTGGAATGTAATCCACCATCAATCCAACTTAAACATTGCCCGATAACTTGATTTCTCCATTCTTTCGGATTGTGGTGTTGAACACCGTCTAATGTCCCTTCCTTAATCCATTCCCTCAACCAATCTTCGTGTTTTCCCATTGGCAAATACCAGTGTGTTGTTTCCCTCATAACTGGCGCTTTTCCACTCAGTGTAGATATGGGATTGATTAAGTCTGTTGGATTCAAAGTGGAACCACACCTTTCACATTGATCGCCGTAAGCATCAATATAACCACATTTAGGACATTCTCCTTTGATATATCGGTCGGCTAAAAACTGTTTGTACTCTTCATCGTAATACTGCTGACTTGTTTCTTGTGTGAAAGAACCATTTTCATATAATTTCAGGAAAAAATCTTGTGCTGTTTTTGTATGTGTTTCTGATGTTGTTCTATGAAAAATATCAAATGAAATACCAAAGTCTTTAAAGGCATCTCTCAACATCACGTGATATTTATCCACGATTTCTTGTGGAGTAACTCCATCTTTTTTTGCACGAAGTGTAATAGCCGCTCCATATTCGTCACTCCCGCAGATAAAAGCTACGTCGTGACCTTTATGACGTAAAAAACGCACAAAAATATCAGCAGGCAGATAAACTCCAGCTATATGTCCCAAATGCAAAGGTCCATTCGCATAAGGCAAAGCACAAGTTACAGTATATCGTTGTTTTTTCATTCAATTCTATTTAAAATGCAAAGATAGAGCGATTTAATAAAAATCTACAATTTCATCGTCGTTTGTTGATTAAAATTAATCTTCAATCAATTCCAATCTATATTCTTTCCCTTTTACCGTTGCAGGTATTCCTTCAATTAACCATTTTGGCGGATTTTCGCCCTTCAGATAGTAATCAAAAAATTGGCGCATACGAATGCTCAAGTCACGACGATTCTTATCTTTCATTAAGTTGTGTTCCTCATTATTATATTGTAGCAACCATACTTTTTTATCTAACCGCTTCATTGCAGTAAACAGTTCAATCCCTTGATACCAAGGCACAGCGCCATCGTTATCATTATGCATAATTAAAAGTGGTGTTTCAATGTTTGGCACTCCAAATAAAGGCGAGTTTTCCATGTACAATTCTGGTACTTCCCAAATTGTTCCTCCAATCCTACTTTGTGTATGCTCGTATTGGAATTGACGATTCAAACCACTTGCCCAACGAATTCCTCCGTATGCTGAAAACATATTGCTTACAGGTGCACCCGCCATTGCAGCTTTGTATCGATTGGTTAATGTGATGAGCTGTGCTGTCTGATAACCACCCCACGATTGACCCTGTAATCCCATTCTTGTACTGTCGATATTTGGGTACAATTCCAAAACCTTATCCGTTCCACTCATGATACTATTGTATGCATCTTTTCCAGGTTGTCCAGGCGTATATTTAATGTCTGGAATAAACACAACATATCCAGCTGACGCATACTCAGTTGGATAAACAATCGATGCTGTTGGTTTTGGAATATAATGAAAATGTTTTCTATCTGAATAGAGTTCATAAAAATAAACCATTAGTGGATAAGATTTAGTTTCATCAAAATCATCTGGTTTATAGAGTAACCCTCTTAATTCTTCCCCACTATACGACTGCCATTCAATTTGCTCCACTGTCGGCCAAACATATTCTGATTGCTGTGGATTTGCATCAGAGATTTTTGATGGATTATTAAAGTTTTTATTTGTTAAATAAACATTTGGGTAGTCTGTTGTATTCATTTGACGGAAGATCAATTTGTCGCCTTTTTTTGAAGTTTTAAAACCCGAAATTCGATGGTTAGATTCATACAACTTCTCTAGTTTGTTGTCATGGAAACGATAAACTGCCTCATCAAAAGAGTCTTGATTAATCCCTTTGACAAGAACATTATCTATATCTATATAAATGCTATCGCGATTATCCAATCTGTGAATTCTAAACTCAGTATTTGATTTTTCGCCTTGTTTATCTGTTAAAGACACCAATTTTTTAGAAGCAAAATCGTATTTCCAAATATCAAATTCAGAGTAAAGCAATAATTCATTTTTGTTTAAGAATCCAGGACTAGAAGTTGGCCCTGCTTCAAACGGCATTCCATTGATGTCTGTTTTCCAATTTACAGAATCGCTGCACGTCATACAGATTTCTTCTTTTGTTTCTGAATGAATCGCGTAGAAGTGATTTTTGGGACTATCAAAAAAGACAAAATATCGTCCGTCAGGAGTCATGCCTCCGGCGTAGCCAACATTTTCTTTAAGAAGTTGGCGTTCACCCGTTGTTACATTGATTCGATAATAATCTTTTGGCCAGGGCATACTCCAATTATAGGTTCTTTGGTATCTTTCTTTAGAGTTTCCAATAGCAAAGTCGCTGTTACCTTGGTTTAAAATAGAAATACTTAATGTATCATCTTCAAGTTGAGTGAGTGAATGGTTTTTTAAATCATAAACACTTAATAAACTTCTTTCATTATCTCTTTTTAATTCTTTTAATTGTTGTGGTTGCAGGCGATTATCGTTGTAGTGCCACAAATCAAGTTCAGCTTTTTCTGACGATAGAAGCGTATCTTTTTCTTTCTTTTGAGGCTTTTCATATAATCCAAAAAACAAACGATTTTCATCCAAGGAGAATCTTAAATTAGACTTTGGGCTTACAGTTAATCCATCGGGTAAACCAGGAAAGTCGTTATCTATAATTTTTTGAGGCTGCGGTGCACTTCCCCACAAGTAAACATCAAATAAACGCGTTTCTTTAACTGTATCTGAAGTAGCTAAAAACGACAATACATTTCCTCTTTTACTAAACGAAATTGCTCCTATCTCATCAAAAATTGTTTCATACATCAGGTGTTCTTTCTCTTGCATTTTATAGAGATGAACCCTTTTTTTTACTGTCTTTCCCTCTTTATAATGCGAAAGGAAATACAATTTCGAGCCATCATAATTGAAGTCAAACTTAATAACTTGTGGGAAAACCTGGATTTCTTCTGTGTCAGTATTTAGGATAAACAACGTATTCCCGTCAGAACCACATTGAATAGCTTTTTTTTTCGATTTTTTCTTTGAGCTTTTCTTACCAGATTCATCTTGAATAGAGTCCTTAAAAATCGTATAAGCGATAAAATTTCCATTTTTAGCAATTTTCACGTCTAATAAATTGGCGTGTTTTTCTATAATACCTTTTTCCATCCAAAATATCCCAAGAGAATCTTTAACCCATTTTTCTTTTTTGACTTTTTTCAGTTCAAGCGTTCTAAGCGTATCAAATCCTGGTTTTATAGAAAAAACAAACGTTTTCTCATTGTTGGTAAACGAACCATTTTTAGCTCTTTCAAAGATGTGACAATCTCCTGTCCGACCATTATAAAGTTCTATTACCCCATCACCTTTGTGTGGGTTGATTTCATAACTTAAATAATTACCAGATTTCGATAGTTGGGCATTGCTCAGCGTATTCCAAAAATCATATACAGAAGGATTTATCTCCTTTTTTTGACAAAAGACAAAATTGCCCTTGATTATAATTATAAAAGTAGCGACAATTAAAAAAATATATCTTAAATTTTTCATAACCACAAATATAAATATAAACCTTTGTTAATTTACCGTTAAATTTGTAAAACCACCCTTTAACTAAAAAATGTCAATTAATCTTAATATAAATGACACAATAATATTGTTTTATAATTATTTTTTTTTAAGTTTGTTTCATATTAATTTAAAAATTATTTATTATGAAGAAAATTTATTTATTAGCTTCGGTATTACTTTCTACTTCTCTTGTCTTTGGACAAAGTGCGTTAAGAACTGTTAAAGACTTAAACACAGTTAAAGGTAAAGTAATAAAACAAGCTATACCAACGCAAAAAGCAACACCGATTTGGGAAAATGACTTCTCAGTCGAAGCAGATTGGACAGCATCAACTTTAGGTCAAGGAGAATGGGAATTCATTCCAAGTTCAGGCGACTCCCCGTATAATGCTAACTTTACCGTTGCATCTCCAACAGTTGATAATGGGTTTTGGATGTTTGATGCATACCCATTTTTATCTGCCGCTGATCCAACTGGACCACAAACAACCTTTGATATGAACGCTTCGATTACAATTGCTAGCGATATTGATTTATCAGCAGAAGAATATATTACAGTTCAATTTTATCAATTGTATTATGCATTCAACTACGATTCAACATTTATTGAGTTAAGTACTGATGGAGGCACAACATGGACGTCACGTTGGATTAACCAAGATGTTAGTGCTAATGAATTTGTTGGTGCACTCGGAGAGCCAAGTATTATCCGTGAGAACTTCCAGGTAAGTAATTCTGCTAATGTTAGAATTAGATTCCGTTACTCATCTATCAGTTCTGGTTCATCAAATCCAAACGCTTATGGAGCAGGATATTTCTGGCAAGTTGATGATGTTACAATCTATCCAACTCCAGATTATGATATAGCAAGATTAGGACGAGTGTATTACGGATCACTAGACGCTTTTGGTAACCATGTTGCTTATCACATGATTCCAACAAATCAAGTGGCTCCAATTGATTTTGGTACTTGGGCTGAAAATAGAGGAGTGGAAAGTTTAACTAATGTTAAACTTGTAGCTACAGAAGCTAATTTCGGAACATATACTGGTGAGTCCACTCCTATAACAGTTCCTGCTGGTGAAGCTGATTCATTAGCAATTACTGGAGCTTCAAGATACACTCCAACAGAAGAAGGTACTCATAATATCGACATTACCTTAGAAATGGCTGAGACTGATGAAGTTCTTGGAAACGAGGTGTTCCTTCCTTATGAATTCAAAGTAGGCGGAAATATTTATGCAAGTGACAAAGCATTTGATGATGCAACTAGTGGAATTGTAAATGACGAAATTAGACACAATCACTATGGATGGGGACAAACTGGATATCAGCCTCCACAATTAGAGTTTGGTAATATATTCTCTATTTATTCGCCTGTTACTTTAAATGCAATCGATTTTCAAGTTGGAGATACAATTGCTGATGGAGTTGAAGTTGTGGGAAGAATTTATGGTATTGAAAATAATGAAATCGTTCCTTTAAACCAAGTGTCTGGGTACACAGGTATTGCAACTTATGAAACTGATCCGCACATTTCAACAGGTGTAAATAATCCTGGTCAATACATATCTTTGACTTTTGCAGAGCCAATTGAATTGGGTGTTGGTGAGTATATCATTTCTGTATCTCCAGGTTCAAACGAACCAGGGTTCTCAGTTGCATTGGCTGGTACTGCAAACGGTGCTTCAGCCCCTTCATTCATGTATCTTCCAGGTTTAGATGGATGGGGTGCGATTAGAGACATTGGCGTTATACGTATGAACTTTGATGCTACTTCTGGAATTGCAACAGAAACTGCTCAAGCGTTCAACTTAAATACATATCCAAACCCTTTCAATAACGAAACTAACGTAGCGTTCACTTTAGAAGATGCAGCTGATGTTTCTTACACAGTTGTTGATTTAGCTGGACAAGTTGTTGTTAATGGAAATGCTGGTAAATTATCAGCAGGAAACCACACAATTTCTGTAGATGGTTCATCTTTAAGTAACGGAGTTTATTTCTTAAACTTAAACGTAAACAATGGCGTTGCAACACAAAAGATTGTTGTTCAAAAATAATTAAAAGTTAAACTTTTATAGAAAAGGGAATCTTTCGATTCCCTTTTTTATTGGTAAAAATTAAATGTATAATCACTCAATTAACAGCTCTTAACAAAATATTTTTACTCTGAAGGAAACATTTCCGAAGATGAACCGTTATAATAGTGTTAGGTTTCATAAGTAGTAGTGTTAGAAAAGAGAGGAGACGCCCGTTTCCTCTCTTTTCATTTTTATTCAAACTACAATAAGGTGGTGTGCATCATAACATATCTTGCAGAATCAAAAACAACCTATCTTTCTTAAAACTAACAATAATTTCTTATATTTGACTTTACTGATTTTTTTAGAAACGGATAAAAGAAACTCTCCTAAAAAACAAGTATATGCTTACACCAGAAACAGATAAAAAACTTTTTTTGATAGATGCTTTTGCACTCATCTATCGTGCTTATTATGCATTTATCAAAACACCCCGAATCAATTCAAAAGGAGAAAACACCTCGGCTGCATTTGGGTTTACATTAGCATTATTGGATGTTATAGAAAAAGAAAAACCAACACATATTGCCGTTGTCTTTGATCCTCCAGGTGGCGCAACAAATCGAATAGAAATGGACGAATATTATAAAGCGAACCGTGAAGAGATGCCCGAAGATATTCGCAACATGATTGAACCCATTCGGAGAATTATCGAAGCTTTTAATATCCCAATACTTATGGAAATGGGTTGGGAAGCAGATGATGTGATTGGTACGATTGCAAAAATCGCTGAAAAAGAAGGGTTTACAACATATATGATGACACCCGACAAAGATTATGCGCAATTGGTAACCGACAATACTTTTATGTTTCGTCCTGGAAGAGGAAAAAAACCAGCAGAAATATGGGGTATTGAAAAAGTAAAAGAAAAGTTTGAAGTTGAAAGCACAGACCAAGTGATTGATATTTTAGGAATGTGGGGCGATACTGCTGATAACATCCCCGGTATCCCAGGTGTTGGCGAAAAAACTGCTAAAAAATTCATAAAGGAATTTGGCTCAATGGAAGGGCTTTATGAAAATCTTGATAAGGTAAACGGTAAACTCAAAGAAAAAATTGAAAGCAATAAAAAACAAGCCTTTTTATCTAAAGCTTTGGCAAAGATTGTTACTGACCTTAATGTAACTTTTGAACCAGAGAAATTGGAGATTGTTCCACCAGATAATCAAAAACTACGTGAAATTCTAACGGAATTAGAATTTAGAAGCATTGCCAAAAAAATGCTTGGTGAAGAAATGGTTGTCACTTCAAGTGGTTCAGATAAAAATGGACAATTAAGTTTGTTTGGAACTTCACATCAAGAAAACAATGGAACACAAGAATTTATAACACATGATGAGTTAAACAATATAAAAACAGCAAATGCTACTTATCATTTTATTGATAACAAAGAAGAAAGACAAAAACTGATTCAATTAATTTTAAAACAGGAATCTGTTTGTTTCGATACAGAAACGGATGACCTTGAAGCAAGAAATGCTGATTTGGTTGGAATTTCCTTTTCTTTTAAGGCAAAAGAGGCATATTATGTGCCTTTCCCTGAAGATTTTAATGAAACCCAATCATTAATAGAAGAATTTAAAGCCTATTTTGAATCAGAAACAATTGAAAAAGTCGCCCATAACATTAAATATGACGAACAAGTTATCAATCGATATGGTATTAAACTTAGAGGTCCAAGATTTGACACGATGGTCGCTCATTATCTACTTTCACCAGATGGTAAACACAACATGGATTTTTTAGCGGAATATTATCTTCAATATCAAACCGTTCCGATTGAGAGCCTGATTGGGAAAAAAGGTAAGAATCAAAAGACGATGAGAGAATTGCCCCAAAAAGACATTTATCAGTATGCTTGTGAAGATGCAGATATTACTTGGCAATTTAAAGAATTATTCGAACCAGAAATACAAAAAGACCATTTAAAAGATTTGTTCTATAAAATAGAGATGCCTTTAACGGAAGTCTTAAAAGCAATGGAACAAGAAGGAATTCGACTTGATATCCAACGTTTAAAAGAGTTTTCTAAAGAACTGGAAATAGATTTGGACACATTATCTAAGCAGATTATTAAACTGGCAGGGGAGGATTTTAATATTGATTCGCCAAAGCAATTGGGTGATATTTTATTTGAAAAGTTAGAAATCTCAAAAAAAGCTAAGAAAACCAAAACAGGTCAATATTCAACATCAGAAGAGACATTGATGAAACATATCAACGATCACGAAATTATTCCGTTGATTTTAGATTATCGTTCTCTAAAAAAGCTAAAAAGTACGTATGTTGATCCTTTGCCAGAATTGGTAGATAAAAAAGACGGAAGATTGCATACACATTATATGCAAACAGTTGCTTCAACAGGAAGATTAAGTTCCACAAATCCAAATCTTCAGAACATTCCGATTCGTACGCCAAAGGGGAGAGAAATCAGAAAGGCTTTTATTGCAAAGAGTAAAGATCATACCTTATTGGCTGCCGATTATTCACAAATAGAGCTTAGAATTATGGCTGCATTTAGTAAAGACCAGCACATGATTGAAGCTTTTCAAAATAAAATTGATATTCATGCTTCCACTGCTTCAAAAGTTTATAACGTTCCGTTAGATGAAGTAACACGTAACCAAAGAAGTAATGCAAAAGCTGTAAACTTCGGGATAATTTATGGGCAGTCTGCTTTTGGGTTAGCTCAAAACCTTGGAATAAGCAGAACAGAAGCTAAGTCAATCATCGATAACTATTTTGCTCAATATCCGACCATTAAAAAATACATGACAAAAGCGAAAGAAGAGGCAAAAGAGAAAGGCTATGTAGAAACAATTATGAAGCGAAGACGTTATCTTCCAGATATCAACTCTAAAAATGCAATTGTCAGAGGTTATGCAGAAAGAAATGCTATTAATGCTCCGATTCAGGGTAGTGCTGCCGACATAATCAAAATTGCAATGATTAATATTTACAGAAAGATGAAAGAGCAAAATCTTACCTCAAGGATGTTGCTACAAGTACATGACGAACTTGTGTTTGATGTTCTCAAATCTGAAAAGGAAATAATGGAGAAACTCGTAAAGGAAGAGATGGAAAATGCTATTAAGATTGCCGTTCCTTTAGTTGTAGATATGACATTTGCCGATAATTGGTTAGACGCTCATTAATAATAACAAGCAAGAAACATCAAAAAAACGCACGAAGATAGTGTCCACTTCTTTTAATATCTTTTTAGCGATTTATTTCAGTGTAAACGTGTCTTTCCCAATCAACGCACCATCTGCATAAACTTTCACGGTATAATTTCCACTTTCGATTTCTTGTCCTTCTAGGTTATACACAATTGTCATGTCAGTTAACTGTCCCAGATAATTGATTTCTCTTTTCCCAGAGTATAAAATCTCACCACCTGCCACTTGTGTAACATCAGTTGGACGTTTAAAAAGAACCTTCCCATCTGGGTTAATAATTTGCAAATAAATTGTTTTATTTCCAGTTTTGGCGATTGTATTTTCTCCGATAGTAAAAGTACTTGAAATTAATTCCACACGACCAGCTCGATTTATTTCTTTTGTTCCTGTTCCTATGGATTTATATCTCAATCCTTGTGTATTAAAATTAAACGCAGTTAGCTTCGCACCTTTGGTTAATAAAGCAGCATTTTCTTCGTTCTCTTTTCTCAACTCATCCCTTTCGGAGGTTGTTTGGTCCAAAGCAGTACTCTTTTCTGTCAATTGATGTGTTAAATTAATATTTAAAGTATTCAATGAGTCAATTTCTATTAGATAGTGATTCATTACTTCACGCAAACGCTCATTTCTTTTCTTTAACTGATTAATTTCATAATAACTACGATTACGGGTATCTTTCAATTCATTTAACAAAGAAGCGATACTATCTTTCTGAATTTGAAGACTGTCAGCCATGGAAGCATCTTTTTCAATCAAAGCATCGTAGGTTTGGAGCATGATTTGCAAATCGCTTCTCAAATCATTGGTTGCACCATCAATATAACCAGTCAATGCACTATTCATTGCTTCCCTTTCTAAATGCAGTTGTTCATTGACGGTTTGGCATTCATCCAAAGCTTTGTTTGCACGGGAGTACATCCAGCCCATTACACCAGCTAACAACAATCCAATGATAGCAATTAGTACCCAAACGCCATTGTTTGATTGGCTTTTTCCCTGTATTTTTTTGTCTCCTTCCATGTTTTAACTTTTTATAAAAATATAAAATAAAATTATTCCCCTTTTTTAAAAAATGTTAATCACAATTTTTTAAAAACCAAACTCCATCAAATAAGCCTTTAAAAATTCGTCTATCTCTCCGTCTAAAACATCGTCCACATTTCGTGTTTCGTATTCTGTTCTTACATCTTTCACTAGCTTATAAGGATGTAGTACATAATTCCGAATCTGTGAACCCCACTCTATATTTTTCTTCTCAGATTCAATTTCTGCACGCTTTTGCATCCTTTTACGCAATTCCAATTCATAAAGTTGCGATTTAAGTAATTGAATTGCCTTTTCTTTATTTGTTAGTTGGGACCTAGATTCCGAATTTTCAATAATGATTCCAGTAGGTTCATGTCGCAGTCGAACAGCAGTTTCAACTTTATTCACGTTTTGTCCACCTTTCCCGCCAGACCTAAAAGTTTCAAAATGTAGATCCGCAGGATTTATTTCAACTTGAATGGAATCATCCACCAATGGATATACATAAACAGAAGCAAAAGAAGTATGTCGTTTTGAGTTTGCATCAAATGGAGAAATTCTAACCAAACGATGAACACCATTTTCGCCTTTCAGATAACCAAAAGCAAAATCTCCTTCAAACTCGAGCGTAACTGTTTTTATTCCAGCAACATCTCCTTCTTGATAATTTAATTCTTTTATTTTATATCCATTTTTTTCTCCCCACATGATATACATCCGCATGAGCATACTTGCCCAATCACAACTTTCCGTGCCACCAGCGCCTGAAGTAATTTGCATTACAGCATTTAAACCATCCTCTTCTCCAGAAAGCATATTTTTCAATTCCAAACTTTCTATTTCTTGCAACACTTTATTATATAAGTCAACGATTTCCTCTTCTGAACCAGCACCTTCTTGAAAAAATTCCAAAAGTACTTCTAAATCATCCAGTTTTTGTTTGGCTTCGGATACAGATTCAACCCAAAACTTGAGTTGTCTATTTCTTTTTAGTATTGTTTCTGCAGCGACTGGATCGTTCCAAAACTCAGGGTCTTGTGACTTTAGATTGTTTTCGTGAATTTCACGCTTTTTATCATCAATAGATAAATACACGAACATTTTATCTACTCGTTCAGTCAATTCTTTCAGTTGCGTACTATTAACCATAAATACAAAAATAATATAATAACCTGAGTTCAATTAAAAATTACAAATCATCTTGTAAATTTTAATCGAACACAAATTAAATTTAACTTATTACTCTTTTAAAAAACGAATTGAACTGACTCACCAAATTCACCATATCAATAAATAGTTTTTTATATTTGGTGATTATTACAAATAAATAATACATTTGAAATTAAAATAATTGAAATTATGACTTTTCCAGAAAATTTAAAGTACACAAAAGACCATGAATGGTGTTTAGTAGAAGGAGATATTGTTACAATTGGTGTAACTGATTTTGCTCAAAGTGAGCTAGGAGACATTGTTTTTGTTGAAGTAGAAACGGAAGGAGAAACCTTAGACCAAGAAGAAATTTTCGGTTCTATCGAAGCGGTAAAAACGGTTTCTGATTTATTTATGCCCGTAGGAGGAGAAATCATTGAGTTTAATGAGAGTTTAGAATCTGACCCAGAAGTAATCAACAGTGATCCTTATGGTGATGGATGGATTATTAAAGTTAAAATGTCAGATAGCTCAGAGTTAGAGCAATTAATGAGTGCAACAGAATACGAAGAAATGGTAAACTAAAATTGTGTTAAGATTCCTTCTAGTAAGTATTATTTGGACCTTTTTTGTGATTATCATGAGCTTGATTCCAAGTTCAAACATTGATTTAACAGGTTTCCAGATAGAAGTTTTTGACAAAATTATCCATTTCTTTATGTATTTTTTTCTCACGTTATTTTGGACGACAGGATTAAAAAGACAGAATATTTCAAATAATCTTCAAAAAAATGCGTTTAAAATAAGTGTATTAGGTGGCTTTTCTCTTAGCTTGATTCTTGAAATTCTACAAAATTTCATAACAGAAACAAGAGCTTTTGAGCTTTTAGATTTGCTTGCTAACGGAATTGGTTGTATTTTTGGAGCATTATTGTTTCTGATAATATATCCAAATTATAAAAGATGATTATTTTTAGGAATAATTTTAGAATTTGAGAAATTAATTTAAGTTAAAAAAATATCTTATGTCATTAAAAAAGAACCCAGAGGTCGATAATGAACGGTTAAGAGTCCCAATAATGTTTTTAGGATTCTTTATCACTGTTTGTATTATCACGCTTTCTTTTTCTTATAAATCTGAAGTAGAGCTGGCCGAAATTGATAGACAAGCACAGGAAAAAATGGAAGTTCCAGAAGAACTTGAAGTTATTGAAGAAGAAGAGGAACAGGAAGAACCAGAAGTTCCAGAAATTCAAGACTTAGAAATTCCACCTGAACCAAGTGAGGAAATTGAAGTTATTGAAAGTAAAGACGAAGATGAAGCAGTTGTTGTGGAAATCGTCGAGATTGACGTTGAACCAGATCCAGAGCCAGAACCAGAGGCTCCTATTGTAGAGTTCCCTGATAAAGAAGCTGAGTTCCCTGGTGGAATGGCAGCCATGAGAAAATTTCTTGCAGAAAACGTCAAATACCCAGAAATTTCTATGGAGCTGAGAGATCAAGGAAGGGTAATCGTAGAATTTATTATCAATAAAGATGGATCTATCGAACAAGTAGTTATTAGAAAAGGTGTTTCAAAAGAACTCGATGCAGAGGCTAGAAGAGTTGTGTACTCAATGCCGAAATGGATTCCTGCGGAAACTGGAGGTGAAAGGGTAAGAACAAAAGCGCGTATCCCGATAAACTTTATCTTACAATAAAATTATTTGTTTTATAAACTTACATATTCAAACGGTTTCTGTGCTTTTATAGAAACCGTTTGTCTTTATTAAATTTCAATTATTTGGATATGTGGACAAAAAATGAAGTTTGTAATTTTGTAGATTTAACAACATTAAATAGTTACGACTCACCTAAAACCGTAAAAGATTTTTTAGAACAAGCACTAATCTATAAGGAAAAAGAATTTCCTGTCGCTGCAGTTTGTTTATACCCAAATTTCGCTAAAATGGCGAAGGATAAATTAAAAAATTCTGGTATTAAAACGGCAGTGGTTGCTGGAAATTTCCCTTCATCACAAGGATTTCTTTCAACAAAATTACAAGAGTGTGAATTTGCCTTGGAAGCAGGAGCTGATGAAGTTGATATTGTCCTAAATCTTGGGGAATTTGATGATGGAAATTATACGCAAGTAGTTGATGAAATTCGAGCGTTTAAAGGATTAATGCCAAACAAAACTTTAAAAGTTATCCTCGAAACTGGTTATTTAAAAACGCCTGAACGAATCGAAAAAGCAAGCGAGTTGGCAATTACTGGCGGAGCAGATTTTATAAAAACATCTACAGGCAAAGAATTCCTTGGTGCATCATTAGAAGCTGTAGAAGTCATGGCGAAAACTATCGTAAATCAGAAAGCTGAAAAATCTGTTGGATTGAAAGTGAGTGGTGGCGTAAAAACTTATAATGAAGCATTGGAATATTTAAACCTGATTAAAAAAATTGTCGGAAAAGAATATATGACTAATAAATTTGTTCGAATCGGTGCCAGTTCGTTGGTAAAAAATTTAGCAAGTGGATAAAAATAAAGTTTTTGAAGAGTTTTACTTAACAATTAAAGCAGTTTTAAAAGCTTCTGAATCTATTTTGGAAATTTATAGAAGTGACTTTGATAAAATGATTAAAACCGATGGGAGTCCTGTAACCATTGCAGACTTAACTTCTTCAAAAATCATCAATGACATTTTAAAAGAAACACAGATTCCTGTTTTAGGGGAAGAAAAAGTTAAAGAGCCATACATTGTTCGAAAACATTGGGAAAAGATGTGGTGTGTTGACCCGCTCGACGGCACAAAAGAATTTATCAAAAAAAATGGTGAGTTTGTCATCAATATTGCCCTTATTGAAAACAATAAACCTGTTTATGGAATTATTGCTTCTCCAGTTCATCAAAAGATAATACTTGGAGGAAAAGAGTTTGGTGCTTACCATATATCATACGAAAACGCCCTTTTTCCTGAAAAATGGGAAAAACTCCCTGTTTTATCCGAAAAAATTGAGACAGTTTATATGATTTCTTCAAGAAGTCACTTCTCTGGAAACCTTAAAAATCTTTCTGATACTTTGGAAGATAAATATGGGCCAGTCAAATCAATTGTCATGGGTTCAGCACTCAAATTTTTTGATTTGGTTATGGGTGATGCACACATTTATCCTAGATTTGCTCCTACAATGGAATGGGATATTGCCGCAGGACAAGCGATTTTCGAAGCGGTTGGCGGAAAAGTTATCGAAGTCGAAACAGGAAACCCTTTAACGTATAATAAAGAAGATTTAGAGAACCCTTATTTTATTGGTGTGAATCCGTCAATATCATTATCTCTGGAATTCTATCATTGATGAATTTTGTGAAACTTTTTTGGATTATATCTCTATTGACTTTTTCCTCCTTGCCTCATGTATTTGGACAAAAGTTTCTGATTCATGCCGCCAAAAATGTGAAAGATGGAATCCTATTTACCATTGATTCTGACACATTAATCAGCGAAGGATTTTTTCCAATTTCTTATTCAAAAGCGCGTTATGAACTTCCAGAAAAAGACACCCTAAAGAAACGAAATTGGGTTGTTAGGAAATTGTTGAAAGAACATTTCGTCCAATTAAAAGGAAAAAATTATTTGCTGGCAGTTGACCCATTATTTGAGATGAACTTAGGCAAAGAAATACTTCAAAAAACATACCCTTATGTTTATCAAAACACGAGAGGATTCCAAGCGTTTGGCGAAGTAAAAGGTATTTTATCTTTCTACACAGCTTTCTACGAAAATCAAGCTCGATTTGTTGATTATCAAGAAGAATATTTTAGAAGTCGCGGAGAATATTATCCAAACTCAGATGGAAGTTTATACAGTCAACAGAATGCTGTTGTTCCAAACGGAGGAAGAACAAAACCATTCAAAGCTAATGCTTTTGATTATGCCTCTTCTACAAGTTATATCAGATTAACACCCATCAAACAAATTGCAGTTCAATTTGGAAATCAACCCAGGTTTTTTGGATGGGGACATCGCTCTTTGTTAATGTCCGACAACTCCTTTAATTTTACGCATCTCGATATTGATTTAGAAATTGTTAAAGGATTGAATTATAGCATTATCAGAGGTCAGCAACTGAATCTTTTTAGAAAAGTTTACACAAATTTGATTGAAAAACCTTATGAGAAAAAAGGTGTAGGTGTTCATTATTTAAGCTATCGGGTGAATCCATCATTTGTTATCGGACTTTTTGAGTCAACTATTTATTTAAGGGACGAAGCAAAAAGCGCACAACGGGTGAATAAATATTTTTACAATCCAATCATTGGAGTAAATACAGTCGTTTCAAGAGGGCAAGAAAGAAATGGTATGAAAAATCTGATTGGATTAAATTCAGCGTGGAAATTTCATCCGCAACATTTGGTTTATCTTCAATTCGCGTCTGATGATTTAAAGAATTTTGAATATGGTTTTCAAGTCGGATATCGTCTCGGAAATCCATTCAAGATTAAAAATTTGCACATTCAAGTTGAATACAATCAAGCGTCTTCACGTCTTTATGCAGCGGAAAACAAGCGCATGAATTACACACACTTCAACTTGCCATTGGCACACACGTTGGGCAACGATTTCAAAGAATTGATTGGTCGCATAAGCTATAAATGGAAAGGAATTTATATCGACATAGAAGGCGTTCTTTTCTTAACACAACAACCGTTAGCAGGAAAAACAACTTTGTTTGAGTCGAAGAGTCATTCGCCAGTTCTTCAACCAACAAAAACCTTAAATACAAATATTGAATTGGGCTATGAATTAAATCCTGCAACGCAATTGCGGGCTTTTATCGGAGCAAATTACAGAATCAGCAAAACAGACGGAGCACCAAGAATTGATTACGGAACTGCTTTTTTTGGTTTGCGTTCTTCTTTAAGAAACCAATACTTTGATTTTTGATGAAGTGGATTTTGATCATATCGCTAATTTTAGTTCCTTTTACTGGATTCAGTCAAAAAGATAATGGAGAGGTTCATTACATTAATTTTGACCCATTTTTGGATGCTGATAGCCTTTTTTCTAATCCTGTTTTACCCATTAAATCTCAAACCCAAGAAGTGGGATTTCGCTTAATAAACAAGGAAAATAAATGGATTTCTGGCAATTATATAACAATATTTCCTGTAGTTGATATTGCCTCTTCTTATCGTTCGGGTAGCTTGACAACCTCATCGTTTTATGGAGGCGCAGGAATTGGGATGACCGCCCATTTTTTTCAACAACTGTATGGACGATTTACATTAACAAGTAATTATCATTATTACGATGGAATCCCAGACCCGTTTTCAAGCCTTTTTAAGACTGATTTTCAATCTTGGCAACAAAATAAGTTTTCATCGATTGGCTTACAACCTCAAGGCAGGTTGAGCTATTCACCTTATGATTTTTTAAATTTACAAGTTGGAATTGATCAAAGTTTTATTGGACAAGGAAACCGTTCAATGTTGTTGAGTGATTACGGAGCACCCTATCCATTTGTTCAGCTTCAAACAAAAATTTGGAAAATAGAAGTTACCAATTTATATCAATTTTTTAAAGAAAATAAAGGCATTGAAACGATTCCAAAATATGCATCTACGCATTTCTTTAATTTCAATATTTTGGATGGTTTTCAATTTGGAATATTTGAATCAGTTGTCTTTTCTCCAAAAGACACTTTAACGCACAGAGGATATGAAGTCGCTTATCTGAATCCTTTCCTTTTCTATCGTCCAACTGAATACGGCTTAGGTTCACAAGACAGACTATTGATCGGGTTAAATTTGAGCTATGAATTTAACAATGTTATGCTTTATGGGCAGTTTGTACTGGATGAATTCGTATTAAAAGAAATGTTAAATCGAACCCGTTGGTGGGCTAATAAATATGCAGGGCAATTTGGAATAAAAGGCAAAAACACTTTCATAAATGGAAATAGAATTACATGGTTAGGAGAATTAAATTTTGCACGACCCTTTACTTATTCTCATTTGAATAAAAGCACCTCATATAGTAACCAAGGAAGACCTTTGGCGCATCCGATGGGAGCGAATTTTGCAGAAGTTTTTATTGAAACAACATTGCAAGTTCATTCAAAATGGAAACTTGGCACACAATTTTTCTTTGTACAACAAGGTGGATATGATGGAACTGCGCAAATTTCTTTTGGAAAAGACGTCAACCAATCGTATGTTTATCGGCCTTATGAATATGGCTACCATATTGGTGGAAACGGAAAAGTTAATCGTTTTCATTTTTCGGTAAATGGAAACTATATTATCTCAAAGAAGTTGGCTTTAGAAGTTTTTGTTCGCCCTGGAATAGAACTCAACAATTTTACGGGCAAATATCAAGGTCATTTTATGGTTTTAGGCGGAATACGAACCAACTTATGGAATGATAGGAGCTTTAGTTTTTAGGCATTTGGGCGTGTCCCTGCGGGTCGGGCTTTCCGTTACAAGTCCTCGCTCGTTCCTCTCTGTGGGCTTTCCACTGCTATCCCTCACGCGAAGAAATCTTCAAATAATAGACACTTCCCGACTCAAAAAAGCCAGAATCTTTTTTTTCTTTTTGAAGATTTATAATTGAAATGAGCAATTTTATTTTGCAATTGATGCGAAAACTCGCCACCTTCGGGATGGAGCATTTGCCAAACTTTGTCCCAACCCAAAAACCCACCGATATTTCTATCATCTATAAAAATATCTGCACCAATTTTACGACTGAATCCTACCTCTTCGCTTTCACCCTTATAATTTTCATTAATGGCAAAAAATTCCACACCATTTTCTCTACAAAACTCAACTGCTTCGTCCAATTCTTTTCCATGGCGAAATGTCCACAAAATCAATTTATGCCCTTTAGATTGAAGTGCTTTTAGTGTTTCAAATGCAAACATCATCTTCTCTCCAATCTCGGGAAATTTGTGTTCAACAATAGTCCCATCAAAATCTACTGCAATTATCTTACCTTCTGGATGATTCATTTTTGATACTTTCTATAAATTCAACTTTCTCTAACTCACTTTTTATATCAATCCGACAAGGATTAATCCTGTTGGTTCTTTCCTACATAATTCGGTTAAGGCATCTCTTATTTTTTCAGAGACATCTATTTGATAAAGAATACTTTTTCCTCTTTATCCACGGATAGAACTACCCTTAATGTTTATACGAATATACACAATACAAACTAAAGAAAGCTATTTCTACAATGAAATAGCTTTCTTTTAACTTATTTTCAATCTTTACAGCCTAGATAACAAGTAAGTCAACAAACTCATTAACATTTAGGCTAATAAGTTTATCAAACCCTAATGTTTGTTCTTGTACAACTTTTTGCTGTTTTTCAGGGAATATTCTTGCCAAATTAATTTTGTATTTTTTAATTAATTCAGGAATACCTTCTTCTCTTCTACGTTTATGTCCAATTGGATAATGAACTTCCACTTCGTCAAGAATTGTTCCATCATTTAACTCAATAGTTAAAGCATTGGCAATTGAACGTTTTTCTGGATTGTGATAATCTGCTGTATATTGTTTATCTTCAACACAGATAATTTTATCGCGCAGTTCATCGATTCTTGGATCTGAAGCCACATCGTCTTCGTAATCTGCTGCTGTTAAACGTCCATGAATTAAAGGCACAGCAACCATATATTGAATACAATGGTCACGATCAGCTGGGTTATTAAGTGGTCCTTTCTTATCAATAATTCTAATTGCTGCCTCATGTGTTCTAATTGTCACTTTCTTTATATCATCAGAAGTTTTACCTTTTGCTTTCAATGTGTTATAAAGAGTCATTGCTGCTTCTACTGCAGTTTGAGAGTGGAATTCGGCAGGGAATGAAATTTTAAATAAAACGTTTTCCATTACGTATGAACCGTAAGGTCTTTGAAATTTAAACTCATTTCCTTTGAAAGAAACATCATAGAATCCCCAAACTGGTGCTGTTAAAACGGATGGATATCCCATCTCTCCAGTTTGAGCGATTAAAGCCAAACGTACAGCTCTTGACGTTGCGTCACCAGCAGCCCAAGACTTTCGAGAACCAGTATTTGGAGCATGACGGTATGTTCTTAAAGACTGTCCATCTACAAAAGCTAAAGAAATCGCATTAATTAACTCATCACGATTCAACCCAATTAATTTTCCAACAACAGCTGTTGAAGCTAATTTCACAAGAATTACGTGGTCTAATCCAACACCATTGAAGGAGTTTTCAAGTGCCATACAACCTTGAATTTCGTGTGCCATAATCATTGCTTCTAGCACTTGTTTCATTTTCAAAGGCGCTTTCCCTTCTGCGATGTTTGTTCTTGAAAGCCAATCAGCCGTAGCTAAAATTCCTCCCAAGTTATCAGATGGATGTCCCCATTCTGCCGCTAACCAAGTATCATTAAAGTCTAACCAACGAATAATCGCACCGATGTTAAAGGCGGCTTGAACTGGGTCAAGTTGGAACTGAGTTCCTGGAACTTTTGCACCATTTGGAACAGTTGTTCCTTTAACGACTGGACCTAACAACTTTGTACAAGCTGGATAAGTTAAAGCTTCCAAGCCACATCCTATTGTATCCAATAGGCAGTAATGGGCCGTTTCCCAAGCCAAATCGCTTTTAATTTCGTAATTCAATACATAATCCGCAATGTCTGCCAAAACTTTATCTGGCTGCGGTCTTTCATTTGAAATGTGTGAAGACATACTTTTTTAAGATATTTAATTGATTTATAATTTTTCATGTCCGTATAAACATTTGTATTCATCCAGACATGAAGTTTTTACTTTCTTTTTTCTAATGCAACAAACTCTTTATTCTCTGGTCCAGTATAATTTGCACTTGGACGAATAATTTTACCATCTTGTCTTTGTTCCATTGCGTGTGCTGCCCAGCCCGTCATTCTTGAGATTACGAATAAAGGTGTAAACATCAATGTTGGCACGCCCATTCTGTGATAAGAAACCGCTGAGAACCAATCCAAATTAGGAAACATTTTTTTGATATCCCACATTACTGATTCCAATCTTTCTGCCACATCAAAAAGTAGCATATCACCCGCTTCTTTAGATAATTTTCTTGCTACCTCTTTAATCACAATGTTTCTTGGGTCAGAAATGGTATAAACTGGATGGCCAAATCCGATGATAATTTCTTTTCTAGCGATTCTTTCGCGGATATCAGCCTCAGCTTCGTCTGCTGAAGAATATCGACTTTGAATATCAAATGCCACCTCGTTTGCCCCACCATGTTTTGGTCCTCTTAATGCTCCGATAGCACCTGTAATTGCTGAATAGATATCAGAACCTGTCCCAGTAATCACCCTACTTGTAAAAGTTGATGCGTTAAATTCATGTTCAGCGTACAAATTCAAAGAAATTTGCATTGCTTCCACCCATGACTCAGACGGTTTTTTACCATGTAACAAGTGTAAGAAATGACCTCCAACTGTTTCGTCGTCTGTTTCTACCTCAATTTCTCTTCCGTTGTGTGAATAATGGTACCAATACAGCAGAGCAGACCCCAAAGAAGCGATTAGTTTATCTGCAATATCTCTTGCTCCTGCCATATTGTGATCTTCTTTCTCAGGCATTAATGTTCCTAAAACAGAAGCATACGTTCTCATAACATCCATTGGATGGGCAGTAGAAGGAAGTTCTTTAAGTACATTTTTTGCAACTTGAGGCAATCCCCTTAATGAAATTAATTTTTCAGTATAATTTTTTAACTGTGATTTGTTTGGTAACTCACCGTATAACAACAAATAAGCAACTTCTTCAAAAGTTGTTTTTTCTGCCAAATCAAGAATATCGTATCCTCTATAATGTAAGTCATTTCCACTTTTACCGACACTTGCTAGTGCTGTATTTCCTGCAGCCACTCCAGAAAGTGCTACACTTTTTTTTGGTTTGAATTTCGTTTCTTCCATTACTTTTTATTTTTAAATAAATCATCTAATTTCTGTTCATAATCGTGGTAACCGATGCTTTCGTATAATTCTTCGCGAGTTTGCATGAGGTTAAGAACATTTTTTTGTGTTCCCTCTTCTCTTATTGCCTTATATACAGTTTGCGCAGCTTTATTTGCCGCACGAAACGCTGATAAGGGATATAAAATCAATTCTACTCCAGCTTCTTTTAATTCATCCACTGTGTACATATCAATTTTTCCAAATTCCGTGACATTAGCTAAGACAGGGATTCCTGTTACCTCAACGAATTTTTTATACGCTGAAATATCTGGAACTGCCTCTGCGAAGATAAAATCTGCACCTGCTTCTTTATAAGCAACTGCTCGTTCCAAGGTTCTGTCTGGACCTTCACTTTCCCATGCATCAGTTCTTGCACCAATTACAAAGTTTTCATCATAACGCGCATCAACTGCTGATTTGATTCTATCAACCATTTCACCTTGGGTTACCAACTCTTTATTTGGTCGATGTCCACATCTTTTTGCTCCAACCTGATCTTCCATGTGAAGTGCTGCAGCACCATTTCGTATTAATTCTTTTACGGTACGCGCAACGTTAAATGCGGAAGGACCAAATCCCGTGTCAATATCGACCAACAAAGGCACGTCTGTAACATTTGTAATTCTTCTGACATCAATTAGAACATCTTCAAGATTTGTAATTCCTAAATCTGGTATTCCAAGCGAGCCTGCAGCAACGCCACCGCCAGAAAGATAAATTGCATTATATCCTGCTTGTTCTGCTAATAGTGCGTGATTTGCGTTGATAGTTCCTATAATTTGAAGCGGATTTTCTTTCTTCATTGCTTCACGGAAACGTAAACCTGGAGATTTTAAATTCATATTTCTATCGATTTAGTAGAGGTATTCTAAAAAAAATAAACATTTTACCAACCTCATTTTAAAAGTGCCTCAAAAATACAAATCAATGCTTGATTTTTCAAGTTTTTGGAGGTGTTTATTTTAAGAAGTTGATTTCATTCACTAATTGTGTGGATTTATGGATAAAAGGTATAAATTAATACATAATATAACACATTTTTTTGAATCGTGTTGGTATATTCTAAGAAAATGTTATTTTTGCACTCACTCTGGGTTGAAATGGCTGGATATCTGGAGTGATTTGGGTCCTATAACTCAGCTGGTTAGAGTATCTGACTCATAATCAGAAAGTCACAGGTTCAAGTCCTGTTGGGACCACCTTAAAAACCAAAGCCTTACAAAATTGTAGGGCTTTGTTTTTTTATCTTTGTAAAACATTAATCAAAAACTAAGTTGAGATTTGTTTTTAAATTTCTACAGGTATTAAAAAGGACTTCCAAAACCAGAATAATACACATCGTTTTCATCAACGATACTATGTAAATGAGTAAAGAACTCATCCACTTTTTCTTCGGGAATAGAATCTAATTGTAGTGTTAATACAAGGTCGTTTACGTATTCAAAATAAAGTCGGTTGTTTTGTTTGGTAATTCGCCTTAATCCTTTAAAGTAAATTGCAACCACTTCCCTGTCAACTTGGATAATGGCTTTGCGTGTCATTCCAATCCGATATTTTCTCTTAGACACGCCCATGATGATATTGATAATCAAATCAATAGTAAGAATTATAAATGTGAATGTAACAATAAAATAATCTTTAGCAAAAATCCAGAATGCAACAGCTAAAATCGTTAAATACAAAATTTCAACAGCTGTATTTGAAACCACTAATTTTTTTCTTTCGTTGCTTATGGGAGTATTGAATTGGAACTTATCAATGCGGTTGACTATTCTGATGCCCGTCCATTTACGCATTGCTCTGTTACCTCCAATTAATAAAATTAATAAAGCTGTAACTAAATAAATATAGAAACGATATTCTTCTGTGGCATCTAAAACGGTAACCCTTGTAAAACTTCCAGCATTTTCTCGAATTGAAACTAAAAACGAATAGAGTAACGCAAAAAAGGAGACAATAAAGATCCAAAGATTATATGTTTTATTCATTTGGAATCATTTTTAACTTGGCAACTAATGCTTGTAACTTATCTTTTTCTTTCTTTATATTCTTTTCCGCTTGTGCTAATAATGGATTTGTTCCTTTGCTACTTGAGAAGAAGCCCATATTGTTTTCAAGATGTAAAATATCTTTTTTACAGCATCGATTTCACGGCGGATATGGTCTTTTTCTTTTCTTAATAATTCAGCTGAGTTGCCACTACCTTTCAGCGTATCAATGTGAGCTTCAAACATTATTTTCTCTTTATCAACACCTTTTACATCCAAGGATTCATAGTGTTTATTTAAAGCCGTTTTATAGGCTTGATAAACCTCATCCTTTTTGTTTTTCGGAACATAACCAATTTGAGAAAACTTTTCAGAATAATCTTTTAATTGCTTGATAGCTTCTTTTTTATCTTCTGGAAGTTTTAGTGCATTTAACTCATTGATTAGCGCTTCTTTTTCGATTAAATTTGCTTCAGATTCTTTTTCCTTTTCTGCAAAGAACGTATCTTTTGCGTTAAAGAAATCATCGCAAGCACCTCGGAACTGTTTCCAAAGTTTTTGTTCATTTTTTTGTCCAGCACTCCCAATTTTTTTCCACTGTTTTTGGATATCAATAATCTGTTTTGTAGTATTTCCCCAGTCTGTACTGTCTTTGATTGAATTTACTTTTTCAATCAATTTTTGCTTTTCCTCTACAGCTTTATCAAATTCAGATTGAATATCTTTAAAGAACTCACTTTTTTGGTCGAAAAATTGATTGCACACTGCTCTAAACTCCTTCCAAACCTTATCGTTTTCTTTTCTCGGGCCGAACCCAATGGTTTTCCACTCATTTTGCAATGCTATAATAGCATCAGTATCCTTGTTCCAAGACTTTATAGAATCTCGGTTGTTATTTAGTATTTCACCAGTCTTTTCTATAATCGCACGTTTCTTAACGATGTTTTCTTTCATCGCTTCACGGCGGTCATCATAAAACTTACGAATATTTTCATAAATTTTATTAACTGTTTCCCAATATTCGTTTTTAATTTCTTCCCACAGTTCTTGTTTTGTAGGTCCAATATCCTCCCATTCGTTTTGAAGTGCTTTTATTTCAGCTTCCACTTCTCGAATGTTCTCGTTTTTTTCCAAGTCTTTTAGTCGAGAAATCAACTCTTTTTTCGCCTCAAAGTTTTTCTCTAAATCATACTCTTTAATCTCTTTATAAATTCGCATGTTATAGAAAAACTCTTCAAGAAGTCTGCTGTATTCGTGTTGGATTTCATGGCGATTATTTCGAGGGACATCACCAATTGTTTTCCATTTCTCATTGATTTCTTTATGTGCACCAAAAGCAGCCCCTATATTCTCTTCGCTTTCTACAATTTCTTTAAATCGTGCAATAAGAGACCTTTTAATAAGAAGATTTTCGTTTTGTTCTTTACGCTCTGCCTCAATAATAGCTTTTCGTTTATCCTGATAAGTGCTATAAATATTGTAAAACTCTTCTTTTAACGGATAAATCCAATCAGCCTCTTCAAAATTCTCCTCCCTTTCTTGTGCTTCCAATTTAGAGATTTGTTCTTGCCTTTCTACTTCAAGAATATAATCTTCAAATTGAATTTGTAAATCTTTTACTTCCCTACTTACGCTTAAAACATCTTCATTACTCACAAGTTTGGTAAGTGAATCTATAAACTCTCTCTTCTCCATAATTTATTAAATAGCATGGTGCATATCGAAATCTGTAAGATCTACAAATTCAGCAATGCGGTCTTTAATTTCGTCAACAGTTAAATTTTCTATTCTTTCTATTCCAAATTTTTCCACACAGAAAGAAGCCATTGCAGAACCAATAATCACTGCACGTTTCATATTTTCAAACGAAATATCTTCTGTAGAAGCCAAATATCCCATAAACCCACCTGCAAAAGTATCGCCAGCTCCTGTTGGGTCAAATACTTCTGCTAAAGGGAGTGCTGGTGCGAAAAACACATTGTTTGATTCGTGGAACAATAATGCACCGTGCTCACCTTTTTTAATAATCAAGTGTTTTGGTCCCATTTTTTGGATTGCTTTAGCGGCATTCACTAAAGAAAACTCTCCCGAAAGTTGACGTGCTTCTTCGTCGTTAATAATGATGATATCAACCTTCTTTAAAGCCTTTTTTAAGTCGTCCATGGCTGTTTCCATCCAGAAATTCATGGTATCTAAAGCAACCAGTTTTGGTCGATTATTGAGCCTTTGAATTACTTTAAGTTGTACTTCGGGACTTAAATTTCCCAGCATTAAGTAATCACATTCTTGATATGAATCTGGTACAATTGGATCAAAATCACCTAATACATTTAGTTCAGTAACCAATGTTTCCCTAGAGTTCATATCATTGGCATATTTTCCTGACCAAAAGAAAGATTTTTCTCCTTTTTTGATTTGTAAACCTTCTAAATTCACACCTTTAGATTCCAGTTTATCAATCATCTCCTTTGGAAAGTCGTCGCCAATCACAGCTATAATGTTCTGTTTATCGACAAAATACGAAGATGATATCGCAATATATGTCCCTGCGCCACCGATAATTTTATCTGTTTTGCCAAATGGTGTTTCGATAGCGTCAAAAGCCACGCTACCAACAGTTACTAAACTCATACTCTTTATTTTTAGACAAATATAAAATTTTAATAATGAATTTTAATCCAAAAGTTGAAATTATACATTTAATGCTTTTCTTTGAAAAAACTACTTTAAATTTCAACTTGTTTAATGTAATGTAAATTACGCTTTAATTTCAAGCAAGATAGGACAATGGTCTGATCCAAAAATTTCGTTTAAGATTTCAGAAGATTTTACTTGACTGAGTAGTTGATTGCTCACTAAAAAATAGTCCAACCTCCAGCCAATGTTTTTTTCTCTGGCACCACCTCTGTAACTCCACCAAGAATATTTTACAGTATCAGGATAAAAATGTCGGAAAGTATCAACAAAACCAGATTTTATCATTTCATCCATTCCGTCAATTTCTTGTTGTGTATATCCTGCGGTTTTGTTATAATTTGATTTTGGTCGGGCAATATCTATCTCTTTATGACAAACATTCAAATCGCCGCATAAAATCACTGGTTTTTTGACTTCTAATTTTTGTAAAAATGCAAGAAAATCAGCATCCCACGTTCCTCTATATTCTAATCTAACCAATCCGTTACCAGAATTAGGAACATAAGCAGTTACTACGTAATAATCCTCAAATTCGACGGCAATAACTCTTCCTTCTTGATCGTGTTCTTCTACTCCAATTCCATAAATAACTGATAAAGGTTTTTCTTTGCTCATAATAGTAGTTCCTGAATAACCTTTTCTCACAGCAGAATTAGAAAAGATATAATATTCATCTTTAAACATTTCTAAAGCGTCAGCGACTTGGTCATCTTGTGCTTTGGTTTCTTGCAGACACAAAATATCAGGATTTAATGTCCGTATATCCTTTTCAAAGTCTTTTTTAATAATCGCACGAATACCATTTACATTAAAAGATATAATTTTCTTCATTTTTTTGATTTTATCCAACTTAAAAAGCATTCACACCATTTACAGTTGTGTATTTTAAAACATTCCTTTTTTCTGGGTGAATTCTTGCAAAAGCAGATTGCACTGCCAATGTCCCTTCGTGAAATCCACATAAAATTAACTTTAATTTACCTGGATAGGTATTGATATCCCCGATGGCATAAATTCCAGAGATATTCGTTGAATAATCATACGTATCAACTTTAATGGCGTTGTGTTCAATATCTAATCCCCAATCTGCGATTGGACCAAGTGAAGGTTTCAGCCCAAACAAAGGAATAAAATGATCCGTTTGTTTTACAGTTTCTTCTCCTCCCTTATTTTTAATTGTCACATTTTCAACCTTTCCATCACCACCAATTCCAACAACCTCACTTTCTGTAATCAAATCTATTTTTCCAGCTTCGGCAAAGTCGATAACCTTTTGCACAGAATCTAAATGCCCCCTAAAAGAACTTCTACGATGCACCAACGACATACTTTTTACAATATTTTTTTCTACAAAGTAAATCGCCCAATCAAGCGCAGAGTCTCCACCCCCAGAAATCACACAGTCTTTTCCTCGATAATACTCAGGGTCTTTAATGATGTACTCAACACCTTTGTCTTCATAATTCTCAAGTTCCTCAATGGGTGGTTTTCGTGGTTCAAAAACCCCCAACCCGCCAGCAATCATCACTATTGGAGCTTCATGAACAGTCCCTTTATTTGTTGTAACAACAAAACGGTCTTCCGCTACTTTTTCAACAGATGTTGCCACTTCACCAAGTGTAAATCCTGGCTTGAATATTTCAATTTGTTTCATCAGATTGTCTGTTAATTCACCTGCAAGGATAGATGGATAACCTGGAATATCATAAATTGGTTTTTTAGGGTAAATTTCAGTTAATTGTCCGCCCGTTTGGGGTAAAGAATCAATCAGGTGACACCTTAATTTTAACAATCCTGCTTCAAAAACCGTAAACAAACCTACAGGGCCAGCACCTATTATAATTATATCAGTTTTAATCATTTCTCTTATTTTCGGTTACAAAGATAATTATTCTCGGAGTAACAAATGAGGATTGGTAAAGTTTATAAAAGATTTTAACAGGACTTTATCAACTTTTCTCATTATTCTAAAACATTTTATATACATTTGTGTATATTCAGTAGAAGTATAAATGAACTAAAATATAATGATAGAAAAAAAACTCAAATTCGGAACAAAAGCAATCCACGCTGGTGTAGAAGCGGATCCAGCAACTGGAGCAATTATGACTCCCATTTACCAGACAAGTACTTATGTACAAGAAAAGGTAGGTGTCCATAAAGGTTACGAGTATTCAAGAACACTAAATCCAACCAGACACGCTTTAGAAAATTCTATCGCTGCGTTAGAAAACGCAAAATATGGTGCTTGTTTTGGAAGTGGTCTGGCAGCAACAGATGCTATTTTAAAAATATTAAATCCAGGCGATGAATTAATTGCTACGGGAGATTTATATGGTGGCACATACCGAATTTTTAGAACAATTTTTGAGAAATATGGCATCAAGTTTCATTTTATAAATATGAACGACTTATCTGTATTAGAAAATCGGATAAACGAAAACACAAAAATGATTTGGGTAGAAACACCCACAAATCCATTATTGAACATTGTCGATATCGAGAGTGTTGCGCAAATTGCTAAAAAATCTAATATTTTACTTGTTGTTGACAATACTTTTGCGTCGCCTTATTTACAAAGTCCTATTGATTTAGGCGCAGACATTATTTTACATTCAGCAACTAAATATTTAGGCGGTCACTCTGATGTTGTGATGGGAGCAACAGCTACAAACAACGAAGAAATTGCTAATGAAATTTACCGAATTCAAAATAGTTCGGGAGCTGTTTGTGGTCCAATGGATTCATTTTTAGTGTTACGTGGAATCAAAACACTTCATTTAAGAATACAAAGACATTGTGAAAACGGTGAAAAAGTAGCTCATTTCCTAAAAGGTCATCCGAAAGTTGATAAAGTTTTTTGGCCTGGATTTGAAGGTCATCCAAACCATAATATTGCAAAAAAACAAATGAGAGGTTTTGGAGGAATGGTTTCTTTCTCTTTAAAAGGTGACGACATGAAAGAAGCACATAGAATTATGGAAAAATTTAAAGTGTTTACCATTGCTGAATCATTGGGTGGAGTTGAGTCTTTAACTTGTCACCCAACAACCATGACACACGCTGCGATTCCAGAAGCGGAAAGACATGCAGCGGGTATCGTAGATTCTCTGGTTCGTTTAAGCGTTGGGGTTGAAGATGCAGAGGATTTAATTGAAGATTTGAAGCAAGCACTTGCATAAATAAATTATATGCCAAGGGAAAATAAATTCGCAGTAATCGGCGTCGGAAAATATGGGCAAAGTATAGCCAGAAGACTAGCTGAAAAAGGAGCTCAAGTATTTGCTTTTGACATCGATGAAGAGAAGATTGAGGCCATCAAAGATGATGTCGCTTTTGCTATAACGTTGAATAGTGCCGATTTTAAAGCACTTTCTTCTCAAAAACTTGAGGATTTAGACGCAGCTGTTGTTGCCATTGGTGAAAACTTTGAAGCTACAGTATTGACAGCTGTTCATCTAATTGATATTGGCGTAAAAAGAATTATTGCCAGAGCAAATGGAGCCGATCAACGATTGATTCTTGAAAAGATTGGAATCAAAGAAATCCTCGCCCCTGAAGATGAAGTCGGTTTTTTAATTCGTGAAAAACTCCTAAATCCTTCAATTCTATCTTATCTGCAATTATCTGACGAATTTGAAGTCGCGGAAATAAAACCGCCAAAAGGTGTTTTAAGTAAAAAGATTTCAGAAATTGATTTTGTTAACAAATATCAACTCACACTCATCACGATGCGACGGGAGTATGATGTTAAGAAAAAAGGTCAGTATGAAGTAGAACAGCACGTGATTGGTGTTCCAAAAGGAGATACTGTAATTGAGTCGAGAGACACGCTGGTACTTTTTGGAACAGAAAAAAATGTTCAACGATTTATTGAAATAAATAATTCATAGATATTGGTTTATATAATTACAGGAACGTCATCAGGAATCGGTTATGAAATTGCCAAATTTTACCTTGAAAAAGGCAACAAAGTTATCGGCATTGCAAGAACAAATACCATTGAACATTCTAATTTTATTTTTTTGAAATGTGACCTTTCTGATTATAATCAACTAAAGTTGCTTTCATTAAAACCATTAATAAAATCTGAAGATTATCCAATAAGATTAATTAATAATGCTGGGATATTGGGAGAAATCAATCGGTCTTTTTATCTATCATTAGACCATTATAAAGATGTTGCAAATATAAATATTGTTGCTGTTCAGTATTTGTGTAGCTATATAATAGACACGTTTGGTTTTAGCAACGTCGATTTAATTATCAACATCACCTCAGGCGCAGCACAACGTCCGATGCCATCTTGGAGTGCTTACGCCGCATCAAAAGCAGCAATCGATTCTTTTGCAACAAGTTTAGTAGAAGAAATTAAAGAATTGGGTGGAAAAACAAGGGTTTTTAACATCGCACCTGGTGTTGTAGATACACCCATGCAGAAACAAATCAGAGCAAGCAATCAAGATAAATTCTCACAATTGCAACACTTTGTTGATTTGAAAAAAAACAACCAATTAAGAACTCCTGAAGAAGTAGCGAAATTATTAAATCAATTTATAGAAAATAATCTGAATCAAAACCAAAATGTGATTCACAGATTATAAAAGTAAAAATTTTAACATTTTTTTTGTTTTGCTTTTTTTCCACGATTTTGATGTTTCTCACGACAAACAGCGAAATATTACCGACAAACAGATTCTTCAATTTTTAATCGTTTTTTTTTAGTAGTTTAATTTGGTTATAACAAATTAAGTTCATTATATTTGTTGAAGTAGTAGTAGGTTAGGTTGATTAGTGTGATAAGAGTTTGGGACGCCTGTCCCAAACCCTTATCCTTTTTTTATATGTTTTTATAATCCAAAATTCTTTAACTTTGTTACTTCATATAAGCAAAGAGTAAAAACAAATGCATCTAGTTCCAGACAGTATATTTGACATCAAAAACGATGAAGAATTTAATAACCTGACGCTTACAATTTTCAAGTATCAATATGAGCATTTGCGTGTTTATAAGAAGTTTTGCGACGCACTTGGAAGGAACTCTCCCAAACACTATTCAGAAATCCCTTTCCTACCCATTTCATTCTTTAAAACACATCAAATTTTATCTGACGAAGTAAAAACTGATGACGTACTCGTTTTTAAAAGTTCTGGAACCACAGTTGGAGCCAGAAGCCAACATTATGTCGCAAACCCTAAGGTTTATGAAAAATCTTTCGTAAAAACTTTTAGAAATCATATTGCAGAGCCTACCGATTCAATAATCCTCGCATTGCTTCCTAATTATATAGAGCAAGGTAATTCATCATTGGTTTATATGGTAAATTACCTTATTCAAATCTCCAGCCATCCACTTTCAGGATTTTATTTGTCAGATTCAGAAAAACTCGTAGAGATTCTTTCTAAGGCAAAAGAAACCAAAAGAGAAATTATTTTATTTGGTGTTACATATACATTGTTAGATTTTGCAGAAAAGAATGTGGATTTATCTGGCGTAAAAATTATTGAAACTGGCGGAATGAAAGGCCGAAGGAAAGAAATCGTTCGAGAAGAATTACACGAAATCTTAAAAGAAGGCCTACAAGTGGACAAAATCTATTCAGAATATGGGATGACAGAATTGCTATCTCAAGGATATACTGATGGAAGCGAGTATTTTACTTGTCCGAATTGGATGAAAATATTAATCAGGGATGTAAATGACCCTCTGTCCTATTTATCGGAAAGCAAAACAGGAGGAGTAAATGTGATAGATTTAGCCAATATATACAGTTGTTCATTCATTGCAACTGACGATTTAGGATGTATTAATCACAAAAGATTCAAAATTTTAGGTAGATTTGACCAAAGCGACATTAGAGGTTGCAATTTATTAATAAATTAACTAGCTTTATAAATTAACTATCTTTATAAACAACAAAATAATTTTTTGAATTAATAAGTTTATTATTGTGGCGTAAAATTTGTTGCTATTTTTGTAAAAACATTTAAAAAGTTCATTATGCGTATATTAACAGCCCTTATTGTAGTATTTATCTTAGGAAGTTGTGCAAACTCTATCCCTTATACTGAAAAGCTAAGATCAGAATATGATTTAACACCAGAAAAATTGAAAAAAATTCAATTTTATACATCTGAGACAATCATCTTAGAGAGAAGTGAAGACCAGAGTAAAATGGTTACAACGGGAAAATCTGGAGAGGTTGTTAAATCTGAAACTTCAACATCGGAAAGGGTTATTATCCCAGCCCGAAGAAAAGGAATTCTTGAAAGAGTTGAAGAGGATGGGTCCGTTCTTGTAAGGTTTGAAGTTGGACAAAATAAATTTCTTTCTTTTAAAGAAAGACCAAATATTTCAAACGGGAGGCTTTACCTAGAAGCTCAATGGGTTAATGGGAGAGGCGAGTTGGATTACGGAAATGCTGTTTACTTTGCAGTTCGAGGAAGTTCTTCAGCATACTTAATGGTAAAATTAAAAGACTTTAGTAAACAGCAACACAAAGACAGAGTTGTTAAAGGCATGAAGGTGAATTAATAAGAAAGTCACCTGCAAGCCGTTGTGATTTGAAAATAGAAACATTTAAGCAATTAATTTTTTGGTTGTTACCGACACACATAAACAGACATTTTATTGATCTCCAATTTTATTAATAAGTAATTGATTTTGTTCTTTTAAAAAATTATTTTCTTCTTGGAGTTGATGGATGAAAAGTTCATAACCTGTAGAAACTTCTTGACCTATCAGCCTTTGACTACTGTGTTATGACACAACAGCAGATTGTATCGATGGATGGAAAGTGTTAAACATTGACACTAATTATAAGCAGTCTAATGTAAAGTTATTTGCTACAAATAGAATAAAAATACAATTCAGCGATTAAAAGAATATTTAATTGATGGTTATTCAATCAACACAAACCGACTAAAAGAATTAAACAAACTAATAGAAATTGTTGAGAAAATTGATTCAAAAACAAATCAGATTGATGAAGCCAAAGGGATTCTTAAAATTCTAACAGATTATACAAAGAGCTTTATACTCTTAAATCAATTCGATAGTAATCGTTTAGAAACAGACGCATTAAATAATGAAGTTATTTATGAAATAAAATATGATGATCGATTTACGCTATTGAGAAATTAAAAGATAAACTAATCTCTCATAATGAGGCTACAAATCTATTTGGAAACCAAAAAGACAACAGTTTTGAAGGCATTTTAAAGTCTGTCCTTCAGACTTTTGACAATCAATATTTATATCCGACAATTGAAGAACAAGCCGCACACCTACTTTATTTCATAATCAAGAACCATCCATTTACAGACGGAAATAAGAGAATAGGTGCTTTTATCTTTGTATGGTTCTTAGAAAAGAACTCACATTTACTAAAAAACACAGGTGAAAGAAAGATTAATGATAATGCACTTACTGCACTTGCGCTATTTGTAGCACAAAGTAACCCAGAAGACAAAGAATTAATGGTTCAATTGATTTGTAATTTAATAAAAACATAAATTCTGCTAACACTTGGCTCGCATCAGCCAAGCAAAATGCTTCGTGTTTAACGTTTACTCTAAAATAAAATTTGTATCTTCGAGTTTACATTTCCTCAAAAAGTTGGTCGAACACCCAGTAGTAAACTATTCAAAACAAGATTAAAAATAAAAGGGTGAAAAATGACAAAACAAAAGAAACAAAAACAGTTTTTATTCTTGGTGCAGGTATTTCTGTTGAAGCAAAGGCCCCTCCCAAGAGAAGCTGAGAAGCTAGTCCAAAAAATATATTGACGATTTTGTGGCTTAAAGAACATAAAAATCCCTTATCTTGCGAGTTGCAAATTAGCGTGTATAATAAAGGATTTGAAAATGGATTTTAAAGAGAAAATATCTCTAGAAACGTTTGGAAATAAACAGTTCAGAACAAAGCTTATTAAACCTGAGAACAATCAAGAGGCAATTTTAACTCATTATATACATAATTCAAAAAACGGAGTCTCTAAGTTCTATAAGGCTGGTGCAATTGCATTTACCAAAGAAATTTTAGAGCATAAATATCCAGAACACGAAATATCAAACAAAGTTGCTGAAGAAGCATTACAATATGAGATTTTTGATACTTTTGAAATACCATTTCCTCCAATTGACAAACCAAAATTCAAGTTTATAGACCTATTTGCTGGAATTGGAGGTTTTCGCTTGGCATTACAAAACTTAGGCGGAAAATGTGTATTTACAAGCGAATGGGATAAGGATGCAAAACGAACTTATAAAGCAAACTTTGGAGAAACACCATTTGGCGATATTACCAAAAAAGAAACAAAACAATACATTCCTGATAATTTTGACGTGCTTTGTGCAGGTTTTCCGTGTCAAGCATTTTCGATTGCAGGAAAGCGAGGAGGATTTGAAGACACAAGAGGAACGCTGTTTTTTGACGTTGCTGAAATCATCAAAAGAAAACAACCAAAGGCTGTTTTTCTTGAAAACGTAAAAGGTTTGAGAAACCACAACGGAGGAAAAACTTTGGCTACAATTTTAAATGTTTTGAGAAACGATTTAGGCTATTTTGTTCCCGAACCGGAAATTGTAAATGCTAAAGACTTTGGAGTTCCACAAAACAGAGAAAGAATTTATATAGTAGGTTTTCACTCAAGTACAGGTGTAAATGAGTTTAACTACCCAAAGCCTTTGAATAAAAAAGTAACTTTTGCTGACGTCAAAGAAGAAAAAGTTCCCGCAACAAAATATTATCTTTCAACTCAATATCTACAAACATTAAAAAACCACAAAGAAAGACATAAAAGTAAAGGAAATGGATTTGGTTATGCCATAATTCCCGATGATGGAATTAGTAATGCTATTGTAGTAGGAGGAATGGGAAGAGAAAGAAACTTAGTTTTAGACCACCGAATTACAGATTTTACACCTACAACACACATCAAAGGGAAAGTAAATCGCCAAGGAATTAGAAAAATGACCCCAAGAGAATGGGCAAGATTGCAAGGTTTTCCAGATAGTTTTATAATTCCCGTTTCTGACTCATCAGCTTACAAACAATTCGGTAACTCCGTTGCCGTTCCTGCAATCCAAGCAACAGCAAACGAAATTTTAAAACGAATCGGAATTAAAAACAAATGATAACAGGAAATAAAGGTGAATGGAGTGAGATTTATACACTTCTAAAAATAATTGCAGACAAACAACTTTTTGCTGGAGATAGTAACTTAAACAAAATAGAAAATCTTATTTTTCCAATTATTAAGGTACTTCGTGATGAATCAAATGGAACATTTGAATTTAGTTATGATAACGATTTAGTAATTGTAAAAAACAACAACGAAGAAATTAAAATCTCAATCAATGAATTCAAAAAACAAGCTTACTTTTTACTTTCAAAACTCAAAGAAAAAACAACTGCTACTTTTTCAATTCCTGAAATCGAACAATTCATAAATTCATTTAACAGTCATTCGTTAAAGGCAAAATCAACTGTAAAAAGTGACATTAAAATTGTTATTCATGACCAACGAACAGGAACAAATCCCGAACTTGGTTTTAGTATAAAATCTCAGCTTGGAGGGGCTTCTACTTTATTAAATGCAAGTAAGACTACAAATTTTATTTACAGTATAAATAATTTAAATCTATCAGAAAAACAAATTGAAGAGATCAATGCTATTAACACTAGAAGTAAAATAAAGGATAGGATTGAAAAAATTCAAAACCTTGAAGGAAAATTTACTTTCAACAAACCTGAAAATTCAGTTTTTGAAAATAATTTGGTTTTAATTGATAGTGCTTTACCAAGAATTATTTCTGAAGTTTTGCTTTTATTTTTTACTTCCAATCATTCCAAAACATCAGACTTGGTTTCCGAAATTTCTTCAAAAAACCCGCTTGATTACAACTTTGAAAATAATCATCCATTTTACACCTACAAAATCAAACGCTTTTTGACAGACATTGCATTAGGAATGATGCCGTCAAAAGTTTGGTCGGGTGAACTAGATGCAACAGGTGGCTATTTAGTTGTAAAAAAAGATGGAGAAATTTTGTGTTACCATATTTACAACAGAAACGAATTTGAAGATTATTTATTTGAAAATACGAAGTTGGAAACAGCAAGTAGTACACGACACAGCTTTGGAACAGTTTACGAGCAAGACGGACAACTCTATTTCAAACTGAACTTGCAAATAAGGTTTTTATAAATTACGCCAGCCTGTAACAAAGATTTGCAAAAGAGCGGGGTTAAGTATTTAAGTGAAAGTTATTGCATTTCATCCGCAAAACCACAATTTTATCATTTTATAATACTTTGTATTTTGTTTGGCACGGCTTTTGAATTCATTCATCTGAACTTTAAAATAAAAAGCATGAAAAATTCAAAAATATTTGCACTAAGTATAATGATGATGTTCGGCGCATCACATTTTATCATTGCACAGGTACACACAGAAAAGAAAGAGTGGAATAAAAATCATCATGTAGAAAAAATTCCGAATCTTACAGATGAACAAAGAAGTAAGATAGAATCTCTGAACGACTCATATAAAGAAAAATATATGGACCTTAAGAAAAATGAAGAACTTGATGATGAAATTCGTAAAAAAGCCCTAAGTGATTTACGTAAACAAAAACATGAAGATTTTAAACAAATTCTCACTGAAGAACAACTCGCTGAAATGAAAAAGCAAAGAGAATATCACAAATCAATGAAAGGGAAAAAAGGTCATTATTACAAAGGAGATGCTCAAAAGCACAAACATCGTCGCGGTGCAATGATTGAACGCATTGATGAGAAAGTTAATCTCACTGATTCTCA
Source organism: Brumimicrobium sp. (assembly GCA_041655765.1). Classification (GTDB taxonomy): domain Bacteria; phylum Bacteroidota; class Bacteroidia; order Flavobacteriales_D; family Crocinitomicaceae; genus Brumimicrobium. Next base: position 72,700 of record JBBAEU010000007.1, read on the forward strand.
AAAAGAAAAGATGAAAGAGATTAAAAAGGTTTACGCTCCTAAATACCAAAAATTGAAAAAAGACGAGACCATTTCAAAAGAAGACAAAAAGGAAGGTTTTTCTAAAATTAGAAAAGAACAACACCAAGAAATGATGAACGTTTTAACCGATGAGCAAAGAGAAAAACTGAAAAAACATCATGAAGCGAAAAAATCATCTCAGAAAATGAAAAGTTCAGAATTAAAATACCAAAGAAAACCAAATACAATTAATTTAAAACAAATAGAAAAAAAATAATACATTCGTTCTCTATAGACAATTCATTTAAAAAGAGCCAGTAAAATGGCTCTTTTTTTTCAACTTTGATTCCTTTACATTGAACCTAAAGTTAACATTAAAAACTAAATCATAAATAACGGATAATAAATTTTAGTATATACTTCATCTTGAAAAGTGGGGAATAGAATCAGGGGTAGCAAATTTTTACGAGTAATTATTTTATGCCTTTTGGAGTATATTCTTAGTACGCAATTTAAATAATAAGCAAAGAAATAAGGCAACAAATTCGGGTTTCGTGTCGCATTGATTCTAATATTTGTGCTTTTGTTCAATCTTCTTTATATTTTTGTATTCTATAATTTTGAAAAATATGTACAGAACACACAATTGTGGAGAATTACGTATTTCCGATTTAGAAAAGGAAGTAACGTTAAGTGGTTGGATTCAAAGAACTCGTGAAATGGGGGGGATGACCTTTATCGATTTACGAGACAGATATGGAATTACACAATTAGTTTTTAATAGTGACGATAACGATGAATTAAATCAACAAGCTAGAAAATTAGGTCGTGAATTTGTCATTCAGATTAAAGGAGAAGTTATTGAGCGTTCTAGCAAAAACAAAAATATTCCTACTGGTGAAGTTGAAATAAAGGTTTCTGACCTTACAATTCTTAATGCTTCAAAAGTTCCTCCATTTACCATAGAAGATGAAACAGATGGCGGAGATGAATTAAGAATGAAATATCGCTATTTAGATTTAAGAAGAAAACCGATATTTAATAAACTAAAGTTACGAAACAAGGTGTCTTTAGAAACAAGAAAGTTCTTAGATAGTGTTGGTTTTATGGATGTAGAAACACCCTATTTAATCAAATCTACACCTGAAGGGGCAAGGGATTTTGTAGTTCCAAGTCGTATGAATCAAGGTGAATTTTACGCTTTACCCCAATCTCCTCAAACATTCAAACAATTACTAATGGTTTCGGGGATTGACCGATATTATCAAATTGTGAAATGTTTTAGAGATGAGGATTTAAGGGCGGATAGACAGCCAGAGTTTACACAAATCGACTGTGAAATGTCTTTTGTCAATCAAGAAGATGTTTTAAATGTGTTTGAAGGTTTGATTAAGCACTTATTTAAGACTTGTCGAGGTATTGAATTTAACGAAGCTTTTCCTCGAATCACTTATTCTGAGGCAATGGAAAGATACGGCTCAGACAAGCCAGATACTCGCTTTGGAATGGAATTTAACAACATGAATTCTGTAACGCAAAACAAAGGTTTTAAGATTTTTGATGAAGCAGAATTGGTTTTAGGAATTGTTGCTAAAGGCTGTTCAGATTATTCGCGTAAACAAATCGATAATCTTACAGATTGGGTAAAACGACCACAAGTTGGTGCAAAAGGAATGGTTTATTGTAAAGTTAATCATGACGGTTCATTGAAAAGTTCCGTTGATAAATTCTACTCTGAAGAAGATTTGCGAGCTTGGTCAAAACGTACTGGGGCCGAAAAAGGGGATCTAATTCTTCTGTTAAGTGGTAAGACAGACGAAGTTCGTATTCAGATGAATGAATTACGTCTCCATTTAGGGACAGAATTAGGACTTCGTAATCCAGCAGAATTTAAACCCATTTGGGTCATTGATTTTCCGTTATTAGAGTGGGATGAAGACACAAACAGATTTCAGGCAATGCACCATCCGTTTACTTCGCCAAAGGAAGAAGATTTACATCTATTAGATTCAAATCCTGGTAAAGTTCGTGCAAACGCATACGACTTAGCTATGAATGGTGTAGAATTAGGAGGAGGTTCTATCCGAATTCACGACAAGGAACTTCAAGAAAAAATGTTTAAAACACTAGGGTTCAATAAAGAAGATGCACAAAAACAATTTGGTTTCTTGATGAATGCTTTTGAGTTTGGAGCGCCACCACACGGAGGATTAGCCTTTGGATTAGACCGTTTGGTAGCAACAATGGATGGTTCTGGAAGCATAAGAGATTACATTGCATTTCCTAAAAACAACGCAGGTAGAGACGTGATGATTGATTCTCCCTCTCCGATTGATAAAACGCAATTGGATGAATTGGGAATTGAGTTAAAAAATTAATCCCATTTATAAGAATTCCGATAATTAGATACTACATATAATTATTGTTTCACTTAAATAGTGAGTGATATTAAAAAAAAACTCGGTGCAGAAAGCACCGAGTTTTTTTAGCTGTTTATTTTTATAAGTCTTATTCTGTTTCAGTTTCTTCAGCTACATAATCCATTCTTACCACCTCACCTTCTGTACGACGGTTAAATTGGTGTAATTGTTCAAACAATTCAGGATTTGAACTTTTGAATTGATTAATATATCTTTCAGTAAGTTCAATTGCTTCAGAAGTTCCTTTTGGTCTTTTTGCATAATATTTATCATCCTGTAAGAAAACTATACGAGGTTGATTTTCACCTTTTCCTTCGGCAATCAATCTATTTGGATCCACTCCTTTTTCGTTCACTAAGTAATCCACACATGATTGAGCTCTTCTTTGAGCCAAGTTCTCATTTAATTTAGCAGAACCACGAGAGTCAGTGTGAGAAAGAAGTTTTAGTACCATTCCTGGATACTCTTGCAATAAGTCGTAAACATAATTTAGTGAGTCTTTTGAATTAATTTCACCTTCTATGATTTGTAATTGAGCAGAACCTAAGTCATAACGTACCTCTGGAAGTACAATTGGCGTTTTCGGCAACAAGCTCATCTCAGTAATGAAGTTTTGGTCATACATTAACTGTTTAGTTGTAAACATTTCAACTTGATCATTTGGATGATATCCTTCTGATGGTAGAACCCTAACAGAGTATGTGGTTTCTTCATTGATAAAACGATCTCCATCAGGTTTTTTATCCCAGAAAACCTCTCCATTTTCATTTGTAACACGTGAAAATGGTTCTCCTCCTTCTGGAGTAACTTCAACCGTAACTCCTTCAATTCTATCAGTTCCACCAACTTCAGTGATGATAACTTTCAAGTCGAAGATGTTTGGTGGCAATTCATACGACCAAATATCTGGTAAATTTCTGCTTCCTTGAGAACCCTTTCTATCAGAAGTAAAAAATCCAGATCTTTTTGTAACTTCTGTAAGGTGATAGTCATCTCCATCAGAGTTAAGAGGTGTGCCTAAGTTTACTGGATTTTCAAATTTCTTAGGATCATCAGTTTTGGTTGCTTTATATATATCTAATCCTCCAAGACCTCTATGTCCGTCAGACGCAAAGAATAAGTCACCATCTAATGAATATGTTGGAAAAAGTTCATCTCCTGATGTATTGATTTCTGGTCCAAGATTAATAGGATCTGACCAAGTATCGCTTCTTCTATTATATTCTGTGTACCAAAGGTCTTTTCCACCAAACCCGCCTGGTAAATCTGATGAGAAAATTAAAGCACTTCCGTCGTCATTTGGAAGTGGATGCCCAACACTAATACTATCATGTGGTGCTAAATTCACCCTTGTTGGAATACTAAAGGCTCTCCCCTTTTTTTCAGCTTTCCATATCTGACAACCAAGCACTTCACCTTTAATTACAGGGCATCTTGTAAAGAACACATTTCTAAATCTACCATCAAACACAAGTGTTCCTTCACTAAATTCAGTATTAATACTATCTGCCTCAAAAGGCTTTGGTTCTGTCCAATTTCCGTTTTTATCTTTTCCAGCTTCCCAAATACTAAAATACCCTTCTCCTGTGATTGGGTCTTTTCCAGTTGAGACTGGTGAATTTCTAGTAGAGCCATATACAATAGCATCACCTTTACGATTTGCAATTGCTGGCGCCATCTCCATACCTTGAGTATTGATTTTGCTTTCAGCTTTTACTGTATATCTTGTACGATTATCCTTCATCATTACCGCACGGTCAAGTGAAGCCAAAGCATTTTCTACTTGACTATCGCTTGGTTTTAGGTTCAAAAACTCTTGGTAATTGGTTCTTGCTATATCGTACTCTCCTTTTATTTTATATAAATTTCCTAAACGAAAATAAACATAAGGATTTTCTTCATAGTATTTTAAATCTATTGCCCTTTGATACCATTCAATAGCTTTATCATAATTAAATGCTTTATCAAAAGAATAACCTGCATTGTATGCTAATTGCGATTTTTGTTTTAATGCCTTTGCACTTTTTGGAGGAATCGCATCATACGCTTTGACGGTTAATTCTGCTGCCTCAAAATATTTCCCACTTTCATAGGAAACATCAGCTTTAACCACAGCAGGACGTTGGATGTCTTGACCATATAAAATGGTTGAAACCAGAACTGTAATAATTAATAATATATTTTTCATAATATATAAGGTTTTAAGGTGTAATTACCTATTTTTAATATTGTTTAAAATTTCAATGTAACATTAAAAAATTTCAAAATAGTAAGCTAAATTAACAAATATAATTAAATAAATCTATATTTGCTCAAGAGATTTGCAAAAAGTCTATCATTTTTTTTATTGCCCTACTTCTATGGCTAAACTTATTCTTCTCCTCTAACGTCATTTCCCCAAAAGTTTTTGCTTCATTTTCGGGGTAAAAAATCGAGTCATATCCAAATCCAAAATCTCCATGTCTTTCTGTTGATATTTTGCCCTTTACAACTCCTTCGAATAGGTATTCTTTCCCATCAATAATTAATGCAATTACAGTTCTAAACTGCCCTGTTCTATCGTCTTTGTTTTGCAATTTCTCCAGAACCAAATCGATGTTTTTTTCGCTATCTCTTTCTGTTCCTGCATACCTTGCGCTATGGACGCCAGGAGCTCCATCTAACGCAGCTATTTCTAATCCTGTATCATCCGCAAAACAATCGACATCGTATTGCTGATAAACATACCTTGCTTTTTGTAGTGCATTCCCTTCTAACGTTGATTGAGTTTCGGGAATATCTTCAGAATAATCAAGATCTTTTAGCGTTTTTATTTCATAATTATCGGGCAGAATCACTCTGATTTCTTCTGCCTTATTTTCATTATGAGTCGCAAATATGAGTAGTCGGTTTTTTTCCATTTATCTTCTTATCTTCCTCCGCCCATCATTCTCAAATCTTCAAACGTTTTAACGGTGTATCCTTTTGGAATTTCTAGACTGAAAAGGTTTTCTTTTTGTTTTTTACTCAATTTATCTTTAAAGCTATACGCTTCAAGTTTGATGTCCATCCCCATCATTTTCGTTGTCATCTCTAATGGTAAACCTTTAATTTCTTCGTATAAGAACTGACCTTCACGGATTTCAGGAACAATTTCCTCCGTGTACCACAATTCAAATTCCCCTTGATTTTCAACAGAAATTATGGCTTTTTTACAATCATATCCGAGAATTTTTTTTGTCTCACCATCAATCAGTTTTACATCTACTTTATCTGATTGTTCTTGCTGTTTCTCTTTGTCTTCAGATGTAATTACAATGGCAATTTTTCCTAAGAAAGAATTATCCATAAGCATGAGTCCATTTTCCTCTTCTTTAACAGCAATTGTATTTGTAGTAGAAAAATTTGGAATTACCATATCAGTTCGAAGTTTCCCATCCGTAAAGTACATATCAACGGTACTACTTTCTTCCATTTGTCCTAACATTTGTTTAAATTGTGGATTGTCTGAAGAAAGATATGCATCGTAAGAAATACTTCCAGTTGTAATTTGGCTAAAAAGGCTTGTTGTTATCATTGCAGCAACAAGTGTAAACATTGATTTAATTTTCATTTCCTTGCTTTTTTAATTTATTGTTTTCATTATTTATTTGTGCCTTCAATTCATCCAAAGACACTTCTTTATATTCATCTGTTTTATTAAAGATAAATTCTGCATCATCAATTTCTACTTCTAAAAGTTGGACAGCCTTAAAAATTGCTGTGTTTCCGTTTCTTCTGATTGTAAATTGAAGTGGCAATTGACCCATGTTCTGTGTAAGGTAATTACCAAACAACAAAGGATTTATCGAAATGCTTTCATCTACCCAGTATTGTCTATACTCATCTTCAGATTCAAAAACATATTCACTGCAATTTCTATCTAAAAAAAATGTTTCTTTTCCTGTGAAAACTGCCTTGGCAATAACATGGTCTGCCTCATTAACTTCAGAACTATCTTTAATAATTGTAATGCTATCTTCAAAGTTTTGTTTTTCAGCGTGCTTAGTGGCAAACTTCATGCCTAAAACCCCTTCTGTCCATGTCACTATAAAACCTAAACTATCATTATATAAAGTATGACTACTTAACAAACCATCTGCAAAATCAATAGAAATTTTACTTCGATTCTCTTTTTTATAAAAATTCATCACACCTACTTCAATTCTTGGCCTTAAATATAATGAAGTTGGTTCGTTAGACTTGATTTCAACAGCATAAACCACATGTAAGTCTTGAGAATATACTTCTAAAAGAGAAAAAATAAAACAAAAAGACATTACAAAAGCTTTCATTATAGCACTTTATTATTGTGAACAAATATACAATATTGATTAAAATACTTTCAAATATTATCTAAATTTTATGTAAAACACATCTAAAATCTATATATAATAGCGAAAGTCAACACAATACCACCAATGCATACACATACAGTTACATCTATGTTAAAAAACATAAAAAAATTTATTTGGTTCGGTTGTTTCCGAACTAAGTTTAGTATTTTTGTAGTTTATTAATTTATATAGACAATGTCTTTATCACAAAAAGCATTAGAAAACGAATTGAGCAAGCATTTTATGGAGTCATTACATCTTTCTCCATTGGAATCTCGAATCTATTCTTTTCTATTACTTTGTCCAAAGCCTGGCCACACATTTGATGAGATTGTTGAAAACTCTGAATCCAGCAAAAGTTCAGTTTCCACTGCACTCAATCGCTTATTAGATTTAGGAAAAATTGAATTTTTCACAAAAGAAGGCGAGCGGAAAAGATATTTTAAGTTAAGTAAAAATTACTTAGAGTCAAATCTTCGTAAAACACAGAAAATGATTATGGCTGAACTTGACATTTTTAAAAAAGTACAAGAGTTTAGTGATAAAAAGGGTTCTATTGAGATTGAGAAAAGAGCTGATTTCAGAGACCTTTACACCAACTACTTAAAGCATCAATACGAAAATATTGAAACTTATTTAGAAAAGATGAATGCGATTATTAAAACATACGAGAATAAATAAATTGAAAATGAAAAGATATCTTATAATCACCCTTGGTTTAACCATAATACTTTCTTCTTGTGGAGGTAAAAATGCAAATCAAAATAAAGGTTCTCAAATAAAAAAAGTGAATACCATCCAATTGCCTTTACGTGATATTACAACACACAAAACATATACAGCACGAATTGAAGGGGTAATCAATAGTGAAGCTCGACCAAAAATAGCGGGATATATCACGGATGTCTTAGTAGATGAAGGTCAACGCGTTCATAAAGGACAAGTTCTTTTTAAGTTAGAAACTGTTGCATTAAACGAAGAAGCGGTAGCTGCACAAGCAAACATCCATGCTGCACAAGTACAAGTAGATCAATTAATTCCATTAGTAGAAAAGGACATTGTAAGTGAAAACCAACTTGCAACAGCAGAGGCAAGATTGAGTCAAGCGAAAGCGACTTATCAATCCATTCAGGCAAATATTGGCTATGCAACTGTGAAAAGTCCTGTAGATGGATATGTTGGTCAAATTCGTATTCGAAAAGGGAACCTTGTGAGTCCTAACGACCCACAACCACTAACAACCGTTTCCGACATCAATGAAGTTTATGCTTATTTTTCTATGAATGAGAAAGAATATTTAGACTTTTTGATGGAATCAGAAGGGGAAACAAGAGAGGAAAAAATCAAGAATTTACCTGAAGTTACTTTAATCATGGCAAACGGTCATGCGTATCCAAATAAGGGTAAAATTCAGACAATCAATTCTCAAATCGACAGGAGAACAGGGACGATTGATTTTCGTGCTGTTTTTAATAACGAAAGTAGATTTTTAACAAACGGAAGCACTGGAAAAATTCAAGTTCCTTCAATTTATAAGGATGTTATCGTTGTACCACAAAATTCTACCTATTCACAACAAGATAAAACTTATGTGATGAAGGTTCAAAAATCCGATTCTGGTACTTTTGTTGTAACAAAACCTTTTGAGATTTTAGATGAAATCAGAAATTTCTACATCGTAGCAGAAGGTGTTGAAGAAGGAGAGGAAATTGTGGCAGCTGGGGTTGGGCAACTTTCATCTGGAGAAAGAATTGAACCAGTACTTCACGAATTTGACAGCATCATAAAACCAGAAAAAGTAGTTTACGAAAAATAATAATTGAAAAAGCAACATTATGTTTAAAGGATTTATAGATCGCCCAGTATTATCTACCGTTATTTCTATTATTATCACGATATTAGGAGTACTTGGGATGATGACCTTGCCAATTACCCAATATCCAGATATTGCACCACCTACAGTTTCCGTAAACTTTATGTATCCTGGAGCAAATGCATCTACCGTGATGAGAAGTGCAATTATTCCTATTGAAGAACAGATAAATGGAGTGGAAGGAATGACATATATGACTTCTACTAGCTCAAACAATGGTTATGGTTCAATTAATGTTTATTTTGAACCTGGATACGACCCAGATATTGCAACGGTTAACGTTCAAAATCGTGTTGCCCTTGCCAATCCTTTGCTTCCTCAAGAGGTTACACAATCAGGTATAACAACCAAAAAGCAACAAACCGACATGTTGATGGCGCTAAACTTTTATAGCGACAATCCTGATTATGGATCCAAATTCATTACCAATTATCTAAATATCAACGTAACACCAGAAATTCAACGTGTATATGGAGTTGGGAATGTCCAAATATATAGTTCTCGAAATTATGCAATGCGTATTTGGCTTAAACCTGATAAACTTTATCAATATGGTTTAACACCTGAAGATGTTGCTGCAGCAATCAACGAACAAAGTCAAGAAGCTGCTGCTGGTGAACTCGGAATGAATACAGGACAAAGTTTTCAATATACCATTATTTATTCTGGGAAATTAGAAGAGTCTGAAGAATATGAAAACATCATCGTCAAGGCAATGGGCGACGGACAATTTTTGCGTTTAAAAGACATTGCTGATATCGAATTGGGAGTACAGAATTATGGAGTTACTTCTTATGCAATGGGATATCCAAGTATGTCAATGACCGTTTTCCAAACCAAGGGTTCTAATGCACGAGAAGTTATTAACGGCATTAACGAAACCCTGGAGCGATTATCTAAAGATTTCCCTGAGGGAATGAAGTTGTTTATTCCATTTAGCACCAATGAATTCCTCGATGCATCAATCAGCAAGGTTGTCGTAACCTTAATAGAAGCATTTATTTTAGTGTTTTTAGTTGTTTATATCTTCTTACAAGATTTTCGATCTACTCTAATTCCTGCTATCGCCGTACCTGTTTCAATTATTGGAACATTCTTTTTCTTAAATATCCTTGGTTATTCAATTAACCTGTTGACCTTGTTTGCATTGGTTCTTGCCATAGGAATTGTCGTCGATGATGCCATTGTCGTCGTTGAGGCTGTCCATGCCAAGTTGGACGCTGGAGAACAGGATGTTCGAAAAGGAACGCATGAGGCTATGGATGAAATCACTGGAGCAATCATATCGATTACCTTAGTCATGGCTGCAGTGTTTCTACCCGTAACTTTTATTGGGGGACCATCTGGTGTGTTCTTCAAACAATTTGGTATGACATTGATGATTGCCATCTTAATTTCTGCATTGAATGCATTAACATTGAGCCCTGCATTATGTGTGGTTTTCCTAAAGCCTCATAAAGATGAAAACGGGAAAAAGAAAAATATTATAAATCGATTTCACGCAGGATTCAACACAGCATTTAATGTTTTGGTAAACCGATACGGTGGCTCTTTAAGATTTATTTCAAAACACAAATGGATTACTCCTTTGGTTCTTATCTTAGCTGGAGTTGGAATTTGGTGGTCGTCTGGAAGGATTTCAACTGGCTTTGTACCAGACGAAGACCGTGGTATAATCATGGCAAACATTGAATTACCCGCGGCGGCTTCTTTGGATAGAACGGATGCTGTAATACGGGATTTGATTAAAAGACTTGAAGACATTGATGGCGTATTTGATGCTTCTTTCAATGCTGGTTGGGGATTCCTTAATGGTGGTGGCGCAAACTACGGAATGGGATTCATTAAGTTAGACGATTTTGAGGATAGAAAAACTCCTGATTTAACTGTTGATGCCATTCGCAAAAGATTATTTGCCATGGCAGCAGAAATTCCCGAAGCTGAAATTATTTTCTTTACACCACCAAGTATTCCCGGGTATGGGATGTCTGGCGGATTTGAAACGAATTTACTAGACAGAGCTGGCGGTTCTCCCGATGATTTATATCAGAACTCAAGAGAATTTGTTCGTATGTTAAATCAACGCCCTGAAATTTTATATGCACAAAGTTCTTTCCGTACAGATTATCCACAATATAGAATGGATATTGATGTTCCTTTAGCAAAAGAATACGGAGTAAATATCAACTCGATTTTCCGTACCATGCAAGGATATATCGGAAGTATGTATGTGGCAGATTTTACTCGTTTTGGGAAACAATACCGTGTGTATTTGCAAGCACCTCCAGAAGATAGGGTTGACAAAGACGACCTGAACAAGATGTATGTAAAAACAAATACTGGTGAAATGTCGCCTGTGAGTATGTTTGTAAATTTAGAGCGTGATTATGGACCAACTTCCTTATCTCGATTCAACATGTTTAATTCAGCTAAAATTACGGGTGCGCCTGCTCCTGGATACAGCTCTGGAGATGCTATCAATGCGCTTCAAGAAGTAGCAAGCCAATTACCTAGTAATTATTCATTGGGTTATTCAGGTTTAACACGTGAAGAGGTAAATGCATCGGGACAAATTGTTCTTGTGTTTATATTGGTTGTTGTCTTTGTTTACTTCCTTCTTGCAGCTCAATATGAGAGTTACTTGTTGCCGTTTTCGATACTTTTATCAGTCCCTTTGGGAATCTTTGGTTCGTATTTTACAACCATGATTTTGGGAATGGAGAACACAATCTATTTCCAAATTGCCATGGTCATGCTTATCGGATTATTAGCTAAAAACGCCATATTGATTGTAGAATTTGCACTCCAAAGAAGACGAAAAGGAGAAAGCATTTTAGACTCTGCGATTGATGGAGCAAAAGCACGTTTACGACCGATTTTAATGACTTCTTTTGCATTTATTCTAGGTTTAACTCCATTGGCGTTAGCACAAGGAGTTGGTGCAGTTGGAAACAGAGCAATTGGAGCTACGGCAATCAGTGGAATGTTAATTGGTACATTATTAGGAATTTTTATTATTCCTTCTTTATATATTGTTTTCCAATGGTTACAAGAAAAGGTGACAGGTGACCCTTCTAAAAAGAAGCAAATTGAGGAAGTTAAATAATTTTTGAAAAAAGATATTTATTAGTAACTATGAGAAAATTAAAAATAGTTTTAGGATTTGGCTTAATAGTATTTGTATTACAATCTTGCCTTGTTGCTAAGGAGTATGCTAGTCCTGACAACATCGTGCAAACAGAGGAATACAGAAACTCAGAAGACGTAGATACAAATACGATTGCAACATTATCTTGGAAAGAGATGTTTACAGACCCAATTCTTCAAAATCATATTGACCATGCATTGACAAACAACATCGACCACCTTATCGCTTTGGAGCAAATTAAAGTCGCAGAAGCGTACGTAAAACAAGGAAAAGCAGGGTTTTATCCAACTGTAAATGCTGCAGCAAATTACAGTTTGTCAAGGATTTCAGAAAACGGAATTCAAGGACAAATGTTGCAGCTTGGTGTTTCTAACCAATTTCATCTTTTTGATTTATCCCTCAATGTTTCTTGGGAAGCAGATATCTGGGGAAAAATTAGAAGTCAAAAACGTGCTTTTGATGCTTCTTTTATGCAAACACATGCAGTAAAAAGGGTAATTCAAACACAACTTATTTCTGGAATTGCAAAAGCATATTATCAACTTTTAGCATTAGACAAAGAAGTTGAAGTCTTAGAAAAATCATTAGAACTCAGAAGAACTAGTTTTGAAACCACTGAAGCCATGCAACAATCTGGTATTGAAGGAATCACTTCAGTAGCTGTTCAACAAACAAAAGCACAATATTTAGAAGCTCAGGTGATGTTGATTAATATTAATAATCAAATTCGCCTTATAGAAAATGCAATTTGTATTCTAATGGGAGATGAACCACACGACATTGAACGTTCTACATTAGACGAACAAGTAATAGATTCTACGTTAAAAACTGGCGTTCCAATTCAACTATTAGCCAACCGCCCCGATGTTCAATCGGCAGAATACAACTATAGAATGGCTTTTGAAATGGTAAATGTTGCCCGAGCACAATTTTACCCTACGCTTACCATTGGTGTTGGTGGTGGACTTCAATCGAGAGATATTAACAATTGGTTTAGTATCAATTCTATTGTTGGGAACCTTGTTGGAGGAATTGTAGCACCAATTTTTAACCAGCGAAAAATCCGAACTAACTTTGAAGTTTCTCAAATACAACAAGAACAAGCTCGGTTAAATTATCGTGGTGTTTTAATTCAAGCAAGTAAAGAAGTTTCCGATGCACTGTACAATTACCAAGCGGCTGAAGAGAAAATGGAAATTCAATTGGAGCAAGAAGAATTATTAAATCAGTCCGTAGAAGATTCTCAATCCTTACTAGCAAGTGGTCTTAATAATTTCAGTTATTTAGAAGTTTTAAACGCCCAACAAAGTGCTCTAAATGCTGGCTTATCGGTAATTGGCTCTCAAGTTAGAAAAATGACAAGTATCGTAGATTTGTATCAAGCATTGGGCGGAGGGGTTAAGTAAAATATTTTACTGCTAAGTCACATTCAACATCGATTAAAAGTTAATTTGATTGAAACGAACATAAAATTTGGTATTCTCTGATCTATAACGTAAGTTTATTATAAATAAGAAGCGTAGAAGATTGATGTTCGGTAATTATTTCCTAAAATTTATCTTATAATTATAGAAAATGAGATGCAAAATTTGGTGTTATATTTAAGGATTGTAAACAAATTGGGTGCTCTTTTTCATTTAAGAACACCCAATTTGAATAACTTCATTTAAATATAAGATTAACTAATCTCAACGATTTCTACGTCGAAGATTAATTCTTTTCCAGCCAATGGATGATTACCATCAACTACAATTGTAGTATCTGTTACTTCAGTAACAACCAATTGCATAGGTGACCCATCAGGTAAAGTTGCTGTTAATGGCATTCCTACTACTGGATCAATTTCTGCAGGTAATTGTTCTTTTGGAACCTCCTGAATTAATTCTTGTCTTACTTCGCCGTAAGCCTCTGCCGCAGGGATGTTAATTACTTTTTTTTCGTTTAATTCCATTCCAACAACTCCGTTGTCAAAACCTGAAATCATTTGTCCTGCACCAACGGTGAAGGCTAATGGTTCACGACCCTCTGAACTGTCAAATACCTCCCCGTTTGTTAATTTTCCTGTATAATGTACTTTTACATTATCATTTGCTTTTACTTTGCTCATAAATTTTGAGTTTTGCCTTTTAACTTAAAAAGCAGAAATCGGCTACTTCCCTACTTCCTCTAAAAATCCTATATCTTCTAAAAAACTAAATAGTCTTTCATTTTTTACTAATTCTTTGTCACCCAAAAATAATATATTTTTTGGACGATTCCTTGCAACCCATATTTCAAAGTTTGACAAAGTAGCGATTTTTGTTCCATTCAAATCAACTTTATGGTCGATTTTATGATTTTTTATTAAAAACTCCCGAATCTCTTCATCCTCCTTTACAAAGTCGTGATCAGTATGGAAATGAACAACACCGTCAATTTTTTCATCTAAATGATTGTCTTTTTTGGTAGAAATAACCTCAATGCCATTGTTCGCTGACCATTCAGCAATGAGCTTCCCGAAAGGGTTGTCTGCAATTACATAAATTGTTTTAAAATACATATTTTTTATATTATTAAGTGGTAAAAGCGACCGCAAAAATAGCGACTTTTATTTAAAAATAACATCTTTTTAATCAAATGTTTACAAGAACTCAATCTTTAAATACTTCCAGATAACAATGTTACATAGATTTAGCATAATTTAGAAGCCTTATCTATAAAAAAGAGGAACAAAATTCGTTCCTCTTTTTAACCATAAATATGAAACCCTGCTAAAGCAACATATTAACTTGCGTAGTTTTGATACTCGGGTAAAGCATCCATTAATTTCTTTCTAGCGATAAATATTCTACTTTTAACCGTTCCTAAAGGGATTCCCAATTCGTCCGCAATTTCTTTATATTTATAACCCTCGAAATGCATCATGAAGGGAATTCGGTATTCGTCATCGAGCATTTCTAATTTTGCATTTAGCTCTTTATCCTTTATCATATTCAAAGGCGTCCCCATATAATCTTCAGAATTGTTTAATAAATATAAATCTTGAGAATTATCAAAAATTGTTTTTGAGCGTACTTTCCTTCTATACTGATTAATAAAAGTATTCTTCATAATGGTAAAAACCCAAGCCTTAAAATTTGTTTTTGGTTTATAATAATCTTTGTAGCGAATTGCTTTTAACATCGTTTCTTGTGTTAAATCTTTTGCATCTTCCATGTTTTTCGTAAAGCTCATCGCAAACGCCAATAAATAAGACTCCATGGATGTCAGCGTATTGTTAAATTCGAGTGTTGACATAATATTTTATATTTTAATTTCTAATGAATTTTGTTTAACCTTTTTATATTTTAAATGTCTATTCCTTAAACAAACATTTATGCAAATATACCAACTTTTTAGTGATTTAACAAATAACCAAGGTTGTTAAAATTTCAAAAATCACCATAATAAAAATCATAAAACACTGAAATAGATGCGTTTATGTCATAAATATTAAAATAGGATTCCAATAATAGCAGATTTTGAACATGGATTCTTGTATGATTTTAATCTAAAGACTTAAAAAAAGAGATAAAACGATGGTTTTTATTTAATCAATTCGGAAAAAGGATAGATGTTTTTATGTTTATGAAATCCATATTTATTTACAATCCCTCCGCCGATATAAATGGGGATTTGAGATATTTTTTCTAATTCATCAAGATGTTTTTTGTATTCTACCTCCGATAAATTTTCGTTAATTGAAGTTACAATTTTTAAAGGTTTAAATTCATCCAGCGTATTTTCTAATTTATGGATTGGTAAATTCACACCCAAATAAACTGCGTTTCTACCTCTTCCCCTTAACTGATAATAAAAATACAACAAATCCAACTCGTTATATTCACCTTCTGGCGTAAAAAGGAGTACTTCAAATTCTTCAGAAGGAACTTCAGGCAATAATTCTATTTCTGTAATTAATCTTTGTCTAAGCCTGTTGTAAACAAAATGTTTTTGGGCATGGGTGATTTTCTTCACCCTCCAAAGTGACTCAATCTTTGTAATAAAATCAAAGATACAACTTCTAAAAGCTTCCTCCGTTCCTTTGCGAACAATAATGTCTTCTAAAATCTGATTAAAACTCAGACATTTCATTCCCACTGCAGACTCAATTAGCAATGAAACATCGGTGTCACAACAATGATTATTTTCCTTGATTTTTGATATAATTGAGCAGATTTCTTCTTCCGATAACTCGGCTATTTTTGAAATTTTATGCCCATTCTTATATAAAATAGATATATTCATTAAACGCTGGAGATCAACATCAGTATAGTATCTGATTTGTGTCTCAGAACGTTCAGGCTCCAACAACCCATATCGCTTTTCCCATATTCGGATGGTATGCGCTTTAATGCCCGAAAGGATTTCTAAATCTTTTATTTTATACTGTGCCATCCCTCGTATAACATTAGAATATTTTTTTTGTTCATTTAACACCTTTTATAGAGTTATTTTAATAACAAATAAAATAATTTATCTGATTTTAAACTAAGATTCATTATCTTTTGCTACATTTATGACATATAAACTTATTTTAAGAATGAAAAAATCACTCTATATCATAGGAATATTTTTCTTAACTTCGATTTTCATATCTTGTAATGACAATGAATCGAAAACTATTAAAGTAATCTATTCAGACGAAGAAATTGGGCTTGATAATTTTGAGGCACTCAGTTTAAGACCGTATCAGATTGATGCAATGGTGTATATTCCAGACGAAACTGCAAGCATTGGCGCATCAACAAGTACAACAATTAAACACGACCTCGATAGTTATGAGTGGTTAATTGAAGCAGGCCCGAATTTTAGACTAAAAATTGAAGATTGGGGAGACGAACCATTTGAAGAATTTCTAACGTATGTTGATGATTTAGATATTTATAACATTGAATATCTTGAAAAAGATGAAAACTTTGTCGTGTACAAAACAACCCTTAAATTCAAAGGTATATCCAATGATAACAAGGTTGGTGTAAATCATGAAAGTTTCCATGTGGCAGCTCAACATACCATCAATGGGATTAATTATATATTCAGAACAGACGATGACGGATGTGAAGAGAAAATCGTAAACTATATGATAAAATCCGTTAAAAGTATTCGACCACTAAAAAATGGTGAATAAAGATGATAAACCTAAAAGAAACCAAACACCTAAGTCATTTAATTTAACATCATTTTTTCTAAAAAGTGAGTCAATTTATCTGCTTTTTTTATCTATAAGCAACAATATATCTTAATTAAAAGCAATATATTTATAAACCAAGTTGAGCTTCCCTTCTTCGTAAGATTTTCAAATATTCATTGGCCATTTTATCACCTAAAAGAGCTGATTGTTCAGCAAACTCTATGGCTTCCGTAATTTGTCCTTGCCCTTCTTTTACTAGGGCTAAATTATAAAGAATACGCCGTTGAACTTTTTCGTTTTTTGGATTAGTTTCCATTAACAATTGCTTTTCTGCAATATCCCAGTTTCCTTTAGCAATCATAGGCTTTGCACGCTTGATGTTTTTACTTCCTTTGGAATAGTAAGAGCGACCAACCCAAACCCAGTTAGGATAAAGAAGTCCCGCCGCTTTATGCCCCAACTGAAAACCTAAAGCCTTGAAGTATTCAGATTTTCTTTGAACATCGTTTAAAATAGAAATATATGCTGTTGCTGAAGAAAAAACAGGAACATGGTGCCAATGGTGTCCAAGAGGAACAGTAGCAATGGATTACGTTCATGCAGAAGAACCTATGGCAATCACTATTGCTGTTCATAATTCAGACCCTATGGCTGTTAGTTCTTATAATAGTGGCACAAATAGTCTTCCTGGGTTTACAGGAGGATATCCTTACGCAGCAGTCGATCGTGTAATCGGAATGGACCCTGGCGATATTCAAGTTGGAGTAAACCAGAGGAAAGACATGGCTGTTCCTTGTTCAGTAGATTTTGAAAACATTGAAGTTACCGCTACTGAAATCATAGTAACTGCTCGTGTAAATATGGTTACTGATATTTTAACAGGAAGCTATGGACTATCCGTTGTTCTAACAGAAGACAGTGTTAAAGGAAGTGGCGGAGCTTGGAAGCAAGTGAATGGGTACTATAATTTTGCAAATTTGATTGATATAAATGGCGTTAACTGGATGAATTTAGCTTCACCAGTTGATCAAAGTGCTTTATTGGGTGGTTACAACCACGTAGCGAGAGCACTTGGGGCAAACAACATGAATGGAGCAACTGGTTCTTTGCCCGCAACATTAAATAATGGAGAGTCATATACGCATACATATACTTTCCCTAGGTCATCTAATTGGAACGTAAACAATATGCATGCAATTGGTATGTTCGTTAACAAGACAACTGGGGAAATTATCAATGCAGGACAAATTGACTTGAGTTCTCCATCTGGATTAGCAGAGGAAGCAAATACATTTGGATTATCTGTTTTTCCTAATCCGACTAATTCTGTTGCAAATATTCAATTAAAATTAGAAAATCCATCTGAGATTTCTTTGGTTGTATATAATATGATTGGCGAAGTGGTACATTCTAAACCAACAGAAAAGGTTAATGCAGGAACAAATGTTTATACAATTGATTTGTCTCACGTTTCAAACGGAGTTTATCTTTGTCACATTAATGTGAATGGAGAAACAAAAGTTACAAAACTAAATGTATTAAGATAATTTTATAGTGTAATACATTTATATTTTGAAGTTGGCACAAAATTTTCTATATTCGAATATAAATTACTTTTGATATGAAAAAATTATACTTTATTATATTTAGCTTTCTTTTAGCAAACATTACTTTCTCTCAAGGAACAGTAAAGATCCTCAATTCTGCTAAAGAAGATGTAACTAATGGAATCTCATACTTTAATAGCAATGGAATAAATGAACCATTGTTAGGAGATATCTTCTACTTGACTAATACCAGTGACCAACCCATAACAATTAATTATAGTAGAGAAGTAATTTCTATCTCAAACAATAATTTCCTTATTCAATTCTGTGAAGCCGAAAGTGCAGGTGGATTTCCAGGGTATTGCTTTAACACAGAAGGAGCTTACTGGATTTGCCCAAGCTCTCCTATTGTCCTACAACCAGAAGATACAACAAACTTTAAACCTCAGGTTAACACAGGAGAAGAAGCGGGTACCGCCGTTGTTAAATATTTTATCCTTGATGCTGATGAAAATCAAATTGCTGATATTACCATTGATGTTGACAATAATTTTACTGCCTCTATTGAAAAACAAGAAGAACTCGTTTATAGTGTTTACCCAAATCCAGCTACTAACGTAATTACTGTAGATAGTAATACAAAAGGTAATGCAACTGCCGTATTCATAGATGCTCTCGGAAAAGAGGTAAAAAGAGTTTTACTGAACGAAAAAAACACAAAAGTAAACATAAGCGAATTAAAAAGAGGTGTTTACTTTGTTAACATCTACGTAGGAGAACAACAAAGAAGCATTACGAAAAGATTGGTTAAGCAGTAGTCAGTGATTTAATCTAAATAGACTTAACATTTCTTCTTTCTATCAACTCCTCAACAACTATCTGCATTCCAACAGATGCTACTTCCTTAACGACTTTAAAATTTTTGGGTGCTGATACAGGATTGGGGTCAATCAAATAAAAGCAAGCTGTAGAAGGTGCATAATGAATAATTCCAGCGGCAGGATAAACGTTTAAAGATGTCCCAACAACCACAACTATGTCTGCATCTTGGATTGTATCAATTGCATTATCTATCATCGGCACAGCTTCTCCAAACCAAACAACATGTGGTCGCAATTGAAAGCCTTCAGGACATAAGTCGCCCATTTTAACCTCCCAATCCTTTTGGAAATAATATTGTCTTTCTGCATTCGGTCCAGAACTTTTTACCTTATTCAGCTCTCCATGCAAATGAATTACTCTATTGCTACCCGCACGTTCATGTAAATCATCCACATTTTGTGTAATGATATGAACATCATACACGTTTTCTAGTCTGAGAATAGCAAAATGAGCCAAATTCGGTTTTGCTTCATAACATTGTTTACGTCGCATATTGTAAAAAGCAGTTACCAATTCAGGGTTTTTAGACCATGCTTCAGGTGTTGCTACATCTTCAATTTTATATTTCTCCCACAAACCATCACTGTCTCTAAAAGTATTCAGACCCGATTCTGCACTAATTCCTGCACCAGAAAAAATAACTACTTTTCGTTTTCTACACATAATTTAGATAAAATATCCATGTTTTTATTAACTTTACCCCCTTGCTTTATCTCTTCATATAGACCAAATAATATCTAAAATCTAAATTGGTTTTTATTGAATGAAAAAGTGGATATAAATATAAGAAAAATGGCGAAAATAAAAAAACAAGACGCATTAGACTATCACGCTCAGGGAAGAGTTGGGAAAATTGAAGTGATTCCAACGAAACCTTATAGTACACAACGCGACTTAAGTCTGGCATATTCTCCTGGCGTGGCTGATCCATGTTTAGAAATTGCTAAAGACAAGCAAAATGTTTATAAATATACAATAAAATCAAACCTCGTTGGTGTGATTACAAACGGAACGGCGGTTTTAGGACTTGGGAATATCGGTCCTGAAGCATCCAAACCTGTAATGGAAGGTAAAGCACTTCTTTTTAAAATATTTGCCGACATAGATGTTTTTGATATTGAGTTAGATGCTAATGATCCAGAAGTTTTTATCCAAACTGTAAAAGCACTTGCTCCAACATTTGGAGGGATTAATCTTGAGGATATTAAAGCCCCTGAAGCTTTTGAAATTGAAAGAAGATTAAAAAATGAGTTGGATATTCCAATTATGCACGACGATCAACATGGCACAGCCATTATTTCGGCTGCTGGATTACTCAATGCGCTTGAATTAGCAAACAAAAAAATAGATGAAATAAAACTTGTAATATCTGGTGCTGGAGCATCGGCAATGGGTTGTGCAAAATTATACAAGGCTCTGGGTGTAAGAAGAGAAAATATTTACATGTTTGACAGCAAAGGCTTATTGAGTAAAGACAGAGACGATATTAACGACCAGAAAAAAGAATTTGCCGTACACAAGAAGACTTCAGACTTAAAAACAGAGCTAAAAGGTGCAGATGTGTTTGTAGGACTATCAACGGGCGGACTTGTTACCAAGCAAATGGTAAAGTCAATGGCGAAAGACCCTATTGTTTTTGCATTAGCAAATCCCAATCCAGAAATATCGTATGAAGACGCTATGGAGGCACGAAATGATGTGATTATGGCAACTGGACGTTCTGATAACCCAAATCAAGTAAACAATGTTCTTGGATTTCCTTTTATTTTTAGAGGGGCTTTAGATGTTCGTGCAACAACAATAAACGAAGAAATGAAATTAGCAGCCGTATATGCTATTGCAAAATTAGCCAAAGAGTCTGTTCCCGATGAAGTGAGCGAGGCATACGGTGAAAAAAGCATTGTGTTTGGACGAGAGCAATTTATTCCTAAACCTCTGGACCAAAGATTAATCTATTATGTGGCACCTGCAGTAGCAAAAGCAGCTATGGACTCAGGTGTTGCACAATTTCCAATTGAAGACTGGGACGCTTATGAGGAAGAGCTAAAGAAAAGGCTCGGAATAGATAATAAATTAATTCGAACAATCACCGAAAAAGCCATCAGAAATCCTAAACGCGTTGTATTTGCAGAAGCTGATGATTATAGAATATTAAAAGCTGCACAAACCACTTACGAAGAAGGAATCATTACACCAATTCTTTTGGGAAGAAAAAAGAAAATCCATGAAATGATGGAAGATTTTAACATCGAATTTGGCGATGATGTTGAAATATATGACCCAAAATCAGAAGAAGAATCAGACCAACTTAAACGATATGCAAAAGAGTTTTTTGAAGCTAGAAAACGAAAAGGATTTACTGAATATGAGGCCTCAAAAATTATGCGCGAACGAAATTATTTTGGTGCAATGATGGTTAAGTCGGGCGATGCAGATGCAATGATTACAGGACAAACAAGAAACTATATCAATTCGCTTCGACCTGCACTACAGGCAATTGGGACACAAGAAGACGTAAAACTTGTCGCTGGAATGTATATTCTTATTACCAAACGTGGCCCAATATTTTTAGCAGATACAACTGTTAATATAGATCCAACGGCAGAAGAAATTGCAGAAATCACCCATCAAATTGCACGTACAATCCGTAAGTTCAATGTTACGCCTCGAATTGCATTACTTTCGTACTCTAATTTTGGCTCATCCAAAGGAAAAGACGCAACCAAAATGACAGAGGCAGTTAGAATAATTCATGATAAATACCCAACACTCACAGTAGATGGAGAGGTACAAGCTAACTTTGCACTAGACAACGAACTACTAAAAGAGCAGTTCCCTTTCTCTGATTTAGTAAATAAACACGTAAATACATTTATTTTCCCTAATTTAGCAGCTGGAAACATTACTTATAAAATGTTACAAGAAATGACTGATTCAGAGACGATTGGTCCTGTTTTAGTTGGACTTAAAAAATCTATACATATTCTACAGTTGCGCTCTACGGTAAGAGAAATTGTGAATATGGTAAAAATTGCAGTTGTAGATGCGCAAAATAAATAAATTATGATAACATACCTAAACGGAAAATTAATAGAAAAGAATCCAACAGAATTGGTAATAGAATGTGGAGGAATTGGATATGAAGTGAAGATATCTTTGAATACATTCTCTAATATGCCTGACACTGAATCCGTTAAGATATACACTCAATTCATAGTGAGAGAAGATGCACAAATCTTATATGGCTTCAAAGAAAAGGATGAAAGAGAAATGTTTAACTTACTGACATCTGTATCAGGAATCGGGCCAAGTACTGCCATAATCATGTTGTCAGGTTTAAACTCTTCAGAAATTGCCAATGCAATAGCATCAGAAGACGTTATTACCCTTAAAGGTGTGAAAGGAATTGGAACAAAAACAGCCGAAAGAATGATTGTTGAATTGAAAGATAAAATGTTAAAATTCGGAGTTTCTGATAATATTTCTTCACAATCAAACAATACACTTCGATTTGATGCGTTAACTGCTTTGATTTCTTTAGGTTTTGACAGAAGAAAAGCAGAAAGTGCTATTAAAAAAGTAATGAAGGAGCAAGACACTGTTGAGATGCTAATTAAAGATGCGTTGAAAATTTTATAAATCCGAAAGGAAAAAGTGAAGAAACTGATACAACATAAAAATATGAAACTCATAAATGGTCTGCTGATGACCATTTTATTTGTTTTTATATACAATGTGTCATCTGCACAAAATAATGGAGATTCCACCAAACTAAGATATCCCATTAACAACCCTCACGACCCAACACAAAACAACAAACAAAGTTTTGATTTGGGCGATCCATCTAGCGTTCAAAAAACAATCGTTTATGACCCTGTAACTGGAAAATATATTTTTAAAGAAACCATTGGTGATTTAGATTATAGACCAGGTTCAATGATGACTTTGGAGGAATACACGCAATATCAACGTGAAAAACAAATGAGCGACTATTGGAAAGAAAAGGTTGATTCTCAAACAAAAGAAGAACAAGGACTAATTCCGCCAATTAAAATTAATGACCCAATTTTTGCTAATATTTTTGGATCAGATGAGATAAACATACGACCAGAAGGAAGTATTGAAATCTCTTTAGGGGTGAACTCATCGCGTTATGATAATCCACAAATCCCAGAAAAAGACAGAAGAATGACAATGTTTGACTTTGACCAAAACATTCAATTAAATATTGTTGGAGAGATTGGAACAAAATTAAAATTAGGTGCTTCGTACAACACACAAGCATCCTTTAATTTTGATAATGTTACAAAATTAGAATGGACAGGAAATGAGGACCAAATTATACAAAAAATTGAAGCTGGAAATGTAGAAATGCCACTCGAAACATCTTTGATAGAAGGTTCTCAAACACTATTTGGAGTTAAAACAAAAATGAGATTTGGTCGTCTTACCGTAGACGCAATTGCTTCAACTTCGAGAGGTCAGAAAAACGAAATAAACATCAAAGGCGGTGCCCAAATTAAAGATTTTGAACTAAAAGCCGATGAATACGAGGCAAATCGCCATTACTTCTTGAATTATTATCACAGAGAACACTATGACGAAGCAATGAAAACCGTTCCTATAATAAATTCATTGGTCGATATTACACGAATTGAAGTTTGGGTAACAAACCAATCTAACCAAGTCGAAGAAACAAGAAACGTCTTGGCTTTTACCGATCTTGGGGAAGCAAAAAGTGAAAATTGGTCGGGCAATCCTGGTTCCGCATCATCAAACGAACTTCCTGATAACTATGCAAACGGCTTGTACAACTACTTAATCAATAACTCCACAATTAGAGGTTTTAACAACGCTGTTTCGGCATTGGAGACAGAGCTTTTATCGCCTGGACCATTCAAACAGTCGGTAGATTATGAAAAATTAGAAAATGCCAGAAAATTATCTGAACAAGAGTTTACCTATAATGCTCAACTTGGATTTATTTCGGTAAACATCCCTTTAAACAACGATGAGGTGCTTGGTGTTGCTTATGAATATACATATTCAGGAAGAACTTATCAAGTTGGAGAGTTTTCAACAGATGGAATTGATGGAACAAAGGCTTTATTCTTGAAATTATTAAAACCAACCATCACAAATCCTAAAAATAAATTGTGGGACTTAATGATGAAAAACGTTTATTCGATTGGCGCATACCAAGTAAGTCAAGAAGGATTTAGATTAGACATCTTATATAACAACCCCGAAAACAGTTTAAATGTCAACTTCCTTCCTTATCCTGGATTAGATGACAGACAAGTGATTGATGTTGTTGGAATGGACAGGTTAAATCAAAATAATCGTGCCCAAAAAGATGGAGTTTTCGATTTTATGCCGATTACTTTTGACGGAAATAGAGCAACAAACGGTGGAACAATAAACACCAGAAATGGACGAATCTATTTTAGTACAATCGAACCGTTCGGGCAAACAATTCAAAACGAAATGGATAATGCTAATATTGGAATCAATATCTCTAGTAATGTTGTATTCCATGAACTGTACGATTCTACAAAAATTGCGGCACAACAAATCCCGAAGAAGAATAGGTTCTATTTCGTAGGAAAATATGAGTCCTCCGTAAGTGATGAAATTCCTTTAAATGCCCTAAACGTTCCAGAAGGCGCAGTTGTTGTAACCGCTGGTGGTATCAGATTGCAAGAAGGAGTGGATTTTACTGTTGATTACAACTTGGGAAGAGTAAAAATACTCAATAGCTCTGTTTTAGAATCTAACGCTGATATCAAAATATCAGTAGAAAGCAACTCCATTTTTGGCTTCCAAAATAAATCCCTTATCGGTACACATCTCGATTATCGTTTTAATCCCGACTTCAACATCGGAGCAACATGGATGATGAAAACTGAAAAACCCATCACACAAAAAGTTGATATTGGTGAAGAACCTTATCGAAACAACATCGTTGGAATGAACCTCTCATATAGAACCGACCTTCCATTCTTGACAAAGTTGATCAACTTTATCCCAACGATTTCAACAAAAACAATGTCATCTTTAACATTAAATGCTGAATTTGCACACCTCATCCCTGGTTCTCCAAGAGCAATAACAAAAGAAGGTATTTCGTACGTCGATGATTTTGAAGGGAGTCAATCTACCATCGACCTAAAAAACTTTACTTCGTGGAAATTGGCTTCCATTCCACAAGGACAAACAGATTTATTCCCAGAAGCATCACTTAAAAATGATTTAAGAACAGGGTTTAATCGATCTCATCTATCTTGGTATATTATTGATTATTCTACATTCCATTTAAATAGTGCAGCAACTCCAAAGCACATTCAAGAAGACCCTTCTCAAAAAGAGAATATGAATGCAGCTTTTGTGACCAAACAAGAATTATTCCCAAGTACTGATTTGGCTTTAGGAGATAATAAGAATCTTCCTACTATGGATTTAACATTTTATCCGCAGGAAAGGGGAATGTATAATTATGATACTACAAACACAGTAGATGCTGATGGTTATTTTATAAATCCTCAAGATAGGTGGGGTGGAATTATGCGTTCGTTAACTACAACGGATTTTGAAAATAACAACATTGAATATATCCAATTTTGGATTTTAGACCCGTTCAATGAAGACCAAGACCCAAATAACGACCATTCTGGAGGAGATTTATATTTCAATTTGGGAAATTTATCTGAAGATATTCTACCAGATTCAAGAAAAAGTTTTGAAAGTGGACTTCCATCGGATTATACCACAACACAAAACATAGACCAGACAAATTGGGCAAGAATTTCAACACAACAAGTTGTAGTAAATGCTTTTGACAACGACCCTGTTAAGCGTGCAGCACAAGATGTCGGAATAGATGGATATAACGATGAAAAAGAAAGAGAAAATTATCCTACTTACGTAAGTTGGATCGAAAATAACACAACGCTTTCCCAAGCTGCGAAGGACAGATTATTGAATGATGTATCCAACGACAATTACAATTATTATCGAGACGATAGATATGACCAAGAACAACGCGGAATTGTCGATAGATATAAACGTTGGAATGGGATGGAAGGGAACTCTCCTACCCCAGAAATGTCGGCAAACATAAACGCCGAAGGATACAGTACACAGGCTACAAACATGCCTGACGTAGAAGATATAAATAATGACAATAACTTGAGTGAAACCGAGGCTTATTTCCAATACAAAGTGTCTTTAAGAAAATCAGATTTGCAAGTTGGTAAGAACTATATCATCAATACACGAGAATATTCTAAAGATAATAAAGCATACAAGTGGTATCAATTTAGAATTCCAGTACGAAATCCTGATTTGGCTGTAAACGGAATTACAGATTTCCGTTCTATCCGTTTTATGAGAATGTTCTTGCGCTCTTTTGAAAATCAAACGACATTGCGTTTTGCCAAATTAGAGTTTATTCGAAGCGAATGGAGAAAATTCCGTGAAGATTTAGGTCAACCAACAGATGGAATCCAAGTTGATCCAGGATTAACATCTTTTAATATTGGAGCCGTTAACAAGGAAGAGCACGACCAAAGACAACCAATCCCTTACGAACTTCCGCCGGGAATTATTCGAGAAATTGATCCTTCACAACAATATCAAAGACAGCTAAATGAACAAGCTATGACACTGGAAATATGTGACTTGCAGGATGGAGATGCACGAGCTGCCACAAAAAATATCGGCATGGATATGGTCATGTATAAAAACCTAGAAATGTTCCTCCATGCAGAAGAAATTGACCCTACAAAACCACTTTACGATAATGATGTTACAGCTTTTATTCGATTAGGAACCGATTTCAAAGAGAACTACTACGAATATGAAGTGCCATTAAAAGTTACACCTTGGGGTTCTTCTACTGATACTGATATTTGGCCTGAAGAAAACAACTTAAGGATTGTGTTTGATGATTTAATTCAACTCAAGAAAGAACGAAATAGAGAAATGGAAACTCCTGGCTCTACATTGACATACAATGTTGAATATGCAAAAGAAATAGAACATAAGATGGGGTCTTCAGATTTTGACGAGAAACCACGTCCTAAACGAATGATAAAAATAATAGGTAACCCTAACCTGAAAGATGTCAAAACCATAATGATTGGGGTTAGAAATCCTGCGAAAAACTCTGAAAATCCATGGAAGCCAGATGATGGACTAGATAAATGTGTTGAGGTTTGGGTAAACGAATTGCGGTTAACTGAATTCGATAACAAAGGAGGTTCCGCAGCACTCGTAGATGCAAAATTACAAATTGCAGATTTTGCAGATATAAACGTTGCAAGTTCATATAGCGGAATCGGTTGGGGAAGTATTGATAGTCGTGTGTCTGAGAGACAAAGAGATGTTCGACTCAATCTGGATTTATCAGCGAATGTTCAAGCTGGACAATTACTTGGAGATAGGGCAAAAATTGATATCCCTTTTCTTTATACTTATTCGGTTGGTGTAATTAATCCTCAATACGATCCTTACAATCCAGATGTTGAATTGACGGAATATGATGACCTTGCGGAAAGAAGACAAAAAAGAAAAGACGGGCAAAATTTTAACGAACGACAATCTTTTAACTTTACAAATGTAAGGCGACAAAAGAAACCAGGCTCACAGTCAAGACCTTGGGATATTTCTAACTTTAGTTTAAACTTTGGATATTCAGAAGATTTACATCGAGATTTCAATGTCAATTACGACCGTACAAAAATTTGGAAAGGAGGTTTGGATTATGTTTATAACGCTTCACCAAAAGCATGGGAACCATTTAAAAATGTTGATTTCATGAAAAAATCTAAATGGTGGAACATCATTCGTGAAACAAACTTATTCTTGGGTCCAAAAAATATAAATGTTAGAAATAATCTGAAACGTGATTACAACGAAAGACAAATCCGTAATAATATACCAAATACAGATTTTGAATTTGACCCAATTTACCTGAAAAACTTTACTTGGAATAGAGAGTTTGGCTTCCAATATGATATCACAAGAAATTTAAAACTTGACTTCAGATCAATGAATAATTCTATATTCGACGAAGCAGAAGGACAGGTTGACAGAAGAGAAAATCCAACCTTATACAGAGAGTTTCAAGACTCAGTTACCTCGCAGTTGAGCACGTTAGGAAAAGCAATGCGTTATAATCACGCCTACAACATTTCCTATAACATCCCTTTCAATAAAATACCTGTTCTGGATTTTATTACTTCAAACGTTAGGTATAGCGGTACATACGAATGGAACCGCTCGAATTTAGGGATGGAAGCTTATGGAAATACAATCCAAAATAGCAGATCAATTAATGCAAATGCTCAACTTAACCTTGCCACATTATATAGAAAATCCGAGTTCTTAAAATCTGTTTTAGATGATGGACGAGGAGGAAGATCAGCACTAAGACAAACGCTGGGGGCAAATAGAAGACCAACAGGAAATACTGGGGGCAAAAAGGAAACAAGGTTAGCAAAAAAGGTAAAGGAATTAAATACTAAAAAAGAAACCTTAGATAAAGTAGATGCTGACAAGCTAGAAGGTGCTGAACTCATCCAACATCAGAAAGAATTATTAAAAATTGAAAATAAACTTGATAAAAAAGAACCACGGCTAGATAAACAAAATGAACGATTTGCAAATAAAGAAGAAAGACAAGCCAAATACCAAGAAAAATATGGAAAACCCTTCCATCCTGTAGCTGGTTTCTTTGCCAGAGTATTAATGAGTGTTAGAACGGTTTCTGGTACATACACGCAAAATGATGGTATGTTATTGCCAGGATTTAACGAGGAAATTCAATTCTTCGGAACAAATGGAAAAATGTTTTCCGATGATAAAATTAGAGGGTTTACAATCGGTAATCAGCAACGCAATGTGTTTGGACAAGAAAATGGATTTAGCATGGGAGAATATGCAGCTGGAAGAGGATATATCGTTGACACAAGTGGATTGAATACACAACATACAGTAATTCACTCTCAGAGTTACAATATTAAAGCCGGTTTAGAACCTATAAAAGATTTAAAAATTGATTTAACTATGAACCGTAATTTTACGGATAATTCAACTGAGTTTTATAGATTTAATGACGATATTCAAGATTTTGAGAGCCAAAGCAAGTTTAAAAGAACAACAGTCACATATTCAACCATTTCAATTGGCTCTGCATTTGAAAGCATTGACAATGAATATCGCTCTAGCTCATTTGACCAATTGCTCGACCGAAGAGCAGAAGTTTCCGCATTCATAGGAAGCACCAACCCGAATAGTTTAGGTTTAGATACAGGTTATTACGATGGTTATGGTGCAAGTCAACAAGACGTCGTTGTTGGATCTTTCCTTACAACATACATGGGTAAGAAAACCAATAGAAAAAGTATCTCTCCTTTACGAGATATTCCACTGCCGAATTGGAACGTTTCCTACAATGGATTAAGTAAAATGAAGGCATTACAAAATGTTGTTCAGAACTTTACATTGCGTCATGGATATTCTTCTACCGTTACCGTTGCAGGAATGGAAACCAATCTAAAAGCAGAATTTGATGATGCTGGCCACGCAACAGCGAGAGACATAAATAACAACTTTATTTCTAGTCAACAAATTCAAAATATAACCATTTCAGAGCGATTCTCTCCTTTAATCGGATTCGATGCAACATGGAAGGTTGGAGGAAACGGATTAATAACAAAATTTGAATATACAAGAGAAAGATCGGCAGCACTTTCACTGGCAAATAACCAAGTAACTGAAATGACAGGTAGCGAGTATGTTATTGGATTGGGTTATAAATTCTCGAATGTTAAACTACCAATCAAATTTAGGGGGCAACCTTTAAAAGCATCCGACTTAAACATTAGATTCGATTTATCAATCAGAGATAACCTAACTGTTATTAGAAAAATAGTTGAAAATACAACACAAGCAACCGCTGGTCAAAAAGTACTTTCTATTCGTTCAAGCATCGACTATTTAATAGGACAAAACATAACCGTCTCACTATATTACGACCAAATGTTAAACACGCCTGTCATTGCTACTTCTTATGTAACGGGTAACATTTCCTCAGGAATCAGGCTGAGATTTAACTTAGGCGCTTTATAAAAGTTTAACTGCTTTCATCTATTTTAGCATCATGGAAATAAATCTAATAGCCGATAGAAAAAACATCAGACGGGCAAAACCTGGAGATGAAGTCCAAATCATAAATCTAATCAAAGAATTAGCTGAATATGAAAACGCTCTCAATGAAGTGGTCAATACGCCAGAACAGTTGGCAATAGATTTATTTGAGGATAAAATCTGTAGCTGTTTTGTTTATGAAAATAATTTAGAAATCATTGGTATTGCTATTTATTACATCTCTTATTCTACCTGGAAAGGTCGTTCTTTATATTTAGAAGATATGTATATCAAGGAAGAATTTCGTCGCAATGGAATTGGAGGACTTATGTTTGACGTCTTGGTCGAAGAAGCCAAAGCAATTGGCGCAAAAAGATTAGATTGGCAAGTTTTGGACTGGAATAACCCAGCAATCGACTTCTACAAAAAAATTGGTGCTGAATTAAGTCAAGAATGGATTAGTGGGAGACTTCGATTTGATTAGCAATCTAAATTTGACGTAGAATCAATATTCAGGATGATGAAGGTGTTATTTCGTAGTGAAATGAAGTTACAGAACTTTCCGATTCAAAGCCTCAGCAAATCCTCTTTTTACCTTTTCTAATTTCATGATTTGTCGTTGCAACTCAACTTGTTCCTCAATGGCAAGGTTTGGTTCATTTTTCAGCCTGTCTAAAAGTGCATCAATTCGTTGCATTACAACTGAATTTTTAAAAGCATAAATAACTTCCTTTACAGCAAAAGATAATCTGTGCTTTTCTTCAGTAATTTCAATCTTAAAACGATTCAGCCATTCAGGACTTAATTCATATTTTACAGTTAAGATATCTGTAACCAACTGAAC
Source organism: Brumimicrobium sp. (assembly GCA_041655765.1). Taxonomy (GTDB): domain Bacteria; phylum Bacteroidota; class Bacteroidia; order Flavobacteriales_D; family Crocinitomicaceae; genus Brumimicrobium. The sequence goes on from JBBAEU010000007.1 coordinate 104,072, forward strand.
AATTTCTTGATTTTCATTTCTAAGGTACTTTGAAAGATCATAAAATTCCCCTTCTTTAAGAGAATCCCTATAAACCTCATAAATATCCTGAAACAATTGATTATCGAAAGATAAACCATCGCGCTCGATTTCTCCAACTATTAATTCCGAAACACTGATGGTAACCAGTTCCCCTTTCTCCTCTATTTTTTCATTAAAATGAGGGTTTAATTCGATTTCTCTATCTCCGTACAATAGAAGTATTCTTAACAAATCTCGTTCTTGCTCATAATACGACCTTACTAACCCCTTCTGAGACGGAATGTCTTTTTCCGAAGGAAGTGTAAAGTCAACCATTTCTTGAGGCCTTGTCAACCTCTGTAAATCAGCATGCCTCTTTCTGCGAAGTTTGTTAAGTTCATTTAAAAGCAATTGTTCTTCCATATCAAACTGTGTGGAAACTTCTTTGATATATACAGAACGCGTAATGTTATCCGGAATTAAAGCAATTGAATTGACAATTTCTTTAATCAACTCAGAACGTTTTATCGGGTCATTTTTTGTGCCTTGTAATAAAATCCCTGTTTTAAACTCTACAAAATCTTGCTGGTTTTCATGAATATACTTTTTAAGCACATCAGAACTAACCTTTTTCGCATAAGAGTCTGGGTCTTCTCCCTCTGGAAAAAGCAAGACTTTAACCTTCATGCCTTCCTCCAAAAGCAAATCAATTCCGCGGAATGACGCCTTAATTCCCGCAGCATCACTATCATAAAGAATAGTAATGTTGTTTGTGTATCTTTTTATTAGTTTTACTTGACCTTTTGTAAGTGCTGTTCCACTACTCGAAACAACGTTTTCAATACCAGATTGAGAAAGACTAATAACATCTGCGTAGCCTTCGACCAAATAACAATTGTCTTGTTTTACTATTTCTTGTTTAGCAAAATGAACCCCATAAAGAACCCTACTTTTGTCATAAAGAATACTTTCAGGTGAATTAAAATACTTCGCAATGTCTTTACGAGTAGAAAGTGTTCTTGCTCCAAATCCTAATACTTTTCCCGAAACAGAATGAATTGGAAAAATAACCCTGCCGCTAAAAAAATCAAAACTTCGACCATCTTTGACTTTGGTTAAGCCGAGTGTTTCTAAATATTCTTGTTTAAAACCCTTTGCAATCGCCGTTTCCGTTAAAGATTTCTCATCTCTTGGACAATAACCCAATTGAAATTTCTCAATAATCTCTGGTGTAAACCCTCGTTCTATAAAATACGAATAGCCAACCGTTTTTCCTTCTTTTGTGTTTTTAATTGTATCAACAAAATAATCTTTAGCGAAATCATTAACAATTTGAAGACTTTCCCTTTCTGACAGCTCCAAGACTTCCTCTGGTGTCAACGGCTTTTCTTCTGGAAGTGTAATGTTATAGCGGTTCGCCAGCCATTTAACTGCTTCTGGAAAACTAAATTGTTCAATCTCCATTAAGAAAGTAACCACTGTACCTCCCTTTCCTGAGGAGAAATCCTTGAAAATTTGTTTGGCAGGACTCACCATAAAAGATGGTGTTTTTTCATCAACAAAAGGGCTTAATCCCTTATAATTTGAACCAGCCTTTTTCAAATGAACATATTCACGAATCACTTCTTCGATACGAGCAGTGTTCATTACCTCATCTACGATATGTTCAGGAATTCTAGACAATTTATTCGTATATTTTTGTTTCTACTAGTTCTCCTTGTTCATTGTAAAACCTCCATTCTCCAACTTCTTTTCCCATGACATACTCTCCAGTATAATGCAAAACACCAGTTGGCCTTTTTACAACAATATGCCCGTCTTTCTCTCCATTTGTGTAAACTGTTACTGAAAGTTCTACCCCTTGTTCGGAATAATACTTCCAAATCCCAGTTCTCTCACCGTTTTGATTTATTCGTCCTTGCATTTTAATTTGATTATGACCTGGATACCATTCTGTATATCTTCCATCACCAGTCTGTTGAATTAAAGGGAGAGGTTTCTTGGTTTCAATAATTGGTCTTTCTTTAACATCCTCACTTTCACAAGAAAGAATAAAAAAAAAGACACTAAAAAAACTCAAAATTAAAAAACGATTCATTTTCTCAGATTAAATTTATTTTCAACAAAATTACAAGATAATAAAGATACGAATAATAAATTGTGTTAAAAACAGGAATCATAAAAATTGTTGTACCCTTTCAAAATGAAATATTGTATTATTACTTTAATTTAAATCAAAATTTTATAGAAAAAAGGTTTTTAGTTTGAAAAAAGTTCTCATTTTAAAAGAATTACTTGAAAAATGATGACTTTCTTATTTATAATAAATGCATAATGAGTGCTTTTTTATAACAATTATTTAGAATAAAACTGAGTTTTTCTGAAAAAAAACCGCCTAAATGCGTTTAAGTAACAAGAATGTCGTAACTTTGCACCCTATTTTATAAAAAAATGTATGACCTTTAAAGAATTAGGGTTAAGGAATCCAATATTAAAAGCTGTTACAGAATTAGGATTCGAACAACCCACTCCCATTCAAGAACAAGCAATCCCACATTTACTCCAAAAGGAGTGTGATTTGGTGGGTTTAGCCCAAACGGGAACGGGCAAAACAGCCGCTTTTGGATTACCTTTAATTAACCGTATTTCAGGGGCAAGCAATAAACCTGTTGGACTGGTTATCTGTCCAACTAGAGAGTTATGTCTTCAAATAACTGGGGACATTGAAAACTATTCAAAGTACGAAAAACACATTAAAGTTGTAGCAGTCTATGGCGGTGCCGACATCCGAAAACAAATGCGAAAAATTAAAGATGGCGCATCTATTATCGTGGCTACACCAGGTCGTTTGGTCGATTTAATTAATCGCAAAGCAATTCACTTAGACGAAGTAGAAGTTGTTGTCTTTGACGAAGCTGACGAAATGCTAGACATGGGATTCAAAGATGATTTGGATTCAATTCTCGCTAAAACACCAAGCACAAAAAACACATGGTTGTTCTCTGCAACGATGCCAAAAGAAGTGGAAAAGATTGCAAATACTTACATGAAGAATCCGCTTGAAGTAAGCATAGGAAACAAAAACGAAGCAAACAAAAACATTGAACATATCTATTTCTGTGTCAAAGAAAAAGACAGGTATCTTGCACTTAAAAGATTGATAGATTATAACCCAGATATTTTTGGTTTGATATTCTGTCGTACAAGGAGAGAAACCCAAGAAATTGCCGAGAAATTAGGTAAAGAAGGATACAATGCAGAAGCGTTACACGGTGATTTGTCGCAAGCACAAAGAGATCGTGTAATGAACCTTTTCCGTAATAGAAGTATTCAATTGCTAGTGGCTACAGATGTAGCAGCACGGGGAATTGATGTAGATGAAATTACACATGTAATTAATTATAAGCTACCAGACGAAATCGAAAGTTATACGCATCGTAGTGGAAGAACTGCCCGTGCAGGTAACAAGGGAGAGTCATTGGTGCTTATCAATACAAGAGAAGTTTCAAAAATTCGTCAAATTGAAAAAATAATTGGTCGAGAATTCATCAATGGAGGTATTCCTTCGGCTGAGGCTATTTGTGCTTCACAACTTGGAGCTTTGATTGATAGAGTTAGAGAAACAGAAGTAAAGGAAAAAGAAATTTCTCCATTCCTTCCGCAGATATATGAAGACCTTGCTGAACTTTCTAAAGAAGAAGTTATAAAACTATTCGTATCAGCGGAATTTAATCGTTTTCTAAACTATTATAAGAAAGCGGGAGACTTAAATGCAACTCCCTCTAAATCTTCAGTTAGATCAGAAGGTAGAGGCAACCAAAAAGGAAGAAGGCGAAGAGATGATGAAAACCAACAAAGATTTTTCGTTTCTTTGGGTGAAAAAGACGGACTCAACAGAGGTGCCTTGCTAAGATTGGTTTGCGACTCAACAAGCATAGATTCAAAAGATATCGGAAGAATCGATGTAATGCCCGCATTTTCATTCTTTAATGTAGATAAAAGACATACGGATACCATCCTGAGAGAATTGAAAGAAAATAAATTCGATGGAAAACCAATGACAGTAGAAAAAACCGAAGACAAAGGTCGAGGCTCTAGAGGTGGAAATAGAAGTCGAGGAAGAGGAAGGGGAAAAGGACAAGGACGTGGAAACGCTCAAAGAAGAAGGTAGTATCAACTATTTAAAAATTTATCAATCAATTTAAAGGTAATTCCAATATTTTGATGGATTCCCAAAATTGTTATTGAGTTAAACCAACTATTATAAGTAAAATAAATAAATGGAAATAAGAAATATCGCAGTGATTGCCCATGTTGACCATGGAAAAACAACTATTGTAAACAAAATGATTGAAGCAGGTGAAAATGTACCTCATTCTGGAGGACCTGTGATGGATAATAATGACTTGGAAAGAGAGAGGGGAATTACAATTGTTTCTAAAAATGTTTCCGTAATCTATAAAGGAACAAAAATTAATATTATCGATACTCCTGGTCACGCCGATTTTGGAGGTGAAGTGGAACGTGTTTTAAATATGGCTGACGGAGTTTGTCTTATCGTTGACGCCTTTGAAGGCCCAATGCCTCAAACAAGATTTGTTTTACAAAAAGCATTGGAATTAGGATTGAATGCACTGGTTGTGATAAACAAAGTTGATAAAGAAAATTGTACACCTGAAGAAGTTCAAGATAAAGTCTTCGACTTGATGTTTGAACTAGATGCAAACGAAGAACAATTAGAGTTTGCTACCATGTTCGGTTCTGCAAAAATGGGTTGGATGTCGGATGATTGGAAAAAACCAACCGACTCAATTAATCCACTGTTGGATAAAATATTAGACTATTTTGAGCCAACAAAAGTTGAAGAAGGAAATACACAAATGCTGATTACTTCATTAGATTTCTCTTCTTATGTTGGTCGTATCGCCATTGGTCGTTTAAACCGTGGCGTTATCAAACCAAACATGCCAATTATTTTGGTAAAACACGATGGAACACAAGAGAAACACCGAATCAAAGAGGCGTTCGTTTTCCAAGGAGTAGAAAGAATAAAGGTTGATGAAGTTCAGCCGGGAGATATTTGTGCAATTACAGGAATTGAAGGCTTTGAAATTGGAGATTCTGTGTGTGATGCCGAAAATCCTGAACCACTTGAAAAAATTACAATTGATGAACCTACAATGAGTATGCTTTTTTCAATCAACGACTCTCCTTTCTTTGGAAAAGATGGGAAATTTGTAACATCAAGACATATCCAAGAAAGATTGGATAAAGAATTGGAAAAAAACTTGGCTCTCCGTGTCGAATCAGCAGAAAGAGCCGACCAATGGATTGTCTATGGTCGAGGTGTTATGCACTTATCTGTGCTTATCGAAACCATGAGAAGAGAAGGATACGAACTTCAAGTTGGACAGCCACAAGTTATTATCAAAGAAATCGACGGTAAAAAATGTGAGCCCATAGAAGAACTAACAGTAGATTTACCAGAAGAATTTTCTGGAACAGTTGTTGAAGCCGTTTCTCGAAGAAAAGGAGAGATGAAAAACATGGTTGCAAAAGGAGACAGAATGATTGTGGATTTTATCATTCCTTCTCGTGGAATTATTGGATTAGGCAATTATCTAATGACGCAAACCGCTGGTCAAGCTGTTATGAATCATAGATTTATAGAATTTCAACCTTATAAAGGAGAAATACCTGGACGTACAAACGGAGCTTTGATATCTATGGAAAAAGGTGTGGCAATTCCATATTCTTTAAGTAATCTCCAAGAAAGAGGCAAGTTCTTTGTCGAACCAAGTGAAGATATCTACGAAGGACAAGTGATTGGTGAAAACACAAGACAAGGAGATTTGGTCATTAACATTACCAAAACCAAAAAGCTTACCAACATGAGAGCATCAGGCTCTGACGATAAGGTGAGAATTGCACCAGCCATTAAAATGTCGCTTGAAGAAAGTTTGGAATATATCCAAGCAGATGAATTTGTAGAAGTAACTCCTAATCATTTGAGATTACGAAAGATATTATTAAAAGAAACAGATAGAAAACGAGCGGGCAGATAATTTTTCGATTGAAAAAATCCTCATCACCCATCTTTTTTGCAAGTTTTTGAGTCTATGATAAAAGGAGTTTGTTATAATTTTTAACAAACTCCTTTTTATTTAAAAATAAATACTATATATTTGTGTGATAAACACTATTTTATGTTGAGATACTCTTAATATACTATTATGAAAATAATTATTACTACTATTACAACCGAAGTCATTTTGTTAAAATTTCACATTAATCTTTTAGCAATCACTTTTGCCTTTTTTTTATCCAATTTTGGATATTCGCAAATAACTTCTCAATCCTCTGTAAATACAACTTCAGATGGCAAAGTTTCAAAAGAAAAATTTAATCATGGACTAAAAGCTCTTGATGCTGGAAGTGGAATCATTGACTTTGATTATACTGAACGTCCAACATATACAAAAAGAGAAGGATTAACATACAACGAACAATCATATCAAAAACATCCAGAATTTGGTGTGCTTCCTTTCGACAAGCCTTTTCAAAAAAATGTGGTAGAGGATTTGTCTAAACGAAATGAGTTTGAAAGATATTACATAGATTTGGATAATCCGCGTTTATTTTACATTCAAAAAGGAGCGCAACCATTGAATTATCAAGAGAACGGGCATTGGAGAGCAATATCACCCTATTTAGAAAAAGAATCAGCAACTATTTATTCGGCTAAAAACCAGTCATATCCTACGAAAATAGACCTTACAAAAAAGCAAACGTCTGTTCAAATTGGTGAAAATGAAATTGCTTTTAATAACTATACTTTAGAGGCAACAGACTTCAATGATGAAGTTCATGTTTTTAAGCCTGATTGGTCTAATATCAGAGTAGGAAACAAGGCAACTTACATCACCGATGTTTTCCCAGGAATTGATATGAGGATAATATTTAAAAACGGAGGGATTAAATCAGATTTCATCTTAAATAGTAAAACCAATTTTAAATCTTTAAAATTTATAGATAGTTATGAAATGGATTCAGAGCTTTATTTTGATGAAGTCGATCAAAAGGGAGATTATATTATTATCAGAAATCGTATCGATAAAAGAATTTATGCCGAAATAAGACAAGTTGCTGTAAGTGATAACTCTGAAAGTGGAAAACTGTTTTATTTTCATTATTCCAATAATAAAAACGACTTAATTTACACATTAGGTTCTGATTTTCTACATAACTCTAACTTAGTGTATCCGATAGTTATAGATCCGTTATTTACTGCGGTCGGTCCCATTAGCGGTGGGGTTATGGGGTCGTTGCCTTCTCCAGATGTTTGTACGAACTCAATTACGCTTACTTTTCCTGGAGGTTCAATGCCTTGGGCCGCTTCTGCATCGTGGAATACCACTTCAGATGTATGTAATGATAACGGGTTAGCTTGCTGGATGTCTGAGCTTCAAATAAGACTTCGATCAAGCTGCGGAGGTAGTTCTCCCACAGACCCTAATGAGGTTTGGACATGTCCAAGTTGCGATTCTCCAGGCAATTGGGGGCCAACACTTCCTTTTGAAGGGAATGGGGCGCAAGAATTGGTGCAGTGTTTTACTCCTTCTTGTTCTGATCAATCAATGACTTTTTACATTGATATAAACAGAACGTTTTGCCCTGTCAATGGCGTATATGATAATTGTGATTATACCAACAGCACTTGCCAAAGGTTAGAATCATGGTCAATAACCGTCCAAGGTGGTACAGTCGAAATACCACCAGCAACTGATGCAGGTATTACTTCTAATCAAACGATTTGCCAAGGACAAGAGGTCGATTTACATGTTGCACCTTTATATGGAGTTCCTCCTTACACTTATTCGTGGAATAACGGTGGCGGAAGCGCAAACCCGACAACAGTAAGTCCGGCTACAACAACCACATATAATGTAACTGTAACAGATCAATGCGGAGCAAACGCAAACGCTTCAACGACAGTAAATATTATTTCTGCCCTTAATGAACCAACTAGTATTACTAATTTAAGGCCTGGAGGATATTGTCCAACGGAAGACCTTGACTTAACTTCTGTTGGAGGAGATTTAATTCCTGATCAGCAACCTCATGATGCCAACATTTGGTACATGATCCCAAATGATGACCCAATTGATTGCGATATTGAAGGCTTCTATGAAAATTGGGAAACCTTCGAATATAATTATCCTTCATGCCATTATGAACATAGTAATACGGCTTTCAACACGAGTACTACCGGAATTTTAGAAGTCGAAACAATTAATACTGCAGTTGGAGCAGACCCGTTTGTTTGGATGTATCCTTTGCCCTCATATACTACAATCAATGCGGATGATTATGAATATATAAACGTTCGGTATAGAGTTACTGATTTAGCCACATCTGAAACATTCTTTAGGATGTCTATGCTGTTTACCAAACGTACTGGTCTGTGTTCGCCATCTCACTATTCAAATAGTGACCCTCTTGCTCCAGATTACCCTTTTTCTTTACCTGACGGTATTTCTTCAGGAGGAGTTTCAGCCCCCAATATTCCAATAGCATTAGGAGAGTGGAGAGTGGTGTCTTTTAAGATGACAGACCATTTCAATTGGAATGGAACGATTACAGGGTTGAGGTTAGACTATTTTGATAAAATTGGAAATAATCCTGTCCATGACGTGCCATTAGGATCTAAGATGGAGGTCGATTTTATTGTGGCCTCTAAACACCCAATGGTTGGAGAGGGGCAGAATTTAGTGATACCTCCAGGAGGTCAGTATTATCCAACAGGAACTTCCACCTATATTACCAAAAAAGTGGCGGAATGTGGGTTTACAGATTGCGTATCTGAAATTGTAACAATTAAAACAGAGTCAACTCCCCCAGCTTCTATAACAGGAAACGATGAAATCTGCGTTGGTGGAAGCACCACACTAACAGTCAATGGAGGGACATTAGGAACTGGTGCAACTTATGAGTGGTATTCCGGTTCTTGCGGGGGCACACATGTTGGCTCAGGAACTAGTGTTGTGGTTAATCCAACAACTTTAACCGACTACTTTGTTAGAATAGAAGGCGACTGTAATACAACAACTTGTGTTTCATTTAATGTTATGGTTTATCCCGACCCATCAATTATAACTCAACCAGGAACTTTGGGAGAGATTTGCCCAGGAGGATCTTCAAATACTATTTCTGTTTCTGCAACAGGAGGAATGTCTTTAAATTATCAATGGCAATATTTTGATGGTACGAATTGGGTAAATGTAACAGACGGAACTCCAATAGGTGCTATCTATACAAACTCAACATCGGCAACTGGCTTTGGAGTTTCTGGCATTACCGTGGATGGAACTTATCAATATCAAGCAGTCGTTTCGTCCACAGGAACTGATTGTGATAATGCAGTTTCTTCTTCTACAACACTAATTGTCCATCCATTCCCAAATATTTCTGTGGTAGGAAATAACCCAACAACTTGCTTGGGCGTAAACGGAGGAATTGTTATATCTGGATTAAATGGTAATACAACTTATTCGGTAACTGTTAACGGTTCAACCACAAGTAATACATCCAACGGAAGCGGAACAATCACTTTAACAGGATACAGCGAAGGAACATATAATGTCTTTGTTACTCTAAACGGATGTGTTTCTAATACAGAAGTGGTGACACTTACCGATCCAAATGCTCCAGACACACCAATTATCTCTGTAATTGATCCAACTTGTACAAGCGACGGCATTGCAACAATTACTAACGTTGGAGCAGGAATAACATACGACTTTACCCCATCA
>JBBAEU010000008.1:0-113501 GCA_041655765.1 Brumimicrobium sp.
GGATTTAAAACAAGAATCCTATCAAAAATAACAGCATTGACCTTGATTCAATATTTAAACAAATTCGTTTTTAACAGACCGATGAATAATTTAAAAGTAAATTTGGCCTAAATGCACAACGGGTTAAGTTACACTAACTTTGAGATATAATTTCATTATTTAACTCTAAAAAACACAATATTATGAAAAAACTACTTCTTATTTTAACAACAATTTTTGTGATGTCATCCCCTGGGTTGAATGCACAAAATCCTTTATGGGCTTTACCTCCCAATTATATTAGTAATAGTGGTCCTATCTCGCTCCCCACCGTTTCGACCTCTGAAATAGGCTACTATGGCGATCCTGCTACCACAGTTTCTAATTCGATGGTAGATGCGAACGGAGATTTATTGTTTTTTATTGTAGATGGGATGGTTTACGATAAAGAAGGATATTCGATGAGGTCTTTAAATGACGTAATTAACTCAAATATGGGATTAATAGGTACAGCAGAAGTTGCTATTGCGCCTGTTCCTGGAAATTGTAGCCAGTACTATATACTGTTGTCTGGTAGAAAAAACTACTCAAACTTGTCATCAAAATTACCAGTTGTAGCTCTTTAGATTTGTCAGTTCCTTCTTATCATTATCCTGATAGAATAGGTGACCTTATATATGGCACGACAATTGAGGACATACTTCCAGCAGAAGCGCCTAATATCGAAATCGAATTAGGTTACGGTAAGCAGGGGAGTTCCTATTTTGCAGTATCAAAAGAGAATAATGGAAAAAGATTTGTTTTTATAAGTAATCCTAGTAGAATTTTTCGTTTTATTATTGATGATGCGGGGTTTCATTATGATGGATTCATTCCTGTCACCTATCATGCCGGTAACAATGATATAGGTTATAGGGGAGAAATGGAACTTGTAGAAGTAAATAATAATGGCAATGTTAAGTATCGCTTAGCGTTTTACTTACCTTATGTTCCGCCAATGAATTCGCCCACACTTAGTTCAAATCTGGTTTACATCTACAACCTCGATAGCACGGGAGAGATAACTCTTGATAATAATGGGTGGAATAAATACTACTTACCGTATGAAAATAGTTCTCAAATTCCTATTATGGATCGTGCTTACATACACGGTTTAGAATTTTCTCCCGATGGAAATATATTATATATTACTCATCAATCAAATTCTGACTATCCAAGTGCCTTTGATTTTTTCGATTTCAACAATATTTCAGCGGGAATTCAGCCTGTTCCAGGAGTAACTCTTCAGGAATCTTTGAATTTTCAAAATTCTCAAATAGAGATAGGTAAGTCAGGTAGTTCAGACTTACTATATCTTGCTTATTCAGGAGGTTTGGCAACTTTCTCTAACCCAAATACTCCAAGTTTAGGAAGTCTTCAAATGAACACTGTCCCATTTCAATATGACTATAATATGCAAGGTGTAAGTTATTATAGCGATGGATTAAAATCTTATATGCTTCCCGACCAAATAGCATGTTATAGAACGGCAAATACTTAAAATAAAATAGTTAAAAAGCAAATATTTGTTAAAACGAATAAAATGCTCTATGTTTGTACAAACAACAATTACAACAATCATAAAAAAGCAAGTAATTTATATATTATTCACTTTATTTTCTTTCCAAGGATTCTCACAAACTCTAACTCCAGAATTTGAGTTTCAACTTTATTTTGAAGACGCTCTTAATAACCGAGACACAATTACTTTAGGGTATGATTCAAAAGCGACCAACGAGATCGATCAAAACTTCAACGAATTGGATATATTGAATCAACCTTGGAGTTCTGATTTTGAAGCAAGAGTTGGTAATAAAATATACATAGAAGATGATTGGATTAGAGAAGATTCCTATAATACTAAAAAACAAATATTAAAAGAGTATTGTTCTGATATTTTAAGGCATTCAGATACTGTTTCTATACAATTCAATATTGAGAACTTACCGATAGTCCTTAATATCGAACTTCCTGCAACAAACGACTTAATTGCTGATTGTATAAATCTATCTTCTTTTTTTGGAAGAGGTTATCCAACCTCAGGCGATGCATACATGGGAGCGACATTTGGTTTTTTCAAACATGACAGTTTAATAATAGATTACGATTCTTATGGCGTTTTGTGCGGATATATCCTTGGGTCTAAATTTATGGAGTTAAAAACGTTTGTTGATGAGAATAATAGAAAGATTGGTGTCATGCAGTTTATGTTTAGAGGAGATGAACCTTTAGGTATTGATGAAAATCAAGTTCTTAAATGGAATGTTTATCCTAACCCTGCCACTGATTTTATAACGGTATCAATAAATGGCTTTGATAATGAGAATTTCTTATTTAAAATATATTCCATAGATGGTTCTTTGGTAAGAAAGGAACAGTTTCTAGAAAATGAAATTGACATAAGAGGCTTAGAAGATGGAATATATTTATTGGAGATATTAACAAAAGACAGAAGAGAAGTTAAGAATTTTAAATTTATAAAAAGATAGGAGTTATGAAAAGATGGAATTTTATAATTATCAGTTTGTTTTTTACTCCTTTTATTTCGCTTACGGAAGAGGAATGGGGTTGTGGAACAGACGAGGCAGAATTTGTAATCCCTAAAGCACTAAATTGCTCAAAATCATCGGATATCTACAATGAGTTATTTAAACACAAAGAATCCTATATCCCTATAAATGGAAGTAACGAGGATTTTATTAAAACTATTCATGTTAGCTTTCATATTTGACACACGCCAATTGGGTCAGGGAATTTATATCATCAACATATACAACAACGGTCAAATGAAAGCAGACAGGAAGTTGGTTGTAGAAGAAAGATAAGAATTTTAAATAGTTTATAAACAAAAACACGCTCGAATGGGCGTGTTTTTTTGTGGTGTGTTGGAAAAAGCTAAAGATTTATTTTATACCTTAGTAAACAGAAATAATGGTTGTTTCGCATTTGATACTTGAACCTGACTAATGTGATTTTTTTAAACAAACGTTGAAAGAATTATTTTTTAGCTTAATTTTACTCCGTTTTTATGTAAACAAATTTATAATATGAAAATTCATAGAGAAGGGTTTCAAGTTATTGTAATTGGTTATACAATACTTTTGGCTTTGGCAGTATTAAATTTCTATTTATGGAAATCTCATCATATAGATTGGGTGCTTTATTTAATTACAGGGATTATTCTGTTCTTAGGATATCTAATAACTCAATTTTTTCGTATTCCGAATATCAATTTCCATGCTGGAGAAAACGATATCATGTCTCCTGCTGATGGGAAGGTTGTAGTTGTTGAAGAGGTTGAAGCAGATGAATATTTTACCGATCGAAGGATTCAAATTTCTATCTTTATGTCGATTTGGGATGTTCATTGTAATTTCAATCCTATATCAGGAATTATTAAATACGTAAAGTATCACCCAGGTAAGTTTTTTATCGCCAGAAATCCAAAAAGCTCAACTGATAACGAACGTACTTCCATTGTTGTTGAACACAAGAGCGGACAAGAGATATTACATAAACAAATAGCTGGTGCTGTAGCCAGAAGAATTTGTTATTACGTTCAAGAAGGTGATACCGTAAAGGCTGGAACAGAATATGGATTTATAAAATTTGGTTCTAGAATTGACTTACTATTGCCATTGGGAACAGAAGTCAATGTAAAAATCGGCGAAAAAGTAAAAGGAAGAGTAACGAAGATAGGTGAGCTTAAATAATTTTATATTTATTTTAATTCAATCCTTATCCTAATCATTCTAAAGAGAATCATTGCAATCCCAATAACCAAAAAGATGCTCGCTATAAATAAAAATATATCGTAGTTTGGAGAATTGGGAAAGCCTAAAATTTTCACGGCAGGTCTGTAAAATATAATGATCTCTGTAAAGGCAAAACCCATTATAAACGTTTGAATCGCTAAGTTGCTTATTTTTATCCAGCTTGCTTTTTGAAATAATGCCAAGATAGATAGACTTACCACTCCTAAAAAGATTAGGTGTAAAAATCCAATTGCTAAATAATTATTTTGCGCAATGATTTTTGCCGTTTCAGGAAATGAGCCCGTTAATTGCATCATTGATTTTAAAACAAATAAGATAAATGCCCAAATGAGTAATCTACGACCAAGTTTCAAAAATTTATTTTTAAACCAATCCAGATGCTCTACAATTATCTTATACAGATAATAGGTTGAAAACAATTGCAATAGAGAACCAATAACAGCTAAAAGGAAATATAAATATGGAGGCTCTGTGTATAAAACAGAAATAAACATTGTTAAGAAAGAACTTATATTAAAATAGAGAATAAAGGAATTGAACATTTTTGAATTTATTGTGTTTCCATCTTTCTCTATCAGTTTTATGATAATGGCAATTACTCCTAAAATAATCCACGCGTTGTATTGGAAATGTAAATATAAATATATGGACGTTCGATACCAGTGTGAACTGGGACCTAATGTTGCCATAATACCACCAACCGACCATGGTCCAATGCTAGAAATAATCATGAATATTAATGCCCATTTTAGCGTTTTGAACGATGCTTTTTTCTTTTCCTCTTTTGGTGTATATTTAAAAACTACATAAGCGAAAAAATAGCTTATTATTAAAAATAAAGATGAGAAAATAATAGAAAAAACTGCGTAACCTTGAAAAGGAAAGCTAATAAGCATACCAATGACTGAAATCATGGTAACCCAAAATATCCTCAAGTATTTATTTTTTGGAATATGTGTATTCAAGAAATGATACACAATTAACGTCATCAAAGCAAGATGAATCCAACCCATAAGCGCGACGTGTGAATGCGCATGAACGACAAATCTATAATTGAACCCCATCGGAAAAACCTGAGCTGTACGCAATAACAATCCCATAGTCGCAGCTATAAAGAAGAATGTAATTGCATAGAAAGTGTGTCGTTTATATGAAATCATTTATTTAATTGAGAATAAAGAAGGGCCATCTTTTAAAGACAGCCCTTCAGTATTTTACGATTTATAGATATAAATACAATATTTCTTAAATCTTTATAGAGTTCGGAAATACTCTAATAAAGCACGAGCTTCTTCTTCAGTGATTCCTTGGTTAGACATTGGGGAACCATTAAACTCAATTAGTAACTCTTTAGCTAATGGGTCATTTTGAACCATCCCTTCGGGATCCATAATCATGTTCATAACCCATTCTGGGGTTCTTCTCTCTAAAACACCTTCTTGAGGAGGACCAACAAATTTGTCATATGGATGGTGACATGCTGTACAGTTCATATCATAAACTTCTTTCCCTTTTGCTGCCATTGCCTCGTCAATTGGTCCGTTTAAATCGATATCAACACTTGTGATAGGTCCAACACCTTTTGTTGACATATCAACCCTTTCTGATGGTTTTAAGTCGGTTTTTGCTTCATCAGTTGACGCAGAACCTACGTTAGAAACCGCGCTGTTGGGATTGTTAGGGTTAGCAGGAGCATCAGAACTAGCGTCTGGAGTTGACTCTCCGCCTCCACAACTATATAACGTCATTGCTAATGCTAAAAATCCAAATCTTAAATAATTTTTCATAATTTTAAATTTTTGTTTAAATATTTACACCACAAATTTAATGTATTAATTCAATCAAATATAATAAAAATACAAAACAATATAAAATCTGATAAAAATCATAATTAAGATAAAATTGTCCTGTATATTTGTAGTTGTATAAATACTCTTGTCTTTCAACTGTTTAAAAAAATAATTATGGCTGATATCATAGAACAAAAAATAGGAGATTTAGCTCAAAATAATGCTAAATACATTAAAATCTTTCAAAAATTTGGTTTGGACTTCTTTTGTAAAGGAGATTTAAAACTTTTGGAAGCAATTTCTGAGGCAGAGGTTGATTTAGGTGAAATTATGCCTTTTTTATATGAGGTACAACAATCTCCTGCAACAGGGATAGAAGTAAATATAGGTGATTGGCCGTTGGATTTGTTGTCGGATTATATCCAAAAAACTCACCATGTTTACACCGAAAAAACTTTGACATATTTGAGGCAAGTTGTTCGCGAATTTTTAGAAAAGAATCTACCAGAAAGAGAAATAATAAATAATTTTCAACCATATTTAGAAGAAATAGCAGGTGAATTAGGTGCACACATGAAACGTGAAGAGCTGATTCTATTTCCTACAATAAAAAGAATTGTAATGTCGCGTGGAAAAATAGAAAACCCAGGAGCCAAAACAGTGCAAAATCCTGTAGATAAAATGATACATGAACACAACACTCAATTTGAATTATTAAAAAAAATCCGAGAAATCTTAAATCATTATCAAATATTTGATACAGCGTCTAAAGAATTTTTCGATATTGTGAAAAATATGGAAGACTTGGATAAAGACTTGGGGATACATTTACACCTAGAAAATAATATTCTTTTTCCTTGTGCTGTGGCATTAGAAAAAAGTAAAATAGAGAATTAATCGACGTTTATTTTATAGATTGTCTATTATTTAATGTTTAAAATTTAAAATTATGTTTTCAAAAGCTTGCGAATACGGAATCAAATCTTCAATTTATTTAGCGCAACAGGCGCTAAAAACGGAGAATAAAATTAATGTACAAGAAATAGCAACTTCCGTTAATTCTCCGGAAGCATTCACCGCAAAAGTGCTGAGAAATCTTGTGGAAAATAAAATACTATACTCCTCAAAAGGACCCAATGGAGGTTTTTTTGTTCCAAAAGAAAAGTTATCTGAAATCCGATTAAGTGAAATCGTTTCTGCTATTGACGGTGATGAAGTTTACACCGGTTGTGGTTTAGGTTTGGAGGCTTGTGATGACAATCGGCCTTGTCCATTACATGATAAATTTATAGTAGTGAGGGAAGAATTAAGAAAAACACTCGAAGCAACAACACTTTTAGAGTTAGCGAATGGTATCGACTCTGGATTAACTTTTTTAAAAAGATAGAAGAAAAACTTTTAAATTGAAAAAAAATAGTTAATTTCGCATAAGTTTTAATATATATAATTAAAAATTATAAGCATTATAAATTAATAAGGTAAATTATGGGGTTTATTACAAAACAAGAAGAGACGTTTGATAAATATAGATTTGGGATTATGTCCATCATGGTTATGGCTCAGTCATCATATTTATCTCTTGCGGCTTATTTAAGTATCTTAAATGATAATTGGTTTTTTGTCTCGATTGCTGCAGTTTCTTCGATGGGAGCTAACGCAATGTTTTTAGCTCAAGCAAAAGCAAGAGTTTGCTTAATCGGATTCTGGCTAAGCATGGCTATTGGTACAATCATTATTTTGGTTAATATCCCATTTCTTCTGGGGTAATAAAACCTTCCAATATAGAATTGAATGCCCCTTCAAAAAGGGGTATTTTTTTTCCTACAACAAAATATAAGATACTTTTGTCTTATTTTGAAAAATATTAATTACTTTTGATTTCATTAGAAGTTACTTATGATATTTTTTGAGCATTAAATATGATTAAGCAAAAACTAAAACTAAACAGAAATGACACAAGAAGAAATAATAAAAGCAATTAATGAAAAATATAAAAAATTAGGTCAAGACCCAAATACATATCTTCAAGGTTTGTTGGAAGCTAAACCAATCACTTATTGGGATTATATTCAACCTGATGTTATTCATTCTTTGCAAAGCACAAGGACAGATTATAAAGATGAGAAGATTTTTATAATGTATCATCAAGTAACAGAATTAGTAACAGGAATGATGATTCATGAACTCGAACAACTTGTAGATGAAGATTTGCCAGAATCACAATGGATTGTTAAAATGACACGATTGAATCGATATGCAAGAATGTTAATTGATTCATTTGATGTGATGAAATACGGAATGGATTACGATGATTATAACATATTTAGAAAAACGCTAGCTCCTGCTAGTGGATTCCAAAGTGTTTCTTACAGATATATCGAAATCTATTGTACAAAATCTGAGAACCTTATCAATACAGCAGGAAGAGAAAGAATGAAGAATATTTCAAATCCTTCAGTAGAAGATTTTTATGAACATATTTACTGGAAAGATGCTGGGATGGATAGAAAAACAGGTAAGAAATCTTTGACTTTACAGTTGTTCTGCGATAAGTACGAAAAGGATTTAATCAATACCGCAAAAAGAGTTCGAGGAAATACTTTAGAAGAGCAATTTTCAAGAATGTCAAATCCTTCAGATGAACTAAAATCTTTGATGCAAGAATTTGATAGATTGTATAACGTTGAATGGCCGATGGTTCATTTAGAAACTGCTCAACATTACCTAGATGCGCGTGGTGAAAATCAGGCAGCAACAGGTGGTTCTGAATGGAAAAAGTATTTACACCCAAAATATCAACAGCGTAAGTTTTTTCCTGAATTGTGGGACAATAATATTTTGGATGAGTTAAAAGGATTGTAGTAATAAAAAAGAACTTTCCTGTCATCTTTACTTCTTATAAGGATGAATGGCTAAGATAACGCTATGGAACATACTATTTGGCCGTTACATTACCAACAGAATTAACTCCTCCAGAAGCAACTATTAGTTCGGTAGCCGTTTCTACTTTAAGTCTCACCCTTTTGTTTTGTTTTTCAAGCAATCACTCACTTTTCTTTGATGAAGTGCCCTATCCTCTGGAGTGTCATTGGGCTGAATTAATAATCCTTTACATTTATTATCAACAAATTCCATTCTATCTATTATTTTATCTATTTCATCTTCATCTTCACTGTTTGAAAGTGCTTTGTTTATTGAGTCGCCCTTCTGAATACACGTACAAAAATCCCATTGTTCACCATACTTTTTTACAATTTCTTCATGGGCTTTTTGCGTTTCTTTATTTTCATAAATAATCTCTACTGGCGTGTTCTCTTCTTCTATTGATGGTGAGTTTGTTATGTCATCATTGACGTCAGCTATCGTTGTTTCTAAGAAATCATCATTTATGCCAGAATATTTAGGCTCTGATTTACATGATGAAAAAATGAAACAAAACACCGATAGAAATAGTAAAAAATAAGTTGGTTTTTTATTCATGGCAACATATTTGTAGATAATTCGTTAATAAAGATAGGAATTATGTTTCAAAATAAAGTAAAAATAATATTCTTTTTGGGTTTTCTCTTCTTTTCAGAACTTGTTTTGTCTCAAGAAACTGAAGAAGTATTGGTTTACAAAAATGTAGATTCAGTAAGAAATGATACTTTAATTGATCGCATTCAGGTTTTTGAACCAGTTAATGTTTCAAGGCACTTCAACCTTTTGTATCAATCGAATTTACCTAAGGTAAGAAAAGTCTATCCACTGGCACTCCGTGCGGCGGAATTAATTGATTCTTTAGATATGGTAATGGAAGAAGTGGGGAAGAAAAGACTTCAAAAGAAAGCCGCCCGACAAACATCAAATCAATTAAAAGACGAGTTTAAGTTTTTAATTAAAGATATGTATGTGTCTGAAGGTCAGCTTTTAACCAAATTGATATATAGAGAAACAGGGATGACAGTTCGAGAGATTATAAAAAAGTATAAAAACGGATTCGAAGCTACATTTTATAGTTCGATGGGAAAGATATTTGATCAAAATTTAGATGAGGTTTACGACCCAGAAAACAGGGATTATGTAATAGAAATCATTGTTCAAGAAATTATTAATGAACAAATCGAGTTCGACCCAACCATTACGACAATTGACAAGGAGGAGTTTAAAGAAATAAAAAAAGAAGACCGACAAAGACGGAGAGATATAAGAAAAGAAAAGAGGAAAAAACGCAAGCAATCATCTTAAAAAGTTGAATACTAAGCAATGCTTAAATTATAAAAAAAAGGGGTTAAAACTAAATATTTAACCCCTTTTCAATTTTTAGTGTCTTTCCAAAATAAGTATAAAAAAATATCCCGTATAGTTTATAAATGGATTCTTCACCTTTAGGATACATTCTAATTAAAGTCGTTCAGACTCTATTTCTTAATATTCTCAGCCGATTTTATAACTTTATCCTTTAAACCCTCCATAAAATCCAATAACCGATGCAATAATTCAGGGTCTGAAACAGCCACTATTTTAGCTGCTAAAATTCCTGCGTTTTGAGCGCCATTTAAAGCGACAGTTGCTACAGGAATTCCATTGGGCATCTGAAGGATTGACAAAATAGAATCCCATCCATCAATCGAATTGGATGATTTAACAGGAACACCAATAACAGGGAGAGGCGTCAAAGATGCCGTCATTCCAGGCAAGTGTGCCGCTCCACCAGCGCCAGCAATAATAACTTTTAAACCTTTTTTGTGTGCATTCTTTGCATATTCAAACATCTTTTCAGGTGTCCGGTGTGCTGAGACAATATCAACTTCGTAGCTTACACCTAATTCTTCTAAAATGTCAATCGTACCTTGCATAACTGGAAGGTCTGAGGTGCTTCCCATGATAATTCCTACTTGCGACATATATTTGTGTTTTTTGTCAAAATTAATAGATTTGATTTAATTAATCACTTAATTTTTAAATATTAATGCTGCTTCATTGATTGAATAAGTCGATGGTATATTTGCTTTTTGTTGACTCCAGCTTCCCGTAACGATGTCGTATGACTCAAAAGCAGTCAAGGTTTTAGAAAATGTTTGTAAAAATAAATTCTTATCTCTGTAGTGAAGCGCAAGTCCTTCTCTATAATTTTCAGCTGTAAATGAATCGCTGGTGATTTTTTTGCCAATTTCTATTGGAATTACTTTTGAAGTTACTCCATTTTTAATTTCATAACCATGGATAAGAAAATCAATCCCTTTTTGATTCGCATACTTCGGGTCGAAAAAAGCATATAATTGGCCATTTTCTTTTAATATTATTATTTTGTTTCTATCGTTCATTATGATTAATTCGTTTGAAAACTTTTTTTGCTCTCTGTCAACAACAAGTCCTACACAACTGAAAAATAATATCGTGATACCTAAATTGAAATTTCTCAGATTTTTTCTATTCCATAAAACCATAACGAGTATGAGCAAACTATATATAATAACGATGTGTAAAACACTTGGCGTAAATCCTGTACTAATTACAAACGGGAGTTTGTTTATCCAATCGATTAAGTATTTGAACCCTCCAAAAATGTAATCGGTAATAAGCGCTAATATCGTACTTAGGTAGGGAACAAAATGGAATATCATAAAAACAACAGCACTAATCATGGCAAACCATGCAAACACTAAAACCACAACATTAGAAAGTAAAAAATAATTCGGGAACTGATTGAAATAGTATAAACTGATTGGAACAGTACCAATTTGTGCAGCAAAACAAAGTGCAGTTCCTTCCCATAATCTTTTCAACCATTTATTTTTGACCAAAATCAAATTAGATATCGGCTGGAAAAAAACAGAAATTCCAACTACCGCGAGATAGGATAATTGAAAACCTACATCATAAATGAGTAATGGATTAATTATAAGAATTATCAGTGCTGAAGCAAATATACTTTGTAAACTAAAGGTGTTTTTTCCAAGCAACTTCCCAATGGCCAAGATCGAAAACATCAAAACTGCCCTAAACACAGATGCTGGAAGTCCTGTTAAAAACGCATACATCCATAAGAAAAAGATGGCGATAATTAAATAAAGATTCTTTTGTCGAAGTACCTTTATCCGTTTAAATATTACCTCTAAAAAAAATAAAAGAATTCCAACATGCATCCCAGAAACTGCTAATACATGCATCGCACCAGCATTAGAAAAGTTTTCCTTGTTCTCTTGAGTTAGTTCAGATTTATCACCTAAAGTAAGCGCAACAACAAGCCCTTGATTTTCTGCCGATATATTTTCTGCAATAATTTTTTTTAGATATTCCCTCGACTTATACCAAATTGTATGAAAATTACTTGTTGATTCAAGTTTAAGTATAGAATTCTGGCGAACAAAAGACATTTCTGTGATTCCTCGAATTGCCCAAAATTTCTCCGCATCAAATTCACCAGGATTATTCTTGTTCTTAATCGGTATGATATCAGACTTGATTTGCACATAATCACCCAACGAATATTTAACTTCTCCTTTTTCTATATAACAAAGTAGTTTTCCTCGAATAGGCTGTTCTTTTTTCGTTGATGATTTAAGTAATTGTTCGGTTGAAAGAATGACTTTATCGAAATTTCCTGACCCTTCTTGGTAATCGATTATTTTACCAATTATTTGATCATAAGAGACATAAAATTCAGAAAAATGATTACTGAGAACTCTTTGATTATTTAGGTTGTAATTTAAAAGTCCCATAAATAAAAAGGCAGTGATAATATTTATGGAAATCCAAAACCTATAGTGATATTTCTTTCTACCATACGAAGTCAATATAATTAATAGTAAAAAAGCACTTACCCATAAACTTAAAGAAATTAGCCAGTCAATTTGGATTGCATGACCAATAAGTATTCCTATAATATACGGAACAAGAATAACAAGTAATGAGTTTTTCTTCAAAGTACTTTTTTGTGTTGTTAGTTATATAAGTAAGTATGAGTTAAACATAATTCTGTCATAGCTGTTATAGAATACTAGAATGAAGCTTCAACATCTGTAAAATAAGCAAATTCAAAATTCAAAAGCAACAATTAACACTTGATTGTGAAAAAAACGCACTTTTTTTATCTAAAAAGTTGTAATCTAAAATTAATTATTTAACTTTGCACCCCTAAAAGAATATTTTAGGCTAAAATTTATTGTAAATATTTATTAAATTTAAAGAGAAAATATGCCAACTATACAACAATTAGTTCGCAAAGGCAGAACAGCGCCGGTAAGAAAAACAAAGTCAGCAGCACTTGATTCTTGTCCGCAGCGTAAAGGAGTATGTGTACGTGTGTACACCACTACACCTAAAAAGCCAAACTCAGCAATGAGAAAAGTGGCTAGGGTACGTTTAACTAACGGTAAGGAAGTTAATGCTTACATTGGTGGAGAAGGGCACAACCTTCAGGAACATTCAATGGTATTGGTTCGTGGTGGGAGAGTAAAAGACCTTCCAGGAGTAAGATATCACATCGTACGTGGTGCAGAAGATACTGCTGGGGTTGATGGTAGAAGCCAAGGGAGATCAAAGTACGGAACTAAAAAACCTAAAAAATAAAGCATCATGAGACGTAGAAAAGCAAGAAGAATTGAAATTCTTCCAGACCCAAGGTTTAATGACCAACAAGTAACTAAGTTCGTTAACAACCTTATGATCGACGGTAAAAAAAGTTTAGCATATAAGATTTTTTATGACGCAATCGATATAATTGAAGAAAAACAAGAAGGACAAAGTGGTTTAGAGGTTTTCAAAAAAGCAATCGCTAATGTTACTCCGAGCGTAGAAGTTCGTAGTAGAAGAGTTGGAGGAGCTACTTTCCAAATTCCAACACCTGTTAGAGATGGAAGAAAGCAATCTTTGTCAATGAAGTGGTTAATTACTTTTGCAAGAAAAAGAAACGAAAAATCAATGGCACTTCGGTTAGCAAATGAATTTATTGCAGCTTCAAAAGAAGAAGGAGGAGCGTACAAGAAAAAAGAAGATACATTAAGAATGGCAGAAGCGAATAAAGCTTTCTCTCATTTTAGATTTTAAAAAAATATTGCGTTATGGCAAAAAGAGATTTAAAATATACAAGGAATATTGGAATTATGGCGCACGTAGATGCTGGGAAAACTACAACTACGGAACGTATCTTGTTTTATACAGGTATCAGTCATAAAATTGGAGAAACTCACGATGGTTCAGCAGTAATGGACTGGATGGATCAAGAACAGGAAAGAGGAATTACGATTACTTCTGCGGCAACGACTGCTTTCTGGAATTTTAATGATGAAAAATATAAAATTAATATCATTGACACTCCAGGGCACGTTGACTTTACGGTAGAGGTTGAGCGTTCTTTGCGTGTTCTTGACGGAACAATCGCTTTGTTCTGTGCCGCGTCTGGAGTTGAACCTCAATCTGAAACAGTTTGGCGTCAAGCGGATAAATATAAAGTTCCTAGATTGGCGTTCATTAATAAAATGGACAGATTAGGTGCCGATTTTTTAGGTACAGTTAAACAAATCAAAGAAAGATTAGGAGGTAATCCTGTTCCTTTACAATTACCTCTAGGTGTTGAGGATACTTTTAGAGGTGTTGTTGATTTAATTAAAAATGAAGCAATCGTTTGGAATGAAGAGGATTTAGGAATGACTTATGAAGTCGTTGATATTCCTGAAGACATGAAAGATACAGTAGAGGAATATAGAAATAATCTTATCGAGGCCGTAGCTGAGTCGGATGACGCACTTATGGAGAAATTCTTCGAAGATGCTAGCTCTATCACTGAAGAGGATATCAACAAAGCATTACGTGTTGCAACAATTAATATGTCTGTAACGCCAGTTATGTGTGGGTCTTCATTTAAAAACAAAGGGGTTCAAAAATTATTGGATGCAGTAATGAAGTTTCTACCTTCTCCTCTTGATATTGAGGCAATCGAAGGAACAAACCCTGATACGGGAGCGGCTGAAACTAGATCTCCAAGTGTAGATGAGCCAACTGCTGCTTTAGCATTTAAGATTGCTACTGATCCATTTGTTGGTCGTTTATGTTTTATTAGAGTTTATTCAGGAAAAATTGAAGCTGGTTCTTACGTTCATAATTCAAGAACTGATAAAAAAGAAAGAATTTCTCGTTTATTCCAAATGCACTCTAATAAACAAAATTCAATCGATATATTGGAGGCAGGAGATATTGGTGCGGCGGTAGGATTTAAAGACATTCGTACAGGTGATACATTGTATGATGAAAAACATCCGATTGTTCTTGAATCTATGGAGTTCCCAGAACCAGTTATCGGTATCGCTATTGAGCCAAAAACTAAAGCAGATGTTGATAAACTTGGTGTTGGTCTGAATAAATTATCAGAAGAGGATCCTACATTTCAAGTATCTACAAATGAAGACTCTGGGCAAACTATTATCTCTGGAATGGGAGAGTTACACCTTGAAGTATTAATTGAACGTCTGAAAAGAGAATTTAAAGTGGAAGTAAATGAGGGAGAACCTCAAGTTTCATATAAAGAAAGAATTACTATACCTGCAGATCATAGAGAAGTTTACAAAAAACAATCTGGTGGTCGTGGTAAATTCGCTGATATCGTGGTGAAAATATCCCCACAGACAGATGAAACAAAAACTGGACTTGAGTTCATTAATAGTATCAAAGGTGGTAATGTTCCTAAAGAATATATACCTTCAGTAGAGAAAGGATTTAAAGACTCTATGAAAAATGGTGTTCTTGCAGGATATCCCGTTGATGCCTTAGTTGTTGAGTTAATAGATGGATCTTACCACGCAGTTGACTCTGACTCTCTATCATTCGAGGTCGCAGCTAAAATGGCGTACAGAAATGTAATGCCAAAAGCAAAACCAGAACTTCTTGAGCCAATTATGAAGTTGGAGGTAGTTACACCTGAAGAAAATATGGGAGATGTTGTAGCTGACTTAAACAGAAGACGTGGACAAATGCAAGGAATGGATGACCGTTCAGGTGGAAAAGTTGTGAAAGCAATCGTTCCATTGTCTGAAATGTTCGGGTATGTTACAACGCTTAGAACACTGTCATCTGGTCGAGCAACTTCTACAATGGAGTTCTCACACTATGATGTGTGTCCAAAAAATATTGCAGACGAGGTTATTGCGAAAGTTAAAGGAGATGTTACTGCTTAATAAATTAATAAGATGAATCAGAAAATTAGAATAAAATTAAAATCATACGATTACAATTTAGTTGATAAATCAGCTGAAAAAATCGTTAAGACTGTTAAGACAACTGGTGCAATTGTTAGCGGACCTGTTCCTCTTCCAACACATAAGAGAATCTACACAGTACTAAAATCTCCTCACGTAAATAAAAAGGCGCGTGAGCAGTTTGAGTTATGCTCTTACAAAAGGTTGTTAGATATTTACAGCTCATCTTCAAAAACGGTAGATGCTCTAATGAGATTAGAATTGCCAAGTGGAGTTGATGTTGAAATTAAAGTTTAATTAATAAAAAGTAAAAAGGATGCCAGGAATAATTGGAAAAAAAGTCGGAATGACTAGCGTTTACAGTGCCGAGGGTAAGGCAACACCATGCACAGTGATAGAGGCTGGTCCTTGCGTAGTTACGCAAGTTAAAACAGTTGACCGAGATGGTTATGATGCTGTTCAAATTGGCTTTGGAGAAAAGAAAGAAAAAAATACTCCAAAGGCTCTTATAGGTCATTTTAAGAAAGCGAAAACTTCACCAAAATCAAAACTAGTTGAGTTTATCAATCAAGGGGGAGACTTGGAGTTGGGTTCTGAAGTAAAGGTTGATATCTTTAGTGAAGGAGATTACGTTGACGTATCAGGAATATCTAAAGGTAAAGGTTTTCAAGGTGTTGTGAAAAGACATAAATTCGGAGGTGTTGGTGAAACTAGCCACGGTCATGGTGGTGTTAATCGTACCTCAGGTTCTATCGGTATGGCTTCAACGCCTGCGAGAGTACTGAAAGGAAAGAAAATGGCTGGACAAATGGGAAATAAGAAAGTTACAATTCAAAACCTTGAAGTATTAAAAGTCTTAGCTGATAAGAATATTTTAGTAGTTAAAGGCTCTATCCCAGGAGCTAAAGGTTCAACAGTATTAATTGAGAAATAATGGAAGTAAAAGTATTAGACACAAAAGGGAAGGAAACTTCAAAATTAAAACTTTCTGACTCAATTTTTGGAATTGAGCCAAACGATCATGCTATTTATCTTGATGTTAAACAATATTTAGCAAATCAACGACAGGGAACTTCCAAATCAAAAGAAAGAAGTGAAGTGGCGGGAAGTACTAAAAAAATTAAAAAACAAAAAGGTACTGGAGGCGCAAGAGCAGGTGCAATTACAAGTCCTATTTTCGTTGGAGGAGGAACCGTGTTTGGTCCACGTCCAAGGGATTATCGTTTTAAATTAAATAAAAAGCTGAAAAGAGTAGCCAGAAGATCTGCACTTTCTATCAAAGCGAAAGAAGATAATATTTTAGTTCTTGATGGTTTAAAGTTTGACGCACCTAAAACAAAAGATTTTATATCGACTTTAGATGCGCTTAAGTTAAGTAACGAAAAGGTTCTCTTTGTTGTTGCTAATGGTAGCGACAATGTGTACCGTTCGGCTCGTAATTTAAAAAACATGAAAGTAGTATCTGCTGATTCACTAAATACTTATGATGTGCTGAATGCAAGAAAACTTGTAATCGTGAAAGATGCAGTTGATACAATTGAAAAGATTTTAAACTAATTGAGAATGAAAACAATTATTAAAAGAGCTGTAATCACTGAGAAAGCAACTGATTTAAGTGAAGACTTAAATAAATTTACTTTCATCGTTGATGTAAAAGCAAATAAAATTGAAATTAAAAAAGCTGTCGAGAGCTTGTACGGTGTTTCTGTTGAAAATGTTCGTACAATGAATTATGGCGGTGGAAAACCCTCTACAAAATTTACTAATAGGGGTATCGTTAGGGAACGTAACAAACGCTTCAAAAAAGCCATCGTTACTGTTGCTGAAGGAGAAACGATTGATTTATATACTAATGTTTAATTAATTAAGAAAATGGGTCTTAAAAAATTCAAGCCTACAACTCCAGGGCAAAGACACAAGATTATCAGTGATTACGCTGAAATCACAACGTCAAAACCAGAGAAGTCACTTGTCGCTAAAAGAAAGAAAAGCGGCGGGCGTAACAACGATGGTCGTATGACAATGAGATATATCGGTGGTGGTCATAAGCAGAAATATCGTGTTATCGATTTTAAAAGAGATAAAGAAAATATTCCTGCTGTTGTTAAAAGTATCGAGTACGATCCAAATCGTACGGCTAATATCGCGTTATTATCATATAAAGATGGTGAAAAGCGTTATATCATAGCCCCAAAAGACTTAAATGTTGGGGATACTATTGTTTCTGGAAAAGGGGTACAGCCAAATGTAGGAAATGCTTTGTTCATTGGAGAAATTCCATTAGGAACAACTGTACACAATATTGAACTTAAACCTGGTAAAGGTGGTGTTATAGCAAGAGGTGCTGGAACATCTGCTCAATTGATTGCTCGTGACGGAAAATACGGAATTCTAAAATTACCTTCTGGTGAAATTAGAATGGTTTTGACTTCTTGTATGGCGACAATTGGTGAAGTGTCTAATCATATTCATAGCTTGACAAGATCAGGGAAAGCTGGTCGTTCAAGATGGTTAGGGCGAAGACCACGCGTAAGGGGTGTTGTTATGAACCCTGTTGATCACCCAATGGGTGGTGGGGAAGGACGTAATTCTGGAGGTCTTCCAAGGTCAAGAAATGGAATCCCTGCTAAAGGATACAAAACACGTCGTCCTAAGAAGTATTCAGATAAGTTTATTATTGAAAGAAGAAAAAAATAAGATATGAGTAGATCGTTAAAAAAGCCGCCATTTGTTCATTACAAATTAATGCAAAAAGCTGAAGCTGCACAAGCATCAAACTCTAAAGCTGTAATTAAAACTTGGTCTCGTGCCTCTACAATTATACCTGAGTTTGTTGGTTTGACGATTGCGGTTCATAATGGAAATAAGTTTATTCCTGTTTATGTTACGGAAAATATGGTTGGTCACAAATTCGGTGAGTTTGCTCCAACACGTAATTTCCGAGGACACTCAGGTAACAGAAAGAAATAGTTAAAATTCCGAAAAAATGGGTGCAAGAAAAAGATTAATAGCTGAAAAAAGAAAAGAAGAGAAAAAAAGTGTTGCTTTTGCTTCACTTAGAAACTCTCCGATTGCTCCAAGAAAAATGAGATTAGTTGCAGATCTTATTCGTGGAGTTGAAGTAAATAAAGCGCTAAATATATTGCAACATAATCCTAAAGAAGCTTCTATTAGCTTGTCAAAACTATTGCGTTCTGCAATTGCAAATTGGGAAGCTAAAAATGAAGACAAAAGTTTAGAAGACGAAGAACTGATTGTTAGTTATATTGAAGTGTCAGAAGCTCCAATGCTAAAAAGAATTCGTCCAAGAGCACAAGGAAGAGCGCATAGAATTAGAAAACGTTCCAACCACGTTCGTATTATCGTGGATGGTGTAAAAAATTAAAGTATGGGACAGAAAACAAATCCTATTGGAAATAGATTAGGCTACATTCACGGTTGGGATTCTAACTGGTATGGTGGTTCTGATTATTCAGATAAAATTGTTGAAGATGATCAAATTAGAAAATACCTTAGCGCTCGTCTTTCGCGTGCTGGAATTTCTAAAATTATCATTGAAAGAACACTAAAATTGGTTACCGTTACCGTAAATACATCACGCCCAGGGGTGATTATCGGTAAAGGTGGATCAGAAGTTGATAAGCTGAAAGAAGAGCTTAAAAAATTGACGAATAAAGAAATCCAAATTAACATTTTTGAGATTAAACGTCCTGAATTAGACGCTCAATTGGTTGCGGATAATATTGCTCGTCAAATCGAAGCCCGTATTTCTTTCCGTAGAGCTATTAAAATGGCTGTAGCATCTACAATGAGAATGGGGGCTGAAGGAATCAAAGTTAAAATTTCTGGTCGTTTAAACGGTGCGGAAATGGCTCGTAGTGAAATGTATAAAGAAGGAAGAACACCTTTGCATACATTTAGAGCTGACATTGATTATGCATTGGGAGAAGCGCATACTACTTACGGTCGAATCGGTGTGAAAGTATGGATTTGTAAAGGTGAGGTTTACGGTAAGCGTGATTTATCTCCAAATATTGAGATGAGAGCTCAAAAGAAAGGAGGACAAGGTGCTAAAAAAAGAAGAAGAAAATAAGTTGAATCCTTAAAAAGTATTAAAAATGTTATCACCAAAGAAAACAAAGTTTAGAAAAATGCAAAAAGGAAGAAACACGGGGCTTGCACAACGTGGAAGTACCATTGATTTCGGATCTTTTGGAATAAAAGCCTTGGAACCAGCTTGGATTACATCCAGACAAATTGAAGCTTCGCGTATTGCCGTTACCAGATACATGAAGCGTGAAGGAAAAGTGTGGATTCGTATTTTCCCTGACAAACCAGTTACTTCAAAACCTGCTGAAGTTCGTATGGGTAAAGGAAAAGGTGCTCCAAGTCATTGGGTCGCTGTAATCAGACCAGGACGAGTATTGTTTGAGGTAGAAGGTGTATCTGAAGAAACAGCTAAAGAAGCATTGCGTTTAGCTGCACAAAAACTTCCAGTAAAATGTAAGTTTGTTACGCGATACGATTATAGACCTCATGCTTAAATTTAAAAGAAAATGAAACAAGAAGAAATCAATCAGTTGACTGTTGAAGATTTAAACGATCGTTTAATCACTTCTACCGATAAGTTGAATCAACTAAAAATGACACATAAATTATCTTTTTTAGAAAATCCACTTGAGATTAGAGCGTTGAGAAGAACAATTGCGAGAATTAAGACAGAATTGACTAAAAGAGCAAACCAAGTTTAATTGGTAACACAGATTTATTATGGAAAATCAAGGAAATAAAAAAGAAAGAATTGGTGTCGTTACTAGTAATTTGATGGAAAAATCTATCATTATTATGGTTGAAAGAAAAGTAAAACATCCAAAATATGGTAAATTCATAAAAAAATCTAGTAAATTTGTCGCCCACGATGAAAAAAACGACTGCCAAATTGGTGATACCGTTAAAATTCGTGAATGTAGACCATTGTCTAAGACAAAGAAATGGAGATTAATTGAAATTATTGAAAGAGCTAAATAATCATTAGAAATGATACGACAAGAATCAAGACTTAACGTAGCAGATAACAGTGGAGCAAAAGAAGTGCTTTGTATCCGTATTTTAGGAGGTACAGGACGTAAATCGGCTTCCATTGGAGATGAAATCGTTGTTACAGTTAAGAAAGCAGTACCCTCTGGTAACGTCAAAAAAGGACAAGTAGCCAGAGCAGTTATAGTAAGAACGAGAAAAGAAATCCGTCGTCCAGATGGCTCTTATATACGTTTTGATGACAATGCGGTGGTTTTATTAAACCAAGCTGGAGAAATGAGAGGAACTCGTATTTTTGGACCAGTAGCTAGGGAACTACGTGAACACAATATGAAGATTGTTTCACTGGCTCCTGAAGTACTTTAAAAATTGTAACATCATGCAAAAGAAATTACACATTAAAGTAGGTGACACCGTGAAAGTTATTTCAGGTGAACACCGCGGTCAAGAAGGAAAAGTTCTTTCTATTGACAGAAAAAAGGATACGGCGATTGTAAGAGATGTGAACGTTATTAAACGTCATAACAAACCTACATCAGCTAATCCGCAAGGTGGAATTGTGGAGAAAGAAGCGGCTCTTCATATTTCCAACCTCATGCTTGTAGTTAACAACCAACCAACACGTGTTGGTCGTAAGTTAAACAAGGATGGAAAGCTAGTTCGTTACGCTAAAAAAACAGGTGAAGAAATTAAGTAATGAGTTATATACCAAGATTAAGAAAGCAATATAAGGAAGAAATCGTTCCTTCCTTACAAAAGCAGTTTGGACACAAGTCAGTTATGCGTGTGCCTAAAATTGAAAAAATAGTTATCTCTCAAGGCTTAGGACAAGCAGTTGCTGATAAGAAGATTATTGATTCTGCGCTAGAAGACATTGCAATTATTACAGGACAAAAAGCTATCGCTACTCTATCAAAGAAGGACGTTTCAAACTTCAAACTTAGGAAAGGAATGCCAGTTGGAACAAAAGTTACTTTAAGAGGTGATAAAATGTATGAGTTTTTGGATCGATTGATTTCGATTGCTCTACCTCGTACTCGTGATTTTAGAGGTGTTTCAGCAAAAGGCTTTGATGGACGTGGTAATTTTAATATGGGAGTAAAAGAACATATTATCTTCCCTGAAATCGATATTGATAAAGTAAATAAAATTTTAGGAATGGATATTACTTTTGTTACTACAACAGAAAGTGATGAAGAAGCAAAAGCATTATTAGATGCATTCGGATTTCCATTTACAAAAAATTAATTAATAATATGGCAAAAGAATCAATGAAAGCGCGTGAGCGCAAAAGACAAGCTCTAGTTAAGAAGTATGCTGAAAAAAGACAAGCGTTAAAAGATGCAGGTGATTGGGAAGCACTTCAAAAATTGCCAAAAAACTCTTCAAGTGTTAGATTGCATAATCGTTGTAGCCTAACTGGAAGACCAAAAGGTTATATTAGACAATTTGGTATTTCGAGAGTCACTTTTAGAGAAATGGCGCTTTCAGGGAAAATCCCTGGAATTAAAAAAGCAAGTTGGTAATCTATTTAAGAAAAAGATATGAATACAGATCCAATAGCAGATTTTTTAACTCGCATTAGAAATGCGAGTAGTGTAAATAAAAAAGTTGTTGAAATTCCTGCTTCAAAAATGAAAGCAGCTATGGCTAAAATCCTTTTTGAAAAAGGATACATCACTAACTATAAAGTTGTGGAAGATGACAAGCAAGGAATTATCAAAATTGCACTAAAGTATAATCCATCAACGAAAGTACCCGCTATAACAAAATTACAGCGTGTATCTTCTCCTGGATTAAGAAAGTATAGTAGTTCAAAAGAAATGCCACGTGTATTAAATGGTCTTGGTATCGCTATCATTTCAACTTCTCAAGGGTTGATGACTGATAAAGAGGCTAGAACACAAAATATTGGTGGTGAAGTACTTTGTTACGTTTATTAATTTATAAATAAATTTAAAGTAATGTCAAGGATAGGTAAATCCCCAATAAACATCCCGAGTGGTGTGGAAATTAAAATTAATGGGAACCTCTTAACTGTGAAAGGACCAAAAGGTGAATTGTCACAAGGTTTTGATCCAGCAATATCGGTTAAAATTGAAGAGGGAACATTAACGTTAGACCGCGAATCGGATGCACCAGATCATAGAGCAAAACACGGACTATATAGATCTTTGTTTAGTAATATGGTAACTGGAGTAACGGAAGGGTACAAAAAGGTATTAGAAGTAATAGGTGTTGGATTCCGTGCAGATGCACAAGGCCAAATTTTGACTTTGTCTATAGGCTACGCTCACCCTATTGTTTTTGAAATACCCCAAGAAGTTAAGGTAACTGCTCAAACTGATAAAGGTAAGGCGCCAGTCGTTACGCTTGAATCAGCTGACAAACAACTTGTAGGACAAGTAGCTGCCAAAATACGTTCTTTCCGTAAACCTGAACCTTATAAAGGTAAAGGTATCCGCTTACAAGGTGAGTATGTTAGAAGAAAAGCTGGTAAAGCAGCAGGTAAATAACCTTAAATTTTTAAGAAAATGGCATTTGATAAAATAGCGAGAAGAGCTAAGATTAAAAAAAGAATCCGTAAAAATTTTACGGGAACTGATTCTTTGCCTAGATTAACTGTTTATAGAAGTAATAAGCAAATCTATGCGCAAATAATCAATGATGTTAAAGGAGAAACAATTGTTTCTGCTTCATCAAAAGGAATGAAAGAATGTGAAAATCTCCCAAAAAGTGAACAAGCTAAAATCGTTGGTCAAAAATTAGCCGAAAAAGCAATTGCGACTAAAATCGAAGCGGTTAAGTTTGATCGTAATGGATACTTGTATCACGGTAGAGTTAAGGCTCTAGCTGATGGCGCAAGAGAAGGAGGATTAAAATTTTAATGAAATGGCAGTGAAAATTAATAACACAGTAAGACCTACCGATTTAGAATTGGTAGATAAATTGGTAGCAGTAAATAGAGTTACCAAAGTTACTAAAGGTGGTCGTACATTCAGCTTCTCAGCAACTGTTGTTGTAGGAGATCGAGCTGGAGTTGTAGGCTACGGTCTAGGAAAAGCAAACGAAGTAACTGACGCAATTGGTAAAGCAGTTGAAGATGCAAAAAAGAATTTGGTGAGAGTTCCTATTATTAATAATACGGTGCCTCATACTCAAAAAGGCAAGTTTAGTGGAGCAAGAGTTCTTCTCAAACCGGCTTCTGAAGGAACAGGTGTAATTGCAGGTGGTGCAATGCGTGCTGTTCTTGAGAGTGCTGGAGTACACAATGTATTAGCAAAATCTCAAGGGTCATCTAACCCTGCAAATGTTGTAAAAGCAACTATTGATGCGTTGACTCAAATGAGGGACGCTGCATCTGTTGCAAGACAACGTGGTATCACAATAGAACAAGTGTTTAACGGTTAATCAAATAGAAATGGCAGAAACAATTAAAATAAAATTGGTAAGAAGTGCAATTAACCGAACACAACGTCAAAAAGATACGGTTAAAGCATTGGGACTAAGAAAAATGAACCAAGTTGTAGAAAAAGAGGCTACACCTCAAATTCTAGGAATGGTTAGGAAAATTTCACACTTAGTCGAAGTAGTTGAGTAAGAATTAAAAAAATTATTAAAATGAATTTACATAATTTGAAACCAGCGGATGGCTCCACTCATAATCAAAGAAGAATTGGACGGGGACAAGGTTCTGGATATGGAGGAACTTCTACTCGTGGACATAAAGGTGCTAAATCTAGGTCTGGTTATAGTAAAAAAATAGGTTTTGAAGGTGGACAAATGCCACTTCAAAGACGCGTTCCTAAATACGGATTTACAAATCGTAATAGAGTTGAATATAAAGCTGTAAACCTTGACGTAATTCAAGCATTGGCTGATAAAAAGAAACTTACAGAAATTAATCCTGATATCTTAAAAGATAATGGTTTGTTAGGAAACAATGAACTTGTTAAAATCCTTGGTAGAGGTGAGTTAACTTCTAAACTTAATGTCTCAGCACATAGGTTCTCAGCAACTGCAAAAGCAGAAATTGAGGCAAAGGGTGGGATTTGTTCAGAAATCTAATTAAATTTGCAAACTATTTTTGAAAGATGAAAAGATTAATTGATAGTATTAAAAATATTTGGAGAGTTGAAGAACTACGTAAAAGGTTATTAATTACCCTTAGCTTAATTCTTGTTTTCCGAATTGGATCGTTCATTGTTTTACCAGGTGTGGATAGTTCCAAGTTAGCTACTGATGGTGGTGAAGCAGGAACAATTGAAGGATTGTTAGGATTGCTATCAGGAGGTGGATTTACCAACGCTTCTTTCTTAGCTTTGGGAATTATGCCTTATATCTCGGCATCAATTATTATGCAACTTTTAGGAATGGCTGTTCCAGCCGTTCAGAAAATGCAACAAGAAGGTGAGAGTGGACAGAAACGTATAAACTATTATACGCGTATTCTAACAATTATTATCTGTTCAGTTCAAGCACCAGGATACCTTTCGTTATACGTTGCAGGAAGAAATGCAATCCCCGCTGAGTTTATGGGAGATCCTTTCTGGTGGTTCCAATCAATAATTGTTCTTGTGGCTGGGGCAATGTTTGCTGTATGGCTTGGAGAAAGAATTACTGATAGAGGTGTTGGTAATGGTATCTCTTTGTTGATTACTGTGGGTATTATTGCTCAACTTCCTTCTGCATTCGTTGCGGAAACAGCTCAAAACCCAATTTTACTTGTAATCATTGAAACATTAGTGTTTTTCTTGATTATCATGGTAACTGTGCTTATTGTGCAAGGTGTGAGAAAAATTCCGCTGAACTACGCAAAAAGAGTTGTAGGTGGTTCACATTCAGGAATGGGAAATACACAAGGAGCAAGATCTTATATTCCAATTAAAGTAAATGCGGCAGGTGTAATGCCTATCATCTTTGCACAAGCAATTATGACTGTACCGGTTATGTTTGTTCAAGCGTCTTTTGGAATATTTGGATTCTGGTATAACCTAGTATTGGCTATCTTAATTATTATCTTTACCTATTTCTACACAGCGGTTATGATTAACCCTAAGAAAATGGCAGATGATATGAAAAAGAACGGTAGCTTTATCCCTGGAATTAGACCAGGTACAGAAACTGCTAATTTTATTGATGAATTGGTTTCGAAAATTACGTTGCCAGGATCGATATTTTTAGCACTTATCTCCATAATTCCAGCATTTGCTGTTCAATTTGGAGTAGGTGAAGGTTTTGCTATGTTCTTTGGAGGTACTTCATTACTGATTATGGTTGCAGTAGTTTTAGATACCCTTCAACAAATCGAGT
The DNA here is from genome assembly GCA_041655765.1 of Brumimicrobium sp. Classification (GTDB taxonomy): domain Bacteria; phylum Bacteroidota; class Bacteroidia; order Flavobacteriales_D; family Crocinitomicaceae; genus Brumimicrobium. Next base: position 26,110 of record JBBAEU010000008.1, read on the forward strand.
CCTACCTATTGAATCGTCACTATGATGGATTAATGGAAGGAACAAAAATTAGAGGAAGACGTACTCAAGGAGAAACGTCTGGAATATAATAAGGAATAAATTTAATGGCGAAACAAAAACCAATAGAACAAGACGGAACAATTATAGAAGCATTATCTAATGCAATGTTTAGAGTTGAATTAGAAAATGGACACATAATAACCGCACATATTTCTGGTAAAATGAGAATGTATTACATTAAAATTTTACCAGGAGATAGAGTAAAAGTGGAAATGTCTCCCTACGACCTTACAAAAGGTAGGATTTCATTTCGATATAAATAATAGCGTTTAAAAACGAGAAAAAAATAAAGTAATGAAAGTAAGAGCTTCAGTAAAGAAAAGATCAGATGATTGTAAAATCATCAAAAGAAAAGGAAGAGTTTACGTTATAAACAAAAAAAACCCAAAGTTTAAACAAAGACAAGGGTAAGAAATTGTAAAAAACTATGGCGAGAATTGCAGGAATAGATCTACCAAAGAACAAAAGAGGTGTAATCGGATTAACTTACATCTATGGAATCGGTTTAAGCACAGCTAAAAAGATTCTAAAAGAAAGTGATATTGATGAAAATATCAAAGTTTCAGATTGGGATGATGACCAAGTTGGAAAAATTAGAAACAGTGTTAACAAAATCAAAGTTGAAGGAGCTCTACGTTCTGAAATTCAACTTGATATCAAACGCCTAATGGATATTGGATGTTATAGAGGAGTTAGACACAGAGCTGGTTTGCCACTACGTGGTCAGAGAACTAAAAACAACTCTAGAACAAGAAAAGGTAGAAGAAAAACTGTTGCGAACAAGAAAAAAGCAACTAAATAATTGTTATTGATATGGCAAAGAGTAATCAAAAGAAAAGAAAAAACGTAAAAGTTGAAGCGGTTGGACAGGCATACGTTCAAGCGACTTTCAACAATGTTATTGTTTCTCTAACCAATGCTAAAGGTCAAGTTATCTCATGGTCTTCTGCTGGTAAAATGGGTTTCAGGGGGTCGAAAAAGAATACTCCGTACGCTGCCCAAGTTGCAGCTGAAGATTGTGCTAAAGAAGCACATGATTTTGGATTGAGAAAAGTAAAAGTTTACGTGAAAGGACCTGGTTCTGGTAAAGAATCAGCGATTAGAGCAATACATAACTCGGGGATTGAAGTAACTGAAATTATCGATGTTACTCCACTTCCGCATAATGGATGTAGACCTCCTAAAAAGAGAAGGGTTTAATCTTAATAGTAAGTAAAAATCGAGAATTTAGACTGACGAAGGAAATGCCTTAATTCTCAGTCTCTCAAAAAAAAACAGAAAATGGCAAGATACACAGGACCAAAATCAAAGATTGCTCGTCGATTTAGAGAGCCAATCTTTGGACCAGACAAAGCGCTGGAAAGAAGAAGTTACGGACCAGGACAGCATGGACCGAACAGAAGAAGAGGAAAACAATCTGAATACTCTATTCAGTTAACCGAAAAACAAAAAGCTAAGTACACTTACGGAATTTTAGAACGTCAATTCTTAAATCTTTATAAGAAAGCGTCTTCAATGAAAGGTATTACAGGGGATAACTTGTTAGTACTTTGTGAGTCAAGATTAGACAATACAGTTTTTCGTTTAGGAATTGCGCCTTCAAGAGCTGCGGCTCGTCAATTTGTTACACATAAACACATTACTGTAAATGGTGATGTTGTGAACATTCCTTCATACACTTTAAGAGAAGGTGACGTTGTAGGCGTTCGTGAAAAATCAAAATCTTTAGAAGTGATTTCAAATTCTATCGCTTCTAATTCAAGTACATACGATTGGTTAAATTGGGATGCAAACTCTATGACAGGTACTTATATGAGTACACCAACGAGGGAAATGATTCCTGAAAACATTAATGTACAGCTAATTGTTGAATTATATTCTAAATAAAAATTAATAAATTAATATTATGGCTATTTTAGATTTCCAAAAGCCTGACAAGGTAATCATGATTGACTCTAGTGAGTTTCAAGGACAATTTGAGTTTAGACCGCTAGAACCAGGTTATGGAATTACCATTGGAAACGCTTTAAGACGAATTTTACTTTCTTCGTTAGAAGGTTTCGCGATTTCATCAATTAGAATTGAAGGAGTTGAACATGAATTTTCTACTATAAAAGGAGTGGTTGAAGACGTTACAGAAATGGTTCTGAACTTTAAACAAGTTCGTGTTAAACAACAAATCGAAGATCAAACTGAAGAAACTGTAGTTTTATCTATCTCAGGTAAAGAAACCTTGACCGCTGGAGATTTGGGTAAATTTATTTCCGGCTTCCAAGTTTTAAATCCTGATTTGGTAATTTGCCACATGGATCCTTCTGTAAAAATTGATATGGAGTTGAAAATTGTTAAAGGTCGTGGATATGTTCCTGCTGAGGAAAATAAATCAGCAAACGCTCCTTTTGGTACAATTTTTATTGACTCTATTTTTACTCCGATAAAAAATGTAAAATATACAATCGAAAACTATCGTGTCGAACAAAAAACTGATTACGAAAAATTGATTTTCGATATCCAAACAGATGGGTCTATTAACCCAAAAGATGCTTTACAAGAAGCTGCTAAAATCCTAATTCATCACTTTATGTTGTTCTCTGATGAGAGAATTACGTTAGAAAGTGAAATGAAATCAGAGATTGAAGAATTCGATGAGTCTTCTCTACACATGCGTCAACTATTAAAATCTAAATTAATTGATTTAGACTTATCAGTAAGGGCTTTAAATTGCTTGAAAGCTGCTGATGTTGATACTTTGGGGGATTTGGTTTCTTACAATAAAAATGATTTATTGAAATTTAGAAACTTTGGTAAAAAATCACTTGCTGAGTTAGAAGATTTAGTAGAATCTAAAGGATTATCTTTTGGTATGAACACTGAAAAATACAAATTAGATAAAGAATAACTAATTAAGAAATTAAAAAATGAGACACGGTAAGAAAATAAATAGTTTAGGAAGAAAAGCCGCTCATAGAAATGCTATGTTAGCGAATATGTCTTGCTCCCTAATCGAACATAAGAGAATCAAAACAACTGTTGCTAAAGCTAAAGCTTTAAGGGTTTTTTTAGAACCGCTTTTAACGAAATCTAAAACAGATTCTACTCACTCAAGACGTGTTATTTTTGGTTACCTTCAAAGTAAAGATGCCATTAATACATTGTATAGAGATATTGCACCTAAAATTGCAGATAGACCAGGTGGTTATTTAAGAATTATTCGTCTTGGAAATCGTTTGGGTGACAATGCAGAAATGTGTATGATTGAATTGGTTGACTTCAATGAATTGATGACAAAAGATGATTCTACTAAGAAAACTCGTCGTTCTAGAAGAGGTGGTGGTGCTAAAAAAGCTACTGCAACATCAAAAGAAGAGAAAACTGAGGCTCAAGTAGAAACTGCAAAAGTTGAGGAAACTCCTGAGGCTGAAGCTCTAAAAGAGGAAAAACCAAAAGCAAAAAAGGCAGAAGCAAAGAAAGAAGAGAAAAAAGCTCCTAAAAAGGAAGAAACTCCTAAAGCTGAAAAGAAAGAGGAGAATACAGCTTCTAAAAAAGAAGAAGCTCCTAAAGCTGAAAAGAAGGAGGAAAAGAAAACTTCTAAAAAAGAAGAAGCTCCTAAAGCTGAAAAAAAAGTGGAGAAAAAATCTGACGAAGAAGAGTAATATTCTTTTAAGTATAAATTGATACAAATATGAATAAGGGTGTCTTTAAAATAAGATGCCCTTTTTATTTTCATTTAGATACCTCCTCAAAATATTATAAACCAATAAAATAACCCAAATAGTTCGTGTTTTAGAAATATTATAATTCATAATTATATTATCCTAAATCTATTTTCTAAATTTGCAAAATGCATAAATCTGGATTTGTAAATATTATCGGTAGTCCGAATGTTGGAAAGTCAACCCTGATGAATAAACTCATGGGAAAGAACCTCTCTATCATTACTTCTAAGGCGCAAACAACACGTCATCGGCTGAGAGGAATTTTAAGTGGTGATGATTATCAGATTGTTTTCTCTGACACCCCTGGAGTTGTAAATTCTTCATACGAATTGCATGAGATAATGATGGGCTATGTTTCAGAATCTTTGAGAGATGCAGACGTGCTTCTACTTGTTACAGATGTGTTTGAAGATACAATGAATCATGAAGAAACTTTAGAGAGAATTCAAAAACTCGAAATTCCAACCATCGTTCTGATTAATAAAATTGACCTAAAAAATCAAGCACAAGTAGCAGAACGAATTGAACACTGGAAGAAAATTCTACCTAAAGCAGATGTTTTACCTATTTCAGCATTGCATAATTTTAATGTTGATGAAATTAAGAACCTTATCTTAGATAAATTGCCAGAAAGTCCTGCTTATTTTGACAAAGATGAGATTACAGATAGGCCGATGAGATTTTTTGTTTCTGAAATTATCAGAGAAAAGATTTTCCAAAACTTGAAACAAGAAGTTCCTTACGCTTGTCAGGTCGAAGTTACTGAATACATTGAAAGTGAAGATAGAATTGATATCAGGGCAAATATTATCGTGGAACGTGAATCTCAAAAAGCTATTATTATCGGGGCAGGAGGAAAGCAATTAAAATATATCGGTATCGATAGCCGTCGGGATATTGAAAAATTTGTAGGGAAACATGTTGCTTTAAAAACGCATGTTAAAGTGGATAAAGATTGGCGAAGTGATGAAGGAAAACTGAAAAAATACGGTTATTAATTATGAGTAATATTATTGCAATTGTAGGTCGCCCAAATGTTGGAAAATCAACTTTGTTTAATCGGTTAACCGAATCGAGAAAAGCGATTGTTGAAGAAATGAGTGGAGTAACTCGCGACCGTATTTACGGACAAGGAGTTTGGAATGGTTACGAATTTTCAGTTATCGATACGGGTGGTTATGTCAAAGACTCAGACGATATTTTTGATAATGAGATTAGGAAACAAGTTGAAATTGCCATCGATGAAGCAAACGTAATCATCTTTGTTTTGGATGTAACAACAGGAATCACCGATTTAGACCAGAAAGTGGCGTCTTTGTTAAGAACAACAAAAAAGAAAATTTTTATTGCAGCAAATAAAGTTGATAGCAATGATAGGATTGGTTTGTCGGCTGAGTTTTGGAATTTAGGACTTGGAGATGTTTATGATGTTGCAACAGCAAGCGGACATGGAACAGGAGAATTATTGGATGATATTGTTAAAGAATTTAAATCAAAAACCATAGAATCTGAATCAGATTTGCCTCGTTTTGCAATTGTAGGCCGACCAAATGTTGGGAAATCATCGCTTACAAATGCACTAATCGGTGAAGAAAGAAATATTGTCACTCCCATTTCTGGAACGACGAGAGATGCTATCAATACACGTTATTCATCATACGGATTTGATTTTTTGTTGGTGGACACAGCAGGAATTAGAAAGAAAGCAAAAGTTAATGAAGATGTAGAGTATTATTCTGTTTTACGTTCGGTAAGAGCCATTGAAAATGCTGATGTTTGCCTTCTCATGATTGATGCAACGTTAGGGCTTGAAAAACAAGATCTAAGCATCTATTATTTGTGTCAAAAAAACCATAAAGGAATTGTTGTTTTAGTGAATAAATGGGATTTGATGGAGAAAGACACGATGACAACAAAGAAGTATGAAGATAAACTAAGAAAACAATTGGCACCGTTTAACGATGTTCCCATTTTATTCATTTCAGCGTTAACAAAGCAAAGAATTTATAAAGCTCTAGAAACAGCAATACAGGTTTATAATAACCGTATTCAAAAAGTCAAAAGAAATGTATTAAACGAAGTAATGCTAAAGGAAATTGAAAAATATCCACCACCAGCAATCAAAGGAAAGTTTGTGAATATTAAACATGTAATGCAATTGCCAACACATGCACCTTCTTTTGCATTTTATTGCAATCTTCCTCAATATGTAACAGAAAGTTATAAGAGATATTTAGAGAATCGATTAAGGGAAAACTTTGATTTTACAGGTGTCCCAATTAATGTTTTTATGAGAAAAAATAAATAGAAAGGGTTTATTTAAATTTACTTCTTAAACTGGAATAACGCCAACCCTTCTTTCAAAGAAGCAGGTGAGAAAAAACAGCGTTCGGCTTCAATTTTTGAAAGAATCCATTTGGTTTTTAAGGCCGCAATATTAATCATCGGTACACGAAAGTCGATAATCCAAGAATCTTCTGAACGTTCTTCTGTGCTTGATTGTATCAAGTAATCCAAAGTTTTCATTAATTCATCAAACAGGAATAAGTAGGAACGACTAAAATCTACGTCGTACGTTTGATAAATCAGATGATAATATGTTTCAAAACTTCCGCCAGTACCAATTAAATCGGATATGTTAGCTTTATCGAGGTTGTCTTGAACTTGGTTTTCCAAATATGAAGTAATATCAGCAATATCTTCTTTTGACAGTGGATCCGCCAGCTCTTTAAACTGTAGAAGTCGGGATAAACCTATCTTAAAACTGTGAAACTTATCAACCTTATTTTTGTTTGTAAAGATAAACTCTGTGCTGCCACCTCCAATGTCAATAATGCAAGATTTTTTGTTGCAGAAAGGATGAACACGATTTACAGCTTCAAACACAAATTCGGCCTCTTGCAATCCATTTATAAGCATAATTTTGACACCCAATTTATTGGCTACTTTTTCCATGAAATATCCAGAATTATTAGCATTTCTAAGCGCAGAAGTCCCAAAAGCCTTAATGCTTTTTGTGTCAATTTGATGGCTTTTACAAATTTCAACAAACTTTTCAATTGACGTGAATGCACGTTCCAATGCATCTGTAGAGATGGTGTTATTATTGATTCCTCCAGCACCAATATTAACGAAAGATTTGTCTGTATAAATTACCTCAAAATGAAAAGTGTCCCCTTGAAAAATGAGAAGGTTAAAAGTGTTTGTCCCCAAGTCGATAACAGCCCCTCGCATCATTTTAATCAATTAAGTGGTACAACATTTAATTTAAGCGGTACAACAATTCATTTTTTAAAGATATAAAAAAATAATTAATTTACAAAAAGTGTTAACTGTATATGTTATCAAGTAGGGCAACGAACGAGTTTATGGTTTTTAGATTCTTCATGCCACCAATTCTGCCTACGACCTTTAGTTTGCTTGTTTTTTTTGGTAGTCAATCCACTTTGCGTGTGCTCCACAAGGTCGCAACTTAAAGCGTTTGACTGCAACAAAAAAGCTACGCAAAGCTACCAGTCTTCGTCAGGGTGGGATAAATGTTTGAACCTTTTAGGGGCGGGAGAAAATGATTCAAAAATGTTTATCTCGATTGCTTAAAAATTTCATTCAACCTCTTATTTCCTCGTCCATTTCAATAACATCTTTAATCTTAATCTATGATTAAACCGCAAGAGTCCATTTTTATAAATGCGACTCGCTAGTAAAATCATGATTAACGCAGATAGATAGAGAACAATTAGAGATGCAAATAATTGCCACGATGTTCCAACTTCAAATCCGTTGGCTAACTTAACCATCATTGTCATTGGTGATGTGAAAGGAATAAAACTGAGGGTTTGTGCCAAAACAGAATTTGGGAAATAGATTGTGTAATAACCAGAATATAAAGCCAATAAAAGTAGCAACGTTAACGGAATAACAAATTGTTGTCCGTCCGATTCTGACCCCATTGAAGCACCAATCATTGCAAAGAATGAACCGTAAAAAAGGTAGCCTCCGATAAAGAAGAAAGTAAAGAAAATGAGCATATTGACATACTGAATTTGCCTGTAAATTAACTCTACAAAAGGACTTTGGCTAATGTTTGCTGTACCTTCGGAGTTAAGCAATTCGTCTGCGACAAATTCACCACTAAAAATATCAGGAAAAAACGTAATTCTAAAGAGGTATAAACCAGCTCCTATGATAACAATCCACACGACAAATTGAATGATAGCAGAAAATCCTATTCCCAATAATTTTCCCGTCAATAACTGTCGTGCTTTTACACTCGATAATAAAACCTCGACAATTCTATTTGCTTTTTCCTTTGCTACACTCCTTAGAATCGTCATGCCAAACATAAATACAAAAACGATGATGATGAGTCCGAATCCAAACCCTACCCATCCAGCGGTGGTTGAGTTTTCATTTCTTGGATCATAAGTGTCTTTTAAATTAAATGAAAGCGATTGCTTTATGCCACGAAATTCTTCCAATGTTAAATCGGTAAATTCTTCCACCATGATTTCTTCAACTCGCCGTTCTACCAAATAAACAAGCTCGCGTTGCACATTTAATGGAGGTCTTTCTCGATATGAAATAATAACGTGTTTGTTACTGATGATTTTTTCATTAATTGAAACGGCTAAATCGTATTTTTGAAACTTTTCCTGATATGCAAAATCCTCGTAATCAACAAAAGTATTAATGAAATCAATGGATAAGTTTTTAGGGGTTGTAGCAGATAATTTGGTTTGTAAAATTTCTTCTTTATCCATGATTAAGACATTCCAATGCTCCTTACTTGCTGTTGTATTCGAGAGGAAAATATAAATCAAACCTAAAATTAACAATGGACCTATAATCATCAACCATTTATAAAAACGATTATTAAATCGCTCGTTAATTTCACGTATCGCAATTAAAATACTCTTATTCATCTTCTTTGGTATTTTGTGCATTAATCGTATTTAGGAAGACTTCTTCCATACTTGGCAAGACAGTTTCAATTCCAGTTATCTGTACGTGCTCCATAACGGTATTTAACAAATTATTTATATCGTTTCCTTGCCTCATTTTAAGATATACAGCAAAATGATTATCGTTGTTTTCTTCTTTATCGATAATTTCATATCCAGCCCATAAAGCATTTGCAAAAGACAGCATATTTCCTTTAAAAGAGATTTTAAATAAATCTTTTGAATTGTCCTCACGCAAGGTTTGTATATCTCCTTCCAATAGTTTAACGCCTTCGTGAATCAAAATGGCTTTATCACAAATTTCTTCTACACTGTTCATATTGTGTGTCGAAATAATGATTGAATGACCTTTTTTTTTCAAAGAGAGGAGTTCTTTTCTAATTAGCTCAATGTTTATCGGGTCAAAACCTGAAAAAGGTTCATCTAAAATCAAAACTTCTGGTTCATGGACTATGGTAGCAATAAATTGAACCTTCTGAGCCATTCCTTTAGAAAGCTCCTCAATTCTCCTATTTCTCCAATCTTTGATGTCAAATTTTTCTAGCCAATAATTAAGTTGTTTTTCTGCATCAATTTTATTTAAACCTCTTAATCGTGCTAAAAAAATAATTTGTTTCTCAACCGTCATGGTTTTATACAACCCTCTTTCCTCTGGCAGATAACCAATGTTTACAAGGTGTTGTTCTTTTAATATTTTTCCATCGTAAGTAATGTGGCCTTTACTCGGAGAAGTAATGCGGTTGATGATTCTCATAAGAGTTGTTTTTCCTGCACCGTTTGGACCTAAAAGTCCTAAGATTTCCCCTTTGTTTAGTTGAAAAGAAACATTGTGTAAAATTGTTTTCCCTTCAATGTATTTTGAAATATTATCTACACCAATCATATTTTGTTGAAGCTATTTAGATTATCGAAAATTACTAAAAAAGAATGGATTTTAATGTTTAGTGACCTATAAAACTTCTAAAAACCTAAGTTTTGAAGTATTTAGTAGTGTAATTTACCATTTACTATGTTTTATTAACTCTAATCAATCTTTACCTTAAAAGCACTCAATAATTTTATTTGATTTCGATAGAGTAGGAGCAATCCATCATTTTCTAATTTTTTTAAAAGTCTGGAAATCACTACTCTCGATGTAGCTAAATCGTTTGCAATTTCTTCGTGCGATAGGTTTAATAATTTTGAATTTGTCGTGATCGCTTTTTGTTCTAAATAATGCTTTAACCTTTCGTCAAGTTTTTGAAATGCAATTAAATCGATTGTCCTCAAGAGTTCATTAAATCTACTTGTAATTGTTCCCATGATGAAGTTTTTCCATGTTACATATTTCATCATCCATCGGTCCATATACTCTACTGGAATAGCTAAAAATGTAACTTGATTTTCAGCAACTGCCCTTATTTCGCTTGGACGTTGTTCCATACAACAAGTAAATGTCATAGCACAGCTTTCGTGAGAATTAACATAGTACAGCAAAATTTCTTTCCCATCATCGTCCAACCGAGAGACTTTTATACTTCCGGAGATAATTAAAGGAATAGAATGTATTGTTTGACCAATATCAACAATTACTTCTCCAGCTTCGAGAGTTACCTCTTTAGCTACTTTTTTTATCTCTTTCTTAAGTTCAGGCTCGAAAATAACTTTTAAACGTTTCAATGTCTCCATGATTTCAAATTTAAAACAAAAACATTAAGATAATTTTTATTTATGAATAATTAATCCATGCTCAAATAAAAAATACCATTTTGGATGTCAAGATAGAAACATCGTTTATCTTTTGAATATCTTTCATATTTCTATTTATACGAGGAAATAAACTTCCTGTTTTCACATTCCATTTTTATCTATTATCTTTGTCCTCTAAAATTTATAATAAATAATGGAATACGATTTCAGAGCAATTGAAGCTAAATGGAGGAAATTTTGGCAAGAAAATAAAACTTATCATTCTGAAATGGATGAAAGTAAACCAAAATATTATGGATTGACAATGTTTCCCTATCCGTCTGGAGCGGGTCTGCATGTCGGTCACCCGCTTGGCTATATCGCTTCTGATATTTATGCACGATACAAGCGTTTAAAAGGATTTAATGTCTTGCATCCAATGGGTTATGATTCCTTCGGACTGCCAGCAGAACAATATGCAATTGAAACGGGACAGCACCCTGCGATTACAACTGAAATTAATGTTAAACGTTATCGTGAGCAGTTAGATTTAATAGGGTTTTCATTTGATTGGGATAGAGAAGTAAAAACATCTGATCCAAAATATTATAAATGGACGCAGTGGATTTTTAAACAGTTGTTTAATGCTTATTATGATAAAACGGCTGATAAAGCAATGCCAATTGAGAACCTGATTTCAATCTTTGAGAAAGAAGGAAACCAAAACCTTCAAGCGATAACAGACTATGAGTTTTCTTTTTCTGCAAGTGACTGGGCTCGATTTAGTGAAAAAGAAAAAGATGATATCTTAATGGATTATCGTTTGACATATTTAGCAGATTCGTGGGTAAACTGGTGTCCAGCACTCGGAACAGTTTTGGCGAATGATGAAATTGTAAATGGTGTTTCAGAGCGAGGTGGTCATCCTGTTGAACAAAGATTGATGCGCCAGTGGTCAATGAGAATAACAGCGTATGCAGAACGATTGTTGCAAGATTTAGAGGATATAGATTGGTCAGATGCTGTAAAAGACATTCAACGAAACTGGATTGGCAAATCTGTGGGTGCTTCTGTGAATTTTAGTATTGAAAATCACCATGAAAAAATTGAAGTTTTTACAACACGACCTGATACAATTTTTGGCGTTTCCTTTATGGTATTGGCGCCAGAACACGAGTTGGTGGAAAAGATTACAAAAGAAGAATATAAAGCAGCGGTAAAAGATTATCGATATCAAGCAGGATTAAAAACTGAGCGTGATCGTATGTCTGATGTGAAAACAATTTCAGGACAATTTACTGGTGCTTACGCAATTCATCCATTAAGTGGTGATAAAATTCCGATTTGGATTGGAGATTATGTTTTGGCTTCCTATGGAACAGGAGCTGTGATGGCTGTTCCTTGCGGAGATGGGCGTGATTATAATTTTGCTAAACATTTTGAAATTCCAATTAGAAATATTTTTGAAGGAATCGAAGATGACCAGTTGCCTTATGAAGAAAAATCTGGTAAGATTGCCAATTCAGATTTTTTAAATGGGTTGGAGATTTCACAAGCCATAAAAAAAGCAATTGAGGTCTTAGAAGAAAGAAAATTGGGGCAAGCGAAAGTAAATTACCGCTTAAGAGATGCTGTTTTTTCTCGTCAACGTTATTGGGGAGAACCTTTTCCAATTTATTTTTCTGATGACATTGCGAAAACAATAGATGACGAGTTTTTACCTATAACTTTGCCCGAAGTAGATAATTATAAGCCAACGCCAGATGGTCTTCCACCACTTGGAAATGCCACAAATTGGTGTTGGGACAGCGAGAAAAACGAATTAACATCGAATGATAGGATAAATGAATCGAATGTTCATCCAATGGAATTAAATACAATGCCAGGTTGGGCGGGAAGCTCCTGGTATTTCTTGCGTTATATGAATCCCCACAACGATAATCAATTTGTTGGAGAGGATGAAGTAAAATATTGGAAACAAGTCGATTTGTACATTGGCGGTTCTGAACATGCTACAGGCCATCTTCTGTATGCTCGTTTTTGGACGAAATTTCTTTATGATTTTGGATACATTCCTTTTGATGAACCATTCAAAAAGATGATTAATCAAGGGATGATTTTGGGAAGGAGCAGTTTTGTTTATCGTGACAAAGAAAGTGGAAAGTTTATCTCTTTCGGAAAAAGGAAAGAATATAACACGCAACGTTTGCATGTTGATATTAATATTGTTGATAACGACAAATTAGACTTAGACGCATTTAAAAAGTGGCGACCTGAATATGCTGATGCTGAGTTTGTTTTAGAAGACAACGGAACTTATATCTGTGGATATGAAGTTGAAAAGATGTCTAAATCTAAATTCAATGTCCAAAACCCAGATGAGTTGGTTGATCAATTTGGAGCAGATACTTTAAGAATGTATGAAATGTTTCTGGGTCCATTAGAGCAAACAAAACCATGGGATACAAAAGGAATTAATGGGGTGAATAACTTCTTGCGTAAATTGTGGCGTTTGTTTCATGATGAAAATGGAAATATTTCTATCTCAAATGAAAATCCGGATAAAAAATCGTTAAAATCTTTGCATAAAACCATTAAAAAATTGCAAGAAGACATGGATCGTTATGTTTTTAACACATCCGTTTCTGCATTAATGATTTGTGTAAATGAGTTAACTGATTTAAAATGTAATTACAAAGCGATTTTACAAGATTTGACAATATTGTTAACGCCTTATGCGCCACACATTGCAGAAGAACTTTGGGAAAAATTAGGAAATGCTAAAGGAACTGTGAGTGATGCCAATTATCCAGTATTCAATCCTGAGTTTTTAATTGAAGATTCTACGGAATACCCTGTTAGTTTTAATGGAAAGATGAGATTTAAAGTCGAGCTGTCTAATGATTTGTCGAAAGAAGAAATCGAAAATGAAGTAATGGCAATGGAACAAGCACAAAAATATTTGGAAGGCAAAAGTCCAAAACGTGTCATTGTTGTTCCAGGTAAGATTGTGAATATTGTGGTTTAGTTTAAGCACTATTTCTGCATAAAACTGAAAAACAAATTCATTTTTTCAATCAGAGTGACGATTTTCAAAATCTACACACACCATATAGCAATGACTTTAATCACAATTTTATAATTTTAGGCATTAAATGTTATTTAGATTAAATAAAAATAGTAAGTTTGGCAACTAAATCTATTTTTTCAATTAACTATGACAAAAATTAGTATTAGAAACGGACTTTTAGCTTTTTTATTGGTTTTACTACTTATGCCAATCGGACATGTGATTATGATTTTAAACGAAATACTTTTAGAAGAAAATAAGTATGTCGGTGCGGTTATTCTTGGAATCATTGGGGTTGTTCTTTTTATTTGGGGAATTAAGAAAAATCATCAACCTACGGTAGCAACGATTCTTGGATTTTTAAGTGCTGTTTTGATTTGGACAGGTTGGGTTGAGTTTTCATTTATGTGGGTTGCAGAAAAAGAAAATGTTGCCCATTTGGTTAAAGATGGAGAAATTGCAACCAAAAGAGAATATCTTGTTATGCTATCATCGCTTGGTATTTTAATGTCTATGTTTTTTTATTTTATGTTTACACGTTCAAATTGTACTTTCTTTATTTGGATACAAAACAAGTTGGGTTTTAAAGATATTATTTCCAAAAATTCATCTGGATTTAAAAAACCGCAATCTGTCGTTGTGTTTGGTGAAACGCTTATGATTTTATGGTTCTTTTATGTGTCTTTGCTTGTCGTTTACGATGATACAATTGCAGGTGATAGGCATTGGGCAACACATGTGTTGGGTTGGGGTTCTTTAATCTGGTCTTTTTATCTAATATCAAGACTAATCAAGCTAAAATCATTTGATTATGCCATCCGATATGCTGTTCCAACAGTAATTATCTTCTGGAACTTCGTGGAAGTAGCTGGTCGCTGGGGATTATTCGAAGAAATTTGGGTTCAACCATTAGAGTATTGGTTAGAAGTTTCCCTGTTCTTTATTTCATTGGCAATTTTATTGTTTGTGTTTATTAGAAATCCCAGCTTCAACAGAAAGAAAGTTATGAAGTGATTGTAAAAAAGGGTGTTTAGTATTCACTAAAGAGGTACGGAGAGTGCAGAGGTTTTTTTAAATTTCTTTGCTTACTTTTTAAATTCCTCAATAGTTCTTTCAATAATTGCCACACATTCCATTAATTCCTCTTCCGTAATCACTAAAGGAGGAGCAAAACGGATGATGTTTCCGTGCGTTGGTTTTGCTAGTAATCCATTGTTTTTCATCGAAATACATAAATTCAAAGCTGTTGGGCTTTCTGGCGTATCGTTGATGATAATCGCATTTAACAATCCTTTTCCTCGAACTTTTGTTACCAAATCTGTTTTATCAATGATTCGGTTCATTTCCTTTCTGAAAATTTGTCCCAATCGCTCTGCGTTTTCTGCTAAATATTCATTTTCAATAACTTCCAACGCAGCAACACCAACTCGTGCAGCTAAAGGATTTCCTCCAAATGTAGAGCCATGTTGACCAGGTTTTATCACCATCATAATTTCATTGTCGGCAACAATTGCAGAAACTGGCATAACTCCACCAGAAAGTGCTTTTCCAAGGCAAATGATATCAGGACGAACATCTTCATGGTCACATGCCAATCTTTTTCCTGTTCTAGCGATTCCTGTTTGAACTTCATCAGCGATAAAAAGAACACCAGCCTCTTTTGTAAGTTTTCTAATGCCTTTTAGATATCCTTCGTCTGGAACCATTACACCAGCTTCTCCTTGAATTGGTTCAACTAAGATTCCAGCAACATTTGGCTGTTTAAGTGCCTCTTCCAATGCACCCAAATCATTGTATGGAATCTTGATGAATCCTGGCGTGAAAGGTCCATATCCACCTCTTGCTTCTTCGTCGTTAGAGAAAGAAATGATGGTTGTTGTTCTACCATGGAAGTTATTTTCACAAATAATTATTTTTGCTTGATTTTCAGGAATTCCTTTCTTTTCATAAGCATATTTACGACAAACTTTAATGGCTGTCTCTACTGCTTCAGCACCAGAGTTCATCGCCAAAACTTTGTCGTAACCGAAAAAACTGGTTACTTTTTTCTCAAATACTCCTAAGCAATCATTGTAGAACGCTCTAGATGTAAGAGTAAGTCTATCAGCTTGTTCTTTTAAAGCGTTAATGATATGCGGATGACAATGCCCTTGGTTAACGGCAGAATATGCAGATAAAAAATCATAATAATGTTTTCCTTCAACGTCCCATACATGAACTCCCTCTCCTTTTGTCAAGACTACAGGAAGCGGTTCATAATTATGCGCTCCATATATAGCCTCCATTTCTATATAATCTTTTGATGATAATTTATCTACTGTTGCATCCATTATGTTAATTGTTTTGTTAATTAAACCAAAGGTTTCTTAAAAATTAAGGTACACAAATATAATATATTTAATGTGATTATAGAACATTCGTAATAAGTTTATTTGCGATGTTTTTAGGATTACTTACTTTTGTATAATGGAATATCAGGGAGAATTAGACCTTGCGGCATCTAAAATGAAAGGGAATAAACAGTTCTTTAAGCAATTGAGACGTTTGCCTGAAAAGGCGTTAGACACACAATTTCATAAAGCACATGAGCGGGCTTTTCAAGTAATTGATTGTTTGTCATGTGCAAATTGTTGCAAAACGACAAGTCCAATCTTTCGAGATGTTGATATAAAACGATTGTCAATGCATTTAAAAATGAAACCTTCTGCATTTATTGAAACATATTTGCATTTAGATGAAGAAAATGATTATGTTCTCAACATAGCACCTTGCCCTTTTTTACAAGACGATAACAAATGTAGCGTTTATGAACAACGACCGTTGGCTTGCAGAGAATATCCGCATACAAACAGAAAAAAAATGCACCAAATTCTTTCATTGACTCTAAGAAATACTTTGGTTTGCCCAGCAGTGAGTAGAATGGTTGAAGAAATGAAAAAATCAAATTAAGAAATAAATATTTTATGTTTATCCCTCAAAAAATACAAAAGCGACCACAATTTCTTGTAATCGCCTTTGTCTTATTATATATTATGAAAAATTTACATTATTCTTTGTTCTTCTTCCTCTGAAACTGGCTTTCTAAACTCAACTTTTCCATCAAATAAATCCACTACAACATTTTGTGAAATATCGATTCTGTTAGCGAGCAATTCTTTAGATAACTCGTTTAGAATGTGCTTCTGAATAACACGTTTTACAGGCCTTGCCCCAAAATGCGGGTCGTAACCAGTTTCAGCAATCCAGTCGATAACATCATCTTTTACAATTAATTGAATATTGCTCTTTTCTAAATGCTTTC
Source organism: Brumimicrobium sp. (assembly GCA_041655765.1). Taxonomy (GTDB): domain Bacteria; phylum Bacteroidota; class Bacteroidia; order Flavobacteriales_D; family Crocinitomicaceae; genus Brumimicrobium. The sequence continues at coordinate 42,886 of JBBAEU010000008.1, forward strand.
TTAAATTGTTAAGCTGGATCAATACAATTTGTTGTGTATCTTCTTTTGTGAGTGGTGTAAATAAAACCAATTCGTCGATTCGGTTTAGAAATTCTGGACGAATATGTTGTTTTAAGAACTCATGCATTTCCATTTTTGTTTTTTCTGTAACTCTTGGAATTTCAACCTCTGTGACACCATCAAAATTTTCTTGGATTATGCTTGACCCCATATTTGTTGTCATAATAATCAATGTGTTTTTGAAATTTACCAATCGTCCTTTGTTGTCCGTTAATCGTCCATCGTCTAAAACTTGTAATAAAACGTTGAATACATCGGGGTGTGCTTTTTCAATTTCATCTAATAGAATGATGGAGTAAGGTCTTCTACGAACAGCTTCCGTTAATTGTCCACCTTCATCGTAACCAATATATCCAGGAGGCGCACCAACTAATCGGCTTACGCTGTGTTTTTCTTGATATTCGCTCATATCAATCCTAGTCATTGCATTTTCATCGTTGAATAAGAACGAAGCCAAGGTTTTTGCCAACTCTGTCTTACCGACTCCAGTTGTTCCCATAAAAAGGAAAGAGCCAATCGGTCTGTCTGGATTTTGTAGTCCTGCTTTACTTCTACGAACAGCATCAGAAACTGCTTCGATGGCTTCTTCTTGTCCCACAACTTTTAATCGGAGTTCATCTTCCAGTCTTAAAAGTTTGGAACGTTCGCTTTCCAGCATTTTAGAAACTGGGATCCCTGTCCATTTAGAAACAACATCCGCAATTTCTTCGGCATCCACTTCCTCTTTAATCATTTTACTATCCGCTTGAAGTTCGGCAAGTTTAGCTTTCCCGTTTTCAACTTCCGCTTCGAGTTCTTTGATTTTACCATAGCGCAATTCTGCTACTTTTCCGTAATCTCCTGCACGCTCCGCTTGTTCAGCTTGCAATTTTGCTTGTTCGATTTCTTCTTTAGAATTTTGAATGGTGTCAATTACATCCTTTTCCGCTTTCCATTTTGCCATAAACTCATCGCGTTGTTCGGAAAGGTTTGCCAATTCTGCCTTTAAATTGGAGAGTTTCTGCTTGTCATCTTCTCGTTTAATTGCTTCTCTTTCGATTTCCAATTGCATGATTTTTCTTTCAATCTCATCTAATTCTTCTGGTTTAGAATTGATTTCCATTCTTAATTTCGAAGCCGCTTCGTCAATTAAGTCAATCGCTTTATCGGGTAGATATCTATCCGTAATATATCTTTGGGAAAGTTCTACAGCTTGAATAATCGCATCGTCCTTGATTAGAACTTTATGGTGATTTTCATATTTTTCTTTAATACCACGCAGAATAGAAATTGCATCTTCTGGTGTAGGCTCATCGATTAAAACTGTTTGGAAACGACGAACAAGTGCTTTGTCCTTTTCGAAATGCTTTTGGTATTCGTCTAAAGTTGTCGCTCCAACTGCTCTAAGTTCTCCACGTGCGAGTGCTGGTTTTAAAATATTTGCAGCATCCATTGCGCCTTCTCCTCCGCCAGCTCCAACAAGTGTGTGAATCTCATCAATAAATAAGATGATCTCTCCGTCGGATTTTATGACTTCATTCACGACTGCTTTTAATCTCTCTTCAAATTCTCCTTTGTATTTTGCACCTGCTACCAAAGCGCCCATATCTAAAGAGTACACAATTTTTGACTTTAAGTTTTCAGGAACGTCTTCAGACACAATTCTTTGTGCAATTCCTTCAGCAATTGCCGTTTTTCCAACACCTGCTTCCCCAATCATAATCGGGTTGTTTTTTGTTCTACGGGTCAAAATCTGTAAAACACGACGAATTTCTTCATCGCGACCAATAATTGGATCCAATTTCCCAGTTTTTGCCATCTCGTTTAAGTTGTTGGCATATTTCTCTAAAGCCTTATAAGTGCCATCTTTTCCTTGAGAATCTACTGTTTGTCCATCTCTTAATTTCATAATTGCTTCTTTTAATTTAGGTTTTGTAAACCCATTGTCTTTCATCAATTGTCCTACAGCGTCATTTCCATCCATCAATGCATACAAAAGAACTTCTAGTGAAAGAAATTCATCTTTAAAATTACGCATCTCATTCATCCCATAACTCAAAACCCTTTGTAGAGAATTACTTAAATAAATTTGGTTATTTCCTCCCTGCACTTTTGGATAGCTCTTAATGATGCTGTCTAGCGCAGAGGTAAACGTGATTAAATCTCTGTCAAATTCTTTAAATATAAAAGGAAGAACGCTGTCATCGACCATAATCATTCCACGTAAAATATGACCTGTGTCAATTGCTTGTTGACCATTTTCTTGGGCGATTCTTTGCCCTTCTGAAAATGCCAACTGTGTTTTAGTTGTCCATTTATTTGCGTCCATATTAATATTTTTTTTTATTCAACTTTTATCAAATATTTGACCAATGTGGATATTTTTGTATATATGCGACATTATGACTTTTAAAGTAATTTTAAGATGACAAAAAGTCAGTCGGAAAAGCGTTTGCGAGTGGTAAATAATACAGGGTAAAACAATTTTCAAAGCAATTGTTTTTGCTAAAATGGAAAATTTATACTTCTTTTTTCCAATCTTAGTTAAAAATTAATCGTGAAAAAGACAATTCTATCTTTTTCTACTTTGATTCACTACTGGGAGTTATCCATTTGTTGGGATTTCTTTTTAGTTGGACAGAAATTGTGTTCTACGCAAAACCATTGTTGATTTTTACACTAATTATCTTAGTACTTCTCCAAGTATCCTTTGTGGGCAAAAACATCTTTTTAGGAAATAATTTGAAAATTTATAAATATGAAAAGAAATGTAGCCTCAAAAATCACAAAATTCAGTACATTTACACAATAATTTCAATCTATTTGCGCTATTGAGAATATGAAATTGAGAATATGAAGAAGTTGATTCGGTTAATTTTTGCAACACTATTTTTCGTGTCCCATATCGGTTATGCACAGGATTTAGCACCTAAATATTCAAACGAATTCTTACAAGTTGGTGTAGGCGCAAGAGCTTTGGGTATGGGAAATGCATTGGTGTCAAGCGTAAATGATGTTACGTCAGTTTATTGGAATCCTGCGGGATTAACACGTCAGGAAAAACGATTTGACGTTGGATTGATGCATTCTGAATATTTTGCTGGAATTGCGAAATATGACTACATCGGCTTGTCTTATAAAATTGACGAAAAAAGTGCCGTTGGTTTTGCTGGAATCCGTTTTGGTGTTGACGATATTCCAAATACAACACAACTAGTTAATAACGAAGGTCAAGTTGATTATGACAGAATTACCCTTTTCTCAGCTGCAGATTATGGGTTTATCTTTTCATACGCGAGAGAAATGCCTATTCCTGGGTTGACATTCGGAGGTTCTGTAAAAGTAATTTATCGAAAAGCAGGAGATTTCGCGAAAAGCTGGGGATTTGGCTTAGATGCAGGAATACAATATAATTTGAATGACAAATGGTATTTTGGGTTAATGGCGAGGGATGTAACATCAACGTTTAACGCATGGACATATAATTTAGATGATGATATGAAGGAAGTTTTTATTCAAACAGGGAACGAAATCCCTGAAAATGGACTTGAATTGACACTTCCAAGGTTTATCTTCGGTGCAAGTAGAAAAATTGATATCGGATGGCAAAATTTCTACATAATTCCAGAAGTTAATGTGGTTATGACAACAGACGGAAAGAGAAATACATTACTAAAGTCGAAAGTATTTAGTTTTGATCCAGTAGTTGGACTTGAAATCAATTGGAATAATACCATTGCTGTCAGAACGGGTGTTAATAATTTTCAATATGCAAAGAATTTTGACGATTCACGATCTTTAATGGTTCAGCCAAATATCGGTGTTGGTTTGACACTTAAAGGAATCACATTGGATTATTCATTTACAAATATTAGTAGTTCTAAAGAAGCATTGTTTTCACACGTTATATCTCTCAGGTTTGGATTCAAATAAAGTCATCTCAATATTTTAAGCATCTTATGAAAAATCTAATAAGCTTAATTATATTTCTACTATTCGCGAACGTTTCGTGGGCTCAACCTTATGGTAATGAATGGGTGAATTATAATCAAACCTATTACAAATTTCCAATTGCAGAAACTGGAATTTATAGAATTACTTTCCAAGATTTATACAATGCAGGTGTTCCGCTAAGTCAAGCAAATCCACAGAACATCCAAATTTTTGGTAAACAAAAGGAAATTCCTCTTTACATCAAAGATGGTGGTGATAATGAGTTTAATCCGGGAGATTATATAGAGTTTTATGCCGAAAGAAACGATGGATGGTTGGATTCTATCCTATATAATTCACCAGAAGATATTGGTAATCCATATTATTCGTTGTACAATGACACACTGTTTTATTTTCTAACGTGGACAAGTGGTTTAACCAAAAGATATTTAGAAGAAACCGATATTAATTTTTCTCTCTATCAACCTGCGGAATATGTTTTTGAAACCAAAGTAAGAAGTTTTAATTCTATGTATTATGGTGGATTTTCACAGTTTGATGCTTATTCATCTTTCTATTCGCCGGGTGAAGGTTGGGGCGGACAAAATCGGAATGGTGCAAGTAATTATACAGAAGTCATAGCATTACCAACTCCATCTGTTTATCAAGGAGGAGGTGCGCCAGATGCAATTTTTCATGCAAAATCAAATAGCAATTCAAACGCTTCTTTCACTGGAACAGGAAATCATCATCTAAGGTGGGAGGTGGGTTCAAACAATGTTGTTTTATTTGATGAGGTTTTTACAGGCTATCAGCAAAAAATTGTAAATACTCCTATATCTCCGTCGGAACTAAGTAGCGGAAACACTGATTTTTATTTTAACATAATTGGCGATCAAGGGGCAACGACAGATTATCAGTCAATTAGTTTCTTAAGTTTAAAATATCCCAGAACTACCCAAACAAGTGAACAATACTTTCATTGGGAAATTCCTAAAGCAAATATTCAAGCAAAAAGTAGAATTGATATTAATGGTGCAAGTTTGATAAATCCGTCTGCATACGTCTTTGGTGGTGGAATTAATCGTAAAATTCCTTTTGTTTTTGATAATGGAGTTTGGAAAGGATTGATCCCAAATGTTATAAGTAATACCCAACAATTGGTTTTAGCATCTCAAAATAAAATTAAAAACATTTCTTCTCTTCAGCCTGTGAATGGAACAGGGAAGTTCATCGATTATAAATCGCTGAATTTAGAAGATGCGTATATTATGGTTTACAATAAAAAAATGCAGTCATCTGTTGAAAATTATGCAAATTATAGGCGTTCTGTAAATGGTGGGATGAATAATGTTATATTGATTGATGTTGAAGATGTTTCTATGCAGTATGGTGGTGGAATACCAAAGCATATTTTAGGAATTCGAAGAGTTGCAAATGAAATTTATAATTATACAACTCAAAAGCCCAAAGCATTGTTTCTTGTAGGAAAAGGGATGACAGAAGCAAGTTACCCAAACATGGGAAGTGGAAACTCTCCTCGGAAAAACAGCACGGTTAACGAAGGAAATTTAGTGCCAAGCTATGGTTTTCCGTCTAGTGACATGTGCATTACGGCAAAATGGAATGGTTCGAGTAGTCTAACGCCTGCTATACCAACTGGAAGAATTGCAGCAAGGAACAATGCAGAACTTGAATTGTATTTGGCGAAAATGCAGATTTATGAGGCGCAACAGAATCAAACGGATATTTATAATAAAGAAAGGAAAGAATGGCAAAAGCAAATCCTTCATTTTGGAGGAGGATCAATTGCCTCTGAACAACTGATTTTTAAATCGTATCTGAATGGCATGAAACAAACTATTGAAGGACCAGATTATGGTGGAAATGTTCATTCATACTTTAAAACTACTTCCGACCCATTCAATCCTATCCAATCCAGCGAAGTAAATGAATTATTAGAGAAAGGAGTTTCTTTAATGAATTTCTTTGGACATGCAACAGCGGAAGGATTTGACCAAAATTTAGATAATCCGTCGAATTGGGGAAATACAGGAAAATATCCAATGGTACTTGGAAATGGTTGTTATACAGGAAATATCTTTAAACCAGACAATAATTCTACAGCTGAAAGTTTTGTGTTTGTTGAAGATTTAGGGGCGATTGGCTTTTTATCTTCTTCTGAATTAGGCTTTGCATCTTATCTAAACATGTATTCTTCTGAATTATATCGTCAAATTAGTCCTTTAAATTACGGAGGAACAATCGGTGAACAAATAGTTGAGACAATTCGAAAACTTGATCAAAATAATAGTGGGTTTTTAGTCGAAGCAATGACAATGCAATTTATTTTACATGGCGACCCAGGAATGAAGTTAAATTGGCACGCCAAACCTGAAATTGATTTGACTTCACAAGATGTATCTTTCGGTCCTGTCGCAATCGACTTGTCAACAGACTCAATTTATGTACAAACAATTCTCACAAATCTTGGACGAAGTATTGTAGATACTTTCTCATTTACTGTTACCAGAAATTTTCCCAATTCAGCAATAGATTCAGTTTACCATTTTTCGATTCCAAAGTTGAATTATAAGGATACAGTCGTTTTTGCGATGCCACTTCAAGCATCAATAGGAGGCGGATTAAATGAATTTACTATTCAAGCAGATATCCCATCTTTTATATCAGAACAATATGATGAATATGGAAATAACCAGGTCATAACAAGTTTTTTTATCAATATCGATGGAATCATGCCTGTTTGGCCTTATGATTATGCAGTCGTACCTAAGGATTCCGTAGTCGTTAAAGCATCGACAATTAATCCGATTGCTTCGTTTAAAACGTATCGTTTTGAAATTGATACAACAGACCTTTATAATAGTCCATTTAAAAAATATGCTTTGGTAAGTGGTTTGGGTGGAGTAAAAGAAGTACACCCAACTGAATGGATTAGTGCAAGTTCGAATATGCCTTCTTCATTGATATTAGAAGATAGCGTTTCGTATTTCTGGAGGGTTTCTATCGACTCCTCTGTTTTGGATTGGAGGGAAAGGTCATTTCAATATATTCCGAATAAAAGAGGATGGGGACAAGCACATTTTTTTCAATTTAAAAACGGAGAATTCAGTGGAATTGAGTATGATAGAAATGAACGTAAACGGCATTTTCAGTCTCAAGATTTAACCGTTTTTGCACAAGTTCATGATAATCCTACAACCAACTATGAATTTGCATCAACCTTGTGGAGGGTAAATGGAATCGATGCTGAATATGGAATGTGTAGCACTGCACCCTCGATACATGTTGGTGTTGTCGATCCTTCAACGATGGAACCATGGGGTACAGCTTATCAAGGTCAGAATCCAGACCACAATTTTGGAAACGCAAATAACGAATCCGCTTGCCGTACGCGAGTAGAACATTTCTTTATATTTAGACAAAACTCAACCGCACAATTGCAAGCGTTTGCAAATATGATAGATGCAGTTCCAGATGGACATATTTTAGTTATTTACACAGCAAGTCGCGCAATGTATTCTCAATGGCAAACTTATTATCCAGATTTGTTCAATTTGTTCAATAGTTTAGGTGCAACAGGCATGACGCCAACTTCTCCACAAAGAGCATTTATCATGATTGCTAAAAAAGGCGTCGCTTCTTCTGCCGAAACCATACACGCTCAATTTGCTAAAGAATTTATCCAATTGTCAAGAACATATACAGGAGCAATTGGTCAAGGAGTTGAAACCTCAACAATAATTGGTCCTTCGATAGAATGGAAAACCGTTTACTGGAAGCAGGGAAGTTTAGAGACACCATCGAATGATTCAACAAGATTAGTGATAAGGGGCTTAAATAAAGATAAGCAACCCCTAATCGAGATTGATACTGTTTTTACATCGAACGATTCAATTTTGTACTTAAACGATTTAATTCCAGCAAGTAATTATCCTTATTTACAATTAAGGGCTAAATATTTTGATCCCGTTACAGTTTCTCCAGCTCAGGTGAACCGCTGGCACGTTCTTTATGAGGATGTCCCTGAAGCGGCAATTGACGGCTCAAACGGTGTGGTTTTACTGCCTCAAGATTCAGGTTCACTTCAGGAAGGGGTAGAGGTAAAATTTGCAATCGATGTTAAAAATATCAGTGATTTACACATGGATTCTTTGTTGGTTCACTATTGGGTAGTCGATGAAAACAACATAAAACATCCAATCAATTATCCGAGAAGAGATTCGTTGAGAATTAACCAAGTTATAAGAGATACAATTTCATTCTCAACAGTTGGAATGCCTGGCTTTAACACACTTTGGATGGAAGTAAATCCTTATACAAAAGGAATTAATCAAGAATTTAAAGACCAACCAGAATTGACCCATTTTAATAATCTTTTGCAAATTCCATTTACTTTGAGTAGAGACGAAATCAATCCAATTTTGGATGTTACTTTTGATGGAGAGCATATATTAAATGGTGATATTGTTAGCCCTTTCACAGAAATTGTGATTAGTTTACAAGATGAGAATCCCTTCTTATTAATGAATGAAGACACAGATACGAGCAACTTTGGGATTTACTTAACTGATCCTTCTGGTAATCAAAAACATATTCCCTTTATGGATGGGGAAGGTAATCAGATTTTAGAATGGATACCAGCCACAGAATCGAATCTACGCTTTAAAATTATTTATAATGCAGAATTTAAAGAAGGTGGAGAGTATGAGTTGTTTGTTCAAGGTGTAGATAAGGCAGGAAATCTTTCAGGAGACATCGAATACAGAATTCGATTTGAGGTGGATTTGGAATCTTCGATTACCCATTTAATGAACTACCCGAATCCATTTTCAACTTCTACAAGATTTGTGTTTACGTTAACGGGAATGGAGGTGCCAGATGATATGATTATTCAGATAATGACAGTTACAGGACGTATTGTTAGAGAAATAACTGAAGATGAATTAGGACCTATTCATATTGGAAGAAATATTACTGAATACGCATGGGATGGTCGCGATGAATTTGGAGATCAATTGGCAAACGGCGTGTATCTGTATCGTGTAAAGGCAAAAATTAACGGAGAAGATATTAAACATCGTGCTTCTGGTGCCGACCAATATTTTAAAAGGAACTGGGGAAAAATGTATTTGATGAGGTAGAATTTGAATGTGCCCAGAGGGGGACTCGAACCCCCACGTACTTAGTACACATGTCCCTCAAACATGCCTGTCTACCAATTTCAGCACCTGGGCAATTAATTAATTTGGATGCAAAAGTAAGAATTTAATTCTTACTGATGGTATTTTGTGTTCAGAATTACCGTTTTTTTTGAAAAAAATCTTGTATTAAAAATCGTGATTCTTCCTCTAAAACGCCACCAAAAACTTCTGTTGTAGGATGAAAAATATTCGGGTATCTTGTAGCACCTCTTTTTGGGTCGCTTGCGCCAAATACAACCCTACTTATTTGCGACCAATTCAATGCTCCAGCACACATAACGCAAGGTTCTAAAGTAACATAAAGTGTACATTTTTGTAAATATTTTCCGCCAATACTTTCCGCCGCTGATGTTATACAAAGCATTTCTGCATGCGCTGTTACATCGTTAAGTTGTTCTGTTAAATTATGCCCTTTTGCTAAAATTTTATTGTTTGCCACAATTACAGCACCAACAGGTACCTCGTCTAGTTCATAAGCCTTTGCAGCCTCGCGAAGGGCAATTCTCATATAATATTCATCGTCAAATGGGTCAATCATAATTCCTATTTTGGAATTAAAAGTATAATTAATATTATGATTGAAAAAATTTATTGAATTATTTTGTTACCTTGTGGATAATTTAACATTATATAAATAAACATTATGCTTTACAGATTAATTTTAATTACCATAGTAAGTTTTCTAATAATATCTTGTAAAAAAGAAGTAGAAAACGTTGTTGAAGATGAAATTAACAACATGGAAATAATTCCAGGGTCAACCTTTCAAGAAGATGATGGACCAAGATTGTATTTTAGGTTGGTATTAGACCCTAATCAAGAGCGATTAGACATTTTCGGTCAACCCGAAGTTATGCCATCAAATCACTCTGCAATAAACCCTGTCATGGAAGGTTTTGCCATTCATACGATTGAACTCGTTCCAAATGCATATACCGCTTTTGGGGCAGGAGAGATGGTTTATTATGCGCCCATGTTAGCTGCTAATCATGCTGTTATCTTTGATTCTTTACAAGTTGTGCAAACAGGAGATATTGTGTATAGTATCCCAATTAGCCAAGTAGAACCAGGAACGTATGAATATTCTAGGGTTTCCGTAGCTTATCAAAATTATGATGTTCCTTTCCGTGCATACGGTTTTGATTTAGTAGGTAGAGTTTCGTCGTTTCTTGGTCATAATAACTATATTTCTAAACATAAAATCAAAGATTTAACTGTGACGGTTAACGATAGTAAAGGGCAAGGTTACTTTGCATTTGAAACACCAGAGATAGTTGTTGGATCTTATGTTCATCCTGCTGAATATAATGAATATACGGCTCCGGTTACAACGGTTCCAAATCCAATCAGCGGAACATCTCCAATTCCTTTAGGAAGTTGTACGTTAACGGGACAGTTTCCAACTTCATTCACGCTAACAGGTAATGAGACTTCTGATATTTACATTGATTTATCTTTCAGTACAAATAACAGCTTTGAATGGGAAGACGCAAATGGAAATGGTATTTATGAGCCATTAGACGGAGATGTTGTTCATGATATGGGAGTCCGTGGACTTATTCCGAAAGTGGCTCCGTAACCTCAATGTCAAAATTATTTATAGAAGCATCATTTGAATTCTCAGATGGTGCTTTTTCTTTGGATAAAATCAAATACACTAACAAGAACATTACAACCATATATGCCATAATTTTCAACAGAGTTTTCCATTTATATGAATGACTTTGATACTTCTTGAAATCAAATTCTTTCTGCATAAGTTGAATCTTTTTACAAAGATAAAGAATGTTCGATTAACACAAAAAGGACTTTATTATTTATACTCAATACACAATGAGTTAAAATCATACTTATTTATCATTTTGTTTTCCTTGTTCCATTTGCAATCCTTAACTTTGCCCCATGTTAATAGAAATTGATGGTATAATCGTTACTGACGAACTTTTTAAAAGTAAATTCGTTTGCGACTTAGAAAGTTGCAAAGGTGCTTGTTGCGTGGATGGAGACGATGGTGCTCCTTTATTAGAAGATGAAATCAAAATTATTGAGCAGTTCTTGCCGAAAATCAAACCGTATATGAGCCAAGAGGGGATTGAAGTCGTTGATAGACAAGGTGTTTATCATACCGATGAAGATGGAGATTTCGTTACTAACTTAATGAGTGATGAAGCATGCGCTTTTGTGTTCTACGATGAAAGAGGAATTGCAAAATGTGCAATAGAAAAAGCTTATCGTGAAGGTGATATCAACTGGAAAAAACCGATTTCTTGTGAGCTTTTCCCGATTCGCGCAAAAAAATATCCAAGTTTTACTGCTCTGAATTACGAAAAAATTGATATCTGTAATCCTGGTTGTAAACTCGGTGAAGCATTGCAAATTCCCTTGTATCGGTTTTTAAAAGAACCCCTTGTCCGTGCATATGGAGAAGATTTCTACCATTCATTAGAAGAAGTGGCTAAAGAAATTGAAGAGCAAAATATAACAAATGATTAATGAATGGCAAACAAAGTTTTTAGTTCAGACTGGAATGATTACGAACTGATTGATGCAGGTGATGGAAGAAAATTAGAACGCTGGGGAAACATAATCACAATTCGCCCTGAAGTTCAAGCCTATTTCAAAAGCGAATCTTCTTATGAAGAATGGAAAAAAATTGCACATCTTGAATTTATCCAAAAAGACTCAAAAAGTGGTAAATGGGAGTTTTTAAAAGAAGTTTCTATCGAAAACTGGCAAATTTCCTATAAAAGTCTAATTCTTAATCTCGAATTGACTAAATTCAAGCATGTTGGGATTTTTCCAGAACAAGCCACAAACTGGGAATTTATCATAGAAACACTTTCTCCTTCATCAAAAATGCTAAATCTTTTTGCCTACACTGGAGTGGCTTCAATTATTGGAAAAGCTACTGGTGCAGATGTTACACATGTTGACTCGGTGAAACAACTTATCACTTGGGCGCGAAAGAACATGGAATCGTCACAACAAAAAAACATTCGTTGGATACATGAAGACGCCTTGAAATTTGCTCAAAGAGAAGTAAAACGCGAGAATAAATACGATTTAATTATCATGGATCCTCCTGCATGGGGAATTGGCGTAAAAAATGAAAAATGGAAGATTGAAGATAAGTTGGCAGAGTTAATCTCTACTGCTTCCAAGTTGCTCAATCCCAAAGGAGTTCTAATCTTAAATACATACTCACCAAAAGTAGAGTTAGAGGACATAAAACTTCACAGCTCTTCCTTTTTCTCGCGCATTGAGTTGTCTGAATTATGGAAAAAGTCAACATCGGGTAAAAAGCTGTTTTATGGTCATTTAATGAGGGCGTGGAAATAATGCAGTTAACAATTTTTGTTCGATAAATTTGGCATTATACCAATTTTATTAAAGAAAACCGTTTTTTATTCGTATTTTAGCATTCCAAAAATTCAAAAGGTTATGCCTGATACAGAAACCAAAGCTACAAAGCAAAATACAGTGAATATTGATAAAGAGATTGTCGAAAAAGCATTCGAATTAATGTGTACGGCGAAAACTTTATCCGAAAAATATGAAGAAAATAAGGAAGTTACAAGCAAGTATGTTCATGCTACTTCACGTGGACACGAAGCGATTCAATTGGCGGTTGGAATGCAGCTAAAGCCACAAGATTTTGTTTCGCCATATTATCGCGACGATAGCATTTTACTTGGAATGGGAATTACGCCTTACGAATTGATGCTCCATATTTTCGCAAAAAAAGATGAGCCATTTTCAGGGGGGAGAATTTATTATTCGCACACTTCATTGAATCGAGATGATATGCCTAAAATGATTCATCAATCTTCTGCAACAGGAATGCAGGCCATTCCTACAACAGGGATTGCAATGGGGGTTCAATACAAGGAAAGTCAAAGTTTAGCCGAAGATTTTAAAGGTGATAATCCCATCACGGTATGCTCTATCGGAGACGCTGCTTGCACGGAAGGTGAATTTTCAGAAGCATTACAAATGGCAGCACTTAAACAGTTGCCAATTTTGTATTTGGTACAAGATAATGAATGGGATATTTCGGCGAGTGCTGATGAAATTAGGGCGCAAGACATCTCCTATTATGCGCGTGGTTTTAAAGGAATTGAAGTTGTAACCATTGATGGAACAGACTTTTTAGAATCGTATGTCACAATCAGAGATGTTTTTGAAGTAATTAGAAAAGAACGTCGGCCATTTTTGGTTCACGCAAAAGTTCCGTTGTTGGGTCACCATACTTCTGGGGTAAGAATGGAATGGTATCGGGATGATTTGGATGAGGCGAAACAACGAGACCCATACCCAAAAATAAAAGATTTGGTACGAAAAGTTGGGATGGACGAAGCTGATATAATCAACACAGAAAGTGAAATCAGAAAAAAGGTTGATGAAATTTACGAAAAAGCACAAAATGCTCCTGATCCGACGCCAGAAAGTTTAACTGACCATGTTTTTGCACCAACGCCAATTACGGAAGAAAAAGGAGAGCGTGAACCGAAAGGAAAACAAAAAACTTTGATGGTTGATAATGCTCTGTTTGCTGTTCGAGAAATTTTAGAAAAACATCCTGAGGCTTTGTTGTATGGACAGGATGTTGGTCATCGTTTGGGTGGAGTTTTTCGTGAAGCAGCAACATTGGCACAGAAATTCGGAAATGAAAGGGTGTTTAACACGCCAATTATGGAAGCATTTATTATTGGAAGCACTGTCGGCATGTCGGCTGTTGGACTCAAACCAATCGTGGAAGTTCAATTTGCAGATTATATTTGGCCAGGTCTAAACCAATTGTTTTCTGAATTAAGCAGAAGTTATTATTTAACAAATGGAAAATGGAATGTAAGTTCTGTTATCCGCGTACCAATTGGAGCTTATGGTTCAGGCGGTCCATATCACTCTTCGAGTGTTGAGTCGGTTGTAACAAATATCCGTGGGATAAAAGTCGTTTATCCTTCAACCGGCGCAGATTTGAAAGGTTTGTTAAAAGCAGCGTTTTACGATCCAAATCCTGTAGTTATTTTTGAGCACAAAGGACTTTATTGGTCAAAAATAAAAGGCACGGAAGGCGCAAAAACGGTAGAACCATCTGAAGATTACGTTATTCCAATTGGGAAAGGGCGCATTGTGATTGAAGCAGCACAAGATAAGATTAATAATTCAGAAAGTATTTCTGTAATCACTTATGGCCGTGGGGTTTATTGGGCGTTAGAAGCTGCCAAAAATCATCCTGGTCAAGTAGAGATTGTAGATTTACGTTCTTTAAATCCGTTAGATGAAGAAATAATTCAAAATTCGGTTAAAAAGCACAATCGCGTGTTGTTGGTAACGGAAGAAACGATAGAATCTTCATTTACTTTAGGTTTAGCTGGAAGAATTCAACGAGATTGTTTTGAATATTTAGATGCGCCAATTAAGATTGTTGGTTCTGTCGATGTTCCTGCAATTCCAATGCACTCAGATTTGGAATTTGAATATTTACCGAATGCGGACAAGGTGAGTAAGGCGATGGAAGAGTTGTTGGGGTATTAATCTCAATAGATCAACTCAAAAACACTTCGATATCCGCCTATTTTTTCTGTGTATTCTACAAACTTCTGGTAAAAAGCATCACTTGTCAGTGTGGTAGAATCGCCAATTATAATTAATTTCTTTTTTGCTCGGGTTAAGGCAACATTCATCCGTCGGTAATCTGATAAAAAACCAATAGCACCATTTGGGTTGCTCCTGACCAAACTGATGATTACCAAATCGGCTTCTTGACCTTGAAACGAGTCAATCGTGCTGATATGAATGCCCTTTAATCTTTCTTTGGCCAACTCGACTTGTCCTGCATAAGGCGAAATAAACACTACGGAGGCGTAACCTTTTATCCATTCTTGGTAGTTTTCCTCAATAATTTTTAGCTCTTCAGGATTGGAAATACTGGTTCTAGCTTCTTCCCGTTCCTCCAGAAAATTTGCTCCTGCCGTATCGTAAAATATAAAAGAATCTACAATCGATTCGGGTACAGACTGTAATTTTCCTTTATAAAAATAGATAGATGAAAAACCTGCAATTTCAGGTGTCATACGGTATTGATGCTCCAAAAAAGCACTTGTAATCTCAGAATCTATCGCTGTTTCCAAAATAGATTTTGACAACCGTGTTTTTGCTGCCTCATCACTTAAAATTGTTGGCGGTAATTGTAAATGATCTCCCGCAAGAATGATGCGCTCAGCCTTCTCAAAAACCAACCACGCAAGAGGTTCTAAACATTGACCCGCTTCATCCAAAATGGCAACATCAAACTGTTTGTTTTGAAGAATTTTATCCATCAATCCAACGGGCGTTCCTAAAATAACATCGACATCCTTAAGGTAATTTTCTAAATAATAATTCGTCAATTCCTTTATTTCATCACGGATGGCATAAACTTCCTTAAATAAAAGTTTGCGTTGTTCACGTTCTTCTTTTCCGAAATTTCGTTTATATTGACGTGCCATTTTACGGTATTCTTCCGCCTGAATTTTTAGTTTTCTAATTTTTTTGCTGAATTTTTCCTGACTTAAGATTCCTTCTGGTGTATGATTCCAAACATTGTGATTGACCTTGGAAGTATTGCCCAATCGCAAAACTTTCATTCCTTTTTCCAATAATTGACTCGCCAAATGATCAATCGCAGCATTGCTTGGTGCAGAAGCGACAATGCTCTGGTTTTGTTTTCTCAATGCTTGAATTAAAGCAACCAAAGTTGTCGTTTTTCCTGTTCCTGGAGGACCGTGAATAATCTGAATTTCTTGGTTAATTAATCCATTTTGCACGGCTTTGTTCTGACTTGGATTTAATTTTTCATCGATAATTACACTTTCAGTGGAAAATATAGACTTAAAAGGTGCTAATTGGTGAATAATATTGAAATATTTGGTTAATATTTTTTTATCACCTTGCTTAATGGTTTTTAAAATTCCATGCATCAATTTAAACGATTTGTCATCTGGTAATCGTTTAATTCCAATACTTTTTTCATCTATCCAATCGGGGAAATCATCTGAAAACAACAATATTTCTGCTCCTTTCTCTGATATGGACAGTAAGTGTCCATTGCAAACTTCTTGACTATTTCCATTAAATATTGCAATGGGAGTTCCGCTGCTGTAATAACTACTATTTATGCCCTGTGGCACATGGAAACTAACAGTAATTATGGGCTGGTCGGTAAAACCAAACGATTTATTCTGAATTTTTACAGGATGAATAACAAGTCCGTCTTTTCTTAATTCTTTAAGCGATAAATTGTCTGATAAAAAACGCTTTTCTTGTTCTGTTTCTTCCAGTCGCAAGGCGTCTTTTAGTTCTTTGATGATTTTGGCTGTTTCCATGGTTGCAAATATAAGAATTACGGAATAAAAGACTGATTTTGAGTAGAAAATCCACATTTTAATCTGCTTCAATGGAGTGAAACAGATTCACTGCTTATTCCAATCGTTCCTGTTTTATATTTTAACGTAATGTTTATAAAAGATATGATTGTTTGTAATGTTAAAACCATTGGTTAATGGTCACGAATGACCAAAATGCTCGATTAAGATTTTCGCTTTTGCCTGTCCAACAACTTCTGTCAAAGACTCCTTATCTGCTTCTTTAATTTTTGAAACTGTTTTAAAATGATTCATCAAAACCTCTTGTGTTTTTGGTCCGATTCCTTTGATTTCAGAGAGTTCAGAAACCAACGCCGACTTACTTCTACGATTTCGGTGGTGTGTGATTCCAAAGCGATGCGCTTCGTTTCTCATGTGTTGAATAACTTTTAAAGATTCACTTTTTTTATCCAAATACAACGGAACACTATCTCCTGGAAAAAAAATTTCTTCTAATCGTTCAGCAATTCCAACAATTGGGAGTTTGCCGTGTAAGCCCAATCGTTCTAACGATTCCATTGCTGCGTTCAATTGTCCTTTTCCTCCATCTACTACTACCAATTGAGGCAATTCCTTATCCTCATCCAGCAACCGTTTGTATCTACGATAAACAACTTCGCGCATGGTTTTATAGTCGTCGGGACCTTCTACAGTTTTTGGAATAAAATGTCGGTATTCTTTTTTACTGGGTTTTGCATCTCTAAACACTACGCAAGCAGAAACAGGATTGGTTCCCATGATGTTTGAATTATCAAAACATTCCATATAAACGGGTAATTCTTTTAGACGAAAATCAGCTTGAATTGTTTTTAATATTCTTTCGGTGCGCTTTTGAGGACTGCGCAATGCTTCTTGTCGTTTTTGCTGCATTCCAAAATACTTCGCATTTCTTTTTGAAAGGTCGAGCAAGTGTTTTTTATCACCACGTTGTGGAGTAAAAAATTTAATGTTATTTATTTCTTCAAGTTTATCAGAATTTTCAACCAAAACCTCTATAGATTGACTGTCAAATTTCTCACGCATTTCAAGTAAAACAAAAGTTAAAATATCCTCATCTGATTCGTTGAGGTGTCTTTTAACTTCAACCGTATATCCATGGATAATTGCTCCGTTGCTTACCACCAAATAATTTACAAAAACGCGGTTGTCAACTTTTTCTAAAGTAATTACGTCAACTTTCGTAACGGTTGGCGAAACGACAGTAGATTTTGATTGATATTTTTCGAGTGCAATAATTTTATTTTTATAATCATTTGCCTCCTCAAATTCCATACGTTCTGCAGATTGTTTCATTCGATTTTTTAACATACGAATGACAGGAGAAATACTTCCTTTTAAAATACTATCAATTTGTTCAATGTATTCATTGTAATCTGCTTCTGACTCCTTATCCACACAAGGAGCCTTACAGTTTCCAAGGTGATATTCAAGACAAACCTTATATTTTTTCTGCGCAATTTTATCTTCGCTTAAATCATAAGTACATGTACGCAAATAAAACAATTCTCTAAATAGTTCCAGCAAGGTATTTACAATATATACCGATGGATATGGTCCGTAATATTTAGAACCATCTTTAATGACTCTTCGTGTTGAGAATACCCTTGGGAACCTTTCATTTTTAATACAAATCCATGGGTAAGTTTTGTCGTCTTTTAACTGGATATTATACTTTGGACGATATTTTTTTATCAGACTATTTTCTAATAACAAAGCATCTTGTTCGGTTTCGACAACAATAAACCTTAAATCATGTATTTTACGAACCAAAACCCTGGTTTTTCCATCATCGTGTGACTTTGTAAAATAAGAGTTTACCCGTTTTTTAAGATTTTTTGCTTTTCCAACGTAAATAATCTTTCCATCGGCGTTAAAATATTGATAGACGCCAGGACTTTCAGGTAAAGTCTTTATTTTTTGATTAAGAAAATCCAATCTTTTAGACATATAGCAAAGGTAGGAATTAGAGATAACAAAATAAATTTGTAATCAATGAAATTGTGTTCTATCAAATTTTTTTCTATCTTTAAACCCAGAAAAGAAACAAACAATACTAAAAACGATGAAACAATTAATAATTTTAATCGGAATTTTTGCTTTTTCTATAACAAACGCTAAATCACAAGATATTCATTTCTCACAAATGGCAATGTCTCCTTTAACATTGAATCCGGCTTTGACGGGTGCAGTTTATGATTTTCAAGCAAATGTAAATTATAGAAATCAGTGGCTCACTGTTGGAGAAGCATATCAAACCATTTCTGCATCAGCTGATACAAAACTCAATTTCAACTATAAACACAACAAAAAAGCATATTTTGCAGTTGGTGTAGATTTTTATCATGATCGTGCTGGACTGGTTACAGTTGCTTCTAATAATTTTAATTTACATTTAGCAACGCATATTGTTTTAACCGAACATTCCACACTTGGGTTAGGTGTTCAAACAGGATATGGACTTAGATCTATCGACTATTCCGCAGCAAGATGGGGAAGTCAATATGATGGATACCAATTTAACCCACTTTTGAGTTCTGGTGAGGCAGCTGTTGGTACAAGTTTTGGTTATTTTGATGTTGGGGCTGGAATGGTATATCGTTACTCAAAATTTGACTCTAGAATCGGACAAAACGATCGGTTTTCACTTACCGCTGGATTTGCAGCCTATCATTTAAATAGACCCGCTTATTCTTTCCAAGGTCATGGTGGTGAAAAATTGTATATGCGTTTTACAGGATTTGTTAATTTTGATATTGGAATTCATAATTCTCATTCAATATTACAACCAGCAATCTATTTTTTCCAACAAGGACCAGCCAGAGAAATTATGATTGGAATGTATTGGAAATATATGCTTGTAGAAGATTCTAGAATTACTAATTTTATAAATCAAACAAGCATTGCTGGTGGATTATTCTATAGAAATCAAGATGCTTTGGTCGCAAAGTTTATTTTTGATTGGCGTGGAATGGGAATAGGTTTTTCTTATGATTTTAACGTGTTCAATTCTTTGATTCAAGCTTCTAAATCTGTGGGAGCTTTTGAGATTGCTTTAAGATATGTAATTCCAGATTGGACGAGAAGACCATATATCAGTGGTGGTAGGTCGCAATTCTAGAAAGGTCTAATTATCAGCGATTTTTAAGGAATATATAACAGCACGAATAATATTCATGTCTAAATGAGGAGATGTGGTAGGTGGAACATCAAAGTATCCACTAATTGCAACTATCATATTGCGTTTAGGATGTTTAAAATGAAATTCCCAATATCTTCCTCCGCTGGGTTCTGCTTCTCCTGTAAACTTATATAAGCCACGGATTTCATATCCTTCTATATCTCCAATTTTTAGAGCTTTCGGAACAGGCATAGCTGCAGGATGATATTGAGTTCCCATATAAACTCCTTCAATTTCATGCTTTGCATATTTTTTAAGGATTGTGTCCCTCATTTGTTCAAGATTCTTTGGCTGTAATTGAGATTTGTCTGTATATGGATATTGCCAAATCATGATACCACTCTGGATATAATTTGTTCTTGTTACATTCCCAGAGCCAATATTTAACTCCATTTGTCGAGAACGGGCTGGCAAAATTATATGCGCATACGTATCATCAATGGATTCATACCTGAATTTACTTGGTAGCGTTAATTCAATACCAAATTTACTACGTAACTTTGCATTTGTATTTTCATGATTATTCTCAGCATTCCTTAAAAATTCTCTTTTCCATTCTTGGCGATTATATAGGTTAAACAAATACTCAATTTCATTTTCCAATAAAGAATATAAATCATTCATGTTTTGAGCACGAAGAATGGTGTACAATTGCGTTTTTGAATAATAATTTTCATAAATCCGCATGGTTGGTTCTCCTTCTTTTAGCGTTTCATCCAATGCTATGTCAATAACGTTTCTAAGTTTAGTAGAAAGTCGGCGAAAATCTTGCGGAGACCTCTGGTAAATTTCAAAATATGGAGTTGGAGGATAATATGGTCTAACTGGCGCAGAAAAAACAGAGTCAAATAATGCTTGAATTTCATCAACGTACTCGGTAGGCTCAGCAACAATAATCAATTGACCTGGCTTTCCTATATATTGAGAGTTTGATTTAGCATTGATAACGCTTCTTTCAACTTTTTCAAGCTTTCTTTTTGTAACGTTTGTTTGATTTTGCTTTTCAGTTGCTGGAGAAGTGCTATCAAGACACGCAGTCAAAATTAAACACAATACACCAATGTATAAAATATATTTCATGACAATTCTATTTATGAAAATGTTCTATTTATTGAACCCGGATTTTTTGTCCGACCTTTAAATCTCTATGATCTACGTCTGGATTGAGTTTTTTTAAATCCTCCACAGTTGTTGAATTTCTCTGAGCAATTGCCCATAAACTGTCGCCACTTGTAACTGTATAAGTTTTAACTCCATTACTTTGTTTAGTGATATTAGAACTAGTTTGCGTCTCTTTGGTTAAAGATTTTGAATAAATATTTAATCGTTGACCAATTGCCAAGCGGGTTGACGACATATTATTCCATTGCATAATGTTTGAAACGGTTGTACCATATAATCTCGCAATATGCCCCAATGTTTGTCCTTTCGTTACCCGATGAACAGTTGCATTTCTGCTATTCGATTGGGATTCTTTCGCCAAAAGTTCTTGTTGAACTTCTGAATTATAGATAACAGAATCCAAAACATAAATACTATCTTCAAAAACGATCCAATCTTCAATATACTTGGAAGGAATATTTATACATTTATGTTTTTCTGTATAAGGAATAAAATCTGTTTTGTAAATCGGGTTTAACGCCTGAATATCTTCTTTGTTCCAACCAATAATTGAATCAATGGTGGACATGTGAAGTGGTTTTGAGATACAAACCGTATCAATTTCAAAATCATGATAAAAAGGTTCCCTTGATTTTATATTATGCTCTGCATGATAGTTTAACATATATGACATAGCAACAAAATTTGGGACATAACCTTGTGTTTCCCTTGGCAAGAATGGTCTTATTCCCCAATAAGTCATTTTCCCCCCAGAACGTCGTATTGCCTTATTAACATTTCCAGGTCCAGCATTATACGCGGCCAATGCCATATTCCAATCATCGTATAAGCTGTGTAATTTTTTAAGATATAATGCAGCTGCTTCTGTTGCCAACTCAGGATCCATTCGCTCATCAATGTATGAGTTTTGATTCAGATTATAAAACTTTCCAGTTCTATACATAAACTGCCACAAACCTAAAGCACCAGCTCTTGATTTTGCAGAAGGGCGTAATCCACTTTCTATTACGGCCAAATATTTTAGTTCAATCGGTAATCCATGTTTTGCCAATTTCTCTTCAAACATGTTGAAATAGAGTTCAGATCTACCGAGAACAATACTTGTAAAATTTCTTCTCTTTTTTGTAAAAAACTTTATTGTTGAAAGGGTTATATCATTACAATCCAATTTGAAAGGAGTCATTTTATTTAACTCTTCCAATCTTTGGCAATATATTGAGTCAGGAAATTCTGGGACATCATCGTAATCATGACCAAAAGACCTGATAATAGAATCAATTTCAGCTTGAGATGATGCGTACTCCAAATAATAATCTTCTAAGCTTGTTTCTAATATTCTATCAAAAGAATAGACATCATCGCCCAAAGTATCTTTAGATATTCTGTCCTGAGCAAATCCCTCTATTCCAATAAAAGCAAAAAGAAGTAAAAACAAAATATTTTGACTTCGAATCATTCTGATTATTTAGATTTTACATACTATGGTTAGTAATTATTTTTGGTTTACTTTTCTTCTTTCTTTTCTTTTGTAGAATTTTCTTCGCCTTTTGTTGCGTCTTTAAATTCTTTCATTCCTTGGCCTAAACCTTTCATAAGTTCGGGTATTTTTCTGCCACCAAACAACAAAAGTGCTAAAACAACAATTAAAACTATCTGCCACGGACCAAACATTCCTAAAATCATAACTCAAAAATTAAAGTTTATACAAATTTAAGATAAAAATGTTAAAAAATAGGTGTTGCAAGGAAATAAAGTGTTAAATAAAATTATTCTAACAAAAATGAGGAAATTCAAGACATTATCATTCTGAATGCCCTCATCCTATTAAATTTGTCTATAAACTATTGCTTAATCCAAGTTTGTGTTCGACCCAAAAGTGAAAAACCGATATAACCCCTAAGGTCTAAATTGCCATCTTCATTAATTTTCACATAACATTTATATGTTTTCCCATTTTTTGGGTCAGTAATTGTTCCGCCTGTCCACTCGTCTCCATCAGGGCTTAAACCTTTCAATATTTCCATTCCTAGAATAGGTTGATTTTTCATTGAACCTGAACAATTTACGCACAAATCATTTTCTGGTTTAATGAGTAATTTTTCAATCTTACCGTAATATTTACCATCTGTTTTTTTATAGATTCTAACGATAGATTTTGCTTCACCTGTTTCATCGTCAATGGTTTTCCAATTTCCTACGATTTGAGAATATCCCGAAAAAGAAATTAAGGCAACAATTATACTTAGCAATATTTTTTTCATGGTTTTTAAATTTTTAATCAGTTAAATAAAAGTACTAATATTTTTTTACAATTTTAAGATATTTTAAAAAAGATTCAAAAAATGTACCAAATTAGATAATTATCTGAATTTGATATTTATGGTTAACTTTGTTTTCTCATTTTAATGTCTTTGATTGTTATGACAAATTTTCAAAATAAAACGGTCTGGATTACTGGTGCATCATCAGGGATTGGCAAAGAGCTGGCTATCCAGCTGTCAAAGGCGGGAGCGAACATTGTTCTTTCTGCAAGAAATGAAAAAGCTTTGATTGAGCTAAAGCAAAATTTATCGAATAGCGACATGCACTTTGTTTTGCCTTTAGATTTATCTAAAAACCAACATTTTGATAATTTAGCTCAACAAGTTTTTGAAAAATTTCAATCCATCGACTACCTTTTTAACAGTGGTGGAATCTCCCAAAGAGCCGAAGCTTCTGAAACAAACATAGAAGTTGACCGAAGGATAATGGAAGTGAATTATTTTGGAAATATCGCATTAACAAAAGCTGTTCTTCCATATATGCAAAAACAAAAAAATGGTCACATCATCGTTACGTCAAGTATCGCAGGGAAATTTGGTTTCTTCTTACGCTCTGCATATTCTGCTTCCAAGGCTGCTTTACATGGATTTTATGAAAGTTTACTTTTAGAAGAAGAAAAAAATAACATCAAAGTTACCATTGTATGTCCTGGTAAAATAAATACACCAATATCAGAAAGTGCATTGACAGCTGATGGAACGCCTCATGGGGTTATGGATCACAATCAAGAAACTGGTATGTCGGTAGAAGAATGTGTTCAAAAAATGATTCGTGCTGTTGAGAAAAACAAAAAAGAAGTACTTATTGGTAATAAAGAAATCTTAGCTGTAAAAATCAAACGTTTTTCTCCTTGGTTATTTTGGAAAATTATTAGAAAACAAAAAGCAACATAGGCCAGATTTCAATATAATATTTATCTTTGTAAAGCATGGCAATAGTTGATGACATCAAAGCACCCATTGAGGAAGAGTTAGTAAAATTTGAAACTCATTTCAGACAAAGCATGAAAGCTAACAATCCTTTGTTGGACAGAGTTACGAGTTATGTTATTAAACGGAAAGGAAAGCAAGTGCGCCCCATGTTTGTATTCCTTGTTGCAAAAATGCTCGGAGAAGTAAAAGATGATACTTACACAGCAGCTTCATTAATCGAGTTACTACATACAGCAACGCTTGTCCATGATGATGTTGTTGATGATGCAAATGAACGCAGAGGGTTCTTCTCTGTAAATGCTTTGTGGAAAAATAAAATTGCTGTTTTAGTGGGTGACTTCCTACTCTCCAAAGTACTTTTATTGAGTATCGAACAAAAACAAATTCGGTCTTTAGAAGTTGTTGCGCGTGCTGTAAGGGAAATGAGCGAAGGTGAGTTATTACAAATTGAAAAAGCGCGAAGATTAGATATTGACGAAGATACTTATTTTGAAGTAATTCGACAAAAGACAGCGTCTTTGATTGCAACTTGTTGTGAAGCTGGAGCTATTTCTGTTCAACGAGAAGATAAAGCCGACTTAATGAGAGAATTTGGAGAGAAAATAGGACTTGCCTTTCAAATTAAAGATGATATTTTCGATTATGGGGTGTCTGGAAATGTTGGAAAGCCTACTGGAAACGATATCCGAGAACAAAAGATGACGCTTCCTCTGATTTATACGTTAAATAAAGTTGATAAGAAAACGCGAGCTGAACTTATCAATATCGTAAAAAGACATCATGAAAACCCTGAAAAAGTGAGACGGGCAATTCATATCGTAATTGAAAATGGTGGAATCGAATATGCACACAAAGCGATGATGAAATTGAAAGATGAAGCGTTGAGCCTTCTTAAAGAAATTCCAGATTCTCAAAGTAAAAAATCACTTGAATTATTGGTGGAATATACAGTAAATCGGGAAAAATAAACTTAATCAATTTTCTTTTTTTTTCGTTCTATTTTTGCAGAAAATGAAATAAGATAAACACCTAAAAATATCATCAACATAAATGTAACTTTCCCTAACGTTATCGCTCCTATAAAATTTTCAGTCCATCCAATTGTTGCAAAAACAAACGTCAGCATTATCACAAAAGCTGGTTGTGTATATACATAACTACCAGTTACACTTGGTGTCAAATGTTTTAATGAAAACACATTAAATAGATATGTGATGAAGGTGGCAAATAATATGATGAATCCTATCTTTAGCCAAATATCCATTGGAAACTGACTAAAAGATGCAGCTAACAATTCTTCCCATGCTGGCGGATAAAGCAAGATAAAGACATAACCAAAAATAAAGTTATAGGTTATTACTGTCAGTGGGTTATATTTCTTCATTAGCGGTTTTACAAGAACCAAATAAGCTGCAAATAAAAAAGCATTTGATACAATCATTATATCGCCAAAAGTAGAATCGTATTGAGCTGTTTTCCCAACAATTGCTAAGGCAATAGCGCCAATTCCACCTACAATTACGCCAATTCCTTTTAACTTTGTTATTCTTTCTTTTAGAAAAAAGTAAGAAAGAATGACTGTGATAATTGGTATTGTTGTCATTAAAACCCCAACATTCATCGCAGAAGTATAGGCGATTCCATTTAAGAATAAAATCTGACTTGCGCCTATTCCGAATAATCCAGTTAGAAATAAAAGTGGAATATCCTTTTTATCTATTTTTTCTCGGATAAATGCTAAATAAACAATGAAGAAAAGTACTGTTGCAACTCCCATCCTAATGATGATAAATCCATTAGGCCCAATATGTTCTGGAGTAACACCTTTGGCTAAAAGATGATTTGCGGCATAGATAAGATTTACAGAGATTAGTGCCAAATGAGCGAGTGAAACCTTATTTCTCATTATTTTTTATGATAAGTTTCTTTCGCTTTAGCAATGGTTTCTTTTGAATTTCCTACAAATACCTTCTCACCTAAAATAATAAAAGGGCGTTTTAAAAAGGTATATTCTTCTAACAGATATTTTTTGTAATCTTCTTCTGTCAGTTTTATTGCATTTAGCCCTAGAGAGCGATACTTCCTTGCTCTTTTACTAAATAAAGCTTCGTAAGAACCAACCTTATCTTTGATAAATGATAAAGTTTCCTCATCAATGTTTTCTTTTTTGATGTCTTGAAGTTCTACATCATCACCCAATTCTAACTCTTTCAGAATACGTTGATTTGTATCGCAAGTAGAGAGATGGAATATTTTTTTCATAAATTAATTTTATTAAATATTTAAAGATTTAGATCTTCAACAGCTTTTATAGATATAAGCAATTTTATGATTTTATTTATAATGAGAGATACCGATTCAAAACTTCTTTTGATAATGTAAACATGGCTGAAAAACTACACAACTACTTTATCTTTTAAATAGCTCATTGCTTTTTTAACCATCTTTTCCGATCCCACATAAAACCCAACTCTTTGGTGAAGTTTTTTGGGTTCAATCTCTAAAATTCTACGGTGGCCATCTGTTGCGATTGCTCCTGATTGCTCAGCAATAAATGCGAGAGGATTACATTCGTACAATAACCTTAGTCTTCCTTCTGGGAAATTAGCTGTTACTGGATAAACATAAATTCCTCCTTTTATCATATTTCTATGGAAATCGGCAACCAAAGAACCAATATATCGACCAGAATAGGGTCTTCCTGTTGACGGATCTTCTTCCCGACAATATTCTGTATATTCTTTTAATCCAGGGTCGCAGCGATTTAAATTGCCTTCATTAATTGCGTAGTATCGACCTGTTTTGGGTGTTTTCATATCAGGGTGAGACAAACAAAACTCTCCAATTGACGGATCTAAGGTAAATCCATTTACACCTTTTCCAGTTGTGTAAACCAACATGGTTGACGAGCCGTATAGAACATATCCAGCTGCTATTTGTGCTGTTCCCTTTTGTAGGAAATCCTCTTTTATTGCAGGTGTTCCAGGTTCTGAAATTCGACGGTAAATGGAAAAAATTGTACCTATGGAAACATTCACATCAATGTTTGATGAACCATCTAAAGGATCAAATAAAACTACATATTTTCCTTTTTTTGATTCTTCGCCATTGAAAGAAATAAAGTCATCATTTTCTTCTGATGCAATACCACACACTTCTTCTCCTCTCATAAAAGCACGGACAAACGCTTCATCTGCAATAACATCAAGTTTTTGTTGTGCTTCTCCTTGAACGTTTGTTTGATGTTTAGAACCTAAGATGTCAGACAGTCCTGCTCGATTTACATCGCGATTTACAATTTTTGATGCTGTAGCAATATCACTTAAAAGTCTTGTTAACTCTCCTGTTGCAAATGGAAAGTCTTTTTGACGCTCTAAAATAAAATCGTTTAATGTGGTAATTTTTGACATGCTTTTAAAACTTTCTACAAATATCGTGAAAAATTTCTATCTTACTATGAATTCAAAGTGGATAATATGTTTTTATATTTTCTTGTGCTATTAACCAAAAACAACTTTTCATTACGCCCGTAGATTAATGGTAATGTAGTAAGATAGTGATAACTGACAAAAATCAGCTTGTTATCTGCATTAAAATATGAGTAAATCTTGAATAAGAAATTATATTTGCAGCGAGAAGATTAGATACTTGGATTTAATCTGTAATTATGTTTTAGTAAAATTTTATTTTAGCATAATTATAACTTATAGTTTGTATAGAAATTAACTCCTTCTTTTGTTTGTTTGTGAAGGGGTTATTTTTTTTGTAGGAAATATTCTTTACTTATTGGAGCGAGAAGTTTAAAAAATTCTATATTTGGAAAAACTGCATTCTTTTTGATTGATGAACGTTAAGGAAACACTTAGAAGAATACTGATTGCATTGCGTTTGGATTTAACCAAAAACCTTGAGTATGATAGGTTGACAAAAGCGATTTTAAAGAAAACTTTAAAAGAAACGTTTAATTGTATTGATGTTGGCTGTCATAAAGGAGAAATTTTAGATATTATTTTAGAATATGCTCCCAAAGGCAAACATTTAGCTTTCGAGCCGATTCCGAGTTTATATGAAAATTTAAAGAAAAAATATACAAAAAACGTAACTGTTTACCCATATGCTTTATCAAATATTAGTGGGAAAACGACGTTTAATTTTGTTAAGAATGCGCCTGCTTATAGTGGAATAAGAAAAAGAAAATACGACGTTAAGAACCCTGATATTAAAGAGATCGAAGTTGAAGTAAAAAAAATGGACGAGATTGTAGCCATTAATCAGCGAATTGATTTTATCAAAATTGACGTTGAAGGTGGAGAATATGGAGTTTTGGTAGGAGCTAGAAATACTTTGCTTCGCAATTATCCCGTGATTTTGTTTGAGTCGGGAAAAGGAGCAAGTGAGTTTTACGGGAAAACACCTGATGAATTGCACCAATATCTAGTTGGAGAAATTGGCTATAAAATCTACACTTTAAAATCTTTTATTGGCGACAAAGAATCTATTTCAGAATCTGAATTTGTAAACTATTTTAATACAAATAAAGAGTATGGGTTTGTGGCTTCAAAATAAAAATTCCACAAGGTTAAAGCTCTTGTGGAATTCCGATGATTTTATTTAAAGAAATAACCTTGTCAAAAACAAAAAGGTGAAACGATAAAGTTAAGTTCCAACTTCTAATTCATTCTTTTTAAATCTTCATCTAACTCTCCAGTCAAAGATTTTAAGAAAGTTGTAATACTTTGAACTTCTTCTTCAGTTAAATCGTCCTGAATTTGTAATTCTCCCATAATTCTTATAGCATCTTCAAGTTTTTCAACTGAACCATCATGGAAATAAGGATAAGTTTCAGCGACATTTCTAAGTCCTGGAACTTTAAAGAAATGCTTATCTCTTTCCTCTTTTGTTTCTTCGTACCTTCCAAGGTCGATTTTCTCACTTTTTGTATGCACCCAATAATCTCCATAAAGCCCAAATTTTTGAAGCATTCTTCCACCTAAAGCGGGGCCATTATGACAAGTTGTACATTGATTATCAAAAAACAAAGCAAGGCCATCTTTTTCTTCTTTTGTAAGTGCGTCTGTTTTGCCATCCATCCACTCGTCAAATCTACTAACAGGTGCCAATTGGCGTTCAAAAGCCCCGATTGCGTCTGTAATTGTGGCAAATGTTATTGCTTCAGCTGAGTCTTTATAAACTCTGCCAAACATTTCTTGATATTCTTCAACGCCACGCAATCTTTCTTCCAAGAATTCCGCATTTGGAATGTTGTGTTCTACTGGATTTAAAATGGGACCACCAGCTTGTTCTTCTACGTCTTTTGCTCTTCCGTCCCAAAATTGCATTCCATGTAAAAACGCATATAAAACAGTAGGAGAATTTCTTCCACCGAACTCATCCGTATCTCCAGGAGAAAGAGGCAAGTTATCCACACCATGTGTTTCAAGGTTGTGACAAGAATTACAACTAATATTTCCATCTAAAGATAGTCGTGTATCAAAGAACAACTTTTTTCCGAGTTCTACTTTTTCTTGTGGAATATCTGTATCTATTAAAGCAGTTACAGAAGATTGAAAAAAGAGGTGGGATTTTTCCAATAACTCAGCTTCTCTTTCATGTTCATGTACAGATGTCTCTTCTGAAATTTCTTCAGTTTTTTCAGTAGCTGAATTGCAACTTGTGTATAAACCTAGGCTTAATAGAGCAAATATAAATAAACCAATATAAGATTTTGTACTTGTAAAATTATTCTTTTTCATAATTTTATTTTTTTGTAAATATAAAGATTTAATAATTATTTACAAACAATCTATGTCATAGAAAATTTGTAGTATTTTGATTAGAAATCGATAAAATAATTAGCTTTTTTTACGAAGCTCAAAGTTTTTACCTAAATAAACTTTTCGTACTTGTTCGTCAGCGGCTAATTCTTCTGCGGTACCAGCTTTTAGAATTTTCCCTTCAAATAGGAGGTAGGCTCTATCAGTTATAGATAACGTTTCTTGTACGTTATGGTCAGTAATTAACACACCAATATTTCGATTTTTTAAATCAGCCACAATGGATTGGATATCTTCTACGGCAATTGGGTCAACTCCTGCAAAAGGTTCATCCAAAAGAATGAATTTTGGGTCTGTTGTCAATGCCCTTGCAATTTCTGTTCTTCGCTTTTCTCCTCCAGAGAGTGATGCTCCTTTGTTTTTACGCACGTGATTCAAGCCGAATTCAGTAATGAGTTTTTCTAGTTTTGCATGGCGTTCTTCTTTGTTGAGTTTTGTCATTTCCAAAATAGCCATGATATTGTCTTCGACACTCAGTTTTCTAAAAACAGAAACTTCTTGAGGTAGATACCCTATGCCCAGCTGAGAGCGTTTATACATAGGCAATCTGGTGATTTCTCTATTGTCAAGAAATACTTTTCCTACATCGGGCGAAACCAATCCTACAATCATATAAAAAGTAGTTGTTTTCCCTGCTCCGTTTGGTCCTAAAAGTCCTACAACTTCTCCTTGATTAACATCAATTGTAACGCCTTTTACGACTTTTCTGCCACGATAAGACTTTTCTATGTTTTCTGTATATAACCTCATTTACTGAAATTCAACGCTAAGATAATAATTTCTTCTATATTCTAGAATCTAAATGTTAATTTACCGCGAACACCTACTGGTGATTCGCCATAAACATTGTGTGTCATTCTCCAAACGACGTCAATTCTAATAAAGTTAAAGATGTTTTCAATTCCCAAAGCACTTTCAACATAAGGAATATTTCCAAATGATTTTGTATTGTCTGGAAGCGTCATTATTTCTCGTTGTTTATCAGAGATGGATCCCCAAACTGATCGTCCAGAGAGTACAAGTCGCCAACGCAAAACGTCCATACCTGGAATATGACCCAATATCAAGCCATTGAAATGGTGTTCAAACATAGCACCAACATATTTATCTGAAATAAATTCAAAATAATCCATTTTATTGTATGCGAATGATTGCGCCCAGTATGTTTGTGCACCTTCGTGAATTTTCAAGAAAGGATATGCTGCTTTCCCAAAATATATTCCTCCGTAAACTTCATAGTATAGAGTACCTAAGATTCCTAATCGTGGTCGGTGTTCTATTCGCATTTCTACGCGTTGATATTCATAATCAGAATCCAAAACACCTGGGATGCCAAACATTCCTTCCAAGCTAACTATTGGAAATCGAGAACCCGCAGAAATTCTGTCAAATGCTCCAGAAATAAATTCTTCTTGCTTTGCCCATCTTATTTTTAATGACGATTCAAAAGTTCGGATATTTTCTATTTTTTCAAATCCAACCAAACCAATTGGTTTTCTAAATTGTGTCTCGCCAAGTGGTGTAACTTCTCTCCATTCTCCACTGACTGTAAAAATGAGGGATCTTCCTACATCTTTTTCAAATTTTAAACCTGCTTTTTCTACAAATGTTAGCTGTGTCAGTGGCTTTGTACGAATTAAGGAGCCTAAACCTTCACTCACATCAACCATATCACCGCCCAACCCCAATTGTGTTACATCGTAATTATAGTATAAATCCAACATTCCTCGCTTTTTAGGCGTAATGTTCCAACGGATTCCTCCTCCATATTTGAATTCTTTGTCGCGATAGCCATAAGCAACATTACCATGAATTTGAAGAACACGACTAAATTCATTAGAAGTTCGGAGAGAAAGCTGATTTCTAAAACCTTCTACTTTATTAATTCCAATGACCTTCATTAAGTTTCCAATTTCTATATAGCTGATAGGATAATAGCCAGTAACGAGCATGTGTGAAAGTCCTTTAAAAAATTTAAAAAGGGGCTGTTGATTTAACGTGTCAATCATTTGTTCTATTTCCAAATCTTTTTGATGTAAAGGAACATGTCGATGTTCTTCCCAATATTCTTCAGAACGGTTATTATATCCGTCTTCTTTGGTCACATTGTCTTGGGTTCGATAGAAAGAATTGGGGTGTGGTTGATTGATGACAAAGTTTTTCCGAGAAACAAGTTTTTTACCAATAAATCCAAATGATTTTTTAGACTTTAAAATCTGTAAATCAATGATTAAGTTTTCAAGTTTGAGCATCCATGCACCTTCTTTTACTTGCTCAAACTCTTGGTATAAATATAAATCATTGACATAGTTGATGTTTACACCTTTGTTCACTGTGGCTTCCCAGCTTTTAACGGCAAAAGTTGTGTCATGGATCCACATTTTTCCTTCTAACGTAAGTTCTCCCGTTCTTTTTGGAGTAAATGTTAGCAAATAACACCATTGGTTATCGATAAAAGTGCTATCTTCTATGAAGAATGTATAGAAACTCAAGGCAATGTTTGAAATTGGACTAATCAATGATTTATCAAATACCCCAATAAAGTTATCATAGACATTAATATCTTGGTACATTTCCCCAAGAAATTGGTCGAGTTCTAAGTTATCTACGCCAGTAATGCGGGAGGCTTTTATCACTTCTTTTCGCATTCGGGGTTCTCTTTTTACATAATATTCTGATAAAGATTCTGAAAGAATTGCAGGTAAAGAGGTTGAGTTATTACTTGTGTCGATATAATTTTTTAAATCCAAGGCACTTACGATTTTGCTGTTTTCGAAATCGTCGCCAAGATTGTTTAAGTCGATTTGAACTTTGTTGTAGCTTTCATATTCATAAGCATCTAACTTTTCTTTGTTATTGATGGGTCTGTTCCGTTCAATTTTTCTGTATAAAATGGTTGATGGCTTTTCTTCGGGTGCGAAAATCACGACTTCTTCAGAGGTTTGGATGTTTAAATCTAATTCAATAACTAATTCTTGTGATACATCTAATTTTACCGGAACACGTTTTTCTTTAAACTCTGTTGAACGAATGATTAAGATTTCAGAAGCATAATATGTTTCAATCTTAAATTCACCATTTTCGTCAGTTACAGTACCGATTTTTGATTCTTCAAAAAACACACTTGCGAATGGAACGGGATTTTTAGTTTCGTTTTCAATCACAACTCCCTGAACAACTGTTTTTTGAGCGAACAGATAGGAGTTTGCAATAATAAAAATAACAAGTGTCCATTTCATAAGTGTATAAATCTAATAGATTTTTGCAAATGATTTCATTTGTAATTAAATTATTGTGATTTTATTATTGAGGTTTTATCTTTTTTAAGCACTTTTTCACGCTTCCGTTCAATCCTTTTTGTTAGAAAGATACTAATTTCATAAAGAAATAAAATTGGAACTGCAACAATGACTTGACTGATAAAATCTGGCGGAGTAATGAGGGCTGCAAGAATTAAAACGCCAATAATGGCGTGTTTTCGGTATTTTTTTAAAAAAGCAGAAGAAACCAATCCAATTTTCGCAAGAATGTAAATGATAATAGGCAATAAATACAATAACCCTGTAAATATAACACTGGAAATGATGAGGGACATAAATGAGTCTATTTTCCAGATATTTTCAAATTCTTCTACGAGAACAAAATCTCCAAAAAACTGGATACATAAAGGTGCTACAACGAAATACCCAAATAAAAGTCCAAACAAAAATAAAATAGAAACCGAAGCGGTTAATCCACGGACAGCATTTTTTTCGTTTTGCTTTAAACCTGGTTTTACAAATCCCCACATTTGATAAAATACGTATGGAAAAGCAACAATGAAACCACCTACCAAACTAATCATTAACGCATAAGTGAATTGTGATGAAACATTTGCGGATTGAAAACGAATTGGAATGTCTCCAATACAAATATTCAAATAATCACACATGATTCGGAAGGAAATAAAATCGGGTTTGGTCATAGCAAGGAATAAATTATTGATAATCCATTCCTTTACAAACCACATTCCGATGGCAAAAGCTAAAATTGCTATAGCAGAACGAATGATGCGCCACCTCAATTCTTCGAGATGCGCAATAAAGGACATGTCATTCTGGTTATCTTTTTTTTTCTTTCCCATATTGATACAACAAAAATAGGAAAATTATCGAAACGAGGTGTTAAACTGAAATGATAATTACGGTCTTAAAAGTGTAACGTGACCATACTTAGTATGTTCGATATTGTGTCCATCTCTAACAGTGATTCGATACACATAAACCGCTTCAGGAGCGATAGACCCTTTCCCGATTATACTTTTTCGCATTCGACCGTTCCAACCTTCATTTGGGTCTGTTGTAGTAAACACAACCAATCCACTTCGGTCAAAAATTTCAAATGAATAATCGTTGACGCGAATCAGGCGTAATTCGGGTTTAAAGATAGGATTTGCACCGCCAACCGTAAAGGCATTGGGAATATAAATTGTAGGAGAGATGTATGCACAAACTTGATTGCTATAACTTTTATTTTTTCCACCAAATATGTTTGTGCCTTCAACAGCCTGAATGTAATAGCAAATCTCGCCCGTATTTTGTTGATTAATATCCAATACATAATCGGTGTAGGTTCTTACATTACTTGGTAAGGTTGCAATTAACTGAAAACTTATGCCGTTGTCTATGGAACGATAAATTTCATAATTTAAAAGTCCTCCAATAAAATCTTCGTACGCGCTCCATTGAAGCGTATGCACCTCTTCATCTTCTTTTGTCATGACTTTTAATAAAATCGTTTTCCCAATATTTGAATATCCTAATGGTTGACCACAAGTATCAATGATTTTTGTACGGTATGTATAAGATTGGCGATTAATTTCTACATCCTCATCAGTAAATGTAATTTGATTATTTGTTCCAACTGTTTGTTCATCGATTTTTTCAAACCCTCCAAAGAGGTTATTCAATTTCTCCAATTCTACTTTTAGAATATTTTCACCGTCATTAAAGCTATGTGTAACTTCAACTCTGTCGTTTCCAGCAACTGTTGCGACACTTAAAAACGATTCAGAAGTGTTTATTGCACCAATTGTCTGGATTGAATCTACGTTCGAAAAACTTTTTCTACCATCTGTTGCAACCGCTTGAATTGCAATTATATACTCATCACCTAAAACAATGCTTTCTGAATGAAAAAGACTATTTGTTTCGGCTAGTAATTGCCAAGATGTACTGTTGATTTTGGCAAAAATACGATATCTATCAACTGTAAAGCCTTCATAATCGTTCCAATCAAGATTTAATTGACGATTACACACATCAATTGTTGTTTGCAGATAAATTGTTGTGTGTGGATCTGCTTTTGCTGATGTTTGATGCGTCGGAGGAATATTTGTTGTGTAACAAGAATCGAATGCGGAGACGGAATATTGGTAAGGTCCGTTACTTGGGTCTTGGAAATGCGTAAAACTTGTATTTTGAATTCCCCAAATGGTGTCGATTTCAACCAAATTCCCAAATACATCAGTTTGATAAATGACATATCCGTATGTGTCTTCTTGATTATTTTCATTCCAAGTAAGAGTAATGTTACCCGTTAATGTGTCAATATTTACGTTGTCAATCACAGGAATATCAGGAACGATTTTATCCTCAAAAACATCGCCATCAATATTACTTTTGACAGTGCAATTTGTAGATTCTATTTCAATCCGATAATTAATAAATTCACTACAAACTGTAATTGTGTCGGAATAATTTGTTGTATTGTACGGGACAGAGGCAATTGCTGTCCAAGTTCCAGTAGGAAATTCTTTGTAAATCACATAGATTTCGCTGTAATTAGAATTGTCTGAGGAGGGTTTATTCCAATTTAATTCTGCCTCTCCATTGCCTGGATTGTTTATCTCTAAAAATATATTTGAAAGGATCTCAGAATTTTTTTTTGTGTTTCCATTGCAGCCAGAAAGTATTGAAACGTATATCTCTTCTTGAGCAACTAATCCACCAACGATTGAAAAACTGTTATCGGTAATATTTGCTGTCGTTCCGAAACTTCCATTGTTTACTCCAAAAATTTCATAAGCAGTAAAAGTGCCAAAATTGTCTATGATGGGATTCCAACTCACTGTAATATCTCCATTGTCTTCAGTAGTTACACATGTAATTTCAGGAGCTGGTAAAACCGCCTTATTTTCAACATTGACTATGACTGTAACATACTTAATACCAGGAATTGGACAATAATCATCTTTCACTTTGAATACAAAATAATAAGGAACAGAATATAATGCTTCTCCGTTAACATCTAGCAAATGGTCACAAGATGTTTGCCACTCAAATTGATAAGTTGCTCCTGAAGTGCCAGAAATTGGAGAAGGAGTGTCTAAAGTAGCACAAGGAATTGTTCCGCATCCTGTTGTTGGGTCTGTGAAATTTGTTCCAAACATCAGCCCACTCGCTTCAATGGATACTGTTTGTGGACTTCCATCTTGTAAAAGGTCAAGGTCGTTTGTAGTCAATGAAAAACTCACCAAATCTCCAGCTGTTACAGTTGTTTCAAAAGAAGTATTTCCAGCAAAAGGAGGTGTAACAGTTGGTACATTATTGTTTCCTATACAATCTGCAACAATAAATACCATTTCTCTTTCGACGGATGCGTTTTTTATGCCATTTCGGTATGAATCTACGATTACTTTTGTAGTAAATACGCCATTTGTAAACGACTGAAATGTTATTTCTCCAGATTCTGAATTGAGGGAAGCTGCTTGATTATTCGCGTCAAATATCGAATTGGGCATTGGATTCAAAAAAGAATATCCATTTTCAAAAGGCACTTCGACTGGGTTTGTTGGTGGATTAAAACTACCTACGGTAAAATTATCCAAAGGTATTCCCCAGCGATAAACCAAAGAATCTAAATCTTCATCAACTGCATTTGAATTAAAAAACATTTCACTGCCAGAGCAATTGATTACGTATGGACTTTGCAGAAAGAGTGGTGAGTTGTCAATACAACCACTGCTTGAAGATGTTGGAATAGAAAATATTGTTGCTGAAATTGTAAAACCGTGCGAGGATGGGTTTTGTAAATTTGTTATACTTGCGCTTCGTTGCGTATTTTGGTATGTAATTTTCCATCCACCACTTGGCGGAATCCCTGTTATAGAAATTGGTACACTTTGATAAATTACTTCTTCCATTGTTCCGTTTCCTCCACTGGCACAATCGAGTGGCAAATTTCCACTTGATGCAGTACAAATCGGAGTAAGATTGGTTTTTCCGACGTAATTTACAGGAATAGAGGTCGTAGTTGTGTGCCCCCAAACCGAAAGTGTTTTGGGATTTGTTGTATTTGCGACGTTACATTCTTGAAATAACCTTAATTGAAAAATGTAGTCACCATTTCCTTGGCACTTCCAAGTAATATCTCCTCCTAAAACACCTTGTGATAGGGAATTAACGGATGTACCGATGAAAAGTGTAAGAATAAATATAAACCAAATTTTATGCATCGTTGATAAAACGTATCTTTTTAATGTATATTATAACGTACCTTAATCTTTTTAGTTGCTGATGTAAACGATTTAATATCGACTATCTAAGAGGTAGATAAGACTTGCTATTGCGCCTACTCCAAGGTGTAATTCTCGTTTGTTTATATTTTCAAATACATCATTTTCATTGTGGTGAATGTCAAAATAGCGTTGTGAGTCTGGGGCAAATCCAAATAATGCAATATTATCGAACTCATTTTTTAATGGATTGATATCAACTCCTCCAAACCCTTTTTCTAGGTAGTGAATAAAATAGGGTTCAAATAACGGGGCAAAACTTTTAAGGAGTTGCGCTTGTTTGTTTTGTCCATCGATTGTAAAACCTCGTGGTGTAAATCCTCCTGCGTCTGATTCAATGGCATAGATATGATTTTGTCCGCTTAATTTCGCTTCTTTGGCATATTTTTTTCCTCCTCTATTTCCATTTTCTTCATTCATAAAAAACACAACACGAATTGTATTTTGAGGTTGATAGTTTAATTTTTTCAAGATACGTACAGCATCCATAGAATGAACAATTCCAACACCGTCGTCGTGTGCGCCTTCTCCGACATCCCAAGAGTCTAAATGTCCACCCACAGTAATGATGTTATCTGGATATTTCACTCCTGTAATTTCACCGATTACGTTATTTGATTTTTTGTCAGGATAGGTTTTACAATTCATTTCGTAGAAAAAAGTAATTATTTTACCTTCGTTTATAAGTTTTTCAATTCTTGTTGCATCGTTCGTAGAGATTGCTGCAGAAGGAACTTTCTTAACACCTTCTTTGTATCGCATCACTCCAGTATTTGGAAAATCGTTTTCGCTGAGACTTAATGAACGCATGATATATCCTTTTGCTTTTTTTTCTCCTGCGATAATTGGTCCTTCCCAACGGATTTTTCCAGATTCACTATACGACCTGAATGTATTGATATTTTTTTGATTCATTCGTTCTGCCAGAAACACAATTCTTCCTTCAACTTGTTCATTGCTTGCTGCTTTGAATTCCTCCAAAGATTTGAACATAACAACTTCACCACTTAAAA
This sequence comes from Brumimicrobium sp., assembly GCA_041655765.1. GTDB lineage: Bacteria > Bacteroidota > Bacteroidia > Flavobacteriales_D > Crocinitomicaceae > Brumimicrobium. The sequence goes on from JBBAEU010000008.1 coordinate 81,445, forward strand.
TTCCATCTGTACCGATTGAACCGCCCAAAGCCAGAATATTTACAGGTTGAGTTTTGCCTTTTCCAGATTTGAAGTAGCCTTTTTCTTTTGTACCCCTTTCCCAATGAGGAACCATTACTTCTTGCAAATAAACCTTGTCAAATCCATAAGATTGAAGTTTTTCATAACCCCAATCTATTGCCATGTCGGCACCAACAGAACCAGAAAGGCGGTTGCCAATATTTTTGCACAATTCTCTTAAATCTCCATAAGCCTTTCCATTTTCTAATGCCTCATGATAAATTTTTCTAATCATAAGACTGTCTTTTTGGGAGTTTTCTATTGGGATATTTTTATCTTGAGAAAATCCTCGAATCCCTATGAAAATAGAAAGAATTAAAGAAAATAATTTGAAATGTTTCATACCTTGATTTATTTAGAAAATCTAAAAGTAGTAAAAAGGGAATAAAATAACCATTCATTTTCTGTTAGATTCTTTATACATTTGTGATTAAATTTGAAAATTATGACTTACAAACTTAAGAATGCTATTTATTTTTTACTATTGATTTTGCTCATAATAGGAGCTGTATATGTAATGGTTTATTATTTAATTTCAACCGACCCAGAAAGGTTAAGTAATTTTCCATCACTTTTTTTAAGTATTGTTGTGGCTTATATTTTTATTCAGCTAATTAAACGATTTTTCCAAGGGGATATGGTTTGGTATAATTACTTGTATTATATTGGTTTGGTTGGAATTGTTGCTCCGCTATTCTCGTCATTCTTGAATGAGAATGTTCTTTTTATGTTGGCGCGAGTGGGTTCAGTCTTCTTGCTGTTGTCTCCTGCTATTGAACTTGTAGTTTTTTATAAAAATAAAAATAGAGAGAAGAATAAAAATTCTGCTTCTTCAGATTTCTAACAATTATTTAAGTATTCAGATATGATGCGACCTTTATATCTATTTTTAAAGTTCCTTTTAAGGATTACATTGTGGATTTATTATCCTCGATTTAAAACAATCAATTCTTCTCCTAAGAGATATAACAGCACAATTTATATGTGTAATCATGCTGCTTCTTTTATGGATCCGCTTGTTATTGCTGGCCCACAACGACCCATTGTCTTTTTTATGACAAGAGCGGATATTTATAAAGGTATTATGAAACAGATATTTTGGGCTGCACACATGCTACCTATTTATCGCCAGCAAGATGGTGGAAATGTAAAAGATAATAATCTAAAAGTGTTTAAAGAAACGAGTAGGCTTCTTAAAAAAGGCCGAAACATTCTCATTTTTGCTGAAGGTTTTACAGATGATGATTTTATCCGTCGATTGAAACCTATAAAAAAAGGCTCTGTAAAGATGGGATTTGAAGCGCTTGAATCCATCAATTGGTCGAAAGAGATTTATGTTCAAGCGGTTGGAATTAACTATACGCACCGCAATGTTTTAGGAAGTGGAATAATAATTTCAAATGGTAATTCTGTTTGTCTCAATGCATATAGGGATGAATACAAAAGAGATCCAATTGCTACAATTATTAATTTGTCTGCACGACTTGAAAAAGAAATGCAAGAACAAATTACGTATGTAAAAAGTAAAAAAATGGCTCCTTTCCATGAAAACGTGATGCGAATTACCAGAAAGGGGATGAATGCAATTGATTCTGATAAGAGAATTCCATTGATTGAAAGATGGGAATATTCTAGAAATCTTGCCAACTGGATGAATGAAAATAAGGTGGAGAATAACGAAGAGATAATGCAACTAAAAGAACGTTTAGAATCTTACTTTGCCATGCAAGAAGAGGTGCAAATTGAAGAAACGCCTTTTTATAATTTGGTAAAGAATAAAAGATATAAATGGAGGGATATTTTGTATTTAGTCTTACTAGCTCCTTTGGCGATGTTTTCGCACATTTTTACATTTATTCCTGTTCGTTTTATTAAGAATTTCGTAGAAAAATCGTTTAAACGTTCTGTTTTTTGGGGAAGTGTAAAAATGCTTCTTGGTGCTGCCGCCGTAGGTGTTTACAACCTCATTCTCTTAGCTATTGTATCGTGGTTAACTGGACTATCTTACCTAATGTTGCTTGTAATAGGGTTGATTGTTGTTCCGGTTAATTTTGTACTACTCAGAAATTGGCAAAGAAGATTTAAACTTCACCGACAAATGAATAGATTATCAAAAGAAAATCATGGTAAAATTGCTCACGAAAGAGAAATTATTGAGGCAGAAATCAAGCGGTTGATTCCTGTGAGTTAGTTGGTATTCCTTTCAGTATTAATTTCCGATAAAGGAAATGCAGGACACAGGCGATGAGCGTTCCCCAAAATATGCCAGCAATGACATCGGAAGGGTAGTGGACACCTAAGTATATTCGGCTATAAACAATGAGTAAAACCCAAATTCCAAGTAGAATTCCGATTGGTTTATAAAATTTCTTTAGTTGTAAGGTAAACATTGTGGCAATGATAGAAGAATTTGTTGCGTGACCTGATATAAATCCATATTGACCACCTTTGTACAGATCGCCTGGTTTTATTTCATAAAAGTGGAGTAATTCCTCTAAAAAAAGGTGATGCGACGGTCGATATCGAGCAAAGTTGTATTTAAAAAGGTAAGTTGCAGTAGAGTCACCAATAGCAATCGCTGCAAATCCAAAAATGCTGAACCAAATTGCGTGTTTCAGTGAATATTTTTTAAACACAAAATAAAACAAAATTAAATACAATGGAGCCCAAGTGATTTTACCACTCACAATCCACATAAATTCATCTAGAAAAGGTGAGTTTGCTCCATTAACTAAAAGCAATAATTGTTGATCTATTTTTTCTAAATATTCAATCACTTTTGAAGGGTTTTCCAAATTCTATCTTTCAATTGTGTGATGTTCTTTTGTGTTACAGAGGAAATAAAAATCGGATTCAAATCTTGACATTCCTTCAAAATTTCAGCTTCCAACTCTTCATCCAACAAATCAGACTTTGTAATGGCCAATAAACGTTCTTTATCCAACAATTCGGGGTTATATTGTTTGATTTCGTTTAATAAAATCGAATATTCTTCTCTAATATCCTTGCTGTCGGCAGGAACCATAAAAAGCAAAACCGAGTTTCTTTCTATGTGTCGAAGAAAACGCAATCCCAATCCTTTTCCTTCGTGTGCACCTTCAATAATTCCAGGTATATCTGCCATAATAAACGACTGATTATCTCGATATTGCACCATTCCAAGATGAGGTCGCAAGGTTGTAAACGGATAATTTGCTATTTCTGGTTTTGCAGCTGAGACGACAGATAAAAGTGTACTTTTCCCAGCATTTGGAAATCCTACAAGTCCAACATCAGCCAAAACTTTTAGTTCAAGGATGGTGTGTCCTTCTTCAAAGCCTTCTCCAGGCTGAGCATAATCGGGAGTTTGATTGGTTGAAGTTTTAAAATGTGTGTTTCCTCTTCCTCCTTTTCCTCCTTTCCGTAGAATGAATTCTTGACCATCTTCCTCTATTTCAAAGAGAAACTCTTCTGTTTCTGCATCTTTGGCAATTGTTCCGATTGGAACATCGATATAGATATCTTCTCCTTCTGCACCAGTTTTATTTTGACCCAAACCATTTTCGCCGTGTTTTGCTTTAAAGTGACGATTGTACTTTAGCGTTAATAACGTCCACATTTGTGCATTTCCACGGATAATTATGTGACCTCCACGTCCACCATCGCCACCATCTGGTCCGCCTTTTGGAACATATTTTTCTCGCCTCATGTGTCGAGAACCAGCACCGCCTCTTCCAGAACGTGTGTAAATCTTAACGTAGTCTATAAAATTATCCGATGCCATTTTCTCTTAATTGAGCTATAAAGACTTTATGGCGGAAACAATTGATTCTGTAATTTCATTTATGTCTCCAAGTCCGTTAATTATGTATAGTTTATTTTGTGCCTTGTAAAAGTCCATGACAGGTTCAGTTTCCTTTTTATATACTGCAATTCTGTTTGCAATAATATTTGGGTCAGCATCATCTGTACGACCAGAATCAATTGCTCGTTTACGTAACCGTTCTTTTAATTCGTCTTCTGGGACATCCAATGCGATCATTCCTGTGATTGACTCTCCTTTTTCAGCAAGAAACTCATCCAATGCCCCAGCTTGTGCACTTGTCCTTGGGAAGCCATCAAAAATAAAACCTTTCGGGTTATCATGTTTGTTGACTTCACTTTTAAGCATATTGATAGTTACTTCATCTGGAACTAATTGACCTTTATCAATATAAGATTTTGCTAGTTTACCTAACTCTGTTTGATTTCCAATATTGTATCTAAAAACATCTCCTGTTGATAAATGAATTAAACCAAATTCATCGACGATGTTCTTTGATTGAGTTCCTTTTCCTGCGCCTGGAGGGCCAAATAAAACTAAATTTAACATTTTCTCTTTTTCTACTATTTTATAAATATCTCTTATATTTCTACCTTCTTCTTCATAGTCTAACCCATGTCCTATGATGAATCTATTTTCAATCTCCATTCCTACATACTTAGGTGGATTTTTACCTCTAAAAGCATCAGGCTTAAACAACATCGTTGCTGTTTTTATAGATTGAGGGTGGTGCATTTGCAACATTGTATATAGTTTTTCTAAGGTTAACCCTGTATCAACAATGTCTTCTACAATAATAACGTGTTTGTTTTTAATGTTTGTGGTTAATCCCATAACCTCATGAACATTTCCAGTTGTAGAAGTGCCTTCGTAAGATTTGACTTTCACAAAAGTTATCTCACAATCCAACTCAATATTTTTGATTAAATCACTTGCAAACATAAAAGCACCATTCAGCACAACAATAAAGATAACCCTTTCATTTTGGTAGTCTTTATTAATTTTATCAGCTACATTTTTTATGGCTGAAAGTAACTCATCTTCTGAGATAAATGGCTCAAATGTTTTGTCTTTAATTTGCATTTATAAATCAATTGAATCGACAAAGATAAGATTTTAATTGCAAAGATTATTTTTTAATTACCATGATTATTATCTTCGCTAAAAAAATAAGCAATGAAAAACAAGTGGTATGGTGAAGGGATAAAGCTAGGAGTGTTAGGAGGAGGTCAATTGGGAAGAATGCTCATTCAATCAGCGATTAGCTATGATGTCCGTATTTATGCGATGGATTCTTCTAAAGATGCACCTTGCGGACATTTGGCTTATGAGTTTACAGAAGGGAGCATTACAAACTATGATGATGTGATGAAATTTGGTTCTGACAAAGATGTGTTGACTGTTGAAATTGAAAATGTAAATGTAGATGCTTTAGAAGAATTAGAAAAAAATGGGAAAAAAGTATTTCCACAACCGCATATTTTACGATTAATTCAGGATAAAGGCTTGCAGAAACAGTTTTATCAGACGCATCAAATTCCAACTTCTCCGTTTCATCTGCTGAATAGGAGAGATGAGATGAGGCAACACCTATCTGAATTGCCTTTTGTACAAAAACTCAGAAAAGGAGGTTATGACGGAAAAGGTGTTTGTATGATAAATAGAGAAGAGGATATTATCGCTGGATTTAACGCACCTTCAATCATCGAAAAAAAGATACCTTTTAAAAAAGAACTTTCAGTAATTGTTGCAAGAAACGAAAATGGCGAAACTAAAGCCTTTCCTGTGGTGGAATGTGAATTTAGCAAAGAATTAAATCTTGTCGAGTTTTTGTTTAGTCCTGCTTCAATTTCCGATGAAATAGAAAAAAATGCAATTGCATTAGCAAAAAAAGTCATAAACGAACTTGGTTTGGTTGGACTATTAGCTGTAGAAATGTTTTTAACCCAAAATGATGAACTTTTGGTAAATGAAGTTGCACCAAGAACACACAATTCTGGTCACCATACCATTGAAAGCAATTTGATTTCTCAATTTGAACAGCATTTCCGTTCCATTTTGAATCTCCCTTTAGGAAGTACAGACATGGTTAAAGCTGGTGTAATGGTGAACTTAATTGGTGAGCAAGGACATTCAGGGATGGCAAGATATGAAGGAATGGAAAAAATTCTAGGAATGAGTGGCGTTTATGTCCATCTTTATGGAAAGCAAGAAACTCGTCCCGGTCGAAAAATGGGGCATGTTACAATAACAGATGACGATATTGACAAAGCAAAAGCAAAAGCACGAGAAGTGCAAAAATTGATTAAAGTAAAGGCTTTTTAGGAAAAAAATAAATTTAGTTTTTATATACTGAATTTTTTCTTTATCTTTAGTACATACTAACTCAAAAACACCTAAATCATGAGAGAAGAGTATCTTCATTTTCTATGGCGTATGAAACGCCTTAATTTTAATAAGTTACAATTAGTCAATGGAAGTAAATTGCCTGTTATAGTTAAAGATGTTGGTTGGTACAACCTTGATGCGGGTCCTGACTTTTTTAATGGCACAGCGATAATTGATGGCATACAATGGTCGGGAAACATCGAAATTCATATCAAATCTTCGGATTGGTATGCACATAAACATCACCTTGATCGCACTTACGACAATGTGATTCTTCATGTTGTATATGAGCACGATAGAGAAGTTATGGTAAATGGGAAACCAATTCCTACGATTGAATTAAAAAATCTAATTAATAAGCGTCATTTACAGTATTACTCAAGTCTAGTGGATTCGTCAAATTATATTCCTTGCCATAAAGAAGTAATGCAGCATCACTTGGCTCTTTTGCAACAAATTGACATTTCATTTATCAACAGAATTGAAAGAAAGGGTTTGGCATTATTTGAGGGATTTGAAGAACAGATCATTAGTAAAAATGAATTGTTTTATGTTGCAGTATTAAAGGCAGTAGGAGGACGAGCAAATCGATTGCCAATGCAACAACTTTCAAAATACCTTTCTTATAAAATTATCGAAAAGGAAAAATGGGAGGCGACTCGATTAGATGCTTTATTGTTTGGTGTTGCTGGATTTTTAAAAGAAGAATGTGATGATCATTATTTTAAAGAATTGCATGGGATATGGAAGTTTTTAAAGAATAAATACCAACTCGTAGAGATGAATCCCAAAGCATGGAAATTTAACGGAATACGACCGTATAGTTTTCCGACTTTGCTGTTGGTACAGTTAAGTGCTTTTTTTCAGCAAATCGAAATTGGGAGAATTCAGTTTCATGATTCGGATTTTATCATTGAAAAGATAAACAGACTTCATTCAAAAAAGATCCATCCGTATTGGAGAACACATTTTTTATTTGGAAGAGAAACAAAAGAAAGAAACTTGCATTTTTCAAAGTTGTTTCAGAATAATCTTTTGATAAATGGTGTAATTCCTTTTCTTGTTGCACTAAAACATCTAAAAAATGATTATATATTTGCAGACGTGGCCGTTGAGTTGGCTGAAAAACTTTCTCCAGAAAGGAATAAAGTGATGAATTACTGGAAAGCGATAGGATTTCAACCAAAAAACGTACTTGAAAGTCAAGGTTTGTTAGAATTGAACAATGAATTTTGTAACTTTAAAAAATGTTTATCATGCAAAGTTGGCTCAACGATATTAGAAAATGAAAAAATTAATTCAGAAAATAGTATTCTTTTTTGAGCTTCGTTCTTACGGAGTGAGTGAGTGGTGGGCGAAAAAATTAGGAGTAAAAACGAATAAAGTTCGACTTTTTTTTATTTATCTTTCTTTTATCGGATTGGGTTCTCCAGTGTTGCTTTACCTTTTGATGGGAATTGTTTTAGAACATAAGCACATTTTAACGTTTCGAAAAAAAGCCAAGTCGATATGGGAGCTTTAGGAAACGAAAATTTCCGTGTTTTAATCACTGGCTCCAATGGTCAACTTGGACAAAAATTGGTGCTTTATTGTTTGGAAAATGAAATAACATTTTTAGCAACTGCAATTTCGAATAATAAGTTTTCCCAATGTCCCAACGAAAAATTTCGCCATTTAGATATAACAAACTTTCGGGAAGTAGCCAGAGTTGTTTCTTCGTTTCGTCCTACGCACATCATCAATGCAGCAGCAATGACAAATGTGGACGCTTGCGAAACGGATATCGAAAAGTGTGACAATATCAATCACAAAGGTGTTAAAAATATCCTTGGAGCAATTCTTTATTCGGATATTCATTTGATTCAGATTTCTACTGATTTCATCTTTGATGGAAAGAAAAAAATGTATTCTGAACTGGATGAAGCAAATCCGCTTGGAGAATACGGAAAATCTAAATGGAGAGGAGAAAAAGTATTGATAGAAAGTAACTATGAAAACTATACAATTCTTCGCACTTCATTGGTTTATGGAGTTGGGGAGAGGCTCAATAAATCTAATATTTTCAGTTGGGCGATGAAAGCACTTCGTGAAGGTCAACAGCTATCTATTGTCAATGATCAATTTCGCACACCAACTTTGGTGAACGATTTAGCAAAAGCTTGTTTTTTAGTCATTGAAAAAAATAAAAAAGGAATTTACAACATTGCAGGTGCTGAGTTAAAGTCGATGTACGAATTTATTCAAATTGTGGCAGACTATGTGAAAGTTGACCGAAACCAAGTAAAACCTATTGCAACTACCGATTTGAACCAAAAGGCACCGCGGCCGCAATCCTCAGGGTTAGATATTACTAAAGCACAAAAAGATTTGGAATTTGTTCCTACAGATTTTAAAGAAAGTCTGGACTTGTTACGTGAGTAATTCTAGAATGGAATGATTAAAAAGCTACACAAAGTTTAGCACGTATAACACGTTTACAAGCTGTGTCAACCTTTCTTTTAAAAGCTGCGTCTTTGATGTATTTTTCAGTAATTGCTTGATGAGCTTTACCAGCATCAAGTGGCATTAGCAAAATATCGACTCCCGCTTCAATTGCTTTTATGTCGGCATCTTTTATATTGCTAACTCCTTTCATATTCATTGCATCTGTAATAATTAACCCTTTAAAATTAAGGTCGTTTCTTAGCAAATCAGTAACAATTTCTTTTGAAACAGAAGCTGGCAATCCGTTTGTATTGTATTTTACGTTTTCCTCAACCGCAATGTGAGCAATCATAATACTTACTACGTCGTTTGCAATAACAGGAGGATAATTCTTCACTTCTTTCATTTCTCCTTTGATATGAACAAGTTGTTCGTGTGTATCTCCTACCACATAACCATGTCCTGGAAAATGTTTTGCCGTTGCGATAACATTGTGCTTTTGAGTTTCTGTTATAAAGGCATTTGACCACGGAATTACACTGTCTGGAACTTGACCAAATCCTCTCCAACCAACTGTTTTATTGGGCGACATATCAATCACAGGTGCAAAATTATAATTGATACCAATTTCATTTAATTCTTCTGAAATAGATTTTGCTGCTCTGATAACTTCAGTTTTAGTGGTCATTTTATTTGCGCTTTTAACGACTTTCGTACCTGTAATTTTTCGATTAATTAAACTTGGTTCTGCGTCAGCGCTGTAGAGAAAAGGAATGGAGCCAACTTCTTTATTCATTTGGTTGTATTTTTCAACCCAAGCAATAGCTTGTTCTTTTGAACCATTAAGTAATAAAATTCCACCAATTCTCTTATCTTTAACCCACGAGTCAATCTTTTTGTCGGAATCGCCCAATCTACCAATTGCGGGCATAATCAATTGTGCCACGCGTTCACCTGGATACAATTTATTAAAAACTTCTTCTACTTTCGCATCTAATTCAGGATTGTCTGAATAGAAATCGTTAATTGTGAAATCTTGTGCGTAGGAGAAAGTTGTAAGTAAAATAAATGAAAAAGTGATGACTCTAAACCACATATACTTGATAATTTAAGTTGTTTAATAAACTAATGACAAATGACAAAAGTAATCGAAAAAGCTTATTTCTTTTCGCTTTTAAGATAATTTAGCAAATTTTAAGCCAAAGAAAAAAGGTCGAAATTTATGAAGGTATAAATGGAGTTTTTAGTTTACGATCATTTTTTTAGTGATTGTATTTTTGGAGTTTTGTACTTTTATTAGATATACTCCTTGCCTGTATTTATCGGTATTGATAGTCAGAGAATGACTATAGATATCATTTGACTGATACAGAATCTTGCCTGTTACATCAAAAATCTGTACGGTCGAACCTTTCGGAATATTCTTTACAGTTACAAAATTATTGAGCGGATTTGGGTAAATAAGGATTTGGTTCATTTGGCTTTGAAAGTCGGAGGTCCCCATTGTTAAGTTGTGTAAAGTTCCTTTATAAATCCATGCTGTATTATTGGAAGTATCAGCGAGACAATCGTATCCGCCAAAATAATATGTATTGTTAGATTCTTCGGAGAATGGTGATTTGCAAATCGTTCGTGTGGCTCTTAGACTTTTGCCGTTAGGGACAGGATTTTCATCATCATAAATATATCCCCATCGATACATTCCCTCTTCGTTTCGAAGTAGAAAATAAGCACCATTATCTGGTGAAGTCAGTTGGTTAGGAGCGTAAATAGCAAGGCTTATCCACCAATATTTTTGTTCGTTTATGGTATCAGGAGTAAAATCATTATAAGCAATGATGGCATAATCCATATAAGGCCAATTTCCATCAAACCATAAATCAGCGAAGTATTGTGTAACATCCAATTCAGTGTATATATTATCGTTGTTAAACGGCTGAATGATTTGTATGAGACCGCCCATATTTCTTGCACCAATAATTACATCGTTATTACTTCCTAGTGGATCAGGAATGCAGGTTAATCCGCGCATAACATTTTGCCCTTGATTTATGCTTGGATCATGTGCCCATCTATACACCAATTCCCAGCTTGGATTAACTCCATCTATTCGTCTGTAAATACCACCGATAGTATCATTATTTATGACGTCAACTCCTGCTGATATATACAAATCATTATTGCAAACTGTCATTGCCATTATTCTACCGAGGTTGTTAATTTCTGGAGTTATGTCAATTTCTAAAAGTCCTTCTTTTGTAGGGTCATAAGCAGCCTTGAAGATAACTCCTGAAGCGGTTCCACAAAATATCCATTGTTTGCCTGTAATTTTATCAGTATGGATGTTAAAGGAGCGAATACCTGTTAATCCAGGCGTTGCAGAATAAACATTTACAATATTTCTATACCATTTATTGATGTCATTTTTTCTTACCCAAATACTTGTATTATAAGGAGGAATAGTCCTTGTAAAACCACCAACAAGCATATTTACAGGTGAAGAAAGGTCATCACCATTGTAGTCTTTTGTAAATATAACTTCTTGAAAGCCATCACATCTTAAAGAGGAAAAACCAATAGTTGTGTCCACAACCCAAGGAGAGTCATGGCTATCTTTACGGAGAATTTGAGTACCTTCACTTTCAGTAGTGATTGGGTAATCCATCCAATTGCCCATTCCTGCGAATAGTTTGCCGTTATGATTAACGATAGACATTGTTTCTGTACTGCCTAAATACTTGCCATTAATATCGTTAAAACCAGGGAAATAATCTTTATCAAATGTAATGCTGTCTATCGCCAATATCTGAGAATATGATTTATTAAAAATACCCGTCAATAGGTAAGTAAGAATAAATATTAGAAGACAATTTCTCATATTAATATTGTTATTGAAAGTTACTGTGTCATTTGTATTTTTTATTGACGTTAGGTTATGTAAAGGCTGATTATCATAAAATAAGAGTAACAGCTAATTTAAATATTTTTTTAAAACAATCTCCAAATTACTAAAATAAATAATATCAACTTTTTCATTTCACTAATAGTTTTTTTGTTAAACATTCTAAGTTATAAAAAACAACTTCATCTGCAACGCTTCCATCATTGATTTGAAAAAGAGAAGAACTTTTAGACAATTTTTTAAATTCAATGTAATTTACAAAGAATAAAAGAACTAACCAAGTCAAATTTGGTCTAATTGTTATATGTTACCCTAATTGATTTTTTTCAAATTTTCCGTTACAAACTTTTCACAATAAACTTTGATTTCTTCTCTTACTTTTCTAAAACTTTCACGGATTTCATCTTTTGCAGGATCGGAAAAATTGTGATGAAACTTCTTTGCCTTTGTCGGAAAATAAGGACAGTGTTCTTTGGCATTGTCACAAACGGTAATGACAAAATCAAAATCAATGTCGTAAAATTCGTCAATATTGTTGGAAGTGTGGTTTGAAATATCAATACTGTCTTCTCTCATGGCAGCAATAGCTTTGGGATTTACACCGTGGGTTTCCACGCCGGCACTGTAAATTTCTGCTTTTTCATTTGCAAAATGTCGCAGATAACCCTCAGCCATTTGACTTCTACAAGAATTTCCTGTGCAAAGCACTAAAATTTTCTTTTTCATTTGGTGTAATATTTTTGCTTTAAGTTTAAACTTGCTCTGACTAATAAAATTAATACGGGTACCTCCACCAATGGTCCTATAACTGCAACAAATGCTTGTGGTGAATTAATTCCAAAAACTGCGATTGCAACAGCGATTGCTAATTCAAAGTTATTGCCGGCAGCAGTAAAGGCTACAGAAGCATTCTTGTCGTATGGAACTCCTAAAGATTTGCTAACAAAGAAACTGATGAAGAACATCAATGCAAAGTAAATAATTAATGGAATTGCTATTTTTACGACATCCATCGGCAATTCCAATATTTTATCGCCTTTTAAGCTGAACATCAATACGATGGTAAAAAGTAAAGCATATAAAGTAATCGGTGATATCTTGGGAACGAACTTTCGGTTATACCATTCGATTCCTTTCCTTTTTACAAGAAAATAACGTGTTAGAAATCCTGCCAAAAACGGAATTCCCAAATAAATCAAAACACTTTCGGTTACGTCCTTTATCGATACATTTACATCATAATTGGCCAATCCGAGTTTAGCCGGTAAAACGCTGATAAACAGCCAAAAGAAAAAACTATACGTCAAAATTTGAAACACACTATTTAAGGCCACTAATAGCGCAGTATATTCTCTGTTTGCTTTAGCTAAATCACTCCAAACGATGACCATTGCGATACATCTTGCCAAACCAATGAGGATAAGTCCAGTCATATATTCGGGTTCGTTTCGCATAAATAGAACGGCCAAACCAAACATCAAAACCGTTCCGACAACCCAATTTAACAAAAGTGATATTCCAATTACTTTTCTGTCTTTCAATGCTTTTGGCAATAGTGAATAATCTACTTTCGCCAAAGGCGGATACATCATTAATATCAAACCGATTGCTAATGGAACGTTTGTTGTACCTGCGGACAAACCGTCCATAGCATTGGAAATGTTTGGGAATAAATAGCCTAAACCTACACCGACCGCCATTGCGAGGAAAATCCAAACCGTTAAATAACGGTCTAAAAACTTCATTTTTGTCTTCATTTTCTTTTCATTTTGCTAATCAAGATTATATTTTGGCTTTATTATATGTTTTTTGCAATCACAAAACCTAACCAAACGGCAAATACTCCCACAATGACACTGGCTCCGATATAGATAATCGCTATCCAATAATTATGATTTTGTAGCAAAGAAAAATTTTCGGATGAAAAAGCTGAAAATGTTGTGTATCCACCACAAAACCCTGTGATAAGTAAAAGTTTTAAGTTCTGATTTTCTTGGACGTTCTGTCCAATCACCCCAATTAGCAACCCGATTAAAAGACAGCCTAAAATATTGGCAGTGAAAGTTGCAAGTGGAAATAAGTTTGTGTTATATTTTTCAGTTATAATGGAAGTTAAATAGCGTAAAACGCTTCCAAGCCCACCGCCAAGTCCTACAAGTAAAATTTGTTTTAGCATATTTATTCTTTAATTTGTTATATCTATCTGTTTTACGCAACGAGTCAATTCAAATTGCAATTTTAAGTATTTGAAAGTACATTGACTGATAAAATGGGCTACTTTCTCATTATTTAGTATATTTCTATTTCATATATCTTCTTAAAAGTTGTGCATTGAGTGCACAAATGATGGTACTTAAACTCATTAGTATTGCGCCAACTGCAGGGCTTAACATAATCCCCCAATTATACAACACACCTGCCGCTAAAGGAATCGCAACTATGTTGTATCCTGCTGCCCACCATAAATTTTGCATCATTTTTTGATAGGTAGCCTTTCCAAACATAATCAATGAAGCGATATCTTTTGGGTCGGAGTTTACCAAAATAATATCGGCTGTTTCAGCGGCCACATCTGTTCCTGAACCAACGGCAATACCTACATCGGCTTGCGCAAGTGCTGGAGCATCATTCACGCCATCACCAGTCATGGCAACAAATTCTCCATCAACTTGAAGTTGCTTCACATGTTCTAGTTTTTCATGTGGTAAAACATTGGCAATAAAGCCATCCATTTTGAGTTCGATACTTACTTTTTCTGCTACTTTTTCATTATCTCCTGTTAAGAGTAAATTTTTAATTCCATTATTATTCAATAATTGTATTGCTTCTGCAGAGCTTTCCCTGATTTGATCAGCAAATGTAAAGTAGCCGACCAGTTCGTTATTCAATAAAACAAAAACTATGGTATCCGTAAAGTCATCTTCAATTTTTGGCATATCAATGTGATGCTCCAATAAATAATTAGGTCCAACCACTTTAATATCTTTTCCTTCAACCTTCCCTACCAAACCTTTTCCTGGGAAATAATTGAATTCATCTACTTTAGGAATTTCAATGTTCTGTTCTTTAACTTTCCTCAATAGCCCTTGAGCAATGTAATGTTCTGAATGCTGTTCGAGTCCAGAGGCTAAACGAAGCAATTCTTTCTCAGAATAATCATTATTTAGAATTTTTATTTCTTGTAATTCATGTGAACCTTTGGTAAGTGTTCCTGTTTTGTCAAAAATAACTGTTGTAATCAGTCGTGAATTCTCAAAAGCTGTACGGTTGCGAATAAGTAATCCTTTTTGTGCAGATATAGAAGTAGAAATTGCAACAACCAAAGGAACAGCCAATCCCAATGCGTGTGGACAAGAAATTACCATTACTGTAACCATTCGTTCTAAAGCAAAAACAAATGAATAACCCAATAATAACCAGACTATCAAAGTAAGCACACCGCCACCTAAAGCAACATAAGTAAGAATTTTGGCAGCTCGATCGGCAAAATTTTGTGTTTTTGACTTAACTTTTTGTGCATCTTCTACCAATTTTATTACCTTGTTGAGGTAGCCATCTTTACCTGTTTTTTTTACTTGAACCGTTAGTGAGCCGTTACTATTAACTGAACCTCCGATGACTTCATTGTTTTTTTCTTTTTTTACAGGTTTACTTTCTCCGGTGAGCATACTTTCGTCCACATAACTTTCTCCATCGGTCACTACACCATCCACTGGAATCTTTTCACCTGGTCTTACTAATATAAAGTCTCCAATTTTTAACTCGCTCACTGGCATATCATGAATGTGACCATCGACTAAATGATGTGCTGTGGAAGGTATCATCTTTACGAGTAGTTCAAGCGAACGCGAGGCACCCATCACTGATTTCATTTCAAAATAATGACCAATCAACATGATTACAATCAACGTTGCCATTTCCCAGTAAAAATCCATTCCAGGTAAACCAAAAGTAACAGCTAAACTATATACCCAAGAAACAGTGATTGCAACACCTATCAAGGTCATCATTCCGATAGAATTAGTTTTAACTTCATCATACAACCCTTTCAAAAATGGGTATCCACCATAAAAGAAAATGAAAGAAGCGAGAATTGCTAAAACATATTTGTCGCCTGGAAATTGTAATTCAAAACCGAACCATTGCTGTAGCATAGGTGACAAAATAAGTACAGGAATAGTTACAATGACACTAATGATAAAGCGTTTCCAATAATCAGCAAGGTGATGCGCATGGTGATCCTCATGACCGTCATGATTACTGTGATCGTGAGTTTCGTGTTCGTGATGGTCGTGTGCTGAAAGATTATGATGTGTATGATTATTTTCCATGGCATTTATTTTATTATGTAGTTCAAATATAGTAAATCATCCCGTACTTTTTTAGACAGACAAGGCGTTATGTTTCTGATAAATAATTTATTTCTTCAATATCATAAAGTTTCGGAATTTCTGCATCCCAGCTATAGGTCTGCATTATTCCTTCTTGAAGTGCCTCTGCGCCTTGTTTTTCTCCATGCACGATAAAGATTCTTTCAGGTTTTTCTTTCAACTTGCTCATCCAATCCAATGATTCTGGATGGTCTGTATGCGCTGATAACCCTTCAATATAGGCTGCCTGCATTTGGAAAGGCATCCATTCGCCATAGCCATAAATACAAAAAATAATATGATTTATAAAGAAAATTCAAAGCTTAATCATACTTAGAGTTAAATTTATATCTTCCTCATTATTAACAATTGACATTTAAATGACAGAATATTTAGGATTAATGCGAAATATAGAATTAATTTAACCCCAAACCAACTGACAATCCAACCCATGGTTTGTTTTGGTAAATCCAATGCGATTTGTTTTTATCTAATAAATAGTCAATGCCTATGGCAAAACCGACAGTAAAATTGTTTATTCCAATAAGAAAAGCACCTCCGGTGGTCAGTGCAAAACCGGTGTATCTTTTAATGACATGACCATTGGTATATTCAGACCTCATATCAGCCGAAGTAAATCCAGCAAACAATCCAAAACTATGACCAAAATGATTGGTTTTCTTATTAAATGTTCCTATGGGGTTTTCTTTATAATGAATCATAAAATCATCACCTCGATATCCTAAATAAATTGAAGCACCAAATGCTGAATTTACTTGGGGAGGTATATCTCCCTCAGTAAAGCGGTATTTTACAGGGATTGTTATTAAATCTAAATCAAATGTATGTCTTGAAAAGGATAGGGTTTGAAGATGGGCATGATCCCTTTCTTCAGGAAAATGACGCGCAATTCTGCTTGATAAATCTACAACCTTTTTGCCGTCAACTTTATTTACTTGATAAACTGCCAACGAGTCTTGCTTCATATCAACATAAACCCATTGTTTTTTTCCATCCTGACTGACTCTTCCTTTATAAAATCCTTCAGAAAAACCATATTTAGGCATTTCTATGATTGTAGAGCATGAGGTTAAAAAGAAGGCTAGAAAAAGTAGAAAACCTCTACTATATAATGTTTTCACTAAACGAATTTCAACTGTTCCAAAAGATGATTTTCTTTTTGACATAACAAAGAGTTTAGTAATAAAAAAAAGAATTAGGAATACCATAGGAAATAGTACTCCTAATTATTTTCTGTTTATTTGTTTATTTGTTTGAAAAGTTGACAAACACTATTAGAATAGTTTATATTTTATTCAAAATAGTCTTGATAAACATTCATACGACCGATTGTTTCTGAGGCAACATCATCTAATCCTGCAATATCGGTAGCATCTTTAAGAGAATTCGCATTATTCATAATTGGTAAAAACCAATAGTGTAAAGCTTGGTCTGCAGCACCTTCCATGGTACACTCTTTTATCATCACATTGATGGCATCGATTACGTCACTTCCAAATTTGTTATAATCCTCCAACGATTTATCAGCGTCATTGGAAAATTCTTTTCCAATAGAAACCAGCATTTCAACATTTTTGTTTGTTGGTTCATCAGCTTCCCATTTCTGACCATCGTTTAAAGTGAGTTTGTCAACACCATCACTAACATGGTCATGGTCATGAGCGTCATGGTCGTCGTGATTTGCATGCTCAGTGTGATTGTGTTCTTCAGCGTGATCGTTTTCACATGATTGGTTCATGGCAAAAAGGAAAGTAGCTACAAATAATAAAAATAATTTAGAAAAAGTTGTCTTCATAATACTATATATTTTTTGTTATTAAATATCTAAGTTAAAAGATTTTTATTCATTTACAAAATCTAAAAATAAAATGGGATTAAAATCTGACTTTAATCATTATTTCATATAAAAAAAATATTTTAATATTTGAGGTCCTAGTCTTTTTTATTTTTGTATGTACTAATTCCAAAAATAAGACTGATGAAAAATTTAATTCTAACAGTATTCTTTTTCTTTTATACTTTTTCAAGTTTTGCTCAAGAAGTATTAGATATGAGTATTCTTCCTGAGGCTGCCTATACTTATATTGTAAGGAATGATACAGCTTCAACTTATGCTATTACGCCAGCGTCAACGAGTCCGCAAACATGGGATTTCTCAAGTTTACTGAATCATTACGAAAAGGTTCCAACGTATGACTCTACATCTAAGTCGCCATACCAAGCAGAGTTTCCATCGTCAAATCTTTATACCTATGGGCCTTCAGTACTTTATAGCGGATTGTTTGGTGGTGCGCCTGTAGATGGACAACCAAGTAACGGTTATATGTTTTGGAGAAATGAGCCAACAGGGTTTTGGTCGATTGGATTCTTATCAGAAACTGGAACTTTTGCGGGGCAACCTATACATTTTGACAGCGATGAATTAATTATTCCACTTCCTGGTATTTTGAACAGTACGATTAATAATAATTCGAGGTGGACAATCCCAATGGATTTTAACCCTGCCGATGCTGATACTTTCTATGTTTCAAATACTACAAAAACATTCAATTTTGATTCTTATGGCTCTATAAAAACCCCTGTTTTAGATCTGCCAGAGGTTTTAAGACTACATGAAAATCATCTAAAAATAGATAGTGTTTATGTGAAAGTAAGTGGTATGACAGTTTTTGAAATGGAGCTTAGTCGGGTAGAAAGCAACCAATATTATTATTTAACGAACGATTATAGTTATCCTGTTTTAACAACTTATGCTGATGATCAAAATAATATATTGTTTACAGAATATTATTCTACGCAGGTTGTAAATACAACAATGGATTTAGCTACTCTGACTAAAAAAGATGATATAAAGATTTATCCTAACCCATTTACTGATGAGGTTTATATTGAAATAAATGAGAGTGCCATCGTTTCGGTGTTTTCGACAACTGGAAAATTAGTTAAGAAAGAAAGAATCAATTCCATAGAGAATAGAATCGACTTATACAATTTACTTCCAGGTATGTATTTCATTTCGATTCAAGCAGATAAGGGACAGAACTTATTCATAGAAAAAGTAATAAAAACCAGATAATTTATTTGGTTTCCTTGAGTCCATTAAATCAAAGAGTTAATGTTTTTTTGTTTAATCGAAAAAAAATGCTAACTTCGTATTGATATTAATGTATTAATACTTAGTATAATAGGATTAATTGATGAGTTATTGAGTTTATAAATAGTCTCAAATAAAAAGCTACTAAGTTCTAAATAATTTGACTTTTTTGGTCTTATCATCTTAATACTTTGACTTATGAAAAACATATACTTAGCAACACTACTTTTTGTAATATCAATTTCATCTTTATGGGCTCAAAGTGAACGTAAACGTGCGAATTTTTGGCATTTCGGTTCAAACGCAGGTTTAGAATTTACTTGTCCACCTCCAGAAAGTTTTAGTGGTAGTCCTCTCTCTAGTATCGAAGGTTCAGCATCTATCTCTGATCTTAATGGGAATTTATTGATGTTTACCGACGGAGCTACCGTTTGGGATGCAAATAATAATGTAATGCCCAATGGGACTGGATTAATGGGACATCAATCATCCGTTCAATCTGCAGTCATTGTTCCTCACCCTGGAAATGCTGATCGGTATTTTATTTTTACAGCTGGAACTTCATTAGAAGATAATGGTTTGATTGGAATACGTTTTAGTGAAGTTGACATGACGCTAAATGGCGGTTTTGGAGATGTACTAGCTGCGAATAAAAATACACTTTTATTTGCACCAAATGAAGAGAAATTGACAGCGGTCGAAAATGCTGCAGGAAATGGATATTGGGTTATTGGACAAGAAAAGTCAACCAATATTTGGCATGCTTATGAAGTAACTGCTGCTGGAGTTAATACGACACCTGTGACTTCTACAACAGGGCCTCCAGCAAGACCGGATAATTCACTTGGTGCAAAGTTTTCTCCAGATGGAACGATGTTGGTTACTCAAAATGTTTGCGGATCAGGAATGGGGTCTAATCCAAATCTTACCTTATATGGATTTGATAATGCAACGGGTGTACTTACGTTTTTATGGGATGATTGTGGAGCAGCAGGCTTTAAATTAGAATTTTCACCCGATTGTACAAAGTTATATACTGCAAGTACACTAGGAATATTTCAATATGATCTTGCTGCTGGAGCAGACATCTCAGATGGAGCTGCAATTATTGCGTCTAAAGTTCAAATTGGTTCAGGTAATAGTCCGCTTCAATTGGGAAATGATTGCAAAATTTATGTTGGGAGTAGTGGATTCGGTGGTGGTAGTTCAATCGGTGTAATTAACAAACCAAATCTAGCAGGAACGGCTTGTGATTTTATTCCGAATTACTTAACATTAGTAAGTGGGACATCACAACAGCGATTTCCAAATTTTGTTCAATCGTTTTTTACCAATGACTGTGATAATATAGATTTTGATCTAATCCCGCAAGATGCTGGTTGTAATTCTGATGGAGAAATAGAACTCATCATAACTCAAGGAGTTGGTCCTTTTTCCTTCGAATGGTCTAACGGTGAAACAACACAAAATATCTCTGGATTGAGTGGAGGATGGTATTCTGTTACCGTAACAGATTTTAATATGTGTCCACATAAAGATAGTGTTTTTATTAATCAACCACCAACAGCCTTAATTGATAACGCTGTTATAACTGATATTTCAAGTTGTGGCGGGTCTGATGGTGCAATTGATTTGACAATTAGTTCAGTTGGAGGTTCCAGTGAAGATATTATTGTGGAAGACTTTGAAACGGACGGAGCAGGGACAAGATATACCCTCGTCGGTGCAGAAAATCAAATAAACCGATTTTTCAAGCAAGGAAATTCTATGAATTTTACCCAAGCAATATCAGGACAAAACAATTTAAATTATTTCGGCGCAAGAAGAACAACAACACTTCCAGCTATATTGACATTAAACCCTGAAGTAATCACAGGGTATTCAAATCTAGAACTTTGTATTCTACTTGCTTCAGTCGGAAATGCAGACGCAAATGATGCTTACGATATTGAATATCGAATTGATGGTGGTACATGGACAAGTTTAGTAGCTTTTAGGCGAACTTCAACTTTTCCGTTTCGTATTGCTGAAGATTTAAATACCGATGGTGTAGGAGAAGGAATCCAATTGACGGAAACTTTCCAGAACTTCTGTTATTCAATTCCAGCTACAGGAAACCAAATAGAAATTCGAGTAGTTACAAACGCGGCTAGTGTCCAATCTCAATTTGCTTTTGATTATATTCGTTTAACAGGAATTCCACCTCAGACTTACACAGTTTTATGGTCAAACGGAGAAACAACAGATGATATTTCTGGAATAGGAATTGGAACTTACGATGTAGAGATTACAACTTCTTCAGGGTGTGTTGTTAACGAAAGTTATACATTAGTTGACCCGTGTACTTTGCTTGCTTCATTTATTCCTTCGGAAACATCGATTTGTGAGGGAGAATCCATCACATTTACGGATAATTCAAGTGGTCTAAATATTGTGAGTTGGGATTGGACGTTTAATGGCGGTACCCCTGCCACAGCTTCTACGCAAGGTCCACATACCGTTACCTTTAATACATCGGGAAGCTATGACATTATTCTTCAGGTTGAAGATGATTCAGGTGTTGTTGATGATACATTGATTTCAATTACGGTTAACGCACCTCCAACGGTTTCTGCATCAAATAACGGACCTTTATGTACAGGGTCAGATTTGGTACTGACAGCAACGGGTGGAACGAATTACGTTTGGTCAGGGCCTAATGGATTTTCAAGCAATACAAATCCTGCAGAATTGGATAATATTTCATTGGATGCCTTTGGCGTTTATACGGTGACAGTAACAGACGCTAACGGTTGTGAAAATACTGCTCAAACAACTTTGGCTATGGGTGATGCTCCAAGTTTATCTATTACGGGTACAGATGTTTCTTGTTTGGGCAACTCGGATGGTGAAGCTACGGTTGTAGTAACAGGAGGAACACCAGATTATTCTTTTAGTTGGAGTCCTTCAGGGAGTACTTCTCAAAATGCAACTGGTTTATCTGCAGGGGTACATACGGTTACTGTAACGGATGCAACTGGTTGTGCCATACAAGAAAGCATTACAATTGATAATTTACCACCAATGACTTTAACGTTTACTTCAACACCTTCTCAGTGTTTGGTTGACAATGGTGAGGCTACTGTTGTAGTGTCGGGAGGTACGCCAGACTATACATTTTCTTGGTCACCAGCTGGAGGAACTAATGCAACAACAACACCAATTGGTGCGGGAGATTATACAGTTACCGTTACCGATGTAAATGGGTGCCAAGCTCAAGGTTCAGTTAACGTTGGAAGTGTTGATGGACCAGTATTATCAATACAGACAGTTGAAAATGTATCTTGTTATGGCAGTGCAGATGGAAGCATTACAGTTCAGACAACTGGTGGCTCAATTCCATATATCTATAGCTGGACTCCAGCAAGTGGAACGGATAATGAAGCAAATAATTTATCTCCAGGGACTTATTTAGTTACAGTCACTGATGATGCAGGTTGTACAGATGATTTGGAAATAACTATAACTGAACCGCAGCAATTAGTGGTCGTTCCTTCAGTTATTCATTCAACATGCGGAATAGATGATGGAGAGATTTCACTTGATGTTACTGGTGGAAGTGGAGGTTATGATTTTAATTGGACACCAAATGTAAGTACTTCAAGTACGGCTTCAAATCTTGCTGTTGGAACATATCAAGTTGATGTAACAGATTCTGAAGGATGTTCTGAGACAGTTTCTGTAATAGTTGAAATAGGTTCGTCATTTTATTTAGATGCTTCTCCTGATGACGCTTTGATTTTACAAGGAGAAAGTATTGATATAACTCTTGATATTGATCCAAATATTGTTATTGATGAAATTATTTGGACACCAACAGATGGATTGAGTTGTTCTGATTGTGACAATCCAACAGCTTCTCCGATGGAACCGACAATGTATATTGTGACTGTTATTGCTGATAATGGTTGCATGGCTTCAGATACTGTTTTTATTGACGTGAAAAAACCATGTGGTGAATTATTTGTGCCAAATATTTTCTCTCCTAACAAAGATGGAGTGAATGATGGTTTCTGTGTATATGGAAGCTGCGTCATTTCAATGGAGTTAACCATTTTTAATCGTTGGGGAGAAACTATTTTCTATACTGAAAATAGGAATGCTTGTTGGGATGGATATTTCCGTGGACAGTTGGTTCAATCTGGTGTATATACCTATAAATTGGTCGCAACATTAGAGTCAGGCGAGACTGTTTTGGAATCAGGAAATGTGAATGTAGTTAGATAGTAAAAGATTTAGATTTTTTTATTGTAGCTTGTTTCAGGTTCGTTATGCGAACCCTCTAAAAATATATTATCACCATTCTTCTTGTTGATAATAATCTAAAACTTCATGATTTATAACATATTCATCGAATATTTTATTTGAACTCCTGTTTTTGTAAAATAAAATCCTAATTTTGATACAGAATTATTCAAAGACATGAGCATCATTACGCTGACAACAGATATGGGACTGCAAGATTATTACGTTGCTGCATTGAAAGGGAGGATTCTTTCTTTAAAACCAGGTGTTCGTATTGTTGATATTTCCCATACAGTTAGTCCTTTTAAAGTTACCGAAGCAGCATACTTAATCAGAAATGCAATGAAAGAATTTCCTGCAGGAACAATTCATATAATTGGTGTGGACGCAGAGCCTCTGATTAATTTTTCACGACCCGAAGAAAGTATTTATCCTACCATTGTTGAATATAATCAGCAATATTTTGTAGGAGCAGACAATGGTGTGTTTAGCTTGATTCTCGGAAATAAAGAGCCCGACGGAATTTGGAGGTTAGAAGGCGTTTTGTCTTCTCCTCAATTGATGAATTTTTCAACTAAAAATATATTGGCTCCTGCAGCCATTAAAATTCTAAATGGAGAAAAATTAGAGAGTTTTTGCTCTCGAGTAGAGTCAATTTATAGAATGATTCCATTATCACCTGTAATTGACGGACATACCTTAAGAGGGGTTGTTTCCTATATCGACCATTATGGAAATGCAATTACAAATATAACGAAATCAGATTTTGAAGATGTTGGAAAAAATGTTCCTTTTGTAATCTATTTCAAAAGAAAGGAATATTACATTGACCAGATTTCTTTAGGATATAACGAGGTTCAAAAAGGAGAGAAAGTAGCCATTTTTAATGATGCTGGATTTTTAGAAATTGCCATCAACAAAGGAACACCAGGAAACGGAGGAGGAGCGAGTTCGTTGCTTGGATTAAGGGTAAACGATATTATTCGTATTGAATTCACTCCACGAGGTTCCAAAGCAACAATTGAATCATTATTTTAAGATAAAGGATAAAGAGATGAAATACGCACGACTTTCATTGGCAGATTTAAAAGATTTAGAGAAAGAATTCATTGAATTTTTGGTTGTCAACGGAATCGAAGCCAAAGACTGGGAGAGAATAAAAGAAGAGGAAATTGAAAAAGCTGAAGCCATCATCGACCAATTTAGTGATGTGATTTGGGAAGGGGTTTTAAGAAAAATAGATATGGTTGAAAAAAGAACAAGTAATTCCTTAACCATTTCCCGCATTCGGCTAAACGAGATGGAAACACTTTATTTTGAAGTTGATGATGAGAACATAGATTTAATGAAAGAGGAATCAATTGATAAAGTCCTTTCTGAATTTGAATCTTTCAAGCCTAAATACAACAAGGTTGATCTCAGTTATAATTTAACAGAATCTGAATATCTTTTTGGATTGATTAGGACAGGGTTTTATATTACGAAAAAGCCAGAATATCATTCAGTTTTGGATAAATTATCAAAGGAGTAAAACGTTCTAATGGTCTAAACAATTACAAGGTTTATCAAAATAAACTTTTGTATTTGGAAATGCCTCTATCCATTTCTTTACAAACGAAGTTGCGTAAGTATTGCCACGAAAATCAATAACCTCCAATTGTTTCAACTCGGTAAAAGCGAGGTCAATTTCTTCAAAAAGGTTATCCCAGGCATCTAAATAACGTAGTTTTTTCAAATTTCCAATGGATGCAGTAATTTTTGTAATGTTGTTACGGCTGATATCTAACCAAAGCAAATTTGAAAGTGATGTGATTTCTTCTGAAATATCAATAAGTTTGTTTCGATGCAAATAAAGAAATTCCAACGCTGTAAAATCCTTGAAAAATTCAGGCAATGTTGTTAATCTATTTCTGTTGAGGTTTAATCCTTTTAGGTGTTTGAAATTTTTAAGTTCTTCAGGAACTGATTCTAATTTGCGTTTTGACAAATCAATCGCAAAAACTTCATCATTATTTAGAGAAATTGCTTCTTCTAATGAGTAATAATGGAGTGTATCCTTGATGGTCTGAGCAAAAGAAAAACTACCAATTATTATCAGAAATCCAAGTGTGAAGAGTTTGTTCATCTTTTTTCATTTCGTTTATTAAATCATCGGTATTATCAAACTTCATATCTCCGCGGATATATTTTAACAATCTAATACGCAAATATTTACCGTAAAGATTTCCCTCAAAATTGATAAGATATACTTCGATTGAAAGTTCACCAGAGTCATTGATTGTTGGTCGATTTCCTATACTTAACAAAGCAAACCGTTGCTCCCCATCTGGCAAATCTACCTTTGCTGCATACACACCATTTTTAGGTATAATCTTAATGTCACTTTCAATATCGATATTTGCAGTGGGAAAACCAAGTTCTGTACCAAGTTTTTGACCATGAATAACTTTACCGTTAATTTCAAAAGGTTCACCAAGATAAATATTTGCCAATTCAATATCGCCCATTTTTAAGGCTTCTCGAATTTTTGTAGAACTTATATTTACCTCGTCAACCTCTTTCGCTCCAATTTCGATAACTTCAAAATCATAGATTGGTGCTAAATCTTTCAATATATTAATATCACCTTCCCGATTTCGCCCAAAGTGATGGTCGTAACCAATAACCAACGTTTTTACTTTTAGTTTATTCACCAAATAATCACGCACAAACTCAACAGGTGGAATCCGCGAGAACTCTTTTGTAAAAGGATAAGCAATAATGTTTTTAAGTCCAAATCTTCTTAATTTTGCCACCTTCTCCTCTTGCGTTTGGATTAATTTTAATCCATGAGACTCTGGAAATAGGACCAATCTTGGGTGAGGATAGAATGTAAATAAAACCGATTCTCCGCCATGTTTCTCGGCTACATCATTCAATTGTTTGATGATCTTTTGATGACCCAAATGTACGCCATCAAAGGTTCCAATTGTTAAAACTGGAAAAGGGATTTCTTCTACTGCGTCAAAATCTTTAAAAATCTTCACGTAATTTTTTTCTACAAATATAAATAATTCGCCTATCATTTCGTTTGAAATGTTGTTTAATGGTAAATTATTTAAAATTAAAATCATTATGCTTGCATAGTATTAGATTAATTTTTATATTTACATCAAGATAATAGATTATTAACAATAAAATTTATAGTAATATGGCAGAAGAAAAAGCAATTATCGGCGGAGAATTTATCATTCGAGATACAAAGCCTGAAGATATTTTTATTCCTGAAGAATGGAATGAAGAACAACTAATGATTGCAAAAATGTGTGAAGATTTCTTGGAACAAGAAGTTACACCTAACTTGGATAGGATTGATGCAATGGAAGAAGGTTTGATGCCTTCACTTCTTGAGAAAGCTGGAGAGTTGGGGCTGTTGAGTTTATCAATTCCTGAAGAATTAGGAGGAATGGGGACAGACTTCAAGACGACATTATTGGCAACCGAAAAATTAGGAGCAGGATTCTCATTTTCTGTTGCTTATGGTGCCCACACAGGAATTGGAACGCTTCCTCTTTTATATTATGGAAATAAAGAGCAAAAACAAAGGTATATTCCAAAATTGGCAACAGGTGAATGGAAAGCTTCTTATTGTTTAACTGAGCCATCGGCAGGGTCGGATGCTAATTCTGGGAAATCCAAAGCGGTTTTATCTAAAGATGGAAAACATTATATCCTAAACGGACAAAAGATGTGGATTACAAATGCTGGTTTTGCTGATTTATTCACTGTTTTTGCGAAAATTGACGATGATGAAAAATTATCAGCATTTTTGGTTGAAGCAGATTCTGAAGGAATTACGTTGAACCCAGAAGAGGATAAAATGGGAATTCGTGGTTCATCAACTAGACAAGTATTCTTTAACGACGTAAAAGTGCCGGTTGAAAATTTACTTTCTGAAAGAGAAAACGGTTTTAAAATTGCATTAAATATCTTAAATATTGGCCGTATTAAATTAGGATTGGGTGTTTTAGGTGGTGCAAAGGTTGCAATTGATGAGTCAATTAAATATGCAAACGAAAGAGAACAATTTGGTCGTCCAATTTCTAAATATGGTGCAATTCGTCATAAAATTGCAGAGCAAACAATCCGCACTTTTGTTAACGAATCTGCTATGTACCGTGCAGGACAAAACATTGAAGATGCAATTATAGCTTTAAAAGAAGGGGGAATGGATGCAAATCAAGCAGTATTGAAAGGAATCGAGCAGTTTGCACCAGAATGTGCCATCGTAAAAGTTTCTGGATCTGAACTATTAGATTTTGTTGTTGATGAAGCAGTTCAAATTCATGGTGGAATTGGTTATTCTAGCGAATCTGGAGTAGAAAGAGCATACCGTGACTCTCGTATCAATCGAATTTTCGAAGGAACTAACGAAATTAATCGAATGCTTACAGTAAACATGGTCTTACGTAAAGCGATGAAAGGAGAATTAGACTTGATGGGCCCTGCAATGGCAGTTGCAAATGAATTAATGAGTATTCCAGAATTTGGAGATGCACCTGAAGGAACATTTGCTGAAGAACGTAAAGCATTAACTGGATTCAAAAAATCTATTTTGATGGTTGCAGGTTCAGCTGTTCAAAAATTAATGCAATCTTTAGCAAAAGAGCAAGAGGTATTGATGAACATTGCTGATATGTCAATTGATACATATTTAGCCGAATCTGTTCTTCTTCGCGTGGAAAAATTAATCAGCATGCGGGGAGAGGAGGCTTGTCAAGACGAAATCGCAATTGTTAAAACTTATTTCTACGATATTGCAGATAAGATTAACAAATCGGGAAGAGACGCAATCAATGCTTTTTCGGAAGGAGACGAAGGAAAAATGATGTTAATGGGAATGAAACGCTTCACAAAAATTGCGCCTTTTAACTCTAAGGAAGCTCGTCAACGAATTGCTGTAAGGGTTATTGAAGCTGGGAAGTATAACTTCTAAGGAAAGTAAATCTTAAGTTCAAAAAAAAACGGCGTATTAGTGTGTGCCGTTTTTTTGTATTTTTAAAATTTTAGCTTTCAATCGAAGCACTTGAAGTAGGGAATTGTCTATCAACTTTTTTAAATAATCCTTGAAGAACTTTTCCAGGGCCAACTTCAATTACTTCTTCACAACCGTCAGCAATCATGTTTTGCATAATTTGTGTCCAACGAACCGGACCAGTCAATTGTGCGATTAAATTTTCTTTAATTACTGCTACATCGGTTGTTGGTTTTCCCGTAACATTTTGATAAATTGGGCAAATCCCTTGAAGAATCGGAGAGGATTCAATTGCTTTTGCTAACTTTTCTCTTGCTGGTTCCATTAATGGCGAGTGGAATGCACCACCAACAGGAAGTTTTAGTGCTCGTTTAGCACCAGCTTCTTTTGCCTTTTCGATTGCTTTATCAATTCCCGCAAAAGAACCAGAAATAACTAGTTGACCAGGACAATTGTAGTTAGCAGCAACAACAACTTCATCAATGCTCTCACAAATTTCTTCAATTATTTCGTCTTCTAAACCTAAAATTGCAGCCATTGTAGATGGTTCTAATTCACAAGCTTCTTGCATTGCTAAAGCCCGTTGTGAGACTAATTTTAATCCGTCTTCAAAGGATAAATAACCACTGGCTGTCAACGCTGAAAATTCGCCTAATGAATGTCCTGCAACCATACTTGGTTGGAACTCATCACCCAAAACTTTCGATAGGATAACGGAATGTAAAAATATTGCTGGTTGTGTAACTTTTGTTTGTTTTAGCTCTTCATCTGTTCCTTCGAACATGATTTTGGTAATATCAAAACCCAAAATTTCGTTTGCTTTTGTAAATAATTCTTTTGCGATAGGAGAGGTGTCATATAAATCCTTTCCCATACCTGTAAATTGTGCTCCTTGACCAGGAAAAACGTATGCTTTCATATTTTATAATAAGATTTTGTTGAGACAAATGTAGTGTTTTTTGGTTACTTGGGTTCGATTGAGTGAATGAAAAAGAGGTTATCTCTCTTTGGAAATAACCTCTTAAATAAGATATCTTAACTCTCTTTTTACAGAATTGCGTCTAATTTCTCAGTTAATTTTGCTTTTGGAACAGCTCCAATTGATTTATCTACTACTTCTCCATTTTTGATAAATAAGACAGTTGGAATATTTCTTACGCCAAATTTTGCAGAAACACCAGGGTTGCTGTCCACATCCACTTTTCCTATAATTGCTTTATCTTCATATTCATTGTGCATTTCTTCTATGTGAGGGCCAATCATTTTACAAGGTCCGCACCAAGCTGCCCAAAAGTCAACCACTACAGGTTTGTCGGAATTCATTACTATTTCCTCGAAATTGTCATCAGTTAATTCTATTGCCATAACTTATATTTTATTTATTTGTTTGTAATTTTCTTCTTATATATAAATAGTATAACAGATGATAAATATAATTGTTCGTATTGAATAAACAAACAAAAAATTATCACAAACTATTAACAATTGTATTAAGGATTATCAATGAGCCCCATTTTACGAAGCAAGAAACTTGCATTCATGTTCTTTGCAACTCCATCCCGAATGGTATAATCAAACGAGATTTCATCTCCATTTATTTCTGTATCGAAATAGCGATTAACCATCGAAGGATATTTTTCTGGCAATGTTGTCAAAGATAAATCGTGTGTAGCGATAATTCCTTTTACATGCATTTTGTTCAACTTTTGTAAAAATAGGGAAGAACCTTCTTGTTTGTCTTTTGAGTTGGTTCCTTTCAAGATTTCATCTAGGATAATAAAAACTTTTTCGCCTCTTTCAATGGCGTCCATGATAAATCTTAAACGTAGCAATTCAGCGTGAAAATAGGAAGTTTCATCTTTCAAATCATCACTTGTTCTCATGCTGGAATAGAGTTTCATCTTTGGAAAAACAAATTCTTCTGCCATTACGTGAAATCCTGCGTTTGC
Source organism: Brumimicrobium sp. (assembly GCA_041655765.1). Taxonomy (GTDB): domain Bacteria; phylum Bacteroidota; class Bacteroidia; order Flavobacteriales_D; family Crocinitomicaceae; genus Brumimicrobium. The sequence continues at coordinate 111,753 of JBBAEU010000008.1, forward strand.
TAGCATAATATTGATTCCAATACTTCTCAGAAATGTGCTTTTCCCTGCCATATTTGGTCCTGTAATGATAGCAAATTGTTGTTCTCTCGTCAATGAAAAGTCGTTTTTTACAAGTTTGTCAAGTGGAATGATTGGGTGACCAATATTTTTGATTAAAATTTCTTTTTTATCATTGTCTGTGAGTTTTGGAGCAGAGGTTTGATTCTCATAGTTGTATCTGAAGAATGCGCCACTAATAAGTGTTTCAATATCATAAACAATATCTTCCCAAGTTTCAATATGATAATCGTAGGTTTCTTTCCATTTTTTCATTTCTATCAAAAGTCGAAAATCCCATGCTAAATAGAAATTCAGTAAAATAGCTACTAGAATATTGTCTCTATATTCTGCTTGTTTAACTATTTTGGACAATTTTGCAAGACTCTCTTTTCCATTTTTACGATTTTTAAATAATTCATTTTGATATTCTACCAAAAGCGGTGATTCAAACGAAATATTTTCAAAAATTGTAAACTGTTCTTTCATTGCCTTGATTTTAGGTCCAATATTAGACAGCTCTTTATGCAAACGATTGGTTGTTTTTAATGTTTGTCGAACGGGAATTAATAAAATGATTCCAATAACAATGAATTGAATGAAATTGATAACATCATAATAGAAAGCACCTGTTAAGATTATCGTTAGAACAGGCAAAATAAATTGCATTGCGTTTACCCAAGACCTAAAATCATACGATTTGAAAACAGTTTTCTTAATGCTTGTTTTGTTTTCTTCGTTCTCAAGTCTTTTGCCGTGTGCTAGGAAGTTTTGTGACCAAGATTTGTTTTTGGATAATTCTTCAATAGACAAAATGCGCTTTTCTGGGTCAATCACACCATTGAGCAAATAATGAGTCAAAAGTTCTTCAGCATTTTTTGTAACCGTTCTATTAAATAATTGGAAGAAGCCATTCTTTCCAAATAAGTCTATGTCATAACTAAACGGATGACTGGGATTGATGTATTTTTCTCCTTTTGAAAAGCCAGAAAAATCAAATTGACTCGCTTTTATTTCATTTTTGTTAATTTCGATGAGTTGTTGAACATAATTTAGTTGTTCTTTATTTTCGATACTCTTTTTAACAAATAATAAGAAAAGTAGTGTGCTGGTGATAATTCCAACGGTGGAAAATAAATTATAGGGAAAAGTAAAGTATAAGATTGAAATAATACTCAGAAAACTAAAAAGCCTAATAATAATCCATAATTTTGAACGGTTTTCTAACTTCTTAAGTTGAACCGTTAGCTTTTCAATCCGCTTTTTATAATATGCAGTTGAATAGTTTTCTTGAGCCATAATTTCTACAACATAAATCCAAATATAACAAACCACGAAAGTAACAAATAAATTATAGGTCTTTCAAGATTTATTGTAAAAAATATTTTCAAAAAAAACTTCAGGTAGAACCAAACGCTGTGTGAAGATGCTGACTTTTATATTGGAGGCTATCTCATTATGACCTTTTACCAGTTGCGCCTACTGAAAAAAGCAAAAAGGTCCCTCAATTGAGAGACCTTTTATTAAACAAACTGTAGCCGTTAAACCATATAAAACTACTGTAGTAAAACTTGTTTGTTTAAAAAGATGGACACGAAATCGTTCTAAAGCTTTTTTGTTTTGTTTTACAATTCAAGTTGATTCCCATTGAAACTTCATGCGAACCACCTGATACGCCATTGTTAAGTTTCGAAACTGTCACATCATAACTAT